>CAVZMQ010000003.1:0-637370 GCA_963776365.1 Candidatus Acidiferrales bacterium | reverse complement strand
ATCACGCTTGTCCAAATTAGGATTTCGATTTGTGAAAGAAAAAAGGCCGAGCATCTGTTAGCTTGAGGTTGGGCTCTGGAAAAGCCAATCACAATGCTAAGGAGGCTCAGCCTTGACTCGAGTCAGCAGTATTTTCTCACAAATTTTGCAGTTAATCCCTCGCCTTGAATTTGAATCTGCCGTGCACAAGCATGGCGCCGAGCGACATGCCCGCGGTTTCAGTAGTTGGGGACAGTTCATCGCCATGCTCTTTTGCCAGCTCGGACATGCCAAGTCGTTGCGTGAAATATGTGGAGGCTTGGCCGCCAGTGAAGGAAAGCTTCGACATCTGGGTGTGCCCACAGCTCCGGCTCGCTCCACGCTAGCCTACGCCAACGAACATCGGCCTTGGCAGTTGTGTCAAACCGTATTTGAACAACTGCTAGCAAAGTGCCAGACCTTGGCGGCCAGCCAACCAGGAACCAGAAAGAAAAGGAAGTTCCGTTTCAAGAATCCATTGCTGAGCCTGGATGCCTCGGTGATCGATCTGTGCGCCACGATGTTTGACTGGGCCAAGTTTCGGTTAACGAAAGGGGCGGTGAAACTACATTTATTGCTGGATCATGATGGATATCTGCCGTCGTACGCGGTCATCACCGAGGGCAAGAAACATGAGGTACGCGTGGCACGACAGATGCGCTTCGCGCCGGGAACGATTTTGGTGTTTGACCGCGGTTACACAGACTATGAGTGGTTTGCGAGCTTGATCCAGCAAGGAGTTTATTTCGTGACGCGACTGAAGGAAAACGCAGATTACGGAGTGGTTGAGAAACTCACAGTTCCGCAGCGGCGTGGCGTGCAGCGCGATCAAGTGATCTTTTTCTACAAGCTGGCCCAAGCGGGCATCGATGCCTACTTCCGGCGCATTGAATTCTATGATGAAGAGCAGGACCGGGTGCTGGTGTTCCTGACCAACCACCTGGATCTGGCGGCAGCCACCATTGCGGAGGTGTACAAGGAACGCTGGCAGATAGAATTATTTTTCCGCGCCCTGAAGCAATCACTGCGCGTGAAAACCTTTGTGGGGACTTCCGCCAATGCGCTGAAAACCCAACTCTGGACGGCGCTGATCGCCATCTTGCTGGTGAAATACTTACAGTTGAAGTCTAGCTTTGGCTGGTCGCTATCCAATCTCGTGGCCCTGCTGCGGCAGCAACTGTTCGTCTATCGTGACCTGTGGACCTGGATCAATGATCCATTCCAACCCCCGCCGATACCGGCAGGGTTGCCAGAACAGCTGGCCTTACAACTTGGCTAATTTAGAAAAAAGAATTGGACAGCAGAAACAATAAAGCCTTCAAAAGTAGGGATAATTAGGATATCTCGGGGGAAGCGAACTTAGACAGCATCGATCAAAAGCCGCACTCGGGAATGGCCAACCTGCCCTCCGCACAGAGAGCCACAGGCCGGATTATGGTGTGTTTTTGTGATTACCGAGCCGTGTTCTCAGCTAATTTGGACAGCAATGACTCAAAATATACTCAAGAAATCGGCTTACGTTTCGGCATCTTAAAGAAAGCGGTTAGTCCTAGTTCAATCGGGCCGTTCGACGTTACTGAATCCGTTCACTGGTATGAATCCCGGAACTCTGACCGTCCTGTACACGTCTAGGTCGCCTTCGACGTATGCCAACTTTGCGCCGCAATTCGAGCAGGCGGCTTCGAAGGCTTGCGGGTTCAGCCTGTCCTTGTCAGGGTCGTATTCAAGGACAGGAATCGCGCCATCACATTCGTCGCATTGTACGCACCAATATTGTTGCTTGTCGGGCATCTTCTTCCGTTTCTGGTTGTTTAATTTACCAGTTCAACTGATCGAAGCCTACAGACATTTCTCGCGGTATAATCCTCTCCCCTTCTCTACCGCATCTCAACGCGGAGTTCCAACCATGATCGGTTTCGAATCCGAAGAGACCTACGTCGGCAGGCTTCGCGAACGTTTGCAGGCGATGGACGACGAAGCGTTAATCAAATTTGGGAAGTACGCGAGGAGTTCGGCTGGTATCCGGGTCTCGGGATTGCCGGACCCGTACAAGATTCAGTCGGATGAGGCGAGAGCGGAGTGGAGACGGAGGCATCCGAAGAGCTAGCCGTTGACAGGCGACTTCTCCGCCTTCGTGACCGATAGTATGGTTGCACTCGCCGTTAAAACGAGCACTACAATCGACATTCAAAACTTTGCCAATAAGTCCAGTCGTTTTGGACTCGAACTTTCGTGCCAACAGGGAACTTCTTCCCGCGCTCTCCGTCGGTCATGAAATTCCTCTCTTCGGGTCCGCCGATTGGTGGTGCTGTGGTGACACCGGTTCGGCGCTTCAAGCGGAAACGTTGCGAAATCCTTCGGCGGGTTCAAACCCTTGTACTCGACGGACCGTACTTACAAGAATCTCGCTTTCATGATAATGGCTCGACGTGCCACATCTCGGGCATCGTTGCCGGAACTCGGGTGGATTCCTCGGTTGTTTCTTTGGGTCGTGCTCCAGCAGCGGAATCAACTTCTTGCATGCTTCGTTTGAACACTCTACGCAATAATAGCCTTTCTTGTCGTGGTGTACTGAGTTCTTTCCCATAACGATACTCGCTTTCAGTCGGGGTGTTGGACGTTACTGAATCCGTTCACTGGTATGAAGGCCGGAACTCTGACCGTCCGGTAAACGTCTAGGTCGTCTTCGACGTATGCCAGTTTTGCGCGGCACTTCAAGCGAGTCGCCTCAAACTCCTCCGGGTTCTGCCTGTCCTTGTCGGGGGCATATTCAAGGACAGGAATAGCAGCATCGCATTCGTCGCATCGCACGCACCAATATTGCTGCTGGAGTTATCTGGCATCATCACCTCGACTCGAAGCAGCGGACGAACAAAGCAGACACAATAGCTCGTCGCCCAGATGCTCCGAGCGTCCTTCGGGAGTTGTGACCCAGTGGCGAGTGGTCCACGGGGGATTATGGCGAACATGCTGTTGATGTCCGCACGCCAGGTCGGCAACCCAATCGAGAACTTCGTCTTGATGGAATCCCACGATTTTACGAGATCTTCCGGTCGCTTTTGCTCGCACAGGTTTCATATGGAGCCCACTTGCCGAGCATTCAATCTACACCTATGAAGTGTGTTTCGCCTTCTGGTTAATTTCGGCTACGTCTTCGTCCGAGGGTGGCGTGCATTCATGAACTTCTGATTCAAATAGAAGCCATACTTCGGGAATTCTGCGCACGAAACGACAGTCTTGCTGAAAGAGCACGCCGATTTCCCCATCACGGAAACGAACAGCTTTGATTGTTCCCGTTGTGTACGGCCAGACAGTCATTATGACGTATAGACCGACCATCGCCTGTTAGTGCATTCCGTGCGGCTGGGCCGGGCGAATACTGGGGCGTGACTCGGCAGTCGCCCCGGTTCAAGAGGATGAATACCAAGATATTGAGGTCGTGGCTGCGAGTCCATACACTGGAAGGGCTGCCGAGCGGTCTTAATGCAGTCTCCGCTGGCCACCGCGCGTCCCGGGGGGAACGGCTGCGTGGAGTAAAGTACAGAGACGCCGCCGTCCTGCTATCCCGTTTTCTCTGCCGTGCAGTAGCGGATCTGGTTTTCCGATAGCCCGGTGAAAAAGGTGCTCAAGTCTTCTTCCGTGGCTACATAAAACTCATGCGCTTCATAAACCACGTACATGGTGCGCTTGGTGGCCCCAGCGTACTTGTCGGCAATGGCTTGCGCTTGGTTGAACGAACTAAACGAGTGCATGGTCATCAAGTGCCCCTTTACTTGACGATCTATGATTTCATGTGCGTGCTTGAGCCGTCGTTGCCCTCGGACATTCACGACATTGCTTTGGAGCAATGAGGGTGGCAGCGCTCGAGCATCTCTTTAAGCAGCGGAAATATGGGATTTGACCGGGAGGACGACGAAGTGACCACTAAGGTTGTTGCAAACTCTTTGGCGGCTTCTATTTTGGCCCACTCTGATTTCTTTTCTTCGATGGCCTCTGCTATTCGCCCGTAACTTTTGCATTTCTCGGTCTTACCCAACTCGGGAATCACGAATGCAAGAACACCGCCTGTTAGCAAATAAGTTGCGCAAACCTCAACACCTTTGGGCCTGTTGACCTCCGCAGGATTCGCGGTCTAGCCCCTGATTAAACGCGGTAACGTCCCAAGTGGGTAGCAGGAACTCAAAAATGCTCCAGGCCAATTCCAAGGCCGGTGTGGAGGGGCGAACCGGGGTCACCGAGCCATTGACCTGGGGCAACCTGGATCGTTAACAGTTCCAGGGACTGTTCGCTGTATAAAAATGTTCTTTCAACTTCTGCCAACTGCCGTAGCCGTGCTCTCGGGCGACGACGTATTGAGCGTCGTCCAGTCTCGGTTGAGCCAAGCCAGCCAATTTGTCGATGGAATAATAGCGTCTAAGTGCGGCGGCGTCCCGCCGGTGTAGGGCATGAAGCAGTTTTCTTGCTTCTTTTTTGAGGTCGTCCAGGTTTGGGCGGGAGGACATTGCGCTACACATTTATGGCACCTCCCGAATCAGGGATAAACAACCCTGACACCAAGACAGATACCACCAAGTGTTCGTTTGAGATATGACGAACATCACAGAGAGAACAAACACGTCCAAACGCGCAAATCGGAAACATACGTACTGGGACGTACTTTTCCGATTCCGGCACGAGCGACGCGTCGAAGACGCAGTCAGGGCTAATCGGGACCGAGGCACGCACGCGTTCAAACGATGTCGAGGACAGGCGGGAAGGGTTTAAAATCGGCACCGTGTTTGAAATCGCAAAGGAGGATACCGCTTATGGCTATCTTAGGGCTTTTGAATATTTTTATTTTTCTCTTTTGTGGATTTCAGGCTTCCGGGAACGAGAAGCTCCCTCAGGAGTTCTTTGCCATGAGGTCGGCTCTTTGCGACAAACCGAGCGATTTTACTGAAATCGGTTGCAAAGTTTGCCCCAAATTTATGGCCGAGGGCTCTCAAGGGCTTTTAAACGAAGGTTTAGGAATCAACAGCATTTTGTTGGGAGTTTTACCTCCGCCGGCAAAACTGAGGCACTCTTAGGTTCAGGCTCTTGTTTTGCTCATTTTGAGGGGTTCGCTAGCTCCTTCCTTCTCCGCAAAGAGAAAGGCTTGTGGCGGAGACTATCCATTTTCCACAGGGAAGGCCCGCTGGGGATCTGCTGGAAGGTACCAGGGCAGAGTGATACGCCAGACTTGATTATGTGCAACTATGGGGACTACGGAGAGGGCGCAATCAGCGTAATGGGTTTTGACGCTAGTGGAAAAGTGAAAACAGAATCAGTGCTCGTTCAGACTTGGACATTTCCCTTCAGGGCTCTCGAAAAACAAAAACATTGCTCATCCCTAGAAGCAGACGTAAAAAGGATTTCTTTCGATTCTATTGAACTTTGTGGATTCCGGGGCATGGTGATCAGTGATTCCGGGCGATCATGATCACGATTCCGGGATGATCGTTATCAGTATTCCGGGATGAAGATGATAACTTTCGATTTTTCTAAATTCCTTTGATGTGGACCCCCCGATCGATTGCGATGAAAGCGAAACCACTACTTCCAACATTTCCAACTCCAAAAAGGTTGAAGGCATTGTGGTATTTGCTCGTACTGGCGACAATTTTGCCCCGGATGAAAAGACCAAGAAGCTCCTTTCGGAAGTTGAAAAGAACCGCTAAGACACATCGAATCTACCAACGACCAACTCCTGACTGGGTTCAGCGAAGATGGGCGAATTTCTTTGCCGCACTGTTATGCGCAAGCTTGCCTAGGATAGCGCCGATCCCGCCTACCGTAAGTCCGAGAAGGGGCCCAATCCAAAGGTGATTCAAAGCACCCCCGAGTGCGTCCCAGTAGAGAAATGTCGACAACTCGGGCTCGGTCGGTGGGCGATGCGCAGTCCGCGCAAACTCGCGGATGTTCGATGGATCTTTCATCAAGGCGGCATGAAAAAGAATCACCACGATCATCCCAGTCACGAACACGATGCCTCCGCTGAGTATTCCGCTCCAGACACCGACTCGGAGCGCTGTTGAAATGCGACCGGTAAGATACGCCGCGACCAGTCCAGCGATCCCGGTGACGACCACCGCACCAAGCGCAAACCAACCAGCCAGTGCATAGACGCGTGGATGTACATCGCGGACATTCCCGAGAACTGAGGTGCCACCCAGATTTCCCAAAAGAATCTCACCCATCCACATCCCACCAATCAGGAGGCCGAAGATTGTGCTCAGCTTCTTTTCCATGGCAGCGATTAATATAGCATCGGTTGCTTTGTTGCTCATTTCCATTGCTGAGAGTGCAAACAGCGGATTCACGAAAGGCAAGTTAACGTTCACGAAATGGGTGCGGACGATGAGCAACCAAATAATCTTCAAGCTGAACCAAGACTGGCGTCGGGACGTCCGGCAAAGTGCAGCCACACGAGTTTAATCGCAGGCTCAAGCTAGAAGCAGCCGAGGATGCGAGAGGACGTAAGGCGAGATGACCGGCACCACACAGCCAAACATAAGTACAATGCGAAGGGACTAGCAACCATGCAGAACGGAAGGATCTATCGCAAGGGAAGTGCGTGGATACTCTCCTACGCTGTCAAAGCGCAGGAGCCTAACGGCACGATTACCTGGGCGAGGCGGTCGAAGAGACTGGCGCCTTACGGCGACGAATACAGAACTGAGCCGTCCCTCCGTCATCTGGCGTCAGAAATTCGGGCACCAATCAACGCTAAAACCGCACGGCCGGAGGGCACGGATACGGTCGAACACTTCATTGAGAACACGTACTTGCCCCTGCGGCAAAGCGAACCTACGGCCGTCCACGCACGCCAGGTACCCCTTTTTGTTTAAGATGCTCAAGCCGCACTTCAAGAGCCGCCGCCTTCGAGAATTCGGGACCTTCGAGGCAGAACTCTTACTGATTCGATCGAGACGGCAATCCCATTATCTTGCGCGACTTCAGCCACGACGAAATTTACGCCCTCGACGTTGATTTGCCCTGAGATGACCGTTACCCCCCGCCAGTGCCCGGTAAATACTAGTGTATAATCCGGTCCACCTGGGTGCATTCAGTCCGCAACGTTGCTCCAGACGGAGGAATCGTTTTCGTGCTACCGGCCGCCAAAACGGAAGACCTCCATCGAACTGGAGCCTCGGAGAACGCAACCAGTTCAGCCGGCTATGCTCCAGAGGAGGGCGGCAAGCTAATTGTTCTGACTGCACCGTTGACCGAATCGATTGACCATGCCGGTTACTTCATCCAGATGGCGTTGGCCTCCCTGCCCAATTGGCTCGAGTTTGTTCTGAATAAGAGGTATCCCAACTGGCGCGAGGTTGAACGAAACGAAGACGGCTCCGCAAGATACATGCCTGCCGGAGTGCGCGTGCTCGAAAAGTCCCTGCTACGCGAATACGCTACCGACGAGGTGGTGGCCTGCTTCCCCGACGATCTGGATAAATTCATCGGGCCCAAGACTCGCGTTGTGGCCGTTTCCACGCACAACCCCTTGGGCGTCACGTTTGCCGCAGGCGTTTACACCTCGATTTACGGCTCCTCAAAGGAGCCCCTCAATTCGATTTACACCCGGGTAATGTTTGACAAGATTCGGTCCAGCCCGTACCGCAAGAATTTTCAGGTGGTGGTGGGCGGGTCCGGCGGCTGGCAGATCACGCAAACCAACACCTATGAGGAACTGGGCGTTGACTGCGTTGCGGAAGGTCGCAGCGAATCCGCAGACACTCTTCGGCTGTTCCAGAAGGCGATTGTGGGAGAAACGCTGCCGCGAAAAATCAATTTGGTGCATCCGACCTCACGCGACGCTATTCTCTTCCCCGACAAGCGTACTACGTTCGGCGTGGTGGAGATGACGACCGGATGCGGTCGCCGGTGTCAGTTCTGTGTGCCGGACTTGAATCCGCAGATTGACATGCCCAAGGCCCGCATCTTGGACGCGGTGCGTGCCAACGTGCGACAAGGCAACAAAGTGATCTCCCTGGCCACCGAGGACATGTTTATCTGGGGCCAGGTCCACACGGACACGCCGTTCTTCTTTCCTAACCGCGAAGCGCTGGTGGATCTCTACACCGAAATCGTCAATACGCCGGGCGTCGAACACCATTTGCTCAGCCACTGCACCATGGCCCCTTTCGTCGTGGATCCGGAATTGATCCGGCAACTATCGGAAGTTCTCCTCCCGAAGAGTCCCATGCATCTGCCGCTACTCAGTTCTCATCCGCAAAAGAGGGCCTTGATCCCCTTAATCGGGCTTGAAACAGGCTCCGTACGCATGGCCAGGCAGATCATGCCGAGTAAGGGCGTTCCCTTTTCCATTGATGACTGGCCCAGCGTCGTTCTGGAAAGCCTGCGCGTGGCCAACCAGAACAACTGGTTCCCCATGATGACGCTGATGGTCGGAAATCCGGGCGAAACCGATCAGGACGTTCAGGAAACGCTCGATCTCGTCTATGAGATGGAGCGCCGTGGACTATTTGCATTTCTGATCCCTTCGATTTTCACTCCGCTGCACGACACGCGCATGGAGCACCAAACAGGCGTCACTCACACCCGCCAGCTAAGTCCCCTCCAATGGCAGCTGCTGATGAAGTGTTGGAAGCACAACTTGCGCCCTGGCCAGTACAGTTGGTGGGGTCCGATCGCTTGGAGGGTAGGATCGTTGTTCATGTGGCTCTACCGTCTCCGCAAATTGAACGGGCCCAATTTCACTTGGCCGCTGATGATGTTCGCAGGTTTGGTACCGGAAAGAATCCTTCAGGGCATGGGCAAGATTCATGTCGGTAAGCCGGTGGTGTCCAAGAGCCGCCGGGAACTGATTGCTTCACTGAGGCGGAACTATCTAAAGTACCTGCGGGCAGATAACGGCGACCTGCCAGAGAGTTCTGACCGAAGTGAGCAAGGCCACCCCGATCAGAGCCGGTTGAACCTCGAAGCAGAGGCACGAACTTTAAGAGTCCTCTCTTAGCACAGCCAGTTACTAACTGGACGCGAGGACACGCAGCGGGACAGCGGGAGTCGTGCGCGGATCCTAGAATGTCGCCTTGGATTGCAGCAAGCCAACTCTACGCGTCAACCACCGGACAAGCGCCCCCGAAAGCCTGCGAAGGCGTGAACGCGCAGATCCCCGTCAAAGTTGGCAGAAGCTAAAGGAATGTCTCGGCACCTGATTACGCGGTTACCGTAGAAGTGGAGGCTCGTACCCAAATTGCCGTAAGGCAACTTTTCGATTGCGAGCAAAAAAGGGGGCCCGGGTGTTGCCACTATCCACCGGGCCCCCCCGAGGCGCCCATTTGCGCCCAGTCCGCGATACCAGTCGCGGCATCGCTTTCAACGAGCTACGACGGCCCAAAAAGTAAAGGCGATCAAAAGACCGACTAGGGTCACCAGTGTGATCGTGATCTCGATGCTGTGTGCACCCAACTTGTCGCGCGCCGAAACGAGTGCGCTGTGCACAGAAAAATGCTGAAAGTGTGGAACGTGAATTGGGTTGAGGCCTCTCATCGTGTCCTCCAAACGAGGCCGTCTGAAGAGCCTGCTTCCAGCTCTTTCATCCCACCATGCGCGGGGCGCGTCAAGGGCCGTCATCACAAGAGCTGGAAAATAGAATAGAAAGGGGCGATCACTCTAACGCATATGGGTACTTGAACGAACACGACATGCCCCCGCGCACCAGCCAATCAAACTCCTGCGCAACGATCTGTCTAAACTTTAGCGTCGCTTCAATACAGCCTGCGTCTTCTGGCGCATCGGGGGCGAAAGCGCGGAGGCTGAGCGTGCCCATAAGGGATCCAGTGCCCTTCTGCAAAATAGCGGGTACTATACGCCACATGTCCGGTAAGAATTCATGCGCCCTTGGCGCACCAGCGCACCATCGGGCATGAAAATGGGGTTCAAATAAGACTATGTCGGGGGTGCTATGAAGGTTGAACAATTCCCGGATGGTGTTTGTGGAACTCCACAGTTTTTTCGCTTACGGCTAAGACATCTGCGATCTCTTTGATAGGTCGCCCCTCAGCTAGCAACTGGACAATTCCTTTTTGTCGCGGGGTCATCTCCTTCGAGTATTGCCGCGCCCTAACCTTCGTCGCAACCCAGTCCTCAGCTCTCAGCTTGGGCGTTAAATAAGGCTTGTGATGCAAGACCTCATCAATCGCCTTCAACAATTCCTCTCCCGCGGAGTGTTTTAGGACAAACCCGATTGCCCCAAGTTCAAAAGCAGCAGCAGCCAGATTTGGGTCGTCTCGCATCGCTAGAAAGACGAATTTGATGTTGGGGACCTGTTCTTTGATTTCCCGCGCCGCATCCAGCCCGTTCAACATCGGCATACCGACGTCTACAACTCGTAGTCCGCCCGGCACGAATAATCGGACGATAGAGGAAAGCGGATCTTAGGTTTTGCGACACGCCGCTAGCGTGTTGATGTTGTGGCTGATTGATGGCAATCCGCGAGAATCCCCGAACATTATCTGGTGCACATTTGAAATCATGCACACTTGAAATCAAGAGCTGCGTGAGGTAGCGCTACCTCGATACAGAAGCACTGCCTACAAGGACATAGTGGGTTTGCCAACCTTCCGACGGAGAGACGGCGGAGACCCGCTGCGGCTGCAGGGTGAACCGTAGATCGACGGTTGCGCCGGGCACGACAGCGAGTGCGCTGCTTCCGTTGTATCGCAAGGGCAGGAGAAGCTCAGGCGAGTCGCCGTTGCCCGTGAAATGAAGCTCCTCGACGCGGCCGTCAGCCATGAGCATGCAATTTCGACGGTTGTGGCCGCAGGAATTTTCGGCAGGTAGCGAATCGGAGTCGGCGGGAGTGTCCGGCAAGAATTGCAGGAGCAGTTCACGGTACGTGCCTGCGGGGACGGATGCATTTTGAACGAGAATTTCCGGGGTCGAATCGAAGAGCAGGTCGATTTGGCGAGGTTCACGAAGGAGTTGAGGGGCAAGTTCGAGCCATTGAGGATTGTTTGGAGAGTCGGGGAAAACGGAGTGAAGTTGAATGCTTTTGAGGGTTACGAAAATATGTTGCGCTCGGCTGGAGGCAGTGCAAATTTCGCAAATCTGCGATTTGCCAGCGGCGACGTTCATCATACCCGTGCCCGTCGAAAAAGGGCAGGCGGGAGGCGGAGTTGAGTTTTGGACGAGGATGATGCCGGTACCATTGGCGAAAATACCGGCGACACAGGTAGTGCCGCAAGACGTCAAAGCAAGGCATGCCAACACCACGACGGCGCTCAGGAATGTATTCCGGATACTGCGAGGAAGGCATCGCATGGGTCTCCACTCCAAACTGCGTTACCCAACCATGCGCGGATGGACAGTCTGCGTGGGATTCTATGCTCGTGAGGGGGTTGGCACAAGAAGGGAGATTTTTTCGCGAAAGGCTGCTCACGGCAACGGCACATGTTCAAGGTCTTCTGCGTCGAGCGCAGAAATCATACCAGGGGTCCTGCACCACGACCGACAGCACGCGTGTCGGTATCCGCCACAGTGCTGCCATCTTAGCACCGGCCACCCCTTCGGGGTGGTTGTATGACCCTGAAACTCCTGTAGAGAGCTCGATGACGGTTGAGTAGTGCAGCTACAATGCGGGGCACGACATGGCTCGGCAGTTAAGGCCGTTTTTACCTTGGAGCGTTTCTGCCCGAATCTTAGCGTGGCTCCGGTATTGGCGATTGTGTGGATGGTGGCGGGTGTTGTCCTGAAAAGGAGAACGACCCGACCCCGATGGGGAGATTGGATGAGTTTCGCCACCCGGGCCGGGCCCTGTTGAATTCACCATGGAGAAGGTTAGCATGAAACCCAAACCACAGGAGAAAACCGAGAAAATAACTAAACCGCGAACACACCACTGGGAGGAAATGAACCGCAAGCAACGACGGGAGCTGACGCGCAAGATTCAGAGCCAAGACCTCAGCCTGGAGGTCGTGCACCCCGATGCCGCAGGCATCGATATCGGCAACGAATCCCACTACGTAGCGGTACCGTCGACACGCGATAGCCAACCGGTGCGACGATTCGGGTGCACCACTGGGGAATTGCAAGCGATGGCCGAGTGGCTCAAGCAATGCCGGATCCAGACCGTGGCGATGCAATCCACTGGAGTCTATTGGGTCGCCGTATACGACATTCTGGAGCAAGCAGGTTTAGAAGTGTACCTGGTGAATGCCCGAGACACGAAGAATCTGCCCGGGCGCAAAAGCGACGTACAGGAGAGTCAGTGGCTGATGAAGCTGCACACTTATGGATTGTTGCGAAATTCGTTTCGACCGTCGCAGGAGATTCGCATGATGCGGACTTACTGGCGGCAACGGAATGATCTAGTGCGCAGTGCGGGCCGACACATCCAGCGGATGCAGAAGGCGCTGACGCAGATGAATATTCAGCTGGCCAATGTATTGAGCGATGTGAGCGGAATGACCGGACAAGCGATCATTAAGGCCATTCTGAAAGGCGAACGCGATCCCCATAAGCTGGCGGCACTGCGAGATCTTCGGGTGAAAGCCAGCGAGGAGCAGATCGCGCAAAGTCTGGAAGGCAACTGGCAACTAGATTTGCTGTTTGTGCTGAAGCAGGAACAGGATGGTTACGAGTTTTGTCAAAAGCAGATGGCCGAGTGCGATCACCAACTCGCACAGTATCTCCAGCAGCGAGAGAATCGGAGCCAAAGTGCACCTTTGCCGGAAGAAAAGCGCAAGGGACGACGCAGGAAGAAGAAGGGGAATGCGCCACAGTTCGACTTGCGGGAAGGGTTGTTTCGCATGAGCGGTACGGACCTGACCCGGATCGACAGCATCGATGTCATGACCGCGACCACCATCCTTAGCGAAGCGGGATGGGATATGAGCAAATGGAAAACCGAGGACCATTTTGTTTCCTGGTTGCGCCTGTGCCCGGACAATCGCATCAGTGGTGACCGGATCATTGGAAAAGGGCGGCTGCGAACCAACAACAGGGTGACCATCGCTTTAAAGATGGCGGCCAGCAGCTTGCGGTTAAGCAATACCTATCTGGGAGCACAGTTCCGACGTCTAAGGACCAAGCTGGGTGGCCCCATCGCGATCAAGGCCATGGCCGCCAAACTGGCCCGCTTGGTCTACCGCATGCTGCGCTACGGAATGAAATACGTGGACAAAGGAGCGCTACTCTACCAAGCTCAACACCGCCAACTACAGATCAAGCAGCTCAAGTGGAAAGCCACCAAGCTTGGATTTCGCGTTGTCAAAGCTCAAGCTGCCTAAGACACCGGAGTTTCTGGGGAGAGTGCGTGCTTCGACTAAGTCAGTTCATCGAGGTTATTTGGCCGGTTCGCTCCGGGGCTCGGGCGCCCCTTCGTGGAGTAGGGTTTTGAGTGCTCGCTCAACCGCTACAGAGGAGGAAGGCCCTTTATGATCAGCACCAAATATATCGCGTGGCGAGTGCGATTGCTTTTGCAAGCGCCAATGCTTTCATAGCGAGTTCCTTCGTTCGGCCTTAGTCTTCGCTCCATATTTCGACATGACCCTTACTATTGAATGTAACGCTGCCACCGACGTAGTACCACGATTTCGAAAACCTGGAAACCGAGATTGTGCCGGGTTCTTCCAGCAATTTCTTAGGTCATCATTGCTCATTTGACGTTGCAACTTGCGCCATTGGATCCTATCTTTCGTGGGCGAGGTGCGCTAAATGCTCGCGATTTCGCATTCATCGGTATTGCCTTCCATACATTGGAACAGCGTCAGCGCTCTGATTTCCGACCACTTTCACGGCTCAATACCCTGCCTACATGTTCCCCTGTCAACGCTTCACGTGCAGCCTTGCGACTACCCGCGCATGACTCGGGGCCAGGTTGGCTCGCTACGCCTTACCTGTACGACTCTTGCATTCGCGACTTCCCGCCGGTTTATCCTGGCGCACTCCAATTTCGGTCCAAAACCCAGCGTTGGACGGGCGGTTTTGTGAGGTTCGGTGAACTAAGGCCAATAGAATCATCAGGGCTTATGCTTAGGTTGGTGGGTTCAAACCCTATCTCCCACCCCAAACCTTATCAATCATCGAACTTTCCGCATTTCGGTAAATGCGATTTATCGTTCCCCCTAAAATCTCATCCACTACAATGTTCTCGTGACTCACATCTCCTGCAAAGCCCTGCTGGTCGACATGGACGGCGTCCTTGTTGACTCCACCCCTGCCGTCGCCCGCGTCTGGACCCGCTGGGCTCTCAAGCACAATCTCGATCCCGACTACGTCGTGAACTTCTCCCACGGCCGTACCAGTCTCACCTCCATCCGCGAACTCTTGCCCCACGCCGATCCGGCAGTTCACCTGGAAGAAAATCGCTGGATGGAGCGTGGCGAAATTGAGGAAATTGCTGACGTCGTCACGCTTCCCGGCGCCCAGCAATTGCTCGCCACTGTGCCTTCTTCGCAACTCGCGGTCGTCACTTCCTCCACTCGCCCGCTTGCCGAAGTCCGTCTGCGCGCCACCAATCTTTGGCCGCACGTCCATCACCTCGTCACTGCCTCCGATGTCCAGCGCGGCAAGCCCGATCCGGAGCCTTACCTCAAAGGCGCCGAGGCGCTTCATCTCGACCCGCAATCCTGTATCGTCATTGAAGACGCGCCCTTCGGCGTTCGTTCCGGCAAAGCCGCGGGCGCCCGTGTCCTTGCCGTGCGCACCACAGTTGACGACGACACACTTTTTGCCGCGGGCGCCGACTGGATCATCAACGACTGCTCCTCCCTCCGCCTCTCCCCCCAAACCCGCTCCCGCGGACTCGCCTTCACCCTCTCCACTGGAGAACCGCGCCGCCAGCCGGTTATGCGGTAGAATGCCCCGGGCCATTTCTTCGTTCCGCCAACAGGAGAAACTCGCACATGAACGCCAGCGTTTCCTCGCGTCTACTTTGTGCTGCTGCTTTATTTTTCGCACTTCACTCGCCGGTGTCCATCGCTCAGGAGCAAGACAAGGATCAAAAGTCCGTCGAAAAGCCCGTTGACAAATCTCACGAGCCTGCTCCCAAAGAAGAGTCCTCGGTCACCGATCACTCCATCAAAATTGGCGGTCAAACTGTTCCCTACAAAGCCACCGCTGGCAGCATGCTCCTCAAAAATGAAAAAGACGAACCCGAAGCCCTCATCTACTACATCGCTTACACTCGCAGTGATCTGAAGGATCCCGCCTCTCGCCCGATCTCGTTCCTCTATAACGGCGGTCCCGGCTCCTCTTCTATCTGGCTCCACATGGGCTCCTTCGGCCCGAAACGTGTAGTCACCGCCAATGCGGGTATCACCCCGCCTGCCCCTTACAAGATTGAAGACAATCCCAACTGTCTCCTGGACAAGTCCGACCTTGTCTTTATCGATCCTGTAGGCACTGGTTTCAGCCGCGCTGTGGACAAAGCGCAGGATAAGAATTTTTGGGGCGTCGATCAGGACGCCAAGTCCTTCGCGCAGTTCATTCAGATTTATGTCACGCGCAATGGCCGCTGGAATTCCCCCAAGTTTCTCATCGGCGAAAGCTACGGAACTTTCCGCAACGCTGCGCTTTCCAATCTTCTCCAATCGCAAAACGGCATCTACCTCAACGGCCTCGTCATGGTCTCCTCCGTCTGGGATCTCGGCACCATCTCCTTCCATCCCGGCGACGATCTCAGTTACGTCCTCTATCTTCCCAGCTACGCCGCCACCGCCTGGTATCACAAAGTCCTCAAAGACCGCCCAGACAATCTCGAGTCCTTCATCAACGAAGCCCGCAATTTCGCCAAAGGGGAATACGCCGCGGCCCTTCTCAAAGGCGACACCCTCACTGACGCGGAGAAATCCGCTGTCGCCCAAAAGCTTGCCCGCTTCACCGGACTGAACGAAGACTACCTCGTCAAATCCAATCTACGCGTGCGCCTGGATCGCTTCATGCAGGAACTGCAGATCAACCGCGGCCTCACCACCGGCCGTCTCGACGCGCGTTTCTCCGGCCCCACCATTGATCTCATCGATTCCTCCGCCTCCTACGACCCTCAGGAAGCCGCCATCACCGGCGCGTTTGTCGCCGCCTTCCACACCTATCTCCGCGATGATCTGAAATTCAGCCAAGATCGCCCCTACCACGTCTTTGCCGAATTCGGCAGCAACCACTGGGACTGGAAGCATCAAGCTCCTGGACCGGAGTTTTTCCCCGGCTCTCCCAATGTCATGCCCGATCTCGCCAACGCCTTCATCACCAATCCCAAACTCCAAGTCCAAATGGAAGATGGCTATTACGATCTCGCCACTCCCTTCTTCGAATCCGAATACGCCACCGAACATCTCGGCCTTCCCGCCGATCTCCAGAAAAATATCCAGCACAAATACTACGAAGCCGGCCACATGATGTATCTCCGCGACGAAGATCTAGCCAAACTCAAATCTAACGTAGCCGCCTTCCTCGACTCCGCCTCCAAATCCCAATAATGATGCGGTACTTCATGCCCTCTCCTCGAGCTCACCCCTTTCAGCCGTGAGGCATCGTTTTCGTTGTGTCTCAATTCCTCATAACCCAGACCCGTCATTCCGAACGAAGTCCGCGAAGTGAGGAATCTCTCTCGCTTCACCCTTCTCTGCTTTAGTCATTCCATGTTTCAGGCTCTCTTCTCTTTGCTTCCCCCCACCCTTTCCTCTATCATGACCCCGGCCCCTCATCTCCAATGAGCCTCCAAATTGTCCACATCCTCTGACACGCTCTCCTCCGACATGCCCCTGAGCCCAACGCATCTGCGCAAGGAAAAGGGCCAACTCCTGCAGATCCTTGGTATGGGTTTCGGCATTGCCGTCGCCGTTGGCAACACCATCTCCGCCGGTATTGTTCGCACACCGGGTGACATCGCCGCGCGCCTTCCCAATCATTGGCTCTTCTTCAGCGTGTGGTTCGGTGGCGCGTTCTACGCCCTCGTCAGCGCTTTCCAGCTCGCCGAACTCGGCTCTTCCATCCCCAAAAGCGGCGGCCAATACAATTTCTCCCGACGCGCCCTCGGCGACTTCGCCGGCTTCATCGTAGGTTGGAGCGACTGGGTCTCCTCCGCGGGCTCAGCCGGTCTGGTCGCTATCGTCATCGGTGAATACGTCGCGCATCTCTTTCCGCTCTTCGATGGCCCTCTAGAAATAAAAATTACCGCCGTTTCTGTTGTTGTTTTCTTCGCCATCTTGCAATGGAAAAGCGTCTCAATCGGAAGCAGGGTACAAAACGTCACCACCGTCCTTAAGGGCCTGGCCTTCTTTGCTATCGCCATCGCCTGTTTTACCTTCGGCGGTAATTTGCGCCATGCCGCTGAAGGTCCACCGCTGGTCCATGCCGCCGCACCAATCGCTGTCCCCGTCGGAGCCGCGCTCATCACCGCTCTTCTCCTCGGCATCCAGTCCACCATTTTTACCTATGATGGTTGGGACGGCGTCATCTACTTCGGCGACGAAATCAAGAATCCCGGCTTTCTCGTGCCCCGCGCCATTTTCGCCAGCCTCTTTTCCGTCGTGGTCATCTATCTCCTGATCAACGCCGCTGTCCTATATGTGCTCCCGATTAACGAAGTTGCCGGCAACAATTTCTCTCTTGGTCTCGCGGCGGAGCGCGTTTTCGGCCACCACGGCGACTTCATCTTTCGCTCGATCATGGTTCTGGCTCTGCTCAGCTCCGTCAACGCCCTTCACCTCATGAGCGCTCGCGTCATTTACGCCATGAGCCGCGACGGCCTCTTCTTCCGCGCCGTGTCTCGTGTCAACAAGGGCGGCACTCCCAGCCTCGGTCTTCTCCTCAGCGCAGCGGTGGGCGTAGCGTTCGCCGTCTTTAGTTTCGAACGCGTCATCGCCATGCTCGCCTTTTTCTTTGTCACCAATTACTTGCTCTCCTTCATCTCCCTCTTCCTCCTTCGTCGTAAGGAACCCGAACTCCCCCGCCCTTATCGCGCCTGGGGATACCCCTACACCACCGCGCTAGCCCTTCTCGGCTCCGTCGGCTTCCTCATCGAAGCCGTCCGCGAAGATCCCACCAACAGCTACCTGACCCTGATTGCCCTGGCCTGCAGCTATCCCGTCTACCGCGTGCTAAAACTAGTCTCGAGTCGTGAACGGATCGCCTCCGCAGAATAAAACGGGGCGGAGTCCGCTCAGCCTCCGTCGATACCTCCGGGTCCTCAGCGTGAACTCTCTCCCCTGATTTCCCAAATAGCGCGCAAAACAAAAAAAGGGCGAACGCATTGTCCGCCCTCTCCGATCCTTTACTTCCTCAACTTCCTTTATTTCTTCGACGCCTTTCTAGCTGACCTTCTCCGCCACCGCCTTCGCTTGCAAGAACAACAACAAGTAATCCTTCCCGCCGGTCTTCGAATCCGTTCCGCTCATATTGAACCCCCCAAACGGATGCGCTCCCACCATCGCTCCCGTGCATTTCCGGTTCAGGTATAGATTCCCCACGTGGAAATCTTCCTCCGCGCGGCGAATCTTCTCCGGATTCTTCGAATACAGCGATCCCGTCAATCCAAACTCCGTATTGTTCGCAATCTCCATCGCGTGTTGGAAATTCTTGGCCTTGATCACCGCCAGCACTGGACCAAACACTTCTTCCTGCGCCAGCCGCGCCTTTGGGTCCACGTCCGCCACAATCGTCGGCTCTACGAAATAGCCGTCGCCCTCCGCGCGCTTCCCTCCTGTCATCAACTTCCCTTCTTTTTTCCCAATTTCGATGTAATCCAGTATCGTTTTCATCGCCGCATCGTTGATCACTGGACCCATATAATTGTTCGGATCGTCGCTGGGCCCGACCTTGATCTTCTTTGTCCGTTCCACCAGCTTGTTCACGAACGTGTCGTACACTTTTTCACTCACAATCACCCGCGAACATGCCGAGCACTTCTGCCCTTGATACCCAAACGCCGCCGCGACTGTGCCTTCCACCGCCGAATCGATATCCGCCTCTTCGTCCACCACGATCCCATCTTTCCCGCCCATTTCCAGCACAGTCCTCTTGATCCAGATCTGCCCCGGTGACGGTTTCGACGCCAGTTCTGCAATCCGCAACCCCACTTCTTTCGACCCGGTGAATCCGATGTATCGCGTCTTCGGGTGCTGCACAATCGTGTCGCCCACCGCCGCGCCCGAACCGGTCAGGAATTGCACCGTCTCTTTCGGCACTCCAGCTTCAAACAAAATGTCGACAAATTTCGCCGCAATCGTAGGCGAATCCGAAGCCGGCTTCAGCACCACGGTATTTCCCGTTACTAGTGACGCCACCACCAGCCCCGCCATAATCGCCATGGGGAAATTCCAGGGAGGAATGATCGCTCCCACGCCCAGCGGGATGTATACCAAGTAATTTCGCTCGCCACGCATGGGCGTCAATTTCTGTGGTTCCGCTAAACGCAGCATCTCGCGCCCGTAAAACTCGCAAAAATCAATCGTTTCCGCGACGTCCGCGTCTGCCTCAACCCACGTCTTTCCCACTTCGTAACAGACCAGCGCATTTAGCTCATACTTCCGCTCGCGTACAATGGCCGCCGCCTTGAACAAGCACTGCGCGCGCTCCTGCGGCGGCACTTTTTTCCACACATCAAAATATCTGTTCGCAGCCTCAATCGCTTCAATCGCCTGTTCCTTCGACGCATCCTGAAACACGCCAATCACTTCCGATGGCCGCGACGGATTCGTGGACTTCCTCTTCTTCTCCGTCACCACCTTCTTGCCCGCAATCCACATCGGGTACTCATGCCCAAACTCGCTCTTCACCTTCGCCAATGCCGCTTCCATCTTCTTCTGGTTCTCCGCATTCGAAAAATCGATAAATGGCTCGTTCGTAAACTCCGTCACGTGTACCTTCGCGTCTGCCGTCGCCATGGTCCATCCCTCCTAGCTCGTGTGAACATCCAATTATAGGTCCGCCGCTCCGACCCCGACAAGCTAGCGCGATTAGACGCTAAAATACTTGGAGATTTGGGAGCCGCTCCTGACCGAGGGCAACGCTCGATCGCCGCGCTGCCGCTCATCGCGCAGTTCATTCCTACTTGCCTCACGGCATCGGGAAACACAACGACAAGGAATCCTTTGGAAAGGTCATCGCCACCCCAGGCCGCTTTATCAAGCTGTTGATGCCCTCCAACCCGAGTACGTTCATCGACTACGAAGACCGCCCTTCGAAAGTCCGTTCGATTTGATCGACGACACTGCCGCTGAATGGCGTGGCGCTCATCCCAACGCCGAGGGCGTGACTGTACCCCCGGCGGCCAATTCGAAAGCATTTAACCGGAACCACCCGACGGCCAGTGGCCCTCCGCTGCAATTGAAAAAGCCCTCACCAAGGTGGTCAGCGATTACAACAAAACTGCCAATCCCGGAAAATTCGCTGTGCATAAGGAAGCCGAAAGCGGCATCGCCATCGTCGGCACCGCCATCAAAGAGCAGTCCGGCCATGATCGCCCTGTCCCCGCAATTCTGGATTCCACTATTTCACTCCCGCTGCAGGAACGCACCGCGTATGGAACTCTCGATCTCATCGCCAAGCGTCTCTCCCGAAAATTGGGTACGATCGTCGCCTACGCTGGCATTGAAGGCATGGCCGACAACTGCGCCGTCCAATCGATCGTGACCGTCGGCGGTGATAACGTGCCCGCCAGATCGCTCCTACTGCAAACCGTGGATCACATGGGCTGCTTGCGCGTCTGGCGCCTCATCTATAACGCCAACGCACCCAAGTATTTCCTCTCCTTCAGGAACGAAATCCGCGCTCGCTAATCTCGCTTCGTCCGCCCCCCTTGCCGCACACCATGAGATAATTTCTCGTCATGCCGCAATTCCTCGCTCACGTCACGTTTCTCGTCCGCGATTACGACGAGGCGCTTGCCTTCTTCACCGACTCCCTCGGCTTCCGCATTGTCGAGGATTCCCCGCTTCCCGGCGGCAAACGCTGGCTCGTCGTCGCTCCTCCTGCCTCCGGCGGCACCGGCCTACTCCTTGCCCAGGCTACCGATCCCTCACAAATCCTGCAGGTCGGACACCAAGCCGCCGGCCGCGTCTTCCTCTTTCTCCACACCGACGATTTCTGGCGCGACTACCGCCTCATGCAGGCTGCCAACGTAAGATTCCTCGAATCTCCCCGCCAGGAATCCTACGGCACCGTCGCCGTATTCGAAGACCTCTACGGCAACAACTGGGACCTCCTTCAGCCCGCCGACTCCGCCACTCCCAGTCCGATCCTCCGCGAATCCGAACGCTAGCGCGAGCTCATTCCTGTCTCTGTGCCCCACGTCTAGCTCACGTCTGGGGAATTTCCCGCCGCTCCCTGCATCCACCCAACCGAAATCCACCTGTAGGGGCGGCAATACGCCGTCTGCCTCTCTCTTTTACCCGCTGCAAGTTCTCCCGCGCCAATCGTTCTAACCATGAACCCGTTCCTCTAGACCTTCTCAAGGAGCCAACATGACATTACCCACCCGACTCCTGGGCCCGCTGGCACTTTTCCTAGCCACCTCTCCCTACGCACAATCCCCCCAGCCGCTACAAACTCCGCCGCCGCCCTTATCCGCCAAAGTGCGTGTCACCATCGTTGTCACTCTAGAGGATTCGCCCTGGCTCGGTGGCATCGTGGAAATTAAACCCATGGGTCCGGTGGAAGAATGGCCGGAAGGAAAAACACAATTGACTCTGAACACGGACATGAACGGCCGCGCTTCGGTGCTCCTCGGTCCCGGAAAATACCTCGCCATCGCTCACGATTCCTTGCACACCAAACTCCCCGCGGACGGCTGGTTCCGCATCACCGCCAACCAGCGCCAGGCGGAAAAAATCCACCTTAACCTGCTCCACTGGGATTGCGCCCACGTCACCTGCATGCTCTGACGCAGTCTTCGAGGCACAAATTCGATCCCCCCGCCGGGACTCCATTCACAAAAAACGAACTCGTCATTCCGACCGGAGTCCGCGAAGTGAGCAACCACTCTTTGTCTTGACTGTTAGCTGTTGACTAGCGGCTGTAGGCTGTCAGCTAGGAACTCTCGCGCCTGCGCGCTATGCCCACCGCAATGCAGCACGCCCAAAAATTTGCTCCACAGCCCCACCTTCTCCCGGTATTGATACGCCTGTTCGTTCCCCGTGAATCAAATGCCCCACCACGTCGAACACACTCCACGTATTCTCACCTTCATTCCGCAGCGTCCAGGGTTCCGGCAAATCACGCAGCAGTGTATCCAATGCCGCTGGCGTTCTTTTCAACAGCGCTATCGAATTTTCTAAATCGTGTCCCATCGCGTCCTCACTCCCGGATGCGCCACTCCTTGGCGAAGCCCGCTTCAGCTTAGCCCACGAGCGCCTTATACTGCTCCGCCGTCAACGGCACCACCGACAATCTTCCAATTCGCACCAGCGGCGAACTCGCAAACAATTTATTGCTCTTGATCTCAGCCAGTGTCACCGGCTTCGCCAACCCCTTGCTCGCCTTGATCACCACCACCGGCTTCTTCAAATCCTTCGCATTCACCGACACTACCGTCGCTGTTCCCACCGCGCTCTTTGTGTCTCCGGTTTCATAAATAATCAGCCGATCCCCCGGCTTCATCTCACCCAGATGCTTCACCGCCACGGGATTCTTTACCCCGTCCCACTCCGTCTCCCCATCCTTCACTAAATTTGCAAACGAATACTCCGACGGTTCTGTCTTCAGCAAATATTCCGCCATTTCGCTTCCTCCTCTCGTAGGGGTCCAGCACTGCTGGACGACAGCCGGGCAAGATCGCTGCGGCGCCTCGAAAGTATACGCCCGCCTGGCTCCCAGCGACAGAATCGACTGGTTCAGATGGTTCAGGGATGGCAACATTCTTAGGGTCAGCCAACACACACACAACATCATTAGCACATCATTAGCATTGACTTCGCGCGCTCTGCGCCTTAGTCTGTTTTTCCATGTTCGGCCGCACCAACTCTTTCTACGTCACCGTTCGCGCGTTTTCTTCCTGTGCGTGTTCCTGTTGTCCCCGCTTTGGGCAGGAGGAGTCCAGCGCCTAGTTTTTTTTCTTAGACCTGGATCCAAGAGCCCACGATTCCCTTCGTGGGCTTTTTCTTTTGTGGGAACCGCTTTTCGACGCGGTCCACCAACAGTGCGGTGAGTGCAATGGTTACCTGCGGCCCGAACAGCCCGATCCAAATTTTAAGGAGCGCACGATGAGCAAAATTCTCTCGGAAATCCTGGATGCCAATTCGAAATACGCCGCCAATTTCGGCGACAAGGCTAAACTCGCCATGCCCCCTGCCCGCCGGTTCGCTGTTCTCACCTGTATGGACGCCCGGCTCGATCCCGCAAAATTCGCCGGTCTCTCCGAAGGTGACGCTCACGTCATTCGCAACGCTGGAGGCCGTGCCAGCGACGATGCCATTCGCTCCCTCGTCATCAGCTACAAGCTGCTCGGCACTCGCGAATTCTTCGTCATCCATCACTCCAATTGCGGCATGGAATTCTTCACCAACGACGTAATGCGCAATCTATTGGATTCCAGTCTGGAGACCGCTGAATTTACCTCTTCCGGCTTTCGCGATGTCGGTAAGGGTCCCGGTTCCCGCGCCGGCGAGTACGTCGAATGGCTCACCATCAAGGATCAAAAGCAATCCGTCCTCGATGACGTCAACCGCATCCGCAACCATCCCCTGGTCCCCAAATCCATTCCCGTCCATGGCTACATCTACGACGTCAGTTCCGGCAAACTCATCGAAGTGGAAGGCGCCCGTGCCGCCACTTCCGCCAACGCCTGAACCCGTCCTCCCATTCCGCCTCAGCCAAACAAGAATCCCCGCGGGCGCCATCGCACCGCGGGGATTTCTTCCAACACGCTGCCTGTTTCAGCTCTTTCCACCCTCACACCACATCTCTTTCTTGATTTGCAGTCCTGCCGCGTACTCCTCGCGTCTGACATTTTCGATCTCTAATTTCCACTTTCGATTTTCGCCTCCCCCAGACTCTTTACGAACGCGATCACCTGCCACCGCATTGGCTCCGGCAGCGCCGCCCACGTCGGCATCCCTTTCCGCAAATTGCCATTCTTCAACAACCAAAAAATCTCCCCATCCGCCGCGTGTTGCACCCGTTCGCTCCGCAGACTCGGATGTTTGCGATTCCCTAGCGCGTCCTCTCCATGACACTTCGCGCAATGATCGTCAAAGATTCGTCCGCCAGCCGCAATCGCATCCGCCTTTCCCGCAAGAGGGTTCACACGCTTCCGATCCGCTTCCGGCACCCGTTGCAGCCAGCTCCCGTCGGCCGCCAGGCACAATCCCGCCGCCACAATTACTCCCGTTAACCCCACCCATTGTTTCCGTGTCATTGCGGAGCCCCTCACTCCTTTACTTCCGCCACAAGCGGCCGAAGACTTGTTCGATCTCGTAGGACACCTTGAATCGCCACAACATTCCCACACTGTTCGCATTCAGCCCAAAACTCGGCTCGAATCCGATGGACGGGCCCTTCGGAATGTTCAGTTGAATCACCGGTGCCAGATACTGCGAAGTCTGCTTCCATCCAAAACCGTCCGTAGTTCCCAACCCTCCATACATCTCTAGTCCCGCATAAAAATTTTCGCGGCAAAACGTGCACTTCTTTTTTCCTGCTTCCAACGCCAACGGGCGGCTCACCGCCAGCGCGTATCCGAATTCCCAATGCTCGCCTTCATTGAGCGCTTTCTCTGTGATGAAATTTTCCGAGACGTTCCAGCCATGGGTGTTACTTGACAGAATCAGCTTCAACTCCAGCGCCCGCTCCGTCTCCCTGCGGGCCACCGCGTTCGGCACATACAAGTCCGCGATCGAGTCGTGGTCCATCACCTCCAGAAAACTGCGGTCCGCCTCGTTCACGTTTTCGTACTCGACATACAACACTGGATTGATCGCGTGCGTCTCCATCAACGGCCGGAAGCGGTTTTCCCACCGGTAACCCGTGAAGATCGTCGAATCGTTCTGTGTCGCTTGTCCGGCAAGGTAAAACTCCGTCGTCCAGTACGCTTTCAGCCCATACTCGAATTCCACAGTCGCGCTGTTAAACCGGTTCGCGTTCTTTGGCGCCGCATTAATCCCTTTGTACGAAACCTCCAGGTTGCCCGGTTCCTCCATCAAGTCCGAATACGTCACGAAGTACGGCGGCTCTTGCGCCCGGACGGCGGCCCCAAAAATCAGCGTCAACAGAAGCAGTCTCAATGCACTGTTGCAAGCGAGTTGCAGATGTTTATTGCAAATTAGTTGCATATAGGAAGGCGCCGCTCCTCCACTCATCTCTGTCGCCCCGATGACCCTTCACTTTTGATTGAGATCGAACCTATTCAAGACTAACTTAGTCTGATATCACATGCAAGCAGCTTGCAACTGACTGGCCCACTCCCTCTCGCTCTCCGCCTCGTTCCAGCGGGATTTTTCTCTTCACTATATTACTAATATATAATATTTAAATAAAGGCTCCATACTTCGACGGCCTCGCGTCCGGGCTCTGACCACGATAGACACAAATGTCTTCGAGGTGTCAAAAGGAAGAGCGGTAACCGCTATTAGAATCACCATTTAGCCGAATGGCAGAAAAAAATAATGTGGCAGGAAGGGCGCCTCAGATACTGCGCAGTTCTTCCACCGCTTCTCGGAACACCTTCGTGTGTTGGTCGATATCGCTCGCTGAAGTCTCCGGACACATAAGCGCCATATTGTGAAAGGGCGTCAGCAGCACGCCCCGATTAAGCGCATACAAATGCAGGAACCGCTCCAGCTCGAAATCCCCCGCAGCCGCCGATTCCCCGCCATTCCGCGGCGGCTTCGCGCAAAATGTGTATTCCGCGCGGCATCCCAACCGCTGCACATTCCACGGCAACCCGGCATCCGTGATCGCCATTGACACCCCGTCGTTGAATCGCACCGCCAGCGTGATCATCTTCGCGAAGTTCCTCGCCGTCAGCATATGCTCAAGAGTCGCCCGCATGGCCGCCAGCGACAGCGCGTTCCCCGCCAGCGTGCCCCCGATTCCACCCACATCGCAATCTTCCAGGTGGATTCGCGCCGCAATCCGTTGCGCCACTTCTTCTGTGCAGCCATATGCCGCGCCGGGAATCCCGCTGCCAATCGCTTTACCGAACACCACCATATCCGGTTCCAGCTTCCATTCCGCGGTGCATCCGCCGGGCCCCGCACAGATTGTGTGCGTCTCGTCCGCAATCAACAACACGCCATAGCGCCGCGCCAGTTCCCGCGCCGCTTTCCAATAATGCTTCTCCGGCAGGATGATCCCCACATTCGTCATCGCCGGTTCGGCCAGAATGCACGCCACATCGTGCTGCTTCAGCGCTTCTTCGAGCGTATCCAAATCGTTAAACTCCACCACCCGCGTCGTCTCCGCGGGATTCACCGGAGGCCCTATGTTTCCCCTCCGCGGTCCTACCACGCCATCGTGCAATCCGGCGAACGACTCATCCACGGTCCCGTGATAGCAGTAATGAAATACCAAGATTTTCGGCCGCTGCGTAATCTCCCGCGCAATCCGTATGGAAAATCGGTTCGCATCGGTTGCAGTCAACGTGAATTGCCAGTACGGCAACCCAAACCGCTTCTTCAAATCCTCGCCCACGTACAACGCATCTTCTGTAGGCAACATCAGTGTGATCCCCTCGCGCAGCCGTTTTGCCACCGCCTCCGCCACCACATCCGGAGAATGCCCGGTCATCGCTCCCGTATCACCCAGGCACAAGTCCACGTAGTCGCGTCCATCCACGCACGTAAAATGTGCTCCTTTCGCGCTCTTCACAAACACCGGAAACGCACCCGCCCACTTCTTCATCCAGTTCATCGGGACGCCGCCCAACAGCGAATTCTCCGCCCCCGCATACAGCGCCGCCGACCGCGGATGCTCCGCCACAAAACGCTTCTCCTGGCGCTCCCGCAAAACTTGCAGCTTCTTCCGATCAACCGCACTCATTAGGCCTTCCCTTCGTAAGGGCGCAGCACTGTTTCTCCTGGACTGCGAAGCGCTGTGCCATATTCGGCATTTCAGAAGAAATTAGGCGCTTGTCATCCAGAGCGCTGTTGCGCCAAGGATCTCAATGTAATGTCCTTGCAAGTTGAATGAACCTCTCTACCGGCTTGGCCGACAACCTAGCGCAACTCGTGAATAATTTCCTTCACGGCATTTGCCCCGCACGCTCCCGTCAACCCATTCCCCGGATGCGTGCCATTCCCGCAAAGGAACAATCCCCGCACCGGAGTTTGATACCGCGCCCAGTCCAGCACCGGCCGCATGGTGAAAATCTGGTCCAACGCTAATTCCCCGTGGAAAATGTGCCCGCCCGTGTACCCGTATGTTTCTTCCAGGTCCACTGGCGTAATCACCTGCGCACCTTCCACCACATTTGCCAGATTCGGCGAATACATGCCGAGTGTCTTGATCGCCGTATTCACAAGCTCGCCGCGCCGCTCATGCCAATTCCCTTGTTTCAATTGATACGGCGCAAACTGGAAGTACGCCGAGAGCACGTGTTTGCCTTCCGGCGCCAGCGATGGGTCGAGCAGCGTTGGGATGGTCACATCCAGATACGGCGCCGTCGAAATTTCCCCGTACTTCGTCGCGTCGAACGCTTTCTCCAGGTAATCGATCTCATGCCCTATGTGAATGCGCCCGGACAGGGCCTCGCGAAATCCATCCGGCCCCACGGCGTTCGCCAGCGACGGAAACGTCGGCAATTCGCCCAGCGCCAGGTGCACCTTCGCCACATTGCCCCGGGCGCGGAAATTCTTCATGCGCATCGCAAATACCGGGTCCAGTATCCCCGGCTCCAACAGATGGAAAAATGTCCGTTTCGGGTCGACTCCGGAAACCACTGCTTCACACGCGATCTCTTCCCCGTTCGCCAGCACCACCCCGGCCACCACTCCGCTCTTCGTGCGAACCTGCATCACTTCCGCGTCTGTGCGAATTTCAGCGCCCGCCTTCTTCGCGGACTCCGCCAGCGCCCGCGAAAACTCTCCCAGCCCGCCTCGCGGAAACGTCGACGGTCCGACCGGATGCGCATCCGCTGCGGCACGCAACAACAGCACCGCCGTCGAGCCTGCCGACCAGGGCCCCCGATTTGCCCCGAAAATTCCCCGCGCAGCGATCACCGCGCGCAGCAATTCCGTCTCGAAAAATTCCGCCACGAAATCCGCCACGGCCATCGGACCCCACCGCAGCAGGTCCAGCATCCCCATTTTGCCCAAACGCCGCACGCCGCGCCCCGTGACCAGCAAATTCCACAAATCTTCCGGCGACGGCTTATCGATTCCCGGCGGTGTAATCGACGCAATCTGGCTGAACACCCCCGCCACTTTCGTCAACGCCTTCGCGAACTCCACATATTTCGCTCCATCTTTTGCCGATATATGGGAAATCGCTCCCGCGGTCTTCGCGGCATCGTCGTAAAACAGTAGTCCCCGCCCGTCCGGTGCCGGCGTAAACACCCGCGGATCCGGGCGGAAGATCTGCAAGTTGAATCGATCCAATTGCATCTCCCGCGCGATGTCTTCGCGTAGCGGTCCCAGCGTGTGCGCCAGTGTCGATGCCTTGAATCCCGGACAAAACTCTTCCGTTACCGCTCCGCCGCCCACCACCGAGCGCCGCTCCAGCACTACTGGCTTGAATCCGCCCTTCGCCAAATAAAACGCGGCAATCAGCGCGTTGTGACCGCCACCAATGAGCACCACTTTTTGTCCGATGGGCATGCTCAGTTCGCTGCTTTCTTCCATTCTTTCAGGATCACCTGGCTGGCGATCCTGCCGTTCGCACCCATAATTCCGCCGCCCGGATGAGTGGCCGACCCGCACATATAAAGGTTATCGACCGGCGTCCGGTAATACGCCCAACCCGGCACCGGCCGCAGAAAGAACAACTGCTCCAGCGAAAGTTCGCCTTGGAAGATATTGCCTTGCGTCAAGCCGAATTCGCGTTCCAAATCCAGCGGAGTCAGCACCTGCTTCCCGATGATCAATTCCTTGATATTCGGTGCGTGTTCCGCGATCGTGTCGATCACATTGTTTCCGAAAGCTTCCCGCTGATCGTCCCATGTGCCTTCCGCCAATTTGTACGGTGCGTATTGCACAAAGCACGACAGCACATGCTTTCCCGGAGGCGCCACCGACGGGTCCGTTAAACTCGGTATCACCATGTCAATGTAGGGACGCGTCGAAAAATGCCCGTACTTCGCATCGTCGTAGGCCCTCTCCATGTATTCCATTCCCGGCGAAATCGACATGGCTCCGCGCAGGTGTGCCCCCGCACCTGGAAGCGCTTTGAAGTTCAGCACACCGCTCAACGCCAGATTTACTTTTCCCGAAGAGCCCCGGAATTTATAACGTCGCACGCTCTCCAGAAAACCCGAAGGCAATTCCTTCGGCTCGAGGAATTTCTCAAAGGTCAGATGCGGATCCACGCTCGACGAGATGACGTTGCAGGAAATCTCTTCCCCGGATTTCAGCGCCACGCCCGCTGCGCGCCCGTTCTTCACGATGATCCTTTCTACCGGAGCCTGCGTGCGAATCTCCACTCCCGCTTCTCGTGCTGCCGCTGCGATCGATAGCGAAATCGCGCCGGTGCCTCCGCGGCTGAAACCCCATGAACGAAATGCCCCATCGATTTCCCCCATGTAGTGATGCAGCAAAACATACGCCGTACCCGGCGATCGAATGCCCAAGAAAGTCCCGATAATTCCCGAAGCGGACATGGTCGCCTTCAACACGTCCGTTTCAAACCACTGGTCCAGAAAATCCGCGGAACTCATGGTCATTAATTGAATCAGTGTGTACCGCTCATCTGATGAAAGTTCGCGAAAGCGTTGCAACAGAAAATTTAGCTGCTTCAGGTCTCTCGGATACAGTGTCGTTGGGTCCGGCGGAATCATGGAGAGCATCGGCTTCACGAACCGGCACATAGGCGTCATCATTTTCGAGAATTCGTCGTACGCCTCCGCATCCAGCCGCGAGTGCCGCCGGATCTCCCGTTGCGTCTTCCCGTGATCGTTCACTCGCCACAAATAATCGCCGTTCAACATCGGCGAGAACGTTCCATCCAGTGGAAGAATTTCCAGCCCGTGACGGGGCAAATCGAGTTCGCGAATAATCTCCGGCCGCAGCAGCGAAACCACGTAGGAGCACTCAGAAAACAGGAAGCCCGGCACAATTTCCTCGGTAACCGCTGCGCCACCTAACACGTGCCGGCGCTCCAGCACCAACACCTTTTTCCCGGCTTTCGCCAGATATGCGGCGTTCACCAAGCCGTTGTGACCGCCTCCGATCACGATTACATCGTAGGACTGCGCCATGCGCTTATGACTCCGTAAAGACGAGGACCGGCGTGAATCTCTGAGGAACGACTCATTCTACTGGCAGCGTGTTTGGTTCTCAAGGTCGCGCGCACACCTTTTCTCCTGTCATGACCTTGCGGCTGCGCCAAAATCGAAACTATAATTCGTTGTTCGCCCCTTTCATTCCGCATCCCCATCGGAGGAATCGTGCCCGTCGGAACCGCTTTCCACGAGAGAACCCTCGCCCTCTGCGAGAGCCTGAATTTTAAGGAATGGTCCGGCTACTACACCGTCGGCGCTTACGAGATGACGCACGAGCACGAGTACAATGCCATCCGCAACTCCTCCGCGCTCATCGATATTACGCCTCTATTCAAGTATCTCGTCACCGGCCGCGACGCCACTAAACTCGTGAATCGAGTCATCTCCCGCGACATCAACAAAGTTGCTGTCGCTCAGGTCATCTATTGCTGCTGGTGCGATCCCGAAGGGAAAGTCATCGACGACGGCACCATCACTCGCCTGGGCGAAAACGAATATCGCTGGACCGCCGCCGATCCCAGCCTCCGCTGGTTCCGTCAAAACTCGCTAGGCCTCGACGTACAAATCGAAGACGTTTCGGAAAAAGTGGCTGCGCTCGCTCTGCAAGGTCCTACGACCGGCAAACTACTGCACGCCGTCGCCGAGGCCAACATCGCTGCCCTGAGATATTTTCGGGTCACGCACGGCAGGATCGCCGGCATCCCTGTCGACATTTCCCGCACCGGTTACACCGGCGACCTTGGCTACGAAATCTGGGTGCCTTGGAAAGATGCCGTCAAAGTCTTTGACGAACTGATGGCCAAGGGCCGGCCCTTCGACATTCATCCTGCAGGTATGGTGGCTTTGGATATTGCGCGCATCGAAGCAGGCCTCATCCTGATTGAAGTGGATTACATCTCCAGCAAGCGCGCCCTGATTGACCAGCAGAAATACTCTCCTGGAGAAATTGGCCTCGCCAAGCTTGTCGATCTGAAAAAAGAAAATTTTGTGGGACGCGAGGCGCTCGCCGCAGAAGTCAAACATGGTGGGCCGGCACGTTCGCTGGTTGGCCTGGAGATTAACTGGAGTGAAGTGGAAGCGCTCTACGAAAAAATCGGCATGGCCCCTCAGGTTCCCGCCACTGCCTCGCGCGTCGCTGTGCCCCTTTATCGCGCCGGACGCCAGGTTGGTAAAGCCACATCCACCACCTGGTCGCCCACGTTGAAACGAATGATCGCGCTCGCTTCCGTCAGCCGCGAAAGTGCCACATTGGGCACTACGCTCAGCATGGAATTGACCGTAGAAGCCGTGCGCAAGACCGTCTCCGCCAAAATTGTACCTCTTCCGTTCTTCAATCCCCCACGCAAGACTGCACCAATCGCCACCTGATGGCGGCCTTGCGAGGCGGTCTGCAATTTCGGCTGCCGTTGTTTAAGGGTGGGTCTTGGGTTTATCCGCCAACTCAGTGCGAAGCTGCAAATTGTTCGACCTCGGCCAGCAGCGCATCCAGGTCGCGACGGTCCAGCAACTTTCCATTGATCGCCACCGCGCGAATCTTCTCCGTATTGCGTATATCCTCCAACGGGTTCGCGTCTAACAATACAAGATCGCCCCGTTTTCCAGCCTGAATTGTCCCTTGCTCTCCACTGCGATGCAAAAATTCCGCCGGCCCAGCGGTAGCCGCCTGCAGCGCCTGCATCGGCGTCAGGCCCGCCTCCACGAGAAAGGCCATATCTTCATGCAGACTGAACCCTGGAAACACGTTAGGCGCCGCCGCATCCGTTCCCGCCATTACAGGCACGCCGTTTGCCTTCATCTTACCCATGATCTCCAAATATCGCCGAATGATCTCCGCACGTTCTGCAAAGTCGTCCGCGTCGCGACCATCCAGCTGTTCTTTCCTTCCCTGCTCCCAACTTTCGCGAACCTTTACGGGCACAAACTTCACCTTCGGATCTCGCCCCAGATCTGTCTGCGGTGTCACAAAACCCAGGTGCACCAGCGTGGGAAACGTTGGCACCTGCCACGTCCCATTGGCGTGAAACTTCTCGGCCAGACTCGTGGCTCGTTCCCCCGAGAAGGAATCCAGCAGGTCTCTGGTCCACACGCGCTCACGCGCCAGAGCTTTTTCCTTGCTCTCGCCCTTCGGCCTCGGCGCAAGCTGCCGCTGTCGCAGCTCCTCCTCCCGCGTGGAGCAGCCCAGCAGTACACCCGTCAGATGCTCGATACTCGCCTGCCCGGCATCGGAAGCAGCGGCCGCCGTAATGGAATCCGGCACGTGCCCCACAAAACGAATTTCCTGCTTCTTCGATTCGGCCGCGATCGAATAATAAGGCTCGGGCAACAGTCGCGACTGCACTTTGATGAAGTCCACACCCTCGCCCCTCAGCTTATCCACCGCCGCAACCGCTTCGGCCGGACTCTGCACCACAATCGAGGGTTGAAACGATGGAGGATTCCCGTCCAGATATGGTCCAGTGAAGAAAATCTGCGGTCCCATCCGTTTCCCCGAATTAATTTCTGCGCGAAGTTGTTTTAGCGAGTCCACTCTCCCGCCCATGTCCCGCACGGTCGTGATGCCATTCGCAACCAATAGCGGAATGATGAATTCGCGACTGCCTTCCGGTTCGCCCGCTCCGGTTAAATGAATGTGCATGTCCGCCAGCCCGGGAATCAGAAACTTCCCGGAACCATCAATCACTTTTGTGCCTCGCGGAATTGGCGTGGAGGCCGATGGACCCACCTCAGAAATATGCTGCTTCTCTATAACAACAGTGGAATTCTGCTGTGGAGCGGCACCCGTTGCGTCAATTACGGTCACGTGCGTAATGGCCATGCTGGGCGAGCCGGAAGACGAGCACGAAACGAGGAAAATCGCGAGGTAGATTGCAGCCAAAAACCCAACCGCGCGAGAGACAGAAGGGAACACACGGTATTCTATCGTGCCTCTTGGATGCGCGCTAACCCCCGCGGCACGGCATACGAGCCTTCGCGCCAACACCCAATCCGTTATTCCGAGCGCAGTCCGCGGAGTGAGGTATCTCTTGAGCCGTACACAGACTCCCGAACACAAAAACCGCAGCAGCCAGCACGCACGGACTACGCCTCATGATGGATTCCTGTCTTATCAAGGCTAAAACGTATTAAGTAACGACCGCAGCGCAATCACGCAGAAAACACTTTGTCCAATGCGTAGCACAGTGCATCGGCAATCCGCTCACATTCCTCAGCCTGAATGATAAACGGTGGTGCAAGTAGGACGTGATCGCCACGGATCCCGTCAACGCATCCTTGTCCCGGATAAACCAGAACATTCTTCTCCAGCGCCGCTTGCCTGATCTTTTCCGCCACGCCCGCCTCCTTCGGGAACGGTTCGCGTGTCTTTTTGTCTCTCACGAATTCCAGGCCCTGCAGCAGTCCCAATCCTCGGGTAACTCCCAAGTGCGGATGGCTTTCGAGAGTCCTCAGCGCTTGTCGCAAGGTTTCTCCCGCAGGCGTCACCCGTTCAAATAATCTGTGCGCCTCCAGATAATCGAACACAGCGTTACCCGCCGCGGTAGCGACGGGATGCGCTTGGTACGTGAATCCGTGCATGAACGCCGCTGTTCCTTGCTCAAACGCTTCCACAACACGCGGCGCAACCAGCATCGCTCCGAGCGGCGCATATCCACTCGCGATTCCCTTGCCCGTTAGAATAATGTCCGGTTCCAGGCCCCAGTGCTCGCTCGCGAACGGCTTCCCCGTGCGTCCCATCCCGGTCATTACTTCGTCAGCAATCAGCAGGATCCCGTGTTTGCGGCAAATTTCGGCGATGCGCGCGGTGTAACCCTCCACCGCCGGCGCCGCGCCCAGGGTCGCCCCCACAACGGGTTCGAATATAAACGCTGCCACGGTCGACGCGTCGTTCGCGCGCAGAAAGTTGTCCAGGTCATCCGCACATGCCAAATTACATCCGGGATATGTTTTGTCGAACGGGCAGTGGTAACAAAAGCACGGCGCCACATGACCCCACTCCGGAATCATCGGCGCATACGGCGTGCGTCGCGCTACATTTCCGCTGACCGACATCGCGCCCAAGGTGCTCCCGTGATAGCTCTGCTTACGCGCAATCACTCGATAGCGTGAGGGTTGCTTATTCTCCAGAAAATATTGCCGCGCCAGCTTAATCGCGGTTTCCGTCGCTTCCGATCCCCCGGAAGTGAAATAAACGCGTCCGCCATTGTGGAAGTTGCGTGGCGCAATCGCTAGCACACGCGCCGCTAGCTTCTCGGCGGGCTCCGAATGAAACTGCGTGGTATGCGCGAACGCGATGCCTCCCGCCTGTTCGGCCATTGCCCGGCCGATCTCCGGCACTCCGTGGCCAATGCTCACGACCGCGGCCTGCCCGGAAGCGTCCAGATAACGCCGGCCCTTGTCGTCGGTGATCCAGCATCCTTCGCCGCGGACCGCGATTGGATATTGTTTCCGAAGATTACGGGAAAAAAGTGGAGTCGTGCGTGTCGCCGTACTCATTCCAAAATTGTAGCAGAACGGGAAAAGATGTCAGGGCTGCGGACGCGATCCACGAAACAGCCAACTTGGCCTGTCGCGCGCTCTGGCGCGCGATTGTGCTACGCTTTCGCGCGTTCGCAGGAGTGTCCTTGCTACCGCGCTTCCATCCTTATTCCTTCGGTCCTCTCGCGTGACCAAACATTCGCACGTTCTGGTCCGCACCATCGGCCGCTGGAGCCTAACAGCGCTGATGGTCAATTCCATCATAGGCGGCGGCATTTTCGGCCTCCCTTCGTTGCTGGCCGCCCGGCTCGGTGCTCTCAGTCCTATCAGTTGCTTGGGCGCGGGATTCGGCGTTCTGATCATTGCCGCATGCATCGCGGAAGTTTCGTCCCGCTACGACGAAACCGGCGGGCTATATCTCTACGCGCGCGACGCCCTCGGCCGCTTCGCCGGATTACTGGTAGCCTGGCTCACCTGGCTGACGCGCATTGCGGCTCCCGCCGCGGTGGCCAATCTCTTCTGCACGTATCTGGCGCAGTTCATTCCCGCGGCTGGCACTCGCCCGGTTGAATTGCTGGTTTTGGCGCTGCTCCTGGGTCACCTTGCATTCGTCAATTATCTGGGCGTGAGATCCGGCAGGAACATCAGCAATATTTTTACCGCCGTCAAAGCCGGCTTTCTCCTGTTCTTTGTGATTTCCGGTTTGCTGGTTCTGCTTTTGCGCCCGGACATTCGTTTGCCGCTCACGGTCCCAGTGATCAGCACAAAGGATTGGTTTGAAGCGATTCTGCTCCTGGTCTATGCCTACGGCGGATTCGAAGGTGCGCTGTTCGTCGGCGGTGAAAGCACAAATCCCAAACGAGACACGCCCTTCGCTTTATTGCTGGCCTTAGTGATCGTTTCCGTCATTTATACTGGGGTGCAATTCGTCACCGTAGCCACGCTTCTCAGCCCGGCTTCCTCGACTCGACCGCTTTCCGACGCAGCACAACACTTCCTTGGCCCCATCGGCGCTGCAGCAATGGCGTTGGCCGCCTTGGTTTCCGCTTACGGTTATCTGAGCGCCAATCTGCTGCACGCGCCACGCATCACTTTTGCCATGGCTGAGCAGGGAGACTTTCCCGCACTATTTGGCAAGATCCATCCTAGATACCGCACCCCTTATTTCTCCATCCTTATTTATGCGCTGATTGTTTTTGCCTTCGCCGCACTCGGCAATTTTCGCTGGAACGCCATGCTCTCCGCTGTCTCGCGCCTGGCCATTTACGGTGCGATGGCCCTAGCGCTTCCGATTCTGCGCCGTCGCCGCGATAGCAAAGCGCAGTTCCGGCTGCCTGCGCCTTATTTGTTCGCGGCCTTGGCTTTGCTGTTCACTGTGGTTCTGCTCACACAGATGGAACGCGACGATTTCTATGTTGTGGGCACAACCTGCACCATCGCTTTGCTCAACTGGGTTTTCGTAAGAAGGTGAAGGGATCACTAAAATGCGCACAGGCGAGGCGTTCATGGCTGTTACCTCCAAGGCTTCTTGGATTCGTCCCGCAGTCGTGGCATGATCATCAGTTTAAAGACACTTCCCAAACTCACCGGCACAGTAAAAGGGGAATTCGATGACGAAACTATCGATCCGACGTGGTCTGTTCCTCATCGCGACGGTATTCGCGCTTGCCTTCTCCGCGAACGCGCAAACCGCCAAGCACTCCATGACCTTCGACGATCTAATCCAGCTGCACCGGCTGAGTAGCGCCGCAGTGTCGAAGGATGGCAGGTGGGTGGCCTATACCGTCTCCACGCCAGATGTGGACGCCAACCGCTCCATCAGCAACATCTGGATCATCAGCACCACCGGCGGCGAGCCCACCGAGGTCACGCAAGGTGGCCATGACAATTCTCCCGCATGGTCGCCTGACGGCAAAAACCTGGCGTTTTTGTCCGCTCGCGATGGCCACTCCCAGGTCTATCTGCTCTCGATGGAAGGTGGCGAAGCCAAGAAACTGACGAAGCTCTCCACCGGCGCCGACCTGTTCCACTGGTCTCCGGATGGGCAAACGATCGCGTTCACCTCCTCGGTCTATCCAGACTGCACGGACGACCCGTGCAATGCCAAGCGCGATGAAGAAAAAGAAAAAAGTAAGGTTAAGGCGCGCATCTACGATCACCTGCTGTACCGCCATTGGGACCACTGGTCCGAAGGCAAACGCAGCCATCTGTTCGTCGTCTCCGTCGACGGCAGTACCGTGCCACGCGACCTCACTCCCGGCGCCAATTACGACGTGCCGCCCGACGAGCGCAGCGGCCCCGGCGATTTCAACTTTTCCTCAGATAGCAAGGAGCTTTGCTTTACCGCGGTTACGGACAAGGTGGAAGCCACCAGCACCAACGGCGACCTCTTCCTGGTTCCGGTGTCCGGAGGCGAAGTAAAACAAATCACCACGCAAAAGGGCTTTGACGGTAATCCTGTGTATTCCCCCGATGGCCGCTACATCGCCTATCACGCGCAGCTTACTCCCGGTTACGAATCGGACCGCTGGCGCGTCATTCTTTATGATCGCACCGCCGGCAAAAGCGAAAACCTGTCCGAGAATTTTGATCGTAGCGCTACGGAACTGGCCTGGTCTCCCGACAGCAAAACTATTTACTTCCTCGCGGAAAATGAAACTCTGCAGCCGGTTTATGCCATGGAAGTGCGCGCCGGCGTCACACCGAAGAAAATTCTGGATGGATTCAACGCCGAGTTCGCTTTCAGCAGTGACGGCAAAATCCTGGTGACTGCCCGCACCAGCCTCACCATGCCCAGCGAGCTTTTCGTCTCTGCGGCGGATGGCAGCGGACTGAAGCAGCTTACGCATGCAAACGAAGCCATCCTCTCTCACGTGGAAATGAATGAACCGGAGTCCTTCTGGTTCGATGGCGCCGACGGCTCCAAAGTGGAGGCCATGTCGATCCGGCCGCCACAATTCGCGGCTTCGCAGAAATATCCTTTGCTCGTTCTGCTTCATGGCGGCCCGCAAACCATGTGGTCCAACACCTGGGGCTACCGTTGGAACGCCCAAGTGTTCTCGGGCGCCGGTTACGTCACCCTGATGATCAATCGCCGTGGCTCTACAGGTTACGGCCAGAAATTCACTGATGAAATCACCAACGACTGGGGCGGCAAGGCCTATGTAGACGTGATGAAAGGCATCGATGCGGCCCTCGCGAAGTATGCTTACATCGACAAATCCCGCCTCGCCGCCGCCGGCGGCTCCTATGGCGGGTACATGGCCGACTGGCTGGCCACCCACACCGATCGTTTCAAAGCCATCATCACGCACGCGGGCGTGTACGACAAAGTTTCCATGTATGCGACCGAGGAACTGTGGTTCGAAGAGCACGACGAGCAGGGCACACCGTGGAGCGCTCCCGAGAATTACAGGAAATTTTCGCCCTCAACCTACGCGGCGGATTTGGGAAAATACAAAACGCCAACCCTGGTTATAGCTGGAGAGCGCGATTATCGTGTGCCGTATACGCAGTCACTGGAGTTCTTCAATACCCTGCAGCGCGAAGGCGTTCCTTCGGAGTTGGTAGTCTTTCCCGATGAAGGCCACTGGATCCTGAAGCCGCAGAATGCCCAACTTTGGTACAAAACGTTTCTGGACTGGCTCGCAACGTACGTGAAGTAACCCGCACACTTCTAATGTTACTGTAGGGGCGGCTTTACGCCGCCCGCCGCTGGCGTTAAATCTCAGCAAGCTTCTGGAACGTCCGGCGCAGAAACCGGAACAGGTGATACAACAGGAACAGCGAAATAATTACCAGCACCACCACGACAATTACCGCCACCCTCGGATGCGCTGCTGCAAACCACGTCAGCCACACCGCCAATAAGTCTTCGCCGAAGCTCAGCGTCCAGTTACTGAGCGGTTCCGGGGACATATTCGCCGCCGCCCGCGCGCTCGCTTTCGTGCCATGAGACGTCAGCGCCACACTGCCGGCCAATAGCGCTGCGGCCCACCGCCAAGGTTCCGCCGCCGAAGCCGTTACGCTGAAGGCCAACAGTGCTGCTGCGGGGGGCCGAATGAACGTGTGTACTGCCTGCCAGATCGAATCGATATACGGGATCTTGTCCGCAAGAAATTCCACCAGATAGAGCGCCAGCGCTACGCCCAGCACGATAGGGTGGGCCAACACCTGCAACTTATCTGGGAGGTGAATCACGCCGAAACGCTCCAGCAGGCCCAGTGTGGCCACCGTGGCGTACAAATTGAGTCCGGAAGAAAAGCCCGTTCCCAGCACCAGACTGAGTGTTTCGATCGGATTCATCGGCTCTCGCCCGCACAAGAGTTTCGGGATGGCGGTTCCCTTGAAAGTATCACGAACCGAGGAACACTTCGCAACTCGCCGCGATTCTGTAGCGCCGGGCCTTTAGGCCGGCGTGCTGGGTTCCGTCGTAACCGGATGCGGGGCCAAGTCGCAGCGCTACCAGAATCAGAAATCAAAGCAAACGTCCCGGCCAGAGACCGGGACGTTCGGGAGGAGATGTCGCGACTTGCGACTGGCTCGTATCTTATTGGCTTGGCAGCAACAAGCGTGTCCACCCGGTGGTGTTCACGTCGCGGAACAGCGGCGTGCGCGGGGGCAGTAGCGCCGGGGTCAGGAAGTTGGTGTCGAAGTTGTAGCCGCGGGACGGCGGGCTATAAACGGTGGTGCAACACTTAAACGTTCCGTTCGCCTGCCGACTGTAGAACATGTAGATGAGGGAGCCCTTGTAGTTGAGGGTCGCGGGTCCCCAGTTTTCGATGTAGCGCAGGAAGTTGTGAACACCTCCGTCCGTGCCATAGTCCTGGCTGACCACACCGGACGGATTCGAAAAGTACGGCATTCCGCCGCCGATTACCGCCGTGCGGTACCAGGTGGTCACGCCAGTGCGGGCGCCCTGAGCGTACGGGCTGCTGAAGGAGTTGACGTCGCTCCAGTTGCTAGAGAGCAGCGTTACCGCATCGCCCGCAACAGACGTTGCGACCTCCGGATCCGCCCAGTTATTTCCGCCGGAGTTAGCGTTGTAATCTCCCTGGATATAGACAGGGTTCTCAGCAGCTATGGTGAGCCCGCAGGAATTCCCGCCTGGACACGGGCCTACACCCGTCAATAGGTTGCTGTCCATCAGCTTGATTGCCCGGCGGAAAAACATCGCCGGGTTCTCACGGACAGCGTTGCCATTCGTCGCCACCATCATCGGCCAAAGACCGTCGCTGGCGGAGTAGGGTGGCACCGTCGCGCAACTGGCGTTGGTTGTCAGTGCCGTGCCACTCAGATTCTTGAAAATACCGATTTGTCCGTTTCCGAGTGGAACAGCGGCTCCCGGGGCATGCAAGTACGCCTCGTTCGCGCCATACCAGTACAGTGTGCTGGTATTGTCGGCGTCCTCCCCAGTATCCAACCCGTTGTTGGGACAGCCCGTCGTCGGATTAGCGGAGAAGTTCACCAGGTCATTCCAACCGTACTCCCCAGTTTCGTTCTTCGTGTACGACAACGGAGGCCAGCCGCCGCCAAAAGACTGCGAAGCCGCGTAATTCCCGCGCCGGTCGGAGAAGTACACAACGAAGTCGTTGGGAGCCACGGCAGGATCCTTTGTGCCCTGACCGGATGTGGTCCAGCCGTTCAACTTTCCGCCGAACCAGTTGGCCAGGTTCTTCCCGTCCACTTCAATGTAGTGCATCGTTCCGTTCAAAGTGGGCAGAGCCGGGTTGGCCGTGTTCATGCCAGTGTCGCGAAGCTCACCCTCGCGCGTGTCGAACAAGGTATTGGGCCAAAAATCGTAAACAGTGGGCTGCCACGTCGTGCCGGTCGTTGGAGGAATTTTGGTCAGTTGCCCAGGTGTCGCGGGGTCCACGCCACAAACGATGGCGGTGGGAGCCTGCCGGGGCAGGTTGCCAGCCTTGGACTTGCCGTAGGCAACGTATCCGCCTACGTACAGAGAAGACGGATTGTCGCGGATCCGTTCCAGCCGGATGACGGCCCACGGATGCGGATCGAGACAGGTATTCGTAGGACTCGAAAGCGCGTCAACCGCTGTTGGGTAAAGTGTGCTCCCACCCTTGTTCGTTGGAAACACCGTGCCATACTCCGAGGCCAGTTCCAAAGGAGCGGGTGCCGTCGTCATGGGCAACTTCGAAAGCGGGTAGCCATATAAGACGCTGGTACCCGGTCCGCCGGTTCCCACTAATTGCGTCCCATTCACGAGATATCCGCCCGTGGGGTTGCTCAGGGAATTGTACGGGCCATTCAACGGGTCCATGGCAGTGGTTGTGCCGGGCCACTGCGGGTTGAGGTTTGCGCCGTCCAGCGACTGCGGTACCGGATCAATATTTCGGCCGACATAACCGTAGCTCAAAACCTCGACGGTCACGTCTTTCCAGGTTCCACAGGGACTGCCATATCCTAGTTGTTCTTCGATCTTCAGGAATCCCTTAATGATCGGAAACTGGTTGGTCATCGTGGTCGGGTACGAGTTAGGCGCACCACCGGGCAGCCAGTAGCCGTCTTGGGGGTTATACGCGCCTCCCTGTGGATTCAAAGCTCCCGAAGCGGCCAGCGGCAACGGAGGGACACCAAGCGCCTTCATGGCGTTCCAGAGAGCACTCGCGGGGGCATAGTATCCAGGGGTCGTCCACGGGGCGCCAGTCGTCGGGTCGGGGGCGATGGCCAGCTTGCTCAAGTCAAACGGCTGCGTGCTGCCGTCAATGCACGGGAGATTCATCAGGTCGTTCGGGTCATCCGACAATAAGACCTTCAGGCTGGCTTGTGCGAAATACCGCTCTCCAGTCACGTTGGCGGCCTCTCCGCTGAGTGGCCGACGAAGCAAATCGATCGATTGCGTGGTGCCCTGGCCGATGGTGACGATACCGAGGTCCAGCTGCTTTGCGCCGGTAGAATACTGCGGATAGGCGCTGCCCTGACCGTTAATCAAGTTGCTGTTGTAGTCCGCTGGGGCATTGCCGGTCGAGATCGTAGGCCAGTTGGTATCCGCCGAGGACCCAAGCGTCCCGGTCAAGCTCCCTTCGTTTGATCCCAGCGCACGATAATTGCCGCCGCCCGGTTGCGTGGTGACGTTCACCGTGCCGGTGTAGTTGGAGCTGGTGGGCCAACCATTTTCCAGGTTTGTGCGGATGACGTCTTTGTACGCGTCTACTTTATCCGAAAGCGTCAGCGTCGAGCCTGCGGCCAGGAATAGGTTCCCGTTCGTGTGCAAACGACCGCCAAAGTTGAAATTCGGGCCTGGAAAGAAATCGCAGTCCGGATCGCAGAAGATGCCGAACTGGAACATGGGGATGCCGACGGTCTGGGTGGTGCGCTGTAGCTTTACCTCGCGCCCATCCGTGGTTCTTGCGTTGACGAGCATCGTGTATTCCGTCAGCAGCGCGGTCATGCCCGCATAAGGACCGGATTTGATCGTGGAGATCGTCGGGGCCGGATTGCCGTTGGCATCGTAGGCCGCCGACGAAATGAGATAGCCGTTGGAACCGTCGCTATTCAGAAACTGAATGCCCGGAAGCAGCGGTGGCGTATTTTGGATATTCGTGATTTGTGCGCCGGTCGGCGAGTACGTTTGCGCAAACAGGTCGCCGAGGCTCGCGGTCATCTGCTCCATTCCCGCTTCGGCACCATAGAAGGCGGTCACATCGTCGTTATTGGATCCTGCGAGTTGTTGGTTGGTTGACAACAGAATCGCGAAACCAACCAGCAAGCTGGACATAAGAAAGAGCAACAGCAGGGTGGTAATGAGCGCAACACCCGCTTCGTCGCGAACCCTCTTCAGTTTTTGGAAAGGACTTTTTCTCATTCGCGGACTCCTCTTATTGATACCGATTTACGTAGGCCAGGCTGCGAAGGCTGACCTGCGCCATCAAATTGCTCCGGGCATAAAGCGTTTGATCGCCGCGGTGAACTGCGTAGCTCGAGCGCGCGCCCAGGTAAACATTCACCGACCGAATGTTCGATTCCGAGTTGCCTAAGGGAACGGAAGGCTGGTTGGCGGGATTGGTTACCCCGTCCACGAAGTTGTAGGTGAACTGGAGATTTTCGAGAGTCTCACCCACCGGCGTTGCTGGATTGAAATTCACTTGGCGAATTAACCGCGTGTACGGCGGCGCGGTGACATTGTCCAGGTAATAGGTGATCATCCAGATCCGCGTTGCCAGCGTGGTCGGGAAAACTCCGCCGCTTTCCAGGTAATTAATGGTGCCCCCTGCTTCGGTCCGCCCATTCAGGTCAAATGCATCGCCTGCCGCGAAGGTGAGCGTCTGACCGTTCACAGCGGTAACACACAGCAGCGCAGTCCCTAAATTATTGGTAAACATGATCAAATCGCCGGGATTGATGGTGATCAGGTTGCCGCTCGCAGGTTTGGTTAAGTTCACGCACGTGGCGTCAAACGTAACCGTCAACGTTGTCCCGGTCAGCTTAAGGCTGCCTGCCGGACATCCAGGACTCGCTGGCGGCCCTGGAGTGGCGGGCTGATTAACAGGCTTCCCGTCCAGTCCCACGGTGTTGTCCGCGTAGAGCATGGTGATTTCATCGGTGATGCTGTTGGGATTTGCTGGAGTGCCCGCAATCGCATCCGGAGCGGTAATCGCTGGACCCATCATGTTTCCGGGCTCAACTGCGGGTATGACCGAGGTGCATGCCGCGCCCGGATACGGAAATGTGCTCGCACCGCCGAGCATCGGACGGTTGATGCGCGGCGTAGTGCCACAGGGAGCCGTGAACGGGATGGGAATGCCGCCAGTGGGGATCCCGGTTCCCACTTGCTGGAGATCCAGTTCAATCATGTTCAGGGCTTCTCGCAGGTTGTCACTCATATCGGAGCTCTGGCTCACCACTTGGTTCGATTGCGAGGCGTCCCGGAACATGGCCACGGCGGCATATAACAGCACCATAGTCACCGCCATGGCGATCGTTAGCTCGATCAAGGTAAAGCCCGCGATTTTTCTGTTCGTTCGTTTTCTCATCGAAGGCCTCACGAAAAATTCGAAATGAAACTGACGATTTGGTACTGCGAGGCTTGCCCGCCATAAATCCAATTGATGGTGATGGTGATCGTTTTCAGGTTCGCTGTCTTCGGCGAGGGTGCAATCACGATGGTGCGCGTCATCCACGGATTCAAATTGATGCTGATATCATCGGCGGTTCCGAAGATCTTGTCGGGACCCGGGGCCACAACTATAGCGTCCGGGTTGGTGGCATCGTCATCGGCCGTCCCATAAAGTCCATCCGGCCCCGGAGCGAGCAATGGCTGCGGACCACCGAGGAATATCCCGCCATTCGCTACGTTGTTGATCTGTGAAGAGCTTACTAACCGCGTGTCGCGAGCCGTAAAAATGCTTTCCATCGCTTCTTGCGCTTTTTGCTGCGCAATATACTGAATTTGCGTTTGGTAAGACGCATTCAGTCCCTGGGTGAAGATAGAAGCAAGCGAGAGGATACCGACCGCCAGCACACCCATGGCGATCATGGCTTCGATTAGGGTGAATCCTCGCTGTTTTCGAATCTTGCGGTTTTCCATGGTCTCGAACTCCTATTCCATCCAGACCTGAGTTGGGGTCCCGTTAAGCGGGCCAATAAACGTGTAGGGGCGCACCCGGCCGGTTCCCCCCATGATGGTAACGGCGCGCGCGGTCGTGGGCTGATTGGTCATCCCAAGGAAAATCGTTCCGTTGTAGACAGTGTTTGTGGTCGGATCTAGGAATTGGCCAGTCGGCGAGAAATACATGTTTGGAGGGCCGCCACTCACACCTCCAATACAAATCGGCCCGCCCGAACAGGTTCCGAATCCCATGGGCGTGTCGGGTACTCCACTTTCCTGCATGAAGTTCGTCTGACTGGAAATGGGGATGGTAACGGGAGGCCCTTCATTGCCGGAATTGGGCGCAAACTGTAAGTCAGGCGTCACCGCATAAGTGACTGTTGGGGGCGTCACCGCGGTATTGAATGTAATCTGAACGTAGCGGCGCTGGCTGATGGCCAGCTGCCTGGCTATCCGCAATTGGCTTGAGACTGTGTCCATCGACGCGTTGGCCCGATAGCTGGCCATGGTTCCGGAGGTTTGAATGATGGCAGCCGCGGAGAGCACCATGATGATCCCTATAACAACAACGAGCTCGATTAGGGAGAAGCCTTGCTCTCTTTTATAGACAGCTTTCATAAGCAACTCCCTTTCCCATACATTCCTTGGAAACGGGCTCTGGTCACAGCAACGATTACCCTTCATAACGTTCCCGAAAATCGCACCGTTGGTTTGACGGCCTCTCGATATTTCAGTCACAAGTACACCCGCTCCACCGATGTTCAGTCCTACGGAGAGTTAACTCCTTCATCTGTGACGGAACAACTGGACGATGGGACGGGTTATGTGCAGGCAGGTAACCCCCGGTCGCCCGTTCCAGTGGGACAGTTACCGACGTTTACGGTTCGAGAGCACCACGAAAGCCGCGAGGATCGCGCGCCAAAATCCATCAGAGGTTCCTAAATTCCTGTTAAACCATGCCTTGGAGGGTCGGGGCGAATCGCCGATCTTGCGATTTGATTCACCGCCAATGCGTCCTCTCCATATTGTGACGATTGGGAGGTTCTACGCTCGTAGTACTTCCGGGTTTACCTGTCGAACACCAAATGCGCTGCAATCGCCGCAATCCATCCAGAGACGTCTGTCAACGTGTCAGACTTCAGGCCGTGACCGCTGCGGCGTGCTCCGGCTCCTTTTGTATTTTCACCTTCCCGGAGCTCCATCGAGCCCAGCCAGTACCCGCCAAGACCAAGATCACCGGCTCCATGAGCGGGACGCGTAGCCGGGTGTTCATCACTCGTGGCAGATGTAGCAGGGTAAACACCACCATGCAGACCAGGAATGTCTTGGCGATTTCCGGCTGACTCGCTCGTAGGCCATACAAACCGAAAATCGCAAACCCGAGCGCAACCAGATAACACCCCACGCCCACCGCCCGGATCGTGCGGTCGGCCAAAGACAGCATTTTCGTGTCCAGCAATTAATCGGCGCTCAACCAGAAATCCGCTACTTTCCTGCCCAACAGCGGCACAGCCGCCAATCCTTCTTCTTTCCAGAGTTGCGGCACCACCTGCAAGGCGAGTCGGTTCAGGTCAATTTCCGATGGAAGCCATGTGCTTTAGTGGGGTTCGATGTAGACACCGCGATTTGAACGAAGGAATGGACGCCACGAATTACTGGCGATTCTCCGGAACTGCCGCACGGCCGGACACGATCGTTAACTCTCGAAGGCGATCTACTAGCGCTCGGTGGATCTGTTTTTCCTGGAACCGCCAGCGCCAATTCCCCTTGGCGCGCCCGGGCAGGTTCATTCGTGCTGACGAACCCAGTCCCAGCACGTCTTGTAACGGAATGACCGCAATATCCGCTACGGAAGTCATGATCGCTTGAATAAACGACCAGTGGATTTCGCGCCCGTCCCTCTGTAAATAGCTTTCCACGCGGTGCATAATCGCCCGATTGTCCCCATTTGTGCGGCCACGCGCGGAACGCCGCAGGGCACGCCACCATCCCAAGGTCGTGTCGTTGTCGTGCGTCCCGGTGAAACTCGCTTGTTCTCTCTCGTAATTATTCGGCCGGTGGGTTCCGAATTCGTCAAATCCGAACTGCAACACCGCCATGCCGGGAAATCCGAACTGCCGCCGCAACGATTCCACTTGCGGCGTGATCGTGCCCAAATTTTCGGCAACGAAGGGCAGTTCGCCGAGTTCCTGTTCAATCTTCTTGAAAAAGCGTGCGCCCGGCCCTTTGATCCAGCGACCCTTCTCGGCCGTCTTTTCTTTCGCGTCGACGCTCCAGTACGCCTCGAATCCGCGGAAGTGATCCAGTCGCAGCAGGTCGACCTCCTCCAACGCGGCGCGAAAGCGGTTAATCCACCACTGGAAGCCGGTTTGCTCCATCCTGTCCCATCGATACGTTGGCGTGCCCCACAATTGTCCGTTCTTGCTGAAATAGTCCGGCGGAACTCCTCCCACCGACCGTGACTCGCCGTTTTTCTGCAGATCGAACAACGATGGATTGCTCCAGACGTCGGCGCTGTTGTGCTCCAGGTAAAAAGGCAAATCGCCCATAATTGCAACGTTTCGTTTCGCGCAATATTTCCGCAGCTCTTGCCACTGGCGTGAAAATTCGTACTGCACAAATTTGTGATAGCGCAGCGCCTCCGGTGCCGCGTCGTTGCCTTCGTCAAATTCCGTCCAGGGCACCCCGCCGTTGGCTTCCTGTAAAGCCATGAACCTAGCGTGGCTGTCAAGCCACCAGGAGTTCTTCCGTTCGAAGTGCCGATAATCTTTAGTTTCCGAAAAACCTTGGAACGCCTGTTTCAGCAGACCTTCTTTCAAGGACCGCACCGCCGGGAAATTGACGTGCGAAGAAGGAAACCGCGGAGCGCTTTTCAGATCGCGGGGTGAAAGGTAACCGTGTTCCACAAGCAATTGCGAGCTGAGCAGCAGAGGATTCCCGGCAAACGCGGAGCGGCACTGGTAAGGAGAATTTTCAGGACCTGTGGGACTCAGCGGCAATACGCACCACAGCCGTTGCCCCGCCTCCGCCAGAAAATCAACGAATCGCCAACTTTCTGGACCCAGATCCCCGATGCCAAACCCTCCCGGCAGAGAGGTAACATGCAGAAGAATTCCGCTAACGCGACCGATTTTCACAACGGACTCACCGCTCTCAAGCGACTTTGCTGACTTCCCGGTTCTTTTTCAATATCGCAATCTTCGCGTGGGAACGCAACACCTCCGCCACGCTCCACGCCTGTGCCACACACCCGCGATGGGTATATGGTGACTCGGCATCGAAAATCTCGCCGATCGATCCAATCGCGTTTGTTGCCAGCCGCTCATTGAATGCGTTCAGAAATTCTTCCGCACTACCCAGCTCGCCGTCATGTAACTTGAGCCACGCATCGATGAACGGCCCAATCAGCCACGGCCATACGGTGCCCTGGTGATACGCGGCATCCCGGTCGCGCAGGTTTCCAAAATACTTGGGCTTGTAATCTTTGTCGCGCGGAGAGAGCGAGCGCAATCCCACCGGAGTCAATAATTCTCGTTGCACGCACTCCATCACCGGCTGCCACTTTTCCCGCAACAATACCGGATAATCGAGCGAAATGGCGAATACCTGATTGGGGCGTAGCGCGGGATCGTCGCCACGCTCGCCGTCGACCACGTCGTAAAGATAGCCGCCCTCCTCGTACCAGAAACGCTTTTGGAAAGACTCGCGGCATTGTTGTGCATGCTCCTTCATCTCCACCGCTTCCTCAGAGCGTCCGTCGCGCCGCAGCCACTCCGTCATGTAGCAGAGGGCGTTGTACCACAACGCATTGATCTCCACGGCTTTGCCGCGCCTCGGTGTCACCACCCAATCGTCAACTTTGGCGTCCATCCACGTGAGCTGGTATCCAGGGGCGCCCTGGCGCAACAGACCGTCCTTGGGATCAACACCGATGCCGAAATCGGTTCCTTGTAAATGGAAACGTATGATCGTTTGAAGGTCCGGCAGTATCTGCGACAGGAACAGCTGATCCTGAGAAGCCGCCACATACCGGGCGATCGCATGAAAGAACCAAAGCGTCGCGTCCGCGGTGTGATACAGCCCTTCCGCGTGGCCTTCGGGAAACATGTTCGGAATTAATCCATGCCGCACATAGTGGGCGAATGTGCGCAGGATGTATCCTGCTTCCGTGTGGCGCCCAGTCGTAAGCGTCAGACCTTCCAGCGCAATCATGGTGTCGCGGCCCCAGTCCGTGAACCAGGGGTAGCCCGCAATGATGGAGCGCACGTCCTCGCCGGCCGCACGCGCGCGTAAGCTGTCGTCGCCGCGTCCCTCGGGAATAATAATGAACTGGTCCGCCGCAAGCACCAGCTCCGCCGCGGTGCTTTGCTGCGGCACTTCCGTAGCGCGGCCCAGCAATCGTTTTCGCCTCAGCGTTTCTGCGCTATTCGCGTAGCTCGGTGATACCGCGCGAATGGCTTCCCACGATTCCGAAGAGGCAATCAGTGTAACTTCATCTTCGGGCGTGAGAAGAACCGAAAAATATCCCGGGCTCCACAAATCGCCCCGCGCGGCGTATCCTCGGCTCTCTTCAATGCGATACACCACTTCGTGGAAGCGCGTGCGGTCCATGGTCAACGACTTGTTGCGGCCGTGCAGCATTAACCGCAGCGGAGGAATATTCGTCTGCGAGGAAATCTCGAAGGTGTCTTCGATCACGGTAAACGCGTAATTTCCCGCCAGCGGCGTATTCACTGGAGCTTCATGCGGCCTGAAGTTCATCGAAGGGCGTAACGTCAGATTCAGTTTTTCCCCGTTCTTCAACCGGTAATTCACGTGCACCGTGTTCTGCCGGTGCACCATGATCACGCGCTTCTCCAGAATCAGACCACCAAAGCGAAATACCCAAACCGGGATGCCATCGTCCAACCGGAATTCTTCCAGGTACTGGGCTCCTTGTGTTTTCAGAGGCGCATTGACGCGTTCTTCTCCACTCAATTGAACCGATAAACCGTTCGGAATTTCCACGCGTTCGATCAGATCGTTCAACATCATGATGCGGCCCAAAGGCGTGGGCAGCGCGGCAACGAGATAGCCGTGAAAGCCGCGCGTAATCACCCCCGCCAAACTTCCGGACGCGTATCCGCCCAAACCGTTGGTCACCAGCCACTCTTTATCGAGCAGCGCCTCGTAAGATTCCGCTTCCGATTTCCGGTATGCGACGCGGCGCAGCATGTCAGTCATGACTTGACGGGCCTCCCATTGTCTCCACCGGTTTCAACACCACCGCGGCCTGTGCCGGAATAATCCAATTCAACTCGGAATCCAGAACCGGCGTCCCATTCCCTCCATATTTGGGATCCTCCGTGGACCAAAGCACTTCCCACCGCATATTCTCTGGCGGCCCGAGAAGCGGTTCCGGCGCGGAATTCAGAAATAATTGCACTCCCATGTTGATCAGCAACAACCGGTCGTCGCAGAATGTATCCGAAAAGAATCGCACCACGAACGCTTCTGGCCCAAGTACTGCCCCGTCAAACTGGCGCGTCTGTCGTGCAAACAGTGGTTCACTTTTTCTCAGCTTCAGCAGATCCCGGTGCAGTGCATATACTTCCGCATGCTTCTCTCGTTCTGAAAAATCCAGTTTGCAATTCTCAAAGGTGGCATGAGCGCAGGGATCGCTGTATTGTAGCTGTCCGGTCGCCAGCGTTCTCCACTGACTCAAGAATTCCACGCGGCCTTTGCGCACAAGTTCCGCCAGTTGGGGTTCGTGGTCGGCGAAAAATAGAAACGGCGCCGAGGAGGCAAACTCCTGCCCTTGGAAGAGCATGGGCGTCGCGGGACCCAGCAGGCATACCGCAGTGGCAGCCTTGTATCGTCCGTACGAGGTCAGCTTCTGGAGTCGTAAGCCACGGCCGGAGTTCGCCACCTGGTCGTGGTTTTGGATGTAGGCCACCATCGCCCACGGATTCGTCCCTAGTGTACTCGTCCCCCGGCGTTGCTTCTGCCATCCGTACCATTGCCCCTGGAAGAGGTAACCGTATTTCATGCACGACAGAAGTTCCTGGGGCGTTCCGAGATAATCGGTGAAGTACGCTTCGCGCCTTCCGGTCGTTGCCACCGTGATCGAATGATGAAAATCATCATTCCACAACGCATCCATTCCATATCCGCCGGCGGTCTCCGGACGAATCAGCTTGGTATGCTGCGGCTCGTTCTCCGCGACGATAATCACGCTTCGCGATTCCGCCGCTCGCCGCGCGCCCCGGGTAATTTCTGTAAGAATGTGCGACGTGGATTTGTCATAAATCGACTGCGTGGCGTCCAGCCGCAATCCATCCAGGTGAAATTCCTTGATCCAGTAAGCGGCGTTGGCTATGAAAAACTCGCGAACGGGTCCACTGTTCTCACCATAAAAGTTAATCGCTTCGCCCCACTCCGTATCGTGATCGGCGGTGAAATAATTTGGCGAGAACTCCGCGAAGTAGTTTCCGTCCGGACCGATGTGGTTATAAACAACGTCCAGTAGCACGCCAAGTCCGTGCCCATGAGCGGTATTGACGAAAGCACGAAAATCGTCCAGAGCGCCGTAATTCCGCGTAGGCGCGAACAGGTCCACGCCGTCATATCCCCACCCGAACGTCCCGGAATAGTCGGCAACCGGCATCACTTCCACCGCGGTAATTCCCAGGTCCGCAAGTTCACCCAGTTGTTTTGTCGCCGCTTGCCAGTTCCCTTCGGGTGTAAACGTGCCTATGTGCAACTCATAGATCACTTGATGGGCAAGCTTCAAGCCCTCCCAGTCTCGATCGGTCCACGAGAATCGGTTAGGATCCACAATCTGCGATGGTCCGTGCGGACCATCGGGTTGATACCGCGAAGCAGGATCCGGAAACGGACCTTTGCCATCGATGAAGTACGAATATCGATCGCCTTCGCGAACTCCCTCGACATACCCGGAGAAAAACCCACCTGGTTCGGACTCCAATATGTGCGTTTGTTCGTTGATCCGAACGGACACACGCTCGTGGGCGTTGGCCCACACACGAAAAATGACCCCTCGTTCATGGAGTTGCCCACCAACGGGATACCACCATGGAAATGGAGAGGCCATTTAGTCGAAGATGAACGAAAAGCTCACTGCTGCCCTGGTCTCGATGCAAAACAAAATAGTTTATGCGGAAGGCTTTGCGCCCTCTGCGCGTTTCACCGTTAACGTAAGCCCATCATTCTTGACGTAAGCGCTCGCCGTCGAAGCGTCAACCGCTTTAGGCCATTCCGCGACCAAATATAAGGATTCGCTGGAGGAGTTTCCGGCGCCAGCCTCTCCGCTCGACTCCCTTTTGTCCGCGCAAATAATCACACGCTTTTCGTCAACCGCCACTTGAATCTGCTCTGGCGAAAATCCATGCACAGGCGTGCTCACCGTGTACCAGTTTGAGAACTCACGAATGTCTGGGATGGGCGTAAGAATTTCGGACTCCGCTTGGAGCCAATGCGCCAAGTCCTGTCCGTCGCCGCTACCTCCAGCGAGGTACAAGGAATAAGCCCTGCGAGCTATCGCATCATTCGCTCGATCGCCTGCGTGCTGCGTGCCCTTTTGCACTTCCACGGGCACCGCACTGTCTTTCGATTTTGTTGCTGCCGTTTGACTTGCCATGGTCCCTACTCTTTCGTCAAAGACTGAACTTCCATTTCGTTGTAAGCGATGTCGCGTAAGTGAACAATACAGTAGAGTCTGTACCGCACTCGTTGGTTACAAATATTCCGGCGTGAGCAATGCCACCGGCAGAAGTTCGAAAAGTTCCGCCAGGTTCACGGCCTCCCCACTCGCCTCGATCAATTTTCCCGTGATTACGTCCTTCCATTGCAAGACCGTTTCCCCCAAACCCAGCCACATTTCCGAATCACTCCGGTGCGTTGATCGCGCGTCCAGTGACACAACGGCCACGCAGATTTGTTGCTCGTTCTTTCGTTTGAACGCGCAGATTCGCGGGCTTGTCCCGGTCGGCGCTGGCAGGCCTTGATATTTTCCATGAGCGAACAGCTCATGGTTTGCCCGGCGAAACTCCAAAAGTGCTCGCGTGACCGCGAGTTTAATTCCTCCATCGTGCCAATTCTTCAGCAGTCTGCAGAAGAAGCGTTCGCGATCCTTTCCCTCAGGCACTCGCAGTTTCGCCAGCAACGTCTCCCGTGCCCCAAAATCGACCGGTCGCCGATTGTCTGGGTCCGGCAAATTCAAATCCCACAAATCGCTGCCCTGATAAAAGTCCGGCACTCCCGGCGAAGCCACTTTCAGCAACACCTGCGCCAGGGAATTGCGCACGCCCAGTTCTGCGATTTGCTGCTGGAACGGCAGAAAGTTCTCCAGAAACGTCTGCGCCATTTCCGGATTCAGTGCGTCGCGAACGAACTGTATCACCGCGTTTTCGTACTCGGCGTCGGGAGAGATCCAATTCGAATGAACGCGCGCCTCCCGCAATGATTTGATCATCGCTTCTTGCGATCGCTTCGCATATTTCTCCAGCAGCGTAGTATCCAGGGGATTCGGCGGCGTAAGTTCCGCAGGCCACGTCGCGATCAAGGTTTGGAAGAACAGATACTCGACGTTGTGGCTCGGCAGTGCGGTACCTTGTACGTCGCCGCGCCGCGCGCGCAGAATCCGGCTCCAAGCAGGTACCCTGGCAACCCATTCTTCCGGGATCAACGACAGCGCGGCCACACGCGCCCTGGCATCTTCCCCGTGCTTCACATCGTGCGTGGAGGTTGCCAACATTGTGTCTGGCCACTTCTCCGCCCGGTGCTGATTCTCTTTGTGGAACGCCGCCACGGACAATCCAAACTGCTCGGGAGAACTGCCCACTTCATTCAGCGCAATAAGGCGGTTATAGCGATACAGCGCCGTGTCCTCCAGGCCCTTCGCCATCACCGGCCCGCTCAGTTGTTGTGCCTTCATGGCGCAGTGAATTGCAGAGCGCTTCGAAAACTCGCTAACGCCTCGCTGCGCTAGGCGGCCAGTCAAAAGCTGTTCCAAAAACTCAAACACGCTTTTGTCCACTTCCTGTTCGTACTTCATCGCCCCGGCGACCGCCCACCGAATATAGCGGTCGTCGGTTTCGCTAGGCGCACCTCCATCCACGTAGGTGCGGTACACAGGAAAACACGCAATCACCTGCTTCAATGCACGCCCCAGAATGTTGCGCGTGAAGTCCGTGGTGCGGGGATTCTGGCGTGCCACTCGCACCGCGTCTCGCGAAAGCGATTCGAGCTCGCTGGCCAGTTCGTTTTCCATAATCCTGATCTTGGATTCCCGAACGATCTCCCGGAAAGGGTCGAACGCGCCGGTAAATTTCTGGTAGAAATCAGTAAGAACTGGCTCGGCGGCGGAATCCACTAGAAGTGCGGTCGCTTGCGCACAAAACTCATATCCGGTGGTGCCATCGACAGGCCAGTCCTCCCGCAGACCTTCATGCGCTTCGAGGATTTTTTCGACCACCAGATAAAAGGGCCCGGGGCCGCTCGCCCGCAATTGTTCCAGATAGGCTTTCGGGTTAAACAGACCGTCGATATGATCGATTCGCAGCCCTTGCAAGCGGCCCTCGCGCATCAACTTGAAAACGAACTGGTGCGCGTGTTCGAAAACCTCCAGCAATTCCATGCGAATTCCCGCTAGTTCACTGATGTTGAAAAAACGCCTGTAATTGATATCGTCCGCGGCCACCCGAAAATGGGTGGGCCTCCAGTGTTGCAGACGAACGAGCGAGTCCAACCTATCCCAGGACTCCAGATGTCCGGGTTGGCCGCGAAAGCGCTGCAACGCCGCTTTCAGTGCCGAAGCAATTTCCGGGTCGCCGCCTACGGCATCCTTTAAGCGCTTTTTCAGTTCCGCCGCGCGCCGCTGATTATCCTGCGAAAATTCCTTGATCGCGGAGAATTCTTCTGCGAACTTGGTGAACTCCGGTCCTCCATCATTCAGAATGTACGAGTATGCGGGAGGCGTGACCGGCAGTTTGTGCGTATCGTAAAGCCAGACGTCGAATGCTCCCTCATTAGCATCAAATTTCAGTTCAACCTTTCCGGATTCGAGTACCGCTCCATATTGATCTCCCAGAAATGGAACCAACAACTTTCCTTTCAGAAACTCCGAATGCGAATCCCAGTCGATATCGAACCAACCCGCATAACGAGAGTCCCGGCCCCATTCCAGCACATCCAGCCAGAACGGATTATCCGAACCGCCCACGCCCATATGATTCGGCACGTAATCGAGAATGTGTTCAAGTCCATTGGCACGAAATGCGGCGAGCATGCGGTCGAACGCTGCGGCATCGCCCAGTTCACCATTCAGCGCGTTGTGATTGGTGATGTCATAACCGTGCGCGCTACCCGGCCTGGCTTGCAGGTACGGCGACGCGTACACATGACTAATGCCGAGCTGCGCGAGATAAGGCGCGACGGCTGCGGCGGCGTCGAACCCGAAGTGCTTTCCAAATTGAATGCGATAGGTGGCCCGAGGGATCATGGCTGTTCCAGGCTTTTTCCAGCGATGTTCAGTTTTAATGCATCAAAAACATACTGACGGACCGTCCCACTGCCTCGCGCTCATCGCCCGGCATGTGAAATTGCCCAACGCGGGAGCTATCGTCCGTGTCTACCTGTACTTGCCATTTTTCCCCGTCCACTGCCGCCGGCATAGTGAATTTCACGGACTCGTGGTGCCCATTGAAGACAAGCAGCAAAGTGGCGTCGCTTCCGCGCTCGCGCACACCGGTGGCTTGCGCGCGTCCATCGATCAACATGCCAATAGTGCGCAGGCCCGCGTCTTTCCACGTTTCATCATTCATTTCCTGACCCGAAGGATGGATCCATGTTACGTCCTTCACTCCCAGCTCTTCATTGTATGCGCCAGTCAGGAAGCGATTGCGCCGTAACACCGGATAGCGGTTTCGCAGTGAGTTCAACGAGCGCACAAAATCGATCGTGTCTTTGTGCGCGCCCGCCAGAGACCAGTCAACCCAGCTGATCTCATCATCCTGGCAGTACGCGTTATTGTTGCCCTGCTGTGTGCGATGGAACTCGTCTCCGGCTACGAACATGGGCAGCCCCTGCGACAATAGCAGCGTGGCAAAAAAGTTCCGGATCTGTTTTTCGCGCAGCCGATTAATCCCAGGATCGCCCGTGGGACCTTCGGCCCCGCAATTCCACGAGTGATTACTCGCTGACCCGTCCTGACCGTTTTCGCCGTTGGATTCGTTGTGCCTTTCGTTGTAGCTGACCAGATCATTGAGCGTGAAGCCGTCGTGCGCGGTGACGAAATTCACGGAACTCCACGGTTTCCGGCCTTGGCGGTCGAACAGGTCCGCTGATGCGCACAACCGTTTTACGAATTCTCCAACGGAAGACTCGCCTTTCCAGAACTCGCGGACCGTGTTGCGGAACTTGTCATTCCACTCGGCCCACCCGGGCGGAAATTCTCCCACTTGGTACCCGCCGGGACCGCAATCCCACGGCTCGGCTATCTTTTTCACCGACTGCAGGTCGGGATCCTGGCTGCACACTTTCAGAAAGCCGCTCTGGCGGTCGAATCCATCTGGTTCACGCGCGAGTATCGTTCCCAGATCGAAGCGGAATCCATCTACCTGTGTTTCCTGATGCCAGTAACGCAGGCTATCCGCCACCATTTGAATCACGCGCGCATTGGAGAGGTTTAGCGTGTTCCCGGTTCCGGTGTCGTTGATGTAATACCGTGGGTATTCCGGATTCAGGCGGTAATAGCTGGCATTGTCGATGCCTTTGAAGGAGAGCGTTGGACCGAGTTCATTACCTTCGGCGGTGTGGTTGTACACAACGTCGAGAATCACCTCGATGCCTGCGTCGTGAAACCTCGCGATCATTTGCTTGAACTCGTTCAACGTATTGGTGAGATCAGACGCGTACCGCGAATCCGGAGCGAAAAAACCAATTGTGTTGTAGCCCCAATAATTTGAGAGCCCACGGTCTTCCAGTGCGCGGTCATTCAAGAATGTGCAGACCGGCAGCAACTCTACCGCGGTTACACCCAGAGACTTGATGTATTCCACCACCTGCTTCTGCGCCAGTCCCGCGAATGTGCCCCGTTTTTTCCTTGGAATTGCCGGATGCCGCTTCGTGAAGCCTTTTACATGCAACTCATAAACGACACTCTGGCTCCACGGCGTAGCTCGTCGAGCCGTCGTGCTGTGCCTCCAACGGAACTCCGGATCCACAACCACGGACTTGGGCACAAACGGCGCGCTGTCTCGTTCATCGAATGAAAGATCAGCGTTTTCCGCTCCAATGGTGTAACCAAAACATGCATCGTTCCATTGCAGCGTGCCGACATGCGCACGCGCGTACGGATCCAGAAGCAGCTTATTCGGATTGAACCGATGACCCTGCTCCGGCGCGTGGGGTCCGTGCACGCGAAAACCGTACACCGCTCCTGGCCGGAGTCCGCCAACATACCCATGCCAGATTTCATCGGTAAACTCGGGAAGCTCGATGCGTTGCTGTTCTTCTTTTCCGGTGGGGTCAAACAGGCAAAGCTCGACTTTGGTGGCGTGCGCCGAAAATAACGCGAAATTCACGCCCTGCATGTCCCAGGACGCGCCGCGCGGATGCGGGAGGCCTTCGCGAACCTCCAGACGATTCCGCGATTCGGAAGGCAGCCAATTTAGGAGATTCTTTTTTGCAGAACTGACCTGGTCTAGAGTCTGGTCCTCAATCATGGATTTTTGCGGCAGCCACTCGTAAAGGGATTGCACATAGCGTTTAATCATGCGGAAGTCGCCCCGCACCATTCTATGCGGGAATCCCTGTAGGAACGGCGGCATTTATCCGTAAAAACGGCGTTTTTCCTCTATATTCACAAGAATTTGCACAAGGGCAAGGCCGCCGTTTTAGCCTTTTACTGCCGGACGGATCCTGGGCGAACCGGAAACAGCGGCGGTGAATTTCTCGTTCTTGTGAATCGCCTCGATCAGCGCTCGCGTTATTTTTTCATCAATATCTTTTACTGTATTCAAATCGCTGTTCCGTTGCTGCGGGAAGCACCGCGAGTTCAATGGCACCGACATTCCTGTGTTGCCATGCTCCCTCCACATCGAACCGCCGTAGTAGCCCCCCAAGTGCTTATGATTTCATTTCGCCCGCCGCAATCACCGCCGCGTCCGTTTGTGCGCCCAGCAGCATGCTCAAGTTCACCAGATAAATCCATAGCATCATCACGATGAAGCCCGTCAGGGTCCCGTAAATCCGAGATATATCGTGGTTGTGATTCACATACACACTCAACAACGCGCTGGCCACCACAAAGCACAGCGCCGTCAGCAGTGAACCGGGGGTCACCCATCTCCACGGCAACCGCTTCCGCGGAAGGAAGTAGTTCATCAAGTCCACCGCGACGGAAATCATCACTAGCGTTACGATCCAGCGCAGTACTTTCCATTGCAATCCAACAGAAAAGGCATTTTGGAACAAAAACTCATTCGCCAGATGGCCCACGCTCCACAGTCCAAAACATAGCACCAAAAACAATGCCCCCACCAACGTCGCTAATATCGCCACGCCCCGCCGCTTCAAATAGCTTCGTTCATCTTTCACGCCATAAATTCGGCTCAACGCGTCCATCAGGCTCAGGAAACCTGTCGAGGCGCTCCAGATAGTAAGCAAAAGCCCGAATGAGAAATACTGCCCCGCACCCTTGGATAGTTGCGCCATAGTGGCCAGCACGGTGTCGCGCGCCGTAAGCGGCATATAGTTGGTGAGCCAGTAAGAAAACGCGTACGACCCTGATCCCGAAGTTTTGTTCAGCCACGCGAGCAGCGCTGTGAGCACCAGCAAGAAAGGAAAGCAGGAAAGCACGAAGTAGAACGAAACTTGCGCCGCCATGTCTGCCGCGGAATCCAACCGCCAGCCCAGCCAAACATGCCGGACTACGTGGTACAACTTGTCGCGGAACCCTGTCTTGAGGTTCGCACGCCGCAGCTTTCCTCGAATGTTGTCCAGGCTCAACTGCCGGTGGCTCAATGCCATTTCCGACCCCGAGAGCAGAATAACTGCACCCCGAATGCTATCACTTGGCGATTCCGGGTCGCGGTTTTCCCAGCGCTCGAGATGAACTAGTCGGACAGCACACGCTCAAAGAAGGAACGATAGCGACGAAACGCAACGCGCAAATCCTCCGTCGAGACTTCCTGTTCACGATGCCACTGCTGCTCCAGGCCTGCTCGCTGCGTGGAAAATCCTTTCGCCAGGGCGTTGATCGCTTCGGTTACCAGCCGATCCGCCTGTTCGACGGCGCGCCAGGGCTCATCCACAAAGCCCACTTGCAGATTCTCCCAGCGAGAGCGCAGACTTTGGCAGTCGCCGCGCGAGAACAGCGGCACGATCGCCTCCTCTTCGCGGTTTCTGTTGACCGCACCGGATTCCCGTGTCATGGTCGGTGCCGCTAGCGCGGCGTTCAGCGCAGCTTCGTGCTCGTCTCTCCTTACCATCGTTTCGTCGCTCACACTCTTGTCCTTTCCGCCACCCATTCAGGTTGGCCTACAAGTTCTTCAAACAAGCTCCGATAGTGGATCATGGCCCGGCGCAATTCCTCTGTGGTCGCGTTCCCCTGATGATTGTTCACCGCGATTTTGTGTCCTTCGCGGTAGTTCTCGATGACCATCGGGTGGTCCACGGAAATATCCGCTGCGCGTTGCTCAAATTCCTGCATCGGGTACCCTTCCGCGGACATCACCTCGCCCACTAACCGGTCCGCTTCTCCTAAAGCGCCCGACGGATTGTCTACGAAGCGTGCCTGGATTTCGCGCCAACCCTCCTGAAAGCGGCTGCGCTCCGCTGCGTCAAGCGCTCGAATCCGCAGGTCTTTGACCCGCTTCTGCCGGTGTTCCAGCATGGCTTCGGCTCTGGAGCGGTTGCCGATCTCCGCCACCACTCGGCCGTATTCGGGTCCAAAGCGTTCTTTGAGCCTTTTCGTGCGCGCTAGTTGAATGGCGTAAATCACCGCTGCCCCGAGCACCATTCCCACCATCAAAGCAATTACGACAACTAGAGTAATGTTGGGGTTCATAGTGTTCCTCGTGGGCCTGCGTTCTATGCAGTGCTACTTTTTTGGCGGTAAATTCTTGAACATTTTGCCGACTGCTTTGTCGAGATTCTTCTCGTTCGTATCGACGTTCCCCGATAACGTGTCGCTCGAGGTTCCACGCCAAATCAAATGCTTGTTGCTGGCGTCATACATGTCCACAACTAGCGTTCCCACTTGGTAGTTCTGCACGGTGGTGATGGCCTCGGTATCCCAGCCTCCCCCACCCCAGCCGCCGCCGAGGCCGTTGTAGAACGTCTGATACTCCTTCTGGTTCTGCGTCGAGCCCACCGCCATCACCACTACATCACCGCCCGACGCCACCTTTTGCCAGCGCTTCTCGGCCAAATCCTTGTCCACCGCCTCGCGAATGCGCGCTTCCCACAATGGGTTGCGCGTCTGCACTCTCCCCCACGAATACGTGTGGAAACGTTCGAACGGCACGTGCCTGTCGTAGTCGTTGTGCACATCCTGAGCGGCCGCCGTACCTGTCAGCGCGCCCATTAGCAGCGGAATAATACATCGCACTGCTCGGATCCTCCTCCTTGGCTTTAAGTTCTTCGACAGAATTACGCAGTCGTTCACAGCCTCGAACGCGCGTGGCCGCCGCTGGCCACAATTTGTTTGGGATCAAAGTATTCGAGCACGGTGCCTTGATCCGTACGAGAGCTTCGCGCTGATTCTCACTTCTCCTCTGTTGCTCTGCAATCGGGCACATACCTGACACGATTCAAGATCGGACCCGAATGGCCTGGATACCATGAGTGCCCGCGCAGATTTCTTGCGGCGGAGACGCGCACACTACAGCGATGGATGCAGGTGGGTTTGTTGAACTCTTCTTGGGTGCGACGTCGACCAGTATTGGGGGAAGGTTGCGCCGACAAGGCGAATGTTCGTTCTGCACTCTTCGATTGCTCATTAGCTCATGGCAAAGGGAGTGGACTCTCTAGCTATAGCTAAGCTAGCTACTCGCATGCAACTCAGTCACTTCTTTTCCCCTGGCCACTAACACCACGCTCGCCATTCCAACAAACAGACCGTGCTCGACGATTCCAGGTATATCACTGAGCTTGCGCGCAAGCGCTGGAACGTCCGGAATCGCGCCAAAATTGCAATCCAGAATGTGATGGCCTTCGTCAGTGAGAAACGGCTTTTCCCCGGCCATGCGCAGCTTCACCGATGCCCCAAGTGCTTCCACTTTGCGCTGAACGAGCGGTTGGGCAAACGTTATGATCTCCATCGGCACCGGGAATTTCCCGAGTGTCGCCACTTCCTTGCTGGAGTCCACGATAACCACAAAGCGTCGCGACGCCGACGCCACGATCTTTTCGTACAGTAAAGCTCCCCCGCCGCCCTTGATCAACGATAGGTGCTGGTCCACCTCATCGGCCCCGTCGATGGTGACATCAATCTGCTGGACCTTATCGAAAGTGGTAAGCGGAATTCCCAAGTTCGAGGCGAGTTGTTTGGTTTCGTTTGATGTGGGGATTCCAACGATCTTGAGCCCTGCTTGCACACGCTCACCCAGGAATCTCACTGCGTAGCTTGCAGTAGATCCCGACCCCAGTCCCACCACGTCGCCAGCACGCACGAACCGGATGCTGGCGCGTGCTACCGCTTGTTTTTCGCCATCATGAGCCATGGCAACTGTCCGTAATCATAGCTCGTCACAGGAATGCAGCGTCCCACTTCAGCACCGCACGCGGCTGAGTATTCGCCCGCAGTCCTGTCCGTCAGAGGCCTTGCACAATTTCCGACAGGAACCAGGTCCGCCGTTCCGTTTGGTCAATCCAAACCTCGATCAGGCTCGCGGTGGCCACGTCATCGTATTTCTCACAGGTTTCGTGCGCGGAGCGGAAATAGCGTGTCAACGCCTGATTGTCTGCGCTGAGCTCCGCGAGCATTTCTTTCGGCAAGATGCTTTCGTCGTCGTTATCCTTCAGACGCTGGTGCCGCGAAATATCACCGATCGAGCGCAACGTGGTCCCCCCGATTTTCCGCGCACGTTCCGCAATGTCATCGGTCATGGCAAAGATCTGGTCCGAGTGTTCATCGAGCAGCAGATGATAATCGCGGAAGTGTTGTCCGGTCATGTGCCAATGAAAATTCTTGGTCTTCAGATACAGCGCAAAAGTGTCCGCCAACAATTGGCGCAGCGCTGCCGTAATTTCGACAACGCCTTCGCGCTTCAGATCGGTCGGTATTTCAGGGATCGCGGGATGTTTTTCTTTGGCCGGCATCGCGGCTTCCTTTGCCATTTCGTTTCTCCTTCGTCTGTTTCGCTTCAGAATCTTTGGACTAGTCACGCGCTCGGCGAGTAGCCGGTAGCTTCCGAAACCCCTAAAGTAAACCACCATTGCGCCTTCAATTCCACCATTGAAAATCCGCAGTCCCGTGAAAATTGCGTTACCTAGCCCGTCGCCACTGGACTAATCCCTTTCGTGCCACTTTGGCCTTGTTATCCTTGGGGATGATCCGAGCCCCCTGGGAATTTGCATCTAACTTGAACTCGAATTCCCGTTCCAAGCGCAGTAAAATCAACCAGTAGGCTAGGATGCGCCCGTAGCTCAGTTGGATAGAGCGTCTGCCTTCTAAGCACGGTTATCGGTTCTAACAGCTCCATTCTCTTTTATTAATTACTAACCTTTCCAACAACTTGGGGAATCTGCTTTTCGCTCAAGATGTAAACCCAAGGGCATCAAAACACCGCATTCTGGCACAGTTCTGGCACAGCGCGAGCGTCTGCTTTTTTTGAGTGGCTTCGTCGCACAGAAAGCTTGAACGGTGCAGAGTTTTGGCTGAGCAGTGGAGCGCCAATTACCGGAAAGCGCGGGAAGAACTGTTCCGGAACACGTAGATACAAACCTTCATCATGATCTAAGCGTCTGAATCACTTGTCGGATTCTAAGGCCGGCTCAGCCGAATAGCTACTCTGCTTCGCCTGGCAAGCTAGGTGAACAATTTTTCGGCGAGTTGGTCGCGGCTGAGTTCAAGATAACCAGCGGCGTCGGCGAGGATTTGGGAGAGGGTGCCAGAATGGGCCGGGATGGTGACGTGGTGTGCATTGCCCTTGAAATTTGAAAAGAGACGCATGTGGCTTCCTGTTTGGCGTGTGACTTGGTAACCGAATCTTCTCAAGGCGCGGGCAAGTTCATCGACGCTAAGATCGCGCGGGGGTTTCACGCAGGAATAACCTCGTCCCTCTGAATGTTGCTGATGGGAGGGGATTGTACAGGATGGAGATAGAAAGATTGAGGATCGAGACACGGATGAGAGAGGGATTTTCGTTGCATGGCCGACTTAGCCTATGCGGTCTACGCCTTGGCGCACGGAGTCCCTGAATCCACCTTGCGGCAACAGCTCGCATCCCGCGATCTGAGTCAAAAGGGGAACACCAAGCGTCAACAAGAGTATCTGGATAGAACGCTCTTGAGGCACGTATGAGAGTGAGGCAGGTTCATTTGGCTCCGACAGGGTAATCTCTGGATTTCCTTGTTCGGACCCCGGCCTATGATACTTCCCACATCGCCGTTTATGGACCCCGAGCGAGGTGTTGACGGTTCCTGGATTACTTCCGCAATGCCGTTTATTAGCGGCCAATATTTTTAATCTCTTTTTTAAAAGAGGTTTTTCTGAGAAGTGTTATTCTTTTCCAGTCGGATTTTTGTTTCATGAGGAAGGATCTCCGCTTCCCGCTAAGATCTTTTGAGTTCGGGCGGTGCGGAAAGTCCAATAAAAGGATTCGTAGCTCATCAGAGATCTGTCCTCGTGCACCATGTGCAGGTCACTCCACAAAACATCAATCGTAGGTAGAGGCGCGAGATTGGGCAGAGATTGGCCGCTAATGCCGACGATCCGGGAATTGTCACTCCCAGGTGACCGGATGCAAATGCATCCATCCATTCGTTGGCCCTCTGTGAATGCAAGATCGATACTGCCGCTTACGACAAGGGGAAAGACGGCCCCGTCAGCGTGCAGTGCTACACTCTGAGCAATGAATTTCGCAATCTCAAGACCGTCTGCGATACGCGTGTGGGCGCGAGTGCTGGTGACTACGGGACTTCTCTGCGCGACTCCCTCGTTTGTGTTCGGACAGGCGGAGCCTTCAACAAATCGCTCGAGGGCTTTTGGCCTGGACGCTTGCGGTCCCGTTGATCCTTCTTACATTCACGCCGCCAATGAGACGGGCGGGATACCGCTGTTTCTGCAACGGTCTGAAGCCGCCAAATCATTCCACCGCGTGCGCGAATCAACGAGGAGCAACGTGTCAACGGTCTTCTGGGCGACGGACACACTCGACGGAAAACCACGTACCATCACAATTCCCGTGGACTCGGTGACCAAAAGAATCACGTTCACGTTTTCAACGGATACAAAAGGCAACCAGCTCAAATTAACGCAACCTTCCTTCGGAGCGATCACGGAAGGTTTGGCTGGCGCAGAGGTCACGGAATTGAATTGCGGCCGGATTTTGACGGTGAGTTCACCCGAAGCGGGAGAGTGGCGCGCGGAGGTAACCGGTACAGGTAGATTTTGGATGGAGGCCCAGGCCCAGAGTGATATTTACCTTATCGCTGTGGAGTTCGTGAAGAAAGGCGGCCGCCCCGGTCACGAAGGACTGTTCCGGATACAGGGGCAGCCATTGTTGGGAACTCCTGCAACCCTGCAGGCCTCCCTCTCTGCCAGCGCAATCAAGACCACCGAGTTCTATCTTGTTACCGAAGGGGGCCAGACCATTCAGAGGCTGCAAATGCACGCAGTGAATTCCGACCAGAATTTCCCTGAATTCGTCGGAAGCGTGGATCTTCCGAGTGTGCCATTCCGTGTTGCGGTGATTGGACGCGACTCGAATGGCAAACAGTACCAAAGATTTTTCTCGCGTTTATTTCATCCGGAAAGCGTGGAGATTTCTCCAAAGCTGGACCTTGACGAATTGCCCACAGGAAGCACCACGCAAGTCGCGTTCACGGTGCGAAACATTGGCTTCCCGCGCACAATCAAACTGACAGTAACGGACGCGCATCAATTCGTGGCCAAGGTGGAACCGAAAGAGCTGGCGTTGGGCGCCGGGGAGTCCGGAACCGTACGCGTGGATTTAGCCGTTCCCGCGGAAACTGCGCCGGGCGTTGGCGATAACCTTGTGATTTTTGGACAAAGCACTGCGGGGCCACCCACGTCGAATTCCAGTGTTGTGCACCTATCGGTTGCTTCTTCTAACGCTACTCAGAATCCTCGTTAAATCGGCCTGTCCTGGAGCGGTGTCCCAGTCCTGAGGAATGGTTTATTGCCGCTGTCCGATGGCGGCAAGCCGGAGATGTGATCACTCCCGATTCACGCTAACCTTCCATAATCCGGTAAGGGAAGGGTTGCCGACGATACGCCCGGAGTATAGTGGGCGCCAGTCGTCGCAATAAGGGCGGCGCTATTGTATCTGGGCAGGCTGTGGCGCTGCGGTATTCAGCGTAACGTTGTGCCCAGCCCAGCGTAAAGATAGTGCTCGCCGAAGGCTTTCTTCAGCGCCGCGAAAGCGGGCTCGCCGGTGCAGTGGCTAGGGGAGACGTACTCAACTTTGAATCGATCATGTAGCGCGGTTACGATCTTCTCGATGTCCGGGTCGCTAGCCACGACGAGGTGAAAGCCGCCAACGATGAAGCGGATGCGTGGGTTGATCGCGCTGGCAGATTCGACGATTCTATCGATACCGGGATGCGAACAGCCAACCACAATGACCATGCCCTCGGGCGTGCTGAAGGCTAGGGACAGCTCGCGCAGTTCGAGTGTACCCGGCTTATCGGAAACCAGCGTAATCGATCTCCGTGTTCTTGTCGACGAGTTGAAAATTTAGCGCCAGGCCAAGCCGAGCCAAACCGCATGATCTCTGGCGGTGCACCGTCGTAGTAGCGCTGCTCCAGTGGGAGAGATGGGTCTTTGCGATAGAAGCCGCTTTGCAAATCCGCGCCATAGACGCCAAAACCTTCTTTCGGCGCGTAGATCGTCACTTTGGGGACCACCTTCAAGACGTAGGCCAGTCCACCCATGTGATCGCCGTGCCGGTGGGACATAACGACGAAGTCCAGCTTCGAGAGGTCGATGTTTTTTGCTTTGACGTTCTGGGCGAGAATGTCGGGGTTGTTTCCCGTATCGAACAGAATGCGTTTGCCGCCATATTCGACAAGGGCGGCATAGCCCCAGTCCTGCTTCATCGCCGAAGTCTGGCCGAAAGCGTCATAGAGTACGGTGATTTGGGCCTTGGCTGGATCGATGCCTGCGTCCGTGACAGAGGCGTTCGCGGTGTATCCGATAAAAAGCAGGAACGCCGCAGAACAGGAAGCAATCCAGTACTCAACGGTCATTTTCCTACCTCGCAAGTTTGCAAACGATTCGTCGTTCGGGAAGCCGAAGGGTTATACACCCCGGGACTGTGCGAGTCAAAGCTTACAGCCGCTCAAGTTCACTGTCGACGAGGGCTTGTGTTGCTGGATTACTTCCGGTTGGACGACCACTCGCTCAGAAACTCTTCTCTCGCTTCACACAATGGCGATAGTAGGATCCTGACGTTAATGGCTGCCAGCCCGCACATACAATATTGAGCACATTCTGTCCGCTTAGCACTAGTGGCCCATAGCTATACGCGCTTCCGCCTGCCAGGCTGTTGGCGTTGGCATTTGACTGCGGTGCGTGGTGGAAAGCGGCAGAGGAGCGAGTTGAATCGGGTAGCGAGCTGCCATTCCTTTCCTACCCTTCTTGGTTATTGTCTCTGAAGTTTCTCAACGGGGAGACGCGTCCATGAGCTTTCTAACGAGGGCCACGGTGGCTGCTTTCTTCGTGTTCGCACTGCTTTCCGCGGCGCGAGCGCAGGCACCGGTACAAATGTCGACCCAGGCCAGAGCACTGCCGCCGGACAACGACTTTTATTCTGTTCGCGAGTCCTCCGCTGCTGGAGATGCGCAGGCGCAGTTCGCCCTCGGGAACCATTATTTTAGCGGCGTCGGCGTTCCTCAAGACTACGGTCAGGCGCTTCTCTGGTTTACGAAGTCCGCGAACCAGGGCTTTGCTCCGGCTCAAAATCAACTGGGCTACATGTACCAACATAAGTTTGGCGTGCCGCGGGATTATAAGCGAGCCGTAGCCTACTATCGTTCCGCGGCGAAGCAGGGCTATGCGCTGGGGCAATATAATGTGGGCGGCATGTTCGAGGATGGGGTTGGCGTCAAGCGTGATTACAAACAGGCCTTTGATTGGTACCGCAAAGCAGCGGACCAAAATCTGCCGCAGGCGGAAAAGCAAGTCGGCTACTTTTACCAGTGCGGGTATGGAGTGAAGCAGGACTATGCTCAAGCGCATGCCTGGTATCTCCGCGCGGCGGGACACGGCAACTCCGACGCCGAAAACCAGTTAGGCTTCTTTGCTGAAGAAGGATGGGGCCAGCCGAAGAATTACGCAGAGGCTCTTGCCTGGTTTTACAAAGCCGCGGAACATGGCAGCAACGACGCCGAGGAAAACATCGGCTATATGTTTCAAAATGGAATCGGCGTGCAAACCGATTATGCCAAGGCCATGTCTTGGTTCGTGGAAGCTTCGGCGCACGGCAACAGCAACGCAGAAAATCAGCTTGGTTGGATGTATCAGTTCGGCCAAGGCGTAAAGCCCGACGACGCCAGAGCCGTGACTTGGTACCGTATGTCTGCCGATCTGGGCAATCGGCGCGGCGCCATCAATCTCGACGCCTTTAAAAATGTGCTCGAGATTCGCGGCCCGGGAAATTGGGACGCCGCCAACACCGCTGTCACCGATGCTGCCATCGCGCGGGCTCAGCTTTGGGCGAAAATCGACGATCTTCAGCGCCGCATTGCCGGATTGGAAGGCGACGCACAAGACCAAGACGATCTTGCCAACCAACTCGAACATACCGGCAAAGGCAAAAACGACGCCATCACCAAGCTTTTCAATGCGGCCGGCAGCGTCCCCGCCGTCAAGTACCATGCCGAGGCGGCAAAGTATCGCGCCGAAGCGGAGCGCCTGCGCGAAGAACTGGCTCAACTCGAAAACCAACCCCAACCGACTGCCAGCGTTCCTACTCCTTAACGTCTTTTCCGCTCGCGTGCCGGAACTCGGTTTCGTACTTTCCCGATACTGCGGGTCAAACGATTTACGAGATCCTTCCCGTATGACGGGCAACCATTCCCTAATCCGGTAAGGTAAGAGTCGCCGATAATCCACCCAGAACCTCATCTCGTCGATTGTGAGGTTCAGCGAACCAGACAAATCCCGTCCAAGATTGAGGGCGTCGCTTTCGGTCCGGACGTCAATCAGGGTGACACAACTCTTCACACCCTCTGGATCGCCAATGGCAACGACTTGGTGCAGACCGTTAACGACGTGAATGGAAACCCGATCGTAAACCACAATGAGTTCTTCGTCTTCAGCTTCACCGATGCTGATTTGGGCGGCTCGCAGTTCGTGCCGCAGAAATTTATCAAATAGCGTCGATTGAATTCTTCTTGAACGGATGACAAGGAACATGACGCTTGCGTGTCGGGCGGGGAGAAGTGTAGGCTGCCCAATCTATGGCCGTTCTGCAACGCTCCGGCCAGAATCCCCGGGAAAACAAGGAGGATCTCATGCGAATGCGCTTTGTCAGTCTATTCGGTTTGCTAATGCTGTGGGCGGCGACGACCCTGCATGCAGCCGCCGGACCCACATATTATCTGGCTCTCGGCGATTCCCTGGCACAGGGAGTGCAGTGGTCGCCCACCGGTGACACGATTACGAATGCCGGCTACGTGGATGATCTCTATGCACAGTTCAGCAAGAGCGACCCTCACCTCGCTCCTCCCGTCAAGCTCGGCTGTCCGGGCGAGACTTCGACGTCTATGATCAATGGCGGCATTTGCAACGAATACCCCGGGGGTGGCAGCCAGTTGGAAGCGGCAGTAGGCTTCTTGAAGACGCACCAGGTAGCTTTTGTCACCCTGGATATCGGTGCAAACGACGTTGATTCTTGCATCAGTCAAACTGGCATCGACACAGCATGCGTCCAAACAGGTATCAACACAGTCGCCTCGAACCTGCCGTGGATTCTTAGGCAACTGCGGAACGCTGCTGGCCCACACACTCCGATCATCGCGATGAACTATTATGACCCGTTTCTGGCTGCATGGGCACTCGGTGGCACGGGGCGGGCGCTGGCCCTTGGATCCTTGGATGCAGCAACGGAGTTCAATCTTGTGTTGGACGCTGTCTACGGGGCATTTGATATCCCTGTTGCAGACGTTGCTTTAGCCTTCCGCACCTACAATTTCGCGCCGGTTCCGGGTGAAGACGTTCCTGTCAACGTGTTTCTGGCGCTAACTTGGACGTGGATGAGTGCGCCTCCGCCCTACGGACCGGACATACACCCGAACTCTGCCGGATATGCCGTTATTGCCAGCGCATTCGCGAAGAAAATCAAACTCGGATAGCGTATTATGCGAAGCTAGCCGTTGAATACCGATTAACAGGCTTTCTTTAACGAGGTCGGTCGTTACAAGTGTTTTTTTTTGCGGCTGTCGGCCTAGTCAGTGCACACCCACAGGGCTTGAGGTTTGACAGGACGGCAAGACTCCTTCGGGCGGATAAACGGTCCAACCGGAAGTTATCCCGGGCCATCAAGTCCGCATGTGGGAAGCGAGGTCTAGGCGGATATCGCTTGCGTCGTCATCTCTTCGAACCCCGTTTGCGGACCCTTTTTTCCGAGCGCACCCTGCGTTCTCACGGGATGGCTGGCAGTGACGCCCAGAGCAAGGCACGAAAGCGAGCCTCCCGCCGATTGCACGTGGTTCCTGCATCCTGCATCTGCCTTGACTCTCCAAAAGCAAAGGAGCAGTATTTGGCTCTGTATTAAATCCGTTTAGTGCAGGCCATCCCCGCGGCATGGAGGAAGTGATGTTGCCTTCCAGCCCCCGCCTTTCGATTCGCCTTCGACTCGTTTTGCTCTCAATCACTTTGCTCACGTTCCTTGCGGGCATCCCGTCCTCGCAGGCGCAGTCTGCATACGCGCGCGTCAGTCAAGTTGGCTACGAAGCCGGCAAGACGCCTTTTCGTGCGTACTTGATGTCCACGGAGCCGCAAAGCGGAACAACTTTCAAGGTGCTCAACTCGAAGGGTGCTACCGCCTATTCGGGCCACGTCGGTTCCATGCTTGGCACTTGGAGCCACAGTAGGAAAGTAACGTACCACGTGTACGCACTCGACTTCACAGTTCCGGGAAGCGACCTATACAAGATTACGGTTTCCGGGCCAGCGGCGGCGGCTTCGCTGTTTTTCGCGGTCGATTGTCCGGATGTGCTCTACTCCGGCTTGCTCTTGAACACACTGTTTTTCTACGAAACGCAACGCGACGGCGCGAACTTTGTTCCCAATGCGCTGCGTACCGATCCCGGACACCTCAAGGACGAGAACGCGCATGTCTACCAGACGCCTCCGCTCGACACCAACGACTTTATAGATAACCGGCCGCCCGCACCTCCTTTAGTGTCCGCAAAACTCCCGAATATCGATGCTTCCGGCGGATGGTGGGACGCTGGCGACTATGAGAAATACGTCGAAACAATCAGTTATACGGCAGCCCTGATGCAGATAGGGATTCGCGATTTTCCAAACCAGATGGGCGCGTATGCTCCCGTGAATCCTCCCGCGCCGCCTGGCTCTCTTTCTTTTGCAGGCACCAGCGGGCCGGGAGCTCCGTCATCATCCGACTTCACATACGAAGCGAACTTTGGGATCGACTGGCTGCTGATGATGTGGAATGACAAAACGCGAACACTCTACTATCAGGTGGACAACACGCAGGACTGGGATTACTACGGCGAAGGCGATCCCTCTTCGGCCATGGGCAACTGCGGCGGTACCTATCCGACGCCCTATTGCTTGATCACCGAGTACGACATCTGGACCCTACCCCAAGCGGCCGATAATTACGACCAACCCGGGGATCCGCAACCTTGCGACCCGTTCACTACGTTCTTTATCTGCAATCGTCCGGTATACCTGGCTGGCCCCGCGGGTTCACCCATCAGCCCGAATCTTGCAGGCCGTTTGGCGGCTGACTTTGCGCTTTGCTACCAACTCAACCGCACCTCGAACTCTTCTCGCGCGAATCAATGCCTCAAGAACGCAGAGGACGTTTTCGCGCTCGCGGATACCTCATTTCCGGATCCCGCTCCAACGGTGGATTCGGGCACCTGCAGCAACTGTCTGCTCACTATCTCCCCCTTTGACGGTTATCCCGAAAACGTGTGGGAAGATGACATGGAGCTCGGTGCAACTGAACTTTACTTCGCGCTGCAATCCGCTGGCAGAGCCAAGAATCTGCCGCCCGGACTGCTGCACACGAACCCCATGGATTACCTGCGGCAGGCGGCGCAGTTTGCCCAAAATTAGATCAGAAATATCTACGATGCGGGGTACACAGACACCCTAAACTTGTATGACGTCAGCGGTCTCGCGCATTTCGAACTCTACCGCGCGCTGCAAATGGCGGGAGATCCGGGTGGCCTGGCGGTTTCGCAATCCAGCATTCGCCAACAATTTTTGCAGCAAGTTCAAGACGCGATCAACCAAGCCGGCACGGATCCCTGGGGCTTCGGCTACGAATGGAATTCCGGCGATCTCACTTCGCATGGCGCCGGTCTTTCGGTGATGGCCAGCGAAGCGCACTTCCTCACTCAGTCCAAAAGCTACGACACCTACTCACAGAGATGGCTGGCCAATATCCTCGGCACGAACGCCTGGGGCTCGTCGTTTATCGTGGGCGATGGGAGCACGTTTCCGAATTGTATTCAGCATCAAGTGGCGAATCTTGTGGGTGCCCTAGATGGAACTTCCGGTGGCACGCCGCTGCTTTGGGGTGCGGCCTCGGAGGGGCCGGGTGGTTACACCACATCAGGCACGCTCGATGGCATGAATCTGTGTCCGGCAAACGGCACAGACACGTTCAAGAAATTTAATGGAAACGCTGGCGCGTTTGATGCCTCGCAAACAGCGGCGTATCAGGACAACGTGCAGTCTTACAGCACCACCGAACCGGCGATCGACTTGACAGCCACTTCGTTCCTTATGTGGGCCTGGAGAATGGCTCAACACCCCAGCTTCTGACTCATCTCAAGCGCTCTCGAGCCCACAGGAAAGCCTCGAAGTAAAATCGGGCCCGAGCTCTGGTTCTGCGAAATGTAAGCCGATGTTGTAACGCAAACGGCCTCGGGCAAAATGGCGTACCAAATCTGCGCTACTGGTACAAGGACTCGCCAATGAGGAAATTAGCTGCTACGGTTGAAACATTTCCTCGATTCGTCCTTCCATTCTGATTCAAGCCCCGCGGCTCAGTTTGCGTGCCTCGTCGAACGGATCGAATTCCTCCACCCGCGCATCCGTTGTTTGGACCATGATCGGCGATCCAGTATCGATGCCCCGGTCCTGGGTGAAGACTAGGTAGCCTCGCGGATAACAAAATAGAATCAGCAGGATCTTACCGCTATACCAAGGATCGTCCATGCCAACGCAGAGTTGCACTTCCGTTTGCCGTTCGCGGTCCAAGAACACGATGCTTCGGATTCGTTTGTCGGCTGCATTGTAGAGCGCGCGGAAATCGTTATAGATATCCTCGGCCTGTTCTGGTGATTGGTCTGGAACGAAGAATTTCAAGCTCATCTCCCTGATTGGGACGGTTTGTCGTGACCGGAGAAGGCCGAACTGGCTTTCCCTGTTTTGCAGCGACTTGCGGAAAACGCTCCGGAAGAATTAGAAGTTTGCGCGAATTCCAAACTCCATTGTGCGCGGTAAAGTTCCTTCCGTGGAAAGCTGGCCAAACGTTTGTGGGTTCTGTCCCGCTATGTTAAGGGTTGGATCCAAGAATTGGTTGTGGTTCAGGACATTAACGAAATTGACCGAGGCCTCAACGTTGAAGCGCTCCGTCAGTCGCAAGTTCTTCTTAATGCCAAGATTCATATTCCAGTAGGGCAGACCACGGAATTGGCCGAAGCCGCCGCTATTACCGTCGAGACCCAGAATCAGCGGGCGAACACTGTTAAATACTGCCTGTGGGTTCGCGAACATATATGGAGTGCCATTGATGTTGTGAACCGAGCCGCTCGACCCTGCCGACGGGTTGGTCAGCACGCAGTTTGCGTTTGTGAAGACATTGGCACCGTCCCCGGAGCCAAAATCCTGCGAGCCGCTGTAGCTTTCAGAAAAACCACCGGTATTGGTGTTACAAAAATCCGGAGCACCACTACCCGCAGTGAAGATCGGGGCGAAGGTCCAGCCACCCAGAATGTGCCCAAGGAGACCTTGCTGATTGCGATAGTAAGGCGGTTGGTACACAAGGAAAAGGGTATCTACGAACTTGCGATCGAAGGCTTGCGGACCATATTGGTGATCCAGGTCGTAAGGATCAACAGCAGTTACCTGACTCGTAGCCTGAACGACGGCTCCCGTTCCCAGTGCCTTACTATAAGTAAAGTTATTCTGCATCGTGACGCCGTGCCAATTGTTCATCTTGAATGTAAAAAAGCCGCCGTTGTAATTGCCGTGGCCGAGACTCGTACTCATGGTGACATTGCTCGACATTTGTCCGGCGGTGTTCATCATACTGAAGGGAAAATTGAAACCGGACGCGGCTCCGCCCCTGTCAAGGTCAGACCAGAGGGTCCAAACACTTTGCGATTGGAAGTTCGCGAATTCGTTCGCGACAACCGTTGCCGTGCAATTCCCCGGAGTGCAGTAGCCCGTGCCAGCTAGCGCTGCCTCAAAGAACGGCTGCGGCGTCAGTTTCGCCAAGGTCCCTGCAGGGGTCGCATTCGCGCAAGCTGTCGCCGAGGTCGCACAACCCATGGCCTTTTCGACGGCCGCGTAGGCGGTCTGGAACTGCTGTCCGCCCAGCGTCATCATGTACGGCACTGAGTTAATGTTGATGTTTTGTAATTCATTATGGATTAGCCGGCTGATGAACCCTACTTCCATGGAAATCTTGCTCGTGAACTGGTGCTGAACCGTGAGGTCAAACGAGTCCACCGAGTTCGGCTTGAGATTCGGGTCCAGGGGAGACGCGGTGGAGCCGATGGTGTTCCCGCCGATACCCGGGAAATATGGCTGAGGCAACGTCTTTGTGGCCGCGGGAAGCGGGGCCGTCGTGCCGTCCGTACCAATGCGGAATGCGGTGTTGACATTAGGTGTCACGGCTCCGTTACACGAAGGCATCCCGTCCCCCGGCGTATTTGTGTAGTTCAACACACCAGTGCAAATCACTGGTTGGATAAGACCAGGGCTCAACAGCGGCGTAAGCACCAGGTTCACGCCGTTCACTCGCCCGTAGATTCGGCCGTACCCGCCGCGCACCACCGTTTTGCTTTTTCCAAACACGTCTCCCAACAACCCGCTGTCAAAACTTGGGCTCCAAGCGACTGCAACACGAGGGCTAAACCCGTCGTAGAAGGGGTTGAAAGGATACTTTGGGTGTCCGGCCACATTGTCAATTAGCGCAAACCCGATCTCCGGGTTATAAACCTGACCCGCTAACGCGGCCGCCTTCCGGGCATTAAGGTAGTCTTCTGTACCGATCGGCTTGTCGTTTGCATCCACCAGCATGACCTGTTTACCCTGCTCCTCCACGGGAGGCATCTCCAACGTCCAGCCTAAGCCATAGTTCACTGTAAGGCTCGGCTTTGCCCGCCAGGAATCGCCAAAATACAGGTTGTAATAAGGAATCGTGACTTTGTCGAATGCAGGCACAAGCGGCCCATTCAATGTCAAATTCGAGCCGGACCGGGTATATGCCTGCTGCGATTGGGTCACGATGCCGAGTACGGCGGCGGCCTCGCGGGCAAGCGTGCCGTTACTGCTGAAAGCCGGGCCGAGGAGGCTGTAGTCTACTGTGCCGCCGCCATTCGCACTGTTATTCCCAAGCAGGTACACGGGGTAGTAGTTGATGCCGCCACCATTGTCCGTGCGCGTGTGGTAGTTCCAGTTGCGCTGATACTGGCCGCCGAATTGGAAAAAGTGCGTCCCCTTTAGCCAGGACACGTCGTCGCGGATGAAATTATCCTTCCCATCCCAAAAGCGTGTGCGTGTCTGCTGGGTATTCACGTTATAAGGCGCAAGCGTTTCTTTGCCGTGGGTCGTTTCGCCAAAAGGCTCAAGCGCGGCAGCCAGGTTAGAGAACTGTGGCGGATCCCCGGCCGAGGCCCACGCCCAATAGTTCCGCAGGTAACTGTAGCGGAAGTCATTTGTGACGCTCGAACTGATGTTGGTGGTCATCCCAACCACCAGGTACCACGGCACCTGCGGATGACTGGTGAGGGACTTCGGGGTACCCACAGTATCGCCACTGAAGAAACCTCCGATGTCCACCTGGTCATCGGTGGCACTCTCCAGATGGTAATAGCGGTAGCTGGACATGAAGTGCCACTTTGCGCCAAAGTCATGGTCGATGCGCGCCACGCCGAAGTTGTCGCTCAGCGGAATAGGCAGATTGGAGCGGAAATCCAAGGTATTTACGCCGTCGCAAATACCATCACCGGTGAATGGACCGCAGCCAGCTCCCGGAGTAGGCAGCGGCATATGGTTGTTCCACATTTGCTGCGTATAGGTATTGATCCCGATGCCCCGCGGATCGAGCGTATTCAGATTGTAGGTGGTGGCGGGGTTGTTGGGATCGTGCAGGATCCCGTTGCGCATGTCCTCGCTCGGAACCAACCTGTCAAATGACTCCTTCAAAGGAAAACGAGTGCCCTGATAATTGGCGAAGAAGTAGGTCTTTCCTCCAAGAATATCTTTCGGGATCAGCGGACCGCCCCCCGCAACGCCGAACCAGCTTCGATGCCAATCTGGCACCGGTGTGCCCGATTGGTTGTTCTGCCAAGTGTTTCCAGACATGGTGTTGTCCAGGTAGTATTCGTAGGCCGTGCCATGCCAGGCGTTGGTACCACGTTTGGTGACAATCGACACCTCCATCCCCGATGAGGCGTTGAAATCGGCGGTCTGGTTGGAAGTGGCTACCTTGAACTCTTCCACGCTGTCAATCGGCGTGGGCATCACGCCAGAAGGTTGATTGCCGTTGATTCCCGCACTAGATCCGCTTATCGGATTGCTCGAATTGGAGAACAGCCCGCCAGTAGGATCATCGCCAAAGCTCGGATTGTAGACACCCCCGCTCCCGTCCATGTCGTTGCTGTTGTTACCGCCATCGAGCATGAAGTTGGCTTGGTCCACCACTGTGCCGCCAACACTTCCATCAGGGCTCACCCCCGGTTGCATGGTCACAAACGAACTGACATCGCGCCCAAGACTCGGCAGGGACTCCAACGTGTTACCGCTGACAGTGTTACCAATCGTCGCATTCAGTGTTTGCAACTCGGTGTTCGCAGCCACCACTTCCACCGTTTGCGTCGTTGCGCCTATCTCCAGCTTGACGTCTAACGTGCGCGATTCAGCCACTGCCACGTTTTGATTGACGATCTTCGCCAAACTAAATCCCGCCTTGCTGATGGTCAGGTTGTAATTCCCCGGCAGGACATTCGGAAAGTCGTACCTTCCCGCTTCGTTTGTCGTCGCCGTTCTCGCCGAATTCGTCGATGTGTCCGTTAAGGTGACGGTCGCTCCGGGAATCCCAGCCCCGGACGGATCGGTTACAGTGCCGACGACAATCCCCGTTCCGCCTGTCTGTGCGATCAGATTGTTTGGATGTAAAGCAAGGAAGGCAACCACGAAGAAAAACACCACGAAGGTAACGCGCTTAACCGTCATTTCACACACTCCCTCCTCGACACCCCCTTCTGCATGATCCCGAAAATTTGAACCCACTCGCGCCCTGACTGCCAGGGAGTGCGAACCTCATACACCAAACTCTTGACCTTTGCAAGCATTAATATTCGGTGCATTAATATTCCGTGAACCCAAACAACATAAGGCTGAAGCATTCACTCTCGCGGAGAGCGAATCGTTAGCGTCTTCAATTCTGGTTTATAACAACACGTAGGCGAGTGCCGTAATCGGACCTACGCCGGGATGCGTCATCAGTCGCATCGCCTCGGGTCGCTTCCTGGCTTCCCGTTCGATGGCTGCGGTTAATTCTTCCCTATTTGGCCCACCCCCTGGGATGGAAATCAATTCCCTTGGTGAACGGACGCCACGGGACACTGCTGGTAACGCACGGCAAGACCGCAGCCGCACGCCGGGTGCTCCCTATGACGCCGCGAGTCAGATTAACCTTGGAGGGTTTCTGGGGGATGCACGCCTTTCGCCACTATCGGGTGACCGCCCTGATGGAGAGCAATGTACCGCTCGAAACGATCAAGATGTGGATCGGTCACGGATCGGAAACGATGATTCGTCGCTACTCCCATCTACGGCCGGACTGCTTCGAGAGATATCTTGCAGCCGTCCTGGATGTATTGGCCGGAATTGCCCCCAAAAGCCCCCTGGAAAACGGGAAAAGGGCAGCGTAAGCTACTGATAACAAGGATGCGCCCGTAGCTCAGTTGGATAGAGCGTCTGCCTTCTAAGCAGAGGGTCGGGAGTTCGAATCTCCCCGGGCGCGCCATTCTGATGCTTCACTGCACGAGGCTGCCGGCAAGCTTCTGATCTACCGCCAACTCCGGTCCATTCACGGCAATCGTAGTCTGCAGCTTGATATCTGCGGACGAGCTTCCGATCAACACCTTGAGATGATCGGGCTCGGTCGCCCACGCACCCTTTTCGACGTTCCAATAGGCGATGTCGGTCGCCTTCAACGTCAATCGCACCGTCGCTTTCTTTCCTCGCTCCAGGGTCACCCGTTTGAACCCTTTCAACTCTTTGATGGGACGCTCCACTTTGGAGCTCTCATGGGCAATGTACATCTGCACAACTTCATCGCCAGCGCGTGAGCCGGTGTTGCGGACATCGACGCTAACCGTGATGGCTCCGTCGGTCGCCAACTGGCCGCTGGCCTTGAGATTCGAATATTCGAATGACGTGTAACTCAACCCGTAGCCGAAGGGATATAGCGGTTTGCCTTTGAAGTACAAGTAGGTGCGGCCGTGGCGGAGATCGTAGTCCATCATGGGCGGAAGTTGATCGAGAGACATGGGCCAGGTGGTCACCAGGCGCCCACCGGGATTGTAGTCGCCGAAGAGCGCGTCGGCCAGGGCCGTGCCTTCTTCCTGGCTGTTGTGGGCCATGTGAAGAATCGCAGCCACGTGCTCTTGTGACCATTGGATTGCAAACGGAAAACTGGCTATGAGCACAACCACGGTGTGCGGGTTGACGCCGTAGACCCGCTTGACCAGTTCCTCTTGTTCAAGGGTTATGGATTGGCGGTCGATGGCTTCCTTGCCATCGCTGGGCACCGGGCACTTGGCCCAGCCGGCATTGCACGTGGGATGATTGCCCACCACCAGGATGGCTACATCTGCAGTTCGCGCGATTCTGACAGCGCCATCGTCCATATTGTCGTGCGCGAACGACACGTTCACACCGCTGCCGAGCTTGTTCTTTATGCCCTCCAGGGCGCTGACGGCATAACCCGGTGTGCCGCTATACCAATCCAGCGCCACGGTGTCCGCGTATGGCCCGATTACCGCTACGGATCGGAGTTTGGATTTGTCCAGCGGAAGAAAGTGGCCTTCATTTTTCAGCAGCACGATAGATTCTTGCGTGACTTTGCGGGCCATGGCTTTGTGTTCGCGATCGTCCCACACCGGCGCGTCGCCCTTGATCTTGTTGTACGGCACCGTGTCCGGCGGATCGAGCAAACCGAGATGGATCATTACGCGGTAAACGCCGCGCAGGTTGTCATCAATTTCTGCCGGGCTCACTAGTTTCTTCTCCAGGGCAGACGTCACCCCTTCGCGGTAACGATCCAGAAACTGATTAATTCCGGCGTGAATAGCTCCCGCGGAAGCTTCGTCCATGTCCGGAAAATATTTGTGTCTGATGACCATGTTGGTGAGCGCGCCGGAGTCGGTGCAGATGATGCCGTTCTGTCCCCATTCGTCGATCGTGATGTCCTTCAGGATGGGACTAGCGGTCATGGGGATGCCGTTGCGCGCATTGTAGGAAGCCATGTACGCGCGGGCCCCGCCCTGGATTACCCCCCTGCGGAAGGGAACGGAATAATACTCGCGAAGGAGACGATCGTCGAAATTGGAAGACGAGCCGTCGCGGCCGTCTTCATTGCTGTTAGCAAGGAAGTGTTTCATCAGTGATGCTGCGAGCCAATAGCGCGGGTTGTCGCCTTGCAGACCTTTGACAAACGCTACAGCCATGCTGCCGGTGAGGTAAGGATCTTCGCCGAAGGATTCTTCGCTGCGGCCCCATCGTGGATCGCGGGCGAGGTCGGCATTAGGAGCCCGTACCACGATTCCGACTCTTCGATGCTTATCGCCGCGTTGATTCACCGTAAATTGCGTATCGCTGTTAAAGGTGTAGCGCGCTTCGTACCCTTCGATGCCCGCGACTTGCTGGACTAACTCGGGATCCCACGTTTCCGCCAAGCCCACAGACTGAGGGAATTGCGTGGTAGGCAACGGCTCGAGGCCGCGGCCACCCCAACCGCCTGGGCCTCCGAGAGCAACGCCGTGGAGGCCCTCGATATGGCCTGACGCGACAATGCCCAGCCTAGGCACACTGGGATTGGTACTCAATGCAGCAATTTTTTCGTCCACAGTCATGAGCGAGAGAATATTGTCGATGCGCTGTTCGATGGGCAGATCAGGATTTTGAAAGGGATACTGGTATTGCTCCTGTTTTTGCTGCGCAAACGAACAGGCGGCACACAGTAACGCTAGCATCGTGCCCAGGAAATATCTTTTATTCATCGGTTCCCCACGGCAACAACACACTGTTAAAGGCACATAATTACGGTCGCCGGCCGCAATATTTCCAACCTGAACTTTTCTTCTGGTATAGCGATGTAGCTGCCACAAGCCGCCCCTTGGTCATCACGGTTGTTGAGCAGGCTGTGGAGATGAGGGAGGATTAGCGCTTGGTTGTGCTTGCGCCTGCTTTTCCAGTTTGTCGCGGGTGCGGCGAACCGCATCACTGCTCTGGCCGTTGGGCGCAAGCTTGAGATAACCGTCAAAGTCCTGGACCGCCGCTCGATAATTCTGTTGCAGAACGTGAACGTTGGCTAACACCAGGTAGACCGAGGGATTTTGCGGCGCCAGTTCGCGGGCCCTTTGCGCACTGCTTTCGGCCTCGGCCGTTTGCTTCAAGCCCACCAGGGCACGCGCTAGCTCAAAATGGCCGTTCCAATTGGAACTGTCCAGAGCGACGGCCTGCCGCGCCAGGGGCTCCGCTTCCTGATACTTCCGTTCGCTGTTATACAGGTCGGCGAGAACATAAAGAGCCCGGTCAAATTTGCCCGCACTGAGTGCGATACTCTGTTTGAGCGAGGCTTCCGCCTCGGGAACTTTGCCCAAATGGTAGTTGGCAATGCCCAACTCCGTGTAAGCCTCGTAGTACGAAGGAAACAGCTTTATGGCTCTTTCAAATTCGGGAATCGCGTCGACAGGCTTGTTTTCGTCTTCCAGTAGTTTGCGGCCTTTCTCGTAGGCAGTACGTGCCTTCTCGGGCACTTGCAACTGGTGAGCAGAGATAGGGGCGCCAGGTTCAACGCTGGAGGGACCTTTCCTGCGAAGCAGGATCGTGACGCTAGTCGCGCCGGTACGCATGACGGTCACCGTTGCGCTGGCGGAAACATAGCCGTCTTTCTTGGCCGTGATCAAGTACTCCCCATCCGGAATGTCTCGAAACATGAATTCGCCTTGAATCCCGGAAACGACCGGAGCACTTGTCGAGCTTCCCGGACTCGCAATCTCTAGGGTGGCAGCAAGGATGGGAATGTTACTTCCTTCTTCGCGGACCGTCCCGGTAACGGTCTGGCCTCCCTGTGCAAACGAAGCTCCGCTGCTTGCGAGAATGAAGCAAAGCATTAGCAAGGCATGGCGTGAACCCATAACGCCACCATTTTGGCTGTTCTTTCGGTGCGATACAAGCGTGCTCCTGACGAGAGATCGGCGGGCAGGGTGGACCTTGCGAGTTCGTCAGTTGGGCTGCAGGTTCCCGCTGAACGTGCCCGTGCGGCCGCTAGAACATGCCGACTTGAATGACGCACGTTCTGCGCAAAACCGTGCTACAAGATGTATCCGGGTCGAAGGTTTTCGAATCTCCGCGGCGGGCTTTCAGTCGAACGTGCCTACCAGTGCAGGAGCTCACGGCGGTTCGACGGAGCAGTAGACAGCATGGACAAGCCAAAGAAGCGGATGCCCGCGGGTTCAGGTGACTCCAAGAAGCCCATTGGGCTCAAGACTCTCGCCGCCTATCTGGGTCTGAATCCCACGACTGTCTCGGTGGTCCTCAACGATGTTCCCGGCCGTTCCATTCCCCAAGCTACGCGAGATCGTATCAAGGCCGCGGCGAAAAAATTCAATTATCAGCCCAGCCTGCTGGCCCGTTCTTTGCGTAGTCGGCGAACATTCACGATTGGGGTATTGGTTCCGCAACTTGGCGACGGCTATCACACGCAGGTCATGAGTGGCATCGGCGATCATTTAATGGAGGCGGGATACTTTTACTTCACCGCGCATCACCGTCACCGCCCAAATCTCATTGAGGAGTACAGCCAGATGCTCCTGGGACGCGGCGCCGAAGCCTTAATCGCAATTGACACCGCCCTCCAACACAACTACTCCGTGCCCGTAGCCGCCGTTGCCGGCCACCGCGTCATCCCTGGCGTGACCAACGTCGTGCTCGACCACCGCTTCGCCGCCCAACTTACCCTTACGCACCTGCATTCCCTCGGCCATCGCGACATCGCCTTCATCCGCGGGCAATCCTTCAGTTCGGACTCTGCCGGCCGCTGGAACTGCATCGTCGCCGCTGCTCAGGAAATCGGCGTGACCATCAATCCTCGGCTGGTGGTGCAACTCGATCGCGACATTTCCTCCCCTGAACTGGGCTATCCCGCCATCCAGCAACTTCTTTCCGGCGGCCGCAAGTTCACCGCGCTCGTTGCCTTCAATGACATGTCCGCGATTGGCGCCATCCGTGCCTTAAAAGATCTGGGGTTGAGCGTACCCGACGACGTTTCCGTGATCGGCTTCGACGATATCAACCTCGCGGCTTTCAATAATCCCCGCCTCACCACCATTCGCCAGCCGCTTTCCAACATGGGCCGCATCGCCGCGCAATGCGTCCTAAGCCAACTCAATAACTCCGAGCCTTTTCGTAAAGTCATTATGGTGGAACCCGAACTCGCCGTCCGCGAATCCACTCGCGAAATTGATGTGCCTTCGCTCTCGGACAACCGAAAAAAGAACTGAAGTTTCTGACGCAACGACCGCGTTTCAACTCTCCGGCACAAAATCAAAATATGCCAGATTGTTGCCTTTTCTGTAGTGCAGCGTCAGCAACTGCAACCCTGTTCGAGGCAAATGGATCTCGCCGCAGTCGGCCTTGTTCCAGATGTGCCAAACAATCCACTCTGGATAATTTTCCAGTGGGAATTGCTTCGATACATCCACGGGCAGTTTACAGTCGGCGGCTGGCTCGTTGTTCAGCGAAAACTGAATGGTCTGCGCCGCATTCGAATACATGGCGACGATTTTGTATTTTCCCGCCTGCTGCACATCCACGGTGTAATTCGTCCACTCGCCATCCTCGGTCCACCCGATGTAAAGCTGCTGCCATTCCGGTGAAACCACGTTCGGATGGTTCAGGTCCGCCCGCTTCTTCACATACGAAATGTCCACGCCCTCGCCTTCGCGAAAATGGCAAATCTCCACCGGAACACCCGGCTCACAGTGTCCCGCCTGGTAGTTCAATTCCCCGCTTCCGTGATTGATCGCATCCACATCGTGGTATGCAACGCCTTCTCCGCCCACATCGTAAAGCACCGCCTCCAATCGCCCCGGAATCACCTGCGCTCCCGTCGCATGCTTTCCATCATGGAACGGCTTACCCTTGTATCCCTCCGGAATGCCACCGTCCGCAGCGAAACAAACTACACCGAAGAAAACAAGAAATTGCACACAGGCAACTTTCATGACTTTCGTTTGCACGGAGCTGCTTTCACTTCCGTATTAATATCACGGAACTCATTGATAGCTTACTGTGATTCGCAAATCAGTGGTAATCGTGCGATTCCGTATCCGCCGCGGTGATGGCCACCGGCAAGACCCGCGCCGCCTTGATGGAAATGACGCTGTCCTGATTCTGCAGCACGCCTTCCACGCGCAAGAATTTTTCGCGATTGATGATTCGCCGGTATTTCTGGTACAGCTCCGGATGGATGATCACATTGGCGATGCCGGTCTCATCTTCCACGCTGAGAAACACAAATCCTTTGGCAGTCCCGGGCCGTTGCCGCGCAATCACACACCCTGCAATTCTCGTGTACTCGCCATCCGCTACTCGCTCCAAATCGCATGCGCGTTTGATGTTCAATGCCTCCAGACTTTTGCGGCAATACGCCATGGGATGCGGGCCCGCCGTCAAGCCTGAACCGCGAAAATCAGCCACCAGCCGCTCTTCATTGGTCATTTGTTGCAACGGCGACAACTCCGCCTCCTCGGGAACGGAATCCAGCAACGGTCCTGCAGCACGCGCCGCGCGCGCCACTTGCCACAACGCGCTTCGCCGATGCACGCCTTTCCCCAATGAATTTAGCGCGCCAATTTTACTCAAACTCACCAGTTCCGATTTCTGTAATTCCGGCACACGCTGCACCAGGTCGCCAATTCCAGCGAAGGGCCGTTCTCTTTTCGCGCGCAGCAACGCTTCCGCTCCTTTTTCCCGAAGACCCCGCACATACCGAAGTCCAATGCGCAGGCACGGCACTTCTTCTCCTGTTTTGTCCGTGGTGCGTTCTATAGTGCAAAGCCACTCCGACTGCACCACATCGATCGGCCTCACCCGCAGACCGTGCCGCTGCGCATCTTTTACGATTGTCGCCGGACTATAAAAGCCCATCGGCTGATTGTTCAGCAGTGCCGCAGTGAATGCCGCCAGATAATGACACTTCAAATACGCGCTGGCATACGCAATCAAAGCGAAACTGGCCGCGTGCGATTCCGGAAAGCCGTAACGCGCAAACGACGTAATTTGCGTGATGATTTCTTCCTGCGTCGGCGCATCAATTCCGTTGCGTTTCATCCCTTCTCGCAATTTAATTTCGATCTCCTTCATGCGACTCTCGGACCGCTTGAAACCCATGGCCCGCCGCAAATCTTCGGCTTCGCCTCCGCTAAAGCTAGCCGCCGCCATGGCCATGCGCAGCAGTTGCTCCTGAAACAGCGGCACGCCTAGGGTTCGTTTCAGGATTGGCTCCAGTGAAGCATGCGCATATTTCACCGGCTCTTTCCCTTGCCGCCGTCTCATGTACGGATTCATCATCTTGCCCACAATGGGCCCGGGACGAATGATCGCCACTTGCACCACCAAATCGTAAAACTTCACCGGCGCGTTGCGCGGCAGCGACGCCATTTGCGCCCGGCTCTCCACCTGAAACATTCCCACGGTGTCCGCTTGCCTCAGCGTTTCGTAGACGACCTTATCGTCCGCCGGCAATTGCGCCAAATCCACGGGCTTGCGGTAGTGCTTCGGAATCAACTCCAGGCATTCTTCCAGAACCGCCATCATCCCCAACCCCAGTAGATCCACTTTCACGATGCCCATGGCGCTGCAATCGTCTTTGTCCCATTGCACCACCACGCGTCCCGGCATGGTGGCCGGTTCCAATGGCACCACGGAATCCAACTGCCCCTGGCAGATCACCATTCCGCCCGAATGTTGCCCCAGATGCCGCGGCAAATCTTGAATGCGATTGCATAGATGCAGATATTTGCGAATCAGCGAATGATGGATGTCGAAGCCGGCCTGCTCGAAATAGCTCTTCCAATTGTCGTCAGGGCCGCGCCATTCGAATTGCCCCACCAGACTGGACAAACGGTCCTGCGTCTCTGTGCCGAATCCCAGCGCTTTGCCCACTTCGCGCGATGCCGATCGCCCGCGGTACGTAATCACGTTGGCAGTCATAGCCGCGCCCAGTTTCCCGTAGCGCTCGTAGACATACTGAATTGCTTTCTCCCGCTGCTTGCCGCTGGGTAAATCCAGGTCGATATCCGGCCAGTCGTCGCGCTCTTCCGAAAGAAATCGCTCGAAGAGCAGTTCCATGCCTACGGGGTCCACCGCGGTAATCCCCAGCGAGTAGCACACCGCGCTGTTTGCCGCCGACCCGCGCCCTTGCACCAGGATGCGTTGCTCACGGCAAAAACGCACCATATCCCACACAATCAGAAAATAACCAGCCAGTTTCAGCTTCTCAATGAGCCGCAGTTCCTTTTCCACTTGCCTTGTCGCTTTTTCGAAAAGCTGTTCGTCATTTTTGGGCCCGTAGCGCTCCCGCATCCCTTCCAGCGTGCGTTTTCTCAGGAACGAATCCATAGTTTCCCCAGTGGGAATGGGGTAGCGCGGAAATTCATAACCCAAATCCGCCAGCGTGAACTCCAGTTGCGCCGACAGTTCGCTGGTGGCGGCTATGGCGCCCGGCAAATCAGCAAACAGTTGCTCCATCTCCTCAGGCGAATGCAGGTGCCGCTCATCGTTCTTTTCCAGCAGCCGCCCGGACGCTCCGAGCTGCGTGTGGTTTCGAATGCAGGTAAACACATCCGCAATTTCCCGGTCCTTGGCGCGCGCATAACGCACTCCGTTCGTGGCAAGAAACGGCAAATTCAGACGCTTTGCTATGCGTACTGCCTCTTGGTTGCGTTTTTCTTCGATAGGATCAAAATGCCTTTGCAATTCCAGATATACATTTTCTTTTCCAAACAGTTCCACCAGCTTCTTTACGCTGCGTCGCGCTTCTTCTTCTCCTCCACGCACCAACACAGCCGCCAGGATTCCTTCATCCCCGCCAGTCAGACACACTAGTCCTTCGGCATGTTGCGCCACCTCTTGCAGCGTTGCCGATCCCGTCCCTTTTTCTTTCTCCCGGAATTTGTAACAAGTGATTAACCGGCACAGGTTTTGATAGCCGGTTCGATTTTTCGCCAGCAATGCCAAGCGCACTGGCCGCGCCGAAACTTGATTTGGCATCCAGCGCGGATATGTCGCCTGGTTTCCCAGCTCGCCCACCGAAATTTCCGCGCCGATGTGCGCGCGTATATTGGCTTTCTTCGCCGCCGAATGAAATCGCGGCGAGCCATAAACTCCGTCGCGATCCAGCAACGCCATCGCGGGCATGCCAAATTGCGCCGCAGCCTCCGCCAACTCCTCCGGCAGCGAAGCCCCTTCCAGGAAACTGAACGCGGAGCAACTGTGCAGTTCAACGTACATCAGTCGTAAATTCCTTCCACAAACCAATTCTTCGACTGCAAATCCCGGTAAATGCGGTAGAGCGCCTTCTCCTCTTCCGTGGGACCATCGGCCTGATATTTCGGACGCAGCGACGCAACCAGCACATCCCATTCCTCGCGCGCCCACGGCGTCTCCGACCACCACTCCCCGTTCGTTTTTGTGGGGCCGGCTAGCGCCAGAATCGTTCGCCGCACATTTCCGCAAGAGAGGCTCACCGGCCGCTTGTCCTGCAATTCCACCGCGGCCGCCAAAGGAGGACGATAAATCCGCAGAGCCGAACGCGCCTGCTGCTCGCCGCTCGACAACCTCAACGAAGCTTCCGGCAACACAAATTTCTCCTGCCGGAATGCGCCGGGCCGGTGCGAATCTTCCAGCACCGGCGATCCCACGCGGCCTTCCCCCACTGCGCTCTGGATGCGCGCCAACGTAATTTCCAGCACTTCCGGTTCCGGGCTCAGTGGTAAAAATAATCCCAGTTGCCTCGTCCGTGAACGCGTGGGAATCGCCACAATTCTCACCGCGGTGACCGGTGCGTCAGGCGGGTGCGCCTGCAAATCAAGTTGCAGCAGCTTCAGCAGGAATTTGCTCTGCGCCACCGGCATGGGCAGCCGCAGCGTTCGAATATGGAGCAGCGGTTCTCTCTGGCGCGCATCGTTCGGCTTCAGTGTGAGTGCCACTTGCACTTCACTCGTCGCCAGCACATGCATGCGCAATCGCACGCAGACCTGTTCCAGTAGTCGGTTCAGCACAAACATCAGCGAATCCAGCAAATCGACTGGAAACTCCAGCTCCATGCACTCTTCGAATTCCGTGGGAAACTCTTTAGCCAAAAACTGCCGCGTATTCGTTCCCCGGCTCAGTCGCTGCCAACGTTGTCCTTCTTGTCCCAGCCGCTCGATCACCGCAATTTCCGGCAGCGCCGCAAATTCCGCGCACGTGTGAATGCCCCACCGGTGCAGCGTTCCCAGAAGTTCAGCGGGGATCCCCAATGACGACAGAGCAAGCACCCCCAGACACTCACCTTCTTTTCCCGCAGGAATCAGCGTAATGCCTGCAAACCCACGCGCGGCGCAAACCGCGGCTTCCGGATTCTCCGCAATGCACACATTTGCATCCAGCCCCACGCCCTCCGCTACACGTTTCAGGTCGTCGGCAATTTTCGCGTGCGTGCCAAACAGCTTTTCGCAGCCCGCAATATCCAGAATCACTGTGCCCGGCAGTTCATCTTCACTTCTCTTCCGGCCATCTTCCACGCACGGCGAAATCGTCCAGGCACAATCGAGCAGTGCCGCCTGCGCGGTCGCTTCCTGCGCAAGCGAACGCCAACGCCACTCCACTCCCCCGCACGACTCCATCTGCAGCTTGGTCATCCCCACTTCTACGCCGCGTGCCCTCGCTGCTTCATTCGCCGCAACCACTTTCGTCAGTGGCGCCGCACCTTCCAGCACCGTCACAGGTTTGTTCCGTAGCTCCGGCTCCTGGCGAATCACCGTCTGCACCGGAAAATCGGGAATAAAAATGCATGCAAACGCCACGCAACAACTCCTGTTTCGCTAATTGGAAACTGGTAGCGCCGGCTTCCAGTTCCTCCTGGAAGGGCCAGCTCCGTAACAGCTGATCAGATTTGCTAAGAGATTTGTTTCTTTCTTGCTTCTTGCCTTTCGTCAGGGCACGGTTTTAGCCGCTGAGGGCCACTTCTACACATAAAACTCACTCCATAAAGTCCTGGTCATCCATCGTGCGGAATCCATAAGCCGCAAACCCGTTCGCGAACTCGCTATCCTTCCTTCCATTTCAAACCCTTCCAGCGTCGCTATTCCCGCACTTCGACTGTCCACATTTGTGCCGCTCCACTCTTCGCCTTTGCGCTCGCATTGCAGCACCAGCGAAGAACAGCTCTTCGCGCACGCTTCTTCTCCCAACAGCAGCAGAATCGTAGGCGTGTGCTCGATCGCTCTTCGAAAGCGAAACCATGTGCTCAGCTCAATGCGCCGCGCGTCTACCCACGAGATATTTCCTAAATCGAAGACCACCACGCCCCACCCGCCGCCGTGCAACAGCAAGTCCGTTGTTCGCAATGCCTGCTCCAGAATTTTCCACAGCTTTTTGTTCGCGCCCGCTCCAGCTCCTCTCCATTGCTGCGGCGAATTCCTTTTCCCGCTTCCTGGAGCTTCCCATTCCTGGGAATCCTCATCCCGCTGCCCGTGTAGCCTCCTCGTCTGACCCTCCGCGCAACTCGCCAATACCGGCGCTTCGGCAGCTTCCTCACAAGCTAACCTCACGGCATGCGAAAACGCTTTTGCATTCCCGCCTCTCCCCAAAATTGCCGGAATTGATCCTTCAATTCCACGAATCTGATCACGCGGATGCCGCCACGCCTGCGTCCGTCTTTTTTTCTCCGCCGTATTTTCCAGGTACGGCTGTGACTTACCTTGCGCTTGTGATGGCGATTTACCGGATGAATTTACTCGCGCGGAGTTGCTCACCTCCTCCACCCCACAGCGAACCCACAAAATTCGTTTCAAGTCCACGCCCGCCGAAGCCAGCGACAGTGGGTCCAGCGAATCGCACACATCCACGTACGCGCAGGTTTCCTGGCGTTCCGTGGCCGCCGCCAGTAAAGAAAAACTCAGGCTGGTTCGCCCAGAAGATCCCGAACCGCACAACTCCACGATCGACCCGCGAGGAACTCCCCCGCCCAAAATCGCATCCAATTCCGCAATACCGGTGGATTCCAACCCCGTTGGAATGCGCAGCCGGAAGCCTTCCAGGCCGCGCGCAAAATCAGCGGAATTAGGAACAACCCGGAGGGTGGAGGAGGGCGCCATAATGTTCGCTTTTTGTTCGCCTAGAGGATAAGCCTCCGCCCCCCCCTTGTCAATCCCTCCTTCAATTTCCTCAATTTCCACTAGGAGCGCCGGCATCCCTGCCGGCTCTGGGGCAGGCCGATCCGTCAGCTCTTCACTTTCGCTATGAGCCGCATATCCCGCACAAACTCCTTCTTCTGCTCGTGTCGTGTCTTCTCATCCTGCGCTCGCAAAATCGAAGAAGGATGCACCGTAGCCATCACATGCGGCGCCAAGGGTGATTCCACAAACTCGCCACGATGCTGTGTCACGCGGAACGCCTTCCCTAAAAGCGCCCGCGCTGCGGTAGCTCCCAGGCAGACAATCACCGCAGGCTGAATCGCGGTAATCTCCGCATCCAACCACGGCCGGCACGCGTCAATCTCCCGCGCGTTTGGCTTCTTGTGGATGCGCCGCTTCCCGCGCGGCTCCCACTTGAAATGTTTCACCACATTGGTTACATAAACTTTCTTGCGATCGCCAGCGCAGTGCACATTTACTCTGATGGCGTTCTGCGATAGCCTATGCCAGCTTACGAGCGCCCTAAACCTTGTGCATTCCGGAGTAACCGCTATCCTATACTCCACCCGAACACGAAGAATTCTTAGCACGCTCTGATGCACACCACCTCGTTCAGCGCCATCATCTTCCTCGGATCCCTGCTGGCTGGTTTTCTCGGCGCCCTCACAGGACTCGGCGGCGGGGTGGTGGTGGTTCCGCTCCTCACCCTCGCCCTCGGCGTTGATATCCGCTACGCCGTCGGCGCTTCCCTCGTTTCCGTCATTGCCACTTCTTCCGGAGCAGCCGCCGCCTACGTGCGCGAAGGTTTCTCCAATATTCGCATTGGCATGTTTCTGGAGATCGCCACGACTCTCGGCGCGCTGCTCGGCGCCTACCTGGCCACTCGTCTGCCCACCAATATCATTGGCATCATCTTCGGCCTCGTTCTCCTCTTTTCCGCCTACTTCTCTTCCCGCGAACCCAAACCAGACGCGAAGCAGGAGGCTCCCGACCGTCTGGCACATCTTTTGAAGCTCGAAGGTAGTTATCCTGCCCCCGGAGGCCCTCAAGAATACCGAGCCCGTCGTGTTCCTCTCGGCTTCGGCATGATGTTCGGGGCAGGCACACTTTCCGGACTGCTGGGCATTGGTTCCGGGGCGATGAAAGTATTAGCCATGGATCAGGCCATGCGTTTGCCATTCAAGGTTTCCACCACCACCAGCAATTTCATGATTGGCGTCACCGCGGCCGCCAGCGCCGGCATTTACCTCAGCCGCGGCTTCATCGATCCCGGGCTGGCCATGCCCGTAATGCTCGGCGTATTGGCAGGTTCGCTGCTCGGCGCCAGCGTGCTCGTCAAAGCTCATAGCCACACCCTGCGCTTGGTCTTCAGCCTGGTGATCGTTGCCTTGGCCCTCGAAATGATCTTCAATTCCCTGAAGGGGCGTCTGTGATCACCGAGCTGCTAGTCGAAAAGGCCATCTCTGTTCTCTTGCGAGCCGGCGTTCTGCTCGCTGCCACTGTTGTTTTGGCAGGTGGGATCCTTTACCTCGCCCATAATGGAAGTGCGCACCCGGACTATCATGTTTTTCGTGGTGAGCCGGTAGAACTCCGCCAGCCGCGCCTCATTTTTCATTCCACCTTTTCGGGCAGTCCAGAGGCGATCATTCAGTTAGGTCTCCTGCTTCTGATTGTCACGCCCGTGGCTCGCGTGCTATTTTCGGTCTTTGCTTTCGCGTTCGAACGTGACTTCATGTACGTGGTCATGACCCTGATCGTGCTAACCGTCTTGCTTTCTAGTTTGCTGGTCTCTTGATCGCCTTGCTGGCACGGTGGGAACTTTTACCAGCCCTAGTACCGCACACTGTTATTCCCGTGCACGGGTCCCACACCTGCGCTAAACCTCCCAGTATGAGTGTGTTGGCAAAAAAATTCGCAAGTTTCGCGCCTTTGGAGCCAAGCTTGCCCCTGCTCCTTGTACCAGCTAACTCGCAAGGTGACCCATGGCGAAGATTCTGGTGGTCGACGACAATTCCAACGAACGCAACGGCTTATGCCGCCTGCTGGAGCGCGCCGGCTATGACGTGCGCTCCGCCTCCGATGGCGTGGAAGCCCTTCAGAAAATCCAGGAAAACCCGTTTGATCTGTTGCTCGTTGATGTCTGGATGCCGCGAATGAACGGCATCGAGCTTCTTTCTCGCCTCCCCGAAGAATGCCGTTCCAAAGCTCTGGTGATCACTGGTGACGAGTCTCCGGAAATCCTGCTGAAATCCGTGCGCGAAAACGCTTATCTCTTTTTGGACAAGCCCGTGAATCCCGAGCGTCTTCTGCAAATCGTCAGGAGCACATTGGAATCTCCGCCGGGGCCGGATTCTATCGAAGTGATTTTCGCAGAGCCGAATTGGATCGAGCTCCGATTTCCTTGTGCTATTCAAGTGGTCGGCCGCATTGAGAATGTTGTGGATCGGCTGAATTACAGTTTATCGCCGAAGGTCAAGGACTCGCTCAAGATGGCGCTCCACGAATTATTGATGAACGCCGTCACTTGGGGCGGCCGCCAGGATCCCAACGCGCAGGCACAGATCGATTATCTGCGTACACGGAAATTCATTATGTGCCGCATCGCCGATCCCGTCGCCGATCCGCAACCCACTTCGACAGAGCCGGTTCCTGGTGTGCCGGACACTTCTACCTCGAAAACCAGCAGAAACGGAATGTGTTCGCGCACTGGTGGCTTCGGCATGCAACTCGCCAAAACGCTTGTCGACGACCTGGTTTTCAACGACGCTCGCAACGCCGTCACCATGGTCAAGTACCTCAATTAGAGCCAATTACTCAGAATGCGGCGGGCTGCCGCCGAGCTTACATCGAGCTTGCGCAACGCGTAGGGTATTTCCCTGATAGTGAGCGGTCTCAGGACGCGATAAGCAATAATCTCAAGACCGCCCCAGCCTTTTGACGCCGCACTTCCATTGGCACAGTTCGGCTGAGAATCTTCGAGGGAGATCGCAATGCTTCGCCGCACGGCGCCTTTTACGACTGTCAGGCTGACGGCCATGGTCCTGGCGCTGTTCGAGCCGGTTTTAGCGCTCCCCGATGCTTCGCGTTTCCTTTGCATGTTCTTCTTAGTGGCTTGCTTCCGTTCCCTGCTCTGGTTACCCGATCTACTTCACAACCTAAGGATGGCGCGCGCATGAAAGCTGCTACTCTCCCTGTCGATTATTCCTCTGCTCCCGAACGAGACCTGCTAGCACTAGCCCGCAAGGGCAATGAGCAAGCATTCACCGCACTCATCAGCCGCCATATTCGCATGATTTACCGGATCTCTCGTCGCATCCTCAAGAATCACGAAGACGCGGAAGACACGCTGCAAAACGTGCTCGTCAAGGTCTACCAGCGTCTGGACGGATTCGAAGAGACTGCGCGTTTTTCTTCCTGGCTCTTCCGCGTCACGTTTAACGAGGCGCTGATGGCCTTGCGCCGCAACCGTTCCCGTCATCAGGAAAACTGCGTGGAGATTAGCGGTGTGGATGGTGGCGGCTTGGGCGTCACCGAACTTCAGGATACCCGCGTCAACAATGAGCGCCAACACATGCATCGCGAGTTGGCCCTGAAGGCCATGCACCGCCTGAACCCGTCTCTGCGACGGGCTTTTCTGCTTCACAAGCACGAAGGTTGGACCCATCGCGAAATGGCCGCGGAATTGGGCATTACGCAGGCCACCGCAAAGATGCGTGTTTTTCGCGCTCGCCGCCAACTCCGCGCTGAACTCGAGCTTCTCACCCGCTCCTGATTTCCACCCGCGCCGAGGATCTTTGAGCGTGCTCAACCCTTGTGTGCACTTTTGCAGAAAGGGTCGGCCCTTTCCTCCTCAGGCAAACCCTGTACTTTTTGGTGCCTGGTTCGCTTCCCGCCAGAGAATAAGGCAATTCGTCGTGAAGAGATTTCCCGGCCCAGTACTCTGGAGAGAATCGGGGAACTTGTACGGTCACGTTTCGTAAGTTTAAGGCAGTGCTTCCGATACAAAGATTTTGTCAGCCAGCCTCGCAATGGCTCTTGATCTGCATAGACCACTTCACCAGTCGAGAAAAATCCAGGAGGCTTCACCGCATGAATAAAAAGATCATTACCGGCATTTGCAGTTTCGCTCTTATGGCTTTTCTGGCCGTGGCTTGGCCGACCTTTGCCCAGAATCAGAATCACTCCACCGAACCAGGAACCACCGCGCAGCAGAATGACACCGCGCAATCCGTCTCCGGCACCATCGCTTCGCTGGGCAGGAATTCCTTCACACTCACCGTCAATCCTTCGAACACCACCACTCCAGGCCAGAAGTTCCAGCAGCAGGGTTCCTCCCACTCCATGACTTTCATGATCGACAAGAACACTACCGTTGACGGCAAACTGAAGGTCGGTGCCAATGCCGACGTGACCTACCGCGAAGAGAATGGCAATAACGTCGCTATCAGCGTTCGCGTACTGTCCTGATTGGGCCCTGGCCTTTTGATTCTGGAAATAAATGGAAGCCCTCTGCGGCCGTTACTGCGGAGGGCTTTTTTTCGCGGGATAGTTACGGCAATTTCGTCAGCGTCTTGAGATCCTTGTCATTTCCTGGCTCTATCGCCGGCACATCGGCCATCGAGGGATTTAGTGAAGCCGTCAGCACATAAGCCTTGCCGTGATCGCTCACGCGGGTAATCAGCAATTCGTACCGAAATCCTTCCGGGTGATTTCTGCTCCTCAGCAGAGCAAGCAGCCCGGTTACCTCAGAATCGGAATGAAGGACCGTCTCTTTGCCGGAAAATACTGGCGCTACGATTTCGCCCCGGAACTCGGCCCCATCGTGGTTTACACCGGAGTCAATGGCATCCAGCATGCGCACCCTAAGAACCGTGCCCCGCGGCAAATTGTCCATTTCGTTCGTGCTTCCAAGATCGAGCCGCGTCTGCAAGTGAAATATCAAAACGGCCCCGGCCGATACCGAGAGGCGTTCCACGCTGGACTTTTGCGCGCTAACTCCCGTCGCAAACGAACCGGTGAAACACAAAACCACGAAAAGGTAACGATGCATGGGCCGGACACCTTCACACTTTTTGAGATCCCTGACGATTAAAGTCTAGGATTGCCTCTACAAAGGGTCAACGCGAATCGGATTCGTGTGCTTTCAATGTTTCAATGTACTCCAGCGGAATTTCCGATGAACTTTTTCTCGTCCTGCGCCATCCCTTCTGCCCTATCCTGATTCACGCCTTGCACAAAGGGTTGCCCACCGGACTCTTTATGCGGGTACGTTCTCCATCCGCCTCTGCATCTCCTCCAAAGAGACTCCCTTGGTTTCCGGATAGAACAGCAGAACCACCGCGAACTGCACCACCATCATCACCGCAAAAAACACAAATGGAATCGCGCCGGAGATCGCCGCAATGGTCGGAAAGGTCCAGGCGATCAGCGCGTTCATAATCCAATGGGTGAACGCGCCCAGACTCTGCCCTTTCGCCCGCACCCGCGTAGGAAACACTTCGCTCAGATAGACCCAGATGACCGCTCCCTGCGAAAGCGCAAAGAATGCGATATAGGCCACCAGCAACCACAATAAAAAGTGCTGATACCGCCCCATGGCGAAAATCGCCGACACGCCCCCTAGACAAACGGCCGTACCCACCGCTCCAATCAGCAGCAGAACTTTCCGCCCCACCTTATCAATCACCGCCATACCAATCATTGTAAACAGCAGGTTGGTGGCACCGACGGCTACCGCCTGTAGTCCGCTGGACAGTTTCCCAAAACCCGCGTGCGCAAAAATATCATTCAGGTAATACAGAATGGCATTAATCCCCGCAAGCTGGTTGAACATCGCGATCGAAATCGCCAGAAAGATCGGAAACCGGTAACGCCGCTGAAACAAGGGCTCGCCGGCTTCGCCCTTCTGTTCTCCAATCGACCCCACAATTTCGTGTACCGCTTTCTCGTAGTCCGGTTCGCCCGTGCGCTTCAGCACCTCGCGGGCTTCCTCGACCCGGCCTTTTTCCGTCAGCCACCGCGGGCTGCGGGGAATCGTAAACAGCAGCAGCAGGAAAAATGCGGAAGGAAAAGCGGCAATGCCGAATTGCCAGCGCCACTCGGCGGTACCCAGATTTGCCAGACTCACCAGGTAATTCGAAAGGTAGGCTAACAGGATGCCAAATACCACGTTGAACTGAAAGAATCCCACCAGCCGGCCCCGCAACCGCGCGGGAGAAATTTCCGCCACGTACATGGGGCCCAGTACCGAAGACGCGCCAATTCCCAATCCTCCGATGAAGCGGAAAAATAGCAGTGCGTACCAGCTCCATGCGAACGCTGCGCCGATGGCCGACGCCAGATACAGCACCGCGGTCCATCGCAAGCTGTCGCGGCGCCCCCAGCGATCGCCTGGGATTCCCGCCAGCATCGCTCCAAAAATCGTTCCCAGCAGCGCGCTGGCCACCGTTGCGCCCAACGACGCTTCGTTTAAATGATAGGCCGCGGTCAGTCCGGCCGTAGTTCCCGCAATCACCGCGGTATCAAACCCAAACAGTAATCCACCCAGCGCAGCGACCACCGTGCTTCGTAACAGGTAGCCGTAAATCTTCATCCCTGCCCTCCGCTCGTTTCTTCGGCCGCGTCCTGCTCACAGCTCCGCGCTCTGTATGTTCCTCTGCGTTCTCCGTGTTAACCCTTTATGGCTCCAAATAATGCACGTCCGGCAATTCCCGCAATTGCTTCGCCGCCAGCTCTGGGGTGATGTCGCGCTGTGGCATGGCCAGCAGTTCGTAACCCACCATGAATTTCCGTACCGTCGCCGAGCGCAAGAGCGGCGGGTAATAGTGCGCATGCAGGTGGAATCCCGGGTACGCATTTCCGTCGGCAGGCCGTTGATGGAACCCCATCGTGTATGGAAATGACGTTTTGAACAGGTTGTCGTAGCGGATCGTGATTTGCCGCAGGATTCCCGCCAATCCTTCGCGTTCTTCTTCCCGCAAGTCCGGCAGGCTCTCCACGCGCCGCCGGCTGATCAGCAGCGTCTCAAATGGCCATACCGCCCAGAACGGTACCACCACCACAAAATGCGCGTTCGCGCACACGATGCGCTGTTCGTCCTTCAGTTCCAGCGCCAGATACTCTTCCAGCAGACCCCCACCGTGCTTCTGGAAATATTCCTTCTGCGTCTTGCCCTCGCGCGCCAATTCGTCCGGCACACTTTCGTTCGCCCAGATCTGCCCGTGTGGGTGTGGGTTGCTGCAACCCATCATGGCCCCACGGTTTTCGAAAATTTGTACCGCCTGCACCTTCGGCTCCGCGCCCAGCTCCGCGGTTTCCGCGCACCACGTCTCCACCACTTTTCGAATATCACCGACACTCATTCGCGCCAGCGTCAGATCGTGCCGCGGCGTGAAGCACACTACCCGGCACTGACCTACTTCGCTCTCAGCGAGCAGCAGTTCTCCCTTGCGTACTTCTCCCGAAGGAGTGTCCGGCCGCAGCGCGGCGAAATCGTTTTCGAACACAAAAGTGCTTGTGTATTGCTGGTTCTGTGCTCCGCCCGCGCGTGAATTTCCCGGGCACAGGTAACACTGCGGATCGTACGCTAGTGAGGTTTCCGAAGGTGTAGGCTCAACCTGCCCCTGCCACGGCCGTTGCGTTCGTTGCGGCGAAACCAGCACCCACTCGCGCGTCAGCGGATTCCATCGCCGGTGCGGGTGAGTCCCCGGATCAAAATGCCCCATTGGTTTCCCCGCCACTTGCTTGACACCGCTCAGCTCGCGCCATCTCTCGATTTTTCCTGGTTGGTGGCATATCCATCCGGAAAATTCTTATGCCAGGCCCATGCACTTTTCAGTATCCCTTCCAGCTCCGGATACTTCGGCTTCCACCCCAATTCTCGCCGAATTTTCTCGGAACTGGCGATCAGCACCGCCGGGTCGCCTTCCCGTCGCGGCGATTCCACCACTGGTATCCCGCATCCGGTTACCCGTCGCACACCCTCAATCACTTCGCGCACTGAAAATCCCTGGCCATTGCCCAGGTTGTAGATCAGCCGCCCGCTGCGCTCCAGCGCATCCAGCGCCAGCAGGTGCGCCTCCGCCAAATCGCTCACGTGGATATAATCGCGCACGCACGTGCCATCCGCCGTCGGATAATCCGTGCCAAAAATGTTCACTTCTTTCAGTCGCCCTAACGCCACATTCATCACCCTCGGCACCAAATGCGTTTCGGGCTGGTGCGCTTCTCCGTGGTCCGGCGCCGAAGCCCCCGCCGCATTGAAATAGCGCAAACTCGCGTAGCGCATCCCGTGGATACGGTTGAACCACTCCAGCATCCGCTCTACCAGCAGCTTCGATTCCCCATACACATTGGTGGGCTGCAGCCCGTCGTCTTCCTCAATTGGCGCCCTCACGGGATTCCCATACAATGCCGCGGTTGACGAAAACACGAACCGGCTCACACCGGTCTCCAACATCGTTTCCAGCACCGTCAGCGCGTTCGCGGTGTTATTTCGAAAAAACTTCCCCGGGACTTTCATCGATTCGCCGGCTTCGATAAATGCGGCGAAGTGCAACACCGCTTCGAACCGGCCGCGGCGAAATAACGACTTCAGGTCTTCCTTCTCGCCCAGATCGCCGACAACCAACTCTGCGCCCTTCGGTACTGCCTGGCGATATCCATGGCTCAAATTGTCGATCACTGTTACTTGATGCCCGGCTTGCTTAAGCTGTTCTGCCACCACACTGCCAATGTAGCCCGCTCCGCCTGTAACCAGCACCCTCATACCATCCGCCTCACGCCCTCAGCCGCCGTGCCTATATAGATGTTGGGCTTTAACCCCGTAGCCCTCTCGTAACCCTCCGACATTTTTAGACCGAATGCTTCGACAGTTTCGGCTCGCACCAGGTTGATCGTACAGCCACCAAATCCGCCTCCGGTCATCCGCGCCCCGTACACCCCATCGATCGTCCCGGCGAGCTCCACCATGGTATCCAGTTCTCGGCAGCTCACCTGAAAGTCATCACGCAAACTTACATGCGATTCGCCCATCAGTTCGCCGAACCGTACCATCTGGTGATCCGCCAAGGCCTCAGCTGCCTCGATCACCCGCGCATCCTCCGCAATCACGTGCCGCGCGCGCTTTCGAATCGTCTCCGACAGCTCCGCGCCATGCTTCTCGAAATCATGCACAGAAACATCACGCAAGGCCCTCACGCCGGACACTACGCCGGTAAAAAACTTCGCTGCTGTTTCGCATTCCTGCCGCCGGCGATTGTACTCCCCTCCCGCCAGGCTGTGACGCACCATGGTGTTGCAGATGACCAATCGCACTTCTTCTGGAATGGGCTTATAACGGTACGCCAGCGACCGGCAATCGAGCAACAGCGCATGATCCTTTCGGCCGTGTACGGAAACGAATTGATCCATGATTCCGCACCGCGCTCCGACGAACTCGTTTTCAGCGCGCTGGCACAACCGCGCCATCCCCGCGCCATCCATTTTCTGCCCGGAAATCTCCACCAGCGCCTGGCACACCGCCACCTCCAACGACGCCGAGGAACTCAATCCCGCGCCTTCCGGGACATTCCCCTTCACCAGCAGACTCGCGCCCGGCAGTTCCACCCCTTGTTCGCGCAGGTTGCGCGCCACTCCAACGACGTAGTCACTCCAATGATGCCGCCGCCGTTCGCCCGGCAGGTCTCGCACCGCAAATTCCACCTGCTCCTGGTAATTCTCAGAGAACACCACCAGGCGGCCGTCGCGCCGCTTTGCTATCCCGACGATCGTGTGCAGTTGTATTGCTGCGGGCAACACGAATCCGTCGTTGTAGTCCGTGTGTTCCCCGATCAGATTCACTCTTCCCGGTGCCTGCACCACCAGCGCGTCGGTCCCATAAAGTTGCGCGAATTTTTCGGAAAGAAGGTGGATGGGATTCGTGGTCTTCTGCGCTGGCACCGGGTTAAGTCGCCCCCCTAGCGCCAGTATAACTGTGAAGCCTGCTCCAAACGGGAATACTTGCTTCCGACCGGTCTCCGATTAGAGCTTTTTGCGGCGCGCTGCCTCAAATTGCGCGCGGCGAAATGAACACTCCGCCTCGCAGCGCCCCCTTAATGGCCAGCGGCAAATCCGAATACATCCGCGATTTTAGTACATACGCCAGTCCCCCGCAGTCCAGCGCTGCGGCCACATACCCCTCATCTTCCTGGACCGTCAGAAAGACTACCTTTGCGGTTGACCCGCGACGGTTCATCTCTTTCGCGGCATCCAGACCATCCAACTCCGGCATGACAATGCCTTAGACCACCAGGTCCGGCGGTAGCTCGCACACCGCGTCCACCGCCGCACGGCCGCGCCCGTCACCGAAGCCACAATGTCGCACTGTTCTTCAGGATATCCGAGGTATTCACAAGCATGGCAAGCGGATCATCAGCCAACAAAATCCGTGAGCGAGCCCCCATCCGATGCTCCTTCATCGTCTCGCACTCTCCCGCGAAAGCCTAGTGTTTAACCGATTGAATATATGCGCAACAAAACTTGCAGCCTCGCCCTGGAACCACGATTTTGCGAATTTTCGGGATTCTCGCTGCCCATCACCTCCCCAGCAAGAAACTGTAAATATTGACAGTTCCCCCCTTCCCCTTTCTCCGCCATTCTCTGGGTCACCGATTGTGGAGCCGTTTCTCTGTGTGCCCACTTTCGAGCAGTCTTGACGGTTCGCAGAATCGTTTCGTTTTCTGAACGGGGCGGGAGTGCTCTAGAAATTCTTGGGCGGAGAATTTCTAGGCCGTAAGGGCTGCTCGATAGTTGGCACGTTGTTCAGCCTATTTTAATCTGCTTGTCAGTCCTGAAACCCCATTCCCTCCATTTCCTCCCGGCACCCTATGCTTTCTAGCTAAATTGCAATACGATTAACGGTTGCTTCTCACGGAGACCGGAGTGGCCAAAGCTCGAGTTTTGATCGCCGATGATCACACCCTGGTGGCGGAAGCCTTTAAGCGCCTGCTCGAACCCGAATGTGAGGTCGTCGCCACTGTCCCGGATGGCCGGGCTTTACTACGTGTCGCTCCACAAGTCTCGCCCGATCTCGTCCTCGTGGACCTAAACATGCCTCTGTTGAACGGATTGGACGCCAGTACCCAACTCAAGCAGGCTTTCCCTAAGATTAAAATCATCGTCCTCACCATGAACGAGGATCCTGAGATTGCTTCTGAGACCATGGACAAATGGGCTTCCGGGTACCTGCTCAAAAAATCCGCGGGCAGTGAGCTCCTGAAGGCAGTCCGCTTGGTTCTCCGGGGAGAGAAATACATTACACCAGCGCTGCGCGATGCCGTCGCCGAACTCGCCACACGCGACTCGCGTTCCGAAGCCGGCCGCACGCTCACCCCTCGCCAGCGCGAGGTTTTGCAACTGCTCGCTGAAGGACACACTATGAAGGAGGCCGCGGCCATTTTGAACGTAGCCACCCGCACCGTAGCCTTCCACAAGTACCGCATCATGCAGGACTTTGGCTTGGAAAATAATTCCGAGTTACTGCGCTTTGCCATGAAGCAGAAGCTCGTCAATCAGTCCTGAGCGCGCTCATCTTCAATCGGCACTGGCGTGTTTCGCCACCTGCTTCATTGCCACTTGCGTGACAATCTCCGTTCCTTCTCCCGGCTTGGACACTAAGTGAAACTTCCCCAGAGCCATACGAATGCGTTCACGCATACTGGCCAGGCCTACACCGGGCGCATGGTGGCTTCTATGTTTGACCGCATTATTCAAGGCTTCCTGCGCTACGCGATACAAGCACAACGCGCGCTCCTCGGAAATCTCCCCAGGAATCGCGCCGGCATGGAGGTTTACCTCCACTCCATGCTGCTTCGCCACTTGCACACACAATTCCCGAAGCGCGGACTTCAGTCCCAGGTGCTTCAACTTCGACGAATGCAATTGGTGCGACAGCCCATGGATATCCCTCGCCAGTTGGCTGGCTTCTTCCAGCGAGTTTGTCAATTCTTCCCGGGGCACCCGCATCCCAGCAGGCAGCCCGTGCCGCAGGCGGTCCAACCCAATAATTAGCAGCGAAAGTCGTTGGCCGATGTCGTCGTGCAGTTCCCGAGCCAACCGCTGTCTCTCACTCTCCTGAGCCTGGATCAGCCGCTCCGTCAATTCCACCAATTCCAATTTCGCTTGCTTTAGCTCCGTGATGTCGACGTTTACTCCCCGCAATCGCAAAGGTCTGCCGCGCGTGTCGCGGTACACCTTCCCTCGAAAGAGCACCCATTTCTCGGTGCCGTTTGCCTCGTGATACCTCCACTCGGTCAGGAACGTGTCGTTTCCTTCGCGGTTCTCTAACATGGCGATGGTTTTTCCGTACAAATCGTCGCGATCCTCTTCCGGAACCCGCTCCAGAAATTTTTCCCAGGATAGCTCCAGCTCCACCGGAGTCTTCCCTAGCAAGGAATCGTCCCTTTGCGACCATCGCACTTTTCCGCTCACGATGTCCAGATCCCACAGCGCGGTCTTTGACGCCTCCAGCGCCATTTCCAGCCATTCTTTTTTGTCCTTCAGTTCCACTTCTGCTCTGCGCCGGTGCAGTGTTGACCCGAACAGGTTCCCTAATGTCGTCAACCGGGCTACCAACGCGTTCGGCCACTCTTTCCCGCGTTCGCGACTCGCCAGTACCAGCGCACTTCTCGCCCCTCCGTTCGAGTTCGACGGCAGCATGAGTATCGACGCCACACCTAAGGACTCTAGGTAGCTCCGGTCTTCAGTCGCGCGCTCCGGCAATTGGGCCACGTTGGAAACCGCCATGACCCGGCTACTTTCGACCTGTTCCATCATCCACGGCGTATGCTCGCCAATGCGCAGCGCGCCCGTTCCGGCACTCGGTTGTTCCTGGCTTAAAAAGCTTTGCTGGATTTCGTTGCTTTTCGGCTCAACCATAAACCAAAGCGCCCAATCCAATTCTTTGGCCGCTCGGATCGCCGCCAAACCTTGCTGGATTTGTTCTTCCAAGTCCTCGGGGGCACCGTGGGTCAGCTTTTCGGAGTATTCCGTGAGCACCCGTTCCGCCGCGAATCTCCGCTCGACCATGCGACGCGCTCTATTCTTTCGCCGGATCTCGATGCATAGCAGGAAGATCAGTGCGGTCTCCAGCGTGATAAAGGTAATTACCGCTACGATTCCGTATTTGTGCTTTTCCCACAGTGTCGGTTCACGGAATCGCACGTCCGTGCCCGTGGGGACTCTCGACAGCGGGATTCGAAATCTGCCCAATTCTCTCGAATCCACTGCCGGGCTCATAGTCACCTCGGCGATCGGAATTTCGTCGGGACTTTTCCCTGCGAGCACCTCTCTCCCCTGCTCAGCAATTACCGACGCTTCGCCAACGTTGTCATACAGGTCGCCGCCAATCACGCCATGTCCCAGCTGTTGCGTCATGCTGCCGTAAATCGGCACATTGGCGTGCGGCGCAACCAAGTCCAGAAACTGCCCAGCCGCGTACGTACGGCCCTCATGATCCTCCGATTCCGCTAAGTAAAAGATCACGTCCGTGCTTGATAGCTTCTTGAATTGCTCTCCGACCTCCGCGGGTGTTAGCGCCTCCCAATAGGCAAATCCCACTCGGCCCACTAGCTTCTGGAACTGTTGTCGGGCAATCCACGCCAGCCACTTATCTCTAGGTGACGCCCCGGAAATCAGAATTACCCGCTTGGTATTCGGCTGCAGCGCCAACGCCAGCTCTACCGTCCTGCCATAATCCAGCGCCGTCACGCTACCGGTGACTCCCGGATACCGCTCCGCCGGACGCGGCATGTCTTTGGGTATCATCCCAAACAAGACGGGCACGCCATGGAATAACCGCTGCTTGCGCCTAACCAGGAATTCCAATAGCGGGCGTTGCCCGACGATCACCAGATCCAACTTTAGGTGCTTATATTTCGCCCGGTAAATCTTTTCCAGTTCGTCAGCGCTTCCCGGGTCTTTTAATCGCACTAAGTCGACCGACTCCGTATACAACTCGACCGTCCCAGGAAGTACCAACCCCGCTTTCAGCGCCTGGAAAAATGCCATCTGTCCTTCAAACCCGATGTTTTCGGGGAGCAGGACAAGCACGTTTTTTCGTTGCGGGTGGACCGCCTCGGAAGTCTTGGGAACCGGCGATTCTTTGCCCGAAGCAAAAGCGCTAAGGGTCCAAGCAAGAATTAAACATGTGAACAGGCGAGCCAAGGTTTGTAGTGTGCTACGGCCGGCCGAGTTGACCGCTTGGGGGACCATCATTGTCTTCCGGTATTGTTGCTAGTGCCTGCAGCTGCCCGTGTGTGAAGTATAGTAAACCGTGCAACACAGGACGGCAATTGCGGAACTTTTGATAGCGCCACCGCAGGCACGCCTCAGCATCCCGTGGCTCTTGCTATGTTCGCAAGCTAATTTGACTGGGGGTGTAAGCGCCTTGTCGGCGATTCGAAGGCTACTTCGATAAAGTTTGTTGTACGGTCCTGTCGCGCCAGAAATCCTGGCCCAGTTGCGGCAGCGTGTACACCGGATCGAAATATTCATACCGACGGCTCAATGCTTCCGGATCGTCCGCCTCAATACCGGTACGATAGTTTTTCGTCCAGTAAGAAATACCCAGCTGGCGGTCGTACTCCTTCACCTGGTGTACCCAGCGCTTGCCCACAAACGGCACGTCGCAAATCAAACGCGGCGTGGCGAAGCCCGGCAAATAACCCATGATGTCGTGCTGCAGTTTCTGCACTTCGTAAATGGCCAGCCGCCAATGCTCCGCGTTGGGAATCATGTCGCATTGATAGAAGTAGTACGGCATGATCTTCCCGTGATCCAGCAGCGTGAAGCACAATTCCAGCAACTCGCTCGCGCTGGCATTCACACCGCGCAGCAGCACGCCTTGATTGCGCACATCGCGATAGCCCATATCCAGCAACCTTTGCACTGCCTTCCGTACCAGCGGAGTCACCTGCCGCGCATTGTTCACGTGCGTATGCACCGCGATGTCCACGCCGCGCTCGCGCGCTTTCTTCGCCAATCGCTCCAATCCCGCCAGCACTTCGCTCTGCAAAAAATGCTGCGGAATGGCAATCAGCCCCTTGGTTGCCAGGCGAATGTCCTTAATGTTGGGGATGTCCATCAACCTCGAACAAAACTCTTCCAGCGTCCCAATTGGCGTATTGGCTATGTCACCGCCGCTCACCACCACGTCGCGCACCGATGGCGTCACCCGCAGATACTCCAGCATCTGCTGGTAGCGGTCCCGCTGTGGTATCTGGAATTTGAGTTTCACCACCTGCGGCACGTCATTTCCGACCAGGTCCATGCGCGTACAGTGCCCGCAGTACTGCGGGCATGTTGACAACAACTCCGCCAGCACTTTCGTCGGATAACGATGCGTCAACCCCTCCACCGCCCACATATCCGCTTCGTGCAAGGAGTCCCGGCTCGCCTTCGGGTGGCTTGGCCATTCCGGATGACGATCGTCGAACGCGGGCAGCATGTACCGCCGCACCGGATCGTTCCACAGATCCTTTTCGTCCATGGTATTCAACATGTGCGGAGGGATCAGCATGGACATGGTCGCGCGCTCTTTGATGTCGCGCTCCATGCTGGCCACCAGCGTTTCCGGTATAAGCTCCCCAAATACCTGCTTCAACTCCGCCAGGTTCTTTACCGTGTGCCGCCGCTGCCATAGCGCGGTCTCCCACTCTTCTTTGCTGACGCCCTTATATCCAGGCAAACGCCGCCAGTCCGGCTCCACAAACTCCCGTTTCAGCGGGTAATGGAACGGCTGCTCCCCGGCATGTACTTTGCCCGCCGGCTTCCACGTGGGGCGCGCCGGTTTGTTTCCCGCGCCAGCCGCATTTGATCCAGGCGCAATAATGGGTGTGTCGCTCATAGCTCTTCTCGAATTTGGGGGACGTCCTGCTCAGGAAATCTTTACAAAATCTTTACGTCTCAGAATATCGCACGTTCGCTCTGCGCGCTACCCCCGCCATCGCGCTTTTGCCCTCCGGTGCAATTCGAAGAATCAGGCCAATGTCACAGGTCACAGCGTTCCGCTGACCCGGGTGCCACTCTTGTGTCGGAAGGAGTCGCCCATGCCGTCTACCTACGTGGCAACCGCGGTCCAAATAAAAAACGTTCTGGTAGCATTCGATTTCTCCAAGGCCTCTCAAACACCCCTGCGCCATGCCCTCGCGATTGCCCGGCACTACGGAGCGAAGTTCTATCTCGCGCATGTGGTCTCCCATATCGGCTACACCATCGCAGGACCCGGCGCCTTGCAATTAGCCGCGGAAAAAACTTGCAGAGATGCACAGGAGCTGGAACAGGAGCTGCTCAGGAGTGGCTCGCTCGCCGGTCTTGATTATGAGCTTATTGTCCGCGAGGGAAATGTCTGGGAACAATTGGGCCTGGTCATCAAACAAAAGCAGATTGACGCGGTCGTCATCGGCACTCACGGAAGAGGAACCCTGGGGAAGTTGCTACTCGGTTCCGTCGCGGAGCAGATTTTCCGTCATGCCGATTGTCTGGTCGTAACCGTAGGCCCAGGTTCTTATAAGGATTCCTTGGTCGACAAAACCGAAGCGGTTCGCCCCTTACTGTTCGCCACGGATTTCGGTCCAGCCTCCTCGCATGCTCTACCTTACGCTCTCTCCTTCGCCAACCATTTCGGAGCAAAACTCGTTGTGCTCCACGTTCTTTCCCCGGCGCCAGTCCCCGAGGGTTTTCACTGGTCGCGTACCGGCGATCTTCTGCAAATGAGGGAGGAAGCCCGGCTCGGCAGTCAACGACGCTTCGAAGAACTGATCCAGCGCTACGCCCCGGTGCCTCGACCTGAATTCATGCTCAAGTTCGGAAACCCGGCCGAACAAATCCTGCTGGCCTCCCACGAATTGAATGCCGATCTCATCATTCTGGGTTTGAAGCACCACGCGCACATCGAAGCCGAATCTCATATGCCTTGGGCGTTCGCCTATAGAATCGTCTGCGGTGCGCACTGCCCGGTCCTGACCATCAGAAATTGAGCAGCTCTTAACCGTGCACAGCCAGCTCACCAGCGCTTGTCGGTAGTCTTCCTCAGGCCCTCGAGCACCCGTACAGTCTCGCTGGGGTCGGGTCGTATGGTGTAATCAGGATTCACATCGGCGCTGCGAATCACACCTTGTTGGTCAATCACGTAGCGCGCAGGCATCGGCAAGCGGAACGCGTCTTCGGCGTTGAACTCATCCAACTTACTTCCAAATTGTGCATATAGCGTCTTGAGGTAATCGGGTAACGTAAATACCAATCCAAACTGACCGGCCACCTTCAACCTGGAGTCCGTCAAGACATCGAAATCCAAATTTAGCCGGCGGTGCACCGAGCGCCCGTACTTCTCCAATTCCGGAGTGATAGCGATCAGGGTGGCTCCCGATCGCTGTATGTCCGGTAGAGCCGTTTGTAGAGCCTCCAGCTCCATCATGCAATACGGTCACCAGTGTCCTCGGAAAAATGTGATAACCAGTGGGCCTTTTGCCAGCAGTTCCGCAGAAGAAATCCCCTTTCCATCCTGGTTGTTCAACTGGAAGGCCGGTGCACGCGCCCCTACCTTCAGCGCGCGTTCGGCCAAGCCAGACTGACGCAGCTCTTCCGTCGCCCGGTGCATTGTCTCCACAACTGCTTTAGACACGTTGGCCGGTGGCCCGCCGGACTCGAACTTCGCTTTAAATTCATCCAGCTTTTCCTGCAGGCTCATCGCGCACCTGGTTCTGACGCACTCGCGGACCGGCTTGCCCCTGATGCGCCACGCTTCTCCGCACCTTGTTGCGCGCCTTCCGCCACCTTGAACACGATTTTTCCTTCAACCCGCTGGCTGCGGCTGTCTTGCCACCCTTTGGCTACTTCGCTAAGTGGGTACACCTTTCCCACAAACGGTTTGATTTCGCCTGCGTCCACCAACCGCGCCACCGTTTTCAAGTTCTCCGGCGTAACCTCCGTCAGCACCATGCTCGCTTTCACCCTGTGCTTGGCTGCCTCTTCCTCCGAAGGTGGCTGGGTGACTGACACCAGCACTCCCCCAGGCTTCAGCACGCCAAACGACCTCTGCAGCACGTCTCCGCCCACGGCGTCCAGCACCACATCTACATCCTTCACACTTTTCTCAAATGGGCCTGCCGTGTAGTCGATCACCTGGTCCGCGCCGTAGTCCTTCACTCGATTCACACTGCTCGCTGCCGCGGTTCCAATCACTTTCGCACCTCGCCGGTGCGCCACCTGCACGGCAATGCCCCCCACCGCGCCACCAGCTCCTTGGATCAAAACAGTCTGCCCTTTTTGCACGCCCGCACGGTCCACCATCTGAAAAGCTGTCTGCGCCACCAAGGCTACCGCTGCTGCTTCGATATGATTCAGCGTCTTCGGTTTCATCGCCACTTTGCTTGTGTCAATTGCGAGGTACTCCGCGTACGTTCCTCCCGCCATCGAATATCCGAACACTTCATCGCCAACCCGGAGTCCGGTCACGCCTTGGCCCACCGAATCTACAACCCCGGAGAAGTCCCCGCCCGGCACAAAAGGAAATTGCAACGGGAAGACCTGCCGCATGTTTCCCGAAGCCCTCTTGGAATCGATGGGATTGAAAGACGTAGCCAGAATGCGCACAACGATTTGCCCATTTCCTGCCTGCGGTTGCGGTACATCCACCATCTTCAGTTGCTCTTCGCCGCCATACTGATTGATCTGAATCGCTTTCATAAATCCCCCTTCTAAATCAGACCCATGCCCTGAGCATTTCGATCTCGGGCACACACACTTGCCAAGCACCAGTTGCCGCAGTGTTGGATGCCCGCTCCGCAGAATGAGGTTACACAGGAAAACCAATGCGGTGATGCTCGTTCAGCAAAACTTCTTGCGGGCAACGTTCTTTGTACGGGCGCAGGATTCCTGCGCCCCGAGTGCGCACCATTGAACAATTCGCGGCGTCACCAGCCCGCGAAATACGATGAATTCGCCAAGCTGGGTCCAGCAGTGCTGGACCGTACAAAAAATGAATATCCCAATGAGTGGCTCTGAGGCCTGAATGAATTGCGCTACAGATCGAACATGGAATTGACGCCCGCTCGCGGCACTTCGACCGTAGGCTCACGTCGTTGCAGCGGCGGCAAAGTGTCGGAGTCCTCGGCGGGCGCCGAAGTCCCGGCTTGTTGGACAGCAGGCTGCGAAGCGCTCGCAGCGGCAGCCGCGACTTTGCCAGTCGTAGCCGTCGGGCTAGCAGCCGCCTGAGTAGTAACCTGCTTCAGATAGGCGAGGTCCCGCGGCTCTTCCGTACCCGGCTGCACCGGAGGAAATGACAAGTTCATCTGGTGCTCCATGGCGCTCGCGATCCGGTGCAACTGCCAGATCAGCTTTTCTAGCTCTTTCGAACGCCCCAGATTCAAGCTGCGGTCCAATAGAAAGCGGATCGCCAATACCACAACCAGCGGCAAGCCAATCGCCAGAGTGGCCAATACGATCATCACCAGCAACGGATACAGGGTAGGAAAGGATTGGGTCATAATGCCTCCAAATCCAGAATTTCATCAGCAGGATAACGCAGCGCTGCAACGCTGACAAACGAATCGATCTTCCGCCCCGTTACGGCGCGAAGGGTCATGTAGTCTTGAGGTGGTTCGTTCCACTAGGCGTGGAGCTTCGAACTTGCGCTAAACTGATTTGCTTTCGTGACGAATCTCTACTCCATCCAGCGTCCCTTCCAGGTCACGGTCCTTGGTTGGCTCTTTATCGTCGTCGGCCTGCTGGGCACGCCTATCACCTCTGGGAAGGTTCTCTCGATCGTTGGACCATTCCGATTGTGCTCTTCGGAGTCAGCGCGATGGTCTCTGGTTCAATGACGTAACTCGTCTTGCCGCAATGCCACCTCCACCTGTCCTCAAGTTCAGGTGTAACTTTGGGCCACAGCTTTCCTACAACCTGCTGCGCTGCTCCCGACCGCCCCGTATTATGGTTTTCGTCCGCATAACTTCTTCTCGCGAGGAGCAAAATGAAACCAACCCTTGCCATCCTCCCGGCTACTCTTCTGCTTCTACCCGCGCTCTGTGCCGCGCAGGGCGTGCAGCCCAAGCCCGTGTCGAAAAGGACCACAGCAACAACCAAGACCGCAGCGCCAGCGCCCAAGCCAGCTGAGCCACCCAGAAAGCTTTATGCCGAATTCACCATCACCGAACTCGTCGCCGAAGACCCCAATCGCTGGTCCGAAAAAATGTCCACCCGCGTCACCCTTGGCGGCTTTGTCACGCAAATCAGCAAAGAAGATAGCGGCGACACCGACATCCGTATCTGCGAAAATCCCAAGATCGAAGGTATGGATCGTGGCCGCTGCATCGTCGCCAAGTGCATCCCCAAGCTACCCTGCGACGTCCCGCAAGTGGGCCATCCCGTCAACGTGAAAGGCATTACCCGCTACGACGCCGGGGTCGGCGCGCATTGGTGGGAAATTCATCCCATCGAGGAAATCGAAAAGTAATCTACGCCGCGCACACCGGCACCACGGCACGCGCTCCCGTTGCCCTTCTCAATTTAGCGAAAGGTCTTGTTCGCTGCAGACAGCAGCCGCACGGCTATGCCCCGCTGCCCATTTCCCACATCGTCGATTCGCGCGATCTGCCCGAGGTAATCATAATTCTGCGGACTGGACGGTGAATGATACGGCACGGTCACAAACAGCCGCATTCCCTCGTAGTAGTTACTGCGCTGCGTAAGAAAATACACGCCATCCTGCGATACGTTTGTGGTGATACCGATCTCCTCAAACGCCGCGTCTGTCGGGCTCGAGGGACGCACCCTCAATCCCTGTTTCATTTTGACCCGTCGGCTGCGCCGCCGCTCGGCCTGTCTTGTCTGGTACATACCTTCATCTCAGCACAGGTCTAGGCGCTCCGATACCCCCTGTGCCGAATCCGCTATGCTCCCACTGGGCACGTAGTTCGCCGCGCCGGCTACTAGCTTCCAATTACAGGCTTTTGTCTATTTTTCCTATTCGACCGAACTTTTCCTCACTACCATTCGTCTATCCCGTATCGCCATTGGCGAGCGCAGTGGTCTAGCGGTGGTCCCAGTAGGGCATTACGTTTGGGCGTGCCTCGCAGGGCTGTGCTCGTCCGGCATTCATTGCCGCGTCGCCTCCCAGTTGTTCACGCAGACTCCGTAGTGTGCCTCCGTTCCTCGTCCGTAGCAGTCTGGCTAACGCCTTCGCTGCCCGATCACGAGGACTTCAATTCTCCTGCTCAAGGAGGCCACTATGCGCCATGCCTCTCGCTCCTTCTCTCCACGCCTGTCACTTCCTTGCTTACTCTTCGCCACCTTACTCCTGCTCTTCTCTCCGCCCGCGCATCCCCAGGAATCTACCTCTGTTGCTGACCCTACCCGCAGCAACGCGCCAGCAGATCCCTCGGCTCTATACAAGCTTGGTTATTCCTTGATCTTTACAAACCCAATCGAGCGCCCCGACGCGGACTACGTCTCCGCGGCCCGCTGGCTTCAGGCCGCCGCCGCCCAGCACTATGCTCCTGCCCAGTTCCTGCTGGGGCATCTCTTCGAACGCGGGCGCGGCGTGGCACAGGACTACTCCCAGGCCGCCGAGTTTTATCGAGCCGCTGCCCAACAAGGCTACGCTCCCGCCGAAAATAACCTCGGCACCCTCTATCACACGGGACACGGGGTTCCCCAAGACCTCACCCTCGCCTTCGAGTCCTACCGGGCTTCCGCCGTCCATGGCAACCCGATTGGTCAATACAATCTCGCCACCTTCTACTATCAGGGTACTGGCACGCAGCGCGACCTCACCAAAGCGGCCGAATGGTTCCGCGCCGCCGCTGAACAAGGCTTGGCCCCGGCAGAAGCCAATCTCGCTCTCTTCTATTTCCAAGGGAACGGTATGCCGGTGAACTACACCGAAGCTGCTCACTGGTCCCGCCTCGCCGCTGAGCAGGGCTTGGCCCACGCCGCCAGCAACTACGCTTACCTCTGCGAGCAGGGCTTCGGCATTCCCCAGGATTACGTCGCCGCCTATCTCTGGTATTCCCGCGCAACCGCCGCAGGAGACAAATTCGCCGCGTCACGTCTCAAACCCGTTTCCCACCATTTATCCCGCGCTCAGCGCGAGCAGGCCAATTCCACCCTCGCCGCCGACGCCTCGCATCCCCAACAACGCAGTCCCATGCCCGAATCAGCCAACTCCGACCTTTCCATGATCACAACCTCGAATTAGCGGTGATTCCGCCGCACAATTTAGCTACCACCGCGCAAGTCGTCCGCGCACCCTCGGAACCCCTGTCCTCGTGTTCGCTTTCTTTTTTTGTTTGGGTGCCTCACCCTCGCTTTTCGAGGATGGGTCTTGGGTCGGTCTCGACAACAAATGTCATCCAGAGCGCAGCGAGGGACCCGTTTTCTTCTTTTGAATTTAAAACTTAATACTTCTAACTTACTGCTCCAAGCGCTAAACCTTGGCCGATTTCGCCCGCTGTTCCAATCCGCAACCCACTTCCTCCACCTCCAGTATTTTCAGCGGATTGCTTTTCGAGCTTCCTCCAGACTTCCCCCTGTACCTCGCTCTACTTTGGCCGATCTTAACGGACGCTTTGAAGATCGCTCCCACCGGCAGGATTCCGCCCAACTTATAAGCCGCTATGGAGGCCAACGCCATCGACGCCACGCAGCCGCATGATGCGCAATCCGGAGTACCCCCAAACTGGCAAGGCGTAATCTTTGTCTCCAGATCCGCGGAAAGGGTCTGCGTCGTCAGTGCGAACACACACTCCTCTGGCCGGTGCGGTGGACTCGCAAACTGCCGGATCACTGGCTCGGACATGTCCAGCTTTGGATATTGCTTTCGCAACTGCACCAGTTCCTCGATCGCCCGGTTCCGCTCTTCCGGGCTCAGCATTTCCGGCAGCCGTTCTCCCACCTGTGGCGTGAACATGCTGAACCATACTTTTTTGATCTCCGGCCGTGGTGTCCAGAATTCCAGGAATTCTCCCAGGTATCCTGACCGCTTCATCATTTGCCCGGTGACCGTGCAATGAATGGTCACCCTTTGCCCCACAATGTTTTTCAAAATCCGCTGGTACGTCGCGGGCGCCCGCCGCGCGTCGTGTTCCGGCTGTAACCCGTCGATCGATACGGCGATATACAGCCGCTCCAGGCTTGGCCATGTCGGACCCAGCGTACGGAAGGCGCTGGTCACGATTTGCACGTGCACGCCCCGCTCCATCAGCGGCGGAAGCATCAATTCCAACTCGCGGTAGCGCACCAGCGGGTCGCCGCCCACGATCGACAGGTGCAAAGGTTTCAGCCGGTCCACTACCTCCAGCACCCCATCTACCAGCGCCTGCCCTCTGCGATCGCTCAGGTCCCGCAGGGCTTGTCCGCCTCCCAGATGGTCGGGCTCGTACGCGTAACACCCCGGGCACTTCAACGGGCATTCCTTGGTGATCTCGATCGATAGCGAGGGTTCCTCACCCTTCAAGATTTTCCCCCACGCTTGAACAATCTGCGAGATATACACAGGTTTTTGCTCTTTTCTGCCGTACGCGAACTTGTCTGGTCTATTTCTTTGATGCCAATTCAGCGCGAAAGACTTCTCCTTTTTATTCCACCGGCCGTGCCGCACGGCCCTGACGGTAGCCTACCCCGGGCTTTTTTGCAAAGGTCAAGACCCTCGTTCTTCCCTTACGCGGATGCATGACAACCAAACTTGTGTCGTTTCGCTTACCCTCAGCGCACGCGGAGGCGAGAGATTCTTCCTTGTCAGCGCTGCTTTGCGCCTCTGGTCTTGCGCTTTGAACTTTCAACCGCGAAGCTCCGCAAATCGGCATAGGGGCAGCGGTCGCCCGCCCACCCTGCCACACCACCCGGTCCCTTTTTGAGAAGCCGGAGCTTCCTATGGGCCTCTTCCAGCAGAGACTCCATTTGGTTCTGCAGCCGTACCCGATCGCACCTCAACTGATACTTCTTGTGCGTAACTGTCCGCCACAGACGTTGCTCGGCATCGGGCACAAAGCTCAAAATCAATTCCCGGGCCACCAGCCGCTTCACCAGGCGTTCGGCGTCGGGGAAATCCCTCGAGCGTCCCCGTCGCCGCGATTGGACTGCGCCTGCGCCAAATGCAACGTTCCGGACCTGCGCCTTGCGCCTTCCCGCTTCTCGCGGAGCGGCTTCCAATACCTTTCCAGCGCTTCCCACACTGGTTTCCAATATTGGGCCGTCGATTCCATAACTTCTTCCTCGGCCTCTTTCTCGAGCAGCCATGCGGCGAGCGTTCGCAGTTGTGCGGGGTTGCTGCCGAACATCCTCCGCTCAAACTGGTCCTCGATTTCGACGTCGGAGAGACCTGTTTCTTTTGACAATATCCCTCAAACGTCCCATGGTCGGAAAATCCGGCTTGTCACCAATCGTCCACTGAGACACGAAGAGGTCTGGGCGGATTCTCAGTCGACGTCCGGAGTATTGGGCCTCGAAAGCACGATATGTTGATTTGAACTGAGGTGTCATTATGAAAAGCAGACCGTTCCCAACAATTGTGTGCAGCATAATAGTGCTATTGTTGTTAGCAGTCGCGGGTCTCACCGTGGCGAAGGACAAGAAAAACAAAACGTCTTATTGCTCGAATTCACATCCAGAACAATTTTGTACTGCTGCAAACACGTGCGGAGCTAACGCTTCCGCGTGCATTCTGGAAGTGAAGCGCACGGAAGGAGGATCCGGCGCGTCCGTCACCCCCAATATCGCGAATTTCCCTGCGAACACCGCGTTGTGCATAAAGGCGGGCGCGAGCGTTACTTGGCAGGGCGCGGGCAAAAATACGGGTATTATGGTCGATTTTGGCGACTCGTCACCGTTCGACCCTTCCGGAACAATTATGGGAGGCTCAGACCGGCCCATTACCGTCGTGGCCCGGAAAGCCGGATGTTACAAGTACACGGCGGGAGCCTGCACCCCCGGAACCATTTATGGCATGTGCGGGAATTCAGACCTGGAACTGATTGTCACAGGCACGAGCAAGTAGACGCCCTTAAGCAATCAGGACCGGGCGGCGCCCCCCCACTGCGTAAGCTTTGAGGAGTGAAACCCAGCCCACTCACACCCAGAACAATTGTGGCTTCACCGTCGGCCCGTCGTAGTGGCCAGAAAGCCGCTTCCCTAACGGTTCTCCCAAGGGTTGCAGCGTTTTCCGCAAGCGATCCATGTCATTTTCTGGAAAAGCGGAGAACGCTCGCGCCGTCTGAATATTCTGGTCCAACATCTCCTTCTTGGGCATACCCACTACCGCGGTGGTCACCGGCAGGCTCATCGAATAGCGCAGCAACTCCGCCATGTCCACCTTGCCATCCGCATTCTTCAGCAAATATTCCTGACCCGTCACTTTCATCGCAATCACGCCCAGATTCTTCGCACGCGCCGCGGGCAGCGCCAGTTCCTCAAACCTGCCGTTCTGCGAAGCGTTCAATGCCATTTGCACACAATCCAGATCGTGCTTCTGAATCGCCTGCGCCATCACTTCCCCACTCGTGTGGCTGGTTATGCCGATGGCGCGCGCCATCTTTTGCTCGCGTGCTTCCAGCAGTCCTTTTAGTGCGCCGTCGGGCGCTTCGATTTTGGCCAAGTCCTCTTCGCGCCCCAAGCTGTGGATGTGCAGCAGGTCCACATGATCGGTCTGCAAACGCGTCAAGCTGCCTTCCAACCGCCGCAGGAACTCCTCACGCGTGCGATCGGGTATTTTCGTCGCCAGCCAGACATCTTTGCGCCGCGTCGCCATCACTTTTCCGACCCGCGTCTCACTTTTGCCGTCGCCGTAGGCGTACGCGGTGTCGAGATACGTGATGCCTGAGTTAATTGCGTGGTTCAGAATCGCCAGCGCTTCCGCTTCATCGTCATACATCAGGAAACGGCTGCCGCAGCCAAACGCCAGAATCGACACTTGCGCGCCGGTTCGCCCCAAAGTGCGTGTCGGCAATGAGTTCGGATTCGCCGGATGCGCTTCCGCCCATTCCCCCAGCCAGGAATAACTCGCGCTCGCCGCGGCACTCACGCCCACTTGTTCCAGGAATTTCCTTCTCGACAAATCCTTCACCATGGTCGGCTCCTCGCTAAAGGTATCCTGCTTTTCTATGCTCTCCAGCTTCCCATGTCAAAGGGAAATCCGCTGTTCGTCTACCTCGCTCCAACACCGGTGATTGCCGTCTTTTTCAAGCGATCCACCGGATTCGGGCTATACTTTTTGCGCCCAGCGCCTCAGCTTCATCCCCTCGTGGAGGCATTCCGTGCTAAAGCGACAGGAGCGGGTACAACTCAAGGGCAGCGCCCGGCTAGCGGTTCCGGGAGCGCAAGACACTGGGCCCGCCGACCCAAACCAGCAGATCGAAGTAAGTGTCATTTTGCGGCGCGGCTCCAAGCCGGGAAAATCTCCTGCGGCCAACCAAGCAATTGCCGGTCCGCTCAACAAAAGGAAATACCTCACTCGCGAACAGTTCGCGAAATTGCATGGCGCCTCCACGGCCGACATCAACAAGATCCGCGCCTTTGCCAAGGAATACGGTTTAAGCGTGCTCAGCGAAGACCGCGCCAGTCGAACCGTGAAGCTTACCGGCTCAGTTCAAACGTTCAACGCCGCCTTCGGCGCGGAGTTACGCCATTGCCGGCACGATTCGGGTACGTTTCGCTATCGCACCGGTGCACTCACCATTCCTGCTGATCTGGCGAACGTCGTCGAAGGCGTCTTTGGTTTGGACAATCGTCCACAAGCCAAAGCGCATTTCCGCATCCTGAACAGGAACGCAAACATTTCCTCGTACGCTGCATTCGCCTCTTATTCTCCCGTCCAAGTTGCCCAAGCGTACAATTTCCCCACTAACGTCACGGGAGCAAATCAGTGCATCGCGATTATCGAATTGGGCGGCGGTTTCGACGCCAGCGACCTCGCTTCCTTTTTCGCTAATCTCGGGATTTCAGTTCCCAAAGTCGCCGCCGTTTCCGTCGACGGCGCCAGCAACTCTCCTACGGGCCAATCCAATGGGCCAGATGGCGAAGTGGAACTGGACATCGAGGTGGCCGGTTCGGTCGCACCCGGCGCGCAGCTCGCCGTCTATTTTGCGCCGAATACCGACCAAGGATTCATCGACGCCATCACCGCCGCAGTCCATGACGCCAACCTCAAACCGTCGATCATTTCCATCAGTTGGGGCGGCCCGGAAACATCCTGGACCGAGCAATCGCGCGACGCCCTGAATTCCGCTTGCGAGGATGCCGCGACCCTGGGCGTCACCGTTATCGTAGCGTGCGGCGACGACGGCGCAACCGACGGCAGCGCGAACGGCGCGCCTACCGTCGACTTCCCAGCGTCCAGTCCTTATGTTCTCGCGTGTGGAGGAACAACTCTGACGCTCTCCGGCACCACCATTCAGAGCGAAAAGGTCTGGAACGATTTGGCTGCCAACGAAGGTGGAACCGGCGGCGGCGTCAGCCAGGTTTTCGCGCTCCCCACGTTTCAGCAAAACGCGAACGTTCCCAAAGCGCCCACCGGCTCTGCCGGTCGCGGCGTGCCCGACGTCGCGGGAGACGCGGATCCAGCGACCGGTTACGACGTGATCGTGAATGGCCAGCAGGCCGTGATCGGTGGAACCAGCGCGGTCGCTCCCTTGTGGGCAGGCTTACTCGCGCTCATAAATCAATCCCTGGGAAAAAATGTCGGCTACGCCAACCCGCTGCTTTACACCGCAAAAGCCGAAGCCACATTTCACGACATCACTTCCGGAAGCAACGGGGATTATTCCGCGGGCCCGGGCTGGGATGCGTGCACCGGCCTCGGTAGCCCGAACGGCGCGGCACTGCTGAGCGCGCTGCAAAACAAATAAGCCCTGAGATTCCTGCCGTAACTGAGGAAACTCGCTCCGAACTCGTGGCCGCCTCATTTGTCCTGCGAATGTTATGCTGACCACGGGAGAGACGCGTGTGAAGCCTCCTTCGTGGCCAACCCTGATCAGCATTTCCGTGGTTCCGGTTGTGATCATCTCCGCGTGCGGATTGCTGTCACTTGCATTTTATGGGCGACTGGCCGCCGTAGTCTCGCGCCTGCGGGCCTTCCAGCGGGAAATGCTGAAGGAGCAGGGAAAGTTGGCGCGCAGCGGCGGCACGGATCAGTCCGGGCTCATCGAAGTGCTGCGCACGCAAACGCAACAGGTAACCCGCCGGGCGCGCCTGATCCGGCTGGCCCTGTTGTTTTTCCTGACCACCGTGGCGCTTCTCATTATCTGCAGCCTCAGCTTGACGGTTTCTTGGTTTGCTCCTGCCGCGGAGCTGTTCGCGGCCTTGTTCTTTGTGCTTGGCTTGCTCTCCATGCTCGCCGGAATTATCGCGGCCATGCTTGAACTACGCGGCGCACTGCAACCTGTGGAGCTGGAAACTCAATTTGTTTCCAATGCCGTCGACCCCAGCCTTTCCGAGAGCTATCGCGAATCGGAAGCGCTGTTTTCCGAAGATTCCGGCGGCGACACGTCCCCCAGCCACAAACGCTAACGCCCCCGCGCCACCACCAAGGTCAGATCATCAAACTGTTCGCCAATGCTGAATTTTTGCACCGCATCCTGAATCGCCCGGATCAACTCGCTTGGGGCTTTTCCACTATTCTGCCGCACCGTTTCCACCAGGCGCTTCTCGCCGAATTCCTCTCCTTCCGCATCGTTCGCTTCGGTCACGCCATCCGTATACATCACCAGAACATCTCCCGCTGGCAAAGTGATTGTCTGCGTGCAGCACTGCCAATCAAGAAATAACCCGATAACCGTGGCGGTCGCCGAAAGCCGTTCCACCTTGCCATCGGTACGGAACACCAGCGGCGGGTTCTGCCCGCAATTCGCATAGGTGAGCTGTCGTGTCGTTTCGTCATAGACACCCAGAAACACCGTAGCGTAACGGTCGTCAGGCGTATTTTCGTAAAAAAGACGATTCACGGATTTCAGCAAACGCGGGAGATCATCAATCGCAACCTCGTAGCGGCTTCGCAAATTGGCTTGCAGGTTCGCCATTAACAGCGCTCCTGCGATTCCCTTCCCGGAAATATCCGCCAGCACGAACGCCACGCGCGACGATCCGAGGTCGACAAAATCGTAATAGTCCCCGCCCACTTGGCGCGCCTGCAGACAATCGCCCGCATACTCCAGCGTGGCCAGCGGTGGCATCGCTTGCGGAAAGAGTCGCGATTGCACATCTCGCGCGATTTGCATCTCGTGTTCCGCTCGCCGGTCGCGTTCCAACCGCTCGGCGATTTGCTCCGCCAGAGACATGTTCTCCAGTGAAACCGCCGCCTGACTGGCGACCGATTCCAACAAGTTCCGATCCTCTCCGGAGTAAGGCTCTTCGGAAAGACGCGGGCCTAAGACCAGCAATCCCATCAATCGGCTGCTTCGCCCCACAATCGGCACCAGACACTCAGGCGTCAAGTTCGAGTCGTCCGCATCCTCGATCGCCGGCGGCGGAACTTCCCAGGCCCTCCCGTTCCGCGCCAGTTCCGCTAGCAACGGCAGGTTCGTAGGAAGCGTCCCCTCCTCTTTCAACAGAAACCGGGCACCGAAGCGAAAAGGAAATTTGGGCCGGGGCAACGGTGTGGGCAAATTACCACCCTCGCGCCATACCGTTTCGGGCGGAATCACCAAATTTCCATTGCCTGCTTGGAGGTAGCAGGCCATCGACTTGGGATGCAACGCGCCTTCGATGTGAAGTTCCAGCAGACGCGCCAGCTCTTGACGGCTCGTGACCGCGCGCGTCTTTTCCGCCAGATCCTGCAGAATTCTTCGCGCATCATACGCGCTACGAAAAAACGCGCGGTCGATGCGGTCGGTTCCTTTCTTCACCAGCGGTCCGGAGGCCCACACCATGGCCACGCCAAAGGCAACGCTCAGGCCCATGCCAAATTGCGAATGTCCCGCGAACAGCCCGGAGAAATAGTGCGTAAACAGAAAAATCGCCAGCAACGCCGCACAGAAAAGAAGCAGAAAGAAACCGCGCTGCACCAACACATAGCGCACGCTGCGCTGCAATAGCACGGGGATGTCCAGCACGCGATGCTTTATTACCGCATACGCAAAGGAAATAGGATAAAGAATGAACACAATGACGACTGCCGTGTTCAACCAGTAGGAGGGCTGGTAGACTCCGAAGTCGTCGACCGCACGCACGACTACGACCGGCAGCACCCCGAAAATGGCCCCCCAGAAAATAACACGGGATTTCCTCCGCGCATCAGCAGGCGCTGCAGACCCCAACGCATTTTGCGCCAGCGAGATGATTGCCAGTGCGAACAACGAGTACTTAAGGCACCTCAAGATGGTCTCGGAGCCGTGCAAGCCCACTAACGTATTCATAAAGTGCGGCAGCGCCGGTGTCCCCGTTCTCAAACCGCCTAAAACGCTGACCGCACACGCCGTCAAGCCCACCCATTTAATCCACGCAAATCGCCGCTCCAGCGGCGAACGCCTCGGGAACACCGCGCAGAACAAATAGAACAACCCGCTGAGCATCCCTTCCCACACCGCGCGATACGCCAGGGCAAATCCCCGCGCCCACTGGGGCAGCAGCACCGGGTTTTCGATACCGGGAGCGGCGGCAAAAGCGGTGAACATGACCGCGAGCAGCCATGCGCTGGGATCCTCGATCCGCAGAAACAACACCAAAAATCCCACCAGAAGGAAGAGCACCGGAAACGAATTGATGATTTGCTGCGCGGAGGATTTGGCCAATCCTTCGGAGGCCGTTGTGGACGGGCGAGCACGGAAAATGCCGTGGAGATCAACTGGCTGGGACACTCCGGATCGTTTTACGGTCAGTTCCACGGGATCGCCCGGACGGCCTTTAGCGTATGCCTCATCATAGGGCGCCGAAGTTACCAGCAGCTCGCCGTCAACGCCGATAATGATATCCCCTGCGCGAAGTCCCATTTGTTCCGCGGGGCTCCCGGGCAGCACGTCGGCCACGGGAATCGAGTGCGTCTGTTTATCGTATTGCTCGATGACGGTCCGATTAAAACCCAGCTCCACCATGGTCGCCCAGGAACGCACGTTGGTCATCCACACGACGGAATACACCGTGGCTGTCGCGCACAGCAGCAGTGCAATGCCAAGCAGTACGGGGCGGGGCAGAGATACCCACGAGCGAAGCAGCGACTTGGGCGTGGAGTCCGGCACGGCGACTACAGAGTATGATTCGAGGCCACTTCGGTCAATGTCCGGCGCACTGCTCTACCATCGCGAGAGGCGCCCCCAATTCCGAGCGCCTCTGCACATGAAGGAAGGAACTGCCTCGCGGAATTACACTGCCTTCACTTCGATCTTAACCTTCTTCACCACTTCCGCCTTCGGCAGCGTCAGTTCCAGGATCCCATGCTTCAGCGTGGCCTTTACGTTCTCCGGCTTCACTTCCACCGGAAACTTGATGGTCTTATAGATTTGCATCTTTTCAACGTGCGCCGGGATTTCTTCTTTCTTTTCCGTCTTGGCCTCCTCGCGAAGCTCCTTCTTGCCGGTAATCACTAGCCGCCAGGGCTCGCACGCCACGTTCAGTTCTTTCTCCGTGAAACCGGGGACTTCCGCACGGACTACCAGATTCTCTTCGGTCTCATACAATTTCAAGAAGATGGGCCGCAGCAGTTCTGGTTCGGTCTTCCAAAGGTGCTCCAGTTCGCGGCCGAACAGCAGCGGCCTCTTCTCCAGCAGTTCGAACGGGCGGCGGGCGATGAGATCGAAAAACTCCTCGACATGCTTTGGGAAGGTTTCGAACTCTTCGTAGGGTACTGGTATTGGTTTCATGGCCTTTTCTAGCTTGTTGTCGATCATGCGATCCTCCATCACAAACAGTAGGATCACGGAGAGAGAAGCGAGTGCGGCTGGGGGGCAAAACCAGAGGCCATGGGCCCGAGGTAGGCCGCGTAATTACTCGCCCGCGGAGACACTCCACTCCTCAGTCCTGGATCCAACCTACGAACCGTGCAAATGCCGCTCCGCAAAGTCAGACCTGTGCAAATGTTTGGCAAATGCTTTGTGCGAAACAACGCGCAATCGCTGTAAAGAAATTCCATGGGGATTTTCCCGCCGCTTTTGTGAGAGAATTCGCGCAGAAGCTGGGTGCTTGGCCGCATTCCCCAGTTTCGTCCGCTCCCCGATTTCATAGCTTGTTTGTTGCATCCGCCTCGCTGAATAAACGTGGCAGACTTTTTTGGGCTCTCACAGGATTCCATGAAACTTCGTAGAAGCTCGTTGGCGGGTTGCCTGGTCTGGCTCGTACTAGCCGTGAGCGTGGTCACACGCGCCGATGACTTTAAGAATTTCAAGCCGACAGGGTATGTCACGGATCGCGCCGGGATCCTCAACGCACAAACGAAAACGCAACTCGAAGCCTTGTGCACCGAGCTACAGCAAAAAACGGGCGCGCAAATGGCGGTTGTCACCATCAAGTCTTTGGATGGCCAGGAAATCGATCCTTATGCGGCGGACCTGTATAAGCAACTTGGCGTTGGCCCGAAGAAGGACGATCGCGGCGTGCTGCTCCTGGTGGCCCCGAATGATCGGCGTTATCGCGTGGAAGTTGGCTACGGCTTGGAACCGGTCATTAATGACGCCCGCGCGGGCGATGCTGGCCGGCTCATGGCTCCTTACTTCCGTCAGGGCGATTACAGCAGTGGGATCACCGCTGCCGCGTGGCAGCTGGCGAAGTACATAGCGGACGACAAAGGCGTTACACTCAGCGGCCAGCCGCAGTTGCCTGCCGTCCAACAGCATGAAGATTCCGGGAACATCGGCATCTGGATTTTCCTAGGGATTATCCTGCTGGTATTTCTGCTATCCCGTTCAGGGGGCTCTGGCAGTAATATCAACCGGCGTGGAGGCGGCATGGGCAGCGGCTGGTGGGTCGGGCCCGTGCTTGGCGGCGGCTGGGGTGGAAGCCGCGGAGGCTGGAGCGGTGGTGGGGGCGGGGGCTGGGGTGGTGGAGGTGGAGGGTTCGGCGGATTCGGCGGTGGCAGCAGCGGCGGTGGCGGAGCGAGCGGCGGCTGGTAAGCAACGTTATTCACATTGATGGGTGCAACCATGGAAACAAAGTTGGGAGAACTGGTCAGCCGGTTGAAAGAAGCCGCGGGGAAAAACCTGGAATCCGTGGTGCTCTACGGCTCTGCCGCCAGTGGCACGTTTCGCCCGGGCGCATCGGACTTGAATGTGTTGTGCACTCTGGTGAGCATCAACGTCCACGAATTGCAGTTGCTGGCGCCCGTGGTGCTCTGGTGGACCCGCGAAGAAAAAGAACCGCCACCGTTGTTCTTCCTGAGCGAGGAACTGCAGCGCTCCACGGATGTTTTCCCCATCGAGAGTATCGATATAAAGCAGGCGCACCGCGTGCTCTTCGGAAAAGACCCCATAGCGGATCTGGAAATTCCTATGAACTTGCACCGCGTGCAGGTAGAACGCGAACTCCGGCTGCTGCTGTTGCGCCTGCGCCAGCACGTTTTGCAAGCGGGCAAAAATGAACTCGAGTACACCGCCATTCTAAAGAAGACGGCTTCCAGTTCGCTGACCCTCCTTCGGCACGCGCTGATCGCGTTTGGTGAGGAGCCGCCGGCCGAGCCTGCCTCCCTTTTCGAACGAATTGCCGCGGTTACTGGCGCGGACCCTGCCGCGTTTCAAGCCGGCTACGATTTCCATGAAGGGCAGGCACTTCAGGAAGATTCCTTCGTCGTCTACGACCATTACATTCACGCCCTTGAAAAAGTGGTGAATGCGCTGGATCGTTTAGTACCGAAGAAAGAGTGGAAGCGGGTGGCGCAGTAGCGTTTCGAAACTCAATCGATCGAGGTGGCTATGAAAGCGGGAATCGTGATTCTTGTGGTGCTGTTGATCCTGGCCTTTGTGCTCGGCTCCGCCTATGTCAGCCGACGGAATCAAATGGCTATCAAGCGTGAGGCCGTGAATGCGGCGTGGGCTCAGGTAGACGTGGTGTTGCAACGCCGCGCGGACCTGATCCCCAACCTGGTGCAAACCGTGAAAGGCTACGCGGTGCAGGAACAAACCGTGTTTGGCGACATCGCCGCGGCGCGCGCTGCCTTAGTCGGCGCGAAAACGCCAGCGGACAAGATCGCGGCCAACGGCCAGTTGGACAACGCGCTGAGCCGCTTGCTGGTGATCGTCGAGAATTATCCGCAATTGAAGTCAAACGAGAATTTCATGCGCCTGCAGGACGAATTGGCGGGCACCGAAAATCGTATCGCCGTAGAGCGCAAGCGCTATAACGACGCGATACAGGACTACAACACATACATTTCCCTGTTCCCGAACAGCCTGGTCGCCAGTTTCGCCGGCTTCACGCGCAACGATGCTTACTTCAAGACCGAAGAAGGCGCGCGCCAGGCTCCCAAAGTGAATTTCGATTTCAATAAGCCGGCCACCACGCCTGCGCCCGCTCCGGAGCCTGCACATCCCTAGTGGGATTCGCTGGCCATCCAGCGCTCACGGCATGCGGTTCAGCTCCTTGACCCGGAACGGTGGCGCGGACTTTTCTGCGGGGTCCATCTCGTAGGTTTGCGCGGACTTGTTAGCGTCGTAGTCTCGCCAGAGCCAAGTCATTTCTGCCGGAAACTCGGCTGCACCATGGGCGGAGTTATGAGTTCCTCCGCCAAAACTGAAGTGAAAGTCATATCCCTCGAACTTCAGCGCGTTCGCCATGCGCAGATTGGCAAAGGGCCAATTTCCGTAACGCAGATTCAAATCCTCGGAGCCGTCCTGCAGCCACACGCGGATATTGCGTTTCGATTCGCGCAACACTTTGTCGGGATAGTCCTGGCCGCCGTCGCGATTCGAAGGATCCTCTTTCCACTGGATGCCCTCGAAACTGCCAATCCAGGAAATGACACGGCTGAATTCGTCGGGCATCTGCCACGCCGCGTTAAACGAGCAAATGCCGCCTGAAGAAAGTCCGGTGATACCGCGGCTATACGCATCTTTGCGAATATTATATTTGGCGGAAACTTCAGCCAGAAGTTCGTCCCGTAGATAACGCGGATACCTGTCGCTCACCGTGTCGTACAGCGTGCTGCGCATGGAATCCTTCAGCGATCGTTGCCACTTCTCCGAATATGCTTTCACAAAACTGTAAGTAGGCGTGCCTTCCGAACCACTGATATCGCCAGGATTGACGAACACACAGATCATCACTGGAATTTTCTTTTGCGCGATCAGATTGTCGATCACATTGAGCGCGGGATTATTGCCATTGCGGTCGAGGTACCATTCACCGTCCTGGAAGACCATGAGTGCGGCGGGCTTGCTGGCGTCATATTGGGCCGGCACGTAAATCCAATAATCATTCTTCATTCCGTCGTAAATCTTGCTGGTCAAACTCAACCTTTCCGACAGTACTCCAGCGGGAACCCCAGGCTGTTGATAGGAATCCGCAGTGAAAGCGGGCAGGTCCAGCCGCCCTCCGAAGTTCGCCCCATCGACGACGTAGTGAAAGGAATGCAGTTTGCCAAGCTGTTCGATGCGGGCAGATGCGTACCAAAGATCGGAGTTGCTCAAGTGCCGCATCTCCGGGCCAGAAGCCTCATCGACATTTAACGCAGGTTTCGAAGCGGCTTCGGTCGCAAAGAAGAATTGCGTACCATGCCCCAACCACGCAGTGCCACTCTTGAGCTCCTGGGCGTCCATGCTGGCCCGAATCGCGTCGCCCAGCGCAGGACTGTTGGAATTTGCCAGTTCGGTGAGTTGGATTGAATTCAGCTTGTCCGCACCGAACGTGGGCGTGGCTAGGAACATTATCACCAGCGCCGCAATCAACCCGACCGTGGGTCGTGCCGAGAGATAACTGAGCTGGTCCTTAGTAAAGAAAAAGCGCATCGGCAGACTCCTTGTCCCTGTCTATTACATTCTTTTCGGCTGATCCGAGCCAGAAACTCACCGGTTCAGGAATTCGCTCAGCAGCATGTGAAAGTGGTGCACTCCGTTTTCGCGCTTCACGGAATAACGACCGCGATCGTAGGTGGCGGACTGTAAGCCACGCTGCACCGCTTCGCAGAAGCGCCCCCGCCAATCCAGGTCCGCCGGAAGGTGCGCTCCTTCTCCAGCGCCCGTGCGGCCCCATCCGTATAAAACCGCGAAGCCAGCGTCTGCGCACACTCCAAAAGCGGATTCACTTCGACGCGAAGCGGATGGTCAGCCATGGCGAGAAATTAGCAGAGTCAATACCCCAGAACCAACAGCCAAAAACTCCGCTCTAGGGGTTTACGGTGGACTGTCGACTGTGAACTGTTTCTTAGAATTTACGGGTTTCCTGGCGTGACCAGCGCTCCACCACAATCTTCGATTCGGTGTAAAACTCCACCGCGTCTTTCCCTTGCGCGTGTAGAATGCCAAAAAAGCTGTCCTTCCAGCCGCTGAACGGGAAGTAGGCCATCGGCGCTGCCACGCCAATGTTGATACCGATATTGCCGGCAGGCGCTTCATAGCGGAACTTGCGTGCCGCCGCGCCGCTGGTCGTAAACAGCGATGCCTGATTGCCATACGGGCTCCTGCGAATGAACTCAATCGCCTCGTCAATATTATTGGCGTGAATCAGGCTGAGCACCGGCCCGAAAATCTCCGTATTGGCCAAGGAACTGGACGCGGGTACGCCATCCAGAATCGTGGGCTTCACAAAATTGCCATTCTCGTGCCCGGTCACTTTGGTGCTGCGCCCATCAACGACGGCTTTCGCCCCATCCTTCACACCCGTCGCGATTAACGATTCGACACGCGACTTGCTCTCCTTCGAAATCACGGGGCCCATCTGAACTCCCGTATCCAGGCCGAATCCTACTTTGATCGAAGATGCCGCCTCCGCAATCGCGTCGCGAAACGTCTTTTGCGCTTCGCCAATCGTTACGGCCACCGACACCGCGAGGCAACGCTGCCCCGCGCAACCGAATGCAGAATCGCTGATGATCTGTTTGGCCAGATCCATGTCCGCATCGGGCAGCACAATCACGTGGTTCTTCGCACCGCCCTGGCACTGCATGCGCTTTCCCGCTGCGGCAGAGCGCTGGTAAACGTGCTTCGCCACCGGCGTGGAGCCCACAAAACTGATCGCGCGAATGGCCGGGTGATCGCACAGCGCATCCACCACCTCTTTGCCGCCATTTACGACATTCACGACGCCCTTGGGAATTCCTGTCTGCTCCACCAATTCCACGATGCGCCGCACCGTCAGGGGCACGCGCTCGCTCGGCTTCAACACAAAGGTATTGCCGCACGCGATCGCATAGGGCAAAAACCAGAACGGGATCATCGCGGGAAAATTGAACGGCACAATCGCCGCCACTACCCCCAGAGGCTGCCGGATCAGAGTTTCGTCCACACCGGGAGTAATGTCCTCCAGGTTGTACCCCTGCATCATCATCGGAATGCCGCAGGCCACTTCCACGTTTTCGATCCCGCGGCGCATTTCGGCCTTGGCTTCGCCAAATGTCTTTCCGTTTTCCACGGTGATCAGACGCGACAATTCATCGATGTGGTCTTCCAGCAGAAACTTCAGCTTGAACAGGTACTGGATGCGTTCGCCCGCAGGCGTGCGTCGCCATACCGGAAATGCCTGAGCCGCGGCCTGCACCACCGCGTCCACCTCCGCTTTCGAAGACAGTGGTGTTCGCGCGATCAGCTCCCCGCTCGCAGGGTTGGTAACGTTCACAAAGTCCGTGGCCGAAGATTTCTGCCAGGCTCCCGCGAAATAGTTCAGAACTTCCGTAACCGGCGTGGTAGCTGTACTACTCATGTGAGGGCTCCGTGCCTCCATCCGCACCCGGCGGATGACAGGGCTTGCCATATGAAGGGTAGCGATCCAGTCGACCGCAAATCAGCCGTGCCAGTTTATCAAAATGAGCGGCAGTGAGGGCAGGATAGAAGTTGAAGTGAACCTACCTATTTGATCGAGCCGTACGCCTCATACGCGGCGCCGATTAGGGGAGCAGACTCGTTCAGCACTACGGATACCGGCACATCCGAAAGCATCTGCCCAAAGTGCCATTTGTCCTTGAACGAGTTGAAAAACGTGCCGTCTTTCATCTTCGGCAGGATTTTTACCGCGATGCCGCCTGCCACGTAAACTCCACCAAGCGCCAGAACCTTCAGCGCCAGATTACCGGCCTCTGCCCCGTAAATATTGGTCCACAAATCCAGAGTCTCCACGCACACAGGACAAGAATGATCCAGGCCACTCTTGGTTATAAACGGCGCCGGATCCGCATCGGGATCTTCGAAGATCGGATGCTTCACGCTGGGTGCGATGAATTCATGCAACGTGCGGAAGCCGCGCCCGGATAGAATCAGTTCCCAACTGACCTGAGGATAGCGGTGGCGCATGAACTTCAGCAATTCGATCTGCTGATCCGTCCGCGGTGAAAAATCCGAGTGCCCGCCTTCGCTGGGTACCACCTTGTAACGGTGTCCATCCCAAAACAGGATGCCTTCGCCGAGCCCGGTACCCGCAGCAAGCAACGCTCGCGACGCTCCTGGAAGCGGTGAGCCTACATTTAGGACACAGAAATCTTCGAGCGGGAGATGTTCCAGGCTGTGGCCCGTAGCGCCTAAATCGTTTACTAGCACGATGGATTTAACGCCAACTTCTCCAGCCAATACGTCCGCATCAACGATCCACGGCAAATTTGTTGCATGGATGCGATTGTTAATCACCGGACCGGCCACGCCAAAACCGGCTGCACGGATTTTTTCGCCGCCAAGACACGGCGCAGCCCGGCGCAAAAACTCCCGGATGATCAAATCAAATTGTGCGAATTCCTTGCTGGCGAAGCGCTCACGAAATACGAATCTCAGTTTCCCGTTGTTTTCGGCAAATAGCGCCAAATTGCATTTGGTCCCGCCGACGTCCCCTGCGAGAATCACCGTGCCTCCCGACCGAAGCCCATAACCCTTATATTAAACCGTTTTAAGGGTTATACCATTGTCGGCCGTCCCTTTCGAGCAGTTGGTCCGATTCCTTGGGACCCCAGCTACCAGACGGGTACTCCGGTACGGTGGCAGTCTTTGCCGCACTCCACACATCCAAAATAGGATCGACCAGGGACCACGCTGCTTCCACGGAATCACCCCGGTCAAACAACGTCGCGTCTCCGCGCAGGCAATCATTCAACAGCGTGGCATAAGCGCTGCGTGAACCATTTCCAAAAGCCTTGATGTAGTTGAAATCCATGGCCACATTGCCGATGCTCATGTCCGTTCCCGGCTTCTTGGCCCCGAACGAAATGCAGATTCCCTCCGACGGCTGGATATTCAGTACCAGCCGGTTGGCCTCCACATTTTTCTCGCGAAACACAATATGCGGCGCGCGCTTGAATTGAATCATGATTTCCGTGGTGCGCTTAGCCAGGCGCTTTCCCGTGCGCAGGTAGAAAGGCACGCCCGCCCAACGCCAGTTGTCCACCAGAACGCGCATCGATACAAACGTCTCCGTGCGCGACGTCTGGCTCACGTGCGGCTCGTCGCGATAGCCTTCCACCTGTTTGTCTCCCACCTTTCCCGGCGCATACTGGCCGCGCACCACCGATTGCGCCACCATTTCCAGGTTGAAAGGACGGATAGATTGCAGCACCTTCAGCTTTTCGTTGCGCACAGAGTTGGCATCGAACGACGCCGGAGGCTCCACGGAAACGAGCGACGTAAGTTGCAGCACGTGACTCTGGATCATGTCCCGCAACGCCCCGGCAGTTTCATAGAACCCGCCGCGGCGTTCCACGCCCAGCGTCTCCGAAGCAGTAATTTGCACGTGGTCCACGTAATTGCGGTTCCACAGCGGCTCAAAAATCCCGTTGCCAAAGCGCAGCACCAATAGGTTCTGGACTGTGTCTTTTCCAAGGTAATGATCGATGCGGTAGACCTGCTTCTCTTCGAACACACTCAGCACAATCTTGTTCAGTTCCCGGGCGGAAGCTAAGTCGCGGCCGAACGGCTTTTCGATAATGATGCGTACCCACGCGCCCGGCTTGGACGGTTTTGCCAGGCCCGCGCGCCCCAGATTCTCGACGATGTCCTGATATACTTCCGGCGGAGTCGACAAATAAAACAAACGGTTCCCGCACAAATCCTTTTCGTTGTCGAGTTCCACCAGGCGCTTGGCTAATTTCTTATACGATTCGGCATCGCCGTAGTCACCGGGGGAGTAATAAAGATTAGACGCAAAAGTTTCCCACTTCGCGGGCTCGATCGGACCCACTTCGGAGATGGTCTTCGCCGCCTCGCCCACCGTGCTCCGGAAGGACTCATCGGTCATCGGGGTACGCGCAAAACCGAGAATAGCGTAACGCTCGCCCATCGAATTGTGCTGCGCCAGATCGAACATCGCGGGAATTACTTTGCGTTTCGCCAGGTCACCCGAGGCTCCGAATAGCACAATGGCGCAAGGCTCTGCCGATCCCGCATAAATGGATGCACGTCGTGCCGTCTCTTCAGCCATGATTTCCCTCCGGGAACCGCGAAAGCAAAAATTGGATGCGCCGGCGCTTCAGAACTATACCTCAATCCCAAGACCTTGCAGGTCAGACCGCAGTTGCTTGGCGTCCTGGTGATGAACTACCTGCATCCCCAACCGTCGCGGGTTTTCGAGATTCAAGGGCCGATCGTCCACAAACACACAGTTTTCGGGTGGCCGATGAGAAACCTCCAGGGCAATGCGGTAAATGGTTTCTTCCGGCTTGCGCGCACTCAAATAGCACGAACTGAAAAATGCCTCAAATTCCCTGCGCAACCCGAACGCCTCGATGCGGTAATCATTGAGCTCGCGCGGCTCGTTGTTGATGGACGCAACGTAATACTTGCCCGTGCGCGCCACGGCACTCAGCACCGCCCGCGTTTCCGGGTATTCCTTGGACTGCGCAAACATGAACGCCGTGAACTCTTCTCGGGTGAACGGACGCGGCCGATAAAACAACGTCTGGTCCAGGTATTGATCCAGAGTAATCTGTCCGGCATCGAACGCCGGGAACGACAGATCATGCCGGTCACGAAAGTCCTCAGCATCCAGGTTAAATGTTTCGACCGCGTCTTTTCGCGAATTGTGGTCCCAACCGTTGGTCAGGATCACCCCGCCGATATCCCAGAACAAGGTAGTAATCTCAGGCACGAATTGCCTCCGCGGGAGCCCATGAGAGATATCAGATTCGTTGCCGAGACGAAAGGAAAAAAACTGTAAACTCAGGCCTGGACACGGCGCAACGCTTGTTCAAAAACCTGCAGCAACGGGTCAAGGGCGGCAGGAAGTTCCTGCGCAAAGCGGTGCAGCCGTTTGCGGACGGTGGGCACGGTGGTGGCAAACAGCCGCGCGGTAGGCTCAATGCCGATCCGTTTGCCGCTCTCCACCAAGCGCAGACGATGGTGGTAGGGGTCTTTCATCTCACGTACCAAATCGAAATAACGGTCGGAAGTAGCCATGACGGCGAGATTCTAGCCGTCCCGCGCCGCCCGGCTCTCCCCCAGCCGGGCGGCCATCTCCTTCCTCCTCTTATCGCTTAAGCGCTTCAGCTTCGCCAGGGGGGATACGATGTGACCGGGCAATGCCAAGCTTCGGCTGTCTATTGCAAGCGGAACATGCCTGACGGACAATTAACCTTTTGGGGGGAGTGCATGGCAAACGATTCCTGCGATCCAACACCATCCGCCAGCGAACCGGTGAAGCCGGGAACGCGCATGGTGCATTGCGTGAAATTCGGTAAAGACTTGCCGGGCTTGGACCGCGTCCCCTGGAAGGGAGAACTCGGCCAACGCGTGTACGACAATGTGTCCAAGGATGCCTGGAAACTTTGGGTCGAGTATTCCAAGATGGTCATGAACGAATATCGCCTGAATCCGCTGGATCCGAACTCCCAGAAGATCATGGGAGAACAGATGGAGCAGTTTTTCTTCGGCGAAGGCGCCAAGCTTCCCGAAGGCTACGTCCCACCAAAAGCCAAAGGTTAAGTCGGTACGTAGGTCAACGCTCAGTCCGCCGGCGGCACAGAGTGGCTTAAGGGGTGCTCCACGGGCAGGCGGGGCATGATCGTGAACCTCAGTGCCTGGTGCGCTCGACGCAGCGCATGTTCTACTTCCTCCGGTGTGCCGCCACGCGCAAATAAAAATCCCAAATAGCTTGACCCTTCCGGCCACGCCGCGATGAAATCATGCAGCCTCGCGGTAATCTCCAAACTGCTGATACCCGCCGTAGCCCTTGCCTGTTCCTCTCCTTCTACTTTTTCCAGGATTCCACTTCGGGGCACTGGAATCATCATGACACCCGACGCTCGCGCCTCTCTTTGCGCGTCCCGTCCCGGCAGTTCCAACGCATGACGTAGAAGTAGCTCTTCCAATCCGATCGTGCCACCTTCGTTCGGCACAACGAAACGCAGGGCCCGCGCACACAGTCCGCCGATGGGTCGTGGCGCAATCTCGATCGGCCAAACTCCTTCTCCGTTGAGCCGGAATTCGCCGTGGACCGGCCCATGCGAAAGCCCCAGCGCTCGCGTTGCGGCTCGCAACGACGATTCGATCGCCCGCTTCTCGCCTTCCGCCAAGCGCGATGGTGTCACGTATATGGACTCCTCGAAATACGGCCCCTCCAGTGGATCCGGCTTGTCAAAGATCGCCAATACCCGCAATTCCCCCGCAGTGAGCAGCGCTTCCACCGCCACTTCCCTGCCCTCCAGGTAACCCTCGACCAGCATCTCGTCGAGATGCGGCTCGCGCGTGCCACGGACCTCGGGGGAACCGAGCAAGCGCTTCAATCGCGCTGCACCAGCCACGAATTCTTCGCGATTGTTGACGCGCACTACACCTTGACTGGCCGAGAGCGAGAGTGGTTTCAACACGCACGGGTACTGCATTCCCAGCAACGACGGCTCCGGCAATGGTTCCAGCTTTACACTGCGAAACCACGGGACTCGCACCCCCGCATCACGCATTACCTCTCTCGAGCGCAGTTTGCTCCGGCACGCTTCCACGCCAGCCGGATGGTTGTGCGCCAGCCGCAAACCTCGCGCGACATAAGCGGCCGCGACTGTCGGGCGGTCGCCCACCGCCAAAACTCCGTCGACCGCCAGTCCGCGCTGCGCTTCCAGCACTCGCGCAGCCGCACCTTCGGGCAATTCGAAGTGCACCGCCATGGCCTGGTCATTCCACGGATCGTCTAAGTGGCTGCAGCGGTCGGTCACGTATGCGATTTCCACATCCAATTTTCCCGCAGCAGATTGAAACGAACGGGTCTGATAGCCCAGTTTGGTGGCAAACAGCAGAACTCTTTGCTTAGCGGTCATTCCGTCATTCTCGGCATTTTTACAGAAATGTCTCCGCCTGCCGCACCGTTTCCTTGGTCCTCATGATCGGAACCAACTGGTCCCGCGTCGGCTCGGCTCAACAATACCAGGGCTCGTTGAGGTGCGGCACCGTGGCTCGTGCACCCCATGTGGGTTGGACGCGGCTCACGAAATCGCTTTTTGCCGCCCCACTGACCGCCTGCCACAGCTTTTCGAACGTAGCAGAACGGCTGCGCTTCAGCTTCTCGCTGGCGGCGACGATATCCTGCAATTCATCGCATAGCCGATCGATCGCCGGATCGGAATTTCTCCAGGGATACACGAGCGCCTTCGCATCGAAAGGTCCCACGATACGGCGCACTTGTTCCAGTTCCAGTAGCCGCGAGCCCGCGGGAACAAGTAGCCGGATCGCCCATTGAATTGGTCCCACAGCTTCTACCAGGTCCAGCCGTTGCACCTGTTCAAACAAATCCAGCAACTGGTCGAGCGTGGTCCACGGCGTAAACGGAATAAACGTGGGTTGTAGCGTGATTCCCGCCCGCCGGCACAATTCCACCGCACGGAAGAAATCCGCCCGGGTATGATTCTTTTCCAGCTTCTGCAGCACTACGTCATCCAGCGACTCCACCGCCGAAATAATAAACAGGCAGCCAGTAGCGCGCAGCGTTCCAAGTAATTCCGCATGCTGCAGCAAGTGCTCTATCTTTATCGTCGCGTCAAAGGTAAGGTCAGGAAACTCTCGGTGTAGGGCTTCCACCAGCGGGATCGCGTGGCCCACGCCGTTAAAAAAGTCGGGATCACCAAAGGTGATGTGCCGGGCACCCGCGGCAACCTGCTGCCGGATATCCCCGAGCACCACCTCTCGATCCACAATTCGAAAAACACCTTCATACACGGGCACTACCGGGCAATGGCGGCAGAGGTGTTTGCAGCCGCGGCTCGCTTCTGTGTATCCAACCACGCGGTGTTCTCCGGAAGGAAGCACCAGGTGCGCGTACTCGCGCAAAGCCGGCAAGCCGGTACGGTCGGGCACCTGAAACCGCAACCGGCTTAGCGACACATTCGAGTCCAAAGGATGAATCTGTGGCATGGCGGACCGCCCGGAAAGATGTTCCGCCAAATCCACCAGCCCCTGCTCAAACTCTCCCCCCAATAAGCTGGCGATTCCGCGCGCTCTCAAAATCTCAGCGGAAAGCGAAGCGTACAATCCGTAGGCGCACAGGTGCGCATCAGGATTGATGCGCCGTACTGGTTCCAACAATTCCACGGTCAGCCGCGTGGCCGTATGCATCGGCACGTAAAATGCCACCATTCCTGCCTCACGCAACGCTGCTTCGTTCAACGGTTCGCGCGACAAGTCCTGGCACGTTACTACATGTCCGCGCTTGCGCAGCCATGCCGCCGGAGACGCCAATCCAAATGGCTGCCGCCCCAATTCATACGTCGAAATCAGAACAATCTCCACGATGTCTCATTATAGCTGCTCTGCTTGCCTGCGTGATTTCGGTTATCATCATAGGAAGTCCATCAACCCGGAAAGGAAGTTGAGAATGCCCATTTCCGCAGCAAACTCCTTCAATACCCGCGACAAACTCAGCGTTGGCGCGCAATCATTCGAAATTTATCGCCTCGAAAAGCTGGAACAGCAAGGCCTAGGCGCGATCAGCAATCTCCCCTTCTCTCTCCGCATCCTGCTGGAAAATCTGCTTCGCTGCGAGGATGGCCGCTTCGTACATGCCGATGATATTCGCGCTTTGGCGAAATGGACGCCCAACGGCCCGCAAAAAGAAACCGCGTTTATGCCCGCCCGCGTGCTGCTCCAGGATTTTACCGGCGTGCCCGCGGTGGTCGATCTCGCCACCATGCGCGAAGCCATGCAGAAACTTGGTGGAAATCCCAAACGCATTAATCCCTTGTTCCCGGCCGAACTAGTCATCGATCATTCCGTTCAGGTGGACAGCTTCGGCAAATTTGATTCCTTCGGGTTGAACGCCGAACTGGAATTCCAGCGCAACATTGAACGCTACCAATTCCTGCGCTGGGGCCAGAATGCATTTCGCAATTTCAAGGTGGTGCCGCCCGACACCGGCATCTGTCACCAGGTGAATATCGAATACCTCGCTCGCGTGGTTTGTTCCATGCCCAACGGAAATCGCCTCGAGGCCTTCCCGGATTCGCTCGTCGGCACGGATTCGCACACCACCATGGTGAACGCGCTCGGCGTTTTCGGATGGGGCGTGGGCGGTATCGAAGCAGAAGCCGCCATGCTCGGCCAACCGCTCTCCATGTTGGTACCCGAGGTCGTCGGCTTCAAACTGCACGGACGCTTGCCGGAAGGTTCTACGGCGACAGACCTGGTTTTGACCGTAACGGAAATGTTGCGCAAGAAAGGTGTCGTTGGAAAGTTCGTGGAGTTTTACGGCTCCGGTCTTTCGAGCCTGAGCGTGCCCGATCGCGCCACGATCGCCAACATGGCTCCGGAATATGGCGCGACCATGGGTTTCTTTCCTGTCGATGATGAGACGCTCGCCTACTTGCGCTTCACCGCGCGTGGACAAGAGCAAATCGCCCTGGTCGAAGCCTACTGTAAGGAACAAGAGCTATTCCGCAATGACTCCACACCCGATCCCCCATTCAGCGACAAGCTTGAGTTGAATCTGAGCACCGTGGAACCCACGGTAGCCGGCCCAAAGCGCCCGCAGGATCGTGTCGCGCTAAAGAATGCCAAGTCTTCGTTCACTAAAGTGGTTGAAGGCGCGCCTGTGAAAGAAGTGGCCGTCAAGAATAACGGCGATGCCTTTCCGCTGTCCAGCGGCGCTGTTGTGATCGCCGCCATCACCAGTTGCACGAACACTTCGAATCCCTCCCTTATGCTTGGTGCGGGTTTGTTAGCCAAGAAGGCCGTTGAGCGCGGGCTGCAAGTGAAGCCCTGGGTGAAAACCAGCCTCGCGCCGGGCTCAAAGGTCGTCACCGACTATCTGCAAGCCTCCGGCCTGATGTCCTATCTGGAAAAGCTGAAATTCCACCTGGTGGGCTATGGCTGCACCACGTGTATCGGCAATAGCGGACCGCTTCCCGAACCCATCGGTGCGGCCATCAAGGAGAACAATATGGTGGCGGTGGCCGTGTTGAGCGGCAATCGCAATTTCGAAGGGCGCGTACATCCCCTTGTTCGGGCGAACTATCTCGCGTCTCCTCCGCTGGTGGTGGCCTATGCTCTCGCCGGCCGCATGGATTTGGACCTGACCACGGAATCCTTGGGAACCGATTCCGCTGGCAAGCCTGTATTCCTTCGCGAGATCTGGCCGACTCCGCAGGAAGTCGAAGCCACCGTTCGCGCGGCCGTGAGCACCGAACAATATCGCAAGGAGTACAGCGAGGTATTCGAAGGCGACGCGCACTGGAAGGGCATGCAGGTACCCGAAGGCGATCTGTATAAGTGGGATCCCGATTCGACCTATATCAAGTTGCCGCCCTATTTCGAAAATATGCCGAAGAACCCGCCTGCACTTTCCGATATTCATGATGCGCGTGTGCTGGCGGTATTAGGCGACAGCGTCACCACCGATCATATTTCGCCCGCCGGTTCCATTGCCGTGGATTCGCCCGCCGGGAAATACCTGATCGCGCGCGGTGTAAAGCCGCATGAATTCAATTCCTATGGCGCCCGCCGCGGTAATCACGAAGTCATGATGCGTGGCACCTTCGCGAACATTCGTCTGCGCAATCAACTTGCTCCCGGCACGGAAGGCAGTTGGACCGTGCATTTCCCTGACGGCGAGAAAATGTATATTTACGACGCCGCGGTCAAGTATCGCGAAGAAGGCGTGCCGTTGCTGGTCATCGCCGGAAAAGAATATGGCTCTGGCTCATCGCGCGATTGGGCTGCGAAGGGCACACGATTGCTCGGCGTCCGTGCCGTCCTCGCCGAGAGCTACGAACGCATCCACCGCAGCAATCTGGTGGGCATGGGCGTTCTTCCGCTTGAATTTATGCCAGGGGAAACCCGCGAATCGCTGGGCTTGACCGGCCACGAAGTATTCGACATCGAAGGCGTGTCCACCTTGACGCCGCGTAAAGAAATCAGCGTGCACACGAAATTACCCGATGGCCAAGTGAAAACGTTCAAAGCGCGTATCCGCGTAGACACTCCCGAGGAAGCCTCCTACTATCGCCACGGCGGCATTCTCCAATACGTACTCCGCCAAATGCTCGAGTAGATCGACTCATGGCGATGAGTCAGGTAAAAACTCATGCTGTCGCTAAACGGCTATCCAGCCCGCTTTCGACTCCTTGCTGTTCGTATTGTCGACGAAGTGCTTCCCATAGATCACGGGGTCGTCGAAAATGCGAAACAAAACACTCTGGCCTACCATCACGCTTCAGCACGAGATTGCATTCATCTGGCAATTATGCAAAAACACGGCCTAGACAGAATCTTGACCTTCGATTCGGGCTTCGACAATTTCCCCGGCATCGCGCGCGTCTCTTGAAAAAGAAGGATGGTATCTATTGGCGACCTTCGCGCTTTTGGGCGAGCACCAGCCCCCGCGGCGTTGGCAGCAGCAGCACCGCAATTAATCCCTCAGCTTCCAGACGCAACGCTCCCTCGCGCACGCTTTTCATGTGTGAACTGGCGTCATGAATCAGGATCAGCCCATACGGGTTCATCTGCGGCAGAAACCGGCGCACTTCCTGCTCGCGCAACTCGGGATCGCTGTCGCAAAACAACATGTCGATCGGCCCATCCACCTCCATCTCCAGGCTGGACGCATTTCGCGCCTCAATCCATTTTCCTAAGCCGGAGTCCGCGAACCGCTTCTTCGCCGCGTCGTAGACCTTGTTGTCCCACTCGCAGGTAATCACACGGCCCACGCCGTTTTGCTTCAACCCTTCGGCAATGCGCAGCGTGCTCAAGCCGGAAAATGTTCCCGTCTCCACTACCAGTTCCGGCTTCGTCATAATCACCAGCGCCTTCAGGAAATCCAACACTTCCACTTCTGCGCTCATGGAGTCGTACATGTGCCACCGTTCCGGATGCGGGCATTCGGGAGTGGGACGATGATACTCGGGCTGCAGCACATCGCCACGGGAAACAATGTGTTCGACTACGCGGTGCTCTTTTTTCTGCGCGTGGTATTTGCCTTTAATACGCCAAAGAAGCACCGCACCGGCCAGGATGGACGCCAAACTCGCTACTTGCGCATTGGACATGCCGAGTATCCAAGGCGGGTTGATGCGGATAATTTCCACCAGAAAGCGGGCAATGCCGGTCAGAATCAGGTACGTGCAGAAGATCTCCCCGCGCGCCTTCGGGCCCTTCACCGCTTTACTGCCCATGTGCCACAAAAGCGTCCCGATCGCGCACCACAGAATCAATTCGTATAGCGGCGCGGGATGCACCCGTTGCGTGGTAGGCACAACGCCGTTCGGAAAGCTCATGCCCCACGGTAGCGAGGTGGGCTTACCATAATCACCGTCACCGGAAAGGAAACAACCGATACGCCCGATGCCGTACCCGAATGCCGCGGCCGGCGAACACGCATCTAGAAATTCCAGCATCGGTAGCTTGGCGCGCCACCCCAACAGCAGCATGGCCCCAAAGCCACCAAGAAATCCTCCGAACCACGCGAAGCCATAGCGGCTGAACAGCAAATTCCAGGGATCCGCAAAAAAGACGCTGGGCTCCTCCAGCAAGTGGTAAAGCTTCGCTCCAAGGATCCCTAGCAAACCAGCCACGGTGATCAGGAAGAACGCATCCGCCTTCATGCCGCGACGGTCGAAATCCGCCTGCAGGATATACGCCGCGCTAATCAGCGCTGTCGCGACCATCAATCCAAATGTCGGTACCGTCAGCGGACCCAGATGTAGGTAGGGGTACATTCGTCAGCGTTTGTGAAGTGCTGCAAAAAGTATACACGACGCCATTCGTCACACCCTCCTTCGCCCCCAGTGGAACATCAAACCAAGCGCCAGCCACACACCCAACGCGATCCATTCCGCGAACGTGAAATGTCCCGGAATTCCCGGCAACCATTTCATCAACACCAGCAGCAAGGAAACGACAATTCCTATCACTGCCACCATTCGAGGCCGTAGTCCCTCCCCTCGTTGCACTATATATAAGGATACGCACGCGGCCAGCCACCCGAATGCCGAAGCCATCGACCCAACTTCCGTTACCGGCACCAGCAGCGCATCGCCCATCAGCAATCCCGCAAGCGTCGCTGTCGTAACTCCGCCAATAGCCACATTGGGCGTCAGGTGGGCAGCGTCGATCCGCGCAAACCCCGTCGGAATCGTGCCACGCCGGCCAAACGCAAAAAGCAACCGCGAAGCCGCGACAAAATTCCCGTTGAACACTTGCAGCAGGCCAATCAGCGAAACACCCAGAACCAAACGCGCCAACCACACCGAGTGCGTCCCCTGCTCAAACGCAATCGCCGTGGCAAAGCGCTTCCCGACCAACCCTGGCCATGGCGCGACATACGCGACCGCGCCCACCGCCAGCACATAGAACGCCGCGCCCACCAGCAGCGCCATCGCAATCGCCTTGAAAAAATCCCGCGCCGGAAATCCCGGGTGCGATTCCTCGGCCACCTTAGGCACGGACTCAAATCCGGTGAGGAAGTAGGGCACGATTTGCAGCGTTAATAGAATGGATACCAACGGTGCGTGGCTGAAATAAGGTCTCAGATTCACGCCATGGCCGCTGTGTCCGCTGACCGCCACCAGAAACAAGAACAGCCCCAGCACCACGGTGGTCGTAAAATTCTGAAATGTGGCGCTGGCACGAATTCCCTGAAAATTCAGCCACGCCAAAAACAACGTGAGCGCTGCGCCAAGCACCAGCCGGGGAAGAAATACCGGTTGACCTGCCACTCGATACAGTTCCCATACATCCAGACCAGGAAACAGAAACGCCAGTAATTTCCCGACGGCCACCGCTTCCCACGGGCAAACAATCAGATAGGCCAGCAGCATGATCCAACCGGTGAAGTAGCTTACGAATGGAGGAAACACCTGCGCCGTATAAGCCGCTTCGCCCGAAGCATCGGGCAAGCGCTTCACCCATTCTCCGTACACATAACTCACCGGCAGCAGCAGCACACCGCCCAGCGCGAACCCGAGCATCGCCCCGGCGGGTCCTCCCCGGCCCAGCCAATCGTCCATGACCACGACCCAGCCAGTTCCGATCATGGTGCCGAAACCGAGGGCAAAATAATTCCACAGGGTTAATTTGCGTGCGAGTGTGGGCATTCGGGGCGATGCAGTGATGTCAAGCTGCGCTATGGTAGTCCCCACGCGCACCTTCGTCCATGGGCATTTCCGTTCCTAGGGGCGACCATCATGCGAGAACCTCGATCGCCGATTCTTGCCCCAAGCAAACGATACGGCCACGCGCCTCAATAAGGCGTAGCCTTAAACACAAAGTTGATCTGCTTCGTTTCTTTTCCCGTAATCGTAACTTCCTGCGACTGCTCACCGTAGGCCTCCTGCCACGCCGTCACCGTATATCTCCCGGGTGGCAGATTCGGCAGCGTGAAGGTCCCACCAGCACCGGTAATCGCGTAATGGGAATTCTTCAGCACGGCGATGTTTCCCTGCATCCAGGGATGAACATTGCACTTCACCGGAAAAATTTCGGCCTTCTCATACTTGTCCGTGATCGGTGGCGCTCCGGGCGGCTGCGATTTGTTCCATTCCTGGTTTACTTTCGGCATGGGGTGCACGTTGTGCGACGTCTCGTCCTCATTCTCGATCTTCAATTCCTGATTCACCTGCAGCACCAACACGTGCGGAAGATATCGGCAACCTTTTTGCTCCAATAGCGCCGCCGTCGAGGGAGCCGGTTCGTCCGGCGCGCCCGCCGAAATATACACAAGCACGTTCTCCAGGCTGTTCCCTTTCCCGGTCACAACCTTTTCTGCATATTGCGGGGTCGCGTACATCTTTGCGCAAGACGGCTCCTTCGACATATCAATTGGCTTCATCTTTGCCGGTGTTCCCTCATACGTTACCTTGCCGGCGATTGTGCCGCCCGCCGGGCCGGGCCCCGCCACGGCTAGGCCCTCGATCAGCATTCCCAGCACGGCCACCCTTACGAACTTAAACTTCGTTTGCATCGCTTACTCCTCCCCGCCTCTTCTTCATCATAACCTTGCTTTCCGGCGCGTTCGTAACACCACACAGCGTTCGCTGCTCTGCCTTTCCGTTTCTGCTTCTTTTCGCCTAAAATTAGCCCGCATCCAAGAGGAGACTCGATGCAACTCAACGCGGCAATTGTGGGCTTAGGATTTGTGGGGCGCGCGCATCTCGAAGCGCTGCGCCGCCTCGGCGTCAACGTGCAAGGCGTGCTCGGCAGCACTCCGGAACGTTCCAAAGCCGCCAGCGAATCGCTTGGCCTTCCTCGCGCCTTCCACTCGTTGGACGAACTCGCCGCCGATGCTTCGGTGCAAGTCGTCCATCTCTGCACCCCAAATCACTTGCACTTTCAAGCGGCTAGCCAGTTATTGCGTGCGGGCAAGCATGTCCTCTGCGAAAAACCGTTAGCTCTCGATTCACGTGAGTCCGCCGCACTCGTCTCTTTGCTCAAAGAAACCGGCCTGGTCGGCGCGGTCGCCTATAATCTTCGCTACTATCCGCTGTGCCAGGAAGCGCGCATCCTGATTCGCGAGCGCGTCATCGGCCAGGTCAAACTCGTCCACGGCAGCTTTCTTCAAGATTGGCTGCTATTCCCTACCGACTGGAACTGGCGTCTGGAGGCAAAACTCGGCGGCGATCTTCGCGCCGTCTCCGATATCGGCACACATTGGCTCGATCTGGTTACCTGGCTGACCGGCAGCAAAGTTTCCGAGCTTTGCGCCGATCTCGCCACGGTTCTTCCCACGCGCCACCGTCCCAAGGGTCGCGTGGAGACTTTTCAAAAGGCCGCCACGGCCGAAACCGAGGAAGTGATGATCTCCACCGATGATTACGCTTCCGTTCTGCTGCATTTCGAAAATGAAGCACACGGTGTGATGACTGTTTCTCAGGTCAGCCCCGGGCGCAAAGCCCGCCTGTGGTTCGAAATTGATGGCTCCGAAGGTTCGCTCGCCTTCGACTCGGAATCGCCCAATCAACTGTGGATTGGAAGACGAAACCGCGCCTGCGAAATCCTCCCCAAAGATCCTGCGCTGCAAACTCCCGAATCCCGAGGCTACGCCGCCTATCCTGGCGGACATCCCGAAGGCTATCCAGACACTTTCGTTCAGCTTTTCAAGGACGTTTATGCTTACCTCGCCGCCGGCGACTTCCGCGCGCCTCGTAGCTTTCCCACCTTCGAAACCGGCCACGAAGAGCTTGTATTGTGTGAAGCCATCGCCGAAAGTGCCCAAAAGAAATCGTGGGTCAGCGTGGGCGCCTGATTGAATGAAAATATCTCTAACACCTAATCGCAACCGCCAAGGAACATCACACTATTCACTATTCACGAATCACGAATCAAAGCCTTCGCGTCGACTCCCGCACCACCAACTCCGCCGCTATTTTTCGCCGCGTCACCGGAACATCCTGCTTCTGATTCACCGCTTTGATCGCATCCAGAATCATCCCAACGCTCATGGACCCCATCGCTTCCATTGGCTGCCTCACCGTGGTCAACGAGGGCAGCGACAGGCTCGCCTGCGCCACGTCGTCGAATCCCACCACCGAGCAATCCTCTGGAACACGCAATCCCTTTTTCTTCAGCGCCCGCAACGCGCCGAGCGCGGTCATGTCATCGTAAGCCAGCAACGCCGTAAACGGTTTCCCTCCCCCGAGCAACTCAGTCGTCAGCTGCGCTCCCGCTTCGAAACTCGAATTCGGGTCCAGCGATTCCGGCAACCCCGCCATCTGCTTGGCGTCCAGCCGCAGTCCCACCGATTGCGCGAAATTCCGGATTCCTTTCCATCTTTGCCCGCTGCTGGTTAAATTTTTCGGCCCACGCAAGAAGGCAATCTCCCGGTGGCCTAGCTGATAAAGATGCTCCAGCGCTAACGCGGCTCCGCCCTCGTTGTCCACGGAAACGGTGCTCACTTTTTCCAGCTCGAACGACCTGCCCGCAATTACCGTGGGTACCTGCTTTTCCGTCAAATCCGCAAGCACTTTGATGTCTGTCACCAGCCAGTTTGCGACGACGATCAAGCCTTCCACCCGCCGGTCCAGCAGCATTTCCAGGTAGCGCTCAAAGCGGTGCGGCTCGTTGTGTGCGTCCGCCAGCAGCGAAAGATAATTCACCTGGTAAAGCGCGTTCTCCAGTCCGCGCAAAATCGGGGTGCAGAACGGGTCCGTAATATCGAACACCATTACTCCCACGATATTCGAACGCTGACTTCGCAACGATCGCGCCAAAGGGTTCGGCCGATAGCCTAGCCGTCGCGCTGCGGTCTGAATTCGCTGTTTGGTTTCTCCAGGGATATAGCGGGAAAGTGGCGCTTCGTTCAGGACGATCGAAACCGTCGACGCCGAGTAGCCGCTCTCCCGAGCCACATCACGAATAGTGGAAGCGCCGCTTCTGCGCATAGACGATCCCTCAGTTCGGCGTCGGATATTCGTAGCGCAAATTGCCCGGCATGCGATCCGAACGTTGCCGCGTGTTGTAATCGAATTGGTAGCCCAGGTGCTCGTTGTCCAGCGGATACTCTTTGCCCGCAGGATACGGATACGCCAGCAATCCATGGTGAGGCAATGGTTCCACGGTGAAGGCCTTCGCCGCGTAGAAATCCAGGTCCTTTTCGAATCCGTCCGCGTAGAAGAAATAATCCCGCACCCATCCCTCCGGAAGCGGCGGCAAAGTCGCGGGATCAAATTGTAATTTCACCCCTTCGCCGGAGCTGAACACCGTGAACTTATCATCCGAGTGGCTCAGCAACGCTTTGACGTCGCCATAGCGCGTGTAATTTCCCGCCGCACGCGCATACGGGCCCGTGGGGCTACGATGAGTGTAGGAGTACACCGTGTCGCTCGCCGGGTCCAGCCGAATCTCTTTCGGGTAGCCGAGAAACGCCAGCTCCGCCGTGGCCAGCGGCACTTCGCTCACGTGCACATCCTTCTGCTCCGGCGTTTGGTCGATACGCACGCGATCCCAGTAAATTTTCAGATCGCTCACGATGCGAATGCGCCGCGTGCCAGCGGGAATTTTTCCCGTCAGGTCCGTCACCATGGTGCGTGCCAGTCCCGCGGGGAATCCCATGTCCTCGACCACTTTCCCCCAATTCCCTGTGGCGTCCTGCACTTCCACGTACGGCGCGATCACCTTGATTCCGGCTTGGTCCGCCGCGTACATAGACGTGGCCGTAAAATAATCCGTATAGCCGTCCAGCAATAGCCGCAGCGGTTTTCCCGCGTCCCACACGCCCAAATCCAGCTCGATCCAGTGCAGTTTGGCGAAACCTGCAAACGGCAAGCCTTCGAAATCCGTCACGTATTTGCGGTCGTGTTTCGCCAGCAGCGGCAATACATCGTGGCCGCGATCATCCCACGCGCCCGCAGGCATTCGTGTATTTTGCGAGGCAATCACACGGAATTCCGGGAACGGCGGATTGCTCACGAACCGTTCGTTTGGATTCACTTCGATATTCGAAGGATGATCCACCGCCACCAGTCGCACCTGGTCCAGATAAACGGTTTCTTCCATCGGCTCCATAAACCGGAAATCCAGCAGTCCCTCTTTCATCTGCGCGCTTTTCGCGGGCACTTTCAAGTATTCGTCCGGGTCCGGCACGTCCCGTTCTCCCGGTGCGATCCAATGGCCCACCACTCCCGGCCCGATCATATCTGCAATAAATTCGTACTCTTTGCCGTTCCACGAAAACAGGATGGGACAAGAACTTCCCCGCCGGTCCAATTCTCCGATTGTTTGTGTTTTGTTCGCGGCCAGATCGATTTCGTCCTGCGGCACGCCGGTGGGCCACAGCAGTCGCGCCGCGTCGGTTACTTTCTGCGACCCCAATCCCACCAGCAGTAACCCCGCATTTCGTCCTAAATAGCCCGAGGACCCATCGACCTCGAACTTCTGGTACAGCGCACCGGCATAGATTTCTACTTTCGTGCCAATGCCACTCTTGTTGTCGTTCAACGCCTTCAAATCCACCTGCATCCAGTGATTCTTGTTCGCACCGATATTTTGCAGTATCACCGGCGCCCCTGCCGCTTGCGTCACCACCACATCAGAGCTGCCATCGCCCTTAAAATCCGCCACCGCCAGCGCTCGTGGCTGGTTCAGTTTCAGGCTGTCCAGTTGCAATTTTTTCGTAACGTCGCTCCAGCCCGCATCGCCGCCATTACGCAGTACGCGAATCTCACCGCCACTCGCACCTTCACCGACCGCCACCAGATCCAGCCAACCGTCATTGTCGTAATCGATCGACGTGACACCCCAACCCTGCTTCCAGCCAAAATCCGGTAGTGCCACACGCTCCAGCTTCTTCCCTTGCACGTTGCGCCACAAACTGATCCCCGGCGCGCCCGCGTGCGTGAACGCGATATCCATCCAGCCATCTTTGTTGAAATCGAAAACTGCCACGCCAACAGCCGGCGGCAATTTTGCCAACGAAAAATCGATACCCGGTAATGGCGTGAATTTTCCTTCGCGAGGATTCAAATAAATTGCGGCTCCCAGCGATCCCCCGGCAATCACAAAATCAATGGCGCGATCATTATTAAAATCCGACACCGCCACGTCCGCCCCGGTCGCCTCTACCCCCAATCCGGATTCTGCCGACACGTCGGTGAAGGTAGAGTTCCCGTTATTACGCCACAATTTGTTTTTTCGGGTATTGGGAGGCTGAGTGGGGGCCACGGTCACATATAAATCCAGGTCCCCGTCGTGGTCGTAATCCACGAATGTGGCGCTGACGCACCCCTTCTCCCGCGCGATTCCCACTTTTGCCGTTACATCCGTGAATTTTCCGCCGTCGTTATGAAACAAGCGAACGCCGTCGGCCTCGCAAACCGCCAAATCCGTCGCGCCATCGTTATCAAAATCGCCCGCGGCGCAGCCCAACCCGGCACCAACTCCGCTCAATCCCGCCTGGCCGGTCACATCTTCGAACTTCCCACCGCCCACATTCTTCAGCATCCGGCTCTGTCCTTCTCCCGCGGCCACCAGAAACAAATCCGGCTTGCCATCCCCATCGTAGTCAAACACGCAAATGCCGGTGCTCGCGCCCTCCACATTCGGCAGCGGTGCAGCCGTGTAATGTACCGGGATCTCCGCAGGCGCATTGCTTTCCGCACCATGCACAAATTCAGCCAGCGAAAATTTTCCCTGGTCTCCATATCCGGCGCCAAATGGTGTACCTAAATGCTCGGAGGTCAGCTTCTGGAAATGCTTCATGCCTTCGCGCGCCGCTTCCGTGTCACCCTTGCGTTGGTACGCGCGTGCCAATCCGAATTGCGCCGAAGCGTGATACGGCGCGATCGCCAGCGCTTTCTTGAACGCTACGATGGCTTCATCGTATTTCTGCATCTGCGAGAGCAAAAAGCCTTCGAAATAAAACGCATCCGGCTCCTCCGGCGCCATTTTCTCGACGTGCCGAAACGCCGCGATCGCGTTTTCTGGTTGAGCGGAATCTTTGTAGACCAGCCCCAGGTTGTACCAGGCATACGGGTCATCCGGCAGCTTGCTGCTGGCGTCTTCCAGCGCCGCGCGCGCCTGCTCCAGTTTCTGCTGTGCCAACAGTGAAATCCCCAGGTTCATGCGCGCTTGCGCAAAGTTCGCGTCCGCCGCCAGCGCCTGTTCGAACTCCTTCTGCGCCTCCGCGGATTTTCCCTGGTTCATGTACGCCACGCCCAATGTATTCAACCGCAGCGCGTCCGCGGGGGTCTGGTGCGCTGAACCGGGCGCGTGTTGCTCCTGCGGCGATGGTGCCGCGTGCGTGCCCAATATCAACGAAAATACTGCCAACCCAGCAAGTAACACTCCGCCCGCTACCCACGACCAACTCCGCACACCTTTTCTCATGGATCCCATCAAGGAAAGCTCTCTCTGGACGCGCGACGATATGGAAAACGACTCTCTCGTCTTAACGATTGTCCGAGCTGCCTGTGCCAGCGTCAACCGTTTTTGTCATGTGGCGCGGGCTTCCAGTTCACCCTGGAAGGACCGTCTGTGGTGAGCCGTCTATCGGGTAAAGCTGGTGGCAAATGAACTCGATTCAGCCAGTTCAATTCACTTGAAAATTCCAGATTAGCGTCAAGAGCCTTTTTCACCTGGTAGCGCCGGCTCCCAGTTCAACCCGGACTGGCGGACTTGTGATCAGCGAACGAACGTCAACTCCGGGATCGCATGCGCCTGCTCCGATTGCAGGGCTTGCGCCTTGGCTGTCGCCCTCGCAAGCTCCTCCGCGCTCAACTGCTTTTCCAGCGGCGCCAAATATTCTTTTCCCCGTTCGTCACCCGCCAGTTGTGCAGCCAGAATCCACGCATAGGCAGCCTCGGCATCCGTGCGGCCCGCCCGCCCGCTGGCATACAAGTAGCCCAGCTTAATTCGCGCACCGGTATTCCCCTGCGCCGCCGCTTTTTCGAACCACTGACGCGCCTGCGCATTGCTCTGCGCCACGCCTTCCCCGCGCAGGTACATGTCGGCCAAATTGCTCTGCCCCAGCGCATCCCCACGCTCCGCGGCTTGCCGGTACCACTCCGCAGCCGCCGCTTTGTCCTGCGGCACTCCCAATCCCGCGTCGCTCAAATAACCCAGATCGACCATCGCCCCACTCTCGCCCAGCTCCGCCGCAAATTGAAAATGCTTCAACGCTTCTCCATAGTCCTGTCGCACTCCTAATCCCTTCAGGTACAGGACTCCGAGGTTCGTGTGCGCCCGCGCGTTTCCCTGATCCGCCGCCGCTTCGAACCAGTACAGCGCCGTCCCATAATTGCGCTCCACTCCCCAGCCGTTCAGGTACAACACCGCCAGGTTCACCTGCGCCGGCGCGTACCCTCGTTCCGCAGCCCGTTCAAACCATTTCCGCGCATCTAGAATCGTGCGCTGGGGGCCAATCACAAGAGCCGACTCGATTCCCAGCTGATTCTCCGCAAACGCATGTCCCGAGCGCGCCAACTCCTCCACCGCCTGGTGGTCGCAAGCCGCACCCGGCTGCCCCGGCCCTTTGACCCGCATCGCATTCAAGCATCCCGAACCCGGCGCAGCCTCGACGCTTACAAAGTTCTGCTGTCCAAAGGCACCCGGCAGAACCAGTAGGCAAAATGTGGCAACTTCCCATGCAAGTCCGCGAACCCAATTCCGGTACTTCCAATTGCTCCCCATAACGTCCCTCGGCCCCATGTTTTCCCGCAGCCTTTGCAGCCGCGCATGCGCCAACATGCCCGGGGAACGCCACTACCTCAATGCCCAAATCCTCGGTTTCCAGTCAAATTTGTATCATCCGCCAGTGGTCTCATCCTGAACGAATTAACCCTGCCGACGGAACTAATCGGCCCCTTGCGTCGTCTATCGAAATGATAGAATTACGTGCTCGATGAGCGACCTCACCAAATCGCGTCTTCGATTCGGTCCCTTCGAAGTGGACCTGAACACCCGCGAACTCCGCAAATCCGGAGTGCGCGTGAAGCTCTCCGGCCAACCTTTCGAAATTCTCGCGGCCCTCCTTGCGCGTCCCGGCCACCTGGTCACCCGCGATGAATTGCGGAAGCGGGTCTGGTCTGAAGACACCTACGTCGATTTCAGCCATGGCCTGAACGCCGCCGTAAACAAGCTTCGCGAGGCCCTTTGCGATTCCGCCGACGATCCGCGTTATATCGAAACCCTCCCACGCCGCGGTTATCGCTTCATCGCAGTCGTTCAAGAGGTCGCTGCCACTCCTTCCGTACACAAGCCTGAAGCTGTTGCTTCGCCACCTGCGTCAAACGGCTCGTTCGAGGGAGAGGACCGGGAATCCGACGTACCACTCGGGCGTCAAAATCTCATTCAAACCTGGGCCGTCAGGCCTAATCCTCACGATTCCCCCAACGCCTTTCCGGCTAACTCGGCCGCGCGCCCCTCGCAGCCCTCCTGGAATCCTTCCTTGAGCGAAGACTGGGAATCCACGGTCCCTCTCAAGCGCGGAACCCTCGTGCAGCTCCTGTCGATCATCGCGGTCACTGTTCTTCTCACTCTGGGGACTACCAGTTTCTGGTCGCACTTGTCGGATCCACGTTCTCCCGAGGAGGTCGAATCGCGTCTCAAGCAGGCCGTCGAACCGGCGGCGCGCGAGATGGCTGAGCGTAGCCTCAAAGAACTCGCAGGGCGATCGAGCTCTAATGGTCCCGCAACATCCGCTGAACCTTCCCCAAATGCAGCGATGCCCAGTCCGGTCAAGCAGGTGGATCGCGCTCCGGAAAATTCCGAGCATGCCGAGGTCGCACGCAAATCCGTCGTTGAGCCCGGTGCGGCCGACGATTCCGTCCTGTTGCGGCTCACACGCTCCGGACACCGCCTCACATTCCCGCAGGAAGGGCAATCTACGGAAAGCCCTGCCATTTTGCGGTTGGATCTGTCGCGCGCGGGCAACCGGAGTTCACTCAAGCCCATCATCGCCGGAGGCGGTGCCATTGCTGGTCCACAGCCTTCGCCTGACGGCAAAAAACTCGTGTTTATGGCTGGCACTTCCAATTCCATGGACCTTTGGGTTTGCAACTCCGATGGCTCTTCCCCCACGCGTTTGACCAATACCGGCAAAACTGGGACACCGCGTTGGTCTCCCGACGGCCGGTGGATCGCCTTCGACTCCGATGGCCGGTTCGGGCGCTCCGGAATCTACGTGGTTTCCGCCGACGGCGGATCGATTCGACCTCTCGTTGAGGATCACTCCAACAATTCCGTTCCCAGTTGGTCCCGCGACGGAAAGTACATTTATTTCGCGTCGAATCGCGGCGATGGCTGGGAAACCGACCAGGTTTGGAAAGTGCCCGCTGCAGGTGGTCAGCCCGTCCAGGTCACCCGGCATGGTGGCTTTTCCGGCTTCGAATCGCTGGATGGACAGGCCTTTTATTACGCGAAACACCGCTACCAGAATCCCGAAATCTGGCAGGTCTCCCCGAACGGCGGAACCGAGTCGCGCGTTTCCCTTCTGCATCCCAGCACCTGGGCCAGTTGGGCGGTGACAAAAACCGGCATCTTGCTGCTAAGCGAATACACGGGCCAAGTTTCTGAGCTGCAATATTTCGATTTTGCGACTCATAGCATTCATTCTCTCGCCACCTTAGAGAAAGCTTCATTCTGGCTGGCCTCCGCCGCCAATGGCTCCTCCATCTGGTATTCCGAGTTGACGGATGATCAGGCACGCCAGGTCTTCAAAGCGGGTCTGGACTGAAACCACACACCACTGTGTTTCGACCTCGTAAGCTGAATCTCGTGCAACGGCTCTAAAATGGTTTTATGCCTTTAGTCCCCTACGAGACCATCGGTCAAACGCTCGATCACTATCGCCAGAAAGACATCTCGCCCATCGAGGTAATCACCGCGCATCTTCAGCGCATCGAGCAACTGCAGCCCAAACTCAACGCCTTTGTCCATCTCGACGCCGAATCCGCTTTGGCTCGCGCGCGCAACGCCGAAGCTTCCATCGGTCGCGGCGAACCGCTCAAACCGCTCACCGGCATTCCGCTCTCGGTCAAATCGTGCATTGATGTCGCGGGCTGGCCCTGCCCTGCCGGCTCACTCCTTCGTAAGGATTACGTCCCCACTACCGACGCACCCCTGGTCGCGCGCCTTGAGTCTGCGGGCGCTATCCTTCTCGGCAACACCAACACGCCCGAATTTCTGATGGCTTATGAAACCGACAACCTCGTCACCGGCAACACTTCCAACCCCTGGAACCTCGCCTATTCCGCAGGCGGTTCCAGTGGAGGCGAGGCCGCCGCCATTGCTTCCGGCTGTTCGATGGGCGGAGTCGGCAGCGACGGCGGTGGCTCCATTCGCACCCCAGCACACTTTTCCGGCATCTGTGGACTGAAACCCACCCCCGGCCGCATTCCCGCTGCTGGCCACTTTCCACCGGGCGCAGGCGCGTTCGGCTGGATCGGCGTGGTCGGTCCAATGGCCAGAACCGTCGCGGATGAGTGTGCCCTGTTCGAAGTTCTGGCTGGCCCCGATCCTGGTGACGCGCTCTCCGCCCCGGTGCCCGTTCGCAAAATCTCTGCTCAGGAACTCCACGCTCTGCGCATCGGCATCCTCGAAAATCCCGAACTCGGCCGTGCCACGCCCGAAACACTCTCGGCCGTTCGCCGCGCCGCGCAGCATCTCTGCGACCTCGATTATCGGGTGGAGCCTGTAACGCTTAATCACCTCGGCCGCGCCCTCGAACTTTGGTGGTTTTTCTTCGGGCCCGTTATTGCCGATCTCATTCGCCACAGTACACAACAGCAGCAGTCTTCCCTCAGTCCCATGCTCCGCGAATATCTCGACATCTGCGCCGCTGAGCCCCCGGTCACGCTCGACTCTTTTATGCACAATTGCGCTGAACGTGACATCCTACGTGCCAATCTCCTCCGCCAGCTCCGGGATATCCCGATTCTCCTCTCGCCCGTTTCTACCGCTCCCGCTTTCCCCCACGGCGCTGGCAATTATCGTAACGGTGATTCCCACAACTATCGAGACACCATGCGCTTCTGCCAGTGGCTGAATCTTGCCGGATTCCCCGGCATTTCCCTACCCTTCGGCCATTCTCCCGAAGGACTTCCCATCAACGTACAACTGATCGGCCGTCCGCACGAAGAAGAACTGCTCCTCGCTGTAGCCGAATCGCTCGAGCAGGCCCGCGGTCCCTGGCGTCATCCCGATTGGTAGATGGACTCGCGCGCTCTTAGCGAAGCGCCTAAGCCCACCGACAAACAGGTCTCATCCTGAAAGCCCCGCCGCTCCGCACCATTTCAGATCGCATTCTCGCTGGCGACTCCCGCTGCATTACGTGTAGAATCCACTCATGAACCGCCGCACATTTATCGAATCATCAATCGCTACAGGAATGCTCGCCTCGCTCCCTACCAAAACCCTCGCCGCGACGCATCAAATCACAAAAGTCGGCGTCCAGCTCTACACCGTTCGCGATCTCATGAAGACCGATTTCGCGGGCACCATCGCGAAAGTCGCTTCTGTCGGATACAAAGAAGTCGAATTCGCCGGATACTATGACCATTCCCCCAAAGATATTCGCGCGATTCTCGACAAGAACGGTCTGACCGCGCCTTCCTGTCACGTCGGCATGGAGGTCGTCGAGAATCACTGGCCCGAAACCATCGACGCGGCGCACACCATCGGTCACACCTTCATCGTCTGCCCGTGGATTGACGAGAAGGATCGTCATTCCGCCGATGCCTGGAAGCACATCGTCGAGACCTTTAACAAGGCCGGCGAAACCAGCAAAAAAGCCGGGATCCAGTTTGCCTACCACAACCATTGGTGGGAGTTCGGCCCCGAAGCGGCCCTCGGCGGCAAGCTTCCTTATGACTACTTGCTCGCCTCCACCGACAAGAGTCTGGTCAAAATGGAAATGGATCTAGGCTGGGCGAGCGTTGCAGGGCAGGATCCCGTCTCGTACTTCAAGCGCTATCCCGGCCGCTTCCCCTTAGTCCACGTCAAGGACTTCAAATCGCTGCCAAAAGTTGCTCCCGATCAGCTTGCCTCGTTCCAAGCCGGCAACCTGATTGACACGGATATGACTGCTCCGGGCTCCGGCATCATCGACTGGAAGCGCATCTTCTCCAATTCCGACCAAGCCGGCATCCAGCACTACTTCCTGGAACACGACGCCCCGAAAGATCCCTGGGTCACCCTGACCGACGGCTACAAGTATCTTTCCACCCTGCGTTTCTAGCACTCTTCGGCTGCGGCCGGCGCGCCACGCTTGGTGGCGCCGGCTTCCCGTTCACCCTGAAAGGGCCGGCTTCCTCATTCTCTCGCCTGTGTCCTCCATGGTGAAATACTTCTCACACCACATTCGCTCTTCACACCACCGAGGCCTCTCCCCTATAATCGCCTCACTTTTTGGAGCCCTGTTTGTCCGACGCCGCCATCAGCCCGGAACGCTTTTCGCTCGCCGTCATCACCGATGACACCGGACCTTACCCGGAAATCCGCAAGGAACTCGGCGGCGAATTTCGTACCTTCCTGGCCACTACCGAGAACGAAATCAAAACGGTCCTCGAGCATTCCGGCCTGCACGCTATTCTCTTCAATCTCGATTGCATCGGCGATGGTCCGGTGGATGCCCTCGACGTCCTCGAAGAAATTCGCAAGCTCCGCGACGACCTCGTGCTCGTCGCCTTCACCAAATCCAACAGCCGTTCCATTCCCCTCAAAGCCAGCCAGGCCGGCGCCGACGAATTCTTCCTGTTCCCCCTCAATTACCAGGAACTTAAAATCGTCCTGCTTCGCGCCATCGAAAAGCGCTCTCTGGAACTCGAGGGCCGCCGCCTCATCCAGCAGATGGCACGTGGGACGGCGTTCAATGGCCTGGTCGGCTCCAGTCCTGCGATGCAAAAGGTTTATCAGGCGGTCGAAGCCGTTGCCCGCACCGGAGCCAGCGTCGTTTTGCGCGGTGAGAGTGGCGTCGGCAAAGAGCTGATCGCCAACGCCATCGTCCAATGCAGTGACCGCGCGGATAAGCCTTTCGTGGCCCTCAACTGCTCCGCCCTTCCGGAAACCTTGATGGAATCGGAACTGTTCGGCTTCGAGAAAGGCGCTTTCACCGGAGCCGATTCCGCCAAACCCGGACTAATCGAGACCGCACACACCGGCACGGTATTCCTCGACGAAATCACTACCCTGAATCCCAACCTGCAAAGCAAACTTCTGCGCGTCCTTCAGGAGCGCTCGGTGCAGCGGCTGGGCGGTCGCTCGGCTAAGAAAATCGACTTCCGCCTGATTGCCGCCACCAATGATGATCTGGAAGATTGCGTTCGCAAAGGCCGCTTCCGCGAAGACCTGTACTTCCGTATTAATGTGGTCCCGATTTTCGTCCCGCCGCTTCGCGAGCGCGATGGCGATATTGCCATCCTGGTGGACCATTTCCTGCGCATTCACTGTGCATCTGCGAAAAAACCGCTCAAATCCCTGAAGCCTGACGTGCTGGAGATTTTCGAAGACTACAGTTGGCCCGGCAACGTCCGCGAGCTCGAAAACATCGTCCAGCGCCTGGTGGTCATGGTCAATGCCCAGGAAATCACTCCCGAGCACCTCCCGCAGCACATGCTGCAGCAAAGCGCCGCCAGCCAGGAAGCCATTCTTATCCCAGAAGGCGGTGTCGATTTCGACGCGGAAATGGAAAAGATCGAAGTGGCCTACCTGAACGCCGCCCTGCGCCGCACCGGCTGCAAGAAAACGGCCGCCGCGACCCTGCTGAACATCGACCCGCAGCGCATGAAGTACCTCTGCCGCAAACACCGCATCAAGTAAGTTCCTTGGGAACGCGCGAGTAGTAATGCGTGGATAGGTAAACAGTCCACCTCGGAATACCACTTCGATGAACTAATTCGTACCTTTGATCAAGTTATCCAGAATGAGATGCAGATCCAAGTCCGGCGGAAACTCCCGGTCCAGTCTCCGCAGGAAGCGCAGAAACTCTTGATGGCGGTGGCGCGGCAGGCATTCTCCCACCACGAGATGGCTGGCGGTGTCAAAATTGCGGTTCGTCGATTGATTTGCACGTCCATCATCTGGTGAAGAGGAGCAAGCTTGGGAACGATGCAGTGGATAACTTGATCACACTTTGCGCCACCTGCCATCATAGGCAGCAATTTCCGACTCCTGTTCGTAACGCTTCCTAAACGCGATTGCTCCGAATTCGCCGTCGTCAACTACATCGAAACGCCTCCGCTTACCCCTAGTCACATGAAAGTGTTCGCAATGCCGAGGACGGCACAAAAAACGCAACACAGCGCCGCCAGCCAGGAAGCCATCCTGATCCCCGAAGATGGTGTGGATTTTGATGCTGAAATGGAAAAGATTGAAGTGGCTTACTTGAGTGCCCCGTTGCGCCGCATCGGCAAAAAGTCAGGCCGCTGCCGCCATCCTCCAGATCGCGAAAAATGGTGAAATTTTAACCAGGAAAAGGTTAATTTTCAACCGCAGGTGGAGATTTTGCCGACCAGGTACGCCAGGCCAGCAGTACTCTGGTACTAACTGGCCTATTTTCAGCGCCTCGCTCCGCGCCGCCCCCCGCCCGAAGTTTGGCATCCCTCATGCGGTGGAGACATGCGTGCACGAGACACAAAATTTTAAAGAGGAGCACATGAAAAAAATGTCCATCGAAAAGAAGAGCCTAATCAGCACCCTGAAGACTACGAAGAAGGCCAATGTCGCAAAAGATTTCACAACCCCATCGGCTGGACTGAGTGCTGGTCCCCGGCCCGGCAAGCTCGTTGGTCCCCGGCCTGGCATCACCGTTGGTCCCCGGCCCGGCAAGCCCGTTGGTCCCCGGCCTGCCGTAAAGAGTTAGAGACTGGAGTGTTTGAGAGAAGGCCGCCAATAGGCGGCCTTCCTTTTTTGTTACCAAACTTTTCGGCCGAAAAATTGCACTATTTCCTTCCAAAAGAGTCCCGCCAAGCTTCGCCGGTGACCGTAGATTCTAGCAAACCCAACCATACCCGGGTTCAGGCGTAACCCGGGATTAGGAATGAGCAGATCAACCACATAAAAATTCAGAGGATTCAGCCCAACGTATTTTGATTTTTCTGAGAGCTCAGGAGCAATTTCGGAGGACACAGGGGCGATGGACATGACACTGGCATCTAGCATCGTGGGCTGTCCCACTACCTGTAGTCTGGCCGTTGCGCCCACGCTCAATTCTCCCATTTCATGGTCCGAGATGTAAATGCGAGCACGCATTATCCGCAGGTTAGCTATCTCAGCAAGTTGTGTGCCTGCCGGAACGTAAGAGCCCACACGGTCACCCAACCGCGCCGTCAAAAGAACTCCGGAGATCGGACTGGTCAGTTCCAAAGCAGAAGCTTGTGATTCAAGTTGCCGGCTTTGCTGGATCAGGCGGTTTCGCTCCGCCATCGCCGGACCCGAGTCGGTGTAGTGAAGAGAAGCAGAGTTAGCCCGCATGGATGCAACAGAGAAATCTAGTTTATTTTCCTCAACCCGCGATTGGAGTCGTTGATTACTGAGTAGGAGGAGACGCGACCCGGCAGAAACTTCCATACCCTCAGTCACGAACACTTCTGTTATTTTCCCGGGGACCTTGGCGCGGACAATTGCCTTCGTGGCAGGCTCGACAACAAAACGTCCGCTGGCTGTTTCATGCCACCAAGGAGGAACAATCAAGACAAGGATGCCGATGGCAAGGGCGCCAGTTCGCCAACTGCTCGTCATCGCACGGACGCGGTCCTTCTTATCGAGATAGACGAATTTCATAAAATTCACCAATGTTCGCAATCGAGATTTGAAGATCAGAAATGCAGTCCCGATCTCGGGGATGAAGGACCATTCCGGGTTGAAGTTGCGAAATATGTTCCCTACAAAACGGGCTGCAATGAAAAGCACAAAGTAACTGTAGGCTCCTGAGAGCAGCGCATAGACTGCAAACCCCAAGCGCCGAAACTTTGGGACGTACGGGACCTCGACGGGAAGGCCCCAGATATGTCGCTTGACCCATGCAGAAACATAGGCCGTCGAATCTTCTTTGAGCTCCGGCACACCCACGATGTCGCACAGCATGTAGTATCCATCCAGCTTCATCAAGGGATTCCAATTGAGCATGACCCCCGCAATCCCGGTCATCAGCATTAACAGGTAAGCAATGTTGTGAATAGTCGTGCCTGGGGGAGTGGCCCACCAAATCGGTGTCGCAACTGCACAAATCAGGAATTCGGCATGGGCTCCCGCCAGAGTCATAATGAACCTCTGGAGAGGCGTGCCTGTAACAAGGCCCTCCGATATATCCGTGTAGAATGCAGGCGTCAGATAAATAAGCAGGAAACCCATGGCGTGCACGCGCCCGCCATAGTGCTTACAGGCATGGGCATGGCCCAATTCGTGCCAGCAAAGGCAGATAACCGCTAGGATGTAAAAAATAAGAAAGTCACCCCAAGTCTTGTCCGTAAACGTAAAGAATTCGAGCGTATCGCGGCCAATCTCGGACCAGTGGGTGATCGAAATTCCAGCAGTAACGCCGAACGCAATTAACGTAAGAAGCGAAAACCACCAAGTGTAAATGAAACTAGTCCAGCTATGAAACCAAGTGAGAAATTTGTCAGGGTTGACCGCGGGAAAAGTGATTTCTGATAGATCCCCGAATTTGCTCTTTCGGGATTTCAGTAACTTACGCCTCTGTTCAACGCTCAATTGCATCAATTGGATGTTCTTTTCTTGTGGCGTTTTGTGCCAGAACTTTATGTTTTCTATAGAGTCGGCAAAGTCTCGAACCTCCTCGACACTGTACTCGGCACCAGACTGCCTTGAGTAAAGTCCGGCGATTTCTTCGTAGGAGCGTTGCCCGTCGAACAGCTGAATCAAAGCCCAATTTTGAGGCGTAAATGTGAACTGCAAATGCTGACTTGGGATGAAAACCCGAACGATCGGCTCTCCACGTTCTATATGTTCTTTGAATACTGCATCCGAAGGCGCTTTCGGAAACCGCTGGGACAACATACGCGCCGGTATCTCCGGCAGAGCGTTGTTCAGGACGCGAGTGAGATTCATGGCACCACTAGTGGGTGTTCTCTACCATTAGGTTCGCCGTCATTCCCGGCCGGAACGATCCGCGATCCCCCGTCAATTCGACGAGTACTTCAAACGTCCCGCTCGAGGGGTCGATCACCGGGCTGACTTCCTTCACGCGTGCCGCATGCTTCTCGCCGGGCACATCCGGCGAAGTAAGTTCGTACACCAGCGCGGAGCGCACGTGACCAAAATATTTTTCAGGCAGCGTAAACCGCATCAGCAGAGGCGCTTCTGCGGTAACCCAAAATAGCCGCTCGCCTTTGTTCACCTCCTGCCCTTCGCGCACGTACCGTCGCGCAATTAACCCGCTGAACGGAGCCGTGATTTTGGTTTTTTCCAGCTCCAGTTCCAATGAGCATTCCTCGTCACGCGCCGTATTCAATGTTTCTTGAACGCGTTTGATATCCCATTGGTCGGACTCGGCCTTATACTGCGCGTGTTGCAACTGCTCCTGAGAGATCAGGCCCAAATCCCAGAGTCTTTGCGCTCTTACGTAATCCGCTTTCAATACTTCCGCCTCCGATTCCCAGTTCTTCAGATCCGCCGCGATGCTGCGAGATTTTGCCCGCGCCGCTTCCAGATTCGCCGCGATTTGCCGGTCATCCATTTGTGCGAGAACGGTCCCGGCTTTGACCCGCGCTGGCGCATCAAAATAGATTTTATTCAACACCCCGTCCCGTCTGCGCCGTAACTTCCACCTGATGCTCCACGATGATCGGTCCGGTTACGATCAGTCCCGTATCCGCCGCTTCCGTCAGCGGCACAGGTTTCGAGGTGGCCGGCGGAGCAGGCGCGGCATTGGTCACCGGGGACACGCTGGGTTTATCGTCGCCGCAGCTCACCCCCAGCCACCCCGCAGCGAATGCGACAATTACGATCGAACTTCGCATACTTCCCCTCCACCTGATCTTTACCAACCCACCCAGTACCACGCTTTCCCGTACGCCCATAAAAACAACCTTCGAAACAACACGTAAGCCGCGGGATACCACCCCACGCGGACTTTACCGCGACCCTCCATCCCCGCTCGCATCGACCCATTCTCGTTCGGGACTCCCACGCGCGCGTAAAACACCGGTGACTCGTGGACCGTCTCCGCTTTGGGGCTGACGATTACCACGTCGCCATGGAACGTGCGGGTGGGATAGCTGTTCAGCTTGACCACGGCCTTCTGTCCTATCTTCAGCAGACCCGCATCGACATCGTCGATCGCTACATCAATGATGGCTTGCGAGGTGTCCACCACCTCGGCGAAGGAATCACCTTGCTGGAGCTTGCGTCCCGCAAAGCTCTCGACATGGGGTGTGGCTACCACTCCGTCAATCGGCGAACGCAACTGCGCTTTGTCCAGCATTTGGCGCGAGCGATCTACTTCCGCCTTCCAGTAATCGGCCTGCACGCGATGAACGCCCGCTTCCGTCCCATCGTTCGCGGCCAGCGCTCGATTCATCTGCAGCATGGCGGTTTCATATTTTGCCTGTGCCTCCGCCACCGCCGAGCGCATGTTCCATGCCTCCATCTCCGCCAGCACTTGCCCCTTTTGCACGGCCTGTCCTTCGTGCACGAAGACTTTTCCAATCACGCCCTCCACCTCAGGCTGAATCAGCGCCCGGCGAACGGGGGCCACCACCGCATCACCATCCACGCGCAACGGCAACGGGCAAGCCACCAGGAAAAATAGTGCTGCCGCTCCAAACGCCATGTACACCGTGCGCCGGCGCTTCTCCATGGCCATGAATTTCCGTTTCCGAACCAGGACAGGCTCGAGCACGGAAATAAAGGGCACTTCTTTGTACATCTGCGCGTTGCGCAGCGCGACTGTAGCCTGGCCCGCCAGCACCTCCAGGATTTCGATATGCGCCGGCCCCAGAAAATCGGGATCGCTGCTCTCCATCGCCAGCATCCCCACGCGTCCGGTGTCGTCGTTCAACGGCCTCGCGATAGAACCCCCGCATTCCGGATTCCGCGAAGTATTTTCTGAACTTGGCGCGCGTTTCTTCCCGATCGCTATCAATCTCCTCGCCGCGTTGCCTTACGTGAATGACCTCTTCGCTCAACGCCGCCCACTGCAGAATTTCGTTCAGTGGCGCGATGTCCGGAGCGTCGGCGTTCACTTGCGTGACCCCGGTCACCGCGCTCAATTTGAATCGTCCCCCCTGCGCCAGCAGGATCGCGGCACGCTCGTAGGGGATTACCGCCTGCGGCGCATTCACAATCGTCTGGAGCATGCGCTCCAGATTCAGCGTCGATGTAATCTCATGGCTGACGGTGTTCAGCGTCTCCAGAATTTCCACTTTGCGTTCCGCCATCAGCAAGCTGGCATTGTGCAAAGCCGTTGACGCCGTTTCCGTCAGGCTCGTCAGCGTGAACAACTCGTCATCATCAAATGGCGTCCCGTCAACCTTATTAATTGCCTCAACCACTCCCACCAGCGCCGTTTTGTCCATGATCGGCGCCGCGATCAACGAAACTACGGGGTTCTCCGGCGCGGCTTGATTCCGTTCTACCAGCCGCACATCGCTCGCCTCGAAGATACGCACGCTCTCCCCGTTGTCGGAAATGGTTCCCGCGATCCCTTCATTTGCTTTCAATACTTGTCCTTTGAAGCTGGTCGCATCCTCACCGGCCTGGTGCATCAGCTCCACGCTCTCGTCCGGCTGCAACAACCAGATGTTCACCGCCTCGCATTCCAGAATTTCCGAAAACTTCGCTCCGATCAGCGGAAGTAACTCTTCCATTTCCAGCGTCGACGAAAACACTTTTTCCAGGTCGTACAGTTGCGTCAGCCGCGTGATCGAACTCATGGTCCCGTGGCGTTCGTCTTCGTAAGCCTGCGCGGTGGCCAGTGCCGCCGCCGCAACCTCCGCCGCCGGCAACAGCGTCTGAATGTCTTCTGGGGAATTCGCTTCTTCGAACGCAAGTATCTCCAGGGCGCCGATCATGTTGTTACCGTGAATCAGCGGAATGCACGCGAGAGAAAGCGCCGTCTTGCGTGTGTCGATGTGCGGATAATCTTCGCGCTTCAATTCCAGTGCGCTTCGCAGAAACGGTTCCGATTCGGTCAGGAGTGTTCCCAGCAGTCCGGATTCAGCGGTAATCCATTCCTCATGAATTGAGGCTTCGCCAACGATGGCTCGCGGCAGCCAAACGTCCGCGCCGTCGCGCGATGCCAGCGTGTACACGCTCACCGCACAGTCCGGCAACAAGCTCGCGACGTACTTCGCGAAGGTGCGCGCACGCGGCGACACTTCCTGTTCTGCCAACAGTTGAGTGGATAGCGGGGCCAAATCCAGTACGGATTCCTGTTCCGAACTTGCCAATTTCCGACTTTCCGTCCGGCCCCACCTTGCGGGACGTTGGGCTCGTGGGACTGACTTTCTTGCTTTTTGCGCTAAGATTAACTAACTTGTGCGCGAACTGTAGCAAAGCCATTTTGGGGTGTCAACGAGGGGACCTGCACTTCGCGCGCTCGTCCCCGGAGGGTCTCTACCTTGGACATTGAAACCAAAACTGTCGACGGCGTGAAGCTCGTTAAACTCCACGGACGCTTATCCATGGGCCCGCCGCTGGATCGCTTCAATGCCACCATGCTCGAACTTCTCGGCCAGGGTCAGAGCCGCATTGTCTTGGACCTGGAAGATGTTCCCACCATTGATTCCAGCGGCATTGGCATGCTGGTGCGCCACCTCACCACGGCAAAACAAAGCGGCGGCGCTATCCGCCTGCTTAAGCCTTCGAAATTTACCGTGCAGACTTTGAAAATGGTGGGCCTGCTGAACCTATTCACCACCTTTGACGATTCCAAAGACGCGGTGGCTTCCTTCCAGTAATACCTCAGTTTGCGCGATGCTTACGCAACCTGAAAATCCTGTATGGCTTCACCGGCGGTGGGGAACATCCGCACCAGCCGATCGATGTGCGTCATGATCAGCGTCTCGCGCACCAGACCTGCGGGTCCCGCGAGCCGCAGTTCGCCCCCAGCTTTCTTCATTTTCCCCTCGCACATCACGAGAATGCCCACTCCCGTGCTGTCGATGCTATCCAGCCTACTTAGATCAAACACCACCCGCTTCATTCCCGCTCCCAGCAACTCCGCTAACATCCACTCTACTTGACGGCTGTCGTTCCCCATCAGTAATTTCCCCGAAAACTCCATCAAACAAATGTCCGGGAAAGGCTGACTTTTCTGCAATTGAAGAATCATGAAAGCTCCGTCGTTCCAGAGGGTCGTGTAGAAAGCGCGGTGGGTAAATTAGCGCTGGGTACGCTGAAGGACACGTAAGCCCCCGCGGTGGCAAGAGTGTAGGTCCAGTAGAGTATGGAGTCAATAACCATACGCAAGCTCTGCCGTTTTTGAACCCGCCCACAGACGCTTCTGTTTTCCCATACATCCCACCCGCATCTCGTTGAATCCAATGGTCGGGCACACCTTCGTTGCCGAAAGCGGATGCGGAAGGCGCCAGAAACCACGTTCAGGGGGAAGTTTTGAACAAACGCCAAGTTCTGCTGATTCTCGGATTATTGATCTGTCTCCTGCTCTCCACTTCCGCATTCGCACAGCAGCCTCGTGTGGTCGACGAGTTCCCTCAGACTCACCGCGACCTCTCCGCCTTTAACCTGCCGAGCACTCCTCCTCCCCAGGATCCCTCTGCATCAAAAACTCCCGACCCCGGCTCCCATCCTGCCGGGAATTCCTCCGTCATCGATTCTCCCCAGGCCAAAACCTCGGAAGTGCAAACCGGCGTGCAGCCCAGACGCATTCTCTGGATTATTCCCAACTTCCGATCCGTCAGCGCCTCTACCTATCTTCCACCCCAGACTTTCAAGGAAGAACTGTGACTCGCCACTCAGGAAAGCTTTGATTACTCCGCCTTCATCTACGAAGGCATTGTTGCCTCGATTTCCTACGCAGGTAACTCTGAGCCTACGTTCGGCACCGGCTTCGGCGCCTACGCCAACTACTACGCCCACAATTTCGCCGATGGCAACATCGAGAACTACTTCGTCGAAGCCTTTGTTCCGGCGATCACCAAAGAAGATCCCCGCTACTACACCCTGCGCCACGGTGGAGTGATCAAACGCACTGGCTATGCTATCAGTCGCGTCTTCATCACCAGGACCGACGCGGGGAATTCCCGTCCCAATTTATCGGAGTTCATCGGCGCGGGTGCCGCGGCCGGAATCTCCAACGTTTACTAAGCCCGGCAATACTTGGGTGAAAACCTTATCAGCGTTGGATCAGTCAGATGGGGCAGGATGCCATCAGCAACATCTTCAAAGAGTTCTGGCCGGACATCAACCACGGGGTTTTCCATAACAAATATTTAGTCCCACAATCATTTCCTCATGGCATGCCCTCCGCTTCAGAAGAATTTCCTCAGACCTTCAGCGCGTCACCAAATACTCCTTAGCAGGTCGGAGCATAGATCTGCGTAGGGGCGCAGCATAGGGGAACCGGCTGTGCGCACATGGGCGCAGCCCTTCGAGGCTCAGGGTAAACACGTATACCCCCCAGTCGGTAGAACGGCGCCGGTGAATGCTGGAATCATTCTTACGAGGTAGGTTCTACTCTCCCAATTTGGGCGCCGCGCCGCTCTTCCGTTCGTATTTACCTGAGTTAATAAACGTGAGAACATCGTAACGTTCGCTCCCCCGCAGTTTTGCTCCGCTGCTGGTTTGCTCGCAATAATTCGCTTGCTGTTCAGCCGGAGGTGCCCGCATGGGATCCGCACTTGATGTACACCGTCTACAGTTCGCGTTTACGGTGACCTTTCATTATTTATTTCCGCAGTTGACCATGGGCCTTGCCCTGCTCATCGTTATTCTCAAGACCATGCATCTTCGTTCGGGCGACGAGCACTATAATCGTGCCGCTCGCTTCTGGGCGAAAATTTTTGGCATCAATTTCGCCCTTGGCGTGGTCACCGGCATACCCATGGAATTCCAGTTCGGCACCAACTGGGCCGAATTCTCCAAAGCGGCCGGCGGTGTGATTGGGCAGACCCTCGCCATGGAAGGCATCTTCTCGTTCTTTCTGGAATCCAGCTTCCTGGGCCTGTTTCTCTTTGGCGAAAAGCGCCTTGGCCGCATCGGTCACTGGCTCTCCGCGGTTCTCGTGTTTGTCGGCTCCTGGCTCTCCGGTTACCTCATCGTTGCCACCGATGCATGGATGCAGCATCCCACCGGCTATCGCATCCTGGCCAACGGGGAGATTGGCTTGGCCAGTTTCTGGGGTCTTGTCCTTAACCCCTGGGCGCTCGCGCAATACGCCCACAACATGCTTGGCGCAGTTCAAACGGGCTGTTTCGTCATGGCCGCCGTCGGTGCCTTTTACATTCTTTCTAAGCGCGAGCTCTCCTATGGCAAAACCTTCGTTCGACTCGGCGTAATTGTCGGCATCATCGCGGCCGTCCTGCAACTCGCTCCCACTGGCGATATTCAAGGCAAAATGGTCACGCAGCATCAGCCCACCACTCTTGCCGCTATGGAAGGACTGTTCGTTTCCCAGGACGGCGCGCCACTCGCCATCATTGGCCAGCCCGATATTCAAAAGCGGCAACTCGACAATCCGGTCCAGATACCCTCCATGCTCAGTTTTCTCACCTACAGAAAATGGAGCGCTCACGTTCGTGGGCTCAATGCCTTCCCGGACTCCGATTGGCCCACCAACATCGAGCTTCTGTATTACAGCTACCACGTCATGGTTGGACTCGGCACCATCTTCATCGCCATCATGGCTTTGTCCGCATTTCTCCTCTGGCGCAAGAAACTTTACAAGACTCGCTGGATGCTCTGGCTGCTCATGCTCAGCGCCCCTCTTCCCTACATCGCCAACACCGCCGGTTGGATGACCGCCGAACTCGGTCGTCAGCCCTGGCTCATCTACGGCATCATGCGCACCGCTAACGGTTTTTCTCCTCGCGTGGTGGCTGGCAACGCCTGGTTCACCTTGATCGGATTCATGGGCATGTACACCGTGCTGGCGATCCTCTGGCTGTTCCTCGTCTATCGCGAAATCGAACATGGTCCTGAGTTGGAAGTACCGCGCGGCGCCCAATCGCCCGCACTCGTAGAAGCGGATTAAGGAGCCGAACATGGAAACCCTCTGGTTTTGCTTGGTCGCCGTTATGGTCGCGATGTATGTGCTGCTCGACGGCTTCGACCTTGGCGCGGGTGCCATTCACTTCCTTGTCGCTCGCACCAACGAGGAGCGCCGTCAGGTGCTCGCCACCATCGGTCCCGTTTGGGACGGCAATGAAGTTTGGCTTCTTGCCGCTGGCGGCGTTCTCTATTTCGCCTTTCCGCTTCTTTACGCCAGCGGCTTCAGTGGTTTCTATCTCCCGCTAATGATGGTCTTGTGGCTGCTGATTCTTCGCGGTACCTCTGTCGAATTCCGCAATCACATTGTTAGCCCCATCTGGATTCCCTTCTGGGATTTCATCTTCTCTGCCTCCAGCTTGTTGCTGGCCATCTTTTTCGGTGCGGCACTCGGCAACGTGGTTCGCGGCGTTCCTCTCGATGAAAGCGGCTACTTCTTCGAACCTTTGTGGACCAATTTCGGCCTTGGAGATCACACCGGCATTCTCGATTGGTACACCGTCCTCGTCGGCGTCACTGCTCTTCTCGCCTTGGCGATGCACGGCTCCCTGTGGGTCCAGTTCAAGACTTTTGCACCCGTTCGCGAACGCGCCGCGCGTGTCGCTGCTTGGACTTGGTGGGGAGTGCTCCTCTTCACCGCTTTGCTCACTATGGTCACTTTCTCCATCCAGCCCCAGGTGGTCGCCAATTTCAAAACTTGGCCCGTCGGTTTTATCCTTCCCGCCCTTGCGGTCGCCGGCCTCGCTGGCGTTCAATTCGAACTGCGCCGCGGCAAAGAATTGCATGCTTTCCTGGGCTCCTGCACTTATCTGCTGGGCATGTTGACCAGCGTGGTCTTCGGCGTCTACCCTATGGTCCTTCCTTCTCGTGACCCCGCCTATTCGCTTACGGTCACCAACGCCAAGGCGGGCGCCTATGGCTTGAAGATTGGCCTGATTTGGTGGGGCATCGGGATGCTCCTGGCCACTGGTTACTTCATCTACGTCTACCGTACCTTCTCAGGCAAGGTCGCCGCTGAAGCGGCACCGCACCCCGACCTGACAAACGACTATTGACGCACCTCCAATCAGCCCGTACCTTTCTTGTATGGCTCGGGGAGGTATTCTCCCGTTAGCGCTGGCCGCACGCGTGCTGCTTTCCATGCTTCTCGCCGCGTGCCTGATCAACGCGCCACTCTGCGCGGCGCGTTGCGCCAGAATTCAATGTGCACCCGTTTCGCCCGCTAGCTCCGCGGAACCGTGCCACCGCTCGTCGGCCGTCCCTAGCAACTCGTCAACGCCGCCAATTGCAGCCTCTTCCATCACCACATGCATCACCGGCGAGCTGCTCTTTACCGCTCCGCGCCTCCAGGATTTCTCGGTTTCGATCGAATCCTTACTATCCGCTGACCTCTTCCAGTTGAACCCGGTCACACCGTCGAACCCCGCTGATTCCCTTGCGCGCGCTCCCGCTCTCGCCGCGGGCAACGTAGCTACAGGTCTCTCTCCTGCAACCCCTCTTCGTATCTGATTCTCATAAAGCAAGCGCCTTTGTAGGGGCAGCCGGGTGCCCCAGGTTCCGAGTTTGCACCTGAGCTCTCGGGCTTCGCCATTGTCGGGGCCGCCTTCTGCCTGCCCACGAATAGCGGGAGACGGTCCGTTTATCCCTGTCCGCTGCCAACAAAAATACCGTTCCAGGAGCCTTCTATGTCCACGTCACGTAGAAATTTCTTTCAAGACGCCATGGTCTTCGGCGCAGGGCTTTTTGGTCTCACCGCTCGTCTGAGCTCTGCGGCATCCGCAACCAACGACGGCTCAAAATCTCGTCGTCGCGCGGCTACAAACGCCCCGGCCAAACCCACTGTCCCCATGCTCACTCCGGATGTGCCCGACTGTCCGTTTGAAATGGATGGAGCGACCAAAGTCTTTCGTCTGAAGGCCGCACCTCTAATGCAGAAAATCGCGCCCTTCAAAACCATAGAGGCCTGGGGCTACAACGGCACTTGTCCCGGCCCCACCATCCAAATCACGCAGGGCGAACGCGTCCGCATCCTCGTCGAGAACGCGCTTCCCGAAAGCACCTCCATGCACTGGCACGGCTTGGAAGTTCCCATCGAGCAGGATGGCGTTCCCTTCATCAGTCAAAAGCCGATTGCTCCCGGTGAAACCTACACCTACGAATTCACCGTGCATCAGGAAGGTACTTTCTTCTATCACGCACACAGCGCTATGCAGGAAATGATCGGCCTCCTCGGCATGTTCATCGCACATCCAAAAATTCCGCACACGCCCCACGTCGACCATGATTTCGGCATTGTCCTTCAAGAGTGGGCCGTCCTTCCCAGCAATTCCGTTCCCAACACCGCCAACATGGAATTCAACTGGCTCACTATGAACGGCGTTGCCGCACCCATGACCACGCCGCTGATCGCCCGTCTCGGCAGCCGTGTTCGCCTCCGCTTCGTGAACCTCGGCATGGATCATCACCCCATCCACCTGCACGGGAACCAGTTCGTCATCACCGGTACCGAAGGCGGCCGCGCTCCCGAATCCACCTGGTATCCCACCAACACCGTGCTCGTCGGCGTCGCCCAAGCCAAGGTCGTCGAATTCGAAGCAAAATATCCCGGCGCCTGGATGATCCACTGTCATCTGCCGCACCACATGATGAATAGCATGATGGACCTGCTTCGTGACCGGCAGATCCAAACCGCGGACACCACTGACCCTCGCGCCATGGGCCAGATGGAAACGCTCGCCCGCAATATCGGCGTCGAACACGTTCACCACTCTCCCATCGCTGAAAACGCCAACGCCGTTCCCGGCTTTCCCCAAGACGCCTTCATGGAAATGGCCATGGACGCGGCCGTCGCCAAACCTGAAACCTACGGCCTTCCTGCAAACTGGTCTGCCGGCATGATGGGCATGATGACCATGGTCCGTGTCCTCCCCGCCGACCAGTTCGACGAAGTCCAGCGCCGCATTCGTGAGCGCGCCCCAACCGGCGAACCACCTACCCATCATCCCACCTGACTTTTTTGGAGTGCGGCGGCTTGCCGCCACTTTGACGCTCAAAACAATTTCACCCAAGCCAAGCATTAGAAACACCACAAAGCCTTTGTAGGGACGGCCTTCCGAGGCGGTCCGCCAACACTTACCGGAGATTGAAAATGAAATTCGCAACCAGAGCTGTGATGGTCTTCTCTCTCACGCCATTTATGACCCCTGCATCCGCCTTCGCGCAGCAGTCCCCTGCCACGCCACAGCAGGAAATGCATATGCATGATCACAGCAACATTCAGCCTGTCGCACCCGTCTACCCGCACCTGGGCCGCGCGCAAGAACAATCCCGCGAAAAACTATTCACCCTCGACGACGCGCAGCACCTCGCTGCTTCATCTAATCCCACCCTTCGCCAAGCCGAAGCTGAGATTCGCGCCGCCAAAGCGCGCGCACAACAAGCCGCCCTCTATCCCAATCCCTCCATCGGCTACACCGGCGACGAGATTCGCGGAGGCTCCATCAACGGCGGCAAGCAAGGCTTTTTCCTCGAACAATCCATCGTCACCGCGGGAAAGCTCGGCAAAGCCCGCGCTGTATTCGAAAAAGACATGCGCGTCGCCGAACTTCAAGCCGAAGCGCAAAAAACCCGTGTCGTAACTGCCGTCAAGATGGCCTTCTATCGCGTCCTCGCCGCCCAGGAGTTGCTCGAACTGCGCCGCGACCTAAATCAAATTGGCCTTCAATACCAAGAATCGCAAGACGATCTCGTCCGCACCGGCCAAATCGATGAATCCGAAAAACTCGACACCGATATCGAGGTGCAGCGCCTTCACCTTGCCGTCATCGAGCAAGCAGGCATGTTGCGCGAGGAGTGGCGCAGGCTCGTCGCGCTCATCGGCCAACCGGATCTCCCGCAATCTGCCGTTGCCGGGGATCTGGAACACGGCTGGCCCGAACTCGACGAGCTGCAAATTCTCCAGACCATCGCCACGCAAAGCCCCCTTACGCGCGCCGCCGATGCTTCCACGGCACGCGCTGCCGCGGAGATCGCGCGCGCCCGAAGCCAGGTCATCCCGGATATCAGTCTTCTCGGTGGGCTCGAATACAACAACGAACCGCTAGGCACCGTACCTCAAGCCATTGGTTGGGAGGGCCTTGCGGAAATTTCCGTGCAGATTCCTATCTTCAATCGCAATCAAGGAAATATTGCGGATGCCCGCGCTGATCTTGATCGTTCGCGGCTGGAACAACAACGCGTCCAGCTCATGCTCCGTGAACGCGCCGCCTCGCTTCTCGATCAATACGGCACTTCCAAAATCATCGCCACGCAATACCGCGACGAAATTCTTCCGCGCGCAAAAAAGGCCAACACGCTAATGACCGAAAAATACGGCCAAATGCTCGCCGCCTACCCCCGTATGCTGGCGGTCCGGCGAAAGCACTTCATGCTCGCGGCCGAGTATGTACAATTTCTTGAATCGCTCTGGACCACCGGCACCGCCCTCCAAGGCTTTCTCCTGACCGACGGCCTCGAAGCCCCCTCACACACCAATGATTCCGTCCCGGCCGGCGTAAACCCAACTCTTCCGATGCCTCAGCGCGCCATCTCCATCCTCGAAGCCATGCCCTATCCATAATTACGCTCTCGTCGGGATTCTTGCGTTTTTTTTTCGGATAAGCTGGCCGATCGCCAGCCGGCACAGCGGCATCCCCACGGGCCATCGCCATTGGGCTCGCATCAAGTCTCGACCTATGGCTTGCCGTTCATCCGCCGGTAAGCCCTTCAACCAATCCCGCACCGACTCATTCCCGGGCGCCAAGCTGTAAAAGAGAGGAATCTTCCGCGGCGTAGGCTCCTCGGTCATCTTGCACCTGTTGTAATACATGTACCTTACAATGTGCAGGGGAGAAGCCCACGCCGCCCCCGTCGCCGGTCAACCCAGCAGGCCAGACACCCTGTTCCAACGGCCAGATATCCCTACCGCCACACTAGTACTCCGGTAGCGTTGACCCGCGGAAATTCCCCCCGCTACTGTCCTTAATGGCGAGGGTGTGTGTCTGTTAAACCTCAGCGCGGTTACGCGTTGCGGTTGGGGACCAGCGCTGATTTTTCCTCGATCACTCGCGATCGCGCACCCACACAACCCCTCCTGGCAATCTTGTGTTGATGATAAGGATGAGCCACGCCCTCGTGGCGCTTGCCCATGACGACGATCGCTAAAGCCGGACGCTACGAAATCGCAGGCGAACTTGGCCGTGGCGCAATGGGTGTGGTCTATCGCGCCGTCGATCCTGTCATTGGACGCAACGTCGCGGTCAAGACTATTCGCCTCACGGAAGAAGGCACCGGTCTCTCGCGCCCGGAACTTCTCTCCCGCTTCCAAACCGAAGCTCGCGCCGCCGGCCTGCTCACCCATCCCAACATTGTGGTGGTCTATGACGCCGGCGAAGAAGACGGCCTGTACTACATCACCATGGAGCTCGTCGTTGGACAATCCCTCCAGGCAACCTTCGATGCCAGCGAGTCTTTCCCGGTTCCGCGGATCCTGCGCATCCTCGAGCAAACCTGCAGCGCTCTGCAGTTCGCCCACGAGCGTAACATCGTCCATCGTGACATCAAGCCCGCCAACCTCATGCTCACCGCCGACGATACCGTTAAGGTCACCGACTTCGGTACCGCCAAAATCTTGCAGTTCGGAACTGTGCAGCAGACTACCCACGTCATGGGCACGCCCAGTTACATGTCCCCCGAACAGGTGAAGGGCCGCCCGGTCGATGGTCGCACCGACATTTTTTCACTTGGGGTCGTCCTCTACGAGATGCTCACCGGCGAAAAACCTTTTCCCGGCCAGAGCATCACCACGGTCATCTACAAAATCGTCAACGAAGAACCGATTCCACCGCGCCAACTGAATCCTTCCATCCACCCGGGCCTCAATGACATCGTCATGCGTGCGCTGGCCAAGGAACCCGAAGAGCGCTACCAGTCTTGTCGCGAAATGCTCGACGATCTTCGCAATTATCGCGCCCTTGGTGGCCACGCGCGGAATCCCGATGCAACCCTCGTCTCTCTTCGCGGTCAAGGTGCCGGCCAGCCGTTCTCCACGCCCACGAGCCCCCTGCGCACCCCGTATCCCGAGGATCCTGTCACCGCTGCTGCCACTCGTTCGCTACAGCAGCGCGCCGCTACCCCGTCGCATACGCCCACCGTCCGTCGTACCGGTTCACTTCCTCCTCTCGAAGACCTGCCTCCAAAGAAGGGCAGTACCTTTGCGACCGCGGTCGCCGCCATCTTTCTGGTTTCCGTTATCGTCTACGGCGTCATTCGCCTGCGCCCTGAAGTGGAAGCCGCGCGCGCACGAAATAAAACCGCCGCCCCGCAGCTCGCGGCCCCGAGCACGCCCCCAGCTCCGAAGGCACAATCGCCGGACACCTCGGCAGCGCCCGCCAACTCCGCACCGCAAACACCTGCAGGATCAGATTCGACCATTCCACCGGCTCAGCCCGAAACTACTAACACTACACCCGTACCGGAAGCCACCACCCCAGCTTCCAACCCGCCACCTGAGAAGCCCGTCACGCCACCGCTGGCGTCCGCGCCAAAAAAATCCGAACCATCCATTTCGCCCGCCGCTGCCGACTACAAGCACCAGATTGAGCAAGCCATCTCCGACAAAAGTCTCGCCAACCGCGTAAAGGTCAAGGCTTCCGCCAGCACCCTTACACTCGTCGGCAAGCTACGTCCCGGAGAGCACGGAGCGCTTTTGAAATCCATTCGCAATGCCCCCGCCAACGTGCGCGTTGTGGACGACATTCAATATGACGATACCCTCTCCGCAGACAACAGCGGCATCCATGTGGTCACTGACGTGGCCGGTGCCACCGCCACGCTCTTCGGGCCTGCGGGCCGCCAACTCGCGGATTGTCAGACGCCCTGCAACTTCAACAATCTCGCCCCCAATCGTTACAGCCTGCAAATCACCAAGGACGGTTACTCCCCGCTGCAAACAGCCGTGGAACTGAACGCGGCACAAACCCTCGACCAAAATCTTCACCTCGAAGCGATCGCCAAAGGCCTTTTCGTCACCAGCCAACCTGCGGGAGCCAACATTTTCATCAACGGCGCCAAGCAATCCGGCCAGACTCCTGCGACCATCCCTCTCGCTCAAGGTCAATATGACCTGGTTGTTCGTCTGTCCGGGTATCAAGCCTATGCCGGGCATATCGTTGTGAAAGACAACACCCAGACAAAAATCGACGCGCAACTCAAAGAAAAATCCCAGGTCCACGTTGCGTGGGCTCAAGTGCACAGCACACCCGAAGGCGCCGAGATTTTCATCGATGGCGCTCCTTCCGGCGAAATTTCCCCCGCGCGTCTGCAAATTCCCTCGGGGGTCCACATCATTGCACTCAGGCTCAAAGGCTACGAGATTGCCAAGCGAGGAGTGGAAGCCAGTGAAGGTGGTACCGTCACCATCAACGAAACTCTTCATCGAAAATAAGTTTCGGTACAGCAAACAAAAGGCGCAATCGCTCGAAGCTCCTGATTCTCTTGCCGCTTAAATGTGCTCATTCCTTACACATCATGGCCCGCTCGTACTATATCCACGCACTGTACCTTCTCTCATCCTTAGTCTGCCAGATTGGCCGCCAACTGCAGGGATTCGTCCCTCTCTTGGTTCGCTCGCTTCTCGCTGCGCGCTTCGGCTCGTCCGGTAATCTCGTCGCCCGTGGATAGCTCATTGACCTCTTACGCCTCAGCCCTTCGCGATGACAAGGCCGCCAGCAAACCGCGGAGCGCGCCCTCTTCCTCGGCATCGCCCATATCTTCCGAGCGCAACTCCTTTGACGATCCCATCTTCACGCAAGTGGCGCAGGCCCTTCGCACCTTCAATCTGCACCTGCGCACACAACGCCTGTACGCGGCCTCTCACCCTCGCGTCCTCGACAGCCTGGACCAGTCCTACGACGGTCTGCGCTCCGCTGCCGCTGCCCTGAACGGCCTGGAAATTCGCATCGAGCGCGGCGGCATCGTGGTTCCCAAGCTGAACGAAGGCCATCTGCCCGATGCCCGCGGCGAGTTTCATGCGCTCGCCAACGATCTGCAGCGCGCCGGTATTCACTCTGCCTTCTTCAGCACGAAGTTTCATGTGGGCGAATTAGACACGCTCGCGCATCTCATCACCGACACCTTGCTAAGATCGGAGGAAGCGGCCAAACGCTTTGGTGTGGGCGGTTGGCCCGCTCGTCTCCGGGAGCAGCGCGTGACTGGGATCCAGATCAACACTTTAAGTGAACGCAAAGTCGATTCCGTTCTTGCCAGTCTGATCGCCGCCCTGGTCGCTTATGGCGGCAACGCCCCTGAGGAAATTGGCGACGCCCCTATTCATGCCCCGAAAGTTGGCGAAATCACCGAATGCCTGCGGCTCATCGGTCGCCTGACCCCGCCCATGGAAGTCGCTCGCGGTTTGTCTGCCGAAGAAGCCGCACGTGCCATCCATGCCTCCATGGAAAGTGCCAGCCGCGACACGGTGCGCACGCTCCTCGCCGCCATGAATCATTTCGCTCCTCAGGAAGGCGAAGCCCCTCAGATTTACCTCAAGCGCCTCTCGCAGTCCCTCGTGCTCGAACTGCTGACGACAGAATTTTCCGACGGCACCCTCGCTCCCGTCGCCGTTCGCCCCCTGCTCAATCAGCTGGCCGACGAAGTCGTGGCCTCCGGTGAATATCGCGGCCCTCACTCTTCCCAGCACTTTTCTTCTCTCGCTTCCTCCTGGGCCAACGACACCCAGCGCGAGCAACTCCTCGAACGCTTCTGGTTGGAACTCGCTCCCCGCGAAAAATCTGCCGTTCTTCGCGGCCCGGAAATCTGGTGCGTGCCTATCGCGGTCATTCGTCAAACCTTCTCTCAGCTTGTCGAAGCCGGGGCGGAGGCTCCTCGCCGCGAAGCTCGCACCATTCTTCTCAACTACGCGCGTCGTCTCGAACACGCAGACTCTGCCGCACGCCACATTGTCGCCGCTGGTCTCAGCGAACTCTCTCCGCTCCTCGAGCGTCTCTGGCCCAATCAGCTTCCTGAAGAACTGGCAAAGCTCACGCTCGCCGCACTCACCAGGGAACAGGCGCCTGAAACCACCGCGCTGCTTGCGGCTTTCCTCGAAACTCTGGGCCGCACCTCCGTTAGCCGTGGTGACTTCGCCGGATTTGAAAACATTTTGATTGCTCTCGAAAAGCTTCCTCGCGATGCTGAGCACGAGCATATGAACGCTCTTGGCCATCGTCTGGTCGCCAATGATCGCTGGATGATGCTGGTGGACGCTTCGCTCGCCAATCGCCCACTCGATCCGCCGCTGCCTCGCCTCCTGCAGCGCGACCCGGAACGTTTGCTCGACCGCCTCACGCTTCTTCTTACCGAACCCCGCGCGCTGGAAATGATGCCCGCGATGGCTCGGCTGCTCCGCACCATTGGTGTGCCGGCGCTCACGCTCCTGGAAACGCGGCTCTTCGAAGCGCGCCGTCAACGTGTCAGCGCCGCCATTCGTTTGCTTGCCGCTGCCGATCCGGATCGCCTGCTCCGCGGCCTCACCCGCGCCCTGGCCAGTTGGGAATGGAATCTCCAGGATCTCGCCGTCAGCGAACTCTCGCGGCCCGCTAATTCGCCCTCGGCGCAAAGTACCGCGTTCGTTTTCTCCGCCATCCTTCAGGATGCTCACCCGCTCGTCGTGCCCATGATGATCGATCAGATTGGCATAGGTCAGGAAGCCACCGCGGTGCCGCTGCTCATGGAAATCGCGGCGGGTGAGCATGAAACTCTGCGCGATCAGTTCGTGCGCATCAAGGCCATCGAGGCCCTCGGACGTCTCCGCGCCGTTGAAGCCATGGAACTCCTGCGCCAACTCGCCGGCAAGCGCGAAGGGCTTACCTTTAGCGAACCCGGTGGACTCCGCGCCGCTGCCGAAGACGCCCTCGCTTTGATGGAAGAAGGACCCGGCTCCGCCCGCGCCCGCGCTTCCTACGAGCCCTCCTTTCCCTCCCTTGGCAGTTTTGTCGTGCCCCGCCGCTACGCGCGAATCCCGCTGGAGTCGCCCCTGCGCGCTCAGATCAGTGGCCCGCAAATGACTATGGGTCGCATAAAAACCATCAGTCTCGGCGGCGCCTACGTGGAATCTCCCACTCGCCTCAGCCTCGGCGATTCCATTCAACTCGAAATCCGCGCCGGCCTGCGCAAGATCCATTTCACCGCCATCGTTCGCAACGTCGGTCCCAATGGCAACGGCGTCGAATTCGTCTATATGAAGGATGAAGACCGCGAACGCCTCCGCAAGCTAGTCCAAAAGCACATGACCCTCTAAATGCCGTAACAATATGCCCGTGCCGTCGAACGCTCTGCCGTTTGTCATCCTGAGCAGCGCGCCGATTGCGACGAAGGATGTCAACCAACGTGCCAAGTCAACCGCGATGATTTGAACACGTTGAACATGGCACTCACAACTACGTCACATCCAAACCTTGCATTGGGACCGCATCGCTTCCGCTTGCTAAAATTGCTTGTAGCTGAAATCCATGTCGTTGTCGCGCCCCAACGCGCAAGGGGCAAATTTACTGAGGAGAGCGCTCGAATGAGTTCCCCGCAGTGGGTCGAAATTTTAGGCGGCATCGCCGGCTTTTGCACCACCTTTGCGTTTGTCCCGCAGGTCATCAAAATCTACAAACAGGGTGGCCGCGATCTTTCCTACGCCACCGTCTCCTTCTACCTGCTGGGCGTCCTGCTCTGGCTCGCCTACGGCATCATCCTCCACGTCCAAGCCGTCGCGCTCACCAACTTGGCCACCGCCATCCTCATCGCCTGCGCTACCTTGCTCAAAGCCTGGAAAGAGCGCCAACCCACCCCCGAGTCCGCCCTCGGCGACTCCGATCTCTGCTAGCCTCTATCCGTTATCTGATATCTCTCGTCCGTTATCCATCCTTCCCCATTCGTAACGATTTGAGCACGTTCCGTCTCCTTCCCTTGCTACGCCTCCGCCCGTTGCAGTTTACAGTTGCAATGGCTGGGACATTGCAGTAAAAGTCAGCTCATCTTCAACGATTTGCGGCCCGTCTCGCCGAGGAAGACTCGGCACCGCTAGGGGTAGCGGTCGAGTAGCTGATGCCTTAAGGAGGAAAGGGTATGCAACGCAGGCTGTCGTTTGCGTTTGTCTTGTTGTGTGTGGGGGCTCTACTGGCGTCCGCCGCGGCCTTCGCCCAGATCAACACCGCCACGGTGTCGGGCGTGGTCGCCGATCCTCAAGGCCTGGCCGTTCGCAACGCCAAAATCACCGTCACGAATATCGCGTCCGGTGCCGAACGCACTGTGGTGGCGGACGACAACGGGCATTACACCATCGTTGGTCTCGTTCCCGGCGCCTACAAACTGCGCGCCGAAGGTGGCACCAGTTTCTCGCCCTTCGAAAATCCTTCCGTCGAGCTGCGCGTCGGCTCCGAAACTATCGTCAATGTCACTCTCGGCCTCGGCACCCAGCAGCAGTCCGTCACCGTCACCACCGAATCCGCTCCCATCGAAACCACTCGCAGTGAAAGTGCGCAAACCGTCGACCAGCGTCAGATCGATAATCTCCCCATCAACGGCCGCAACTACGTCAATTTCACCCTAATCAATTCCCAGGTCACTCGCGACGTTTCTCCCACCATCGGTCCTGCCCCCACCAGTGGTCTTAGCATCAGTGGCGCTCGCGGCCGCGGCAACATGGTCAGCGTCGATGGCGCCAATTCCGTCGATCAATCCGTCGAAGGCATTCGCTCCACGGTTTCTCAGGAAGCTGTCCAGGAATTCCAGCTGATTCTCAGCAACTACAACGCCGAATACGGCAACGCTACCGGCGGCGTCGTCAACATTGTCACCAAGAGCGGCACCAACGATGTTCACGGTGACGTTTACGGCTATCTCCGCAACCGTTCCTTCCAGGCCCGCAATCCTTTCTCTTTTGACGTGGATCCCAACACCGGCAACCTCGAGCCCATCAAGCAGGCCTACACCCGCGTGCAAACCGGCGCTACCATCGGCGGCGCGCTCAAGAAAGACAAGACTTTCTACTTCTTCTCCTACGAATATACCCAGCGCGAAGAAACTGGCTTCTCCAGCATTGGCGAAAGCAATTTCGATCTTGTCCCCGTCAACCTGCCCACCCCTTCCGGCCCGCTACCCGTCCAGCTTACCTCCTCGCAAGCTTCCGCGGTGAACAGCCTGCTCTCTACCGGTATTCCCGCATATCAGCAATTGGCCGTGCAGTATGGTGTGCTCATGGGTTCCGCCTCCAGCGTGGCCACGAACAAGCTGGATTATGGCGCGCTTGTTTCTCAGCTCTCTGGCGGCACCATCACTCCCGTGAATCCCGTCGTCACGCCAGCAGGCCCACTCTTCCAGGAATTTCCATTCCCCGTATCTTGTCCCGCTGGCACCACGGTGAACTCCGTCAACTGTTCGGGGTTTGCGGCCGTAGGGCCAAACAACGCAATCGTTCCTGCTGGCGCGGTGCCCCTTCCCGCTTCCTACGTCGGGCTCAACAGCATCCGCGGCAATTTCCCGGTCATGGAAAAGACCAGCCTCTGGTCCGGCCGCCTCGACCAACACTGGAATAATCGCAACTCTTCCTTTCTCCGCGTGGGGGTCTCGCCCTCTCAAGTAACAGGCTTGCAGTCCACCTCCCAGAACCAGGTGTTAGGGCAAAATGCTGCTACTCGCGTTGGGGCCAGCCACTACCGCGATGTGAACGCCACCTTCGAGAATGACACCGTGCTCAACGACTCCACCTACAACGAGTTCCGTTTCCAATTCGCTCGTCGCGGCCTTCATTTCGGCTTTTCTCCCGAACCCGGTGGCGGTGATATTGGCGTCAACATTCCCGGTTACGCGTACTTCGGCCGTGAGCCTTACTCCACCGTCGACCGTATCGAACGCCGCTTCCAATTTGCCGACAACGGTACGATCATTCGTGGTCGCCACACTTTCAAGGTTGGTGTCGATTTCACCCTCCTCCAATTGCGTTCCGCTAAACAGCAAATTTTTGAGCTCGATTTTGGCGGCGTCGTCGATTTCGGTGGCCTTGCCGCCAGCACCTTTGGCCTTCCCAACAGCGTTACCACCCCTTCCGGGACCATCGCCCTTCCTGGAGCCACTACTCTCCAGGCTTACGGTCTGGGCATTCCCACCGACTACATCCAGGGTATCGGCACTTCGAACGAGCCCTTCGATGACATTCCCATCGGCTTCTTCGCCCAGGATTCCTGGCGCGTCAACAACAAACTCACGTTGAACTATGGCCTGCGCTACGATCCCGACATTACTCCGCTCTTTGCTCCCGCCACTTCCATCAATGCCGCGGCCGAAGAGGGTCTCGGTGTCATCGAAGGCGTGCCCCGCCAATACAAGGACGTGGCCCCGCGTTTCGGTTTGGCTTGGGATCCTTGGGGTGACGGCAAGACCGTCGTCCGCGCCGGTTTCGGACTGTTCTACGATCACCCGCTGCTCGCCATTGCCTTTGACTCCGTCACCGCAGATGGCGGCCGCTCCGTGCAGTTGCTCGCCGCCGGAGGTCAAGCCACCGCTTGCGCACTTTCTCCCACTGCTGGCGCGTGTGGTCCCGCTCTCGATTCGCCACTGAATCTGAATGGTTCCACCATTTTCCAAGGTGTGCTGAACGCCCTGCCCAATATGTACTATGAGCCAAATCAGCAGCGCTTCAATCCGTTTCCCTCAGACTCCCTCTTCGCCAACCAGAATTATCTGACTGCAGAATTCCCGTTGGCCATTCTGCCCTTCACCTTGCCCGTCGACAAAAACTTCCGCGACGGTTACGCCGAACAAGCCAACCTTACCGTCGAGCGCGTCCTGGGCGGCACCTGGAAGCTCAGTGCAGGCTATCAGTGGACTCGGGGCGTCCACCTGTTCCGTCCCATCGACATCAATTCCACCGATCCCGTCTTACTCACTACCAACCTTCAGAACGCCGATGCCGCCGGTCTCGGTTTCTCCAGCCCGTTTACTGTCGCCGTTCCTTCTTCCAACGTCATGCCTACCGCCACAACCTGTGGCCTCTCCGTCACCGCCACCGGCGCGCCCGGCATCCTGGGTGTACTCAACGGATGCCCCGCCGCTCTGGCCGCGTTGAATGGCAAGTTCGTGGGCACTCCCGCGTTCTTCAACTATTTCCGCAAGTCCGGGCCGAACCCGTCCTTCGCGGGTTTAGTGCCCGGTGGTTACGGCACGCAGGTGGCCCTTGCCTCGGCCGCCGGCTTCCCCACGGGCTTCGGCTCGCCCGTTCCATTTAACAGTGTGGACGCGCAAGTTTCCGACGCGTTCTCCAGCTATAACGCGCTCACCGTAAATCTCGAGAAACGTTTCTCGCGGCACTTTCAGTTGCTCTCCAGCTACACCTGGTCGCACTCCATCGACGACGGCACCGACCTCCAGTCCACCCTCGAGCCGCAGGACAGCCGCTTCCCGCAATATGAAAAGGGCAACTCCGTCAACGATCAGCGCCAACGCTGGGTCACCAGCGGCGTATTCCAGTCTTCTCCTCACATCGCTGGCCAGAGCTTCGTCCAGAGTTTCTTCAGCAATTGGACCGTCGCTCCGCTCATCGAAGTCTCCTCCGGCCGTCCCTTCAACGTCATCTCCGGCGAAGATACCCGCCTTGAACTCAGTTCCTCGCAAGCTCGTCCGAACCTCGGTGGCGGCACCACTTCCCCTTATATCCATGGTGTTTCCTTCGGCTTTCCCACCACCTGTTTGACCAACTCGTTCCAGCCGTTCACTGTCTCCGGCATCACTCCGCCGCTCGGTTGCTTCGGCACGTTGGGCCGCGACAAATTCACCATGCCCATGTTCTTCCAGTTCGATATGCGCCTCTCCAAGGCCATCAATCTCGGCGAACATCTCCGCATGGACCTGATTGCCGATGGCTTCAACCTGTTCAACCACACCAACATCATCGCCGTGAACCAGCTTTGCGATCCGCTCGTTGGCACCACTTGCTCCGCCGGCCAGCCCACCGCCGCCGCTGACGCTCGGCAAATGCAATTTGCCCTGAAGCTTTCCTGGTAACCACGCGACTTAGCAATCTCACAAAAATGTCCCGCGTTTTCGCGGGGCATTTTTGTTATTAGCGGTTGTTGCCTACCGTCGGACTGCGCTCTTGATCAGTGCTTTTCTTCACGTCAACACATCAATGGTAGCGCCGGCTTCCAGCTGGCTTTCTCCTCGCCCGTCAACTCTGGAGTCCTCTGTGCGCTAGAATCGTTCCCATGCGCTTCCATCGAAAACTCTTCCTCCCGACCCTCCTGCTCGTCGCCTGCTCCGCAGTTCCCTTCTTTCCACGCGCTCGCGCCGCCGCACGTCGCGCTCCGTCGAACACGCTCCACTGGATGGGCCGCACCTGGAATGTCACCAACGGCGGCATGGCCGGCGTCGTCAAAGGCGATCCCGCTAACGTCTCCATCGATCCCAACGGCTGCTTGCACCTGCGCATCGTCAAGCGCGACGGCGCCTACACCGCCGCCGAAGTCTTCACCGCCGACAATCTCGGCTTCGGCACTTACCAATGGCAGATCGAAGGCGCCGTTGACAAGTTCGATCCCACCACCGTCCTCGGCCTCTTCAACTACGGCCCCAAAGCCGGCATCGGCATTGACGCCGAAAATGAAATCGATATCGAGTTTTCTCAGTGGAACAATACCTGCCACGGCTGTAACGCCGATTTCACCTTCTATCCCGCCACTGGCAACAAGTCCCTCGGCCCTATGGAAGACAATTTCACCTACAATCCCAACGGCGCCACGCTCACCACCGCGCGCTTCGAGTGGTCCTCTACCCGCATTGTCGGCACGATCATGAGCGGCCTTCAGCCCATCGGTACCACCGCGAATGTCCTGCAAACGCTAACCTTCGCCCCCGCCGATTACGCCGCACGCATCCCTCAAGTTCCTTTGCCACTCGGCATCAATTTCTGGTGCTTCCGCGCCACTCCCGGCGCCGACCAGGAAGTCATTCTTCGCAATTTCCAGTTCGTTCCTCAGGTTGCTCAGCGATAATTCCTGCTCCGAATTTTGCGTTAAGGTTTGGTTGAGGTGGGAGCGGCTTCGCTGGTCGCCGCCTCTTTTGGCGTCGCAATGCGTTCCTTTTCGTCAACCCCAAACAACAAATAGTTACTGAAGCTGTGCCGCCGGTGCATTTGGTGTCCACGCCATGCGAAATACACTTCAGCGCTCTGCGGCAACCACAGGTTCACATTGGCGCGCTGAAAACTCACTGGCCCATATTCAATCTCGGTGTGTTCCGCAAGCAACTTTATCTGCGGAACGGGCGCCACAATATCCGTTTCCATCCGGATGATTTGATAATTTTCCGCGGAAATCCACGCGCGCCCCTTCAACCCCACGGAATAGGACGGCCCATTGATCCCAAACTGATACGATTTGATGGCGTTCGGCTTGCCGGCCTTTTGCCGAAAATGGACTTGCCATGCCAGTCCGCTTGTCACGCGCGCCAACCCTTCGCAAGTCATCTCATAGTTCGGCGCGTAATACGGGTGAAACACCAGCACTAATGCCGGTAGCCCGTTCGTAACCACTCCATCTGGAAATTCCGCTTGTGCCCCGCCGCCATTCCGGTACTCGGTCACCCCCAGATACCCTGGCCGTATGTCCTGGATGGAAACCAGATAATCAAATTTGCGCTTCTCCGGCGAAGACGCCATTCCATATTTGTTGATGGACTCGTGGGTCAGCGTCTCCGTCGCCGTAAAGCGGTCCACGTCATGCACAAACGTTAGCAGTTGCGCTCCGGCTTTTTGCACCACGTCCTCAACCGCGCAAGCTGCACTCGGTTCCACCGTTGGAATTTTCTCGTCCACATCCGGCGGCAACCAGTTCGACACCACTGGCAACGCCTCGGCTTCCGCCTCCGCAGGCGCTTCCATTTTTTCTTTTGCCGCCGCCGCTGTTCCTGCCGCTGGTGGATTCTTCAATCGCTCCAGTAATTTCGCTGCGTTCGTGTCCGCCGGATGGGCCGTAACATAATCCTGCAACAGTCGAATGGCGCGGTCCTTCTCCCCGCTTTCAAACAGCGCATGCGCCAGCAGCGGTTGCACCGATGCCGCCCGCTCGTGCCCCAGCTCCATTGAGCGCTCCGCCTCTTTCACCGCTTCATCGTGTTTACCTTGAAATAGGTCCGCCTGCGCCATCAGCATGTGTGCCCGCCACGACGACGGCTCAATTTCTATGGCGCGCTCAAGATACCCGGCGGCTTGCGCCGCCTTGCGTTCGTGAAGCAAATCCTGGCTCACGGCCAGCAACGAACTCAGGTGACTGGGATTCAGCTCCAGCGCCCGCATCCAGTACGTCCGCGCCAGTGTCGCGTCGTTCATCTGCGACGCGTACACCCCAAACAGGTAGTTGACTTCCGCACTGTTCGGGGCGTCGCGCTGCGCCGCTTCCAGGTTCTGTCGCGCTTCCGCCGGCCGGCTTGCCCGCAACGCCTCCAGTGCCTTGCCAATATCTTTTTGTGCCTTCGGATTCAGTGCCGCAATCCCGCGGTCAGACGCCGCCGCCTCCTTATCCGACATCGGCTGCAGGTCGACCTTCACTTTCACTTCCGTCCGGTCGGGCACTTCGAACGCTTTCTTCGCTGTTTCGTAGCCCGACGCCACCACCTGCGCGGTCACCTCACTTTTCGGCACATTGTTGAAATGCGCTACGCCTCCCTCCGCCATCTTGGTCGCGAACACTTGCCCGTTCACCTTCATCAACGATACGTACACGGGCCCTACAATCGGCGCCCCATTTGGCGCTCGCACCTCAATGTCCACCGACGCGGACAAGAACATGTTCTCGTTGCCGACGGTCAACCCGCCGTTATATTGGCCATTGTTTTCCAGGCCGGGTGCAAGTTGCCCCGCAGCCATCTCCGCATGCAACAGCAACGCAGCACCAATCAGGATCGATACCAGGAAGGACTTCATGGGACACCCATATCGGCTGGCTCGCCGATTGCCCGGCCAGACCAGCGATAGCTTTATGGTACATCCGCCCCGCCCACACACGGTATGGCTTTCCTCGCCGCGTTTCGCTCTTCGTCGTTCGGACAACGACGCCGGCGGCAGCTCTCCCAACAACACATCCCGCACAATGCCGCCACCCAGCGCGGTGCAGAACGCCACCACAAACAGAAATTGCTCCGGGCCGGTGATCGCCCGCGACGCCTAATTTGGCAAAGTATCCGCTTCTCGCATGGCCCACGATTCTCTTCTGGGAACGCTCCGCGAGTCCACTCCGATTTCCTCGTTCCGACTCTTCCTCTCTTGCCTCTTCTTAACTCGGCGCCCTCGCGTTAGGCCTTTTCTTTCTTATTGCTCTTCGTGTTTTTTCTCTTTTATTTCTTGTTCTTCTCTTCGCCGTCATTCCGAGCGCAGCGAGGAACCGCTCTTCGATCTCCCCGTGTCCCTTCCCGCCTGTAGAATGAAAACCATGTCCGGCACCGTCGACCTCTACAACAACGCCTACGCACACTACGGCGACGACGTGTACCGCGACGTGCGCCTTGCCACTTACGGCGAGGATCTGGGCCAAACTGGCTGGACCACCACGGAAGAATCCAACGAAATTCCGCGCATCCTCCGTCTCACGCGCGATTCACATGTTCTGGAAATTGGCTGCGGCGCCGGCCGCTATGCCCTGCAGGTGGCCGCTACGATCGGCTGCCGCATCGCCGGTATCGATCTCAACGCTCCCGGCATCCACAACGCGAATCATCTGGCCGCCGCGCAAAATCTTTCTTCGCTAGCGCGGTTTCAAGTCACCGATGCTTCGCGCCCGCTACCCTTCGCGGATTCCTCGTTCGACGCGGCCTTCTCCAACGACGTGCTTTGCCACATTCCCGCACGTCCCGCGCTCCTCCGCGAAATCTTCCGAACCCTAAGACCCGGCGCGCGCTTCCTCTTCAGCGATGCGTTGGTCATTGGTGGAGTCATCTCAGATCAGGAACTGGCCGCGCGCAGCTCCGTCGGCTACTACCTCTTCAGTCCCCCCGGCGAAAACGAAAGACTCCTGCAGCACGCCGGCTTTCACATCCTCACCGTCACGGACACTACCCCCAACGCCGCCGCCATCTCTCAACGCTGGCACCATGCCCGCGAGCGACGCCTCGAGGCGCTCATCGCCATCGAAGGTGTCAAGAATTTCGACGGCCTGCAGCAATTCCTCGCCACCGTCCATACTTTAACCAGCGAACGCCGCCTCCTTCGCCTCCTATACGTTGGGGAAAAGCCACCAACACGCTGACCAACCCCGCGATCCGCAATTGACACCGGTTTCCTGCCGACGGATCATCTCCCCAAATTGGCGCCGGTAGCAAAGCTTGTAATCCCTTCGCCGCCGTCAAAATAATAGCTCGATTCAGGAGGCACGCATGGTCCACCGCGCCCGCAGCTGGTCCGTTCTACTGACTCTCGCATTGCTCTTTGCCGGTCGCGCCATGGTACTTTTGCCAGCTGCCGCCCCGCTGCCGCCCAACGTACCCCCGCCCAACGGCCTCGTCGTGGTCATCGAAGACAAGCCGCAGCAGCCTCGCCTCAATCTCCAAGCCCTCAACAATCCCTACATCAGTGGCCTGGCGTTGCAGATTCGGTGGCGTGACCTGGAGCCCGCCCAGGGCCAGCCCGACTGGTCCAAGCTCGATCAACTCTTTGCCGCTGCGGAATCCTCCCACAAATGGGTGCAGCTCCTCATCTTTCCTGGTTTTTGGTCTCCGCCATGGGCCCTCGACGGCGTGCAAACCCTCACTTTCCCCATCCAATACGGTCCCGGCAAAGGCACCACGATGAAACTTCCGGTGCCCTGGGATCGCGTGTACCTCAACCGCTGGTTCGATTTTCTGAAACTCCTCAGCGCCCGCTACGGCAACTCCCCCGCCTTTCTCGTGGCCGCTGCCGCCGGTCCCACTTCCGTCTCCGCCGAGTTCACCTTGCCCCAAAAGCCGGATGAGCTGCAGCAGTGGGCCAGCGCCGGCTACACTCCCAGGAAATATCTGCAGGCGTGGCAGCAGGTCTTCCAGGTCTATGCCGCCGATTTCCCCAATCAATACGTTTCCCTGTCCACCGGCTCCGGCATCCATGTCGACGAGCGCGGCAAAAAAGATCCCCGCGCAGGCAAGCCCACCAAAGAAACGCTGCTCGATGAAGCCATGCGCACCTTGGGCCACCGTTTTGTGCTGCAGAACAGCAATCTCGACGGCAATCCCGAGAAGCCGCGAGGTCCCAACAACGTCGCCCTAGTGATCGGTTACAGTGGTCGCCTCATCACCGGGCTGCAACTGCGCACTTCTTGCCTGCGCAACAGCGGCAACATGGGCGCCCAGGGCGATCCGCCCCTCGCGCTAAGAAAATCCGTCAATCGCGGCACGCAGCCCAACGCCTCCGGCCATCGCATCAACTTCCTCGAAATCTACGAGCCCGACATACTCGCCGACGCTATGCAGCCGGTCCTCCAGTACGCCGCTTCCCTGTTCAAATAAGCTCTCCGTTCTGTGAACACGTCATCACTCCGCGCTCACAGAATCTCCCGTAGCACAGGGATACGGCGAAACACGGCCGCGCTCAGTACAAAGGACGCCACCGCACTGAGAAACGTGAGCAGCACAAATTTTAGAAGTGCTGGCCATAACACGGGATGCAAAAGTCGCGCGCATAAAATCAGAATTGGCGGGTGGAACACGTAAACGCTGAACGCGTTATCCGAAAGGAATTTTGCCAGACGGCCCTGCCCGTTGAAGTTTTCACGGTAGATCGCCAACAGCCCGTAGCAGATAGCCACGCAGGTGAAGGCTTCCCAAAGATTCACGCTCGCCGCCTGCCAGTGCCACCCGCCAGAGTACGCTCGGCCATTCCCGGTCAGCATGCCGCCAGCGCGCAGGATGAGGAGCCACGCCGCGAACCCGACGGGCAGCACTACCATCAGACAGCGGATTCCCGAATCATACCGGAGCTTCAGCAACCAGCCACCGCGCCCGGCCAGAACGCCGGCGGTAAACAACAAAATGTATTGCGGGAAATCGCCGAGATGCATATTCAGAAAAGAGAAGCCGGAAGGAAAAATCAGGCGCACTAAAAAGGTGAACGCCGCCAGGGCCACAGCAAATCCTGCCAGTTGCGCCCAGTTTGGCGGCTGCAGGCCTTCTCGGCGATCCCCCGTGCGTTGATGCCCCGCCCTCCAGGTCACGTAGCCGACCGAGAAGATCAGCAGGGCCAGGCAAAACCACAGCGGCCCATTTTCCTGCAGAAACTGTCCATTGCGGATGTGCTTTATCCACTCATTCGTAAACGAGGTAGGCTCGGTGGAATTCCACGAGTGCGCACAGAAAAATTCCGTGATGGGCCCAATCACGAACATATAGAACAAAACCGGCAAACCCAGCCGGAACGCACGTTCGCGCGTAAATTGCCACGGCCCTTTCCGGTCGTATGAAGCGGGAACGAAAAAGCCCGCCAGAAAAAACAAGAGCCCCATGAAGAAGGACTGCAAGTACATCTGCCATACCGCGAATAGGAACAGCGAGACCGCTGACAGCGGCTTCCTGTCCACAAAATACCAACTGCCGAGCGGGCTATAGGTGTCGGCAGCGTGCATGCTGATCACCAGAAGGATCATGCTCCAGCGCAGGTTATCCACGAAAAGCATACGCGGACGAGCCGCCGAAGCCTGCCCCGAATGCGCCGCAACCAGATCTGTCGCCATGGTAGCGCCGGAGAGAATATCACCCTCGTCACGTGGAAAGAATGAATCAGCGCGGCACAACCCACTCCCCATTTCCGATAGGGCGGCCTACCTTTGCCGGGTGCCCCACCCTCGTTTTCTGAGGGTGGGTCTTGGGTTCACCGTTCTCGCCGGGTGCCGCACCCTTTGATTTGTAAGGGTGCGGGTTTTTCTACTCGCAATGTGGAGTTGGGGAACGAGTAGAGCTTTGGGGCTTTTCTCGGCAATGACGAGGTTTGCGGCGCACCACAAGCGCTGCCGCCTTACTTTACTCGCGTCCCTTTCAACTCCATCAAGGGCGTCCACGCGCCGCCGTCAACGGACAGTTCGGCGTTCATCAGCGCCGTGTCCGGCGATGGCATTTTGATGGTAGTACGGGTCCTGACCACCTTCCCTCCCATATCCTCTTCGCTTACGAACGTCCAGGTATCCCCGTCGACACTGCCTTTTGCGGAGTTGGTGTGCCCGAAACTGTTCAGTTCGTAGATGGTGTAGACCTTTTGCACCGCGTTGTAGTTCATCAGCGTGAGCGTCTTGATATTGCCCATAAATCCGGTGGTGTCCGTGTGGCACTCCAGGCTGAAACCGTTGGTGTACCATTCGCACGTCTCCGTCATACTCATCTTTCCACCAGGGCCGAACGGACCCGGCTTCATCTCCGCTTCATCTTTCCAGGTGCCCACAAACGCCCCCAACTTCTTGTTTTCCGCACTCGGCTGCGGCGTACCCATGGGTCCTTGCGCAATCACCTTGATTCCACACACCACGGTCAAGGCAACCGCGAGAACCACAATTTCCCGTTTCCCCATGTCTGCCTCCCTCTAACGGAATTCCAGTACAGCTTCTCCTCAAGTCTGGGACCCCATCTGACCCTCAATTGCCCGCTTTTTCAAGTGAGCGGCCCAACGGTTCCAGTCATCGAACGCAGTGACTCTAAATTAATGTCTTCCACAGCCCGTTCCTCTCTTCGCTATAATTTCGCCTTCGGGTACGGTAAAGTGGGACTTCCCTTTCCCTTCACCGTTTCGGAGGCCCGATGACCCCGATTTGGATCTTTGCCGCGGTTTTCGCCATTGTGCTGCTCGGCCTGGTGGTTTGGGTGCTCGTGCAAAACACCCAGGACCAGAAAAAGAATGACGCGCTGGAAGCGCAGATGAATGAATTGCGCCGCGACCTCCTCACCCTCTCCACTTCCCAGGCGCAATCTTCCACCAAGATGGAAACTATCGCCAACACCGTGGCCGCGCGCTTAGAAGCGGTCACCACCGCGGTGCAGCAGGGCGCCACCAAGTCCGCGGAAATTACTTCGCAGATCACCTCGCAGGCGCAAACCGCCATGTCCAATGAGTTGAAGAATACCCGCGACCAGATCACCCAGATCCAGCAGCAACTTGGCGCGGTTCAGGAATCTGGTCACTTGATGCACGACGCCGCCACCCGCCTCGAAAATATTCTCGGCGGCACCAAATCCCGCGGCACCTTTGGCGAAACCACGCTGGAACGCCTGTTGGAAGATTGCCTACCGCCTTCCCAATACACCACGCAGTACCGCTTCCGCAGCGGTGAGGCCGCCGACGCGGTGATTCACCTGCGCGACAAGAAACTGATGGCCATTGATTCCAAGTTTCCGCTCAACGCCTTTCAGCGCCTGGAAGTCGAAGGCGACGAAGCCCGCAAGGACTTCATCAGCGCAGTGAAACTGCACGCCGATTCCATCGCTAAAAAATATATCGTGCCCGACGAAGATACCCTGGAGTTGGCTTTGATGTTCGTCCCGAGCGAGTCCGTCTACTACGAATTGCTCCGCTGCGCCGATGGCAAAGGCATGGCTCTCGATGCCTATTGCCGCTCGAAAAAAATTATGGCCGTCTCTCCCAATACGCTGTATGCGCACTTGAGCGTGATCGCTATGGGCCTGCGCGGCATGCAAATTGAAGAAAACGCCAAGCGCCTCAGCGCGAATCTGGCGGGCCTTCGCAAACAAGTGGACCAGTTCAAAGAAAGCTTCGACAAAATCGGTACGCATCTGAAAAACGCCGGCCTCAGCTACTCCGAAAGCGATAAGCGCTTGGATAAAGCCTCCACCTCGTTGGACAATCTGCTGGATAATGGCGACGCCATCGGCGTGATTGACCCGCGGCAAGGTACGCTGGAGCTGCCGCCGCCGAACACCGCTGCGGCTAAAGAGTCCGCCTGAGATTTTGGAGTGGCCGGTCTTTAGACCGACTCTGTAAAAAGTTGCCCGTCACGTCGGCGTTCGTCGTTCCGAGCGCAGCAAGATTTTCTCCGGAATGGCGGGAGGAACAGAACAATGATTACCGGCGCGCATATCGTGCTTTACAGCAAAGATGCTGACGCGGATCGCGCCTTCTTCCGCGACGTGCTCGGTTTCACGTCCGTCGATGCCGGACTCGGCTGGCTCATCTTTGCCATGCCTCCGGCGGAAGCTGCCTTTCATCCCGCGGAAGAAAATGGCCAGCATGAAATGTACTTCCTGTGCGACAACCTGGGAGGGGAAATGGCCGCGCTGGCAAAAAAAGGCGTGAACTGCTCCAAGGTTCAAGAAGAGCGCTGGGGCTTACTTACCAAGCTAACACTCCCCGGTGGCGGAACGCTTGGCCTGTATCAGCCCAAACATCCCACCGCACTCGCACCTAAGTAAACGAGGAAGTGGAAGGTTCCGGCTCGGATGGTTTGCCGGCGACCACAATGGAAGCAATGGTCAGTGCGACGGCGGGAAAGACGATAAGGTTCACCGTACCCGCGTCCCTGGGATTGAAAATCGGCCAGCTGTTCACGGTGACCGCGCAAACCACGCCCGCCACGATGATGGGCGCAGCGCCCAGAATGGCCAGCCAGCGCTTATGCTTCCAGCAGCCAACGGCCACGACGGCGCAAGCAATCGCTCCGGAATCATAATAAGCTTCCACGTTTCGAGTGCCGGTGACGGAGCAAACTAGCAGAAACACCGCAAGTGCGCCGTTGATGGTTGCGAAGATTTTCGATGGCACGAGATGCTCCTAACGAGCGTGACTCAAATGGTCGGGAGCGTTGTCACCCTCGAATGTAGCAGTTCAAGTGCGCGGCGGAGAGAGCGGCGTCAGCAGCCGAATCGAAACAGTAAAGTTGCCATGCTGCTTGCCGACCAGCTCAAACTTGGCGACATTGTCGGGCCCGCCGCTGGACTGAGCTTTTACGCTTGTACCACCGGTGAGTTCCGCGACTTCCGGTGCAAGATTGTGCGCGTCCATGTTGAGCTTCGCAGTGCTGCCACGCACTCGCACCGTTAATGTGCGGTGCTCTCCCGGAGCCAGCGGAGCGCTGCTCGCGTCCAACTCCAAATTGACAAACACGATCGTGAACGGATCAGCTGACTTTTGGCCACAAGTCAGTTTGATTTGTGCGGGGCCGGGGTCCATGTCCGGTGGCGGCAGAATAGTAAGCGCACCCGGCGACGAAGCCAGCACCAGTCCGGGCAGGCCGGCAATGCTGACTTTATTGGCGTCGGCATCGCCACAAAAACCGTGTCCGAGAATCTCAAACCGGTCGGAGATAGTGGCGGCACGCGGCCCAGCCGTCACCGCTTCGGTACCGGAAGGAACGTCTGTGGACGTCAGGATCGTGCTGGTCACGCGTCCGCTCCGCCCCTCGATGGTGGCATAGATGGTACCGGGATTCAGCGGGGCCACGAACAGCGCCCGTCCAGTGGCGTCTGTGGTGACCTGGTCTCCATTGGAGAAGTCCACTTTTGCTCCAGGCGTCAAACGACCGGCCACGTCCAGGACCGCCAGCGTGGAACGCTCGCCAGTGACGAGCTTATGAGGCAAAAGCAGAATGCGTGCGCCGGAAGGGGCCGGCGCCTGCTGGGCGGCACAAAGGGCGAGGCTCAAGCTCAGGAGAAGCGGGCCCAGGGTTATCAGCGCGTGCTTTATTGACCGGGACAAGGGGCGCACTCAGCGATTGTAGTGGAGAACGCCGCAGTGTTGAAGGGCGAGCGGACAGAAGCGCTGGCGCGCACTGTGGGTTTGCCGATATTTCGGGTATTCTTCCAAACTGGCCCTGCGGTCAGTCTGTTACCGGGGCCGTTAATCACTTGGGCGCAAAGCCTTTCACAGGGGACGGGCGTCTGCTAGCGTGGATAAGAAGAGGTCGGGACCGGTATCCGCGCCGGGGGAACGCGTGTGCTCACGAAAAGCTTGGAAGGAGACGTTGTGCAGATCGTCAGCGGCGGTGTGAGCGACGTGGGGCGCGTGCGCACCAATAATGAGGATTCGTTTCGGATTGTAGAGCCCATGAACTTGTTCATCCTGTCTGATGGGATGGGCGGCGAGGCGCATGGGGAAGTGGCCAGCGCCATGGCGGTGGATACGGTGGAGAAGTATTGCAGCGATCCGGAACCGTCGAAGGAAGATTCGGGGGTGACGCTTCACGGAGCGGCTGGCGATAACTGGAGCCCTCAGACCAAGAAGCTGCAGAATGCCGTGTTTCAAGCGAACTTCAACATTCACCAGTCTGCGCAGAAGCACCCAGAGCAGCGAGGGATGGGCGCGACGCTGACAACCGGCTGGCTGAACGGGACCAAGCTGAGTATCGCGCATGTGGGGGATAGCCGGGCGTACTTGCTGCGTACAGGGAGTTTGCAGCAGCTTACGAATGACCATTCGCTCGTGGCGGAGCAAGTGCGCCGGGGAATTTTGACGCCGCAGCAGGCGGAAGAGAGCGAGATGCAAAGTGTGCTGCTGCGGGCGCTGGGTGCGAACCCGGAAGTGGAAGTGGAAGTGGACGAAATTGATGTGATGCCGCGGGACGTGCTGTTGTTTTGCTCCGACGGGCTGACGCGCATGGTAAGCGAGCCGGAAATCGCGGGGAAGTTGCAGGCGGAGACGGAGCCGAAATCCGCGGCGCAGAAACTGGTGGATCTGGCGAACGAGCGCGGTGGACTGGATAACGTCACAGTGATTGTAGTGCGCATACAGGAGGAGGCCAAAGGTTGGTTTTCCTGGTTGCGTCGGGACCCAAGTAAGAAAGAGTAGAACCTCCCACGGAGGAACGCCGCATGGCAAAGCTCAGCCTGATGTTCGAGAACAAAGTCGTGAAGGAGGTTCCGATTGGGAACCGGCCGGTGTCGATCGGGCGTTCGCCGGACAATGACATTCCCATCGATAATCTGGCGGTGTCGACCTATCACGCGCGCGTGTACTACGAAGGCGGGAAGCTGGTGGTCGAGGATTTGGATAGCTTGAACGGCACGTTTGTGAACGATCTGCGCGTGGAACGGGCGATGCTCCACGATGGCGATTCCATTTGGATCGGCAAGCATAGCATCAAGGTCGACGCCACCGCTGACACCGCCATTCCTTGGGACACTGGGCGTAAAGCGGCGGCACCCAAGATTAACGAAACCATGGTGCTGGACACCAAGGCTCGACGGGACATGCTGCAGCAGGCCGCAGCGATGGGCGAGCGCTCCCAGTTGACCTCAGGGCGCGTGAAAATGCCCACGCTGGTTGTGCTCAACGGCCGAGTGGAGCAGAAGGAATACGTGCTGACGAATAAACTGACGGTGATCGGCAAATCGCCGATGGCCACCATTCGTTTGCGCGGATGGTTCAAGCCGCAGGTGGCGGCGCAAATCAATCAGCGGGACGACGGCTATTATCTCGGCACAGGTTCCAAGATTCCGTCAGTGAATGGAGCACCGATTCAAGGACCGGTGCGATTGAATGACGGCGACCTGATTGAGGTTTGCGGGATCCGGATGAACTTTATCGTTCGGGAGTAGTACACCTTCCGATGGCCACCGCCGCGCCACAAGCTGGCCTACCGGGACGCGGTTCGTTGCGGGTGCGTACCTTGCTCGCGGAGTGGTGGCAGCATCGCGCATCCTTCCTCATCAGTCTGGGCATTACGCTCGCCGCGCTTGGTATTTACTTCTTCACCTTTCTCGGGGACCGCAGCACACCGCTGTTTGACTTCCTGAAGCGCTTCGAATACAGCGCGCTGGACACCCGCTTCCGATACCGCCCCGCGCGGTATACGCCGCCGGATTCGCGGATTGTCATTGTGGCAGTCGATCAGCGATCGCAGGAAGTTTTTGGGAAGTGGCCGTTTTCGCGCAAGTACTTCGGGCAGATGCTGGACGTGCTACGCGAAGATGGCGCCAAGGTTGCAGCGTTCGACATTACCTTTGACAAACCAGACCTGACTGCGGCGCCGGTGCGAGCGCTGTGGACCAAGCTGGAGAATGACAAGACGGCAGGACACCCGCCTGATGCAAAACTCGACGCGCAAGTGGCGGAACTGGCGAAAGAGTTCGATTCGGACGCTCAGTTCGCCGCGGCGTTGCGGCGGTTCGGTCCAGTGGTATTAGGAAATTTCTTTCTTGAGCCCCAAGAAGTGCGTGGGATCGATCCTTCTGTACTGGACAAGTACGCGGAGATGGTGGAGTGGTATTCGTTGAATCGCGTGGCGGTGAACCCCAAAAGCGGGAAGGCGGACTTCGCTGCACTGCTGAACAACTATCAGGCCGAGGGAACGCTTTACACCGCGACGGTGGCGAATATTCCGGCGCTGGCACCGCCGCAGAATGACGAAAGAACGGCGATTGGGTTCTTCAATATCTCATCGGATGCGGATGGAGTGCTGAGGCGTTCGCTGTTGGTGTTGCCGTTCGGGCGTTCGAGCAACCCCGACGATATCGACCTGTACGGGTCGTTGGAAGTGCAGGTATTGCGACTGTACCTGGGATTGAAAACCGACCAGGTAACGGTAAATTACGGACCAGCAGGAATCGCCAGCGTGCAATTGGGCAACAAGTTGACGGTGCATCCGGACTATCTGGGCCGGATGATGATCAACTATCGTGGACCGCGGGGAACGTATCCGTATTATTCGATCGCCGATGTGGTGCAGCACAATTTCGCAACCGGAACATTCAAAGGCAAGATCGTGCTAGTGGGAGCGTCCGCAACGGGCATCGGGGATTTGCGGACGCCGCCCTATGGCGGAATCGATTATCCGGGCATGGAGGTTCATGCCAATGTAATCGACAACATGCTGAACAATGGATTTCTGGTGCGTGGCGCACACCAGGTTTTGCTGGACCTGATTTTAATTTTCGCGCTGGGGCTGCCACTGGGCTTCGCACTGGCGCTGCTTTCGCCACGGTGGATCTGGTTCGGGTTGGGATTGTTGTTGCCCTTAACGGGACTGATCTATGTGGCATTTCTGCACGGGTGGTGGCTGAACTTCACACTGCCGGCAGGAACGTTGACAGCCAATGTAATGCTGGTGTCTCTGTACCGCGCTCTCGTCGAAGAGAAAGAGAAGCGGAAAGTGCGGAGCGCGTTCGGCCATTACTTGAGCCCGGAGGTGATCCGGCGTTTGCTCGTGAATCCGCAGTTGGTGGAACCGCGCAAGACCGAAATCACGGTGATGTTCAGCGACATCCGGGGATTTACGACCATTTCGGAGAAGCTGGACGCGCAGGATTTGGCGTTGTTTCTGAATACCTATTTGTATGACATGACTCGAATCGTTTTTGATTCGCACGGAACACTGGACAAATACATCGGGGATGCGGTGATGGCGTTCTGGGGGGCTCCTTATGAGGATCCGCGGCATCCCGCTCAAGCGTGCACGGCAGCACTAAAAATGATGGCGCGGGTAGGAGAGTTACAGAAGAAATGGGCGGCGCAAGGTAAACCCGCAATGGATATCGGCATAGGATTGAACTCGGGCGCGGCGAGCGTAGGCAACATGGGTTCCTCGCTGCGCTATGGCTATACAGCACTGGGAGATACGGTGAATCTTTCTTCGCGACTGGAAGGGCTCAACAAGGAATATGGGACGCACATCATCGTGAACGAAACAACCTATCAGGCTACGAAGGACGCCGGATTTCTGTTTCGCGAGTTGGACCTGATCCGGGTAAAGGGGAAACGGCAGCCGGTGACGATCTACGAGTTGTTCGGGCAGGTTTCGGAATTGCAGACCGAAGGTACGCTCGCGGATGCGCGGGTGCGGTTGCAACAATTTGAGGAGGGTCGAAAGCTGTACCGGGAACGGCAGTGGACACAGGCGCACAGCACATTTCAGGAACTACTGCTGCGATGGCCAGGGGATGGGCCATCTGCGGTGTATTTGAAACGGTGTGAGGAGTATTTGGCGGAAGAGCCGGTTTCAGATTGGGATGGCGTGTTTGTGATGACGCATAAGTGAAGCGGTTGGGAGTCGGGAGTTTGCAGTCGGTAGTTTCCAGAAAAGCAAAAACAACGCAAAGGTCGCAGAGAGCGCAGAGGACAAACGGCGCGGACCGCCGCAGAAGAGCGGCCGTTACAATTCAGTCTTTCTGGACTATGCCGGTGACGCCGGCTACGAAGAGGGTGGCGAGAATCCAGCCCAGGAGAACCTGCAAGCGCTGGAACGCAAACAACAATTGGGGAGAGGCGAAGAGCGACGGATGGGCACCCGGTGTGGGATCGGGCCCCCAGCGGTCGGTTTGGCCGAGCTTAACTAAGGGCAGCGAGTTTTCCAGCGAATAGACGAACGCACTAAGGGGCTCATAATGATTCGGCGGAGTGCCGTGGAGTTTGAAATAGGCGTAAGCAGTTTCGTCCCGGGGAACCATGGCGCCGGAGGCACGCGCGCCCATAAACATACCCCAACCGATCAGAACTAAAATGGCCAATCCAGCGAGAGCGCGAAGGGGATAGTAGCCGTAGCCCACCACGAGGCTTAGTGGCCAACGAAAAACTAAAGCGCCCAAGGTGTGCTCTTCTCTCCAAAGTCGATCTTCCATGGCGAAGAGGACGCGACGAGCGCCCCGGTCTATACCGGCATTGCGCATCACCTTGGCAAGCTGACGGTACGGCTGCGGAGTGAAAGGCTGCTGCAGCGCGAGCCAGCCCAGGCGCGTTTTTGTGTCCATCAAACCGGTCAGCACGTGGTTGTAGACAAAACCGTCAAGATTAAGTTTGCCTGCGGGCGGCCAGCAGGATTTATCGTCGGAAATGGCGCCGGCGGAGGCGTTACTTAAGTCGAGTGAGGCGCGCTCCGGGTTGCGAACGCCGGTCCAGACGATGGTGCCTTTGGTGACGGAGTCGGCGAGCCGCACTTCACCTTCGGCGGAAAAACCGTCGCGCAACAAAATGTCGCCCTGGACGCTGACGCGATCCGCGTTCAGCGCCTTGCCGCCCGGATTCCTGAAACTGCCACCATCACATTCGAGATTGTCGCCGATTTGGGCGCTCAAGAGGTTCACTTCGCCCGCGGCGGAAAACCCGTTGCGAAAAAAAACGAAGCCGCGCACATTCAGGCTATCTGCATTCAAAGCGGTGGAACCGGGATTCTTGAAGACACCCCCATCACAGGCGAGATTATTGCCGACCTGCCCACCGGGCAGGTTGATTTCCCCTTCGGCAATAAAGCCGCTATGCAAAAGAACGTTGCCTTTCACGGAAATGCGGTCGGCATTCAGAGCCAGACCCGATGGATTTTTGAATTTACCGCCGTTGCATTCCAGGTTGCCGTTGACCTGCGCGCCGAGCAGGCGCACTTCTCCTTCCGCCGAGAAGCCATCGCGAAAGAAGACGCTGCCCTGAACGGTCATGCGGTCGCCACTGAGAGCGCTACCGCCAGGGTTGGAGAAGGAACCGTCGTTACATTCGAAATTTCCGCCGACTTCCGCGCCGAGCAGTCGCACTTCACCTTCGGCCACGAAGGCGTTGCGCAGGAATAAGCTGCCGCGGATGCGAATGCGATCGGCACGAATGGCTTTGCCCGCGGCGTTGCGAAAGCGCGCGGCACCACAATCGAGATTGCTGCCGATACGCGCACCGAGCAACTGCACTTCACCTTCGCAGCAGAATCCATTATTCAGGGACAGCGTACCTTTGATTTTGGCGCGCTCTGCATTGAGGGAGCGAACCCAACTGCCTCCGAAATTCACGGTGGGGATGCACAGGAAGCGCAGCTTGGCTTCTTCTTTCAAGTTGCAACAGCGGAGGGACAGCGGAAAACCGATGCGAACGAACGATAGATCGAGCGGGCCTTCCAGGCGAGCGCCGTGCGCTTGAATGCCACGAGGGTCGACGTAACTGCGGGCTTCGCGATGGATGCAAAGCCAACGGATGAGAGCGGTGCGGATGGTGCGCTCCGGACCCCAAGCGTCAGCTTTAGCGGGATTGTTGGTGGGATCGAAATCTTTAGGGCTGGGACCGCACCACGCGGTTTCGCCGATAGGAACAGCAGCGAGAAGTTTGCGCTCAGCTTCGCGCAATGGATGAAAGCGCGCCTCAGCAAGCGCGAATAGATGTTCGGGATCGCCGGAGAGGGATAGAGTGGGCATGGTCCTGGTTCGTTTGCAAGCCTTATATCACGAGCAGAACGTTCCTACCACCGTGGCGAGTCAGGGAACCAAATTGGACGCACGGGAATTGTGAAAGCGCGGGAAGTAAGGGACGAGAGATGTACCTAAAGCCCGCGCTTTCGTAGTCTAATAAAGGACCACGAAAAAGGCGGAAAAAAAGGGACGTTCGCAGCAACTGATGGTGTCCCACGCTAGCGGTAAACAGGTATTTTCTTAATTAATCTATGTGGATTGTCCGATTAGCTCTCTCCAGGCCATATACGTTCATCGTAATGGCACTGGTCATCGTACTGCTGACCGCGGTGGTGGTGCCGCGCACGCCTACGGACATATTTCCAGTCATTAATATTCCGGTGATCGCGCTGGACTGGACATACACCGGCCTGCAACCGCAGGAGATGGAACAGCGCATCACCAGCAACGTGGAGCGCGGGATCACCACGCTGGTCAACGATGTGGAACACATCGAATCGCAATCGCTGAACGGGATTGCGGTAATCAAGATTTACTTCCAACCGAACGCCAACGTACAGACAGCGCTGGCGCAGGTTACCGCCATTTCACAGACGTTTTTGCGCGCGTTGCCGCCGGGAACCACACCGCCACTGGTGATCATTTATTCCGCGTCAACCGTGCCGGTGCTGCAAATCGGGTTGACGAGTGACCGGCTGAGCGAGCAGGCTCTGTTCGACTACGGCAACAATTTTATCCGCACACAATTGGCGACGGTGCAAGGCGCGTCGATGCCGTATCCGTACGGAGGGAAGCCGCGATTGATTTCGGTGGATTTGGATCCCACAACCCTACAGGCGAAGGGGCTTTCACCGGTAGACATCGTGAACGCGGTGAACGCGCAGAACCTGATCCTGCCGACGGGCACGGTAAAAATGGGCGTACTGGAATACAACGTGGAGATGAACGCAAGCCCGAAGACTGTTGCGGAGTTAAACAATCTGCCCGTAAAAACGGTCAATGGCTCGACGATTTATCTGCGCGATGTAGCGCACGTGCGCGATGGATTCTCGCCGCAGACGAACGTTGTGCTGGCCAACGGGCAACGTGGCGTGCTGATGAGCGTCTATAAGACGGGCAGCGCGTCGACGCTTTCGATCGTGGATCGCGTCAAGCAAAGGCTAGAGGAATTCGCGCCAACGCGGCCGGAAGGATTGAAGGTCACCACGTTTTTCGACCAATCGTTGTTCGTACGTGCGGCCATTCAGGGTGTGTTGCGCGAAGCGCTGATTGCCGCGTGCTTGACTGCGGTCATGATCTTGCTCTTCCTCGGGAACTGGAAGAGCACCCTAATTATCGCGATTTCCATTCCGCTATCGATTTTAGTGAGCGTGTTGTGCCTGAGCGCGTTGGGCGAAACCATCAACATCATGACGCTCGGAGGTTTGGCGTTGGCGGTCGGGATCCTGGTGGACGACGCCACCGTGGAAATCGAAAACATTAACCGCAACCTGGCGATGGGCAAAGAAACCGTGCAGGCGATTCTGGACGGCGCGCAGCAGATCGCGGTGCCTGCGTTCGTATCGACGTTGTGCATCTGCATCGTGTTCATACCGATGTTTTTCCTGTCCGGGGTCGCTCGCTACTTGTTCGTACCGCTAGCCGAAGCAGTGATTTTCGCGATGCTGGCGTCGTACATGTGGTCGCGAACGATCGTGCCGACGATGGCCATGTACTTATTGAGCACGGAAGACGAATACCAGGCAGACCAGCACGTCGGAGAGAAGATGGGGTTCTTCCGACGGTACCAGCAGAAATTCGAGCACGCGTTCGAACGGTTCCGTGAGGGCTATCGCCACGCGCTGACGTCTGCTCTCGAACATGCGGGGCTGTTTGCGTTGTGCTTTCTAGCATTCTGTGTGTTGTCCGTGGGGCTGGTGTTCTTTTTGGGTCAGGATTTTTTCCCCAGCGTCGATGCCGGACAGATCCGCCTGCACATGAGGGCGCGCACCGGCCTGCGAATTGAAGAAAGCGCGAAATTGGCGGACCAGATTAATCAGGTGATCCGGCAGACGATTCCGGAGAAAGACCTGGTGACGGTGTTGGACAACATCGGCTTGCCGTATTCGAGTATCAACCTCACTTACAGCAACTCTGGAACCATTGGAACCGCGGATGGAGAAATTCTGGTTCAACTCAAGCAGGAACGCGGCAAACCGACCGGAGCATACATAGACGAACTGCGGCACAGCCTGCCGCGCGAATTTCCCGGAGTACAGTTTTTCTTTCAGCCCGCGGACATCGTGACGCAGATTCTGAATTTCGGCACACCCGCGCCGATTGACATTCAGATTGTGGGCCAAGACCAAATTGGCAACTTCCAGGCTGGACTGAAGCTGGAAAACGAGATCCGTGAGATTCCAGGCGCGGTAGATGTCCACGTACAACAGGCATTTAACGCTCCAACGCTATTCCTGGATATTAATCGCACTCGGGCGCAGTACGTAGGACTGCAGGCGCGTGACGTGGCGCAAAACGTGTTGATCTCGCTCTCTTCGAGCTTCCAGACGACGCCGAACTTCTGGCTCGATCCGAGAAACGGAGTTAGCTACAACGTGGCGGTGCAAACGCCGCAATATCGCGTGGACAACTATCAGGAGCTCCAGAATACACCGGTGACCGGGGCCAGCGTACAAAACAGCCCGGCTCCGCAGATTCTGGCGAATCTGGTGGCCACCTCGACAGTGGCGCGCCCGGCCTCTATTTCTCACTACAACGTGCAGCCCATGATTGATGTGTACGCGTCTGTGTCTGGACGGGACCTGGGATCGGTGGCCAAAGAAGTAACGGCCAGAGTGGACGCGATTCGGAAAGAGTTGCCGCGCGGAAGCAGCATCCTCATCCGCGGGCAGGTGCAGACGATGAACACGTCGTTCATCGGATTGGGAGTGGGGCTGGTTGGCGCCATCGTGCTGGCGTACTTGCTGATTGTGGTCAACTTCCAGTCGTGGCTCGATCCCTTCATTATCATCACCGCGCTGCCCGGAGCGTTGGCGGGTATTTGCTGGATGTTGCTGTTCACGCACACGACGCTAAACGTGCCGTCATTGACGGGTGCGATCATGTGCATGGGCGTCGCGACGGCAAACAGCATTTTGATGGTATCGTTCGCACGAGAACAGCTGAATGAGGGAAAGAGCGCATTTGACGCCGCACTGGATGCGGGATTCGTGCGAATCCGCCCGGTGATCATGACCGCGCTGGCGATGATCATCGGTATGGTGCCAATGGCCACGGGCCTGGGTGAAGGTGGCGAGCAGAACGCCCCGTTGGGCCGCGCGGTGATTGGCGGATTGCTGTTCGCCACCGTAGCGACATTGTTCTTCGTGCCCTGCGTGTTTTCCATAATTCACGGATGGCTGGCCAGCAGGCGTCACAGGGCAGAAGCATAAGACTATGGTAAGAATCAGGGAATCGGAGATCGGCAGGCGAGGCGCCAATTATGACTGAGGTTGCAAAAGCGGGAGGGCACGAGGACAGGGAAAAACCGGCAAAGAAGAGCCGGTTGTTCTTGGTCTTCCTCGTTGTGGTGACGGTGCTCGCGATTCTGGGCGTAGTGGTCATGTTGCAGAGACGCTCGCAATTCCAGGCGCTGGCGAAGAACACGGAAACTCTGGCGGTTCCCACCGTTGCGATTATTCACGCTACACCGGAAGCGTCCGGAGAAGATCTGGTACTGCCGGGCACACTGCAGGCATACGTGGAATCCCCAATTTACGCTCGGACCAATGGGTATTTGAAGAAGTGGTATCACGACATCGGGAGCCGAGTAAATAAGGGAGAACTGCTGGCTGATATCGAGACACCGGAAGTGGATCAGCAGTTAATGCAGGCAAGGGCGGACCTGAATACGGCGGAAGCCAATGAACATTTGTCGCAAATCACGGAGGCGCGGTATAGCGATTTGCTGAAGACGGACGGTGTGAGCAAACAGGAGGTCGATAACGCAACGGGAGATTTGGCGGCCAAACGCGCCATCGTGGCATCGGCGCAAGCGAATGTGAGACGGCTGGAAGAGCTGAAGTCGTTCCAAAAAGTGTATGCGCCGTTCAGCGGCGTGGTGACCCAGCGAAATGTAGATATCGGAACGTTGATCAACGCCGGAAATGGCGGGACATCGCAGCAACTTTTCTATTTGGCGCAAACGGATCCGATCCGTCTGTATGTGAACGTGCCGGAAGCGTATGCTCCTTCGATTCACCGCGGGCTAGCGGCGTATATCGAATTAGCGCAGTACCCAGGAGAGAAGTTCCATGGACAGGTGGTGCGGACGGCGGAAGCGATCGACCTGGCAACACGCACGCTGCTGACCGAAGTAGACGTACCGAATAAGTCCGGGCTGCTGCTTCCCGGCGGCTATGCGCAAGTGCACCTCGAAGTTCGCGTGAAAACCGAGCGGCTGCAGGTTCCCGTGAACGCGTTGTTATTTCGTTCGGAAGGGCTCCGCGCCGTGGTGATCGATCAGAATCACAAGGTACGCTTGCAGCCACTGGCAATCGGCCGCGACTACGGCACGTACCTGGAAGTGTTGACGGGACTGCGATCGGACGACTGGATCGTACTGAATCCCCCGGATTCGATCGAAAATGGCGAACAGGTGCACGTGAAGGAGGTCAGCAATCCCCTTGCGCCGGCGGCGAACCAACCTGCCAGCCCCGCGAAACCGGTACCGCAAGCGACCGCCACGCCAGGGAAAAATCCTGAATGATTCGCAGGTCCGTGATGGGGAATCGCAGAAAAGCAATGCTGTTCGGCCTGGGGGCCATGCTGGGCTGTGCCGGCTGTACAGTGGGACCGAATTACAAACGGCCATCCGCGCCAGTGCCTGGCACCTGGCAGGTGAGCGAACCGTGGCGGCAGGCAGAACCGAAGGATGCGGTTCCGAAAACAGATTGGTGGACTCTGTTTCATGATGATGCGCTCAACGAATTAGAAACGGACTTGCTGGCGGCGAACCAGACATTAAAAGTAGCACAGGCACACTATCAACAAGCACGAGCTTCCGCGGTGGTACAAAATGCCACGCTATTCCCGACCGTGAGCGTGAATCCTTCCGTGGCACGCGAACTGTATTCCGGCAATCGATCGACCGGCTCAACCATTCCGCTGGCAGGCTCGATTACGCAAAACAGCTACGTTCTTCCATTCACGGTAAGCTACGAGGTGGACCTATTCGGTCAACGGCGGAGAACGATTGAGGCGGCACAGGCAGCCTTTCAAGCGAATGCGGCAGACCTGCAGAACATGCAGTTGGTGTTGACCGCAGAATTGGCGGCCGATTATTTCACCGTGCGTCAACTGGATTCGGAAATTGGGATTCTGGACCGAACGGTGCAGACGCTGCAAAAGGGGCTGGACCTGGTGAAATCCAGACATACCGGCGGGATTGCCTCGGGTTTGGACGTGGCGCAAGAGGAAACCCTGCTGAATACCACGCGGACACAAGCAACCTTACTGCGGCAGCAACGTAAGCAATATGAAGATGCGATTGCGGTTTTAGTGGGAAAACCGGCCCCGAATTTCCAATTGGCATCGCGCGAATTAAAAGCGGAACCGCCAAACGTCGACACGACGATTCCATCTGATCTGCTGGAGAGGCGGCCGGATGTTGCGGAATCGGAGCGGCAAATGGCGGTAGCGAACGCGCAGATCGGAGTCGCTAAGGCCGCGTATTATCCTTCGTTGGTGCTTTACGGGCAAGGAGGCTGGAATTCGACGAGCATCTCGTCATTGTTAAATGCCGGGAGTGGATTTTGGGCCATCGGCGCGAACGTGGCGGAGGACATCTTCACGGGCGGCGCGCGTCGCGCTCAGGTTCAATACCAGCAGGCTGGATATGACGCGACCGTCGCGAATTATCGCGATACGGTTCTGAACGCTTTTCGCGAGGTGCAAGACAACATTACCGGGTTGGAGGTGCTCAATTCCGCGCGGCAATCGCAGGCAGATGCGGTGAATTCCGCGCGACGACAACTGGACCTAGCGACTTCACGCTACGTGGGCGGCCTAGTGAGCTATCTGGACGTGGTCAGTGCGCAGCAGAATTTGTTGAGCAACGAGCAGGAAGCCGCCGTCATTCAGGGGCAGCGGTTGGTGACCTCGGTATTATTGGTAAAAGCGCTTGGCGGGGGATGGGACGCGGCGAGCCTGGCGGCGGTGCATGTCAAGCCGCAATTCAAGGATATTGTCGCGCCGTAATTTTCCCTGACATTTAGCGGATAACTCTGCTCCGGGGCCATTGCAGAAGCACTCCAAGAGTAATTCCTCACTTCCCGGACTCCGTTCGCAATGACGATTTCTTGCCTTGGGTGGGCTGTAGTGTGCTCAAAGTAGAGAGGTTGCTCACCTTTCGACGAAGTACGAAGATTTTCGTTGACACTACGAATACCTTCGTAGTAGCTTCCTCCCATGGCCACTTCGAATCGAAAACCTACCACGTCTGAGTTGGAAATCCTTCACGTCCTGTGGGAACGCGGCCCCTCCACGGTGCGCGAAGTCCACGAAGCGCTGCAAGAACAAAGACCAATCGGCTACACCAGCGTCTTAAAGCTCATGCAGATCATGACCGCCAAAGGCAGCGTGAAGCGCAACGAGGAGCAAAGGGCGCACGTGTATGAGGCGGTGCAGCCAGAAGAAAAGACAAAACGGGACCTGGCGCTGGATATGATCCAACGGGTATTTGATGGGTCGGCGAGTGAATTGATGATGCATGCTTTGGCCGGACGAAAAGCTTCGAAGGAAGAGATCGACGAGATGCGGCGGTTGCTCAATGAGCACGAAAGGAAGATGCGATGACGCTCCTGATGCAGTGGTTTTCTCCGATGACGCTGCGACTGCTGGCACTTGCGCTGCTGCATTTTCTTTGGCAGGGAGCGGCGCTGGCCGCATTGGGATATTTGGTGATGGCGTTGTGCCGGAGCGCAGCGGCGCGTTACGCAGTGGGAGTGACGACGCTAGCGTTGATGATGGCCGCACCGGTAGGGACTTTTCTGATCTTCCGTTCGCAAGAGCTAGCCAGCGCGCCGCCAATCGCCCGGGATGCGGCAACTTTCACGCACGATCCAACAGGTGCCCATGCCTGGGCAGGCGCTAAGAAATCTAAGGAGAGCAGCACACCAAAGGAAGCCGCCCCGGCTTATCTTTTGTGGCTGGTGGAGTTTTGGTTCGCGGGAGTGGTGTTACTCAGTTTGCGGTCGGCAGGCGGAATTCTGCTGGTGGAGCACCTGCGGCGCAGGGAAACGCTTCCGGTTGCGCAGGAACTACGTGAAATGTGCATGACCTTGCAAAGTCGCATGGGACTGACGCGTGCGATTCGTTACTGTGAAAGCCTGCACCTGGATGCACCTGCTGTCGCGGGCTGGATAAGGCCGGTGGTGCTGCTCCCTGTGAGCGCCCTGAGCGGACTGACCAACGCGCAACTGGAAGCGGTGATCGCGCACGAACTAGCGCATATCCGGCGGTACGACGCGTTTGTGAACCTGTTCCAGGTTGGAGTGGAGACGCTGCTGTTCTATCACCCAGGAGTGTGGTGGATCGGGAAAAGAGTAAGGATTGAGCGCGAACATTGCTGCGACGACGCAGCGGTGGCGTTGTGCGGTAACGCAGTGACTTACGCGCACGCGCTGACGCACCTGGCGCAAAGCAAGGCCGCGCCGCAACTGGCAATGGCCGCCAACCGTAGCCCGTTGGTGGAGCGAATTGCGCGGGTGCTGGGCGCAAGCCGCGCGGCGGATTCGGTGCGCGGAGCAAACCTTTCGGCGGGCGTGTTGTGTTTATCGGCGGCGGTTCTGGCAGGAAGCGCCCTGGTGGGCAGCGTGCATCACGCGCAAGCGCAAACGCCCGCTCCGGCTCCCCAAGCGGCGTCGACGGTGACGGTGAAAGTGAAGACCGTTGAACCAGTGGTCCACGAACATGTTGAGGTCGCGCCGCGTGCGGTCGCGTCTGTGCGGACAACTCCCGCGCCAATGGCGATGTCTAGTCCTAACGTAACGGTGGCGGTAAACGCTAAACCATCTGTTGTGTCAATACCCGCGATGGCGTGGTCGTTTGCTTACCTTTATGCGCGCGCGCATGGCTACGGATTTTCGGCGTCGCCACGGCCGGCGCCGGCGGCAAGTCCGTCGTCTTCGCAAAATCCAACGCCAGCGCCTGCTGCACAAACTGCGGGCGGAACGCCGAAGCAAAGCTACATTGACTCCCTTAGCGCCGCCGGAGTGACTGATCTTTCCGCGGATGATCTGATCAGCCTGAAGGTGCAAGGCATCACGGCGGATTACATCAAGTCCATGAAGGAGCAGAACATCAAGGTGGACGTGGACACCCTGGTGGGCATGAAAGTACAGGGGATAACCCCCGAATACGTGAAAAACATGCGCGCCGTGACCGGGCGAAACCTGGATTCCGACGAGTTGATTGGAATGAAGGTGCAAGGCATAACCCCGGAGTACATCAAGGAAATGCGCAGTGCCACAGGGCAGAATCTGGATGCGGACGACCTGATCGGTATGAAAGTACAAGGCGTAACGCCCGAATATGTGAAGCAAATGCATGTTCTGGGGCTAAAGACGGATGCGGACGACATCATCGGTATGAAGGTGCAAGGCGTAACGCCGGAATATGTGCAGGGCTTCAACGACCTCGGATTGCACCCAACTGCTGATGAACTGATCGGAATGAAAGTGCAGGGAGTGACGCCCGCTTACTTTAAAGAACTGCAGGCTGCCGGCTTCAAAGTGGACGTGGATGATGCAATTGGCGCGAAGGTGCAAGGGATCACGCCGGAGTTTATTGCGCAAGTACGGAGCCACGGGTTCAAAGACCTAACGCTGGACAAACTGATCGCATTGAAAAACGCGGGCGTGTTCGACTCAGAAAAGTAAATTAGGAGGAACAACATGGAACGTCGCGATGGGCTAATGGCCTATTTTCTGGTGGTGTGCACGCTGCTGGCGGGATGGGCATCTCGCGCGGCGGAGGACGTTGCGGGGAGTTGGACGATGGAGCGCAGCGAGCAGCCCGGGAAAATTGAACTCACGCTGATTCACCACGAACGGGTTAATTCGTCGACACACTCATCAGCGTGGCCGGCCAGCGTGTTCGTGGGATTGGATACCTCGAAACCCGGCAAGCAGGAAGTGAAGTTCACCATCACGCGCGATGCCGGACGGTTTGATTGCGAAGGCTATTTGAAGGACGGGGAGGGCGCGGGGACATTCCATTTTTTAGCCGATCCAAAATACGCGTCGGAGATGAATGCGCTGGGATTCACCGGAATCGACCGGGAAAAACAATTCTCGATGGCGGTGCTGGATGTAAGCCTGGATTTCGCCAAGGAGATGAAGAGCGAAAACCTGAAAGGGTTGGACACGGACAAGTTGATCGCCTTCCGCATTTTTGACGTGAATGCGGCATTCCTTCGCGAACTGCGGGATGCCGGAATCACCGTGGCGGACTGCGACAAACTGGTGGCATTTCGTATTCATGGGGTGACGCCGGAAATGGTGCGGTTTCTGCACAAGTCGGGTTACCAACCCGATGAGGATGAGCTAATTGCCATGTGCATTCACGGCGCCTCGCCGGAATACATTCAGCAGCTGCAAAAGGAAGGGTACGATCACGTGGACCTGGAGAAACTGATTGCGTTTCGAATTCATGGGGTGTCGTCGGAGTTTATTGCGAGGGTGCAATCTCTGGGATACAAGCATCCGGAGCCGGATCAGCTCATTGCTATGCGCATCCAGGGCGTAACGCCGGAATACATATCGGCAATGAAGTCGCGTGGCCTGCAGAATTTGAGCATCGATCAATTAGTGAGCTTGCGAATTCAGGGGATTGATTAGCGGCAATGCCGCGGCTGCAGCGGATTGCGTTCCCTTCTAAAACCATCAAAAATGGCATAGGCTAACGGGCGCGACTTCAGGAGCGTGTCCCGTGAAGCTTACATCCATGGTGTGTGTTCTTTTGCTTTTGGTTATCGCCGAAGCCGCGATGCCAACGCTCGGCGAATCACAAGATCAAAAAGCTGGAACTACAGCAAACGCCCCGACTGGATTGCGTCCCACGGATGTGGCGAGCCGGGATGCGATTGTGGCGGCTTTGTACGATTCAATCAGCGGCCCGGCGGGCGAGCGAGACTGGGCACGATTTAGGGCGCTGTTCATTCCAGAGGCGCAACTAATCGCCACATTTAAGAAGAAGGACGGCACGCTGGGATATAAGGCGATGACAGTGCAGGAGTATGGGGACGGGGCCGGCAAATATTTCAAGGACCACGGCTTTTACGAGCGCGAGATTTCGCGAAAAGTGGAGGCGTTTGCGAGCATTACGCACATCTTCAGCACGTACGAATCGCGGGAGAAGCCAGATGCAAAACCATTTGAGCGCGGAATCAATAGCATCCAGTTATTCAACGATGGCTCGCGCTGGTGGATCGTGGATGTGTATTGGACCGGAGAGACGCCGGAGAATTCCATTCCGGAGCGCTATCTCTCGAAAACCGTGGACTAGACGTCGAGATCGCGGCGGCGGCTCCTCGCACAGCTAGCTGGCGAGAAATTAAGCCAGATATTTTGCGAGTGGCTCCCAGTAATGACCCCTCCAACCGTCGTCGAGGTGGTCGAACTGCCCTGCCGGAAAACCCTTGTGATCGAGAGCGAGTTTAGTGCCGGTTCCCGCAGACTTCAGATCGAAACGAGCAATGGAGAAAACTCCTTCGCCCCAGTGCGTAGCGCGCCAGGCCTGGACAATACGGGCGGCAGGAACTAATTCAACGTTTCGACCAACAATTAATCCACCAAACATCGCGAGTGCGCCGCCGGCCTTGGGATCAATATCGGCAGGCATGCCAGTGAACGCGGCGAATTGCTTGGAATCCAGGAAGACGTCATAAAGCCGCTGAGGAGAGGCGGCGAGATGGACTTCTTGATGAAGGGAGGTGCGGTCCTGGTTGGCGGAGGAACTGGGAGTCTGTTTTATCTCTTGCTGGGGGACTCGTCCCCAAAGATGGAAGCCGGAAGTCAGGCTGCCAAGTGCGACCGAAAGGCCAGATAGTAAGTGCCGCCGCGTGATTTGGGCCCGGGATGGGGGGTGGCCAGTGGCCTGATTCAACGGTGTTCTCCTTAAGGTGTCGAGCAGACTTCGCTGCATGAAAAACGGGCACGAGATACCACCATGGCTTAACCCCTGTGATTGGTTTACTCAGGCACCACAGATTCAGCGGACGCTGAGTTGCCCGGTGCCCACGTGGGCGTGCAGGCGGTACTTGCCAGCCGCATCGCGGGAAATAGTGCGAAAGAGGCCTCCCTTGGAATCCCCGAAAATTTCCGCGTCGACTTCGCCAGCGTTCACGGACATGTCCACGTGACCGTAATCTTCAGGTTTATCGACGGCAATAGTCAGCTCTCCCGCATGAAGCTCTAGATCCTTGTTGCCGGTAACATTCTGCACGTTGACATCGCCCGCGAAAACGCGAGCGGTGAGATCGGAATTTTTCGGCACGTGAATGATAATCTGCATCTCGTTCTTCGGACCACCGGTCAGATGGAGTTCGGCGACATTGTTGGCGACGGAGAGACGGCCCTTGACGTCCTGAATCTTGTCGGCATTCTTTCCAGCAAGATCGACGGTAATTTTGTCATCGTCGGTGCCGAGAATCAGGATTTCTCCCGAACGCAGATGCAGACGAACGGGAACGTTGGAAGGGCAGTCGAACTCCATATGAGGCTTTCCGGTAACGACGACTTCTTTGGTGTTAGCAGCGAAGATAGGAAGGGCAAAGAGCAGCAGGGAAAACGTTAAAGCGAGACGTCTCACAGGGCCACCTCCACAGTTGGACCATGATACCTGGGTAATCGCGGCAATGCTTCCCGTTTTTGGGCCTAGTACCAAGAATTTACAAATCGTCGACCAAGCCACTTCTGCGCAGATTCAAAGTCTCGGTGGTCAAGCACCGGGCGGAGGCGGCGGCCGAGGTCCTGGTAACAGCTAAATCTGCGACAATCGATGGACGATGGTTAATTCAGCGGAAATTCAAAAGGCGGCCGAAATCATCCGGGCGGGTGGGCTAGTGGTGTTCCCGACCGAGACAGTGTATGGAGTGGGCGCGAATGCGCTGGACGCGGAAGCAGTGAAGAAGATTTATGTACTGAAGGGCAGGCCCTCGACGAGCCCGTTGATTGTGCATGTGGCGAGCGTGGCGCAGGCCCGGGAGCTGGCAGCGGAATGGCGGGATGAGGCCGAGGAGCTGGCGCGCGCTTACTGGCCGGGTCCACTGACCATTGTGGTGCCCAAGCGGCCGTGGATTCCCGATGAGGTGACGGCGGGCTTACCGACTGTGGGCCTGCGGATGCCGCGTCATGAGCTTGCCCTGGAACTGTTGCGCGAGTCAGGAGTGCCGATTGCCGCACCCAGCGCGAACCGGTTCATGCAGCTTTCGCCTACTACCGCGCAGCATGTGCGCGAAGCCTTTGGAAACGAGACACCGTTCCTGCTGGACGGTGGACCGTGCGAGGTGGGGCTGGAATCGACGGTGGTGGCGGTGACCAACGATGGTCTAGAGGTGCTCCGCCCGGGCATGGCGCTCGTAGAGAACGCCATCGAAGCCATGGAAACTGGAGAGGGAGCCCATCGCTCACCTGGCCAGCACAATAGACACTACAGCCCGCGCACGCGGGTTTTGCTGGTGTCTCAGGGACGGCTGCCGGATCATGGGCGCGGGGCATATCTGTGGATAAAACATGAAGCGGAGGCCGAGCGGACGGTTAAAATGCCGACACAGCCCGGCGCATATGCGGCGCAGCTTTATGGCCAGCTGCACGAATTGGATCCGGAGGGATTCGACTGGATCGCGGTGGAATTGCCGCCGGAAACGCGAGAATGGGCTGCGATCTGGGACCGGTTGACGCGGGCGGCGTACTGAGAGGGGGGAGAACCTTCGGTACCCCCCTGCCGACATAATAACTCGGCGCTACATCGAAGAGTGAACAGGTCCTGGAGCGCAAATGCGGTAGAATGCTGGTTATCGGCAGAAAAAAACGGGGGAACACTACGATGCAGCAACCTTCATGGTTTCGCGCTGCGCTTTTGCTGGGATCGTTGATCGCTGCAGTGATTCTAGCGTTGGGAGGAATCGTCCACGCTCGGGCGCAAAGTGGTTCGTCGACTGACAAGCCGTTTGTCGTGGAGTATTACTACAAAACGAAATGGGGACACGCGGACGAATTTATTTCGCTGTTCAAGAAGAACCATTATCCGCTGCTGAAGAAGCAGGTTGAGATGGGGCGCATGCTCAAGGTGTCCGCGGTGGCACCGCTGTATCATACGACCGAAGACGGACGTTGGGATTACCGAGTGACGATTGTGTATAAGAACGCGGCGGTGGCGAACGACGGGTTCGATTCAGCACCCTTGATGAAGCAGTTGTTCCCGGACCAGGACACGTATAAGAAGGAAGAGCAGCGGCGGTTTGAGATTCTGGACGCGCACTGGGACTTGCCGATTAAGGACGTGGATTTAGAGGCGAAGTAAGCCCCGCTGCATCTAAAACAAAGAGAGATTTCTCACTCCGCGGACTCCGTTCGGAATGACGGGTTTAATTTCTTGTATCACGGTAAGAACGGACCACCTCGGAAGACGGTCCCTACGAGGCCGCCGCGCCGCAGGCCAATCTAGAGGTTGCCTAGGAAGAATTGGGTGACGCGAGTGAAAACGATCTTGCGGGCAGGTGGATCACTAACGCCATGCCCACGACCTGGAGCAGCGATGACTTCCACGTACATGCCGCGAGCGATCAGGTCATTGATGAGGGCGAGAGTGTTGGAGTAGTGCACGTTGTCGTCGCCGGTGCCCTGCGCGATCAGGAGCTTCCCTTTAAATCCGTCCACCTGGGTGACTGGAGAAGATTGTTTGTATTCGGATTCGTGCTGTTGCGGTAGACCCATATAGCGCTCGGTGTAAATGGTGTCATAGTAGTGCCAGTCTGTAACCGGGCCGCCGGCAAAACCCACCTTGAATAGATCAGAGGCTTCGAACATGGCGTGCAGCGTCATGTGTCCACCGTAGCTCCAACCCCAGATGCCCATGCGTTGTGGGTCGACCCAAGGCTGCTGCTTAAGCCACGCCACGCCATCGAGCTGGTCGGCAAGCTCTGGCCGGCCAAAGTGATAGTGAATGGATTCTTCAAAAACGTGGCCGCGGCCGGACGAGCCACGATTATCAAGCGCGAAGATGATGTAGCCCTTCTGGGCCATCATTTCATGCCAGAGCAGGTTCGAGCCGGTCCAGGCATTGAGGACGACCTGGGCGTGCGGACCGCCGTAAGTGTAAACGATGACCGGATATTTCTTGGCAGGATCAAAATTGGGCGGTTTGATGAGAAAGCAATTGAGGGAGGTGCCATCGTGGGCTTTGACGGTGGAGAATTCCACAGGGGAAAGGTGAAACTGTGTGAGGGCTTCCACCTTGTTCTCGTTGAGTGTGGCGGATTTGGTGCCGTCAGCGCTGAAGAGATCCTGGCGCGGCGGAGTAGCGGCGTTGGAGTAGGTATCGATATAGTGGCTTGCATCAGGCGAAAAGTTAACGTTGTGAAAACCGTCTTGTTTGGTGATACGGGCAAAACCGCTTCCGTCCAGACCCACACGACAGAGCTGGCGCTCGGTGGGCGATTTTTCCGTGGAAGTGAAGTACACGATCCCTTGGGACTCGTCGACATGGTCGACGTGGCTCACCTCCCAATCGCCTGTGGTGAGCTGGGCAATCTGTTTGCCGTCCAGACCGTATAGATAGAGATGACGATAGCCAGAGCGTTCGCTGGCCCACAGGAAACGCTTGCCGTCCTTGAAGAAATACAAATCGTCGTTGACGTTGATCCAATAAGGATCTTTTTCGATGAGCAAAGTCGAGGATTTGCCGGTGGAGCAGTCAGCAACGAGAAGATCGAGAACGTTTTGATCGCGGTTGAGGCGTTGGATGGCGAGATGGCGAGAGTCGGGCAGCCAGTTGACGCGGGGGATATACATGTCGGAGTTTGTGCCGATGTCCATCACCCGAGGTTCGCCGCCCGTGAGCGAAGAGACCAGGACCCGAACGGTGGGATTGCCGCCGCCAGCCACGGGATAGCGTTGCAGGTCGGCTTCGCCGGAGTACGACTCGAAATTGACTAGCGGAAACTGCGTCACTTTGGATTCCGTCATCTCCAAATAAGCGATCGCTGAAGAATCCGGCGCCCACCAATACGCCGTGTACAGTTCCAATTCTTCGGGATAGACCCAGTCGAGTTCGCCTTTGCGCACTGGCTCCGTGCCGCCGGTGGTGAAGGCGCGCTCTTTGCCATCGCTGGTGGAAACGAGCCACAAGTTATGATCGCGGACGAAGCTGACGTATTTAGAGTCCGGAGAAATTTTCGCATCGGTGAGTTCTTCTTTTCCAGAGACGAGGACGCGGCCGGTCTGCGATTTCAGGTCGAACCAGGCGAGGGCCTCGGTGCCATCGAAGAGCAGGGCTTCATTGTTGGGCGCCCATTGGTATTGGGAAGCTGCGTGGCGGCCCGCGCCAGTTGCTTGAGACTGCTTTGTGGCCGGCGCGGGGAAGATCGATTCGAGTTTATCGGAGGAGATGAGCAGGGAGCGCTCGCCGGTGGAGGGGTCCATCGACCAGAGTTCGGTTTTGGCGTCTTTGCCTGTGCCCTTGGTGTCGAGATAGGTGAGGCGCTTTCCGTCTGGCGACCAGGCGATGCCGCGGGTCAGGCGTCCGCTAAGGCTGGGCTGGCCGTAGATGCGATCGATTGTCAGTTCGCCGGATTGCGCGGCAGGAGCGGCTGCCTGGCGGGCGTGCGCGGGTTCCGGGATTGTGGCGACAATCGCGAAAGCTGCGACTATCGTGATGCGACGGGCTGAACGAAATGACATGGAGCCTCCAAAAACAGCGAAACGATTTGAAAATTTTCCAGAAATTCCGAGATTAAGATCCTTCGTCGCAAAAAGGCCCTCAGGATGACAGGCTCTTCTTTTCCCCGGCTGCTGAATGTCGGAGCCCTTCGAGACTCAGGGTCAACGGAAGCTCCGACCCGTGCATATTCTTTGCGCGCCTTACCCGGGTTAGCCGGGGGGCCAGCGGAAATTGCGGCCGCCAAGAAGATGAAGGTGCAAATGGAAGACGGATTGGCCAGCGCCGCTGCCGTTGTTGAGTACCGTGCGGTAACCCGAGAGCAGGTTGCGTTCCTTGGCCAGTTTGGCCGCGACCAGTTGCAACTTGCCGAGGAGCGCTTCGTCTCCGGGGGAGGCGTCGTGAAGAGTGGCGAAATGCTTGCGGGGACAAATGAGAATGTGAGCGGGCGCTTGCGGGGAAATGTCCTCGAAGGCAAAAATTTCGGGATCTTCGTAAACCAATTTCGCGGGAATTTTCTTTGTACCGATTTTGCAGAAGAGGCAGTTTTCGTCCATCAATTGACTCCTGCAGGTTTAACGTCGTCCCAGCGAAAAACCAGTGTGGTGAAGCCTTCTTTGGTGCGCAATTGTTCGGCGAGTTCTTTGGCCGCGTCTTCGCCGGACACTTTACCGACACGCAAGCGGTAGAACGTGCCTTCGGGAGAATCATACTGCTGAATGAAGATTGGAGAGTAGGTGAGGCCCAGGCGGTCGCGAAGATGCTCGGCGTTGGCACGTTCGCGGAACGCGCCAACCTGCACGGTGAAGAAGCCGTCGGTGATGTCGACATTGCCGAGCACTTGCAGGCGGACAGGAACCACGCCGGGGCCCACGGATTCGATTTCGCGAGCAGCGGCAAGGGACAGATCAATGATGCGATTTTCAACGAAGGGGCCGCGATCGGTGATGCGCACGGTGGTGGACTTTCCGTTATTTAAATTGGTGACGCGGACCATGGTGTCAAATGGTAGCGTGCGGTGCGCCGCGCTCAGCTTGTACATATCGTAGATTTCGCCATTGGAGGCACGGCGTCCATCGAAGGGCTTACCATACCAGGAGGCATTGCCTTCTTCGATATAGCCCGGCGGAACAGGAGTTGGAGGGTTTTTGGTGTACCGGGGAGGCGGCACATTCGTGGAGTTCTTCGCACTTTCGGCGGTGGAACTCGAAGTAGTGGAGGGCTGCGCGGGAGGAGCAGCGGAGACATGGCGTTTGGAGGCACAACCGACCGAAAGGAGTGTGAAAGCGGCGGATACTGCCAGCAGGAGCGGCCGGGAACGATTCACGATTTTGGCTGCTGCTGGGAGTTTTGCGACTGGCGCGCTGCTACTCGGGACTCGAGCTTGCGCGAAGCTTCGGCGAGCTTTTCGGCCACCTCGCGAAGGAATTGCGCGGTGCGCTTTTCGGTTTCAGGGGCGACTTCGCCTTCCACGTACTTGCGGAGGCGGGTCAATTCTTCATCCAGACGACGGCCGAGCTCTTCGAATTTGTCCATAAGGCGTAGCGCCGGAAGGAATGGCGCGATTCCGGTATTATAGGAACGCACGAAACAAGCTGCAAGGAGGAGTATTGGCCCTTCCCTATCAGTGGCAGATACGCGCAGAGCGTTTGAAGAAAATGTTTGGTGGCATGTTCGGCCGTGGTGAGCGGCGCCCGCAGCTTTGCCCGGCGTGCGGAGCGTTGGTGGGGATCAATGCAACGCGATGCCACCAATGCGGGACGAACCTGCGGTTCGGATTGGCGGCGTGGAGCAAAGGGCTAAGCGAATTCTTTGGCGGCCACGCGCCGGTGACGACAGGGCTTCTGATTTTGAACGTGGTGATGTTTGCCGCAGAAGTAATGGGCACGATGCACGCAGGGAAACTAGAAGGATTGAGTATTTTGTGGGGAATGGATGGGGACACGTTGTATCGCCTGGGAGCGTGCTTCGGTCCCAGCATTTTTGTGCGGCATGAGTGGTACCGGTTGGTAATGGCGATGTTTTTGCATGGAGGGCTGATTCACATTGGATTCAATATGGTGGTGTTGTTGGATATTGGACCCATCGTGGAGGAAGTTTACGGGTCCGCGCGCTATTTGTTTCTGTACGTAGTTATGGGCGTGGTGGGTTATCTGCTTAGCGCCTGGGCGGGTCATTTCTCGGTGGGAGCCAGCGGGGCCATTATGGGTATCATCGGACTGCTGATTGCGTTGACAACCAAACGTGGCGGGACGCAGATGAAGGAACTACGTTCGCGATTGATTTCGTGGGTAGTCACCATCTTCGCGCTGGGATTGCTGGTGGGTGGATTAAGGACCGACAACTGGGCGCACTTGGGGGGATTAGCGGCGGGCTTCGGATTGGGAAGAGTCTTCGCGGACCGCCTGCCGCAACCAGGAAAAGAGCGAACGCAAGCGTACGCGTTGGGATGGTTGGCGGGAATTGTTCTGATTGCGAGTTTCGCGTTGATGGTAATGCATTATTCGGATCCGATTCCGGGATAGCCTGAAAGCCACCCAAGGGCTGGCATGGAGAGGCCGCGCGACATGCAAGATAGCAGAGTCAGAGCGCGTTTGTGTCGCTCAGGTGAAGTGCAGACGGCGGGCCACCGAGAAGGCGTAGTGGAAACCGGAGACGACGACGAAGGCGGCGACCACGATCGATAGGTAATGGATCAGAGCGGGTGCGCGATCGTTCGGGAATGCCGCGGCAAAAACCACGAAGAAGACCAGGGCAATTTCAAAGAACGTGGTGGCTTTGCCGAGAAGACTAGGCGGGAAGGGGCGATAGCCCTGGACAATCAGAATCACGGCGGCGACAACGAGTAAGAGGACATCGCGACTAAGTACCATGATGGTGAGCCACCAGCCGATTTTCTTGCCCATGGAAAGAACGACAAAAGACGAAGAGAGCAGCAATTTGTCTGCGATCGGATCGAGGTAAGCTCCGAGGGCGGATTTTTGGTTCAGGCGGCGCGCGAGGAAACCGTCAATCGCATCGGTGAGCGCCACAAAGACGAGAACGACCAGTGCCCAGTGATACTCCTCATAAAAAACCAGAATTAGAAAAAAGGGCAGGAAGCCAAGGCGCAGTAGGGTGATCTGATTGGGAACCGTCCAGACGCGACCTTTCATTGGATAGAGTGTAAGGTTAAACGTTGAAAGTTCAAAGTTTAGAAGTGGCAGGAGTCAAGGGATTCGATAAAACCAAGAGAGATTCCTCACTCCCTAGACTTCGTTCGCAATGACGGAATGGACTTGGCCGTGTCTCGCTTCACGGATGAATAGTGCCGAACCGGTAGGGGACACAGGCTAAAGCCAATGCCACCCGTTAGGCGAACTGGGCCAGGTAGTCGAAGAGGGTGCGGCCGATTTTGCGTTCGAAGATTTCTGCCATGCCAGGGATGGAGCCGGAAGGCTCGTCGAGGGAGATGCGCTCGACCCGGGTCATGGGGAAGAAGACCGTGGGAAGGCCAACGCGTTCAGCTTCCAGTTGATTGATCTCGCTGATGAAATGATCAAAGGAGTTGAGGTCGATGCCGCGAACGGTGACGCCGCTGGGATTGATGTCCAGAAGGATGCCCCAGATTTTCTCTTTGGGAGAGTGCAGACTAACAATCACGATAGAGTTTGGATTCATGATGACCTGGAGTTTAGTTTAGCCCGGGGCGAAGAAAGCGTTTGGCGCAAGTGGACCAGATTGTACGAAAAACTAAACGGGCATTGTGGCCGGGCCATTGGGCGGGAGAAGGAGTGTCGGTTGGGTGAGCGACTGAACTTGGTCGATTGTGGCTTCCGGCGCGATCTCGCGGAGAAGCAGCCCTTTGGGCGTAACGTCGATGAAGGCGAGTTCGGTGACGATGTGGTCGACGGCTTCGAGTCCCGTGAGGGGCAGCGTGCATTTTTTCATGATTTTGGGATTGCCGTCGCGCGTGGCGTGTTCCATGGCGACGTAAACGCGTTTGGCGCCGGCGACTAAATCCATCGCACCGCCCATACCTTTGAGCATTTTGCCGGGGATGGCCCAATTGGCGAGAGTTCCCTTTTCGTCGACTTGGAGCGCTCCGAGGACGGTAAGGTCGATGTGGCCTCCCCGAATCATGGCGAAGGAATCGGCAGAAGAAAAATAGACCGTGCCGGGGATTTCGGAGACGGTTTCCTTCCCCGCGTTAATGAGGTCTGGATCGACTTCGGATTCGAGCGGATAAGGACCGACGCCGAGCATGCCATTTTCGGATTGCAGGATGACGTCCATCCCTGGTGGGACGTAATTGGCGACGAGCGTGGGCATGCCGATGCCGAGGTTGACATAGTAGCCGTCCCTGAGTTCGAGGGCGATGCGGCGGGCGATGCGTTCGCGTTTTTGGTCGTCGGAGAGAGGCATCAAGTGAGTTTATAGTCGACAGTTTACAGCTTTCAGTCAAAAGCTAACAGGGGCTCGCCCTGAGGTCTTCCGGCGACAAACGCCGCCACCGCTTAGAATCAACTCAGAGTTTTTCGGACGGTGCGCTTTTCGATGCGCTTGACGTAGGTGCCCTGAAAAATCGCGTTGATGAAAATACCTGGGGTGTGGACCTGGTCGGGCGCGAGTTCGCCAGCCTCGACAAGCTGTTCGACTTCGGCGATGACGTAATCGGCGGCGGTGGCCATCATGGGATTGAAGTTTCGTGTGGTTTTACGATAGATGAGATTGCCTATGCGATCGCCTTTCCAGGCTTTGATGAAGGCGAAATCGCCGCGGAGAGCGCGTTCGAGAACGTAGCGGCGGCCATCGAATTCGCGGGATTCTTTGCCTTCTGCGACCAGCGTACCGTAGCCGGTAGGTGTATAAAAAGCAGGAATGCCCGCGCCGCCCGCGCGGAGGCGCTCGGCAAGAGTGCCTTGGGGATTCAGTTCGACTTGTAATTCACCACTGAGAACCAACTGCTCGAACAATTTATTTTCGCCTACGTACGACGAAATCATTTTTTTGACCTGGCGATTCTGGAGAAGCAGGCCGATTCCAGCGCCGTCGACCCCGGCATTGTTGCTGACAATCGTGAGGTCCTTGGTTCCCCTGCGCCATACGGCATCGATGAGCCTTTCGGGAATGCCGCAAAGGCCGAAGCCACCCATGAGGATGGTCAGGCCATCGCGCAAATTCCCGAGCGCTTCGTCGGGGGTTGCGATGCGTTTGTCCATGACGAATCTTGTAGCATAGGCTTTAGCCTGTGAGAAAGCTACCGATCGGAGTCCAACGCTGGAAGAAAGACACAGGCTGAAGCCTATGCTACAGGGAGCGGAGCAGTTTGTAGAGTTCGTTGGCGGCGTCGAAATCGGCTTCCAGGTCGCGGGAACCGAGGCGTTCGCGAAGATCGTCGAGGCGGCGAGCGAAGAGGTCGAGAGCGGCGGAGAGCACGTCGCGATTGGTGAGGACGATGTCTCGCCAGGTGTTGTATGGACTGCCGGCCAGGCGCAGCGTGTCGCGGAGACCGGGACCCGCCAGGGTGATGGGCAAGCCGTTTTCATCGAGGCGATCGTAGAGGAAAGAAGCGAGGGCGATGGCGGCGATTTGGGGAAGGTGCGAGGCCAAGCCGACGGCGTAATCGTGTTGCTGTGCCCCGATCCACAGGGGACGCGCGCCAATTTTTTCGAGAATTTTGACGAAGGCGTCGATTCGCGGGTCATGAATTTCATCGGCGTTGCCCACAAGGGCGTAGGTGGCGTTTTGGAAGAGGTCGGCGTCAGCGCTAGCGAAGCCGGTGGTTTCTCGGCCTGCCATGGGATGTCCGGGAAGGAAAATGGGACCAACTTCTTCGACAAAAAGTTCGGAAGCGGCTTGATGGATGCGTTGCTTGGTGCTGCCGGTATCTGTGATGAGTGCGTGCGCTGGAGCGTGGTGCGCGAGTTCGGGAAGCAGGTCGAGCGTGTGGCCGATGGGGAGCGCGACATAGATGAGATCGGCACGGCGAATGGCGGGTTCGAGGGATTCGCGAAAACCTTCGTCGATGGCGCCAGACTTTTTTGCTTCGAGGATCACATCAGCGTGATCCCAGCCGACAATGTGCATGTCCGGCGTGTATTTGCGAAGGGCGCGCGCGAAAGAGCCACCGATCAGGCCGGTACCGAGGACCGTTACGCGTTGGATGAGATGGGGCACGTCAGTTGATAGTCGCCAGTTTACAGTTCACAGTCAAACGGCAGAAGAGAAAAGCGGGGAGCAGACGGCCTCGGAAGGCCGGTCCATGCAGATTCTCCCCCAAGACCCCACATGCAAAACCGGCATGTGGGGCACCCTGCTGCGGATTCCTCAGGGGCTGAAGCTAGCGTTGTGGCCGTCTTAGGTCGGAGCCCTGCGAGACTCAGGGTCAACTGAAGCTGCCACCCCTAAGTGAGGTGGCGGTTGACGGCGGTGGCGATGATACGAAGTTCGGTCATGAGTTGAGAGAATTCGCCGGGAGTGAGCGATTGGGCGCCGTCGGAAAGCGCGTGGTCGGGGTCATTGTGGACCTCGATCAGCAGGCCATCGGCACCCGCAGCTACAGCGGCCCGCGCCATGGGAGGAACTTTGTCGCGGCGTCCGGTACCGTGGGAAGGATCGGCGACGACGGGCAGATGCGAAAGCTTTTTGATCACCGGAATAGCGGCGATATCCAGGGTGTTGCGAAGGTAATTCTCAAACGTGCGGATGCCACGCTCACAGAGGACCACGTTGTAGTTCCCACCGGAAAGAATGTACTCGGCGCTGAGGAGCAACTCTTCGATGGTGGCGGACATGCCACGTTTGAGAAGAACGGGTTTTTGCTGTTCGCCGAGGGCGCGGAGAAGGAAATAATTCTGCATATTGCGAGCGCCAACCTGGAACAAATCCACGTAACCGCTCATCATCTGGATTTGAGAAGGGTCCATCACTTCGCTGACGACGAAGAGGTTGTGTTTATCAGCAGCCTGGCGAAGCATCCGTAAGCCTTTTTCGCCCAAGCCCTGGAACGCGTAAGGAGAAGTTCGCGGCTTGAACGCTCCGGCACGCATGATTTTTGCGCCTGCTTTGGCAACCGCTTCGGCCACGGCGTTGATCTGTTCTGGAGACTCGACAGAGCAAGGACCTGCGGCGACGGCGAGTTCGTTCCCGCCAATAGTGACACCACGGCCAAGATCGATGATGGTGCCTTGTGGCTTGAACTGGCGGCTGGCTAATTTGAAGGGCTGAGTGATGCGAATAACTTCGCGGACACCCTCGAGAAGTTCGAAATCACGATGATCGAAATCGCGGTGGACGCCTACGGCGCCGAGAACGGTATGGGAAGCGCCGGTGGAGCGGTGGACGTCGAAACCGCTCGCGACGACGCGATCGATTACGTGCTGGATTTGCTCGTCGGTGGCGTCTTCGTGCATGACTATGACCATGGGTGGGCCTCAATTCCTGGGATGAAGTTGCGCGGGCTGCTTGGTTGCCGAGCGGGAGCAGGGCTGCCGCTGATGAAATCATCATTGCGCTGGAATCGCGAAAGCGGCGGCAAGGCTGCCGCACACCGGATAAAGGCGCAATGCGACGAGGCAGTCACTTTTTATCCTCGTGGTCGGTGGTGGAAGATTCGCCGTACATGGCGATGCGCTCGGCGGAGCGAGCTTCGTCGATAATGCGCTCAAAGAGGCGACGGATCGCGGCGTGGGAGAGCGGGCCGTGATTATTGGTTTCGGCGTTGCCCAAGACTTCTTTTTCGCGGGTGGGCTGATACAAGGGAATGTTGGATTGCTGCTTGATGTGGCCGATTTCCAGGGCGCATTTGCAGCGCTCGTTGAGGAGTTCGACGAGTTTCTTGTCGATTTCGTCCATGCGACGACGCCAGTCGGAGATGTTCATGCACTAGCCCCGGTTTGGACTGAGCTAACCTTTGACGAAGTAATGGAAGCAAAGGCGGCGAAGGAAGTAAAAGAGAAGAACCGAGCGACAAAAAGCCCTTTGAGGGGTGAGGTTGACGTTGAGGTCCTTCGGCTCTCCTCGTCGGATAGCCTCAGGATGACAAGAATTGGGAAGGCGCCGTGGGATTGGGAAATGGGAGTCATGGGAGGGCCTCGCGACGGGAGAGGCCGTGGCCTGCGACTTCTTTGAGTTTGCGGACACGATCGCGGAGTGCGGAGGCTGCGGCGTCAGGCGTAGCGGCGTGCTCGATTTCGGAAACCAGGGCGGAGCCGACTACAGCGGCATCGGCCAGGCCTCCGAGGACGCTGACGTGGCCTGGAAGGGAGATGCCGAAGCCGACAGCGATCGGGAGATTCGTAAAGTGCCGCGCGCGGCGGAGAAGCGCGGGAAGTTCGTCGGGCAGAGAATCCTTTGCGCCGGTGACGCCGGTGCGGGAAATGATGTATAGGAAGCCGGAAGTGGCTGCAGCAATCATTTGTAGGCGCTCGGCGCTGGAAGTGGGAGCGGCGAGAAAGATAGTGTCCAAATTGTTTGCGTGAAGAATACGGCGGTAGTTTCCGGATTCTTCGGGCGTGAGATCGGTGGCAAGAACGCCATCAGCTCCGGCTTGGGCGGCGGCAGCAGCGAACTTTTCGAGGCCCATTTGGAGGATTGGATTGTAGTAGCTGAAGAGAACGAGAGGGACCTGGCTGCAGTGGCGAATGCGTTGGACGAGGTGGAGAACCCCCGGAAGCGTGGTACCGGATTTGAGGGCGCGTTCGGAGGCGCGTTGGATGGTGGGGCCATCAGCGAGGGGATCGCTGAAGGGCACGCCAAGTTCGACGATGTCAGCTCCGGCCTCCGCCAGCGCGAGAACGAACTTGTGCGTGGCATCGAGCGTGGGATCGCCCGCGGTGATGTAGGCAACAATGCCAAGTTCGCCCGTGGCGCGAAGTTCGGCGAAACGTTTGGAGATGCGGGTCGAGTTGGGGGCGGGAGCAGGCATTGGTTTTGGCCAGATTAAAGCAGGCGTTTATAGGTGTCCATGTCCTTATCGCCGCGGCCGGAGAGGTTGACGATGATGAGATCGGAGGGCTTGAGTTGGGGGATTCGCTCGATGAGTCCGGCGAGGGCGTGGGCGGATTCTAAGGCGGGGATGATGCCTTCGGCGCGCGAGAGCAGGCGCGCGGCTTCCAGAGCCGCGGCATCGGAGACCGCTGCGTATTCGGCGCGCTGTTGATCGGCGAGCCAAGCATGCTCGGGGCCGATCGCAGGGTAATCGAGGCCTGCGGAAATGGAATGAGTAGACGCGATCTGGCCGTCTTCATTCTGCAGGACGTAGGTGTAGGTGCCCTGGAGAACGCCGGGGCGCGCGCCGGTAAAACCCTGGTGGGCCGCAAGGCGGGCGGCATGTTCGCCTAGCCCCTTGCCACGACCGCCGGCTTCAATGCCAATCATTTTCACTCCGTCATCCTTGAGGAATTCGTGGAAAAGGCCGATGGAGTTGGAGCCGCCACCGACGCATGCATAAAGGTGCGTGGGTAGCCGCTTTTCCGTGGCTAGGATTTGTGTGCGGGCTTCGCGGCCGATGACAGCCTGAAAATCGCGGACCATCGTGGGGTAAGGATGCGCGCCGAGAACGGAACCGAGAAGATAGTGGGAATTGCGGACGTTGGTGACCCAGTCGCGCATGGCTTCGTTGATAGCATCTTTTAGAGTTTTGCTGCCGGATTCCACGCCCACAACTTCAGCACCGAGCATGCGCATACGCGCGACGTTAAGGGCTTGGCGCGCCATATCCTGGGTGCCCATGTACACCGTGCATTGCAGACCGAGGTGCGCGGCGATGGTGGCGGAAGCAACGCCGTGTTGGCCAGCACCCGTTTCCGCGATGATCCGAGGCTTGCCCATCCTTGCGGCAAGCAGGCCTTGGCCGATGGCGTTGTTAATCTTGTGTGCGCCGGTGTGAAGTAGGTCTTCCCGCTTGAGGTAAATCCGCGGGCCGCCAAATTTGGCGGTGAGGCGGGTAGCGAATTGCAAGGGCGTAGGGCGTCCGGCAAAGTTCTTCAGGAGGCCCTGGAATTCAGCCTGGAACGCGGCGTCGGCTTTTGCCTGCTCGTAGGCGCGCTCGAGTTCGTAGAGGGCCACCATGAGCGTCTCGGGGACATAGCGCCCGCCATAAGGACCGAAGCGTCCGGGGACAGAGGCAGGGATGGTGTGTTGCGTGATCATGGGTAGAGTTGACTATTGTACCTTGGCGGCGGCGAGATGCGGAAAGGGTTGGCTCGATACAACCGGGACGAGAGATTCCTCACTCCGCGGACTCTGCTCCAAATGACGGATCTTTTTAGTGCACGCTTAGGAGATTTCGCGGGAGGCGCGGTTCACTTCGTCGAAAAAGGTGCGGAGCTTGACGGGATCCTTCTTCCCCGGACGCACTTCGACTCCGCTGGCAACATCAACGGCAAAGGGGCGAACGATGCGGATGGCTTCGGCGACATTTTCAGGAGTGAGCCCGCCGGCGAGAATGATGCGTTGCGACTGCGCGGAGGTACGGGCAGCGTGCCAGTTGCCGGTGATGCCGCTTCCGCCGTATTGGCCGGAAAGCGCGGAATCGAGAAGAAAGGCCGAAGCGCCGCGATAACGGGAAAAATCCGGCGCGCTAGTTCCCTGGCCGATTGGCAATGCCTTAATCACCGGCAAACGGCGAGCGACAGCGTCGACCACTTGCGGCGTTTCGTCGCCGTGAAGTTGCGCAGCAGCGAGGCGCAGGGCTTTGCAGAGGGCGACGATGGGAGCTTGTGACCAGTTCACGAAGATGCCGATGGGTGCGATAAACGGAGGGAGACGACGGATCAATTCAGAAGCAGCAAAGGGTGTAATGCAACGAGGGCTGGCTTCATGGAAGTTGAGGCCAATGGCGTGCGCGCCCAGATCAGCACAGAGTTTGGCGTCTTCGGGTTTGGTAATGCCACAGATTTTTACGCGAACCATGGTGAGGACAGTGTAGCGGAAGATCCCTCCACAGTTAACAGTTTACCGTCGACAGTTCGAGGCCGAGGGTCGACGGGCGTAAAGGACGGATAAAAAAGAAGCGTGAAAAACGGGTTGCGGCACTCAGATTGCGCCGGCATGAAAGTCAGCGGTACATGGAGGAACGAAGAAGAGCCGCCGTGCAAAAAGCTGGATCGTGCGACATGGAGGTTCGGGAGTGCTGGCCGCCTGCGAAAAATTTTCTGCAACAGCGTTATTTTGGGGGCGTCAGGAGATGGAAGAGGGCGGCGGCGGGATCGGGTGCCTGCATGAGATGCTCGCCGATAAGGAAGGCATCGAAGCCGGCGGCGCGGAGATGGCGAAGATCGGCATGGGTGCGCAGGCCAGATTCGGCCACGGCGATGCAGTGATCGGGGATTTGCTCGATCAATTCCAGAGAGGTTTGCGTGTTCACCGAGAGGGTCTTCAAATCGCGATTGTTTACGCCGATGATATGGGCTTCGGCGGCGAGGGCGCGATCGAGCTCGGGGCGTGTGTGGACTTCAACCAGCGGTTCCATCTGCAGTGCGCGACCGAGGGCGATGAGGTCGCGCAGCAGAGGATCGTCGAGAGCGGCAATGATCAGGAGGAAGCTATCGGCGTCGTTGGCGCGCGATTCCCAGACCTGCCAGGGATCGAAGATGAAGTCCTTGCGGAGAACCGGGAGCGAGACTTCCTTGCGAGCATCACGAAGATTCTTGAGGGAGCCGCGAAAGAATTCACCTTCGGTAAGAACGGAAAGAGCGGCAGCGCCCGCGGGTTCGAGGGATTTGGCGAGCGCGGGAGCGTCGAAGGAGTCGCGAATTACGCCGCGGGAAGGCGAAGCTGGTTTTAGTTCGGCGATAATAGTGAGGGCATCGCGTGAAAGAGCCGCCGCGAAGTCACGGACCGGAGAAGCGGCTTTGACACCATACTTCAGCGCAGTTTCCGGAAGGACTCGCTTGCGATGATCGACTTCGACACGGCGCGCTTCGAGGATGCGGTCGAGGACGGTGCCGGTGTTGGAGGAAGCGTTCATGTATATTTTAAGGAGGATATCAGATATCGGATATCGGCGAACGAAGCGTAGTGAGTACTCGGCAGTCGGTAGTCAGGAGAGATGATGAGTTACGGAAAGAAATACGGGGCGTTGCTGACGGCGATCGTGGACGAAGGCGACGCTATCGCGATGAAGTATTTCCGCACAACTGAGATGGGAGCGGAGAAGAAAGTCGATGGTACGGTGGTGACCATCGCGGATAAGACCGTGGAAGCGATGGCACTGCGGAAGGTCAAGGAAAACGGGCTGGAAATTGATGTTGTCGGTGAGGAAGGCAGCAGTGAGATTCCTGCCGGCCCGGCGCGGAACGGGCGAGCGCGGATGATTATCGATCCTATCGACGGCACCGAAGAATTTTCGCGGGGGATTCCGACATTTGGGACGTTAATTGGGATTGAAGAAGACGGCGAAATCGTAGCGGGGATGGTGAGCGCGCCAGCATTGTCCACCGGAACGCGCTGGTGGGCGTTTCGGGGAGAAGGCGCGTACCGCGCGGGGAAGCGGATCCACGTATCGCACCGCAAGGGCTTAGAGGAGGCGATGTTCTTCACGACCGGAACGGGTTGGGCGAAGAACATGGACGCACGCACGCGGATGCGGCGGATGGCGGACGCAGCGCGAAGCAGCCGGTCAATTGGCGGATTCTGGCAGCACATGTTGGTGGCGGAAGGAGCGGTGGAAGCGGCGGTGGATTGGGTGTCGAAGCCGTGGGATCTGGCACCACTGGGGATTATCGTCGAAGAAGCTGGCGGCAAATCGACGACAATCGATGGCGAACGCACGATTTATAAAGGGCGATTCGTGAGCACGAACGGGATTTTGCATGAAGCAGTGTTGCGACTGTTGCGGGGAGACGGGACATGATCCTGACAAAACGTGTGTACGAGAAATCTTGGAAGAATGATGGATTTCGTGTGCTGGTGGACCGCTTGTGGCCCCGTGGATTGACGAAGGAAAAGGCGAAAGTGGATCTGTGGTTGAAAGAGATTGCGCCCACCGATGAGCTGCGGAAATGGTTTCATCACCAAGAGGGGAATTGGAACGAGTTCGTGAAGCGATATAAGGCGGAACTGGGAAAGAAGAAAGAACTGCTTAGCGAATTGAAGAAGCTGCAGAAGGAACATGGGACCGTGACCTTGTTGTATGGAAGCAAGGACGAGAAACAAAACCAAGCTGTCGTGCTGGCATCGGTGTTGAAGAGCGGCAAGTGAAGGCCCAGGGCGGTCCAACCCCAAGCGACCCGCACGCGCGTCGGTGCTGAAGGGCACGAAGTGAATCCAGCGAAAGAACTGAAAATCATCGCGGAGGAAGTCAGCGAGTGCACCAAATGTCCGCGATTGGTGGAATACCGCGAAAAGGTCGCGCGGGAGAAGCGGCGGGCATTTCGCGATTGGGAATATTGGGGACGGGGCGTCCCCGGATTCGGCGATCCGCGGGCGAAGCTGTTCATTTTGGGCCTGGCACCCGCAGCCCATGGAGGAAACCGGACAGGCCGGGTGTTTACGGGTGACCGGTCCGCAGATTTTCTGTTCAAGACGCTGTATGACGCGGGATTTGCAAATCAGCCGACTTCGGTGCGCCGCGATGATCGGCTGCGATTGAACAACGCGTACATTGCGGCGGCAGCACGCTGCGCGCCTCCGGCGAATAAGCCGTTGCCCAGCGAAATCGAGAATTGCCGGGGATATTTGGAACGCGAACTGTCGATTTTGCGGCCGAAGGCGATTCTGGCGCTGGGAAAAATTGCGTGGGATGCGTATCTGGAATTTCTGAAGAGCAAAGGGAAAATCAGTTCGCGCTCGAGTTATGTCTTTGCGCACGGAGTGGAAGCGGACCTGGGGCCGGGGTTGCCGCGATTGTTTGGGGTATATCACCCAAGCCAACAGAATACGCAGACCGGTCGGGTGACGGAGAAGATGTACGCAGCGCAGTTGCAGCGGATCCGGAAATTCCTAAACAGGTAAGCGGAGCGTTGGCCGAGCGGCCTGCCGAAATAAACCTTTCTGGCCGCAATCCATTCTGGCATGCTTTCGGCGTTTCGCGGGAGGTTACTATGCGTGGCCTTATCTTGTTGTTGATGGCGGGTGCACTGGTTTCGCCGGTTGGTTCGTGGGCGCAGGAAGAGAACCCGTCGGCGCCAGGCGCGCCGCAAACCGTGCAGAAAAATGTGGTACGCCCGAGGCTGGAAGACGGCGGCGTGAACGAGATGATGGAAAGCATCGTGGTGCCCGAGAAACCGCAGGCGCCGTTTACGATGGTGCTGGAAACTGAATGGATAAGAGTGCTTGCAGATGGGGGAACGATCACGTCGGTGAATAAGCGCCGGATTGCCCGCGACGCATCCGGACGCGTGTACCAGGAGCGATGGTTTCTGGTGCCGAAAAATGGAAACGTCGAGTCGCAGATGACCACGATCCAGATTGCCGACCCGAAGACGCATCAGCTGTACAACTGCTTCTTCTTTGGAGCAAAGAAGAATCTTTGCGAGTTACTGAACTTCGAACCGAGTTCGGTGGCGGTAAATACGGCGGAGAAGAACGTGGCGGGAGACCTGCCGGACCATCAGGGGTCGTTTGCCCATGAGTTTCTGGGAAAGCAGTTCATTTCAGGAGTCGAAACCTTGGGGGTCCGCGACTCGACCATCTACAATCCCGGGGTATTCGGAAATGACCGGAAGGTGACGGTGGAGCGCGAAGTGTGGTATTCCCCGCAACTGGAGTTAAACCTGTTGTCGGTACGCAATGATCCGCGCACCGGGAAACAGACGTTTACGGGGAGGGACGTAGTGCTAGGAGATCCGGATCCGGCGCTCTTCGCGATTCCACCGGGCTTCCAGGTGGTGGACCGTCGACCGAAGTGAACTGGCCACACGAGTGCGGCGGGTTCCCCTGACACCGTGGCGTATTGCGCAGGCAGGCGTGTGGTGGCCCTCGGAAGCCTTTCAGGTATCCTCTGCATTTTCAATTAGCTAGGGAGCAGACCGTTAGTGCAGATTGGTGGTTGGTGTGCAGTTACCTGCCCCGGCGGGAGGATTTCATTTTATGCACGACAAGCTTCGCGGGGCTCGGGTTTTGGTTTGCACGGCGGTTGCGTTGCTATTGGGGCAGGTCGCCCACGGGCAGGAGCAGGGCCCGGTGATCAGCCGAGACGTGATTACGAATGCGGGAACGCAGACCAATCCGCCACAGGCGGCAAACACTCCGTATCCGGCACGGGTCGTAGACGGGCAGAAGCACGGACTGCCGGCCGAGTCGTTTGCAGTAGTGCCGGGAACTAAGTTTCTGGTGAGCCTGGAAAGTGAGATGAACACGAAAGAGTTGAAAAAGAATCAGGCGTTTCGTGTGCGAACCGTAGAACCGCTCGAAGCAGGTCAAGGGTTTTACCTTCCCCCTGGCGCTGTGATTGTTGGCCACGTGAGCCGGGTGGACCCGGCAGGCACCACGGGGAGAGCGAAGCTGTGGTTAACGTTCGATGAGATTCGCACCCGGTTTGGCAGTTTGCCGATTGTGGCGGAAGTGGCGGGGATGCCCGGTGACCATAGTATTTCTTCTAATCCGATTGCAAATGGTGTGATTGAAGGACGCAGCAGCACCCAAAAAGATGCAGCGCAAGCGGCGGCGGCCGGAGCGGCTATGGGCGCGGTAAAGGGCGTGAAGGACAAGAACAAGAAAGAAGCGGCAGAGGGTGCGGCCATGGCGGCCCTGGAGGCGTATCTGATCGAGGCCGGGCGAGGACAAGAGTTAGACCTGCCCAAAGGAGCCAAGCTGGAACTGGAGTTGGAGCGGGCGTTGTATTTGGTGCGGGAGTGAGCGTTTTGGTTTGACGACACCGCGAGGAAAACCCAGGACCGCGGCATCAAGGGATGTCACGCCTGGCAGAGCGGGAGGTGGGCGGATTCCCAGGCGGCCAGGCCGCCAGCAATTTCGGCTATGGGAACGAAACCGCGGCGCTGAAGGAGGCTGGCGGCGATGGAGGATCGGTAGCCGCCCGCGCAGTACACGACGAGGGGACGATCCTTTGGCAGGATGGCCAGATTATCGGAGAGATGGCCGAGCGGCACGCTAATGCTGCCGGCGATGAATTTCGACTCGCGTTCGCGGGGATTGCGAACATCAATGGCGAAGGGTGGCTGATCTGAGTTGAGCAGTTCGGCGGCGAATTGGGCGCTGAACCGTTCAGTGAACACGATCAGGTCGGGACGAGATTCGAGGACTTGCAAACCATTTTGGAGATAGCCCGCAACGTGGTCGAAGCCGATGCGGCCTAGACGGATGGCAGATTCGTGTTCGCGGCCGGGCGCAGCAATGATAACGATGGGATGGACGCGATCAAGAACAGTGCCCGCCCAGGTGGCATACTGGCCGTTGAGGCCGATGTTGATACTGCCGGCGAGATGAGCGGCGCCGAATTCTTCCGGGTCGCGCGTATCGAGGATCTGCGCGCCTTCCTTCTGTAACGACAAAACGGCATCGAGGGTCAGGGGTTGCAGTTCACGTTCAAGAGCTTGATCGAGCGTGGGACGCTCCTTGCTGTTCAGCACGGCATCGTAGACGAAGTAAGGCGGTGCTTCGGGCTGGTCCGCGGTGACAATGTCAATGAAAGCCTGCTTGCTCATGGGCTGAAGAGCGTAGTTGACGCGACGCTGCTCGCCCATGGTGGAGACGGTTTCCTTGCTGATAGCTTTCCCACAGAGAGAGCCGGCCCCATGAGCCGGGTACACGAGACTGGCGTCGGGGAGCGCGAGCAACTTGGATTGCAAAGAGTCGAACAGGAGACCGCCAAGGTCCGCAGCGGACCAGCCAAGAGCGGCGCGAAGATCGGGACGGCCCACATCGCCGATGAACAACGTGTCGCCAGTGAGAACCGCATGGGGTTGGGATTCGCTTTGGTCGAGGTCGTAAACGAGAATAGAAATGGATTCGGGCGTGTGACCCGGCGTCTCGAGGGCTTTCAGGCAGACGCGGCCGAATCCGACGAGACTGTCATCGGCGAGAGGCGTGAAACGATATTCGGCCTGGGCGCGGGCACCCAGATAGATAGTGGCGCCGACGCGATCGCGAAGTTCCAAATGGCCTGCAATGAAATCGGCGTGGAAATGAGTCAGGAAAACGTGTTTGATCTGTAGCCCGTGCTCGTCCGCAAATGCGAGATAGCAATCGATGTCGCGCTGGGGATCGATGACGGCAGCAATGCGGGTGACGTCATCACCGATCAGATAGGAAGCATGAGCAAGACAATTCAGATAAAACTGTTTAAGGATCACGTCGCCTCCCGGTGAGCGGACCGCCTCAGAAGGGGTCCGCTCACCGGGATGAAAGACTACTCCGGCTGGGGAACCATGCGCAAATACGGGCGAAGCGTCTTCCAGCCGCCGGGATATTTTTGCTTGGCTTCCTCATCGGAAACGGCCGGGGCGATGATCACGTCGTCGCCGGGTTTCCAGTTCACGGGTGTAGCGACTTTGTGCTTGGCCGTAAGTTGCATGGAATCGAGGACGCGTAGGATTTCGTCGAAATTGCGGCCGGTGCTCATGGGATAGACGAGCATGAGCTTGATTTTCTTGTCGGGACCGACGACGAAAACGGTGCGCACGGCGGCATTGTCCACAGCGGTGCGGCCTTCGCAGGTTCCGACCGCTTCGGCAGGCAACATGTTGTAGAGCTTGGCGACTGTAAGCTGAGGGTCACCGATCATGGGGTAAGTAACTTTATGGCCCTGCGTCTGTTCGATATCGACTTCCCACTTTTTGTGACTGGCGACGGGGTCGACGCTGAGCCCGATGATTTTGCAATTGCGTTTAGCGAATTCAGGAGCGAGGCCGGCCATATACCCGAGCTCCGTGGTGCACACCGGAGTAAAATCTATGGGATGGGAGAACAAGACGGCCCAGCCATCTCCGATCCATTCATGGAAATTGATGGTGCCTTGCGAGGTCTCCGCGGTGAAATTGGGAGCTTCATCGTTGATGCGAAACATGGCTGGTCTCCTGATGTAGTGGGTTCCGAAGCGAGAGTGCGCTGGCACTTTGCCGGTCGTCAAAACCGCAATTCGCAAATGGACCGACATCGGCGAATGGAAATCAATACTAAAATCGTAGGGTGCATAGCGCGGTTGAGTCAACGGATTTGATTGATTGATGAAACGGCCGGCAGCGCGCTTCGAAGAGGTATCCGACTTGGCAAGCGGTTAGACGCTTGTTAGAGTCGTAACACCCACCCGAATAGTTCAAGCGTGTCAATGTTCAGGCGAGGCCAAAGCGCATGCTAGAAGAAAACAGGGCGGTACGCACAGTGGAAACGGGCGAGCGAAAAGATCGAATACTCATAGTCGAGGATGAAGACAACGCGCGGAAGGGATACGAGCAGCTTCTGCAACGCTGGGGTTATGAAGTTGTGGGCGTAGGGAGCGCGGAGGACGCGCTGGCAAGGTTTAACAGTTTTCAGCCGGATACGTTGATTGCGGATGTGGAGCTGCCCGGGATGAATGGGCTGGATCTACTGAAGCAGCTGGGAGATGAGTTGCGCAACGTTCCGGCGATCATCATTACCGGCAAAGGAAGCGAGGAGCGAGCGGTGGCGGCGATTGAATCCGGCGCGTTCTGGTACATCGAGAAGCCGTTGAAGGGGCCGGTGCTGCGGGCGCTGCTGGACCGTGCGTTGAGCAAAGCGCGGGATACGCTGAATTTGGAAGTACTGCAGAGACAGTTACGTGACGCGGGGCGGCTCGGGGAGCTTGTCGGTGGGTCCAAGCCCATGCAGGACGTGATGCGAGTGATCGAAATGGCCGCGCCCAGTTCGGCGTCGGTGTTGATCACGGGGGAGACAGGATCCGGAAAAGAAATAGTGGCGAGGACAATTCATAAGCTTTCGCCGCGAGCCGGCGGACCGTTTGTAGCCATCAACTGTTCAGCAATTCCCGAAACCTTGATGGAAAGTGAAATCTTCGGACACGAGCGGGGCGCGTTCACGGGGGCGGCGGAACGGCGGATCGGCTGCTTCGAGCTGGCAGATGGGGGAACGCTGCTGCTGGATGAAATTGGAGAGATGCCTGCGCCGACACAAGCCAAACTGCTGCGCGTTCTGGAGGACCGCAAAGTTAGACGGCTGGGAAGCAAGACCGAGACTCCGGTGGACGTGCGCGTGCTGGCAGCGACGAACAAAGATCCCGAACAATCGGTGGCCAATGGCGGGCTCCGGCAAGACTTGTATTTTCGCCTGAACGTGTTTCACATCCACTTGCCGCCCTTGCGCGAGCATAAAGACGACATCCCTTTGCTGTCGGAACATATCCTGCGCGACATCAACGCGAAGCACGGGAAGAACGTCCGGGGCATTGGGGCGGAAGTGCTGGATATTTTTATGAGTCATACGTGGCCGGGAAACATTCGCGAACTGCGAAACGTACTGGAACGCGCGGCAATTATGAGCGAGAAGGATCTGATTTCGCGATCGTCGCTGCCAGGCGAGTTTGGAAAGCTGGCGACCAAGAACCCGAGCGATTTGTCTGGAATCAAGTTTCCCGTCGGGACGACCGTGGACGCGATGGAACGCGAACTGATCTTGCAGACGCTGCAAGCCACCAGCAACAACAAGACGCGAGCGGCGGAGTTGCTGGGCGTGAGCTTGAAAACCCTGCACAACAAGCTGAAGGAGTACGGCAGCGAAAAGGCAGAAGCGGAGTCGTAAGAAAAGATGCAGCTAGGGCTGCGTGCCAAATTGACGATGGTGATGACCGCGCTGGTGCTGTTGATGGTCGCGGTGCTTTCTCTGGTATTCCTAAGCCAAGCATTGCAGCAGGCCTTACTCGATACCCAAACCAGGGCGATGGAGGTGGCGCATCAGGTGTTTTATTGGGCGAGTCACGCGGATGATGACGCGAAGTTGCGAGGAATGCGGCCAGTCTCCGATGATCCGCAGGAAATCCACGATTATGTGCGGGAAGTATTCGAAACCAGTGACGCCTTGAATGCGCAGTTGACCGCTGCGACGGAACTGCCGTCGATATTTGAAGTCTCCATCGTGGATCGCAACGGAGTGGTGCTGGTATCGAGCGATGCTTCAGAGAATGGCAAGATGGTTGCGAGACGTCCGGAGTTATCGCGACTGGTGCAGAGCCCGATTGTAAGGCAGATTCGAATTTTACTGGGTACGCCACAGGTGTACGAAGTGGAATATCCGTTCAATGTAAGGAAACAGCCGTTTGGGGAAGTGCGCGTCGCGGTACAGACAGGACTGCTGCTGAACAACATTGAAGCGCAATTCCAGCGATGGATCACCATCGTTTTGTTTGCGCTGGTGCTTTCGACGGTGCTGGCCGCAGTAGTGAGCGGGGCGGCGCTGGCGCCGATCCGAGATATTAGTGATCAGTTGGACCGCATCTCCGCGGGCGAATACGACACGGGAGCAACGCCGGCCGAGAAGGCAGCGGAGAGTACCGACGAACTGGGACAAGTGCGTCGCAAGATCAAGCAGGTGGGGCAACAATTGCGCGGGGTGCACGAGATTTTCAGTTCGCTGCGCGAGAACATGAATTCGGTGATGGCCGGGCTGGAAGATGGATTGATCCTGTTCACGCGGGACGCGCGCGCGGTGATGGTGAGTCCCGCGGCGGAAAAATTTCTCGGTGCCCCTGCGTCCAACTTCTTGGGGCGTCGCGTGACGCAGATCTTCCCGGAAGGACACCCGCTATTTGCCGCGTTGCGTCTGGAAGGCGATGAACTGCGTGAGATAGCCTCGGAAACGGACTTGGCGACGGAAGAAGGAACAAAACGAGTGGGCGTGACGGTGCAGGAGATTCAAGGGGCAGGAGAACGAATGGGCGCGCTGGTGACACTGCGCGACCTGGATTCCATCGAGAGCATCAATACGCAATTGCAAGTAAGCGAACGATTGGCGGCTCTCGGGAGAATTACGGCGGGTGTGGCACACGAGGTGAAGAATCCCCTGAATTCGATGAGGCTGTGGCTGGAGAATCTGAAGGAATCGCTGCCGCCGCAAACGGATGAATCGGCCATGCAGGCGGTAAATGTACTGGACGCGGAGATTGACCGGCTGGATGCGGTGGTGAAACGGTTCCTCGATTTTTCGCGGCCGATGGACGTGAGACTGGAGCCGACGCAACTGGCGGATCTGCTGCAGGAAGTTTTGGAGGTGGCCCATCCGCAATTGGAGAAGTCGAATGTGCAGGTAGCGCAGTTGCTGCCGATTGATGTGCCGGAAGTGTTTGGGGATCGCGCACTGCTGAAACAGGCGATTCTGAATCTGGTGCTGAACGCAGTGGACGCCATGCCCAATGGTGGGCAGTTACAATTGACGCTGAGCCGCCGCGGGGATATGGCGGAAATCGCCGTGGGCGACACGGGAAAGGGAATTCCGATGGAGCACCGGCAGAAAGTGTTTCAACTTTTTTTTACAACGCGACCGGGAGGCAGCGGCATCGGATTGGCAAGCACCTTCCGAATCGTGCAGCTTCACAATGGCTCCATCGACTTTACGTCGGAAGTCGGACGCGGCACCACGTTCCGGATCGAATTGCCGTTGGCCGCATAGAAGTAGACACAGATTTAAATTCAGAAGATCCGAGGCGGATGAGCGAGCGAAGCGAAACGACGAAGAAAACTCTGGCGCTGCTGTGTGTGATGGCGGTGGGGTTCGGCGGATGTTTTACCCGGAAAACGCCGGCGAAACCGGTGGTGAACTTTATCGCGGTGGTACATCCGATCGTTCCACCAGCCACGCAGGCGTCACTGGAATCACCACCGGACTTAGAAGTACAAGCGCTGCCGGCGCCCCCTGAGGAGATCGCACCGGCGCGTTTGCCGCCCGCCAGGCCCCATGTGGCGGCGCCAGTGGTTTCGGAAACGGGGAAGCCGGAGAAGACCGTGGTGCCTACCATCACGCCAGAGGTTGATACCCAGCAGATGAAGGCGGCGCAGGCGGAGACAGAACGAAGTCTGGAGAGGGCGGAGAAAAATCTGGCAATCGCGCAAGGACGGAAATTGAGTCCCCTGCAGGAGGATTTGGCTTCAAAAGTGAGAGGGTTCGCGGACAACGCCCGGGAAGCCATGCAGGCCGGGGATTGGGTGAAGGCGAAGAACTTCTCGACCAAGGCCGAAGTGCTGGCGGAGCAATTGGCGGCCAGCTTTTGAAATTGGGTTGCTCATCACAGCCGGGCGGAGTGGGGTTGCATTAGAGTGCCGCTATGAAAACATTCGATGCTGTGATTGCGGGCGGTGGACTGATTGGCGCTTCCATCGCGCTGGAGTTAGCGGAAGCAGGATTGAAGGTAGCGGTGTTTGACGCGCGGGAACCGGGGCGCGAAGCATCGTGGGCAAGCGCGGGAATGATTTCGCCAGCGCCGGAGAATCCGGGCATGATTCCGTTTGTGCCCATGAGCCTGGCCAGCGTGGCTTTATATCCCGAGTTCATTAGGAGGGTGGAAGAACTGGCCGGGGCTCGAGTGGGCTACCGCAAAGATGGTGCGCTGGATGTAATTCTGGACGAAAACGCGGAAGAAGAGCTCAGCACCGTGATCGCGTTGCAGCGCGGCGTGGGCCTGAAAGCAGCAGCGTTGAGCGCAGAACAAGCGCGGCAGATGGAGCCAGCGCTGACGGAGGAAATGCAGGCTGCTATTTTCCGGGAGGACGAAGCGTCCTTGGATACGCGGGTGTTCACGAAAGGGGCACTGAAGGCAGCGGAACGAAAAGGGGTGGAGATTTTTGCGGGAAACGGGGCCAGGGGTTTGTGGAAAGCCGGGGAACGGTGCCGCGGCTTAATCCTGGAAAACGGCCAAGTGGAAGCGAAATGGACCGTGATCGCCGCGGGTTGTTTTTCGGCGCGCATCGAAGGCGTGGCGCCGTACGCGCCAGTTTCCCCGGCCAAAGGGCAGCTGGTTGCGCTGCGCTGCGAGTCGGTGCAGCTCAAGCGCATTCTATGGCTGGAACACAAGTATCTGGTGCCGAGGAATGATGGCAGGATCATAGCGGGATCGACCATTGAACACACCGGCTTCGATCACGACGTGACTGCGGGTGGAGTGCAACTGATATTGAGAGAAGTAATGAAGATGGTGCCGGCTTTGGACCAGGCACGGATCGAAGAGACCTGGGCGGGATTGCGTCCGGATTCACCGGATCATCTGCCGATCATCGGACCTACCGATTTGGAAGGATTATTGATTGCCACGGGGCATTTCCGGAGCGGGATCTTGCTGGCACCGATAACCGCACGGCTGATTCGCGAATGGGTGAGCGCGCGACAGGTAAGCGTGGATTGGGACCGGGTGAGCCCGATGCGTTTTTTGGAGGCTACGCGGAGCCAAGCGCGTGAGCGGAACGGGTGCGAGGGGTAGGGCTGTCATCCTGAGGAGCGCGCTGTATGCACGACGAAGGATCTCAACCTGAGAAACTACTTAAATCCTATCGCGGGCACAACTTCGAAGTCTGCACCTTAAAGCTTAAAACCTATTTTTCCCTCAGCCTGCTTTGAGTGCGTGTACCGCGGTTGGATCCCTAGTTAGTAGCGGTTGCTGTGCATCAGCCGCGACCCTAAAAGCGGCGGTAGGCCGCCGAACTCCAAGGTCAGTTTGCTGGGGGTTGTTGCTGGATGACCACGGTGTTGGGCTGACCAGTGGTGGAATAGTGGATCTGGTTGGCATCGAGTTGCAGATCGTGTTCTAACTGCAAATCCATCGAAGAGCCGCGGGGCAGTTGGGCGTCCGGGCCACGGGAGAGCAGAACAGCGGCGAGCCCAGCAACGCCGCCAATGCCGGCGCCGATGCCCGCTCCTTTTGCACCGCCCGCAATCGCACCAATGCCTGCACCAGTCGCTGTGGTGGTCGCGATGGTGGTAGCGTCCTTCCCTTTTCCACCCGGGCCGGTCATTTTCCCTTCAGGATCGGTTTTCACTTGACCCCCGTCCGCACTGTGAGGTTCTGCATTCATGTCCACGGTGTACCCGTTGGGAAAAACCAGGGTGTTGAGACGGATGCGAAGTTCACCCCTGCCTTTGACGCGCCCAGGGCGCTTGGACTCTGTAACCTCGCCGCGCAAATAAGAACCCACAGGAATGACGACCTTGTTGTTGATGGTGATAGGGAAAGAGGTGCGGAAATAAACGGAATCACCGGGTTTGGCTGTCGCGGTGGAGATGCCACTTTCCAGGATGACGCCAACGCGCGTACCCGTGGGAATAAGTATGGACTCACCCGGAGTTGACGGGCGGGCCGCCGCAGGAACAGCAGGGACTGCCGAGGCGGCGGGGGCATCGTTTTGCGGACCGTCTGGGGCTTGCGCCGCAGCAACAGAGGCGACAAACAGGGTTAACAATGCGGCTTGCAGGAACGCGTAGACCGGAGCTTTGGGCTTCACCGTCTGTCTCCTTCTGGTTCTCCGATGCGGGAGGGCAGCAAATCGGATGCCCGAGGAAGCTGGTAAGGCCAGTTTACTCTAAAGCGGCGGCGGCGGGATTGAAACTGTCAGAGCTGCGGTAACGGCGCGATTTGACCGCGTTTGGAGTTGCCGATACGCTGAGTTTGGGAAGGGAGAACGGCGATGGCCAAGCTGGCTTTGATTTACGGGATGCGACTGCTGCCGGTGGACGATTTGGGAGAAGTGAAGGAAGCTACGGTGGTACTGAAGAATGGCAAGACGGCGCGGGTGGCGATGCATTTAATTGAGGGTTCGAAGGACGAGATTGAGAAAACTTTTCGGCAGTCGATTGATGCGTTTTTCGAGATGTATCCGGAAATTTAGGACTAGGCAGCTGGCATGGGGCTGAGGAATATCAGATATTGGCGACCAGCAATCAGGAGAACTGACCCACTAAATATGCACAAAGACGGAGCGCTTCCCTCGGGCTGAGGGAAGCACTGACTCGACTCTTGATCGCTGATATTTGATCGCTTACTCAGCGATTGCCGAAATTTTCGGGATCTTCGATGGGATCGCCGAGATTGTCGTTAATCAGCACCGTGGATTGGCCAGTGAGTTCGAAGCGTTTGCGGCACTTGTAGCAGGCGACCAGGTCGTCGAGTCGCACCATGAAGGAAGTAGCTTTGGCAAATTTCCGGCGATCTTCCTCACTGGCCCCGCGGGGCAATTCCCTTTTTTTGCGACTGACCTTCCAGCGCACTGGGGCTTCAAATTCGCCGCGGCAACTGGGGCAAACTAGTTTAACTTTGCGGGTTTCCTCTTTTTCCGTATAGAACGTCCGTTCGTCCATTACGCCTCGACCGCCTTCCGTTGCATTTCCCTCATTGTAACAAATTCAAGGCCGAGGTCACGCCAACGGGGAATCCAATACTCTAGCGCGGCTAAGGTGCGGGTGCGATCGGCGTTGGGACGCGCGTAATCGCCATCGTGGAGACAGAGCAGGTCGCCAAAAGACGGCTCGGCCAGTGGCTTGCCTTTCGGAGGGAGGGCTTGGGCGTGAGCGGCGATGGGATTCATACGCTCGGTCAACCATTCCAGGGGTTTGGGCCGCCAATCGCCCGGAAGCAGAGTCCACATCACCATTTGCAGGCCTTGTTCTTGAACCAGCTGCCCAAGCCAAGGACTGCGGTAGCCAAATGGTGGACGGAACCATTTCGCCTCTATCCAGGCGGCTTGGTGTATGGCATCGCTGCAATGAAGCAATTCGGTGCGAGACTCTGCCGGGCCACAGAAGAAAAGATTCGGATGGGTGTCCGTATGATTGCCAAGAAGATGGCCGCGCGCGGAAATCTCCTTGGTGAGGGAGGGAGAGTCGCGGACATATTTCCCCACGACGAAAAACGTAGCCTTGATGGAATAACGGTCGAGAAGATCCAGGAGTTTGGGGGTGATGGCCGGGTTGGGACCGTCGTCGAAGGTGAGAGCGAATTTACGGGCGTGATCCGTATGGTAGATCGAATGGCCGAAAAGTTGAGAACGAGAGTTGACCGCACCGTAAGCGGTGAGTCCGGCGAAACCGGCGACAACGGCAGGGGCAGCGATTAGCCACGGGTTCATCTCGTGTATTTTGCCACGAGGCGAGGAGAACGGCTGGTGATTTAGGACGTAAAGCTAGAGCAGGGTCCCGGTAAGGATGATTTTGGCAACAGTGAAATAGATGACCAGGCCGGTGACGTCAACAAGCGTGGCGACGAAGGGAGCGGAGGCACTGGCAGGATCGAGTCCGCATTTGCGCAAGATGAAGGGAAGCATGGAGCCGGCGAGGGTCCCGAAGGTGACAACACCGAGAAGACTGAAGGTGATGGTAAGCGCGATGAGGAGGTAGTGCTGGCCGTAGGTGTGCCACAGCGCTTGCCAAATCATAATGCGGGCGAAACCTACGACTCCGAGGATGGCACCTAGCATGACGCCGGCGGCGATTTCGCGGTTAATCACGCGCCACCAGTCTTTGAGGCGTACTTCCCGAAGGGCGAGCGCGCGAATGATGAGAGAGGTAGCTTGTGAGCCGGAGTTGCCTCCGCTACTGATCAGCAGAGGGATGAAAAGAGAGAGGACCACGGCGCGTTCGATTTCGTGTTCGAAATGATTCATGGCAGTGGCTGTGAGCATCTCACCGAGGAAAAGAATAACCAGCCAGCCGGCGCGTTTCTTGATCATGGCGAGAAATCCGGTTTCCAAGTAGGGACCATCGAGAGCTTCCATGCCGCCCAGTTTCTGGATGTCCTCGGTGTCTTCTTCGCGGAGGACGTCGATGAGGTCATCGGCCATGACAATGCCCTGCATGTGGCGATTTTCGTCAAGGACCGGAACGGCCTTAATTCCGTGTTGCGTCAGAAGATGTGCGATTTCCATTTGGTCGGTGTTGGGAGAAACGGTATAGACCTTCGTGGTCATGACATCTCTAACCATTTTCTTAGGATCAGCGGCAACCAGGTCTTTAAGAGCGACCACGCCAAGGAGCGTCTGGTTTTCGTCGAGCACGTAAGCGTAGTGGATCGTCTCCACGTGGCCGAGCTGCTGCCGCAGGTAGCTGATGGCTTCGTCGATTGAAGCATCCGGGCGGAGCCGGGCGAAACGCGGATTCATGAGACCGCCGGCGATGTCTTCGCGAAAGGCCAGGAGTGCTTTTACTTCGTTTTTGGTTTTGTCGTCGAGGAGATCCAGTAGATATTGCCACTGTGATTTGGGGGTGTGCTGGATAACGTCAGCGGCGTCATCGGGGGCGAGCAGCCGCATATAGAGGCGGCGTTCCCCTTCGGGCAGCGCGAGGAGCAGGTTGCATTGGGACTTGGCATCCAGGGCGAGGAAGAAATTGTCCATGTGCTCGCGAGGAAGAGATTCGAAGCGGGCGACGCGTTCGGAACGGCGCAGGGTTGGCCACAGGTCCAGGAGTTCGTCGGCTTCATTCAGGGAATGCGTGGGCATGGCGTGGGCTCCGGAATTGAGATGAGAGGTTCGCGTCTCCCGGGCAGGTTGGCATGCGAGACACGATGCAATTTTGCCGGAGCAGTTATACCACCGATGCGGAGTTTGTGCCTCGACCCTACTAGGAGGGGCCCAAGAGGACCGCCTCGGAAGGCGGTCCCTAGAAAAGCGAGGAAAGCGTGGAAACTAATTTGGGGGACATGTGGCGCAGCAGTGCCGCATACCCCAACCAGGAATTATCTGATGAAGTAGCCGGCGGCGCGCCACCTTCCGTCTTTATCAAGCGTGAAGGACACAATCTCCGTTGACTCTTTTCTGTTTTCAAAGCTGGTGTCGTAGCGGAGGACGACGTACTCTCCCGCGGGCGCGTTGGGAGGAGAATTCTTGTAGTCGGCCGCGGCCAGTTTACGGGATACGACTTTGCCCAGCGGAGTGCGTACAGAGTTCAACGCGTCGACCCACTTTTCTCGTGTGATCGCCACTTTGAAGGCGGCTGAGGCCTGATCCCAGCTTTCCGCATATTTTCCAGAATCGGTAAGGACCAGCCACGGCTCGGCGGCTTTTTGGGCGAGTTCTTCGGGTTTTTGCTGGGCTTGCGAGAGTACGGTTTGTGGCAAAAACAAAGCGACGAGCGCGAGGGATAAGAACAATCGAGCGAATTTCATGAGTTGTTCCTTTCTTTGTGAACGAGGAGAATTCTTCAATCTTCTCCCGTTTCAGTCATGGTGCAACGGTTTCGACGAGATTTCTCACCTCGCAGACTACGTTCGGCATATAACCGAGTCCAGTGAATCGCAGCCAACGACGGACAAACCCGCGTTTACGCGTGGATGGCGACCGCTTCAGAACCTCCGGTAACCTAGACCCGCAAACCCAGCCAAGAATGGCTGTGTTACCGCTTAGCCGACCTTCTCGGGGAGGCGGCGCGTTTTCATTTCGGCAAGCAGGCGCTCGACCTCGGCATCGCGATCGAGACGGTTGAGTTTTTCAGTAACGTCGTCGTTGAGAAGCTCGACCTCGGCGGAGGCGGTGGCTTCGGTGTGGTTGACGCGCTCTTTGAGGCGATCGAAGGAGGCGCTGTTGGAGTTGTCGCCGAGGGCAACTTGGGCCTTGGCGGCTTTGTCGAGGGCGATGCTACGGCGATGGCGCGCAAGCAGAACTTCGCGCTTGGACTTGGCTTCGTCGAGTTTCTGTTCAAGTTTGATGAGCGCGTTTTTCAAGGTGTCCACCTGAGCTTTCTGGTCGTTGACCTGTTCCTGAAAACTCTGCGCGAGGCGCTGGGCAGTCTGGAAACGGTCGAGGGCCGCGCGGGCGAGATCATCCTGCGCTTTATCGACGGCGATCTCGGCTTTGCGCATCCAGTCTTTGCCGGTATCTTCCTGCTCGCGGAGTTTCTTCTCGAGCATGTGCTGGTCGGCGATGGAGACGGCGACCTGGGTTTTGACCTGGAGGTATTGATTCTCCATGTCGAGGATGACCTGCTTGATCATTTTTTCGGGATCCTCGGCGCGGTCAATCATGTCGTTGAGATTGGCGCGGATTAAAGTACTGACACGTTCTAAAAGTCCCATGGTGATGCTCCTTTCGAAACTTGACTGTCAAAAATTAAAGATTCCTCATTTCACAGACTCCGTTCGGAATGACGGGGCTTGGAGCCGTCATAAGAACAACCAGAAAGCGTCCTAAGCGCCAGCCACCACAGGCGCTAGAACGGCGAAAAGCAGCGGTCGATGGCACTGGCGATCTGGAACCAGGCCAGGTTTGCCAGCACGAAGCCCGTGAGGATACCCAGTCCCCAGAAGAGCGCTCGTTTGTGTTGCAGTGTGAAGCCCATGACATTTTCCCTCCGACTTGGTGTGATCGGACCGCCTCACTTCCGGTGTCAGCGTAAGCAGAAGGCTGTCCTTACAAAATCTGGCCGATCTAAACTTCAGTCCCTACCGCGACTGACCCAGAACGACTGCCTAAAGCGGGCGCTACAACCCAAGATGCCGGCTTAAAGGTGCGACGCTACAGCGCCGGAGCGGGAGCAAGCCCGCTCCGGCGGAAGCGGGTTAGGACTTGGCTGGAGGCTGGTCCAGCGGCTTGGGCAGTTTGTCGCCAATGAGGCGGACCTTGCCGAGCAGGTCTGACATTTGCATGCCGGACAGGGCTTCGAAAAGCGCGGGGACTTGCGCCGCGATCTTCGTGACGTCGCCGGTGAGCTTGTAGGCTCCGGCGGCATCGCCATTGCCGGTGGAGACGATGGTGACCTTATCGACTTTGCTGAGCGGCTCGCTAAGCGCTCGGACCACCTCCGGCAGGGCAGTGATGAGCTTGTCGACAACGGCGGCCTGGTTGTACTCCTGGTACGCTTCGGCTTTCACGTTCATGGCCTTGGCTTCGGCTTCACCCTTCTTGAAGATAATTTCCGCTTCGGCTTCACCTTGGGCGCGAATGGAAGCGGCGCGGCCTTCGGCTTCAGACATGAGCCGCTGGCGTTCGGCGTTGGCGAGGGTTTCGATGCGCTGGCGCTCGACTTCCGCCTGCTTCAGCACAGTGGCGATGAGTTCTCGTTCGCGTCGCGCGATTTCCGCTTCCTGCACTTTGACTTGCGCTTCGCGTTCGACTTGCTGAATGCGAACCTGTTCGAGCATGACGGTCTGCTGCTGGCGGTTGGTTTCGATTTCGTAGGCCTTGTCGGCTTGCGCCTGGGCCTTCTTGCTGGTTTCGAGATAGTTGGCCTTCTTGATGTCGAGGTCGCGTGTGGCTTCGGCTTGCTTGGCCATGGAAGCGGTCTCTGCGGCCACGCGTTCCTGATCGGCTTGAGCCTTAGCAACGGCGGAAGCACGCGAGGCTTCGGCGCGCTTGATGGCGATATCGCGCTCGGCTTCGGCGGTGGCCACTTCGGCATCGCGCTTGATGCGGGCGATGTCCGGGCGGCCCATGTTGGTGATGTACTCGTTTTTGTCGCGCACTTCCTTCAGGGTGAAACTGACGACTTCGAGACCCATCTTGCTCATGTCGTCAGCGCACGTGGAGCGCATGCGGTCGCCCACCATTTCCGGCTCCTTGACAATCTGCTCGACGGTGAGTTGGCCGATGATGCCGCGGAGGTGGCCTTCCATGACCAGGCGAACCAGGCCATCGCGCTCCTCCGGGGTCTTGGTTAGAAATTGTTCGGCGGAAGTGAGAATGGACTCCTTGTCATTCTTCACCTTGATTTGCGCCACGGCTTCCACGGTCACCGCAACGCCTTGGTTGGTATACAGATTCTGCTGGGGAGCGACATCAAACGACATCAACTCCAGCGAGAGGTCCTTACACGTCTGGATCATGGGGTAGATGATCGTGCCTCGCCCCGTGTACACGTTGGTGCCGCCGAGGCCGTAGACGATCAGCGCTTCGTGCGGTCCCGCTTTGCGATACATCTTGGCGATCACGGTCATGAGCATCAGTAAAACGACGACCAGGATCCCTGCCCCGATAACCACATTCATTGGCAACCCGAACATAACTTCCTCCCTTTTTGAACCGCTGCGAACGCGTGACCTGACCTTCGGTTCAGAAACTCAAGATTGGACGAACTCTTCCCAGCGTTTTACGTAAGCAATTCCCTTCTCGTAGCGCTCAATCACGACTTCGGCTCCTTTTTCAATGGACCGGCCATCATCGCTGCGCGCGCCGGAACATCGTCGGCCACCACCGAGCGGAAAGATAATTTCTCCGGTGCCATTTTCACGGATGGTCATGCTGACGGTGCCGAGCGAGCCGACGAGCCTGCGATCGGACTCGCGCAACGGTTCATCCGAAGGACCGACAAGCTTGACCAGGAAGCGCAGCACAATCCAGCCCGCGGCCGTGCCCGCCATCGTGGCAATGGCCACCACGAAGAACGCCTCCACGTGCGAATACTTCGTCAGCAAATAACCGACGCCACCGAACCACGCGAGAAACGCCAGGACCGTGGAAGCGTTGAACCAGGAGATATGTGCGCCACCTCCGTGGCTGGCTCCATGCGAGTGTGGCAAGTGCAGATGAAGATGCAGCTTCACCGGAAGGTGCACGTGAGTCACGCCAGCGAAGAACGACAGAACGCTGAGCGCCGTACCCACCAGAAAGCAGAACAAGTAAACGTCAGACCAGGACCATGACATACGGCACCTCGCGGAGCGACACCCCGTCGCTCAAGACAGCGCGTACAGAACCAGAACAGTTTCAATTGTGGGAGGTGGGAGGAGGATGGCTCGGCTGCAGCACTTCGCTGAGGCGCTCGGCCAGGCCGGGCGTACGAAGAATTTCGCCAAGGAGCAGGATCGCGCCGCGGGAATCTTGAACTTGCGCGATGTTGCAAAGGGCGCGGCTGAGTTCAGCGTCACCCGCGAATTGGTCGGCTCCGGCATACAGCCAGGAGTCGATCGTGGCATCGGCCATGCGGAGTTCGGACTGCAGTTCGCGGGAATACCCTGGAGGATCGTCGACCAGGAATCCCGGGTAGACCCGGAAAAAGCGGGCCAGCAAATCGCGCGAAGTATTGGTCATGTGCGGGCGCGTGCCGCTTTCGATTTGGGAGAGGTAGGCCTGACTTAAACCGCGGCCCAATTCCCTCTTCATGGAGCTGACCACCTCAGATTGCGTGAGGGGGCGGCCCAGTCCCCGGAGCGAGCCCTCGATGGCGCGGAGGGAGCGAAGTTTGTCGCCGAGAGTCATGGGAGGAGGCCTTTCGGTATTGCGATATGCAAAGTGTATATAGCAATATGTTATTTGTCAAGCAAAATCGGATGGTCCGTTTAGTAGCACATTTTCAACAGTTTGCACAGCATATCAACTTCTCAGGGACTCCCGCCCAACTCAGAATTCTCACCCTCTGCCGCGAAAGCAGAGTGCTTCCTTGGTTCGGGCTAGGGGGCCAGCCCGGCTTGCTCAGTTTTGCGGACCGCCCCAGAAAGCAGTCCCGCCAACGACTTTACTCGGGTTTGCGGAGGGTGTGGAGGTCGATGCCGAGTTGCTGGCACTTTTTGTAGAGATGGGAGCGTTCGAGGCCAAGAGTGCGGGCGACGTTGGTCATGTGGAAGTTGTGGCGGCGGATTTCCGCGAGGAGGACTTCGCGTTCGAAGGCTTCCGTGCGCTGCTCAAGAGTCCCTTGCCCTGGTGCCGGGGCGTTCGACGATGCAGTGGCGGAGAGTTCTCCGGCCGGAAGCGCGAGACAAACGTCATCAGCGATGACGGTATCTTCGCTCGACAGAAGCACAAGGCGCTCGACGATGTTGCGGAGCTCGCGAACGTTTCCGGGCCACGGATAGCGGCGAAGCTCGACGATGGCCTCCTCGGAGAAGAGCTTTTCTTTCCAGCCATTTTGTTTGGCGACCTGTTTGGCGAAGTGCGCCACCAGCGCTGGAAAGTCTTCTTTGCGTTCACGAAGTGGTGGGAGGCTCAGTGGGAAAACGTAGACGCGGTGAAAGAGGTCAGCGCGAAATTCGTTTTTCTTCACCAGCTCTTCGAGATTGCGGTGAGTGGCGACGATGACGCGGACGTTGACCTTGATGGGCTTATCACCGCCGACACGCTCGACTTCACCTTCTTCGAGGACGCGGAGGAGCTTGGCCTGCATCGCAAGAGGCATGTCGCCGATTTCATCGAGGAAGAGGGTACCACCTTCGGCCTGTTCGAATTTTCCGGTGTGGCGGGCGGTGGCGCCGGTGAAAGCACCTTTTTCGTGGCCGAACAGCTCGGACTCGATGAGTTCGGCGGGAACGGCGGCGCAGTTCAGGGTGATGAAGGCATTTTCGTGGCGAGGCGATTTTTCGTGAATGGCGCGCGCCACGAGTTCCTTGCCGGTACCCGTTTCGCCAAGGATGCAGATGCGGGTTTCACTGGCGGCCACGCGATCGATTTGCGCGAGGAGCTTAGTCATCGACGGGCCGGAGCCCACCAGTTCGTGCTTTCCGAGACGCTGGCGCAGTTCACGATTCTCGTCTTCGAGGCGGGTGAGCTTTAGGGCGTTGTCAACGGTAACGAGGAGCTTGTCTGTCGTGAGAGGCTTCTCGAGAAAATCGAGGGCGCCGAGGCGCGTGGCTTTGACGGCCATTTCGATATTGGCCTGGCCGGAGATGAGCACAACGGGAGTTTGCAGGCCGGAGTTTTTTAGCTCTTCGAGGAGTTGCATGCCGGTTTTGCCGGGCATGACCACGTCGGACAGGATGAGGTCGAACCGCTGCGATTGCAGGATTTCGATGGCGCGATTGGCGCTGTCGCAAACCGTGGCTTCGTGGCCGGCGAGGCGGAAGGCGCGAGAGAGCGAGGCAAGGGTGTTGGGGTCGTCGTCGATGAGGAGGAGATGGGCTTTGCGCGGCACAGGAAATTTAATCCGTCGCCGCGGGAGCGCGTTCGGTCTCGGCTACGGTGGCAGTAGCGTTCGGCTTGGGCTTTACGGTTGTGTTTTGTTGGCGCTTGGGAAGATCGATGCGGAAGGTGGCCCCGCGGCTTTCTTCGCTGGTAACCGTAATGGTGCCGTGGTGATCGCTGACAACGGACTGCACGATGGCGAGGCCGAGCCCGGTGCCCTGGTGCTTGGTGGTGTAGTAAGGAGTGAACAGCCGCGAGCACTCTTCAGGAGTGAGACCTTTGCCCGTGTCGCTGACTTCGATGCGCACGGAGTCGTCGCGGTCGGAAGTACGCAGCGTGAGGGCACCGCCGGCGGGCATGGCATCAAGGGCGTTGAGGACGAGGTTCTGGAAAGCACGGTGAAGCAGATCGGGATCGGCATCGATTTCGGGCAGGGATTCCGTGAGGAAATATTCGGTGGTGATGGAGGGTTTGCCAACCGCAGTGAATTGCGCTTCGAAGAGGCGGACCGCGTTGCGCAGGGCTTCGTTGACATTCACGCGAGTGAATTGCGGCGTGGGCATTTTGGAAAAATCGCTGAAGCCGCCGACGATGCTGTTCAGGTTGGCGAGTTCCGCCTTCAGCGTGGCCGTGCCTTCGGCGAAAACTTCCTGGAACTGGGTGGGCCCTAGCTGGCGCGCGCGCTGGAGATTCTCCAGGGTGATCTGCATGGGGAATAGCGGATTGCGCAATTCGTGGGCGAGGCGGCGGGCGAGTTCGCGCCAGGCGGCCACGCGTTCGGTCTGGACCAGCTTTTCTTTTTGCGCCGCAAGAGTATGGGTCATGTGATTGAAAGCGCCGGCAAGCTGGCCAATTTCGTCGTTACCTTGCACGTCAATGTGCGTGTCCCAACGGCCCGAAGCAACATCACGCGCGCCGTTAGCGAGTTCTTCGACCGGCTGAGTAATGCGCTTGGAAACCCACCACGCCAGTAGCAGGCCAATGAGAATGGCCGCGAAGGCGACGGCAGCAGCAATTTTCAGAATCTGGCGGCGGAGGAGAACGAGTTCGCGTTGAGGGCTGCCGAGGAGCAGAACACCGAGGAGTTCATTGTTCCGGCCGGTCAGCGGCATGGCATGAAAGGTTTCCGCGCTGGCCGGGTCGTTGGTCCATGGAATAGTCTTCACAAGCGTTTCCCGGGCGGGCTGCTTCTGGATCTGTTCCACCAGGGATTCAAACTGATCGGCTTGCGCCAGAGGACCATTGGCATCGGTGAGGTTGGTGGCAACAAAGCCCGGATCGAGGTTTTTGTAAAGCAGGGCGCGCATGCCGGTAGGAAGAACGAGAGAGGCGAGGAAATTGTGGTCGAGGCGGCGGCCCCCGATGATGTAAACGACCTTGTCTCCGACCGTTTGTGAGCGTACCGCGGTGAGCGACAAAGCGACGCCGTCCGGTAGCTCTTCGCGTTTCAGGAAAGCGCTAGTGCCGTCCCAATTCCTGGTGGCGGTTACCCAGTCATTTTTGTAACCAACGCGCGCGGGATATTGCGCGGAGGAGATCAGCGCGCCATCGGAATTCACGAACTCCACGAAATCGAGGTTGTGAGTTTGCGCGGCTCCATTGGCGTCATGGACGTAGAGAGAGGAGTCGGCGTTGGGACGCGCGAGGTCCAGAACCATACGGACGGTCACGTCAGCGTTAGATATGTTTTCAACCTGTTGAACGACCATCTCGCCGCGCTGATCGAATTCTTTTTTGAATTGGGCGACCAGGGCTTCGGTGCGTTGGGCATCTTGCTGTTCGAACGCCTGCTGGGTGTAATGCGTCACACCGTAGGCGACGAGAGAGACGGAAGCCAGAACGGTGGCAAGGAAAATCAGGAAAATTTTATTACGAAAACTCATGGACGGGCTCCTGGTGTCTGGTTCCGGCTTTGTGGCGCTGGGGTATTGGAAGTGACGGGATTCCCGGCGTCAAGCCAAACATCGGCCAGGCGCCATTCCCCGGAGGGCGGCGCGGACCAATTGCGAACGGCCGAGGCAAGACCGACATACTCGGGCAAGAGAAGTAGCGGCAAAACTTTGCGGTCTTCCAGGAGGCGCTGCTCTTCCGCGTAGAGCTTTTCGGTGTCGGCGTTTTCGGGAAGCAAGTCCGCATTCACGTCGAAGTGGAGATATTGCGCGAAATCAAGAAGTTCAGCGCGAGGCGACAGCGAATCGTAATGCCAGGCAAAGAGATGCAAGCCGGCGGGAAGCGAGGTGGTGGCCGCGCTCGACGAAGTGGGCCCGGAGTGAGAAACGACTTGAATGGAGATGTTGGCCTGCCGCGCGTTGATGGCAATGCGTTCGCCGAGCAGTTTCATAAGATCGCCGGTTGCGTCAACGCGGAGGCGCAAAGAATTGCCCGCGCCGGCGGTATTGGCGGGAAGCGAAGATCGAATCTGCTTGGCGCGATCGAGGTTCATGGGCGCACCGAAGAGGAAAGCATATCCCGAGAGCCACTGGGGCAAAAGAGCCGTTGCGGGGAAGGCTTGCCTTTGAAGCAACACGTTGGCCATGGTGTCGCGGTCGAGCGCGAGATCTAGAGCTTCGCGAAGGCGTGGGTCAGCGGCAGGGGGCTGGGCATCGTCGAAACGCAGGGCTAATAAAGTGGTGGGAGGCGAACTCCAGACACGGAGATTGTCCAGCCGGGCTTTGCGGACTAAATCGGGAGGGATGTCGATGACGTCGGCGCGTCCGACCTGGAGATTGAGGATTTGCCGGAGCGGGGAATCGCCAAGGAGAACTTCGACGGAATCGAGAAAGGGGCGACCGGCCCAGCAGTCTTCGTTGGCACGAAATTTCAGGCGAGCGGGCTTGAGGACGGAAGGATTCCCTTCTGCCGGCGCCGCGGGCAAACTTTCAGCAAGCACAAAGGGGCCTGTGCCGAGGAGGGTGCCGTCGGGCTGCGCGCGGAAGACGAAGTAGCGGCCAGAGGCGAGTTGTTCGAGGAGGTCGGGCACAGGACGCGAGGAACGAATCTGAATGCCTGTTTCGGTGGCGCTGATTTGCCAGCCGCTCGGGAGAAGAGGCTGGAGGGCAGTAACGACTTCTTTGGGCATGAGCATCGAGCCGTCGGAGAACTTCACGCTGGGGCGGAGCTTGAATTGCCACGATTTGGCATTGCCATCGTGGGCCCATTCCGTGGCGAGAGCGGACTGGAAGCGGCCGTAGGCATCGAGAGTGATAAGCCGCTCGTATAGGAGCGCGGCGAGTTTTGCATTTTCCGAGGCCACGGAGCCGGTTTTCCACTCACGGGGATCGAGAGAAACCTTGGCGATTTGCAGCTCGAGCCGGAGGGTGCCACCGTATTTGGGATGCTTGCTGGCGCCGATGGGGAGAGAAAAGAGCAGCACGGCACAGAAAATTCCTGGCAAAAGGAGAGAGCGTATCCTCGATTCGCTCGGAATGGCGGGTTGAGCGACGGTTCGTGGCAACAACTTGCGAAAGAGACTAATTGTCGCACGCGAGAGTGACTTTGTAGACCTCATAGTTCCCTGTTCGGAGATTTTTGGAGACCACGAGAGCGCTTGCTGGATTTTGTTCGCCGTTGATGCTCAACACAGGTCCGGGAAAATCGCTGAGCAACACGGCGCTGCCTTGGCGCAACGAGCCATCGGGCACAACTTGAAGGACGTCGGGAGTGGACCGGTCTGGCCCGTCGGCGACGAGTTTCCAGCCGCCAGTTCCACAGGATGGCGTGAGCACCGTGGGCGTGCGCCAGATGGTTTTGCTGCTCCGACATTTGGATTCAGTCGGCGCGGTCCAAGTGAAATCACAGCTCATGGACGGAAGAACAGCGGTGCCATCGTTTGCGCGGATGGTAAGTTCGCCGCGCGGATCACGGGAGGGCGGAATGCCAGCGGCCGGGAGGGCAATGGTTTGCGTGGGCTGGCCGGAAGGAGCGATGTGCAGAACGGTGAGCACGAAATTATGAGTGGCGAGGAGGGCCATGCCGCCTTCCGCGCCATGCCCTATTGAGGAGGCGTCGAGGATAAGGTCAGGAGTTTGATACACGAGTTGGCGTTCGATGCGAATGGGCGCCACGGGAAGACTCGCGGCCTCAAAGGCGATGCGTGGGAGTGCTAGGAAGCGCACTTCGTCTTTTTCGGAGACGCGAACAGCAGCGGAGAGAACCAATTGCGTGGGAGTTTCAGCCACACCGACGCGAAGAAGTTTGGCGGAAGGATCTTCGGACAAGTCCAGGTGATGGTTTTGGATTTCGGTGCGAAAGGTTTGCTGCCAGCCTTCGCCCGTTTCGGCCGAGAACGCAGGGTCTTGGAAGAATTGCAAGCGCAGTGGGCCGCGCAAGTTCGGAATGGTGGTGACGCGCTCAGCGAGCACGCGGACCGCATCATCAAGCGAAGTGGTTTGTGCGATAGCGGATCGCGACCAAGACGCGGAATACACCAGGAAAAGTGCAAGGAAGAGGAATAGCGTTCGGATCGGGGGACGGGCTGAAAGGGATTCCACGGCGTTCTCGGGTGATGATAGCACGGTGGTGTAACACTGAGAGTGACGCGGGCAGGCTAAATTGCAGCGTTGTGCTTGGTTCATACGTTGAGGTGTTCAGCAATCACCAACAAAAAAGATTGCCGGGCGCCTTGGTCAGGGCCGCCCGGTTGGTCAGGACAGGTTCCTATTTGTTTTTGTTGGTGGAAGTCGGCGGACACGGTGCTAATCGCCAGTATCGCGGGTGATGATTTCGGCGCTTTCCGGGGTCCAGATGATGCGTTGGAGCGAGCCGGCGGAGCGCAGCAGATACAAATGGCGGCGTAGGGTGATGCGGTAGGTAGTGCGTCCATCTGAGGAGTGGCAGGTATACACGGCCTTGGTATTTTCCGTGCGTTCAAGCTCGAGGGAGAACGAGGCAAGTTCGTAATCGGAAAATTGCGAGACCCGGCGAAGGGCTTCGGCGGCGACCAGTTGCGAATCGCGGCTCCATGGGTCGTGACCGGCGTTCACCCAGCGTTGTAGATGTTCGACCTTGGCGCGGTCGACGGGAAAAGTGATAGTCACGCGATGTTCCTTCGGTTGAACCGAAGGGATGCGCAGGTCCACGGCGGAGGCTCCCAAGGTCCAGAGAAGAAGGCTGCAGGTGACACGCAGAATGATAGGGAAGATTTTGCTCGGAAGTTGAAGCGTGCTCATGACGTTGCCTCCGTTTACTTTGACTTCAGGGGCTGAAGCCCCGAAATTTGAGCCCGAGTTCGGCACGGCTAACGCCGTGACCTGACCAGAACAAATTTCAGAGAAACCCTTTGTCGTTGCGAACGGACCGCCTCGGAAGGCGGTCCCTACAAACGCAGGGACCACGTTGGGTGCTTGGCGGGCAGGAAAGCCAGCGCTACATGGAAGAGTTGAGAGAGGAAAGGATTGCTGGTGGCGCCGAGCGCGGCGCTGGGTTGGGAGAGAGCTTTGGCGAAAAGATGCAAGCGCGGCGGTGCTTGTCTCCTTGCTCGTGGACTCTCCTCCAGCGACGCGGACCGCGCCACCCGAAAGCCGTCCGTCAGCGGCTGATGGAGAACTTATCTGGGTCGCAGACGGCACGGCTGAAACCGGGCCTTGACGAAAGTGAGAACCGAGATTTCGGAAGCGGCTGGATGGAGAGTGCCGCTCCAACGGCTTGGCCAGCGTTCTGCACCGGGAAGTCGTGGTAATTCGAGTTGTGCGTCATCTGCGCCTCCGGTGCGATGTATTGGAACGGCACTCGCCCCTTCCCCGAAATTCTACTTATGGCCTCTTGCCAGGCTTACGCTGAGCTGCGGCGCTGGACACCGGCGATGGATCGTCGGAGTCTTGAGAAGAATCCGGCGACGACGCTGCACCGCTGGAAGTAATGTTGTTCTGGAAGGCGGAGCGCATCACATCGGCGGCAAAGAAATTCTTGCCATCCATGGGCACCATCATGATCTGGAGCTTGTCGGAAAGACGCTCGGCGATGATTTTCTGGATGAGCATAGGATTCTGCTTGAGGACCGCGGCTTCGAATTTCATGCGTTCGGAATCCGCGGCAGCCGTCACGCGGATATGGTTGGCTTCGGCGTCGGAGAGATTCTTCTGGCGTTCGACTTCGGCTTTGCTGTCGATGATTTTTGCCTGGGCGGCGGCTTCTGCATTTTGCAGCGTGGCTTCCTTGCGGGCTTGGGCTTCCAACTTGGTTTGCTCAATTTGCTTTTGCTTTAGGGGCAGGGTGTACTGCATGGCATCGGCTTCGGCCTTGGCTTGCAGGACGCGGACCTGGGCTTGCGCCTCGGCTTGCTTCACTTCGCGGGCTTTCTGGGCGTCCGCTTCCAGTTCGGCGATTTTCACTTCCTTGGACTTGATTTCCTGCTCGGTGCCGAGCCGTTCGTTCTCCTGCTCTTTCAGGAGCAGGCCTTCAAGTCCCTTGGCGTAGTCGGAAGGAAGTTGAATGTCGCGGAGGAGCACTTCGCGGACAAGGATGCCATCGCTGGCGAGGCGCACCTTGATGGCTTCGGCGGCCTGGCTGCGCAACTCTTCCCGTTTTACCGCGAAGATTTCGCGCGTGAGGTAGTTCGGCGAGAGTTGGCGGTAGATCGAGGAGACCACCGGTCCGACAACCTGTTCGTTGACGGGTTGGGGCAAATTCTGGTGAATGGTGGCGAGACGCGAGGGATCGAGACGATAGCGCACGGTGACGGCCAGGCCAAGGTTCAGGCCCTCGCGAGCCTGGACGGTTAGAACTTCGCCCGCGGCTTTTGCGTTGGCGTTGGCAGCGGTTGAATAGACCTGCTCGCGCGTGTCGTAAAGCACGATGCTATCGATTAACGGAGTCTGCAGGTGAACGCCGGGATATAACGTACCGGGGCGCACGCCAGAGAGCTGGCTGACGCGAATGCCGGCGAAGCCGTCGGGGACTACGGTAATGCTGAGCGCGAGAAGAACGGGCAGAATTCCAGCCAAAGCGAGGTTCTGAGCCAGTAGCCAGCGCACCGGCCCAAAAGGGCGCGGCTGGATGGCCGCATTTCCCTCCGGGAGGGACTGTTGCAGCAGCCATCGCAAACGAGTGGCAGCGAAAATGTCGTACGCGACAACGGCCGCGGCGGCAGCGAAGAGGCCGACGCCCAGGGCCATGAGCAAGAACTTCAAGGCGATCATGGGATGTTCCTTTCTCTCCTTGGCCGGTTTTAAGAACCAGCCCCTAGATTCCCTGGTGCCTGCCACTGCGCGCACACGATTTGCGGCATGCCGGAACCAGGAAAATCGTTCGTGAACTAGCGGGCCTTGGCGTAGGCGCGTGCCGTCATCCTTGTGCCGTGCTCGATCGCCGGTGTGGCGAAGCGACGAGCTGCGATGGCCGGTTCCATCAGGGCAAAAACAGCGCGCAGAAGAACGGCTTGCAGAGCCAGCGCGGAAAAGAGCGCGACGATGGTGGTTATCACTACCGCTGCGAATCCAATGAATGGGTCCATGAGTGTTCTCCTGGTGTGGACGGGAGGCTGTTTAGCGATTGCCCTGCTGCTCGCTCTCGTGCGCGGAAGAAGTTTCGTACTTTGCTTCAAGGGTTTCATGGGGTTCGTTGAAATTCGGCGCTGGACCGAATAATCGAGCGACCTCGTCGTTACGCTCACCGATAAGAGAAACGCGGTCACCGACGTGGACGCGGGCGAATAAATCTTCAATGTCGTGGTTGCGGAGGCGGATGCAGCCGTGAGTGGCGTGTTTGCCGATGGAATCCGGCCGGTTGGTGCCGTGAATGCCGAAGCCCTTTACGTTAAGACCGATCCAGCGGGGACCGAGCGGATTGTTTGCGCCGGGGCCCATAACTACACCTGGTTTGTAGTACGCGGGATTTTCCAGGCGCTGAACGATCTGGAATTCCCCGGTGGGGCTAGGGCTCACCGGGGCGCCGACGGCAACTTCGTAAGTCTTAATGACGCGATCCCCCTCGAGGAGGGCGAGCTTGTGGTCCGGAAAGCTGACCACGATACGGCGGGCAGGCTGAGACACGGGATTGCTTTCAGAGTTGGGCACTTGTGCGGCGAGCGTGTTGCCGCAGAGGACAAAGGTGCAGAGCAGGACGACGCGGAAGACGACCCGACGAGTGGCGGGCTGGAAGTGGAATTGGAGGGCGGGCCGGTTCATTGTGTGTCCTCTCTCGTTTGACTTGCGCAGAGAGGAATGGCACGGCCGCGACCATTCGAATTGTATTGGAAATAAGGCGCTTAGCTAATTAACGGACGCCTAAATCGTGGCTCGTAGGACACGGCGTGTTGGGCCGGGGGCACACTAGCAGGGCGGATCCGCAGTTGTCAGCGGCCAACGGAGGTTTTGCTGGAAGACACGACGTTCTGACTTCGTGAAAACATCGCCGCCGCCGTAGCTACAGGATCCCCGACAGGGGTTGCGGGAAAGTCGTTTTGTTGCTCCGTCCAATGATGTTCAAACGCGAAGTAGCCGACCTCGGTAGGCGGTTTGCCGTTCAGGCGGGCGCTAAGTTCGCGGACAAACATCTCCCAACGGGGCAGATAGAAATCGAGTAATAGGCCGGACCATTCCTTGCTGGCATAGTCGTGCAGATCGGTGGAGGGATCGTCAGGGCCCCAGTAGGTAATCTGGGTGCGGGCATTTTTCTCGAAGAGCCTGCGTTCCGCGTCATCGTGCGCGGCAGTTTTTGCCTGCTCGAGCCAGTTCCCCAGAAGGAACTCCTGTCGCGTCTCAAGGAGCTGGTCCAAATCGTGAATGAGTTGAAGAAACGACGCAGCCGTTTGCTGGAACCGAGGTTTGTCGCGAGATTGGTAGGCCAAAACCATCTGGCGATAAAGAAGCAAACCGCGGTTGCTGAGAACCTGGCGCACGATGTCCACAGCATCAGCCTGATAGCTGTCCACGCGGCCCAGCGCAGCGCTGGCGCTCAAGAATTCGCGCGCGGCTTCCTCCAGCTTGGCGGGATCATACTTCAACTGAATGCTGCCCCACGTGGACGCACCTTTCACTTGCAGGGAGGGGCGTGCGCAGAACACCGATTGCGGAGCAAAGCTCGAACGGTAAGCAGTGTCGAGCAGGAGCTGCCAGGCGCGATTTAGTTCAGGAGTGGTCCGGCCGTAGCGGTATTTGGCGTACTCGGTAATCCACTGGCGAGTGTCGACGGGCTGGTCGTGCCAAGCCATTTCAAAGAGCAAGTCGTACACGACGGGGTTGTTGTCGATACCCTCCATGAGCGCGCCGACGCCCGTCAAGGTCTGGGTGTACGGACCTTTCGCGGCGCTGACAGGCTCAGTCGCGATGCGGGGAAGATCGCCGAAGATTCCTGTGTTTTCGCCAAAATTGTTGACGATTCCCCAAACCCACGGGAAGCCATGGTAGCCCTTGCGTTTCTCCCAATCTTGGCTCCCCAGATTCAGGACGAGCGTGTGGTCGCGCAGCAGCCCGCTGAGAAGTTCGTCTTTGGGATTGTCCTGCCAACCCTGAAGAACCCAAATCGACTCTGGATTCGCTTGGCGCATGGAGTTCTGAACACCGCGGGCCAGGGCCGCAATGTCCAGGCCGGAAGTCTGGCCGCCTTCGTGAAAAAGATCACCGCCGAAGAAGCGGACAGGTCCGTAAAGCTTGCTGGTTTCCTGATAGTAGATCGACGCGAGTCGAGCGAACAGCGGGTCCGAAGAGAGAAGGATCATGGGCCTGTGAAAACTGGCCCACTCGCCCTGGCTGACGATTTTGGCGCCTGGAAATTTATGGGCGAGCGAGGCGGGAACCATCCCGTAAAAGCCCTGCAGCACCGGTTCAATTCCCAGTTGCCGCATGCGCGCAAGAATTCTCTTTTCGAGTTCGGTTTGTTCATCGATCATTCGCTGGTCAACGGGACCGCCCCAGCCTTCCAAATTTCCCATGAGCCACCAAGCGGTGTAGGCGGGACCGGGAAGAAATTCCAGGATCTCTGAATCGCTGTAACCGATGCGGCGGAGCGTGTTCTGCCAGACGGCTTCAGTTCCGGTGCTGGCCAGAGCAAGATTCACGCCGTTGAGCGCCATCCAATCGAGTTCGTGTTGCCAACGATGCCAGTCCGCAAAAGCAAAAGTGTAGTTGAGCGTACAGTAGTTCAAGTAATAGCGGTTCAGATAAGGCGAAGTTTTGCGCACGGGGATGGGGATCTCGGGCAGGACGGCTACCGGTGAGATGTTATTGCCAAGGTGGGATATGGAGCGATGGCAATAGTATTTGAGGTACCAGTTCAATCCGACCGCGGCGCTCGAGACTTCAGATGCGCGAATGATGAGTTTGCCGTTCTCCGTTTGCAGTTCGAACATGTTAGCGTTGTGCTGGGCGGCAATGTGTTCGAAGACTACCTTTGGCGCAAGCCAGGGTGCCACTCTCTGAGCCAAGTCCGCATCTGCCTGGAAATCGCCGGCGGGCTGGGCGGCACCCCTATCCGCATCGCGGGCCCATGCCGACGCTTGAGGAACAAGCAAGACCGCCAAGAGCGCAGCGGCAAGGAAAACTCTCGACATGGCTTCCTCCCAGGACGCGACAGAGATGCGGCGCAGATGGATGGGAGTACACAGGGGAACATAGCTGCGATTCCGGGAGCAGTCAATGCGGGCGGTCGATGCCCAGAAAGGTTTTCCTTCGGGTGGCGGTGGAACGAGGATTTTCGAGAGTGACGGATTTTGCGGCAATGGCATTCAGAGGTAGTCTAGGGCTGTTGGGTCGTAGTCACGAGGCGCGCGTTCATGTCGCAACCACAAGGGATTCGGATAGGGCGAATCCTGGGCATTCCCATTTATGTGGACTTCAGTTGGATCCTGATTTTCATACTCGTCACGCTGGGACTGTGGTCCCAATTCACGAAGGACTTTTCGCAGTGGAGTCCGGCAGAGCAGTGGGGCGTGGGCGTCCTGACGAGTTTGCTGTTTTTTGCTTCGGTGGTATTCCACGAACTGGCGCATAGCGCGGTGGCGCAGCGTTACAAGATCAAAGTGCTTTCCATCACGCTCTTTCTGTTTGGCGGACTCGCGCGGATCGGCCGCGAGCCGAACAAAGCGATCCAAGAATTTAATATTGCGATTGCGGGACCGTTGGCGAGTGGGTTCCTGGCGGCGTTTTTCTTCGGTTTGATGTTGGCTTTCCCGGGAAAGCAGGTGGTGGGCGCGGTGGCACAACCTCTTTGCCAATCAAACCTGGCGCTCGCGCTGTTTAATCTTCTCCCAGGCTTTCCTCTGGACGGCGGGCGGATCTTCCGGGCCATGGTATGGGGCGCGACGAAAAATTTCAGCCGCGCCACGCGGGTTGCCGTTGGGAGCGGCAAGCTGATCGCTTATCTGATGATTGGTTTAGGAATTTTTTCGGTGCTGGCAGGAGACCGGAGCGGTGTGGCTGCAGAGTACCTTGGCAGGTGGGGCGGGGTTTGGCTGGCATTCATCGGATGGTTTTTGCTCAGCGCCGCGCAAGCAAGCATGAGTCAACTAACCATTCACGAAACGCTGGCCGGACTGTGCGCCGAAGACGTGATGAGCCACGAAGTACCGACGGTGCCGGGAAACTTAAGCCTGGAAGAATATAGTAGCGAGGTGCTGCGCACCGGGCGGCGGATCCACATCGTGACTATGGACGACCGACTGTTGGGGCTGATGAACGTGGCGGCGCTGAATCAGGTGCCCCGTGAAGAATGGTCGATGAACTCGGTGCAGGCGGTCATGGTGGCGCGGGAGCAGATTTTATGGGCGTCGCCGGAAGAGCCGCTGCAGCGGTTGCTGGAACGATTGATGGGCGCGGACGTGAATCAGATGCCGGTGGTACGGCATACCGAGGACGGAGCAGCGCACATTGTCGGGATGGTGACGCGCGATGCGATTCTGCGGGTGATTCAGACGCGGAGTGAGTTGAGTGCAGCGTTGAGCGGGCGGTGAGAAAAACAGTCTTAAGTTTTAAGTTTTTCAGCCAGCAATGCGCTAACTTTCGCGATGGGTTTCCGCGCTGGGGCGGACGGCAGTCACCCGGAAAGCACCTCTGCGGACATCGAGCGCCACTTTCGAAAAGCCCACCGCGTTGAGACGAGGAAAGACGGAGCCGGGCGTGACTGGTGTGAAGGTGCTCCCGATGTGCCCCACGCGGTGAAGCCAGCTATCCGCAATTTCAAAGGCAATGAAGACACCCCCCGGACGTAGAACGCGGAACGCTTCGGCAAACATCCGGTCCTGCAATTCAAGGGATTTGAGATGGTGCAAGACCAGGATGGCGACGGCAGAAGAGAAGGTCTGACAGTCAAAGGGCAGGTGCGAGGCATCGCCGCGCACCGCGGAGACCCCGCCATTATTTCGCGATTTCAATCCTAGAGTGGATTTATGGTCGTATTCCAGAGAGGTGACCCGCGAAACACGCGCTTTGAGGTGTGCGGTTGCTGCGCCGTAGCCCGCGCCGATCTCCAGCAGATGGTCGCCCAGACGGGTAGCGGCGAGAATCCAAGGCAGGAGTTGACGCCCGGTCAGATAGCGCCACAGGGACGAAGAGCAGATGAGATTTTCTGCAGCGTTCATAGGAAGAGGGCAGAAGGCTGATGTAGTGTAACGCAGGGACACGAAGGACAAGAAGGCGATTGACTCTGTAAGTCTATCTATGTAGATTTGTAGTGTGGGGATTCGACTCCGTTTTTCGAAACAAACCTTGGCGGTGCTGGACGTGCTGCTGGTTCGTCCGATGCCGTGGCACCACGGCTACTCGTTGAGCCAGTGCACCGGACTGGCATCCGGAACGCTGTATCCAATCCTAATGCGACTGGAAAAATCCGGCTGGCTGGAAACTAAATGGGAGGAAGGACCTGTGCCGGGACGGCCGCCGCGGCATTTTTACCGGTTGACCAGCCACGGGCGAGAGTGGGCGCGAGAAGAGCTGGTAGCCGCGCAAGAAAGCAAGTTCTGGAAGCCAGCGCAAAGCCAGGTGTGAGGTCGGCTAGGGCCGGAAATTCCCTAGTCGCACGAGTGGCGTTGAGTTCGATAAATATGGCCGTGCGTTACTGGCCTGAGAGTTCTCGGCAATGGGGACAGGCCGTGCTCGCCGAGATGGCGGAAATTTCGGAACCTGGCGCAGCGTTGCGCTGGTCGGCCGGAGGAATATTGCTATTTTTGCGCGCTTTGGTTGGGCACTTCCTCGAATGGATGAGACTTCCGCCCGGAGGGAGATTTAGCAACGGAGGGTTGGCGAGCGGCGACCCACAATTCCCAAAGCACCCGCGATTCGTCACGGCGTTGATCCTGCTGGGCGCTGCAATGTTGTTTTTCTCGCCGGCGGGCCGAGAAGCAGTGTCTACTGTGGGAGCAAGTTGGGGAAAGTTCGAAGTGTCGCCGAGCGACCAGCGAAGTCTCGAGCGACTGGCAGCTCAAGCGGAGAAAGCGAAGGACGCGCGAACACTTGCTTTTGTCGCCCTGAACCATCCTGACCCCAAGTTGGCCTTACGCTTCGCACAAGGTGCCGTAGGGCTGGACCCAAATTTGATCTGGGTCTACGCCACCCGATTCGGTAGCCTCGGCCAGGGCGCGCGCGCGGTGCTAAATGAATACCCGCTGGACCAGCTTCAGAGGTACGACCCAAACAACGCCTACATATACCTGATCAGAGCTGAAGCTGAGGGCCAACCCCTGATCGAAGAGACGTTAAGAGGAGATACGGCAACACGTGGAGGACGTATCCAAGTACTCGTTAATGATGAGAAGTGGGTCAGAGAAATGGATCGTGCGTATCACGCGTCGCGATATGACAGCTATTACGGTCGGCACAACGAGTTGACGCGCGAAGGCTGGCGACAAACACCAAGCCTATCGCCAACGTTAATAGCTGTCGGAATGGGGGCACATAGGATACCGAACGCCTTCCTTATCTATACATATGCAGATCTGTTGATTGGGCAGGCGCTACAGGAAGGCGCGGGAGGACACGTTGAGCAAGGCAAAGAAATTCTAAGTGGAGTAACAGAATTTGGAAAGCGGATGACAGAACAAGGCCAAATGGAGATCGAGCAGATAATCGGTCTAAGCGTGACGGGGCGGGGACTGGACGGACTCAAGAAATTGTACTCGGCGGCTGGCCGGGAGGATGAGGCGAACCGCGTCACGTCGCAAGTTCAGGACCTGCAGTTGAAGAGCAAAAGCCTAATGGCGTTTTACCACGAGGAATGGCTCAAGGGCATTCAAAAATACGAAAGGCGTGCTCGCCTCGTGCAGTGGTCGGCAATTGCAGCTCTGTTGCTGTGCCTCGGCGTTGTACTCAGCCTGTTTGCTCTAGGGGCAGGCGCAGCTTTATCGTGGCAAAAATCCTGGACAGTAACGCGGTTGGCCCGCCGAGTGGCGGACTATGGGCCGCTGCTATTCCTGATCACAAGCGTTACCTTTGTGTTGAGCTTTCGCCCGTTCGCAGAGGTGATGGAGCAGTATCGTTCCACAGTTCAATCGGGCGCCGAGACCCGCACCTTCCTTTGGCCTTTGTTTGTTCTGGATTTCGTGAATCCCTTAGATCATTTCTCTGGGCCGCAGCGGCAGTGGGTTCTCTGGTGGGTTGTGCTCATTGTGCTCGCAGCGATTGCCATGGGTATTGTGGTGCGACACTGGCTAAGGGATGAGGAAGCGAAGACAACAACGCGCTAGCGGAAAAGGGGCCGAAGCCGGCGGAGGGCCGAGGCGAACTGGTCGGCATTGTAGGCGGCAGGATTCTCGAGTTGCTGGAATAGGGCGTTGATGGAGGCGCGGACTTCGGCGTCGTTGGCGGGCTTGGCGTTCTTGCAGTAGGCAATGTACAGGGAATCGAGCGCCATGGTGGCTTGCTCGGCGGCGCGCTCGTCAGCGATGGCGATGTTTTCCGCGTTGTCGGTGATGCTCTGGAGCATGCGCAGGGTAACAGCCTGATCGTATTGCATCGTGGCCAAACGATTCGCCATCTGCTGCGCAACAGGAGCGGTCGCCAGGGCAGCATTGGCAACGACCATGCGATCGGGATTGAGTTTGCTCATTTCCGTGGAGACGGTGAGCATGTGGCGGTCGAGTTCCTTAGCGGACGCGGAATCGGCCTGTTCGGCAAAATAGCGGAAAACTACGTAGCGAGACGCGTTCCACGGAGGATCCCCGGGGCGGCGGCCTTCGAAACCATGTTCCTGGCGCCAACTATCCTTCGCGGGACCGAGGGAATGGTGGCAGGCAAAGCAGGAAAGTTCGGCGTACTCGGGCCAAACATCTTTTTTGTCATCGCGTTGGTTATTGGCGCGCCAGGCAAGGCGCTCCATTGCTGCGCTGAGTTGTACGGCTTGTCCGGTAGCCCAATCGCGTACTCCTGCCCAGCTCGCGTCTTCCACAGGCTTGCCGGAAGCCGCTTCGCGAGGAACCTTCCAGTGGCGCGGCATGACCACGGAAAAGGAATCCAGTTCAAAGTACAGATCGGGATGCCCTGCGGCGATCATTTCATGGTCGACGAATTTCTCTTTCGTACCCAGGTGACATTCCAGACACAAGTTGGAGCGTTGAATGACGTTGCGAGTGTCGCGCATGCCCAACGCAACGGATTTTTCGTGCGGCCAGTCCCGCGTGGTGTGCGGACCAAGCCAAGCGGAGGCTGGGCCGTGGCAGGACTCACAGGAAACGCCGTCGGCAATGTCGAAGGGGCGGCCGCGCTGCTCAGGGGGGGGGTACAGAGCGTGGCAGGCCAGGCATTTCGGTGTTTCTTCGGCTTTGGCGCCGAGTTTTAGAATGCGCACCATGCGTTCGCCCACGCCGCCGGTGAGCGCCTGGTAGGACCGGCTATGCTTGTCCTGGAGAATCCACGTGGAATATTCGTTTTGCAGGATGCGACTGCCAGCGACGGGTTTGACGCTACCGTGACAACTGGTGGCAGCACACGAGCCCGGGCCGATATATTTTACCGGTTCGTTGGAATCTTCGGCGGTGGACGCCGCCGCGCCACAAGCGAGGAAGACAGCGGCGCAGACGACCGCCTGTCGCGAAAAGTTGTCGATGCGAAGCAGCATGAAAGAGGCGAACAGGTCGTCTAGCTTATAGCGAAAGGGAGCGGGGCAAGTCAACGCGAAAAGGGCTGGCGTTTTACCGGGGATTGTGCGAAAAGACAACCGTCCAGGTATTTCGGTAAGCGGCTCAGACGGGATTGTGCGGAAATAGCGGAGACCTGATCGGCACCCGAGCCGCAAGGAAGAGCGGCGAGGGTTCGCGAGACACCCCACTGTGATTTTCGACGAATTGCGAACCATTCAACTGCGCTACGGCTATCTGCCCAAAGCAGAGCTGGAAAGCCTTTCGCAGCGCAGCCAGATCCCGCTGTACCAAATTCACAGCGTCGCCAGTTTCTATCCTCATTTTCATTTGGCGCCACCCAGCCGCGCGGAGGTGCTGGTGTGCGCGGACATGAGTTGCCGCTTGAATGGTGCGTGCGAGTTACGGGCGGAATTGGCGGCGCGGTTCGCCGGAACGCGAGCCGGGGAGGTGCAAATCAAGGATGTAAGCTGCCTGGGGCGCTGCGACCGTGCTCCTGCAGTGGCAATCAATGACGCGATTTTCGATGCCGTGTCCGCGGAACAGGTGGAGGATTTGGCCCGCCGCGCAGCGCGGGGTGAGGAATTGCACGCACTCCACCCGGAGACCGCACGTGTGAGTTGTGCTTCGGATCCTTACAGTGAAGGTGAGAGGTATGGTGCGCTTCGAAAGCTTGTGCATTCCCGCGACTTCGACCGAGTGCTGGCCACGCTGAAAGAAGCGGAGTTGCGCGGGATGGGTGGAGCGGGCTTCCCCACGTGGATGAAGTGGGACCTCGTGCGCAAACAGGCGGACCCGGAAAAGTATGTGGTGTGTAATGCCGACGAAAGCGAGCCGGGGACAATCAAGGACCGCTTCATCCTGACCCATCTGCCGCACTTAGTCGTGGAAGGCATGCTCATCGCCGGTCTGGTGACCGGCGCGAAAAAGGGGATTTTGTATATTCGGCACGAATACCCCTTGCAGGAAGAGATTCTTGGAGAAGAGTTGCGGCGATGCGCTAAGGCCGGGTTGCTGGGAAGGAAAATCCTGGGAGGCGAGCTGGACTTCACGCTGGAAATATTTGTCAGCCCGGGCGGATATATTTGCGGCGAAGAGAGCGCGTTGCTGGAGGCAATCGAAGGACACCGCGCAGAGCCGCGGAACAAACCGCCCTTCCCTGTGCAATTTGGGCTGTGGCAAAAACCGACGGTCATCAATAACGTGGAGACCTTTGCGAATGTACCGCAGATTCTGGAGCGCGGCGTGGACTGGTTCAAAGCGAAGGGCACCGGGGGATCGCGAGGATTGAAATTTGTTGGTGTAAGCGGGCACGTGGCACGGCCGGGCATATTTGAAGTCCCGATGGGCACGACCATGCACGACGTGATTTACGGAAACGCCGGAGGGATTCGCGGGGGACGAAAGTTGAAGGCATTTGCGCCATCGGGACCGTCTTCGGGATATTTGCCCGCGTCCATGGCCGACGTGCGACTGGATTTCAAAGCGCTGGCGGATGCGGGATCGATGCTGGGTTCGGGCGCGATCGTGGCTTGCGACGAAACAACGTGCATGCTGGACATGGCGCTGACGGCGGTGAAATTTTATCGCAACGAATCGTGCGGTAAATGCGTGCCGTGCCGCATGGGTTCGCAAAAGATGGTGGAATTGCTTACGCGGTGGACACAAGGCGGCGTCGGCGAGGCGGCCTATAAAGCGGATCTGGGATTACTGGAAGAACTGTCGCAAGCGATGAGCCTGACTTCGATTTGCGGGTTGGGACAGATTGTGCCGGCGCCGATTCAGAGCGTGTTGAAACATTTTCGGGCGGAGATGGACGCACACGTGCTGAAGGGGATATGCCCAAGCGGGATTTGTTCTTCAGCAGCGGCGAGAATGCCGGAATTGTCGCGGGTTGGGATTCGGCCGTAGAACCGGTGACGAGTGGGGAGAAGAGAACACAAGGACACCGAACGGGGGCACCCAGTTCACAGAGAACGCTGGGAATCACTGGGCGTGGGCAGTCGGCGGATGTGGAAGCGAAATTTTGAGGTGGTAAAAGCGGCGCCAGGGCGCCGCACTCCAAAATGAGTGGGACGAATATAACGCTGGTGGAATTGACCATTGACGGGCAGGCCGTGCGCGTGCCGGAGGGCACGACCCTCTACGATGCAGCACGGCTGAATGGGATTGCCATTCCTACGCTGTGCCATCTGCAGAGCCAAACACCAGTCGGCGTATGCCGTTTATGCGTGGTGGATACGGGAGCGCGGGTGTTGAGCGCTTCCTGCGTGCGGCCGGTGGAACCGGGAATGAAGGTGCGCACGAATTCGGAAAAGGTGCTAGCCGCGCGGAAAACGCTGCTGGAATTATTGATGGCGGATCATCCGTCGCCCTGCGCGCGCCAGCAGCGTTCCGGAGATTGCGAACTGGAAACTTTAGCGAAGCAGGCGGGACTGGGCACACCGCGTTTTGCGCGAAGGACCAACTCGCGGGGAGCGGACGACTCTTCACTAGCGATCGCGGTAGACCACGACGCGTGTATTTTGTGCGACCGCTGTATTCGCGGATGTGACGAGATCAAAAACAACTTTGTGCTGGGCCGCATGGGCAAAGGCTATCCGGCCGGCATTGCTTTCGACTTGAATGCGCCGATGGGAGATTCCACTTGCATTTCGTGCGGGGAATGCATGGTGTCCTGTCCAACAGGCGCGCTGACGAATAAGAGCGTAGTGGGCACGGCGATTGCCGCGGGTGCGGAAACCCAAGCGCTAAACGCAGAGGAGTTGCACCGGCTGCCGGTGTTTGCGGGCGTGTCTGGGACCTTCCTGGAGTTGAATCGCGGTGCGATTGTGAAGCGGCGCTTTCGCAAGGGCGAAGTGATTTGCCGCGAAGGCGATTATGGATCTACGGCGTTTTTCATCGTGGAAGGCCTGGCGCAGGTGGCGATTTCCACGCCGATTGCGCACGTAAAAACCAATGGGGGCGCTCGAGGATTCTTCAAGCGGCTGACGAGCGTCTTGGTGGGGCGGGAAGAGGACAAGCGGGACGAGGAGGCGAGGGACCGGACCATCCCCATCGATGCCCCCGTGGATTTGGCGTATGGGAATCCAGTGGCAGAGTTGGGGCCGGGGGACTTGTTTGGCGAAATGACGTGCATGAATTTCTACCCGCGGTCCGCCACGGTGCAGGCAAAAACGGACGTCGTGGCGTTCGAAATGTTGCGCAACGTGCTGGACATCATGATGAAGAACAAAACGTTTCGAGCGCAGCTTGACGCAAACTATCGCCGCCGGGCGCTGGAAACCCACTTGCGGGGAGTGCCCATGTTCGCGGGGCTGGCGCCGGATTTCATCGATCACCTGAAAGGGAAAGTGGAACTGGTGCGCTACGCGCCGGGACAGATCATTGCGAGGCAAGGCGAAGCGGCCGACAGCTTTTATCTGGTGCGCATCGGGTTCGTAAAGGTCGCGCAAGAATATCCCGGTGGCGAACTGGTGCTCGCGTATCTTTCGCGCGGGGATTACTTCGGAGAAATCGGGCTTTTGGGTGGCGGTGTGCGTACCGCGACATGCACGGCACTAGATCACGTGGAGTTGGTGAAGATCAGCGGAGACGATTTCCGTGAGATGGTGTCGCGCTTCCCCGGTGTGCGGAGCGGGCTGCAGGCGGTAGCACTGGAGCGGCAGACCGCCAACGCGCAGCGCATGCAGTTGATGCAGAGCGTTCCGCTGGAGCAGTTTTTGTCGCAGGGCTTGATGGAGGCGCAGAGTCTGCTGATCCTGGATCTGCAGAAATGTACGCGCTGCGATGCGTGCGTCAGCGCGTGCGCCGACGCTCACGATGGCGTCACGCGCCTGGTGCGCGAGGGATTGCGGTTCGAGAACTTTCTGGTGGCAACCTCGTGCCGGCAGTGCCGCGACCCGCTGTGCATGGTGGGCTGCCCGGTAGGGTCAATTCGGCGGCGAAATTCGCTGGAAGTGATTATTGAGGACTGGTGCATCGGGTGCGGACTGTGCGCGCGGAATTGCCCGTACGGGAATATCAATCTGCATCCGTTTGAAGTGCGCGTGGAGGATTTGGAAAATCCGGGACGCCGGAAGGCTGTGGTGCAACAGAAGGCGACTTCCTGCGACTTGTGCACGCACTTGAAAGAGCCCAGCTGCGTATACGCTTGTCCACATGATGCGGCGCATCGCGTGGACCCACGGAAATTCTTTGTCGGTTTGGCTGGGCAGGGGCCGCGCGTATGAGGATGGACGGGACGCAGCGCGGCTGGGCATTAGCATCGCTGGCCATTGTGGCCGTCAGTGCGATTGCGTATGCGGTTTACGCGCAGCAAGCGCCGATGGCGCCGCGAGGCGGCAGCACCATGGGCCTGATTTTCGGGAGTGTGGGATTCGCGTTCATGATTTTCGCGGCGCTCCTGGGCGCAAGGAAGCGCGTGCCTACCTGGCGCTTGGGGCGTGCGCAATCCTGGATGCGCGGGCATTTATGGCTAGGACTGTTGAGTCTGCCGCTGATTTTGTTACACGGCGGATTCCACTTTGGGGGAACGCTGACGCGCGTGCTGATGTGGTTGCTCATGATCACCGTGGGAAGCGGGATATTTGGAGCCGTGCTGCAAAACTATGTGCCGCGGATCATGACCAGCGAGGTGCCCCTGGAAACAGTGTACGCGGAAATCGAAAACGTGCAGAAACTGCTGCGGGAAGAAGCCGACCGTGCGATGGAATCGATTTGTGGGTCAATGGGGTTGGGGCAAAGTGAAACGGAGGGCCAGCGCGCTGGTGGATTCACCGCATTGCGGCCGATTGCCGCCGCGGTGGTACCTTTACGTACTTCGGCTGCGGTCAGCGCTGGGGCTAGCGCGGCCGTCGCCCCGGCGGTGGAAACAATTCTACTGAGTGAAGCAGAAGGCGCACCCTTAAAGCGGTTCTACTTCCAAGAGTTACGCGTGTATTTGCAACGCCCGGGGCGGCGCGCGCAGAGGCTTGCTGATGCCGATCAGGCGAACTTGGCTTTTGCGGGCTTGAAAACGCTGTTGCCGGTGACAGCGCATGCGACGCTGGCGGAACTGGAAGAGATTTGCGATGAAGCGCGGCAATTAGTGCGGCAGGAGCGGCTGCACCGATGGCTCCATGGGTGGTTGCTGGTACACATTCCGCTTTCGTTGGCCTTAATGGTTTTGGGAGCGGTGCACGCGGTGGTGGCATTGCGTTACTAGAGTGGAAACGGAACGGATTAACGCAGAGGCCGCTCAGGCACGCGCACAGAGGACACAGAAAAGAAGTGGCGAGAACACGAACAACTAAAAAGTTGGCGCAGCGGGTGGATCTGAATTCCTTCAAGCGCCCCACTGCGTTCAAACGTGCGCGGTTATGGTTGAGCATATTGTTGCCGCTTCTAGCCGTGGGATGGATCGCATGGTGGGGATTGCGGCGGGATTCGCGCGTGTATTCAAGCGGACGGATGAGTGGCGCGCATGCGGTGCTGGAGCGGCAATGCGCAGCGTGTCACGTACAAAAGGCGGGGCAGTTTTCTTCGGATGCCACAGATAGTGCCTGCCGGGCTTGCCACGATGGCCCGATGCATCACGAGAATCAAATCGCGAGCGCGGTACCCCGCTGTGCAACATGTCATACCGAGCATCGCGGACGAGTGATGTTGCGCGCGGCCAGCAATCAAGATTGCGCCGAATGCCACAGCAGCCTGCGCGTGACGAGTGGGCCGGTGCGGTATGCAGCGAACATCCGCAGCTTTGAGGACGGGCATCCGGAATTTGCGGTGTTGCGCGCGGGTGCGAAAGACCCAGGTACGATTCGGTTGAACCACGCAATCCACATGAAGCGGATTCGCCAGGGTCCGAATGGACCCCTGGTGCAACTTGAGTGTGCCGATTGCCACCGGAACTATGACGCCGAGTGGAAGTATGCGGTATCACAGCATCCGGAACCGGCCAGTTATCAATCACATCGAGAAAAGGGCGCGGACAATGCGGAGATCATGTCCACGTTAAAACCGTATTCGCGGGGCAATGGAAGAGAGCGGATGCGTCCGGTGGAATTTGCGACCGCGTGCTCAGGGTGCCATCTGTTGACGTTTGATAAGCGTTTCGAAGAGGGTGTGCCGCATGACACGCCGCAGATGGTGCATGCGTTTTTAGTGAAGAAATTCCGGGAGTACATTCAGGCGCATCCGAGTGAAGTGCGGGTAGTACGCGAGCCCAAACGCGATTTGACCGGAAAACCGATCCCGCCGGAAGTGCGGGTGCTGACGCCAGCACAATGGGTTGCGGAGCGAACTGCGGATGCGGAGCTGCTGCTTTGGCGCAAGACCTGCAAACAGTGCCATGCGCTTTCTGGATTCGTGACCATGACCGACCCTGTCGCGGCCGGCTGGGCCGGGCCGCTACCGGAGACGGCGATTTTCACGGCGACCTGGTTACAAGTCAGTTCCGGTGGATCGCGGAATGTCCTTCCGCCTTTGCCAAAGATCGCTCCCGCAGGAACGCGGGAGGAATGGCTGCCGCACGCGACATTTAGCCACGACGCACATCGTGGATTTTCATGTGCAAGTTGCCACACCAAGGCGCTGACGAGCACGGAGACCAGCGACATCTTGGTACCGGGTATTGCAAACTGCAAAACGTGCCACACACCGGGCCCGGAGCACGCGGAGTCACGATGCTTCGAGTGCCACACGTATCACGACTGGGCAAAACGGAAAGAAGTAAGGGCCACGTACACGTTGCCTGCGTTGCAGGGTACCGGGCGGTAGCTCGCGCCGCACTCCCGATTAGCCGTTGACCAGAGTCATCATGTGCTCCGGGTAGCGTTGTCCCGAAGCGGCACCCTTTGGGGCTACTTCCTCGAGGCGGCGCAAATCATCGGCAGAAAGTTTCACATTCAGCGCAACGACGTTTTCTTCCAGGTACTTGCGGCGCTTGGTGCCGGGTATGGGCAGGATGTCGTGACCTTGCGCCAGGAGCCATGCGAGAGCGAGTTGCCCGGGCGTACATTTTTTCTCTGTGGCGATTTCTTCGACGCGCGCGACCAGGTTCAGATTCTTCTGGAAGTTTTCGCCTTGGAAACGCGGGGACATCCGGCGGTAGTCGTCCTGCGCAAGATCATCGTATTTTTTGATCTGGCCGGTTAGAAAACCACGACCGAGCGGACTGTAGGCGACGAACGCGATGCCGAGTTCGCGCGTGGTGGGAAGGATTTCGTCCTCGGGATCGCGTGTCCAGAGCGAGTATTCCGTCTGGAGCGCGGCGATGGGATGAACGGCATGGGCGCGCCGAATGGTGGCGGGAGAAGCTTCGGAAAGGCCGAGGAAGCGGACTTTTCCTTCGCGGACAAGGTCAGCCATGGCACCGACGGTTTCCTCGATGGGGGTTTTGGGATCGACCCGGTGCTGGTAGTAAAGGTCAATGGTATCGACACCGAGCCGTTTGAGGCTGGCTTCGCACGAGGAACGAACGTATTCGGGCTTTCCGCTGACGCCGCGCACACTGGGATTGGCCTTGTCGCGAATGATGGCGAATTTTGTGGCTAGAAAAGCTTTTTCGCGGCGATCTTGGATGGCTTTGCCTACCAGAATCTCATTGTCGCCATAGCCATAAACGTCAGCAGTATCGAGAAAGTTGATGCCCAGTTCAATGGCGCGGTGAATCGTTGCGATGGATTCGGTGTCATCGCGGGCTCCATAAAATTCGGACATACCCATGCAGCCAAGCCCCGCGGCAGAAAGCTGTGGACCATTCTTGCCTAAGCGTCTGTGTTCCATCATGTCACCTCAAATGGATTCTACGCAGGTCTCATGTGTAAGCGGAAGGCAAGGATATGAGGTAGAGGAGACACACTCCCATAGGCGAAGAGATTGAATTGTCATTTGCCAGTTGGCGTGGTGGGATGTTTTCCGCCTGCACGTAGCTGGAACGGAGGAAATGAACGGGCGAAAATTATGTAGCGACGGTGGCACAAAGCTCCCAAATCGGTAGCAAGAGAGCTGAGCGACCTGACGCAAGGTTGGGGAGGAAACTTGGGCGAAGTGACGCAAAGGCTTTAAACAGCATCCCTAACCTTAAATTTTACAATTAGTTAGAAGGTGGGCGTCCTGGCACGGAATTTGCGCTCATAACGACGGAGGCTAAGGCTATGGCTCCGTCCACCCATATCGAAGTACCTCCCGAAGAAGCCGTAAAACCCGGGAAACAAATAAAAGCAAAAGTTGTGAAGCAAGTTGCAGTGGCGGAAGCGCCGACTGCTGTCGTACGACCTGCGCGACCGGCCGAGGGCTCGTTTCAATCCTCGATGCTGGAATATAACCGCATGAAGAGCAGTTCGCGGCTGATGGACACAATAATCAGCCTTACGGTAAATGCTGTGATTTTGCTGGTCCCCGTTTTTGCCGGATTGTATTTTACCGACACCATCGACTTGAAAGGATTCGCATCCACATTTCTCGTTGCGCCGCCCCCGCCACCTCCGCCGCCACCTGCGACAGCCCCCCTAATTAAGGCCGCCCCGGTGCACCGAGTATTCGAGAATGCCGGCAAATTGATTGCGCCTACGGTGATTCCGAAGCAAGTGCAGATGCTGAAAGAAGAGCCTATCCCGGACGTTGAGGGCACCGGCGGAGTTGCCGGTGGCGTCCCTGGCGGCGTAGCGGGCGGGTCCATGGGAGGCGTGCTCGGTGGAGTAATTGGCGGAACGGGCGCGGTTCCAGCACCGGTCATCCTGAAGGAAAAAGGGCCGAAGGCGCCAGTGCGAGTAGGCGGGCGCGTGAAAGAGCCCAAGCTCATTTCCCGCGTGGAGCCAAGATATCCGCTGCTGGCATTGCAGACACACATGCAGGGCACAGTGATCGTAGACGCCATCATCGATGAGCATGGGAATGTAGTCGAAGCAAAAATAGTGTCTGGGCCGCCCCTGTTGATTCAATCGGCGATGGATGCCGTTCGGCAATGGAAATATGAACCAACGTACCTAAACGATGAGCCAGTTCCGGTACAGCTGAACGTCACCGTAACGTTTCGGTTAGGACCCAGCTGAGTGCGGAAAGAGTTGGACGGAGGGCGGAACAGTGCAGTACTGGCTGTTCCGCCTTTTGTCGTTCCGCGGAAACGCAGTCTGCTCCGGACACTCTTTGAAATGAACACTAGGTGTTTGCTGTCACGTTCGCGGGTTCCGGCGCGGGCGCGCGACGATCGAGGTATTTCACCAGCAGCACTTCATTGCCCTTCTCGTTGTAGATCAGATCGTCCACCAGCTTCTTGGTCATGAGAATGCCGAAGCCACCGGGGCGCATGCCGCGGTTTTCCCGCTCTTCCATATGCTGGAACGGTTGGTCCGGAGGATTGGAAAGCGCAGAGTGTTTCAGTTCCTCCAGGGAGAAACCGGTGCCCGGATCCTTCACTTTGCAGATGATCATGCGGCGTGTTCGTACATAGGAGACCTCCACGTGCTTCGTGGGATCGAAGTTGCCGCCATGTTCCATAGCGTTTAGTAAGATCTCCCGGAACGCGGTAGCCACCTCTTCCTTTTCCGCATCAGGTAAGTCCGAAGACTCTCGATAGAATTGCAGTAAACGGTTCGCGGCGACTACGTCGCATCGGACGCACAGGCGCACCCAATGCGGAGTGGCCGAGAGAATCTCGATGCCGTCGTCCCAAAATGGCTCGCTCATGGCGATGCGGATCATCTCGGCAAACTTCTCGGTAGAAAAAGGACGCGTGAAATAACTGAAGGCGTGTTCACGGATGGAATTGAGGACGTCGCCGGGAGTGAACTCGTCGGTGAGAATGATAAGTCGCGTGTGTGGACGAACAAGGCGAAGACGGCGCAACAGTTCGATGTCTTCCTGCCCGGTGGTGCGCTCGCCCGTGATGATCAGGTCGTAGGGGTATTGGCGAGCAAGCTCGAGTGCGTCTTGATTTTCTTTTGCGTGGTGGACGTCCCATTCGTCGTGATCGAAAAGATTACTCAGAAGCTGATTCACTTCAGGGCTGGAATCCACGAGCAGAGCGTGGTGGTGCTGGATAGTGTGAGGCGCGGAGGTGGGAGGAGGACTAGCGACCAACGGATCTTCCACAAGTCACCTTCGAAACCTACCTGGCGGTGGTAGCGGAATTCGAGTAGCAAGAATGCCCGAAAGAAAGGGGGGGCGCAAGAGGCGCTCCCCCGGCACCCCCGGCACCCCCGGCAGCGTTAGCTGAGCTCGCTGGTCATCAGGAAGAGAGGCTTCATTTCGAAGCTTTGGTAGACCGGGCGAAGCCGTTCGGTGCTGTAATGCTCCTTCACATTGATGACTTTCTTGGTGGCGGTGACGGTATCAATCGGGATGTTGTCGTAGCGGCCATTTTTCAGGACGACGAGCCGGCCGTGAATACGATTGAGTAGCAGATCCAGGGCAAGGTTGCCGTAAGCCATGGGGACAATGGAGTCGATGGCGTCGGGGTCGCCGCAGCGAACCAGGTAGCCGAGCTTCTGGGCGATACAGTCGATTTTCTTGCCATTGTTGAATTTCGGGGAAAGTTCGGTGAGCTCTTCGGCAACCAGATCCCCGATGCCGCCCAGCTTCTTGTGGCCGAACGCGTCCGCTGAACCACTTTGAAAAACCATTTCGCCGCCTTCGAACATTGCTCCTTCCGAAACAAGAACGATGGAATAACGGCTGGGATTGCGGTTGCGGTCATGCACCAGAAGCTCCGTGAGCTGCTCAATTTTGAACTTATGCTCGGGGATCACGCAGCGATTGGCGGCGCCCGCCATGGTGGGAAGCATCGCGGTAAAGCCCGCATAGCGGCCGAAAACTTCCAGGACCATGAAGCGTTCGTGAGAGCCGGCAGAAGTACGCAGCGAGTTGGTCATCTGAATGGTACGCGTGATGCAGGTGCTGAAGCCGATACAGTAATCGGTGCCGGGCACGTCGTTGTCCATGGTCTTGGGAATCGCCACAACGCGCACACCCTCGTTGTGCAGCCGGACGCCGTAGCTAAGAGTGTCGTCTCCACCAATAGGAATCATGTATTCGATTCCGAGCCACGCGAGGTTCTTCAGAACTTCTGGGGTGAGATCGTTCTTCTCGGCGTTGTACTGCGATTTAAGGTGATCAGGGACGCTGCTCTTGCCGACGCGACCCGGGTTGGTTCGCGAAGAATGCAGGAAGGTGCCTCCGGTACGGCCCGCGCGATTCACCTCGTCTTCCGTGAGGCGCTGGAAATTATTGGAATTGTCGTACTTTTCGTCGCGTACGATTTCGACGAGCCCCGCCCAGCCCCGCCGGATGCCGATCACTTCATACCCTTCGTGAATCGCACGCAGGGTTACCGCGCGAATGGCGGGATTCAGACCCGGAACGTCGCCTCCTCCGGTAAGAATGCCGATGACGCCTTTCTTCACGTTGATGTTAGCCATGGTGCTAAAGTCGCCTCAGAGTGGAATAGCAAACAAACGATTATGCGGGATACAGCAGGAATTAGGAAGCGCAGGAATCACAAAGAAAATCGAAGCGGAGGGTTAATCTTGTGTGGCGAGTCTTCCCTTATAGGTCTTGGAGTGGCGACGGACTACTGGTGGCGTAGCGCAACCATGGGGTCAACGCGCGAAGCCCGGCGAGCCGGCAGATAGCAGGCTACCAGTGCCAGGAGCGAAGGCGATGCCACAACGTCATACTTCGTTCGGCGTAGTGCGCAGGATACCCGCAATGACGTCGGCCATGCGATTCCAGTTTTCGGTTGCGGTTTGCAGTTTGCGCTTGCCTGCGGCGGTGAGCCGGTAAAACTTGGCTTTGCGATTATTTTCCGACTCACCCCATTCGCTGGCGATCCAGCCTTGGTCTTCCAGACGATACAGCGCGGGATAGAGAGAACCCTGCTGAATTTCGAGGCGCCCTTTCGAGATTTGCTGAATGCGCAGGAGAATGCCGTAGCCGTGGAAGGGACCGAGGGAAACCGCCTTGAGGATCAGCATGTCGAGGGTGCCTTGCAGAAGTTCCAGTTGCTTGTCCAAAAGCGGATTCTCCTAGACGCACTAGGAATATAGATTCCGTTCTCCTAGATTGTCAAGAGGAAAGGAACGTAGCGCTGTGCCTGCAGGCCGGCATGTTGATCATGCTACAAGCAGGCGCTAGAGATCAATGCGGGTGCCCAGGACCATGAGGAATTTGGAGAGCCACGCGGGATGCGCGGGCCAGGCGGGCGCGGAGACGAGGTTGCCGTCGATAACGGCTTCGGTCATGGCAATGTCGGCGAAGGTTCCCCCCGCGAGACTTACCTCCGGCGAGACGGCCGGATAGCAACTGCAAGTCTTGCCACGCAGCACATTTGCGGCGGCGAGGACTTGCGCGCCATGGCACATCGAGGCAATCGGCTTATTCGCCGACGCGAAATGGCGAACAATCTCCAGCACCCGGGGATTCAGGCGCATGTACTCTGGGGCACGGCCGCCAGGGATGACTAGAGCGTCGTATTCTTCCGGGCCAATATTGTCGAAGGTGGCGTTGAGGGCGAAATTGTGGCCGCGCTTTTCAGAGTAGGTCTGGTCACCTTCGAAATCGTGGACCGCCGTGCGTACTACTTCGCCGGATTTTTTCCCCGGACACACCGCGTGCACGTTATGGCCAACCATCCGCAGCGCCTGGAATGGCACCATCACTTCGTAATCTTCGACGTAATCGCCAACGAGCATGAGAATATTTTTGCGAGCCATAGGATTCCTCCAGGATGGACCAAAAGCATAACAAACTTAGTGGGATTTCTGCTGCGAAGGGGGACTGGCAAATAGATCGCTAGATCTTGCGGACATGGGGCCCAGCAGTGCTGTGCCCCTACGCGGAAACCCAAACGAAAACAGCTTACTGAGCGGCGGCCGGCGCCGGTCTGGAGCTTTCGTCGATGGTGAGCATGTCGGTGCGCATCTTGTCCCACTCACGAAGATTGAGGCCGCGGGTGGCGAAGAAGCGGCGGATCATGGGGGAATCCCAGCGAAGCACTTCTTCGAGGACGGGAACAAGCACGCTCATGGCGTTGTCGCTCAAGACCGTGCGGCGCGCGACACGCGTGATGAATTTCGCCTCGGAAACCGCGATCGTGAGGCCGTCATATTGATTGACATGCATCATCACCGGCAAATCGGAGCTGCCGTCGCCCATGTAAATGATGTGGTCGTGGCTGATCCCGAGTTCGGAACGGAGTTCCTCGAGGACCGTGATTTTGCCCCACCCTGCGGTGGCCCGCAGGATGGACTCCACCTCGCCGGTCGCTTCATTGAAGCGAAAGCGGGTACCGAAGATGTGGTCCGCGGGCACGATACCTTCAAGCGCGGACTGAATGATCTCCTGGGGCGCGGCGGAAATCACATAGAAAGAAAACTCGTAGCCGTCAGAAAGGCTGGCGAGTGAACGCGCAAACAGGTCCACGTCGTGCTTCAAGCGGATGCGTTTGCCGGTCTCAATAAGATGTTCGCGGCGAACGCGGCGGAAGTCCGGGTCGTGCAGGATCAAGTAAGAAAGCTCGGCGCCCTGTTGGACGAGATTGATGTTGGCAAGGCCTTTCACTTTGTCGTGAAAGCCGTGAAAGCCGATGAGTTCGCTCAAGGCCACGCCCGAGTCATTAAAGCTGAGCGTCTGGTCGAAGTCGCTGGCCAGAAGATACTGCTTGGTCATAGGGGTAATTGCTCCTTTACTCGCTTTCCGCGAACGCCAGCCCAAAAAGCGCTCGAAAACGCCCCACGCTCACACCTTACCTTCGTTCTGGGGTGCGGCCCCACGAAAAATATTAATGGGTGCTATGCGTGGAAAGCGTGAACAAACTGTTATCAGTATATAAGATGCCACGAGAGGGTAAAAGGTTCACAGGAAAGACGTTAGATATCGGAATGGATTGCAAATGAAGGAGTTGGCCGAGTCAACAAGCAAAAACTTTCATGCGAAGAAAAAGCGATAGCGGTGCTGCATAGGGCACAACGCTCAGCGGCCTTCTAGACGATCGAAGACCTGGTACCACCAGGCGTTCCGGGAAGTGGTCGCTGTCGGTGGTGCCTGGATTGAGTCGACTTCGTCGCTGACCGTGTAGAGCGTGCCGTTGCGTAGATACAGTCCCTGGGATTCTGCGTGGTTCAGAGGGCGAGCGCCACGGCGGCCAAAAACAGCCAGTTGATTGCCGGATTCGTCGATGGCGCGATCGCGATCAATGCCCTTGGAAATAGCGAGCGCCGGACCGTTCGTGTGGGCAGTGGCGATCAGTTTCGGCGTGGGTCGCGGGCTGAAGCCGGAAAAGTGCGCCGGATCGTCGAAGGGTGAAACGATCTGCAGTACACGCAGACCATTTTTGCCGTCGGCCACGAAGGCGAAAGCGCTGCCAGCGACCATGCCAATTTTGATGTCGTTGACATCATTCATCTGGCCGTTCGCGGTGAACAGTTGATCGAGCTTGGGTGCGGTTGGCTGCTCGACATCGACAATGGCCACGCCTTGCTTGCCTGCGGACACGTACGCGTAGGTGCGCGCGACATAAACGTTCCGGGCGTCTTCGAAGGGCACTCGGACCTGCGACACAGGCTTAGGCGTCGCGAGATCGGTGACGTCGAGAACTTTCATGCCGTCGTGATCGACCACAAACCCGTAGCGGAATTGCACCGCGATGCCGCGCGGATCGTTGAGGAATGGAGCCCCAATCGTGGAGGTGATCTTGGGAGCGAGCGGGTTATCGAGATCCACGACAACAAGTGCCTTGTCGGTTAAGACATAGGCGAACGTGCCGGCAATTATAATGCGACGCGCACCGGTTAAAGCGCCGCCAGGATTAAAGGAGAGGCCGCGCTTCAGGAAATTGTTGGTGGGATCGCCGTCGAGCAGCGTGCCGACGCCAGGGCTTTTCGATTTCAGCTCGGGATTGCCGACAATCACCAGGCCCTCTTCCGTATCGGCTACATACAGAAACCCGTACAGCAGGTGAATGGGCTGTTCTTCATTTTCCGCGATACGCTTGCGCAGCGGGTCGACGCCCAAGGTCGTCGGCGACGCGACCGCTACCGCGTTTTTAGTGGGGAGATAAAAGCGCTGGCCGAGAGGGGAGACGGGCGCCGTGGTCACGGGTTGGGAGAAGCCTTTGTTATCGACGTTGGCGATGTCATACACACGCAGACCACCCTTGCCTGTAGCCGCGTAGGCATATTCGCCGCGCGCCTGGATGTCCAGCACGTTGCCTTCGTGCCGAGCAACGGCTGAAAGGTGACGGTTGTGAGCTAGGAACTTCTTGTAATCGTCAGGGTATGCGACGCGATGCAGGTCGCTGCCATAGATGGCCTCTGGTTCGTCGTGCTCGGCGACCGCAATAGCTTCGAAGCCGTGACCGCCGGTGGCAACGTACACATACCGTCCTATGAAATTCATGAAGTTGGTGCCTTGCAAGAGAAGCTGCGCAAGCCAGGCGTTGTTGTCGTTGGCCTTTGAAACGTGGCAGTCCGTGCATTCCTTGGTCTCCGTGGCGCGCACTGTATGGGGCACAAAAGTGCTGAAGGCCTGTCCGGAAAAACCCTCGCCGGAAATGGTTTGCTGCGTGTAATAGAGCCATTCGCGATTGGCGTTTTGCGAACTAACAAGTACGGCACAGGAGGAGCGTGCCGGGGCAATGCGATGACCGGTAACCGTGCCATCGACGCCCAGGAAGTATGCATCGTCGCGCAGTACCTGAAAGTTGTAACTGGTGTAGTTCCGGGTGAGCAGCCCTTCGTTGTGCAGCATGGGACGCCGCGCGTTGGCGGTCATCTGCAGGTGGCAGCCGAAACAGGTCGGGGCCCAGGAAGAATGGCAGGAGTAGCAGGTCATCAAGGAGTTGCCATGTGCCAAATGCGAATCGTCGGCAGGAACCTGTGTCAGCGCAAGCCCGTCTTTGCTCATCAGCTTGGCGCGAAATGATTTCATGCTGAAGTGCTGGTTGCCCGGCGTGATGGTGTCTTTGGTTTGGACGACCTCCCATTCCTCATGCTCATCGGTCATGGCACGCTGAAACAGCTTGGGCCCCCGCCATTCGAAACGGCGCAGGCCCCATGGCGTTCGTAAGGCATCGAGGCGACGGCCGCGGCGGTCACCAGGGCGAAGCGCATCGGCTGCGGCGGGGCCGGAGGTTTGCAACGTGGCGGTATGTTGAATAGTGCCGTGGCAATCGACGCAATCGATTTCTACGGCGGCGCGCGGTTCACCATAAATCTTACCGGTCCCGTGATTGTCCTGCGCGAAATGGCAGTCGGCGCACTGCATCCCTTTTTCTAGATGGATATCCGCAAGGTGTACGGCTTTTTGCAAGCGCTGCGGATCGTCGAACGCGATTTGCTTGCCGTCTTTGTCGAGCCAGTTCCCTTTTCGGTCGTGTTTGTAGACGGTGCGAAACAGCCAGCCATGGCCATGAAAGTCGGCGAACTGCGTGGTTTTCAATTGCGCATTAAATGCAGGGCTGCCAGTTTGCTCCAGGAATTTTTCGTCGCTCCACAGGCCACGCGCGGCGGCCGCCTCCGGATTGCGTAGCGATGCCTGGTAGCGTTCTTCCTCGCTGGGATTGTGTTGACGAGCGGGATACATTTTTTCGCCATCGGTTTCGTTGTCCCACCAGGTCAGTCCGAAATAGGTGGTGACCATGTTTGTACCGGGATGGACATGGCAAATCATGCATTGGCTGGAAGGAATGGCGCGGGTGAACGCGTGCTTGATGGGATGACCGGATTCATTCTTGGGAATTGTGGGATCGACGGAGGCGCTAAAGCCGGAGTGGCCGTACTGGGCGTAAAAGCTGGAATGCGCCGGATCGCGGTCATTGGCGTAGATCACGTGACAAGCGGAGCAGCCGCTGGAACGGTAATCCCCTGGATGATCGTCGGTGCCCGGAAGCGAGAGGATGGGATCAAGAAGACGCGTCTTTTGCAGACCCAGGAAAACGGGGTCGGTGCGCAATTCGGTGCCGAAGCCGCGATCGCTGAGCTTATCGTCGGGCTTGCCCGGAGATTCCTCGCGATTCGGGTTGCCAAGTTCGGCTTTTTTTTCTCCGCCCCGTTCGAACACGCGAAGAATATTGCCGGGCTGTGACTGTTCCCAGCGATAGAGGGGCACCAATTCCGGAAGCACGCCTTTGTCCCTGGTCTCGTCGGCGTTGGGCAGCGGAAAGGTTCGCAGGGATTGCGGAGTGCCGTTGCGGTCGTAGCTTTCGCCGAAATGAGCGTTCTTATAAGGGTAGCCACCGTTGTTGTAGAGCGCGGCGCCCCACAAAAATCCCGAGTGAGTCATCATGTTCGTCGACACGGCGCGCGTTTCGCCGGGGTGACAACCAGCGCTTCCACAGGTCTCCGCAGCAACACGCAGATCGCCGGGATTGACGAATTTGATGTACTCGGCGGGTTCTTTTAACCACTTGGTGTAGGCACGTTCTGGAATTGCGGAGCGATTCTTGAATTCAGGGTCGCCTGGCTGCACGTGGGCTTTTTCTTTGACGGAGGCGTATGCCGCAGAATTTGGCACGGTGCCAGGCGCGATAGAAACAGTGTAATCGCCTCCATGGCAATCGGCGCAACCGAGGTGCACCGCTTTGGAGGGATGCATCGTCGCTTCATCCGTAGTGGTGTGACACGTTACACAACCTGCGGATTTGCGTCTGGCTTCCTCCTCCGATTCTCCGCGCAAAGAACCGTCGTCCGCTGCCACATGGGAAATCGTTCGCGGGCCCAAGATCAGAAGGAGTAGAAAGGTTGCCTCCATAGCGAACCCGAGCGCGGATCGCGCGCCGGGAGTCCACCGAGTCCTCACCCATCCTCTGCATTTTGCGACGTCAAGCATGCGAGTCCTTAAAACGTAAACTTCGCCAAGCCAAAAATCGAAAATTGCGTGCGTCCGGTGTAAATGTCGCGAAAACCCTGCCCCGGTTGAAGCATGGCGGCCCCGCCCGTGAGCACAAGATTTTCCGAAAGCGGTGGACGATATTCCACGCCAACCCCGAGATCGCTGCCGATGGTGTGACGAACCGGAGATTGGAACAAAGTGTATTCGATTGGCTCGGTGCGCATGAAGCGAAGAAAATTGTAATTGGCGAAGCCCTTCAGTTTCGGCGTGATGTTAAAGTCCGCCCCGGCATTAATCAAGAAAATCCCGGGATTGACAAAATTGGCCTGGCCTTCGTCCTTGCTGGAGCGCATGTTGGGAAGAAGGCTGCCATCTTGCGTGAGCGCCACACCGGTACCGGTCAGACGAATCGCTTCGCGGTTCCAGAAACTGAAGATGCCTCCGGCGAAATTGGGCAAATCGATGATGGAATCGAAACCATTGGCGCGGCCGCTGCGCGGATCGCTGTCACCCGAGGCATAAAACGTGGAAACGCGGTAGCGCGCCCAATCGCGGTCCAACGAGAGTTCCACCGCAGCCATTTGTGCTTTGACGGTAACGCGGCGCCCGGCGATGGGATTGAACGTATCCTCGCCCGCGGCTTCATAAAAAGCATGCGTGAGGTTTAGGCGTTTGATGTGCCCGCTGCCGAGCCAACCGAAATAGCCGACGCGAATACCGTGCGGTATGGCACCGAAGCCTTGATTGATGACATTGCCGATGGGAGCGGGCCGAACGAGGAAACCATTGTCGTCGAAATGAATGCTGGGATCATCTTTATTCCAGGCACCTAAAAACTCCGCGGTGTAACCGGGAAAAAAGAAATCCTGCAGGTAGATATTGGCGATTACGACTTGCTGTTGCCGAAGTTGGAAGGTATTCAAGCCGCTGTTGGTATTTTTCTCCAGTAAATTGAAATAGGCCGCGTTGTATTCGATGCGATCGCTATGCCAGTCGCCGAAGATGCGCAAGCCGGGCTGCTCGTCCACAAAAAGAAAGCCGCGAAAATCGGCATTGAACTGCTGAATTCCAGCGCGAGCCGAAACGAAATCATAATTCGGGCTCAGGTCGTGGAGTTTCACCTCGACGAAAGCTTCCTGCAGGCCGAGATGATCGTCGAAACGTGTGGTGCCCTTGCGCACATCGGGGCTGACGACGCCTAATTCCTGTACATCGAGATAGTTCAGACTCGCTTCTGGTGTGATACGGACGCGCCAGTCGACCGGTTTGAAGGAAGTGTCGCCGTGAAAGAGATCGAACGAGAAGAGGAAGGTTTGATCGAGAAAGAACTGGTCGCCATGGCCGAAGAAACCCGGGCTACCAGGACGCGCGGGACTCACGTCCGTAGGCGTGGGTACGCGGCGTCCGTCCAAAAATGTTTCTGCCGTGCCAGTGAAGTTCAGGAAGACCTGCGGACCAAACAGCTCAGGCCAGATCGGCTCATCCGCCTTGAAGCGATTGTGATTGAAAGGGTCATACCAGTGCGGTTTCGCGTAAATCGCGTCGTCTATTGATGCATAACGACGGTAGTCAGGCTGAGGCAATTCCCAACGATTGGGCACGGTGTTGAATACGTCCGCCACGGGAGGCAAAACGTCGGGAGCGAGCTCCAGAATGTAGTTGGGATCAGCGTCCAGACGGTGGCGAAGCTCGCGATAGCTTCCCTGTGGCGGAGGATTTTCGGCGGGGAGCGGTGGCCCAAGTTCGGGTTCGCGGGGGAGTCTAGAACGCATCGTGGTATCGGGCGAGGGTGCCAGTGAGATTTCCAAAGTCAGCACTTCGTTGGCGTTGAGTGAAGGGATAGGGATTATCAACGGGGCGTATCCCTCCGCTTCTACGTGTAGTTCGTAGGAGCCCGGCGGTAGAGGGAAGATGCGAAACACACCATCTCCAGAGGAAAGTACAGCCGTGGTTGTGGTAGTTTGCGTGTTGCGCAAGGCCAGCCGCGCCCCTGCAATAGGCCGCGAACTGGACGGAGTTGTTTGCTCGCGCACGACACCATCGAGCGCCGCGGTTGTGAGCGCTTGCTCGCGTGGAATGCGCTTGACGGGAGCAGATTGCGTCGAGGTTTTGACCGAAGGCGCCTGGGGAAAATCCGGTGATTGTGCACGCGAAGGCGAAAATGTACCGGCAAGGAGCAGGAGACAAAGCCCCCCGGGACACACGGTCGCGATTGACGGAGCGAGGTGGCGCATGCAAATAAGACAACAACCAGGAATGGGTCCGCAATCTCCGTTAACTAAACAGGATTCGCGCCGACACAGCAACCTTTTTCGCGAGCCGATGCGAATAGTCGATAACGTTCTAGTTCAGGGGTCACCGATTCACATAGGAGAGCAGAAAGGCGATTGTAGACCGATTGGAGCGCGTGTTACGAACAAGAGTAACCATTGATGGAACACGCCCTACGCAGACCTGTGGAATCCCGGCGCGCTTACGCGCAACGACGCGGCACTTTGATTTGGGCTATGCTCCTGGCCTTGGGCATAACCGTGGCCCTGACGACGTTGATGGTGGGTTGCGGCAGCGTTGCGCCTACCTCGAACGTGGCGGCCACAGCACCGGCAACCGCGGCGCCACTCAGCATCATGGATGTCCAAAATATCGTGCAAGCCGCGGCGCAGGCGTCCGATTCCGACACGATGGTGATCGGCGTGGTGGATCGCGGGGGCAATGTTCTTGGGGTGTATCGCAAGCCCGGTGCAGCCGCAACCGATATTGGGAATTTTGGCGCCGCGGTCGACGTGAACGATCTGGCGGTGGCGTTGGCGAGAACGGGGGCGTACTTTAGCAACGATCAAGCCCCGCTTTCTTCGCGCACCGTTCGCTTCATCAGCGGTATCCATTTTCCTCCGGGCGTGACAGATACCGGTAATGCGGCTCTTTACGGAATAGAGAACACCAACCGAGGATGCACGCTTTCTACGAACTTTTTGCCGGGCAAGGCGGTGCAACCGTCGCTGTCCCTTAGTGGTGGTACGGGACTGGGCATCATCACCGGCAAAGCGGATTTGCAGGACAGTGACCCCAACGCAGTGAATCCGGGGGGGGTGCCGATCTTTCGTGGCGGCGTGGTGGTCGGCGGAGCGGGAGTAGCAGGCGTGCCATCTGATGTTGCCGAGTATGCCGCGTTTGTGGCCGCAACATCGAATGGTTTTGGTCCGACACCCGCACCACCAGGAGTGATTTTTCTAGGCGGCATCGCGCTGCCGTTTGTGAACCAAACTTCGGCCCCCGCGGGGGTGCATCCCGGTACCTTCACGGGAACCTTTTTCGCAGGACCGTCGGCAAGCGCCGGCCAACCGCCGGAAGGTGATCTGGTGGCACCCGCCCCGGGACCACTCGGTGGACTCAGTGTCGCGGATGTGCAAGGAATTCTAAACAACGCGGAAACTACCGCGAATCAGACTCGCGCTGCGATCCGTTTGCCATTGGGGTCGAGGGCCAAGATGGTGATCGCTGTGGCCGATCTGGACGGCACAATCATCGGGCTTCGCCGGATGACGGATTCCACCGTGTTCAGCATTGATGTCGCGGCAACGAAGGCGCGAAACATGACCTATTTCAACAGCGCGTCGCGAACCGCCGCGGATCTGAATCAGGTACCGATGGGAACAGCGATAACCAATCGAACAATCAGCTTCGGCGCTCAGCCGTTTTTTCCCCCAGGCATTGATGGGAGCAGCCCCGGCCCATTCTTCAATTTGTACCTGCAAGATGTCGCGAATCCGTGCACACAGGGATTTCAGGCGGGTGCGCCGAACACCAATCGGAGCGGCATTGTGTTCTTTCCGGGCAGCGTGGGGCTGTACCGGAATGGCGTTTTGGTGGGCGGACTCGGAGTGAGCGGCGACGGTGTGGATCAGGATGACTATGTGGCCGCTGGCGGTGCGGTGGGGTTTGAGCCCCCGACACAGATTCGCGCAGACCAGTTGGTCATCAATGGCGTGCGCCTGCCCTATCAGAAGTTTCCCGAGAATCCGACCAACTGAATTGAATCTGGCTTACCGGGCCGTCTCACGAGGCGAACTCATGAAGTGTCGATCGCAGTGGGATAGAACCGCCGTAGCCTAGCGCTATTCCCGCGGTGCGGAAGGATCGGGAGAAGTTGCTACGTCCGCGTCGAGAAACCATTTATGGTTCACGTCGCCGGGGGCGTAACAATTGCCGTCCGCGTTGTAGGTACTCGCGCACTTCGCGGTGCGCTCCTTTTGCCTTGGGGTCTGCGCATATTGCCACAACGTTGCCGCAGCGATCCCGCCCTGCGCGACCGCTGGCGGATTCTGGGGAAACACGCAGCCCGGAGCTGGCGGGCATACATCATTGAAAATCCACAAGGTGAGTTTGCGACCGCCGAGGTGCTCCACAAGATCCTGCGCGGTGGTAATGGATTGTCCGGGTGCATCAGGCAAAGAGATGCCGGAACAGTAGGCCCCGCTGGAAAAGCGCGCACGCGCCAATGTATCGATCCACGCGTGAACGTATTCGTGATAGGCGGGACTCAGGCGACCGCCCTCCTCGATGTCCAGAAAAATGACCGTACCCGTTGGAAAACCTTCGCGTCGCGCGATCGCAGCGGCGCTCTCGGCATCCGAACTACCTTTTTGTTTGGCGTCCAAGTTTGACTTTAGATTCTTGGTTAGCCTGCCATTGTAAAGGACAACGAAGCCGAAAGCGTTTGCACGCAGGATCGAGCGTTTTCCAAGCCATGAGGTACGCTTCTGTCCGGGCGGCGGCCCTAGCCAGTATCCGGTGAACTGAAAGGTTTTGCGCAGGGTGGGGAGTGCGTCGTCGCCAGGGTAATCGTTCAGGTCAAAGCCGAGGTAGGAGGATGGTTGCACGGGATGCGCGTTGGGTCTGTCTGGAAGCACCAGAACCGCAGCGAAGCTCAGAAGCACAAAGAGGAGGCTGATACGCGCGCGCAGCATCAAGGAAATTTACCGCAGGTTTTGCACCGAAGAAAGCGAAAGGTGAAGCAGTCTTTAAGGCATCCATGGACTGAGCTTCACCGTTTCCGAACGAACGGTTCTCCCAATGCACTTCGACAGGGTTAGCTGATTTACTCCGGCGACGAAAAATCGTCAGCCTTCGCGGAGTTTGTGGCCGGAGAGATTCCCCAAGCCATCATAGGCGGCGTACTTATAGGTTTCACTGAGGGTCGGATAATTGAAGACCTGCTCGATGAATTCGTCTATGGTGAGTCCGTTGTCGAGGACCATCATGCCGATATGGATGAGTTCGGTAGCAGATTCGCCAATCATGCTCACTCCCAGAAGCTTGCGATTGCTGGGCGAGAAAATCAGCTTGAGCATACCGGCAGTGTCGCCGATGATATGTCCCCGCGCGTTGTTTTCGTAGTGTGCGCGGCCAACGCAGTAATCAATTCCCTTTTCTTTGCAGGACGCTTCGGTTTCGCCGGCAGCCGAAATTTCGGGAATCGTGTAAATACCCATCGGGAGGAGCGAGGCTACACGCTGCTTATACTTGAGTCCAAAGGCGTGGCATACCGCTACGCGCGCTTGCTCCATGGACGTAGAAGCCAACGCGGGAAAGCCGATCACGTCACCGGCGGCGTAGACGCCCAGCGCCGAAGTTCGGTAATTCTCGTCGACAGGAATGTAACCGCGGTCATTCAGAGCGAGCCCAGCTTTTTCCAGTGCCAACTGATCGACCGCGGCGCGTCGTCCCGCGGCAAATAATGCTGCCTCTACCTCTAAAGTTTTGCCGGATTTCATCAACAGGCAAGCGCCGGACGCGCGGTTTTCCACCTTCACGGGGCGTTCATTGAACCAGAGATGCATGCCGAGCGAAAGGAAGCGATCGCGCAGCCGATTGGAGATTTCAGAATCGAGAAAAGGAAGCAACTGATCGCGTCCATCAACCAAGGTGACATCGACGCCCAAAGCCATGAAGATGGAGGCATATTCGCAGCCGATCACCCCACCACCAATGACCGCGAGACTTTTGGGAATGCGCTCCAAGTGCAGAAATGTGTCCGAATCGAAGGTGTGGATATCGTCAAAGGCAATTTCAGCGGGACGGTGAGGCTTGGAACCGGTCGCTATCAAGATGACCTCGGCTCGAAGGCTTCGCTTCCCTTCCGGGCCATCTACCAGCACCGTATGCGCGTCCTCGAAAGACGCCTGACCATGGACGAACTGGACTTTGTGAAGCTCTAGGTTCTGGAGAATGCGGCTGCGTTCCATTTCCACGACGGCGCGTTCGTGATGCATGAAATCGTGCACCGTCAGATTCTCTCTTAGCGAGTAATCGATTCCGTAAAGACCGCGTTGTTTCAGACCAGAAAAATACAAGGCGGACTCCCGCAACGTTTTGCTGGGGACCGTTCCGGTGTTGATGCAACTGCCACCAACCGCAGTGGCGCGTTCGATAACAGCGACACGCTTGCCGAAATAAGCAGCCTGGGCGCCGCCTTTTTCTCCTGCAGGGCCGCAACCGATGACCACGAGGTCGAATGATTCTGGAGTAGCCACGAGTGCCTCCATACTTGCGCCAATAGGATTCGAACCGATTCTAAAGCTGGAATGAGTCGATTTTAGAGCAGAAAATGGAGATGGACCGGAAAATAGTCGGCGCCCTGTGCCGAAACGTTTTTCGCGTGTGAACCGCGAGGCGACTTGCTTCCGGGGCGGCTCTTTGATGAGATACGGACATGAAACTGCCCCAATTCGTGCGGTGGGCCACGGGTATCCGCTGGCAGTGGAAGGTATTCATCCCGATCGTAGGTGTTCTGGTTGTAAGCATCCTGGCGATCCATGCGACCCTTCGGTCAAAAGAAAATCTGGACGTGCAGTGGATCCTGATCTCCGCTGTATTTTTCGCCATTCTTCTCTGCTTCGTGTTGCTGGCGGTCCTGCTGGTGCTGATTGAGCGCCCGCTGGAGCAACTGATGGACACCATCGCGCGCGTGCAGCGGGGAGATCTTACCGCCCGCGTGGCGTTCGCAAAACGCGAAGACGATGTCGGGCAGTTAGGAAGACAATTCAACGAAATGGTGGAAAGGCTGGACCAGAACCGGCAAGAAATCGAAGAACTGCACACACGAGAAATGGCCCGCGCCGAGCACCTCGCCACTTTGGGAGAACTGGCCGCGGGTTTGGCCCACGAAATCCGCAATCCGCTGGCAGGGATTGCGGGAGTGGTCGACATTATGGGCAAGGAATTGCCTTCGGCCAGCCCAAGCCGCGCGGTAATCGGGGATGTGCACCGGGAGATCCTGCGGATCCAGGCGATTCTCAACGACCTGCTTTCTTACGCGCGCCCGCGACCACCCAATTTCCATGCTGCCAATTTGAACACCACCATTGAGCAGGCCGTGCTGATGGCCCGGCAGCAAGTGATCACGAAGCCGATCCAGATCACCTTCGAACCAAACCCCAGATTGCCGATGGTGGAGCATGATCCGGCGCTGGTGCAGCAGGTTATGCTGAATTTAGTGTTGAATGGCATTCAGGCCATCTCGGGCACGGGACAAGTCAGAATTGAATTGCGCGAGGAATCGGGATTTATCGTTGTGCAGGTTTCCGATACTGGCCGGGGAATCTCCGCGGAAGCGCTGCCCCGAATCTTCAAGCCATTCTTCACGACGCGCAGCGAAGGAACAGGATTGGGATTGTCGCTGGCCAACAGTATCGTGCAGGCGCATGGTGGACGAATTGAAGTAAGTAGCGCGCAAGGCAAAGGCACGCAGTTCCGAGTCTGGCTTCCCAAAGCGGGACGCAAACCCAGCCGCCCGAAAGCCTCTGGTCACTAGTTTGGTGATACAGTAGTAGGGAAATGGCCCAAAAAAGGATTTTAATCGTTGACGATGAGAAGCTCGTCCGCTGGGCGCTGAACCAGAAGTGTGCGGAGTTCGGTTACCAAACGCTCGAAGCAGAAAACGGGGAAGCCGCACTGCAGGCTCTGCAGAACGACTCGGTCGACCTGGTTCTTCTGGATGTTCACCTGCCCGACCTCAGCGGCATTGAAGTCCTGGAAAAATTAAAGCAGGCCGGGGAAACACGCAGCATCATCATGATGACCGCGGACCCGCAACTGGACGACGTGAAGGCGGCACTCCGGCTCGGCGCCTACGATTTCGTCAGCAAGCCCATTAATTTCGAAGAACTGAATGTGACCCTGCAGAATGCCCTGGAAGCAGGCGCGCTGCGTACGGAAGTGGAGTCGCTGCGAGACGAAGTGCGCCGCCGGGCAGGCTACCACGATGTGATCGGCGTCTCTCGCAAGATCACCGAGCTGATGAAGTTCGTGTACAAAGTCGCCGCGAGCGAAGCAACTACCATTTTGATCCAAGGGGAAAGCGGGACCGGCAAGGATCTGGTAGCGAAAGCGATCCATTACCACAGCTCCCGCGCGGAGCGCCCGTTTGTGGCCATCAACTGCTCGGCCATTCCTGAAACACTGATGGAAGCAGAGTTGTTTGGACACGAGAAAGGCGCATTCACCGACGCCAAGGCCATGAAGAAGGGTTTATTCGAAGTCGCGGATGGCGGGACGCTGTTTCTGGATGAAATCGGCGAGCTGTCCTCCTTGCTGCAGGCCAAGCTTCTGAGAGTACTCGAGGATCAGGTCATCCGGCGGGTAGGGGGCGTCCGCGACATCCAGGTGGACGTGCGGGTCATCGCCGCTTCCAATCGCGATTTGGAGCGGGAAGTGCGCGAAAACCGCTTCCGGCAGGACCTTTATTATCGCCTGGCCATCATCGCCATCTACTTGCCTGCTTTGCGCGAGAGGAAGGAAGATATTCTGCCCCTGGTAGAGTTTTTCCTTGCCCACTATAACCGCAAGTTCCGCAAGGCGGTCCAGGGCCTGAATGAGGAAACCAGCCGGCTGATACAGAATTATGATTGGCCGGGTAACGTCCGCGAGCTGAAGAACGCGCTGGAACGCGCCATGATTTTGGAGGAAGGTAAGCTGTTAAAGCCCGACGATCTGCCCTTTACCGTAGCCAGCGGGCGAAGCGGGCCAGTGGCAACCGACAGCGCCTTGGCCCCTCCGGTGGAAGCTCCATCCGTTGCGGGTAAACGGCGCTTGCCGCCGTTGTCCATACCAGAGGGCGGAACGTCACTGGAGGACGTGGAGCACGCACTGGTAGAGTTAGCACTGCAGCAATCCCACGGCAATCAGATCAAGGCGGCAAAGTTGCTGAATATCAGTCGAGACGCCCTGAGATACAAAATGAAGAAGTTTGGGCTGTCCCACACCGAAGAAGAAGAGCCAGCCAAGACGGCCAATCCGCAATAACTGTGATGGACAACCGAGCAGTGCGTGAGATTCCGCGCACAAGTGTGAAAACTCGCATGGACGCGTTGGAGCACTCTTCGCCCTTCTCCGAGGGAAATTTAAGACACGCCGTTGCAATAAGATACAGGATGTGCAAAACGGCACGAAACGGAAGGTCAGATGCATATTCCCACTGCGTTCAGCAATTAGGCAATGGAGCGATTGTCAAAAGGCTGAGCAGTGGGCGTTCCTTTTAGGACGGTCGGGCTCGCGGTGAAGGCTCGAAAGGATACGTCGTAAAAAGGGACGCCCACAATAAGATCTCGGCAGCGGTTAGCGAGCCTATAACGAAGCGTCGCAGGTGCGATGCGAGCGCCCGGATTACGGGCTTCCGAATAAGCTGACCGCTGCCACTTTTTTGGGCCTGCCTTTTCGCGACTCACAGCCGCCGGCTGCAGAGTTCTCCCGGTCGAATTTTCCACACAACATTAGGTGAATCGGCGCAGGAATTTGCGGAAGTTGGCTCATGGGAATGCAATTTCTCGCAAAAAAGAGCGGCAAGTCGTTTGCTTCGAACGACGTGAGCGGTGGCGCTCCTGGTACGGAACGTGCACTTCAAGAAGTGGACGATGGATGGTGTTTTCAGTGCGCGTGGAGTGTGTGTTCGAGGAGGAAGTTATGCCACCGGTCGTAGAGCATAAGGAACAAAAAAGTGACATCAGTAAACGGGTATCCCTGACGAAAATCCTGGTCACGACGGATTTTTCCGAAGTATCTGATCGGGCTTTGGATTATGCCATTGCGCTCGCGCGGCGCTACGATGCGCGGATTTATCTTACTCACGTGATCACGCCTGATCCGTTTCAGTTCGCGGAACCGCAACTGGCCCAAGCAACTTACGAGAAGGTACGGCAGGCAGCGGAAGAAGGCGTTACCGACATTTTGATTTCTGGAAAGCTTCGCGGCGTGCCTCACGAAGTTTTGATGGAAGAGGGCAACGTTTGGCCGACCCTGGAGAAGATGATCGCGGAGCATGAGATCGACCTCGTGGTTTCGGGAACCCATGGACGCGGTAAAGTGCAGAAAATCCTGATTGGCTCCGTGGCGGAGGAGATCTTCCGTCAGGCTACGACCGCGGTATTAACCGTTGGCCCCGCCGTGAAAGGCGCCGTTGACAAGGAAATCGAACTGAATCACATCCTGTTTGCCACCGACTTCGGACCCGGCGCGGAACGCGCCGCGGCCCATGCTTTCTCCCTGGCGCAGGAACATAACGCCCAGCTCACGCTGCTGCATGTAATCGAGAGCGCGGCATCCTACACAGAGGAAAGCGTGGCGCGGCAACGCGAAATCAATGTCGCGCGTATGAAGCAACTGATGCCGGCGGGAACCGAGAACTGGTGCAAACCTGAATTCCGCGTAACTTTTGGTGCCGCTGTCGAAGAAATCCTGATTGCCGCCAAGGAATGCAAAGCGGATCTGATCGTCATGGGCGCCAAGGCTCGGAAGAGCCTGGCGGGGCATGTGCCATTGACGATCGCCTACAACGTAGTCAGCAAGTCGACTTGCCCGGTTCTGACCGTGCGCGGTTAGTTCTTTCCACGGGGAACAGAATCTCCTCCAGAGATCCGCATCCCCAGCAATAAGGCGGTGCTGCATCCTCCCCCAGCCGAGCAGCACCGCCTTTGTTTATTGGTCACTTTTTCCTAGCACTGCACCGAATTGTTATTGTGGTGACCTTGCCCTATCAGTGCAAATATGTTTACATGCGCTCAATCACGTTCAGTCAGGAGAACCCATGGCCAGTGTTGATCTCCGCCCGATGACCCTGGGTGAGGTGCTCGACCGCACTTTTACCCTCTACCGTGAGAACTTTTTGTTATTCGTTGGGATTACTGCTCTTCCTTACCTGTTTACATTGATTTTCAAGTTTGGGGTGTTGCTTGTCGAGCGTGGCCAGTTTCATGGGAGCGCCCCGAACTTGGCCTCACCGGGAATGTTGGGCGGGCTGATTGCTGGCGCCTTCGGAGGCGGGTTGCTGTCCCTGCTCATGATGGGATTGGCGCAGGCGGCGACCGTGTCCGCGGTATCCGACTTGTGCTTAGGGCGGCCTACAAGCGTTCGGGATGCCTACGGGAATGCGAAAGGAAGAATCGCCGCGGTTATCGCGGTTCTGCTCTTAAGCGGCTTGGCAACGGTGGTTGGACTAATCTTCTTGATCGTTCCCGGGATCTATTTAGCGTGCCGGCTAGCCGTATCGGTGCCCGTGGCTATCGCGGAAGATGAATCGCCCATCGCTTCAATGGAACGCAGCATGGAACTGACCAAGGGGTACGCGGGCCAAATGTTCCTGTTGTTCCTGCTGGTTTTTGTGTTGGCGTATGTGGTGTTGATGGTGCTGCAACTTCCGGTGATGGTTTTCACGATCACCGCGGCCATGGCCAAGCACCAGGTATCCACGGGCGTGATGGCTTACTCCTACCTGGCAGAATACATCTCGCAAGTGATTGTGGGACCGATTGGCACAATTTCTGCGGTGCTGATGTACTACAACTTGCGCGTGAGAAAAGAAGGATTTGATATTCAGCACCTGATGAACTCGCTGGGGAATGCACCGCGACCGCTGGCCGATTTGCCAGGGGTCCAATAGTACCGATGACGCGACGGCGTGCCGGTTTCGGAATATGGTCGCGACGGGTGGCCTTGCTGTTAATAGCAAGCGCGATTGCGCTCACTGCTCGCGCCCAAGCCCCAAGGGGAGAGAATCCCGCAAGCGCAGTTCCCACCGAGCTTGACCTGCAGGCGTATCGAAACGAACTGGAACATATCTCCAAAGCGATCAAGAATCCTGCGGAAATCGCGGAACTCCGGAAGTCGCTGCCCGATGCCTGGACAGTGCGGGACGGCGACCGCGTCTATCCTGTTTCGACAAAAGAAATCTCCCAGGCGCTTCGAGAGATCGAACGGGACCCAAAAAAGCCCCTGGCGACGCAATTGGAAGCTCGGCTGCGATTGATGGAGCAGCAGGCGAATATACTGTCCCATTCTGCCCATGCAGTGGATCGCACGCCAGCTGAAGCTAAACTCAAGACAGTACTCAGTCGAGGCGAGTTTCAGGACGCTTCCGGCCCGTCAGCTTGGGATCTGATCCGCGCGCGCATCAACCGCTGGATTTTTGAGCACTTGCTCCGTCTGTTTCGCTTCATGCACACCAATCAGAAAACAGGAAACGCCATCGCGTGGGGAGTTTTGTTTGTAGCGGTGGTGCTCCTCTTCTATGTGCTGTTTCAGTGGCTGACGAGGCCGGGCAAAAACTCTGCATTTCGGGCGGAAATTGAGCCGCTAGCCAGCGACGCGCGCCATTGGGTCCAGGAAGCTCTGGCCGCGGCAGATCGCAGCGACTTTCGCGAAGCGATTCATTGTGCCTACTGGGCAGCGGTAGCGCGCCTGGAAGATGTTCGAGTACTGCCTCGCGACCGCGCCCGAACACCGCGCGAATCGTTGCGCCTGCTGGATCAATATCCCAGCGAACAGGGATTGCTCCAAACCATCACCCGGAGTTTCGAGTTGATTTGGTATGGGTACCGGCCAGTTTCGGCGGCAGATTGGGCTGGAGCAAAAGAGCAACTGGAGAAAATGGGATGCCTGCAGGGCTCGATCGAACCGACCGTTCCATCTTGATTGGCGCCGCGCTCTTGGTGCTTTTCTTAGCGGTCGCCACATCTTTGCTCAGCCCTTCGCGCCGGGGCGGGCGGGCGGGATATCCGTCGAGCTATTCGACGGCATGGGATGGAGCCAAAGCCGCTTACCTGCTGTTGGGTGAATTGGGATACGACGTGCAGCGATGGGATCAATCACCAACCGAACTGGAAGGCCAACCCGAGGATCAGGTCCTGATTCTGGCCAGTCCATTGCAACCCGCAAGTTCGGAAGAAGCGGCGGCGCTGCGCCGATTCTTGGAACGTGGCGGCCGCGTGGTGACAACTGGCAATGATTTTGCGGAATCGCTTCCCGGTGGCCAAAACTTCACCGAGACGAACGATGCGGAGGGGGAAACGCAATTCCCTGCTCTGCTGCCTTCACCGCTGACTTCCGGGGCTCCCGAAATTTCGATGGCGGCGCCAATGGATTGGCGTCCGGAGAAGGTGGACCAGATCGCGGTATATGGAAACACTGACACCGCCGCCGTGGTGACCTACGCAGTGGGCAAAGGCACCGTGGTTTGGTGGGGTTCTCCATCCCCTTTAACCAATCGGAGGATACAGGAGTCCGGAAATCTCGAACTGCTGCTGAACTCGATCGGTGAAACCAAGAGCAAACAGATCTTGTGGGATGAATATTTTCACGGCGCTCGTGGAGATTTTTGGTCGTACGTCGCGAAGACTCCGCTTCCCTGGGTGTTCCTGCAATTGGGAATCGCACTGCTTTTCGTCTTGGTGACCTATTCGCGGCGCTATGGCACGATTCGCACGCCCGGCAAGGTCTCCCGTCTGTCTCCTTTGGAATTTGTCGACACCCTGGGCGATCTGTATACGTCGGCGCACGCGGGCTCGGCGGCTGTGCGTGTGGCGTACCAGCGGCTGCGCTACCAGTTAACCCGGCAATTGGGACTGTCGTCGAACGTGAACCTCGCTGACCTGGCGCGCGCGAGCAACCGCACCCTGGGATGGGACGAGCAATCGCTACTGGGAACCTTGGCGCGCGCGGATCGCAATTCCCGGACGCTCAGCGTGAGCGACAGCGAAGCTTTGGAAATTGTCCAAGACCTTCACGACTATACGGCGCGTCTGCAGATTCGCAACGCGCCAGAGATAAAGGGGCATCTCGAATGAGTCAAGCGCAGGAATTAGCTACGCATGTACGGAGTCAACTCTCGCGCGTCATCGTGGGACAACAGGAAGTGCTGGACCAATTGTTCCTGGTGCTGCTGGTTGGTGGGCATGCACTGGTGGAAGGCGTACCGGGCTTGGCGAAAACGCTGGCGGTGAAAGCGCTCGCGAATATTTTTCAGTTGAAGTTCCAGCGTGTGCAGTGCACCCCGGATCTGATGCCCGCCGATGTGATCGGCGCGAACGTGTTTAACATGGGCACGAGTGCGTTCAACTTGCATCGCGGCCCGATCTTCACAGACCTGCTGCTGGTGGATGAGATCAATCGGACGCCGCCTCGCACGCAATCCGCGCTGCTCGAAGCGATGGAGGAGCGGCAGGTGACCATCGACGGAACCAGTTATGAATTGACCCCTTTCTTCACCGTGTTTTCGACGCAGAACCCCGTGGAGTTCGAAGGCACCTACCCGTTGCCCGAAGCGCAACTCGATCGCTTCGTGGCCAAGATCCGCATCGACTACCCCGACGGCGACCAAGAAGTGCAAATCTTGCAGAACATCCAGAACGGGTTCGATTCGCGGGAATTAAAGCGCATGGCGTTTGAAACCGTTCCGCCGCAGGCGTTGATGACGGCGCGGATAGAAGCGTCGCAAGTTAAAGTGGAACCGGCGCTCTTTCAATACATCGTGAAATTAGTGGCCCGAACGCGGAATTGGCCATCCGTTAGCCTGGGCGGCAGCCCGCGCGCGGCTATCAGCCTGATGCTTTTTGCGAAAGGGTTGGCGGCGACGGAAGGCCGCGACTTTCTGATTCCCGATGATGTGAAGTCCGCAGCCCTTGCGATTCTGCGCCACCGCTTGGTGTTGAAGCCGGAAGCTGATCTCGAAGGGGTTACTCCTGACCAGGTCGTGCGCGATGTGGTGAAGGGCGTGGAAGTGCCGAAATGACCGGTTCGTCGCAGCTTGCTCCGGTGCCGGCTGGCGCACGGGGCAAACCAAAAGGAAGATTCGGCGTGGCGTTTGGGCGCCGCTTTTTTCTGCTGCTGCTCGTGGGCTTAGTGTGGATCGGCCCGGCATGGACGAATTCAAAATATTTGCTGGGAATGGCGTTGTGGGATGTGCTTGTACTTTTGCTCTGGCTCGTCGACCTGAAAAGGTTGCCGAAACCGGAGGAGATTGAGATACGCCGCCTGTGGCAGACCACGTTGCAGTTAAAAGAACCAGCGGAAGCGACATTGGAGGTCCTCAACCGCGGGAAGATAGACATCCTGCTGCGGGTACAGGAAGAAGCTCCCATTGGATTACGCAAAGAAATTCCCGAACTGGATGTACGCGTTCCTGCGGGCGACTCGCAGACTGCTGCCTACCCCATCTGCCCGCGCGAGCGCGGCGACATGCACTTCGGCAACACGTTTCTGCGCTACCAATCCCTTTGGCAAGTCGCCGAACGCTGGGCGGTCGCCTCACTGAAACAGACCATCCGCATTTATCCGAATTTTCAGGAATCGAAAAAAGACACCATCTACCTGATCCGGAGCCGCCAGATCGCGCTGGAAAAACGCTACAAACAACAGCCGGGTCAAGGACGCGAATTTGAGAGCTTGCGGGAATACCGGGAATCGGATGAGTGGCGGGACATTTGCTGGAGTGCCACGGCGCGGCGGGCTAAGCTGATCAGCAAGTCCTACCAGATTGAACGGAGCCAAACGGTCTGGCTGGTGCTCGACGCGGGGCGACTGCTCCGCACACGGGTAAAGGGTCTGAGCAAGCTGGACTATGCTGTCGGCGCGGCGCTGTCATTGGCGCAGGTAGCCCTGTATTCCGGCGATCGCGTGGCCATGCTCGGATACGGGCGGCGCGTTTTGCAGCGCTTGCCACCGGGACGAGGCCCGCGGCACATCCGCGCGTTGCTCGATGGGTTAGCGCTGGTACGCGCGGAAGAGTTGGAAGCGGATCATCGGCGAGCAATGGAAGCATTGTCGGTTTTGCAGAAACGACGGAGCCTGGTGGTGTGGATGACGGACCTGGCGGAAACCGCGACCATCCCCGAGGTGATTGAAAGCGCCATGCACATGGCGCAGAGACATTTGGTCCTGTTCACCGTAATCGGCCAGCCGGAGCTGCGGGAGATGGTCAAGGAACGGCCCGATAACCCGCGGCAAATGTTCCGGCAAACGGCGGCGATGGAAATTGTGCAGCGGCGGGATTTGTTGCTGCGAACGTTGCGCCAGCACGGCGCACTCACTTTGGAAGTGGAGCCCGCAAAACTGTCCACGGCGGTCGTTAATCAGTACCTGAGGGCAAAAGACCGGAATTTGATTTAGCCGCTTCCCACTTCTCGAATGCATCAGTTTCAGCAACGGCCGCTGGCGCCCTGCCGGCGAAGAACAGATACAAGATCAGCAATGTGAACAGTCCGGCTGCCAGAACAAACTTCACCGAAATGGGCATGTTTGAAGGGGAAATAAAACCTTCAATGAAGCCGGCGATCAGCAGCAGCGGGAGGGTGCCAAAGAACAATTGAGCACTGAGCTTGCCTGCGCGGACGAGGGACTCGCCCCTCGGCAACGCCCCCGGAAATAGCAGCCCGCGAGCAATGACAAATCCGGCGCCACCAGCGATGAAGATCGCCGGCAACTCCAGAACACCATGCCCGGCCACGAAACTCCACAGAGGAAGACTCATCTGCGCTTGCCAGCATGCGGTTCCCACCACTCCTATTAGCAAACCATTCAGCAGCATCATCCAGACTGTGCCAATGCCGGCGGTGATTCCCAGCGCGTAGGTAAGAATGGAGACGCTCAAATTGTTGGTCAGAATTTCGCTGGAAGCCACCGGTTTTACGGTGACAATCGAATCGGTCCACATTTTGTGCTGCTCGATACTTTGAATCATGCGCGGCCCGAGAAAATGCCGCGAGAAGGACGGGTCGCTCAGCGTCAGCAGGCAGCCGGCAACCGCGGCGCAGATGAAAAGCAGGAACGCCGCCAGGGTGTTGGGAAACGTTTCGCGAAAAATCGCCGGATAGGTGGAGCGATAGAACGTGAAGATATTGCGGCCTTCCGTTTTCCGCCCCATATAAATGATGTTGTGAGCCCGTCCAAGCAATTGATTGAGATACCGCGCCAGGTTGATGCTGGTGGAATCTTCGCGAACGGTAGCCAAGTCTGCGGCAATCTGCCGATATAATAGAGCTAACTCCTGAAGATCGGTGGGCGAAAGAGCAGAGACACCGCTGCGTCCGCTAACACTGACCAACTGTTCGAGCCGGTTCCAATGCGGACGGCGCTTTTCGATCCAGCGGGTGGAGATCACGGATGGATTCCTCGGACAAGCTTACCATCGACACACCGGAACAAACGGCGCTGGAATACCCGATTGCCGGACTAGGCAGCCGGTTCCTGGCAGTGCTGGCCGACACTGCCATCCAGGTTGTTTTGGCGTTTTTCGTCCTCATCATCGGAAGTTTTCTTGGAGCAGGCCTGGCGATTTTCGGGGGATTAGGACCGCAATGGGTGTTTGCCATCATCGTGATCCTGATGTTTCTTGTGGAGTCCGGCTACTTTGCGCTGTTTGAGATTTTCTGGAATGGTCAAACACCAGGTAAGCGGTACGCGCAGGTGCGCGTGATTAAGGAGGATGGGCGACCGATCGGCGCGTATGAAGCCATCGTCCGCAATGCCCTACGGTTGGTGGACTGGCTGCCCGGCATGTACGGAATCGGTTTGATTAGCATCTTTGCAAGCCGCAAAAGTAAAAGGCTCGGAGACTTTGTGGCGGGCACCGTGGTGGTGCATGAAAAGACATTGGAAGGCGTACGACCGTACGCGGAAACACAAATCGACGATACGTTGCCCGCAATCGATACATCGAAAGTTGCGCTGGAAGAAGTGCGGCTGATTGAAACATTTCTCAGCCGAAGAGACAGCCTGGAGCCGGCGGTGCGCACGGCCATGGCTGCGCAAATTGCGAATCGGCTGGCAAACAAAATGGAGGTACAAATTTACGGCTGGCCGCGCACAGAACGGTTTTTAGAAGCGGTCATGGAACAGTGCCGGCAAAGCGATCGCTTTCGAAGCTGATCGTCGCCGCGACGACTTAGCGGCGCAGGTGCCCAGCGCTTCTGCGATCCGCTTCTGCAAGTGCGGCGACGTCACCGCAAGCGACAACGCTTCGTTCGTGAGGGCGAGCTGCGGTACCGCATCGGCGAGATGCTGGACGAGGGTTCGGGCTTCCTCGCAATGCCGCGCAGCTGCTCGCGCGTGTACCTGCTTCAGCTTGATCTCCAGATATACATCGAGTTGGCTGACTCCTCCCTCTTCGAGAGAAATGAATCGCGTGGCGAGCTCTTTTTGCGCTTCGTCATAACGGCCGGCGTCAGCCAGATCACGGGCGAGCTGAAAAATTAGGGCCGCCGGCGGGTTTGCGCCGGAGAATTTCTGCAGCGCGGCAATTCGTTCTTCGAGCGAATGATGCGCTTCTGTGAGTGCTCGCTCCAGACCGAGATAATTCTCGGGATTCTGCGGATCATACTTCGTTCCGTCGGTGAAGTACTCGATGGCGTGCACAGGTGATGGCGAATACAGAGCGGTGTAGCCCATGTTCCGCAGCAAAGCGGGAATCGCCGGATTAAGTTGGCGCGCCGTATTCCACTCCGTCATGGCGAGGTCCTGCATGCCGCCCGACATATACCATGAGCCGAGTAGTGCGTGTGCGTTTGCGTCCCGCGGATTGGCGGCGATGGCGCGCTTGAGCACATCCAACGATTCCGGTCGACTGGGGAACACGTAGGTCGTGGACATGCGGGCGGCGGCCTGAAAATCGGCGTTGCCATTCTGATGGAGCATCTCTCGGCAGAAGCCCCGATAGTACGCGAGCAGCGGATATGCTTCCGGGCGAGGCATGCCGGGCTCACTCACCACGCCTGAGCCGGTTGGGTAGCTCCGCGAGAGCAGGTCCACGGCATCCGCGTAGAACCCGAAATGCATATAAAGAACCGCGATATTTAGGATGCGCTCCGGTTCCGCGGCGAGATGGTTCCAAAGCGACGGTTCTTCGTGGCCCAAGAGCGTCGTTTCGTAACGTAGGAATGTGTTGGCGGGATCGGCAAGCTGCCGCTTTTCGAGATGCGTCTTGGCGGACTGCTCATTTTCCAAATGGCGCAAAATAGTGACGTCCAGATCGCTCAATCGCGCGGAATCTGCAAACTCTGCGTAGGCCATCGACAATTTCCGATGCGCTTTATACAGCTCGCCTCCGCGCGCATCCAGGGCTGCCAATTCCAATAGCGAAGGCGCGCGAAATGTGCCGTATTGCACGCTTACTTCGAACGCCCGACGGGCCTTATCGAGTTGACCGCGGGCGACGTAGGCGAGACCCAAGTAGTACGACGCTTCTTGGTCATTGCTGATGCGTGTCAGCACCGGCGAGAGTTGTGCAATCGCGGCCGGGTACTGTTTCAAGGCAACTTCGAGCAAGCCAGTGGCCCGTTGCAGCGGCACGCTTTCGGCAAAACGCTTCAGTCCTTCGCGATAACTCGTCAACGCGTCTAACACTTCCCCGTTGCGTTCCTGCTCCGTGCCCAATTCGAGAAAATCGCTTTCGGTTCGCTTGTCGACGGATGGATACACGTGTGCCGGTGGGAGCGCTTTCGGTACTTCGGACTTGGGCAGAAAATCGTATTTCCCTTCCGTGTGCGTCAGGATGGTTTTTCCAGCCTGGTCCAGCAGCGCCACGGTATAGATTTTTCGCGCGTCGAGATCCGGGAACGATTTGCGAAATGCAGACTTGGGAGTGAGCGACGCAGTTTCGGAAGCCACAACCTGAGAGTCAACCAGTATTTCCAGCTTAGCTTGCGGATCATCACGGGTCACGTTGAGGCCAACATCCAAAGAGGTGGTCCCCGGTTTGGTCGAAGCCGACCGCGTAAGATTCAGCACAGCTTCCGGATTCGCCCGCGTAACCCCGCCAATTTCCATGACCGGCAGCCAAATCTCCGTAAAATGGATGGCTTGTTGGGGGTCGAGGAAGCCATAGGTTTCCTGGTCACGAAAAAGGCCCGCCTGAATTTCAACGTAGGCGCTGTCATTGTCGGAAAGGGCCTTGCGCCATCCGAGACCTTCCACGTCGCTGCCCCAGGAAAACACTTTTTTCGAAGGCAGATTGGTTCGCGTGGAATAGTGCACCACACCCGCGTTCGTCTTCGGATGGTACACGGCCATGTAAGGCTCGTTGCTGGCGAAACTGAATCGCGAAACGGGACCATATTTGTGATTTCCCACAATGCTCAGGTCCGTGCCGGTCCGGTCCACCGGCCAGGTATCCAAATCCGTGAAGCCGTGAAAAACAGAAAATTCCTGGGGGTAATACAGGCGCGAATCGTTCCAGACCTGCACGCCCGCGTTGGTCCACCAGTAGAAACGATGCCGAGTGGCGCCCGGATTGTAGAGCGTCGTCTTTTGCTCGAGAACGGTCTGACCCGGATGCAGCGTTAATTGCACGCACCATTCCATGCCATAAACGCGGTCGATGTTGCGCACCCAGATCGAGGCGCTGCCATCGGGGCCCTGCGACGTTGCGAAGTCCACAGGGGAAGCCGTCATCCAATTGTGCGAGACCGGAAAATTGAACTCGATGCCATACGCAGCCCACACTCCGCGATACGCAATGCGCGCGAACTTCAGCGAGGGATTGGCGTAGAACAGATCCGCGCCATTGCGCTTGTCAATGCAACGATAGAGGTGTCCACCCAAATCCGGCAGGATCACGCATTTCAGATACTCGTTTTCCAGATTCAAGGCGCGCCAGCGACGCGGTGTGACACGATTCGTGAGATTTTCACGCATCGTGTAGGGATAGTTGTATCTGCCGTTGGTCACGAATGGGTCAAAAGGAGGATTCTCATCGGGAGGGCCTTCTTCGTAGCTGGGCAGTTCAATCGTGTCTTGCCAGACATGGACGGTTGCGGAATTTGAATTATTCTTTGAGTCGTCTTGTGCCGGAGTGCGAGCCGGCACAAGAATCATCAGCCCCCCGACCGCTAGCCCTAAAAACAAACTGCAAGAATTCTTTCGCAAGATTGCCACCCCGCACCGGATCGATTTGCCGAGACGCACCTTCTTGAGTCGCCGTAAATCGTTTTTATATCACAGCAAGTGCTCTCCCTTCCGGTAATAGGCGGCACATCGGTGCTGGACCTTGGAGAGACAGTCATTTTCAGGAGCGAATGAGGGTCAACACCATCTTGAACGGGGAGAGAGCCGCGAGCGCGTGAGGTTGATTCGCGGGAAGCAGAATCGCTTCACCAGCTTCGACGCGATGCGCTGTATCTGAAATGGTAATCTCGGCTTTTCCTTCGAAGATCTCGACGAGCGCGTCAAATGCAGCCGTGTGTTCCGTTAAGCCCTGGCCGGCATCGAAAGCGAATACGGTCACGGTACCGGCGGGATGCTTGATCAAAGTGCGACTGACCACTGCATCTTCCTGGTAGCTTATCAAGTCTTGTAAGCGAAAAACTTCACTTGCGGGCATTTGATTCGGGCGCGATTGCGGTGCTGTATTCATTGTTGATTCCTACCTTACGGGCATCGGATGTGCAGCCTGACTGGCGTGGGGCACCAGCCGCTGATAGACCGCGCCGGGTATGGCGGAGTCCCAATGCCCGGTGGCTTTCGCAAAACCTGCCAGGCCAAGAAAGATCACAGCGATCGCGGCGGCCATCGCCCACGCGGGAATCTCGATGCGGTTCTTCACGGAGCGTCGCAAGTTCGGAAAGCTCATTGCCAGCGCATCTTGCGCGGGACAGACGGCGACACACTCCAGGCACCCGGTGCACTCCACGGAGCGGATCTGAACGAGTTTGTCCACGGGAAGCGCTGATGGGCAGGCCTTCGCGCATTTTGCGCAATCGATGCAGGTTTCCGGATTCCGGCGAATTCGCGTGGGACTCAACCACGATGTCAGTCCCAGAAGTGCCCCGTAGGGGCAGAGAAAGCGGCACCAGAAGTTCTGAATGAAAATCGAGGCGACGACAAAAACGCCCAGGACCATCAACCCGGTTTCTCCGATGTGCCGGAAGAAGTTCAACATTTTCACGTCGGCGATCAAACCGTAAGGGCTCTGCATGAAATCGCGGATACCAACCACCGACATAGTGGAAATGGCCCAGACAAAGAACCCCAGCAGCAAATATTTCAGGCCGCGCAAGGGTAAATCCAAGCATCGAGGCAAAAGGATGCTGCGCTTGAAGAGTTCTTTCCCAGCGCGCCACAGATATTCGGAAATCGTTCCAATCGGGCAGAGCCAACTGCAGAACGCTTTCCGGAATAGGAAAGATATAGCGAGAAAAGTAAGTACAAGAAACAGCGCTGCAGGATGGACCTCAGGAACCTGTCCGCTAAGCACCCAATACTTCAGGTTCATCAGTCCAGCAATCGGCAGCCATCCTTCCACTCCGGGTGGACGGCGCAGACTCGTATCCATCGCCCCAAGTTCGAATTGACGAACCCAGAAGTAGAACTTTGCCCCAAGCCACAGATTCAGAATCAGAAAGACCCCTTGGAAGCTGCGGCGGTAAAGTTGCGAGCGGTCGTAACCGCTGCGGCGGATGAGCTGTTTCTTGATCTTCGCGGTGGGTTTCTTCCTGCTGTGCTGCAATTGGACGGAGGCGAATGGGGATTCTGGTGGTTCTGTGGGTACCGGAGCGGCCATCGCAACTAACCTCGGGCACAGAATACGGGGTATCAGTCACACGGCGCTGTGACCTAAGTCACGCGCGCTCACACACCGGGAATCAACAGATTCAACTGATGTTACAGACCCTGCTGGCGCGGCAAACGTGCTTCCATGAAAAGGTTAGCCCAATGCTTGTCACTGGCCCGTCAGGGTTGTCAGAGATTGCAGTTGCGCGCGAGCTTCCCCCATTCCGGGAGCCATCTGCAGTGCAGCCTGATAAGCCCGTTTCGCGCGAGAGAAATCCCCCTTACCCGCTTCCGCGCGGCCCAGCCAGTAGTACGCCAGTGGAGACGGTGACAGCGCAGCAGCTTGCGAGAGATCTGCAATAGCGTCATCGTATTTGCCCAACTGGAATTGCACCGTTCCACGCGCGATGTAGCTATTGATCTCGTTCGGATTGAGCGCAATGGCTTTGTCGAACTCCGCCTTGGCGACGGTCAGATTGTTCAAGCCCAGGTAAAGAACGCCAAGATTATTGTGAGCCTGTGCCGCTTCTGCCCGGTCGGCGGCGTAAGAAATTGCCAAGTGATACTGGTTGGCCGCCTCCGGTAACCTATTTTGCTGCTGAAGGAGCACGCCTAAGTTGTAATGAGCTGAGCCGAGGTCGGGAGCATACTCGACAGCTTTCTGAAAATGGGGGAATGCTGCCGCGGGGTCGCCTTTCTCCATGTAGGCCGCGCCCAGATTATTCTCCGCGACGCCGTTGTGCGACGTCACTTGGATCGCATGACTAAAAAGTGTCTCGCTGTCCTTCCAATAGCCGATCTGCCGGTGAGTCAGGAACATGAAGGGCAAAAGAATCGCGGCGAATGCGGTGCTCGCGATCGCTGGACTCAGGCGACGTCCCTCCACACCGTCGGCCACGAGCCACACAACCGCCACGAGGACGCCAAGAATGCCCATGACTTCATACCGGTCGGCCATGCCTTGACGCCCAGATTGTATCAGGCCAATCATCGGGAAGGTGGTGCCCAAATACCACAGCCAGCCGACCAGCAGGTATTTCTTTTCGCGGTATCGCCAAACAAGCAGGTTAATGGCCACGAGCGCGAAACCAGCGACAATTATCTGCCACATCGGCAAGCGGTTTTCCGGGTGAGGGTAGAACACCGCGAGGCGCGTCGGCCAAACCGCCTTCCACAAATAAACCGCATAGGAATAAACGACGTTTTTCAGCCGCCAACTGAGCGGCATCATCGCCGTGAGCGCGCCTTCTTTGCGATGAATGCCGAATGTGATCCAGCCTCCCGCAAGAGACAGAAGAATCAGGGGAATTTTCTCTGACACCAGAGGGCCAAGGGATTTCCCGAAAGCGCTGGAGCCCATCGCCGGTTCCGGCAGCCGCGCTAGCGGCCAATAATCCAAGAGCAAGAGGCCAAAGGGCAGAGTGATGATCATCGCCTTGGACATCAACCCTAGCGCGAACACGAGGAACACCAGTATGTACCGAGCAGGTCCGGGACGCCTGGCATACCAGACGTAGGCGATCAGGGTCAAAATCATGAACAAGAGAAACAGTTCCTGTTTGCGCTCCGCCACCCACGCCACCGATTCGACATTCAGCGGATGGACTGCGAAGACGGCCGCGACCGCTGCGCTGCGCCAGAACTTCTCGGTCGCAAAGGTCAGAAATAAGAACAGCAGCGCCGCATCCACAGCCATCAACAACACGTTTATAAAGTGATGGCCCCAGGGATTTAGCCCGAACGCCTGAACGTCAGCCATATGCGAAAGCCAGGTAAGCGGATGCCAGTTGGCCGCGGAATTGTCGGTACCGAAGGCCCATTTCACGTTGTCCCCACTTAGCCCGCGAAGAACATGCGCGTTACCGGTCACATAGTCGGGGTCGTCGTAGTTAATAAAGCCGTGGCGCAACGCCGGAAGGTATAGGGCCATCACCAACAGCGCGAGGGCCAGCGATACGAGAGCTACCGCCCGCCAATCCAAAGCTCGGGTGGGCGATTGACTTTGCGTTTGGACGTTCGTGGTCACATTCATTGGACGGAAGATTCTGTCCAATTCATTTTAGTGTCCTTGTCGGGCGCCGCCTAAGAAGCTCGGACCTTCTGCGGCGTATTCGCCAATGTGAGTCGGCCAGGCGGGCCAGGCTGGGAAGCTACGAAACGATCCGGATAGCGTGCTATTCTGTTGCTGCCGCGTAAACGCCCGGTGCGGCTGTGGCGAAATTGGCATACGCGGCGGGCTTAAAATCCGCTGGGGATTTCCCCGTTGTCGGTTCGAGTCCGACCAGCCGCACCATTTTTTGTATCGCCCTCTGAACGAAAGCCCCGGCAGACACCTAACCCCTTTTGCAGTAGAATCCTGAAACCTTCTGCAAGCTGGAGAATCCAATGGCTGGGTCGATTCAACGCGTAACCGAATCCCGAGTCGGAGCTAACGTGAGCGAAGACCACCTCGATCAACTTTCTATCAATACCATTCGCACACTTTCCATAGACGCTGTTCAACAGGCAAATTCCGGGCATCCAGGCGCGCCGATGGGGTTGGCACCCGTGGTTTATTCGCTATGGCAATATTTTCTGCGCTACGACCCCGCCGGCCCGCTCTGGCCCGATCGCGATCGTTTTGTTCTCTCCGCCGGCCACGCTTCCATGCTTTTGTATTCCACGCTGCATCTGGCCGGCGTGAAAGATGTAAACGAAAAGGGTGAAGTGACGAACGAGCTTTCCGTTACTTTGGACCAAATCAAACGGTTCCGGCAGTTGGATAGCCGCACACCTGGCCATCCCGAGTCTCATATTACGACCGGGGTTGAAACCACCACGGGACCGCTCGGTCAAGGCGTCGGCAATAGCGTGGGCATGGCCATCGCGGGGAAATTCTTGGCCACGCATTTCAATCGCGGGGACTACAAGCTTTTCAACTACCGTGTATACGCCGTCTGCGGCGACGGAGACATCATGGAAGGGGTCGCCGGTGAAGCCGCTTCCTTAGCCGGTCACCTGCAACTCGGCAACCTGTGCTGGATCTACGACCACAATCACGTGACGCTGGATGGCCCGGCGAGCTGGTCGTTCAGTGAGGACGTGATGACGCGTTTCATCGGCTACGGATGGAACGTGACGCGCGTGGCCGACGCCAACGATTTATCGCAGCTCTCTCGCGCATACAAGGATTTCCTGGCACACGATGACAAACCCATGCTCATCGTGGTGGACAGCCATATCGGGTACGGCTCACCCCACAAGCAGGATTCTTTTGAAGCACACGGCGAGCCGTTAGGCGAGGCCGAAGTAAAGCTGGTGAAAAAAAATTACGGCTGGCCGGAGGACGCAAAATTTCTGGTGCCTGATGGGGTGTACCAGCACTTCCAGGACGGGATCGGCGCGCGTGGCGCGCAGGAGCATGCGAAATGGCATGCAATGTTCGGAGAATACTCCAAAAAGCATCCGGACTTGGCCGGGCAACTGTCGAAGATTCGTGACTGCCAACTTCCGGACGGGTGGGATAAGGATTTGCCTACTTTCCCTGCAGATCCCAAAGGTATGGCCACTCGCGAGAGTTCCGGGAAGGTCTTAAACGTCCTGGCGAAGAACATCCCGTGGATGGTCGGCGGTTCCGCGGATCTGGCGAAATCCAACAAAACCAATCTGATCTTCGAGGGCGCGGGTGAGTTTTTCCCCGTGAATTACGAGGGGCGAAATGTTCATTTCGGCGTTCGCGAGCACGCCATGGGCGCAGCCGTGAATGGCATGGCTCTCAGCGGACTCCGCGCATTTTCAGCCACGTTTTTTAATTTCAGCGATTACATGCGCGCCAGCATGCGCCTCGCAGCACTCATGGAAGTGCCGGTGCTCTTCATTTTCACTCATGACTCCATCGGCGTCGGGGAAGACGGCCCGACGCACCAGCCCATCGAACAATTAGCCGCGTTTCGCGCCATGCCAAACATGCTCGTGTTTCGCCCGGGGGATGCGAACGAGGTCACCGAAGCATATAAAGTCGCGATGCAGCACACCGAGGGGCCGTCGACATTGGTGTTCAGCCGGCAAGCCATGCCGACTTGGGATCGCACCAAGTACGCACCCGCGGCTGGCGTCGCAAAAGGCGGTTACGTGCTCGCGGACGCCGAGGGCGGCAAGCCGGACGTGATCCTGCTGGCCACGGGCAGCGAACTGCAGTGGGCGGTAAGCGCCTACGAGAAATTGAAAGCAGAAGGAATTAAGGCACGAGTGGTCAGCATACCGTGCTGGCAGTTGTTTGACGCGCAAGATGCAGCTTACAAGGAATCCGTGCTGCCTTCGAACGTGACCGCGCGCGTATCGATCGAGATGGCCGCAACACTCGGCTGGGAACGCTACGTCGGACTAAAGGGCAAGACCATTGGCATGCATTCGTTTGGCGCCTCCGCGCCCTTGAAGGATCTGCTCAAGAAGTTTGGTTTCGACGCCGAACACGTGGTTGCCGCCGCGAAAGAACTGCTTGGAAAGTGACCTGTAAATGAAGATCGTCATCGGCTCCGATCACGCTGGCTTTCAGCTTAAGAATGCCATGGGGGATTTGGTGCGATCACTCGGCCATTCGGTACTGGATGTAGGGGCGTTCAACGAAAATCCTTCCGACTACCCCGATTTTGCCGAGTCCGTGGGGCGAGCTATTCTGGAGGGGAAGGCCGAGCGCGGTGTATTGATTTGCGGAAGCGGGATTGGCGCCAGCGTAGCGGCAAATAAGATCGTTGGCATTCGTGCCGGAATTTGCCACGACAGCTACTCCGGTCATCAGGGCGTGGAGCACGACGACATGAATGTGCTGGTAATGGGCTCCCGGGTCATTGGAGAAAAACTCGCGGAGGATATACTGCGCGCTTACCTTGGTGCCAGGTTCACAAATGAAGAGCGCCACGTCCGCCGCCTAGCGAAGGTGCACGCGCTGGAAGAGGCGATGTTAAAAAGTTGAAACAACGATTGCAGCCCATCCCACGGGCGTACAATAGGGGGCTTGGGCCCTGAATGAATAAAGGAGAAGGTTTATGACCACCTCGGTAACCGTTCCCAACACTGCCGGCACTAATCCCCTGAAGGGGCTTCTTGAGTACGGCCAGTCGCCTTGGATGGACTACATTCGCCGCGACCTCCTGGCCGGCGGCGGGCTAAAGAAAATGATTGATGGCGACGGCCTGCGCGGGATGACTTCCAACCCGGCCATCTTCGAGAAGTCCATCACCGGCAGCACGCTCTATAACGACATTCTGCAGTCGCCCGAAGCGAAATCGCTGGATGCCAAGAGCCTTTACGAACGAATCGCCATCCGCGACGTGCAGGATGCCTGCGACATTTTCAAGCCGGTGTATCAGTCTACCCGGCGCCGCGACGGCTACGTCAGCCTGGAAGTTTCGCCTTATCTCGCGAATGACACCAAGGGCTCCATAGAAGAAGCAAAGCGCCTTTGGAAAGCGGTGGGCCGCGAGAATTTGATGGTCAAGGTTCCAGGTACGCCGGAAGGTGTGCCCGCGATTCGACAGCTGCTGGAAGCAGGGCTGAATATCAACGTCACCCTTCTCTTCGCGCAGTCAGCCTACGAGCAGGTAGCCGAAGCGTTTCTGGCCGCGCTGGAAGCACGCGCTTTGAAGGGTCAGGACGTCAGCCACATCGCCAGCGTGGCGAGTTTCTTCGTCAGCCGTATCGATACCCTAGTGGATTCGAAGATTGAAGAGAAGTTGAAGACCGCCATCGGTGCCACGAAAGATCTGCTCCAGAGCATTGAAGGCAAGGTGGCCATCGCCAACGCAAAGCTCACCTATAAGAAGTACCAGGAACTGTTTGGTGGCCCGCGGTGGAAGGCGCTCGCGGCGAAGGGCGCTCAGACGCAGCGGCTGCTGTGGGCCAGCACCAGCACCAAGAATCCCAAGTATCGCGACGTTCTCTACGTGGAAGAATTGATCGGTGCGGACACGGTGGACACGATTCCCCCGGCGACTTTCGATGCCTTCAGGGACCACGGGAAACTCCGGCCTAGCTTGACCGAAGATGTGCCCGGCGCTGCGAAGGTCATGCACGACATGGAAAAGGCGGGCATCTCGATGAAGGAAGTCACGCAGAAGTTGCTGGAAGACGGCGTAAAACTTTTCGCGGACGCGTTCAAGACTTTGCTCGACGCCACGGGCAAGTCCGCCGGCGTCCGTTAGCCCTAGTCGGCAGCTTATCTTCAAGTTTCCCCTGGATTGAGATCGTCGAAATCCGGGCTACTGGAAGACTCAACTTCGTGGAGGAACCTGCACAATGCAACTCGGAATGATCGGTCTGGGAAGAATGGGCGCGAATATGGTCCGGCGCCTGATTAAGGCGGGCCATCAATGCGTTGTGTACGATCGCAGCCCGGAAGTGGTGAAACAATTGGCCGGAGGCGGCGCCACCGGCTCGAGCAGCATCGAGGATTTTGTCGCCAAACTGCGAAAGCCTCGGGCAATCTGGTTGATGGTGCCCGCGGCGGTGGTGGACGTAACCATCGCCGGACTGGTTCCCAAACTCGGCAAGGACGACATCTTGATCGATGGCGGTAACTCTTATTACATCGATGATATCCGCCGCGCCAAGGAACTCTCTGCAAAAGGTATTCACTACGTGGACGTGGGCACGAGTGGTGGCGTTTGGGGACTTGAGCGCGGCTACTGCGAGATGATCGGTGGCGAAAATAACATCGTTCAACATCTCGATCCGATATTCAAAGCGCTTGCCCCGGGACGCGGCGACATCCCCCGCACTCCGGGCCGCGAGAAAGCTGCCGGCACTGCGGAAGAGGGCTATCTCCACTGCGGGCCGTCGGGCGCAGGACACTTCGTAAAGATGGTGCACAACGGCATCGAGTATGGCCTGATGGCTGCTTACGCCGAGGGGTTGAACATCCTGAAGCACGCCAACGCCGGCCATATGAAGCGCGAAGACGACGCAGAGACAACGCCGCTTCGGCATCCCGAGCACTACCAGTATGAATTTAACCTCGCCGATGTGGCCGAGGTTTGGAGGCGCGGAAGCGTGGTCGCGTCATGGCTGCTGGATCTTACTGCCATTTCTTTATTCGAGCAGCCTACCCTGGAACACTATTCCGGTCGCGTTTCCGATTCTGGCGAAGGACGCTGGACGATTCTTGCGGCGATTGAATCGACGGCTCCGGCGCCCGTGTTGAGCTCCGCGCTGTACGAGCGATTTTCCTCGCGAGCGGAAGGTGACTTCGCGGCAAAGCTGTTATCTGCGATGCGTTTCCAATTTGGTGGTCATCTCGAGAAGAAAGCCGGTCACTAAGGCTCGCTCGAGTTTACGTGTCCGAGGAGGACAGGATCGCGCTATGAGTTCGAACCATCTGGAAATTGCCAGCGCTGCGGCCCCTTGCGTTATGGTCATCTTCGGAGCTACCGGGGACCTGACCAAGCGCAAACTGATTCCGGCGCTGCTGAACCTGGCGCAGGAAAACATTCTTCCCAAACAATTTGCGATTGTGGGTTTTGCGGGGAACGATCTGGATACCGATTCTTTCCGCAAGACTCTAGGTCAGGAAATGCCGAGTTTTGCTCCCGATCCCATTGACCTGAGGATGTGGGAAGAGTTGTCGCAGCGGATCTACTTTGTAAAGGGTGACTTCCAGGATCCAGTGGCGTACCAACGGCTCAAAGCACAGATTGAGGAAGCGGACCGCGCGCACGGTACCCAGGGGAATAAGTTCTTTTACTTCGCGGTGGCACCCCGCTTTTTTGCGCCCATCGTCGATCAACTGGGCGCCGCGGGCTTGACCAAGGAAGAAAGTGGTCATTGGACCCGGGTAATCATCGAAAAGCCGTTCGGTCACGACCTCGATTCCGCGCGCCAGTTAAACGCAGACCTAAAGAAAACCCTGGATGAGAAGCAGATCTATCGTATCGACCATTATTTGGGAAAAGAGACCGTACAGAACGTAATGGTGTTCCGCTTTACCAACAATATTATTGAGCCGCTTTGGAATCGCAATTACGTCGACCATGTCCAGATCACGGCAGCTGAAACCGTCGGCGTGGAACATCGCGGCGGATTTTACGAAACTGCCGGCGCTTTGCGGGACATGGTTCCCAATCACCTGTTTCAACTGCTGACCATGACGGCGATGGAGCCGCCTATTTCCTTCGATGCCGACGAGGTGCGTAACAAGCAGGCAGAAGTGTTACACGCGATTCAGCCGCTAAGTCCCGAGGATGTTCTCAAGAATACAGTGCGCGGTCAATATGGAGAAGGGATTGTCGATGGCGAACGCGTGGGCGGCTATCGCAACGAGCCCGATGTTGCCCGCGATTCACAGACGGAAACATTTGTGGCTCTCAAGCTGCTGATTGATAACTGGCGTTGGGCCGGAGTTCCGTTCTACCTACGCACTGGTAAACGGTTGGCCATGCGCGCCACCGAAATCGTCATCCAGTTCCGGCGCACTCCCTTCGTGCTCTTCCGCAACACCGCGGTCAGAAATATAGAGACCAATCGCTTGGTGATCCACATTCAGCCGGATGAAGGCATTTCGCTGAGCTTCGGCGCCAAGGTCCCCGGGGCAGTGATGCGCCTCGGTCTGGTAAACATGGATTTCGACTACAAAACTTATTTCGGCATGGAGCACGGCACCGGTTATGAACGGCTGCTTCGGGACTGCATGGCGGGCGACGCCACGCTGTTTCAGCGCAGCGACATGGTGGAAGCGGGATGGAATGTGATCCAGCCCATTCTGGATGTTTGGCATGCGCTGCCGCCGCGGGGATTCCCGAATTATGCGGCGGGTTCGTGGGGTCCGGTTGACGCCGAAGAATTGTTGGAGCGCGACGGGCGCCAATGGCGCCGCATCGGGGAAGAAGAGATTGATCAGCGGGGACGAGTTGCCGCGCTCGGGGTTACCACGAAAGCGGGTTCTTTGCCATGAGTCAGGTGAGCCAGCGCGAAATCGTGGTGCTGCCGGATCCCGCAGCCATCGCTCGGCGCGCGGCCGATGAGTTTCTGAAATATGTCAACGAAGCGATTGCGCAGAAGGACTCCTTTACCGTGGCGCTGGCGGGAGGCTCCACTCCCAAGGCGCTGTATTCACTACTGAGCGAAGATCCCACGTACAGTTCCAAAATTCCATGGGGAAAACTGCATTTCTTTTTTGGAGACGAACGCCACGCCCCACCAGACAGCGACGAGAGCAATTTTCACATGGTGAACCAAGCTTTATTTTCGAAGGGACTGGTGAAGCCGGAGCAGATTACACGGATTAGAGGCGAATACGCCGACACGGAAAAAGCGGCACTGGAATATGAGCAGGCTCTGCGCGCATACTTTAAACTGAAAGAAGGCCAGTATCCTCGCTTCGATCTGGTGCTGTTTGGAATGGGCGATGAAGGTCACACACTCTCGCTGTTTCCAGGCACCAGAGCGCTACACGCCTCGAACCGCATCGTGGTTCGCAATTGGGTGGGTAAGCTGTTCACCGAACGCATCACTCTTACAGCCACCGCCGCAAATCAAACGAACCAAGCGATGTTCTGTGTGACCCGCGCGGACAAGGCTTTGGCCTTGAAAGCGGTTCTGGAAGGTCCTTACGAGCCGGAGCAACTCCCGGCTCAGTTGATTCAACCGGTCAATGGCAAATTGCTGTGGCTGGTAGACCAGGCGGCCGGTTCAAAGCTGGCGGCCGATGTTCGAAACTAACTAGGAGAAAATCATGGCAACCGCAACTCTTTCCACGGTGGAACAATATTTAGGCGCTAAGGCAGAATCGCTTCTCGGTTTCAAATCTCCCAAAATTTCCAAGGAACGGCTGCACCTACCCGGCTCCGATTTCATCGATCGCGTATACGCTCAGTCAGACCGCAACTTGCGAGTGCTGAATAACCTGCACCGCTTGTTCAACACCGGCCGGCTCGCGGGCACCGGCTACATGTCGATTCTCCCGGTCGATCAAGGCATCGAACATTCCGCGGCGGCCAGTTTCGCCAAGAATCCCGACTATTTCGACGGTGGCAACATCGTCAAGCTGGCCATTGAAGGCGGGTGCAACGCGGTTGCGTCTACCTTTGGCGTGCTCGGCTCGGTGGCCCGTAAATACGCTCACAAAATTCCGTTCATTGTGAAAATGAATCACAACGAATTGCTGACTTATCCCAACCAGTTCAACCAGATCCTTTTCGGCACGGTGCAGGAAGGTTACGACATGGGCGCGGCAGCCGTCGGTGCCACCATTTATTTCGGGTCCGAGCAGAGCGACCGGCAGATCATCGAAATCAGCCGGGCTTTTGCCGAAGCACACGAACTCGGTATGGCCACCGTGCTGTGGTGCTACCTTCGCAATGCCGCATTTAAGAAGGACAAGGACTATCACCTTTCCGCAGACCTGACCGGCCAGGCCAACCATCTTGGCGTCACCATCCAGGCGGATATCATCAAGCAGAAGTTGCCGGAAAATAATGGCGGCTACGAAGCTCTGAACATGGGCAACCCCAGTTATGGCAAGTTCGACAAGCGCATTTACACCGAGCTTTCCAGCGATCATCCGATTGACTTGACGCGTTACCAGGTCGCGAACTGCTACATGGGCCGCTCAGGCTTGATCAATTCCGGCGGAGCTTCCGGTGCAAACGATTTCGAAGAGGCCGTGGCTACCGCCGTCATTAACAAGCGCGCCGGTGGCACGGGCCTCATCAGTGGCCGGAAAGCATTCCAGAGGCCGATGGCAGATGGAGTGAAACTCCTCAACGCAATTCAGGACGTTTATCTCGCGAAGGAAATTGCCGTCGCTTAACAACCACAAATTTTACATTCCCAGCAGCCCGCCACAGCCGGCGGGCTGTTCTGTTTTGGGGCAGACTGGTCATACAGGGATCTTTGTATGCCCGTCAGTATCTGGTCTTTGATTGCAAAGTCGGCGGTGTACTTACCGGGAATAGTCGGCCCTCCAAAATTCGTAGAAATCTTCCAATTTCTAGAGACATTTAATCAGGCGGAAAACTAGCTCGTGATAACACGCGCAAATTACAAGACTTATAAATTTTACAATGGCATTTGTCTTGCACTCTTCCGCAGCACCTCAGTGAGTCGGTCCTGCGTGTGGTTTCGTGAGTGAGTGGCCTAGGTCGGTCGGTTCTGGCTAAGGGCTTTTCCAGGTAATAAAAGTCCAGTGCGAGTGGTGGACAAGGTGTGAAGGCCATCTTTGATGGCGAGGGGATGGTGTGCGCGTGTGGTCCACCCAGGGCGTAGTCAATTCATGAATGAGGGGAAGAAGAAACAAGATGACTAAGCAGATTCTCAAAGCGGGATTGTACTCGCTGTTGTTTTTGTTTTTGCTAGCGTGCAAATTGCCGGCGCAGTCCATTGTCACGGGCGGAATCGCCGGCATAGTGACGGATCCCACTGGGGCCGTTGTTACGGGAGCGCAGTTAACCCTTAAGAATAACGCGACCGGAGAAACGCAAACGGTGACCAGCTCCGCGAGCGGCGACTACGTGTTTGCGTTGTTAAAACCCGGCCAATACACGCTGTCCGTTACAAAGGATGGCTTTAAAACTACGACCCGAAACGTCAATGTGCTACTCGGAACGACGGTCAGCGCCAACCTCGCGTTGGAGGTCGGCGCGACTGCCACCACCGTGGAAGTGTCTGGTGAGCAAGCTGGTCTCCAGACCGAGAACGCGAATATCTCCACCAACTTTGAAACCAAACAAATTCAGGAAGTCCCCAATCCTGGCGGAGACGTCACGTATATAGCGCAAACCGCGCCAGGCGTCACCATGAGCAACGCCGCGGGCGGTGGATATGGAAACTTCAGCACCTTTGGCCTTCCGGGCACTTCTAATCTATTCACCCTAAATGGCAACGACTACAACGATCCTTTCCTGAACTTGAACAATTCCGGTTCCAGCAATCTCCTGCTCGGTGGAAATGAACTACAGGAAGTCTCCGTCGTGAACAACGCGTACACCGGTCAATACGGGCGTCAGGCCGCTTCACAAATCGACTACTCTACAAAGTCTGGCACCAACGCGTTTCACGGCAACGCCGTCTACAATTGGACGGGCCGTTACCTGAATGCCAATGATCCTTTACTCCTGGCAGCCGGGCAGCCGCGTCCATTCGAAAACAACAACCAATGGGCGGCTTCTTTCGGCGGCCCCATCATCAGGGATAAACTCTTTTTCTTCGTGAATACAGAAGGGATCCGTTACATTTTCGGCTCGGTCAAGCCTGTCACGGTCCCGACGCAAGCGTTCGAAAGTTATACTCTGGCTAACGTGCCCCAGGACTCGGCAACACAGGCGTTCTACCAGAACATTTTCAAACTGTATAACGCGGCACCGAATATAAGCGCTGCAACTCCCAACGCTGGCAGTTGCTCGTCCAACGGACTTCCGGCCACAGGGCTACTTAGCGCCGATCAATGCACGCAGTCCTGGACGGACAGTTCCCCGGCAGGGAATAAGGAATGGTTGCTCTCCGCTCGCATTGACTATTCCTTCAGTGATAAGGACAAGGTGTTTGGCCGCATGAAGTTCGACCGCGGCACCCAACCTACCTATACCGATGTGATTAACCCTGCCTTTGACACCTCTAGCATCCAGCCTCAAAACGAAGGCCAACTAAACTATACCCACATCTTCAGCCCCACGGTGGTGAACAATTTCATCGGTTCCGTGCTGTACTACTCGGCGATCTTCGGTTCCGTGAACTCTTCCTCCCCCGCACTGGGCCTATTTCCCGGCAACCTGGCTCTTTCCGATGGTTCGCTATCGAACTTGGGATTCGGCTCTGGAAATGGGGGTTACGCCAACGGATTCCTCTTTCCCCAGGGTCGCAGGGTAACTCAATGGGGATTGGTGGACGACCTTTCGGTTACGCGAGGAAATCACTCGTTCAAAATGGGCATCAACTTCCGGCGGGATGATATCAGCGACCTTACCGCCTCCGAGCTAGCTGTTTTCCCGGCGGTGAACACGACCCTATTCGGATTGGCCAACGATCAAGTGGCGACCTCCACCCAATACAACTTCGCGCAAAGTCCCGAGCAGCCCGTCGCGTTCTACAGCTTTGGGCTTTACTTCCAGGATGAATTCCGGGCAACTTCAAAATTGAAGTTTACCTTGGCCCTGAGAGCCGACCGCAATTCTGGCGGCGTCTGCCAACACCATTGCGCGGGTCTGCCGGTCACTCCTTTCAATGATATGCAGCATGGAGCAGATATTCCCTACGACCAGTCGTTTCAGACGGGTCTAAAGACAATTATTCCTGGCAACGAACTGGTGGCCTTTCAACCCCGATTCGGTCTGGCTTGGACACCTTGGGGCGATAAGACCGTGATCCGTACCGGCGTCGGCTTATTCGCCGATCTGTATCCGGGCACCATCCTCAGCAGCATTGACACAAACTTCCCACAGGTGAACCTGTGGAATGTTCCTGGGGGAAGCTTGGCTTGGGACTTGAATTCTCCATCCTCAACCGCATTCCCGAGCAGCGGAGTGGCTCTGGTCCAACAATGCAATTCCGCCTTCACCAACAATTACTACAACGGCGGCAGCCTGACGAGTTATCTGGCAACTCCCGGGCTTCCCGCTGTTTGCGCCACGACCCCTGCGCTGAACGACGTAAGCCGCAACCTCCAGAATCCAAAGTATGTCGAATGGAACCTGGAAATACAGCACAGCTTGACCCCACATACGATTGTTTCAGCGAATTATGTCGGCAACCGAGGCTATTCCGAGCTCTACTACAACGACTATCTCAATGGCTTTGCGGGCCAGGGCCAATTCGGATATGGGATCCTCCCCGCCACAGCCCCGGATCCCCGCGTGGGCCGCGTCAATTTCCTCCAGAGCGGAGCTGTTTCCAACTACAACGGTCTGACCCTGTCCGTCCAAGAAACTAGCTGGCATGGATTGAGCGGCCGGTTGAACTATACCTTCTCCCATGCCTTGGACGAGGGATCAAACGGTGGTGTGTTGCCATGGAGCATTTACTACAGCGTGTTAGGCCAAATCGATCCCTACAATCTGCGAGCTAACTACGCTTCCTCCGACTACGACGCGCGTCACCAGCTGAGCGCCAGCTACATCTATGCGCTGCCGTTCAAGAGCAGCAATCGTTTGTTGAATACCGCCATTGGGGGTTGGCAGCTCTCCGGAACCCTATTCTACCGTACGGGTTTTCCGTTCACGGTAGATGACAGTTCAACCGTAGCAGGTCTCGCCGGGCAAAATCTTGGTCCAGGTTTCGCCAACCCCGGCGCCGCGATCGTGTTACAGCCTTTGTTTAGCAAGAGGAACTTCTCCAACGGAGGCGCCTGTGTTGCCAATCCCTGCTTCGGGATAGCGGGCACAGGGTCTACAGCGCCTTATTTGTTCGCCCCCGCGACGGGCTTCACGGGAGCGACTGTTGGACGCAACGCCTTCCGGGGACCCGGTTTCCTGGGTGGCGACATGAGCCTGCGAAAAAACTTCCAAATCAACGAGCGCATGAACTTCCAGTTGGGTCTGAATGCGTATAACTGGCTTAATCATGCGAATTACGGCACGCCGTTTTCACAAACGATCTTTGGACCCGGGAATTTCGGGAAGACTATTTTTATGCAAGCGCCGCCGACGTCTCCCTACGGAGCATTCGCGACTGCTGCAACGGACATGAGAATGGCCCAGATTACAGCTAAACTCACCTTCTAACACCGCTCCATTCATCGGGCGGGGAACCTCTGGTTCTCCGCCCCCTTTTTTGCCGTTTGCTTCGTGCAGCTCAATCGCCAACACGCCTACCGGAAGCGCCGTGGCATCATGAATCAAAATGATTACTGCTTGCTATTTGTTCTTCGCAGGTTATCTATAACAGCACGTACGCGACACTTTATACCGGCCCTTTCGGGGCTTGGCACCTAAAATGGAAACCGGAAGGAGATTGCTTATGCCGAAATCGAGGACTAACCCCTCAGCGGCCCCCAAGAAATCTGCTAAAAAAACCCCGCCTACCCAGGACGAAATCGCCCTTCGCGCCTATCAGATCTATGTGGAGCGCGGCGGCACTCCCGGCGACCCCATGGAAGATTGGCTGCAGGCAGAGTGCGAGTTGAGCGCCGCCGTTACCAGCAAACCTGGCCGCAAATCGAAGATCGTTTCGATCGCAGCTTAGGGACCTCGCAACAATAAGTTCCCATTGATAGGGTTAACTCCAACATCTGGAGCCGCCCAATAAAGCCAGGGAAATCCAACCCTGAACCTCTGAGATAGCCTCTACAGGCTCGAAGGATGCAATCGATCTTCCCTGCCAAAGCCTGGTTGATTATGTTATAGTTTCCATCATCACCGCCAAGGAGTGTGAACTCTAACATTATGCGGCCCACTACCTTCGATCCATCCGCCCTGCGCCAACATCTCCGCCGTAACAAGATTGCCGATCTACCCGAGCTGAAGCGCGTCCTCGGCACAGACACCGATCTCACTGTCTTTCGTAAACTGAAGCAGCTTCAATATCTCGCCAGCTACACCCATCGCGGCCGCTTCTACACCCTACCCGAAATCGCTCGTTTCGACGATCGTGGACTGTGGTCGCATGAAGGTGTCTGGTTCTCCCGCCACGGCACGCTGCTGGCTACCCTGGAAACCTTTGTCAACCAGTCTCCCAACGGCTATTACGCCCATGAATTGGCCGATGCCCTGCACGCCGAGGTGCAGCAGCCGCTCCGCCATCTGGTTGAGCAACAGTGCTTGGCGCGAATGGAGGTGGGTGGCCAGTTTCTCTATACCCACATCGAATCCGCCCCGCGCCGCAAACAGTTGCTCGCTCGGCGCAGCGCTCAGGCCATTCCTGTGGCTGTCCATTCCGCCGACCTCCAGGCTTCGCCCGATGAACTCAAGGCCGCCATCCTGCTGTTCTATGGCCTGCTCGATGAACAACAGCGCCGATTGTTTGCCGGGCTGGAGTCCATCCGCCTGGGCCATGGTGGCGACACTCTGCTCGGCGATTTCCTGAGCTTGGACGTACATACCGTGGCCCGCGGTCGGCAGCAATTACTGGATCAGAATGTGGTCAGCGGCCGATCTCGCCGCACGGGCGGTGGTCGTACTCCGGCGGAAAAAAAACGCCCGACATAATTGCGGTTCTCCATTGCCTGCTCGAACACGATACCGCTGGCGATCCCATGACCGGCTTACGTTGGTCTCGCCGCACTACCACCACGATCGCGGAGGAACTGGCCAAACTCGGCATCGCCGTCTCCCCCAATACCGTCGCCCGCCTGCTCCATGCCATGGGCTATTCTTTGCGGGTCAATCAAAAGCAGATCTCTACCAGCTTCAGCCCCAACCGAAATCTTCAGTTCGAATATCTGGCCGAGTTGCGCTACCGCTTCCAGCGCCGTCATCTGCCCATCGTCAGCGTAGACAGCAAAAAACGCGAACTCGTCGGCAATTTCAAAAATCCTGGCCGCCGTTGGGAATCTGCCCCGCGTCGTGTTTACGATCACGACTTCCGCACCGATTCCATAGGCGTCGCCATTCCTTATGGGATTTACGATGTTATGGAAAATCGCGGTGCTCTGGTGGTCGGCATCTCCCATGACACTCCCGCCTTTGCTGCTCATGCCATCACTCATTGGTGGCACCACGAAGGTTCCACCCGCTATCGTGGTTCACGCCAACTGCTCATCCTGGCCGATACCGGCGGCAGCAACAGTTGCCGCTGTTACGCCTGGAAAACTGAGCTCCAGTCCCAACTGGCCAACTCGTTTGCCCTGGCCGTAACCGTGGCCCACTATCCCAGCGGTGCTTCCAAATGGAACCCCATCGAGCATCGCCTCTTCTCCGAAGTCTCACGCAACTGGGCGGGCGAACCGCTGGATTCTTACCAAAAGATCCTCAACTATGCCCGCACCACCCAAACCCAAACCGGGCTTAAGGTCACTGCTTATCTCGACCGCCGACACTATCCGTGCGGTCACAAACCCACACCCGATCAAATTGCTTCACTTCGATTGCAGCGCCACGAAACTCTGCCCGAATGGAACTACACTATCAAGCCACAACTGTAAACTTGTTCTTGCGTGATTCCTAAGCCCCGCACTTTCGCCCATCCGCTCATTCGCCCTTCTGGCTCGCTGATTCCTTGCGCGTCGTGGCCCTTCGTGAACGCGACATCGAAATTCCTTATACTATCCGTATGGTCCGATGGATGAGGGATAACCGATCATGACGCGTGGAATCCGGCTGATTTTGATTGCTTCAATTCTGGTGCTGGGAGCTTTCTGGGTTGGGGCACGTTATGGGCCCCGGCAAGCCAGGGAGGTAGAGGCTCGGAGGGCGGGACAAAACGCGGTGCCCGGCGGCCTCCCGGCTTCGAATCTGCAAAAGAACGAACATCTGACCGAGGAAGAGTCCATCAATGTCCGCATCTATCGCCAGGCTTCTCCGGCGGTGGCGAACATTCTGACCAAAGCGACCGAGTATGACTTTTTCATGGACGCCGTGCCGGTCGAGGGCGCAGGTTCCGGGTTTGTGGTCGATCCGCGCGGCTACATCTTAACGAATTATCACGTGGTGGCCGGGGCGCAATCCATCGATGTGGTACTGGGAGATAAGTCGCACCACCCCGCCAAGTTCATCGGTGCGGATCAGCGGAATGACGTGGCGCTTATCAAGATCGATCCCAAGGGCAAGCAGCTTGTGGCGCTTCCACTGGGCGATTCTTCCACTCTTCAGGTAGGCCAGAAAGTTTTGGCGATTGGCGACCCCTTCGGGTTTCAATCCACCCTGACGACCGGGGTGGTCAGCGCATTGGGCCGTACGGTGCAAACCAGCGACACCACTTTTATTGATGATGCCATCCAGACCGATGCGTCCATCAATCGCGGGAACTCTGGTGGGCCGCTGATCGACACGCACGGGGAGGTGATCGGCATCAACTCCGCGATCTACACGCCGTCAGGTACGACGGCGGGCATTGGCTTCGCCATTCCGATTAATACCGCCAAGCTCATTGCGAATGACCTTATGACCGAAGGCCGCGTCCGCCGCGCCTACCTTGGGGTGCGCACAATTCCGGTGGCCGGCTGGCTTGCCGAGGCACTCGACCTCCCAGTGCAAGAAGGCTTGTTGGTGGAGCAGACGACCAAGGGCAGCCCCGCCGCGGCCGCCGGCATCCACGGTGGCGACAAAGTGGCTCAGGCTGGCATGCGCCGGATCATCATCGGTGGCGACGTGATCGTGGGCATCGAAGGCCAGAAAGTCTCCAATCAGTTCGACATCGACTACATTTTGAATCGCAAGCGGCCCGGCGACACGGTGACCATCACTCTATATCGCGGCGCAAAGAAGCTCGATATTCCCGTTAAATTAGGCGAACGCGAAGGAAACTAACGGCAAGCTTGTTAGGGTCCAATCTCCTGGCGATAGCGGTTGCGCTCTTCTTCCGTCAACGAAAACCATCCCTCCGTAATATCGCGTACCCGCTCCAGGGCCTTTTGCATCTCCTGGTGCTTCTCTCTGATCGTCTCGGAATCCGCGTCCTGCGGCACATAAATGGGTGGAGAGCCGACGAGAATGGCGCGAGTAAACAGCGACGGAAGGCAGAAATGGTCCCAAGTTTTTTCGAAAGTATTTCCGCGCTCTACTCCCACGTGGAAGACCATGATGGGCGCGCCGGTCATACGGGCCAGCAGCACAGGTCCGACCTTAGCCACGTAGCGCGGCCCGCGCGGCCCGTCAATCGTGAATCCGCAATCCAAGCCCTCGCGAATGCGCTGCGCCATCACTTGCAAACCCCGCAAGCCGCCGCGCGACGAGCTTCCCTGAGCCGTTCCGAAGCCCAGCCACTCGATCACTTTGCGGGTCCACTGCCCATCGAAAGCGGTCGTGTTCATGATCACGATGCCGCGGTTGCGACCGAACCAGGCGATAGGGATGATGCAGCGATGCCAAAAGGCCCAGATCATAGGCTGCTTTGTGGCCCAGATTTGATCGACTTTGGCACGCCCGAGCACTTCAAATCTCAACGTGGGCCCCAAAACGCGGATCACGCTATACACTACCGCCGCGATAATCGGTATTTGAATGCGACGATGCCAGGGCAGTTTGGGCAGACGAATATCGTAATGTGCACTAATCCCTTCGGGCTTTTGTTCATCCTGCTTTTCCCTGGTTTTCATCTGGGTATAGTATAGAAGGGTTGCGGTCTTGTGGCGTCAGGATGGGAGTTCGTTCGCTTGCGGTTTTCCTTGATGTTTCGTTGGATTCATCGGTTCGCCACGTTTGGATTGGTGGCTGGCTGCATCTCTGTCCCGGCCGAGCACCTCGGTGACGCGCGCGCTGATAATCCTGTCGCTCCCGCCGACACCGTGGGAGCGATTGAGGGCGATGCCATCTCTGTCCAAGGACCGATGAGCGTGGACACGGCCAACGGTCAAGTGAAAACGATTTTGCGGAGTGGCAGCGACATTCGGGTGAAGTCCGGCCAGGCGCACATTGATCTTGTGGAGGGTGGCAACATTACCATTTGCGGCCCCGCTCATTTTTCGGTGCTGAAATCCGGTAATTCGCTGACTATCGCGCTCGATCGCGGAACGCTGCACACCCGCGTCGAAGGACAGTTAACTTTGACGATTTATACCGCACAGATTCAGGCGCACCCCATCGCCATCGGCACCGCACCAGTGGATTTTATCGTTGGACTGGATGCGTCTGGAACCATGTGCATTCGTCCGAGCACCGGCGCTGTTCGGATTGAGCAGCAGTTGACTGGGCAAAATCTGGTCGTTCCGCAAAACGGGGATGTATCTCTAACCAATGGGCAGCCGGAGACTCTGCGCACTTCCACCGGGCAATGCGGTTGCGAATTGCAGTTGAGCGCGAAACCGGCGGTGATTTCCACCCAGGTCAGCGGACTGGCGTCCACAGATGAACTCAAGCGCAAAGCCGCTGAAGTCAAAACGCCGGATCCACTACAACCTAAAGTGCCGCAAACGGAAGAACCGGTCTATCAGGTGTTTATGCCTCCGCTGCACTACGATGCCAATTCCAAAGTGCCGCAGGATTACGACCCGAACCTCATTGTTCTGGTTCGCCGGGCTCGCGTGCGTCCTACGTTAATTTTTCAGGGGAAAGTGGAAGGCGAGCCGGTGGTTACCCAAGCCACTTCGGCGATCCCGGCCCTCGATGTCCAAAAAGCTGAAGCCGCCAAGAAACTTACGGACGATTCGGCATGGACACGCGTACGCTCCTTCTTCCACAAACTCTGGTCGCCTAGCTCCTAACAGAATTCCTACATTCCTTCATAGTTGGGACCGCCACCACCCTCGGGAACGGTCCAATTGATGATTTGATACGGGTCAGCGATGTCGCAGGTTTTGCAGTGAACACAGTTCGCGAAGTTGATTTTCAGCTTTAAGCCGTCGCCTTCTTTTCCCATTTCATAAACGGCCGCGGGACAAAAATACTGGCACGGATTGCCGTACTCTTCGACGCAGCGCGTCGAACAAATGTTCAGGTCCAGAACTTTCAGGTGGCATGGCTGATTGTCCTCGTGCCGCGTGCCGGAATGGTATACGTCGGTCAGACGGTCGAACGTTAGCTTACCGTCGCCCCTGAATCGCTCCGGTGCCGGGCGACCATGAATCTGGTGATACGCCTTGTAACCCGGTTCGGTACGCATGGGATCGATGAGTCCGTGGCCGCCAGTAATTTGCTGCAATCCTGAAAGCACAAGACCGTCCAGTAGACCGTTATGAAAGGATTGATGGAAATTGCGGACCTTCCACATTTCCTCTTTGATGTAACTGTGATCGATCTTGTCCTGATAGCGTTTCAGTATTTTGGCAGAGGTATCACCAGTCTTTAGTGCTTCGAAAATAGTTTCAGCAGCCAGCATGCCGCTCTTCATTGCCAGGTGAATGCCTTTGAGTTTCTGTGAATCCAGGAAGCTGCCGGAATCGCCGGCAATTAGGCCGCCATCCACGTAGTTGCGGGGAGTCGCGTACCAACCGCCGTAAGGCAGCGATTTCGCTCCGTACCGGACCAGCTTCCCGCCATCCAGCAGATTGCGCATGAATGGGTGCGTCTTCCAAATTTGAAATGCCGCGTGCGGATCAAACCGAGAATCTGCATATTCCAGCGCGACGACCAGGCCCAGCGACACGCGGTTATTCGAAAGCCCGTAAACCCAGCCCCCGCCGTACATTTTCGTCGACAAGGGCCATCCCAGCGTATGCGCCACAAAGCCTGGCTGAATTTTCCCAGGCTGAACGTCCCACAGTTCCTTAATGCCGAGCCCGTAAGTCTGAGGGTTGATGTTATCCAGTTTCTTCTGCTGAACCAATTGCTTGGTCAACGACCCGCGCGGCCCTTCGGCCAGCACCGTGATTTTTGCGCGAAGTCCGTAGCCGGGAGTGTAGTTGTCCTTTGGCTTTCCGTTCTTGTCCAAACCCTTGTCTTCCGTGATCACTCCGACAATGCCATCACCTTCGTAGATGAGCTCGGCGCCACCAAATTCCTTAAACACGTTCACGCCTGCGGCTTCTACCAGGCCGCCCATCCATTTCACGAGCTTGCTTAGCGAAACGACATAGTTCCCCGCATTATTGAAAGGAGGCGGCGTAACCGGAAAGCGGTAGGAGGATTTTTGCGTGAAGAAAAGTGCAGCGGAATCCGTCACCGGCGTGTCCAGTGGCGCGGTCTTCTCGAAATCCGGCACCAGTTCCGCGAGCGCCTTGGGATTCATGATCGCGCCGGACAGCTGGTGAGCGCCGATTTCGCGCCCCTTCTCCAGCACATAAATGTTTTCAGCAGAGAGTTCCGGCTTTATGCCGCTGGCGTTGTGTTTCCTTATCAGATTGGCCAAATGCAGAGCACAACTCAGACCTGCGGGCCCCGCTCCGACAATCAGTACATCCGCTTCCAGTTGTTCCCGTTGGATTGCCATACACCAAGTTTATCAAACCATTGTTTGGTGTTAAGGGACTAGCCCTTGGCCTTTTGCAGCTCTTCGGTCAGGGCGGGCATTACTTCGAAGATGTCCGCCACGATACCGTAATCGGCGATCTCAAAAATCGGCGCGTTTTGATCTTTGTTCACGGCCACGATGGTGCGCGAGCCTTTCATTCCCACCACATGCTGGATGGCCCCGCTGATTCCCAACGCTAAGTATAGCTTCGGAGCTACGGTCTGCCCGGAGCTGCCGATCTGGCGCTCCATGGGCAGCCATCCTTCATCGCAAATCGGCCGCGACGCCGCGATTTCCCCACCAAGCGCCTTGGCTACCGCTTCGGCTTGCGCAATGTTTTCGGGTGCTTTGATTCCGCGGCCAATCGCCACGATCAATGGAGCTTGGGTCAAGTCCACCGAGGACTTTGCTTCCTTGAACAGCTCGAGCGGTTTGGTACGGATCTGCTCCGGCTTCAATTCAACTTTCTGTGTGTTTACGGGGGCTTTCCCGACCGCATGCGCCTCCAGCAAATCCACACGAAACGCACCGGACTGAAAAGAAACAAACCACGGTGCCGTGCTGGCGAAGGTCACGTCTGCCGCGGTTTTCCCCTGAAACATCTGGCGCACGAAAACCAGCTTCTCGCCTTCCTTGCGGAAACCAATGCAATCACCAATCATGCCCTTTCCCAACATGGCCGAGAGCTTCGGCGCAAAATCGCGCACCTGGTACGTGTGGGGGAACAAAACCAGATCGGGCTTACTCGCTTCAATCACTTGCTTCAGCGCCTCGCTGTATCCGTCCGGCGTGTAATTGTCGAGAAGATCGTGCTCGATCAACAGCACTTCCGCTACGTTTTTCGACGCTAGCTCTTCCGCAAGCCCCGCGACGCTCTTACCGATCACCGCCGCTGTGACACCGCCTGAAGTTGCGGCAGCGATCTGCTGGGCCGCCACCAAGGTCTCGAAGCTGGTGTTGTTCCACTTCCCTTGCCGCTGTTCCGCGACCACCAGGATTTTCATGACTCATCTCCCCCCTACCGCACCACCTGTCGTCCTGAGCGAAGCGCAGTATCTCATCCAGGTACAGACTACAAACTATCGACGGCAGACTGCCGCTAGATCACCCGCGCTTCGAACTTGAGTTTTTCTACCAGTTTTGCCGCCGCTTCTTTTGGTGTTCCCGTCAAGAATTCTGTTTTCTTCGTTTTGCTAGGCACGTAAATCTTTTCGATCTGCTGCGTCGGCTCCGTGGGAACTCCTAAGGATTCGCGCGTAATGGTGGCAATCTCTTTCTTCTTGGCCGCCATGATTCCCTTCAACGTGGCATAGCGGACCTTATTGATTCCCGATTGAATCGAAAGCACAGCGGGCAAGGGGCACTCCATCCATTGGAACCAGCCCGCCTCCAATTCCCGCTTCAGTTTCATCTTTCCGTCTTGTACTTCGATTTGCATGATGATCGTGGCATGCGGCAGGTTCAGCAGCCCTGCTAGCAACACGCCCGTTTGGCCAAAACCATGGTCGTCGCTTTGCAAGCCTGTCAGAACCAGATCAGCTTTTTCTTTTCCGATAACCGCCGCGAGCACTTTCGCAGCTCCCAAAGGATCCAGTTGAGCGAAATTGTCATCGGCAACGTGTATCGCTCGATCAGCACCCTTAGCCAGTGCCTCTTTTATCGTTTGTTTCACGCGCTCCGGCCCGAGAGATAAAACCACCACTTCACCACCGTGTTTCTCCTTAAGACGCAAGGCCTCTTCCAGCGCGTAGCTGTCCGGCTCGTTCATTTCGAAACTGATGTCTGATTCTCTAATCCAATTTCCGGCAATGGAGAGGGGGGCATCCTTCGCCGGCACCTGTTTAATGCACACGATGATGTTCATGGGAGTTCCTTCCAATCGAACCGGCAAAATCCGCTCGGAGGGGGCGCTTCCGAGGTGTGTTGCTCAAGGCAACCGAGGAGCGCGGAAGTCCGGCTACCGCCGAATCACGAGCCGAAAATTGGCTGCATGGCCGCCGCACCCCAAAATTTTACTGGCCAGTCCAGCGCTTGAAAATCAACGCGGCGTTTGTTCCACCAAATCCAAAGGAATTCGAAAGCGCATAGTCTACGCTGGCTTTGCGCGCAACGTTCGGCACGTAATCCAGATCGCATTCAGGATCTGGGGAGACCTGGTTGATCGTGGGTGGCAAAATCTGATCGCGCAGCGCAAGCACGCTGATGCCCGCCTCTAAACCACCGGCACCGCCGAGCAGGTGGCCAGTCATCGATTTCGTGGAACTCACCGCAAGCTTCTTGCTGATCGCGCGTTCGCCAAAAAGCCGCTTCATGGCACGGGTCTCAATCACATCCCCGATGGGCGTGGAAGTTCCATGCGCGTTGATGTAGCCGATATCGTCCGCTGATATGTTGGCATCTTTCAGTGCTGCGCGCATAACGCGGAAAGCACCATCGCCGTTTTCCGCGGGCTGCGTGATGTGATATGCGTCGCCGCTCATTCCATAGCCCACAATCTCCGCAAAAATCGGCGCATTGCGCTTCTGGGCGTGTTCCAGGGACTCCAGGATGAGAATCCCCGCTCCCTCACCAACCACAAACCCGTCGCGAGCTGAATCGAAAGGACGGCTGGCTTTTTCCGGTTCGTCGTTACGCGTGGACAACGCGCGCATGGAAGCAAATCCACCAATGCCCATCGGTGTGATGGTGGCTTCCGTTCCGCCGCAAATCATCATTTCCGCGGCGCCTCGTTCAATAATTTTGAAGGAATCGCCGATGGAATGTGCAGAAGCGGAGCAAGCCGTAGCGGTGGCCGAATTCGGTCCACGCGCGCCATAGCGAATGGAAATGTGTCCTGAAGCGAGATTTACAATGGCCGAAGGAATGAAAAAGGGCGAGATTTTTCCGGGGCCGCCCTGCATCAGCTTGATGTGTTCGCGTTCGATGATGTCGAACCCACCGATGCCCGACGCCACATACACGCCGACCTCGTCAAGATCCGACTGCTCCGGCTTCCATTCCGCCATTTTCACCGCGAAATCCGCGGCTGCCAGGGCGACCTGAATAAACCGCCCCATTTTCTTCAGCTCTTTTTTCTCGATCCACTGAAAAGGGTCGAAGTTCTTCACTTCGCCCGCGATCTGGCAATCGAACTCGGCGGTATCAAAATGAGTGATGCGGGTGACGCCACTCCGCCCGGCGACCAGGTTCTTCCAACTTTCCTCGGTCCCGATGCCCAACGCACAAACTAGTCCAACGCCCGTTACGACGACACGGCGAGTCAATGCACTTGCTCCTTCATGCAGGGATTTTCCTGCGGCTTACTTGGCCTTCGAGTGCTTATCGATATACTCGATGGCATCCTTCACCGTGGTCATTTTCTCGGCGTCTTCGTCCGGCACCTCGATGCCGAAGGCTTCTTCGAACGCCATTACCAATTCCACTTGGTCGAGCGAATCCGCGCCCAAGTCATCCACGAATGACGCCGTGGGCGTCACTTCCGCCTCATCCACGCCTAGTTGCTCGACGATAATCTGCTTTACCCGTTCTTCTACACTGGCCATTCCAGTCCTCCGCGACTGCTGTCGCCTTGCTTCTTCGTACTCCCCACCGTAATCCGGCTTTGCGGCCGGTCTACAATCCCATATCGGCTTGCCAAGGTAACCTGCCCATTCTAGTTACCCTACGCACTAAGGTCAACTTAGCTGGTGCTCTTAAGGTCCTGCCAAGTTCATTACCAAATCTAACGAGTTTGCATCATTTCAGTTACGCCAAATACAGCCCGCCGTTCACATCGAGCACGTGCCCCGTGATATAGCCAGCTTCGTCGCTAGCTAAAAACACGATCGCTGCCGCCACATCCCGGCCGGTGCCCATTCGTCCTAGTGGAATGCGCGCCTTCAATTCTTCTTTCACCTTATCGGAAAGCACATCTGTCATCGGCGTCTCAATGAATCCCGGCGCCACTGCATTCACGGTCACATTGCGCGAGGCAATTTCCATGGCAATGGCTTTGGTCAAGCCAATTAACCCGCCCTTGGCCGCAACATAATTCGCCTGGCCGGCATTGCCCATTTGCGCCACCACCGACGCGATATTGATGATACGGCCCGACCGCGCCCGCATCATGGTAGCCAGCGCCTGCTGCGTGCAGAAATGCGCTCCGGTGAGGTTCGTGCGAATCACCGCATCCCAATCTTCCTGCTTCATGCGTATCGCCAGGCCATCACGAGTGATTGCCGCGTTGTTCACCAGAATGTCCAGCTTGCCAAACTTCTCCAGCACCGCCTTAAATCCAGTTTTTACCTGTTCCACATCCGCGACGTCCATTTTCACTGCGAACGCCGCCGAACCCTTAGCCGCAATCTCTTCCGCAAGCGTGACAAGCTTTTCCTCGCTGCGCGCGGCCAACGCCACATTTGCGCCAGCTTCTGCCAGTGCCAGAGCGGTCTCGCGTCCGATCCCTTGCGAGGCTCCGGTAACCAGCGCCACTTTTCCTGCTAAATTGAACATGTTCCTGTTCCATGTAGCTCCCCCCTTTCCGGGGTGAGGCTTTTTGGTTCCGCCTACCAATCCAAAAACCTCAGGCCTGAAGGCCTGAGCTACAACATCCTACGCAGCGTCTGTTTTCGCGCCGGTGATCTTGTCCAGCGTTCCCGCGAGACTCTTCTCATCCTCCACATTCAGCGTGGTCACCGAGCGCTCGATCTGGCGCATCAATCCAGTCAGTACTTTGCCCGGCCCGACTTCCACGAAAGTGTTCACGCCCTCATCAAGCAGCATTCGCATGGACTCTTCCCAACGCACCGCCATGGTTACTTGTCGCGCCAGCGCGCTACTGGCCTCTTCGCCATTGCGAATACTATCGGCGTCGACGTTGGTCACCAGCGGCATCTGCAGCTCGCCAAATTTGGTGGTTGCTAAATCCTTCTCCAGCTTTTGTTGCGCCGGCATCATCAGCGCGCAATGAAAGGGGGCGGACACCGCCAGAACGACGGCCCGTTTGGCGCCAGACTGCGAAGCGATCTCCACCGCGCGTTTCACTGCTCCCACATGCCCGGAAATCACGGTTTGTTCCGGGGAATTTAGGTTCGCCGGGGAACACACTTCGCCCTGGGCAGCGCGTTTGCAAACGTCCAGCACCACCGTAGGTGACAGGCCCATAATCGCCGCCATGCTTCCCTGTCCGGCGGGCACGGCTTCCTGCATGTACGTGCCGCGCTTCCGCACTAGCTTCACCGCGTCTGCAAACTTCAGAGAGCCCGCCGCAACCAGCGCGGCGTATTCGCCCAGGCTATGCCCGGCCACAAAATCCGCGGTAATACCCTTCTCCTCTAGCACGCGAAACGCCGCTATAGACACAGTCAGAATCGCCGGCTGCGTATTCGCCGTAAGCTTCAAATCTTCTTCGGTGCCTGCAAAGCACATCTTCGAAATGGAAAAGCCGAGTGCCTTATCCGCTTCTTCGAATGCCGCGCGCGCGGAAGGAAATTTTTCCGCCAGCTCTCTGCCCATGCCCGGGTATTGCGAAGCTTGACCTGGAAATAGAAATGCGACTTTGCCCATGCCTCACCCCTCTCTGCAGACCTCACGCTTTCGCGTTGGTCAGCGAGAGCTCCTGTTCGATTTTCTCGTTCACCCGCGCCCGCGCTAAACCCGCGGCCACGCGAATGGCGTTTTTCATGGCATTGGCGTTCGATTTCCCGTGCGAAATCACGCACACGCCGCGAACCCCCAGCAACGGCGCACCCCCATATTCGGAGTAGTCCATCGTCCGCTTGATGCCCTTCAACGCCCCCCTGGATAACATATAGCCCAATTGCGATGCCCACGAGCCCTTATACGTCTTGCGAAGAAACTTGACGATTTCCATCGCCAGGCCTTCGCAAATCTTCAACGCGATGTTCCCCACAAACCCGTCGCAGACAATCACATCCACTTTGCCGGAAAAAAGATCGTTGCCTTCCACATTGCCCACAAAGTGCACCGGCAAATTCTTCAAGTGCTCATAAACCGCTCGGGTCAGTTCGTTACCCTTGATTTCTTCCTCGCCAATCGAGAGCAACCCCACCCGCGGCTTCCGGCTACCAAACGTCAGCCGGTAATAAATCTCGCCCATCACTGCGAACTGCAACAAATGCTCCGGCTTGGAATCCACGTTCGCGCCCACGTCGAGCAGTACCGAAACGCCACCCTTGGCGTTGGGGAACGGCGCCGCCAGCGCTACGCGGTCCACCGCTTCGAGCGTCCCCATGATGAACTTCGCCGTGGTCATCACCGCGCCGGTATTGCCAGCGCTTACGAACGCGTTCGCTTGTCCGTCCTTCACCAGCCGCGCACCCACGTGCACGGAACTGTCTTTCTTTCGCCGGAAGGCCTGGGCCGGGTGATCCTCCATAGTGATCACTTCACTGGCCGGCACCATCTCGACGGACCCCGCAGGACGTGCGAGTCTTGCCAATTCTCCCCGAATTACGTTAGGCTGGCCGACCAAGAGCACGCGGACTCCGTACTCTTGTGCTGCCAGAACACTCCCCTCCACTTCGGGCCGGGGTGCGTGGTCTCCCCCCATGGCATCGACCGCGATTGTGATCATGGGTTTTTTCAGCGACTCAGGCAAGTTCGGTGGGCACAAACTGCGCTGTGCCGATCAGGACTTCGAGAGCCCGGATTCCACCTGTGCGCTTACTTCGTGTCGTGTACCGGTCTACCCTTGTAATACCCGCAATGCGGGCAAGCCCGATGCGGCTGCTTCATCTCATGGCAATTGGGACATTTGGCCAGAGCGGGAGCAAACAGCCCGTCGTGTGCGCGCCTGGTGCTGGTGCGGCGCTTGGAATGTCGTCGTTTTGGGTTTGGCATTACACTACTCCTTGTTTTTGCGCCTCGCTCGCGGCTACACACAACGCCTGACCGATTGAGGTCGGATTCTATGGGCTTTCCACCCGAAAATCTATTGTTTCTTGAGCCAGTCCTGCTTTAGTCGCGCGAGGGGGGCCAGGCGCGGATCGGAGGAGTGCGTTTCACAGCGGCACTCTTCGTGGTTCAGGTTGGCCCCGCAACTCGGGCACAATCCCCTGCAATCGCTCTGGCAAATTACTTTCATCGGCAATGACAGCAGCACCTGTTCCTTCAGCACGTCGGCCAGGAACAAGCCTTCTCCTGCAAAAAATCCTATTTCCGTGTCGTCGTCCTTTAGCCGCTCTTCCTCGTGCCGGGTACCCTTGGGCAGCGGCTGATAAAACAGGTCGAAGTCCCTGTGAATCTCTTCGACTACCGGCTCAAGGCAGCGGGCGCAGACCATTTCCACCTTAGTCTCTAGGTCCCCCGCGATACGAATCTGCCCTTCGAGCAGCTCCGCAGTCGCCGTGACCTCCAGAGGCTCCGCCTGTTTTACTTCATTCGTACCGTAATCGATGCTTCCCGGAGCATACGTCTTCCGGATGCGCACTTTGCGGACGGCAAGATCCTTGACGTCAAGGAACATATCTTCAGCGCCTCCGGCGCGTACGCTCATGCTATTCCATTATTTCGACAGTTCGAATGTAAGTCAAGAAAGCCACGCCTATCTGGCCTGCTTTGAGGCGAATCGGTCAGCCATGCTTCCTAGTACTCAGCCGTCCTCGCGCTCAGCGATTTTGAGACTGCCCGTCTCTCAGGCTTTCTTCCGTGGCTCCCTGAGATACCCGCCGAGCAGTTTCACATAGGCCGGAAACGCCACTTCGGGCTCCTGGATGTCCGGATGCCACACCTTCTCCCATTCAAAGCAGTAGTAGCCTTTGTAATCGATATTGCGCAGGGCCATGACCTGTCTCTCCATGGGCACTTCTCCCGTTCCGGGAAGCACGTATTTCCTTCCTGTTCCATCAGGCACCGAGTCTTTCAGGTGCGTGTGACGGATCCAAGGGCCGAGCGCAGCTACGGTCTGCTCTGGCTGTTCGTGCCCATCCACAAAAGTGTGATGCGCATCCCACAATAAAGCGACATTCTTCGAATCCGCCCGAGTGAGCACTTCTTTCAGCGTCGGGGAGTCTACAAAGTCTCCGTGCGATTCCAGGATCACCGTGACACCCCGGGGACCCGCATATTCCCCAAGCTGATGCAGACCGTCCACAACCCGTGCCAGCACTTCCTCCCGCGGTCCCCGGATCTGATTGCCAAATACGCGGACATACGGCACACCGAGCGCCGATGCCAAATCAATAAATCGCCGGGCATCCGCCAGTTGCTTGGCACGCTCTGCCGGATCTGCCGTATGCATTTCAGAAGAACTGCCGAGATCGGAAATCTTTAAGCCATGGTCGGTAACTTGCCGCTTCGTTTCTGGAATCCTGAGCACGGTGAACTCCGGGAGGGCCGGCAAATCCATTTTGCCCATGATTCCGCGTAGTTCCACGGCCGCGAATCCGTTTGCCTGGGCGTACTCAAGGACTTTTGTCCATTCCCACCCTGGACAACCGAGGGTCGAGAATGCCAGGGGTAACCGCTCGTCACTTGCGAACGAGAATCCGCCCAGCAACGCCGTCGCTGCCCCCGCAACCAGAAATTCTCTACGAGTGACTCCCATACGCCTCCTGTGCTAAGCCTCGCGAATCAATTTGAGCAATCCATCCATCGATTCGGTGCTCGATTGCTCTTTATTCTTGGCCGCGTTGAGGTAATGCGTCTCCAGCGACATCGTCCCGTCGTATCCATCCTTGACTAGAGCCCGGAATTGCCCGACAAAATCAATCTTCCCGCTACCGATCGGCATCCACTGGCTTTCTCCCGGCTTTGCGCCTGGCGCCGCATCCTTCAGGTGCATATGCCAGATTCGTTTTTTGTCCAAAGCCTCATAGCCATTCGGATAGGGAATTTCCCCCGCGTCGTAGGCATTTCCGGGATCCCAGTTTAGGCCCAGCGCCGGAGATTTTACCGCTTTCAGCATGGCCGCACTTTCCTCGCCGGTTGCCACGTTGCAGCTGAATTCGTTTTCCAACACCAGCCGAATCCCTTCCCGTTGTGCAGTCGCCGCAGTCCGTTGCAGTTCCTTCGCCACGCGATCAAAAACTGTTTTTGGATCCGCTACCCGCAAGAATGCAAAGATTCTCACCTTGTCTGCGCCGAAGTCCTTGGCTCTGGCGATGGCTCGTTCCAGCAAAGCATTTTGCTGAGAGAAATCGCCGCTTTGCAGCGGGTCTGGCTTTCCCTCGGCGAATTTCGATTGCGTGCCCGGCAGCAAAGTCTTGAAATACGCGGAGTCCAACACCGAAACCTTGAGGTCATGCTTGGCGAGCAAGTCTTTCGCCCGCTTCACATCATCGGGCGCAAACTCCGTCACGTATTTGTTCCCGATGAAGCGCAACTCCACCCAGCCCAGGCCATATCCTTTTGTCCATTGCAGTGCATGTTCGAAATCCTGGCTGATTTCGTCGGTAATGACGCCAAGCTTGAACTGCTTCCAATCCGCCGCCTTTAGTGGCCATGCGCTTAGAAACGTCGCAGCCGCCCCTGTCGCTACAAAGTCTCGCCGGTTCATTTTCCCCTCACTCGGTCCACATCGTAATTCCGCACTCTCCGGCCGTCAATCACTGCCTCACACCCGTGTCACTGCCTCACACCCGTTTTTGGGAGTGGCGCAAAACACGTGCGAGAATATGAGCACCGGGGTGGGCTCCGGACAGGACTCGGCAATGATCTCTTGGCTCAAAACCACGTTTGTCTTGCTCGTCAGCCTTGGGCTTCTGAGCTTTTTCATTGCTGCTCAGGCGCCTGATGCCCAGCAAGCCATCCAGTTCACCAATGTTACGCAGGCTGCCGGTATTCACTTTACTCACTTCAAGGGTAACAAGGGGATTTCGATCAATTTAGAAGAGTTCGGTCCGGGCGTTTGTGTAGGTGACTTTGATGGCGACGGTTGGCAGGACATCTACTTCGTAAATGCGCGTGACCTTTACGACCGTGGCATCAAGGTGCAGAACGCCCTTTACCGGAACAATGGGGATGGCACGTTCACCGACGTCACCGACAAAGCGGGGGTTCCCGGCACTGGTTTCGGGTTGGGTTGCGTGTGGGGCGACTACGACAATGACGGACACCCCGATCTGTTCGTCACGCAGTATGGCCGCAACGTCCTCTATCACAACAATGGGGATGGCACGTTCACCGACGTAACGGATAAAGCTGGCGTGGCGGGCATGGAGTTCGGCACCTACTTTCACTCCGGGGCGACATTTTTCGATTACGATCGCGACGGCAAGCTCGACCTCTATGTGGGCGGGTATGTCGCCTTCGCCCCAGGGGCGCAGCGCTACTGCAAGCTCGGTGGCGTCACAAGCAGTTGCCCTCCGAGCGCTTATGAAGGCAGTGCGAATGCCCTCTATCACAACAATGGCGACGGAACGTTTACCAACGTTACGAAGAAGGCCGGCATTTTTCAGCCAAACGGAAAGAACCTCGCGGTGGGCGCCGCCGATTACGACAACGACGGCTGGCCAGACCTCTTCGTCGCCAACGATGGTCTGAGCGCCTACCTCTACCACAACGAACACAACGGAACGTTCAAGGAGCAAGGCTCACTCGCGGGCATGGCGTTCACCGGCAATGGTCTGACCATGGCCGCCATGTGCATTTCGGTGGGCGATTACGACAATGATGGCTGGCTGGATTTATACATTTCGGATTTCCAGGGGAGTTCCGATCACCTTTGGAAAAACGACGGGCAAGGAAATTTCGACGAAGTCAGCGATCGCGTCGGAATCACTGTGCCTACTCGTCGCATTCTGAGTTTCGGAGGCGGCTTTTTTGATTACGACAATGACGGCTGGCTGGACCTTTTCATCGCCAACGGGCACGTGTACCCGGAAGTCGAGCAGGTCACCCCGGAAGTGCATTACAAACAAATCAGCACGTTATTCCACAATGACGGCCAGGGAAAATTCGTAGATGTCACAAAGAGTTCCGGCAAGGCATTTGATACACCCCACGCGGCGCGTGGGGTGGGTTTCGCGGATTTCGATAATGACGGCTTTGTCGATTTGGTAATTGCCAACAATGACGATCCTCCTTTGCTGCTGCACAACAGCGGCGGTAACGGCAATCACTTTGTATCGTTCAAATTGATAGGCACAAAAAGTAATCGCGATGCGATGGGCACCCGCCTGAAACTGACCGCAGGTGGCCTAACACAGATTCGGGAAATTGCCGGCGGCGGCAGTTATCTCTCGCAAAGTGATTTGCGCGCGCATTTCGGCATCGGATCCTCCGCCATGATTGAAAAGCTGGACATCACTTGGCCCAGTGGCGCCAAACAATCGTTCACGGATTTTCCAGCGAACCAGTTCTACCGCATTCAGGAAGGCGTGAACACGCTGGGCTATCAGCCCTTTGTGAAGACTGGCGGAGCCCGGGGCGCCCCCGCCAGAGTAGGCCCGTCCGCCGGCCGCCCCGGGCATTGATTCTCAAAAAAGCCTGGGACCATCTAAAGGAATAGTGCGTCGTGCGACTGCTCTAGCCACTTTGCGCATCTTAGCGGTAAGGTGCCTCGCGGGAAGCGTGCTAACATGCAGCCAATCTCTCCCCGGAGCTTACGGATGAAATTGCCTTTTCGCGTCGGTGCTTTGATCGCGATCTTGTCCGTCGCGGCATTGCCCCTTTTGGCCAATACGAAAATTGTTCACCGCTGGGTGCTCACCGGTATTCCCATGCCGCAATTCCATAAGATGCTGGTGGCCAGCGTCGCGGAAAATTATCTGATCCGCCAGGAATTCGAAGACCAGATGAAGAAACTGCTGGCCAAGTACGACGTGGAAGGTGTCCAGAGTTACATGGTGTTGCCGCCGCGAAATGAGATGATGGAGGGAGAACTCAAACAGCGCATTAAAGAAAGTTCGCTGGACAGCGTATTAGTGGTGCGGCCCAAGACCGTACGTAAGGAGTCGCAAGAAGTCATTACCGGCGGAATTTATGTGCCGCCCCCGGGTTACTACGCCTTCTGGCCCTACTGGAATATGGCTTATGGAGACTTTTATCCCACCAGCTCATATACCAAGGAAAACATCATCGTACGGGTAGAGTTCAACCTATACGGTACGAAGGATGAACGGCTGGTCTGGAGTGGCGAGACCGACACGATATATTCCAAGGATTTCGAGAAACTAGGTAAGGATTATGCCCAGGCGCTGGTGAACCAACTCAAAAAGGACAAGGTCATCAGCAAGAAGTAATGGAGTTTCTAACGCCGCAACACCAGGCAACTGGCGATCATGTCGTGCAGCGCCTGCTTCCGCTCCGTAAATCCCGCCATGATGTAGCCCAGCCCCAACGGAATCAGCCCACTAATGATTTTTGCGAAGAATCTCCCGCTCGCTCGACCAAACGAGATGCGGTTACCCGCCAGGTCCGTGACATACAATCGCAGGATCTGCTTGCCCCATGTGGCTTGCTTTTCGCCACTCTCCAGATACGCGAAATATAACCACTGGCCCAGTACGGATACCCCCGCAAGCACTGCGATCAGCGAGATGAGTGCGCCGATTTGCGCAGGATCCGGGTGCTCTCCTACTTCGTGGGGAAGAGAAGAAAACAGAGCCACGCCTCCCATCAGGAAGAACAACGGCACGATCAGAAACAGCATCGCGAATCCCAGAATGAATTCGTCAATCAAGTGCGCGACCAGCCTGAGCCAAAACCCCGCGTAGGTCACATTGGCGGCATAGGTGATTGCACCGACACCCGCGCGCGGTGAAACGGCCATCGACCCCGGCATGGGTGCTGCGGCTGCCAGCGCCGGCGTTACGGGATTACCGCAATTCTGACAAAATGCTGTGCCTGCTGCGAGGGCACCACCGCATCGGGAGCAGAACACCATTGGCCTCCACAGGTCGAGAACTTGAGTCTTCCGTCGCGTTTATTCTCTTACAGTCTGCCGTCCAAGGAAATGACCTTATTCGCAACCTTCGCGCCGGAACTGTTGCAGCTTTTTCTGGGCCTCCGGACTGCCCTTTCGCGCGGCCGCGCTCAGCAGGATACGGGTTTGATCGCAGTTCCGAGCCACGCCTTCGCCATGCCAATACAACTCAGCAAGCGAAAGTTCAGCGTTCGGGTTGCCCTTCTCCACCGAGAGCCAGAGTAGCCGCACGGCTTCGGAGGTATCGACGCTTCCGTTTTTTCCGTGCAGCAGTTCCATGGCCTGTTTGTATTCGGGCGCTCCCGAGTCCTGGCTAGTCTCCGTGGACTGCTCCGAGGACATGCCAGAAAGCGGCGTCACCGGCGGTGGCGTGCTTTGCGGAATCGCGGGCACCGAGTTTTGCGCCGAGCCGGGCGCCTGCGTCACTCCGTCATTGGCGCTCGATTGGCTCGGCGGAGGCTGCGTGGAGGCCGGGGCGGAGCCAGGCGTGGCTGAAGCACCGGAACTCTCCTGCGCAGGTGGATGGCCGACGGCCTGTGAAGTGTTGTCTGGCTTCGCGCGCTCGTCATTTGCGTCCGGAGCCTGCACTTGACCAGGCCCGCTTCCGCTGATTTGTTCTCCCAGCCAAATCAGGCTTTCTCCTACGCGCTGACGATACACCGCTGCGGCGGCGATGATCGCCAGCACCGCCATGACGGCCACGGCGCGCGACAACGTAAAGCCATCCGCTCGCGCCTCGTGCCTCCCCCGGTTCGCCTGGACTGGCTCCAGTGGTTCAAGAAACGGCCGCGCCGCATTCTCGGAAACCTTGCTGGGAGGCTGGATCAAAATATTCGAAATATCCGGGAGAGGTGGAGAAGTGGGCCAGTGTCCTGGTTTCTTCTCCAAAGGAGCTGGCCTTTCCGCCACTTCTGAGTTGTTCTCGGAGGGGTCCTGCGCGCGAGGAAAGCGAGGAAGCCGGTCGGCTTGCGGCCTCGCTACAAATTCCTCTCCCTCATCTGCACTGCCTGACCACGCTCCGGTGGTCTGCTCTGCAGGTATCGGGCTGCTCCGAGGCTTCGGCTCCATGGGTGCTTCCGTAACTCGCGAAGCGGCGGGTTCCCGCCAGGGCTTTGGGCTGCGAAGTTCATCCCGAAGATCGTCGAAGGTTTGCGTCGCCGGAACCGGGGTCTCGTCCGCTACTTTGGGTGCCGGAGAATGCAGAGCGTGGTTTACCCAATTTTGAATCTGCGAGCGGGCATGCTCCGAAATCCTCGTAAACCGAAGTCCCGCCGTCCGCCCCTTGTCTTCGACCCAGACAACTTCCCCTTCTCCCTCGATACGCACAGCCTCGTTCAACAAAAGAGAGAAAGGAGTTACCTGGCCGGGATTCACCGGCATCATCGCCCGCAGGGCGAAGCCCTCTTCGGAGAGGTCGCGCATCATGCCGCCGTTGGCTGGACCCAGTTCCACGTAAATCAACGTGGGAGGGCGCTTGCGCGCTTTTTGTCTTCGTTCTCCGCTCACGGTCTTCAGTGGCATTTCCTCCTTGATTTTAACCTGTTCATTGTGCCGTGGGATAGGGGATGCCCCCAGGGCACGAAGATTGTTCATTCCCTTTCCCACCCGGAGTGGTAGGATTTCCGTGCACGATCCGCCCCGATTTATCCGCAGGAAAGCCTGCAGCACTCGCGTAATCGTCCGTCAGGAGAATCCCTTATGCGTTGGACACCCGGTGGAGTCAGCGGTGACATTGAAGATCGTCGCGATCAGAGCGGCGGGGGCGGCGGGGGATTGGGCTTCGGAGGAATGCGCTTGGGATTGGGCGGCTTGCTGATCCTGTTTGTGCTGAGCCTGATCTTCAAACAAAACTTTTTTGCCCTGCTAGGTGGAGGCGGAACTCCTAGCTCGGGTTCGGCGGCGATGAGCACGCCCGATCCCTCCCGCGACGCCGCGGAAAAACCTCTGGTGCAATTTGTCTCCTTCGTTCTCGACGACACGCAAAAGACCTGGGATCAATTGCTCCCTCAGCAGGCGGGTACTCCCTATCGTCATGCCAAACTCGTACTCTTCCGCAATTACACCGATGCCGCTTCTTGCGGCGGCGCCGAATCCGCTACCGGCCCTTTTTACTGCCCGGGAGACGAAAAGGTCTACATCGATCTCGGTTTTTATGACGAACTCAAACGCCGCTTTGGCGCGCCCGGTGAATTTGCTGAGGCCTACGTCTTGGCGCATGAAGTCGGCCATCACGTTCAGAAAATCATCGGAGTGGAAAGCAAGGTCAGGCAGTTCCAAAGGCAAAATCCGGGCTCGGCCAATGCGGTTTCCGTGCAAATGGAGTTACAGGCGGATTGTTTCGCCGGCGTATGGGCACATTCCACTCAACAGCGCGGCCTACTGGAGCGGGGGGACGTACAGTCCGCTCTCGGCGCTGCCGCCGCCGTCGGCGACGACCACATCCAGCAGATGACGCGCGGACGCGTACAGCCCGAAACCTTTACTCATGGCAGTTCCGAGCAGCGCATGAACTGGTTTAATCGCGGGTTGAACTCCGGCTCGATTTCCGCGTGCAACACCTTCGCGCAATAGAGCCTAAACAAGGCATAACTGGAATCCGCTTCAGGAACTAGGTGGGAAATTCTTGGGTCCGGGCACTCCCGCATCGCGCATCTTTTCCACCGCAATTTTCGCCGCTTTCGCTTTCTCCGGATCAATCCAAGCGTCTTGGCTTACGAACGTTGTCTGCGTCGGTAGAGCCACCACCACGCCGGCTTTTTCCAGGGCATCCATAATTGTTAGCAGCAGGGCCTCCTGAACCGCAAGGTAGGCGGCGTAATCGCTCTCCAGGATGTAGCAATAGACCTCCACCTCCAGCGCATAGTCGGAAAAGCGAATGAAGCGCACGCGAGAACTGGAATCTTCCACTTTTGGATTATCCAGAAGCAGTTGCCGTATCTCTTCTAGAACGAACCGGACATGGTCGGGCGAGAGGTCGTAGCGCAAGCGAATGATCTGCTGGCACAGGAATTTGTCGCGAAAACGCAGATTCTCGATCACCGCAGTCGCCATGGTGCCGTTCGGAATGGAAAGCAGCGTCCGTTCCGGAGTGCGCAAACGTGTGGAGCGCAGCCCGATATCCTCCACTACGCCGGTCTGATTATTCACCTTGCAGGTGTCTCCGATGAGAATCACTTTGTCGAAAAGAATCGACACGCCACCGAACATATTCTCAAACGTTTTCTGGGCGCCAAGGCCAAGAGCCAGGGTTCCAATTCCGACGCCGGCCAGCGCCGCGCTTACGTCGAACCCCAACCCGTGTAGCACGATCAGGGTCACCAGAATGAATATGCTCACCTCAACGAAGCGCCGGATCAGCGAGACGATTGATCTCTCCGCGTACATTCCCCGGCTCGACAAGCTGGCGCCGATCCGCGCTGAAATTGCCCGAGTCACCCGTGTCAACAACCAGTAAAACGCGATGGCCAGACAGATCCAGATCAGCCGGCGGTAATAGAAGCGGTATAGCAGCGAAGTGCCGATGTACGCCGCCAGCGCGTAGTGAATGAGCAGCGCGATTACGAAGGTGAGCGGGCCAATCTTCGTTAGTGGATCGAGCGGTACCATGGGCAGGCGCCGCGCTTTCCGCCAATAACGCATCGCCGACTCCAGCAACAGCGTGATCAGGCGCGCCGCAAGAAAAGCCAGCGGGATGAAAAGCAGAAGCGCCAGCCATTGCCAAAATGGCACCCCAAGCAACCGGTGCTCGACGAGATACGCCGGCAGCTTCTTCTCCATCTCTGGAAATGTCAGCGAGTCATAAACCTTGGGGACTTCGTCCAACGTGCTCCGCGAGAAGTACCAAAGCTTGCGCCCCTCCGCATCCTCCAGACGCACAAGCAGGACGGGAAAACTATTGTCGCTCCCAAGGGCGTTGTCGATTCGCTCTTGATCGGGAGGCAGCCCATCGTCCAGGCGACCTTGTGGGTCGCGGCTCACAAAATCCAGCGGGCCGGAAAATTTCTGGTTCAAAATTGTCAGAAGCTGCGCGGCAAGTTCCTCTTCGTCCTCCGCTGACATTTTCCGGCGTGGCGGCAGCGGTTGAAAATACTGCACCGCCACAGAGTACTTTTCTTCTTGCGCAACCTTGATGAATCCCAGCAAACACCCGCGCGGCGTTTCACGTCCCAGCGGATCGGCGGAAACCTGCGGTTGTTGCGCTGCGGTTGTGGAGCTGCTGGAGGATGAGCTTAGGCCCGGTATTTGGGCGTGGGCAGGCGCACCGGCGGAGCAGAGGCCCGCGAGAATGACCAGGTTCAGGAATCGGCGAAGTAACATTCCACCCAGCTCCGTAAAGATGCTTCATTCTATCCGCTGAGGCCGTCCGATAGAAGAGTCCGAAACTGCCGATTCGCTGAAATGTTCCTGATGCTGCCTGAGCAGGAATTGGTCCGTCATGCCCGCAATATAGTTGCAGACCACCACGTGGCGCGATGTCTGTCGCGCCATTTGCTCGTGTGTTTCCGGCATCGACCGGGAATTCTGAAGATAGTATGCGAAAAGCTCTTCCAGACTGCGTACCGAGCGCTCGCTGTCCTCGGTGATCAATGGATGGTTATAGATGTGAGTGAAGAGAAATTTCTTCAGCTTTTCATTCTGACGGCGCCCCGCGGCGCTCATGCTGACCAGGCGTTCCGGGGCATGTCGAACCTCGTCCACGGTCTCCACCCCGGCATCCTGGAGCTGCTGTTGTGTGTTCTCGATCAGATCGGTGGCGAGAGAATCCAGCACGTGGCGCAATGCTTCGCTGAACTTTAGTTTCGTCGGTGCCTCTGGATATTGTGCATCTATCTTTGCGTAGAGCTCGCCGAAATGTGGCGATTCTACGCACAATAAATCAACGTCCAGAAGATTCGCTTCTAGTGCATCGTCCAAATCCGCCGTGTTGTAGGCGATTTCGTCCACCCAATCGATCAGCTGCGCTTCTAGTGGTGGCCGCAGATCCAGTAGGTACTCCGCCAAGTCCGGAAATTCCCGCGTGTCGTAATCGCGAGAATGTTTGACAATTCCTTCGCGGACTTCAAAGGTCAGATTGAGCCCGAGGAAGCCAAGATAGCGGTGTTCGAACTGTTCAACAATGCGCAATGCGTGCAGGTTGTGGTTAAAGCGGTCCCCGTGCGCTCGCATCATCTCGTCCAGCTTGCGCTCGCCAGCGTGACCAAACGGTGGATGACCAATATCGTGAACCAGCGCCAGCGCCTCCACCAGTTCGGTGTTCAACGACAGAGCCCGCGCCACCGTTCGCCCAATCTGCGAAACCTCTAGAGTGTGCGTCAAGCGGTTGCGGAAATGATCCGAGAATCGTGCGGTGAAGACCTGCGTCTTGGCTTCGAGACGGCGAAACGCCCGGGCATGCACAATGCGGTCGCGGTCGCGCGCGTATTCACTGCGGTATGGATGAGCGCTTTCGAAATACCGGCGCCCGCGGGTCTCCTCGGCTCGCATGGCCCAAGGTGCCAAAGCTGGATACCTCTCGATGACCGAACCCTCCAGCAATCTTCAGGGGAAGACTATCTCGTCTCGCTGCTCATTCGCGTCAGCGGTTTAGCTATTCGGACCAAGCAGTTCCAAGCCTCGATCGGCTTCATCCGCTACTGGGGTGTTGGGATAATCTTTTTTCAATTGCTCGTACAACGCGGTGGCCTGTTTCCGGTCGGTTTGGCTGTACAAACCCGCGAGCTCCAGCAGAACCATCGGCTTCGGTACAAGCAACGATCCGGAGGTGCTCAGAGCCTGAAGTGTTTTGATGGCTTCGTCTTTCTTACCGTTGCGTTCCGCAATCAACGCGGATTGATATCTCGCAAGCGCCGCCAGCTCTTTATCCGAACCTGCATCGAGCTTCTTCAGTTCCTCCGCCGCCTGGTTTAGCTTGTCCTCATCCATCAGGGACAAGGCGGAGTAGTACCGCGCCAGCTTGCCGGGGTTTGTCCGAGGGTATTGGTTCGCCACCACTGCGAGTTTTGGTTGAGCCGCCTGTGCCCGCAGATCCGCGCTCGGGTAGCTAACTTCGCCTGGGAGCACCGGTTGTCCCGCCGCCGCGACCGGCGCATTAAAAATCTTCATGGCATCATCCAGCGCCACTTGCGCTTGCGCCGTCTGCCGCTCGCTGTAAAACTTCCAGCCTAGGTAGGCCGAAGCCGCCAGAATTAGCGCCAATACAGCGATCGAAGCCAGCCGGGTGTGCGAAAGCACCGCCTCCGCGCCGTGTTCGAACGTCTCCCGGACCTTGTCCTGCTTCAATTCCTTCCGCGAAATATGTTCCGTCACGATCCCTCTCCCGCTTGAAACCCTAATCTTTTATGCTAACACATCTGTTCGATAGCCCCCGAGACCGTGCGTAACGTTCGACGCAACCGCGCGCGACTCCATCCGCGCCGAGCCCCCTGGACCGTGGTAACTTTGCATTATGCAAGCGGGCTGTATTCATTGCGGGCAACAGCACCTTCTGAACGACTCCGTCCTGGCTAAACACTCCAAAGTTCAGTTCCGCTGTACTAAATGCGGGCAGACCACCATCGTGGAAGTGAAGCACCGCGCCGACGAAACCGTGGTGATCTCCCCCATGCCGTCTTTTGCGCGCGCCGACGCCGCTACTGCCCGCATGAAAGCTCCCGCAGTGGACGACAATCCGGATCTGCCTGAGGGCGTTTCCGCCACCCTGACCATCACGACCGGCCCCCAGTGTGGACAAAGTCTTACGCTCACCCGAGAACGCACGATCATCGGCCGCAAAGGCGCTGATCTGGCCCTGACCGACCCGGAAGTCTCCCGCCAGCATTGCCTTTTAGAGGTCAGAGAAGGGTTCATCAATCTGAAAGATCTGGACTCCACCAATGGCACGTTCTTCGAAGGAGAACGTGTGCGCGCGGCCATGCTGCAGCATGGCGCGGAGTTCCGCGTGGGCAGCAGCACCATCCGCCTCAGCATTCATACCAAGCTGTAAGTTGCCATTACGGAATTCCCCTTTTCCCCGGGTGTGAGATACTTGCCCGGTTAACCCAGCATGGCCCGGAAATGAACCGCCTCAGCGTGTGCCTCATCGTTCAAAACGAACAAGATAACCTGCCACGTGTTCTCCGTTCCGTTCAGGGCATCGCCGATGAAATTATTGTCGTTGACGGCGGGAGCACCGATCGCACTCCGGAGATCGCCGCTGAATTCGGTTCTAAAATCTCCATGCGCCCCTTTACCAATCACGCGGACCAGAAAAACTATGCGGCTTCTCTGGCTTCGAACGACTGGATTCTCCTTCTCGACGCGGATGAGGAATTAAGCGACGAACTGAAGCAATCCGTGCTGAAATGGAAAACGAAACAACCGGCATGCGATGTGTACGAGATGGCGCGCCTTACCCGGTACCTTGGTGCCTGGATTCGCCATTCGCGTTGGTATCCCGACTGGCAGCGCCGCCTCTATCGACGGGGCAACGCTACCTTTGCCGGAGCCATCCACTCGGCATTGCGTTACCAGGGCCCGACAGGGCGCTTGCGTGGCAATCTTCTTCACTACACCATTCGCACTTTTTCCGAGCACGAAGCAAAACTCGAAACCTATACCACCACCATCGCCAAAGAAATGTTCGATGACGGCCGCCGGCAGTGGCGTGGCGGAATGTGCATTGCTGCTCCCTGGAGTTGGGTGCGCCATTTTTTCCTGGCCGCCGGTTTCCTCGACGGCTATCGCGGCGCGTTGATTGCGCAAATGGCCGCACGCGGTGTGTGGCTCAAGTACAAAAAGCTGGGAAAACTTGTGCAAGCGGAACAGCAACAAAAGAAGCGTGGCGCTGCGTGATTCCGTTGATTGTGGACCTGGAGACGGAATGGCGCGGAGGCCAGAACCAGGCCTTACTTTTGCTAAAGGGCCTCTACGAGCGCGGCCACGCTGCGGAATTAGTGGCTACCCACGGTTCTTCTCTCAGCCATCGCGCCAAGAAAGAAGGCATCTATGTCCACAGTATTTCGCGGCGCTGGCGCCGCCTATCTGCCGCCGCGATGGTTCGTTCTGTGCTCTCCGACGGTCGCATTGACTTGGTCCACGCAAATGAAGCGCACGCGGTCACCGCAGCGTGGCTTGCCCTGAGGAATCGCGGCGTTCCATTCGTAATTTCTCGCCGCGTCGGATTCCCACTGTCGCAGGGCTGGCTGGCACAAGTCCGCTACCGCCGAGCGAATTGCATTCTGGCCAACTCGCAGTGGGTCGCCGACCAAGCGGCGGCGTCTGCCGCACTTGGCGACAAACTTCGAGTGGTATACGAGGGAGTAGAAATACCCGAGGTGCCGGCGAACAATGCAAGAGAGGAGGCCAGAAAGCGATGGTCTTTTAGCAATGCAGATTCCGTCATCGGCTGCGCCGGAGCGCTGCAAAAAGATAAAGGACACGAGTGGGTCATTCGCGCGCTCGCTCTACTTCGGCCGCAGTTCCCGCATTGTAAGCTCTTGCTCGCCGGCCACGGCGAGTACCGCCAGGCATTGGAATCCCTCGCTGATGAATTACACGTCCGAAAAAATGTGATCTTCGCCGGTTTTGTGAAGGACGTCTCCACCTTCTATCAGGCCATCGATATCTTTGTATTTCCCTCGCTTTTCGAGGGATTGGGCACTTCTCTTCTTTCCGCGATGTCCTATGAGATCCCCTCGATAACCTTCTCAGGCTGTGCGCTCGGAGAGATTGTAAGTAACGGACAAACCGGCATTCAAGTGGAAGCGAAGAATTCCTCTGAAATTGCGGCTGCCGTGGACCACCTGCTGCGCGATCCTGAGTTTGCCCGGGGAATGGCGCAGTTGGGCAGGAAGCGAATCGTGGAAACATTTTCGGCCGACGCCATGGTCGAAAATACCTTGAGCGTTTATGAGGAACTTGTGGGAGGCGGTTAGCGGTCTTCGGTGTCAAGCTCCCTGAAATGGCAAAAGCGCCGTCCGGCTCCTTCTCAACCGTGCGGCGCTTTGCTTGCGCAGTAACTGAATTCCTTAAGAATTGTTCCAGCAGTTCCCTCCTAACCGCTCGCCGAAAGCCGTCAAGCTAATTCGCAGATTGAACTACCCATCGCCCCACCGGCTCGAGAAACTCCACCCCGATCACGTAGCCGTCGCCACGCAACGGTTGGCAGTAGGCCACCCGAGCTGCAGAACGAAACTCTCCCGTGCGCGACGCAAACGTCAGCGGCGCACCTTTATCCCAGCGGCGCGTGCTCACCACCCGCGCTCCCTTGGCGCTCACATTTTCCGTGAACGTCACTTCCACCCCGGGAATCTTCCGGTGGCCTTCCAGCATCACCGGTATCTCCATCGGAATGCGGTTCTCACTGCGGTTGTGCCGATACTGGTTCCCCTGGTCCATCTCGTCATCATCCTCAAAGGCACGCCGCAATTCGCGCGATCGAATTGATCCCGCTTCCGCGATGCTTCATGCGATACAGTGTCCGGTCCGCCGCACCCAGCAACTTCTCTGCGGTGTCCCCATCTTCAGGGAAGGCCGCGATGCCCGCGCTCACCGACAGCATCGGCTCTTCCGTCTCGCAAGCCAGTCGCTCGCGAACCCGCGTGGATACGCGTGCTGCAATTTCCCTGGGAGCTTCCGGCAACACCAAGGCAAACTCGTCCCCGCCATAACGCGCCGGTGTATCGATGGCACGCGAGTGATTACGAAGGATTTTGCCCAAGCGCACTAGCGCGCGGCTGCCCACCAGGTGCCCATAACGATCGTTGATGGTCTTCAGACCATCCATATCCAGAAGCACGATACTGAACGGCCGGTTTGTGCGGCGCGAACGATCCAATTCCGATTCAATCACCGCTATCAGCCGCCGGTAATTCGCCAGTCCGGTCAGCGGATCGCTGATGGCCAGCGAGCGCACCTGATCGAATAGCCGGGCCTGATCGATGAGCGCTCCCGTCAAAATCACCGTGTAGCTGGCCACCTTGCTGAGTTCCGCAATGAAGAAGGGGCCGTCGAACATCCGGCGAGAGAACAGCGCAGCCATGTGGCACGCTGCATTCAGCAGCGCAACCAGGAACAACGAGTAGTCGTAGAGAGAAGCTTCGCCTTTTTGTTGTTCCTGAAAGCGCCGATAGAAGAAGTAGGCGGCTATTGCGAAAAGTCCTCCGGGAAGCAGTTCCCACGGCCGCGAGAAAAATGCCCCGTATTTCGCGATCGGTGTGGCGGGGGCCGCGATAAATGCCGCGCTGGTGATATACGCGGCAGCCGCTACGACGAACAAAGCTCCCGCCGTCTCGCGGCTCGGTTGCCGCGATGTGGGTAGGAAGCGTTCGACCGCCAGCGCTGCCAACAAAAGCACCGCCAACAGCGTCCGTCCAACCATCCAGCCCATCGGCACGTGCGAAAGGGCAACCTGCCCGGTGTGTAGCAGATCGTTCAGGCCAAAATAGCCGATCGTCTCGATCATCCCGGAAAGCACGAAGCCGAAGGCCAGGATTAGTGCAATGCGATCGTGAGTGCCGCGGAATCGAACCAAAGCATTGGCGGCGTAACAGAAACACAGAAGCGAGCCACCAACTTCCAGATACAGATAGGTTGTGGGGGCCCCGAAAACGTGATCGAATCGCGAATAAAGCACGGTCCCGAGCAGACACGCCAAAAATAACGCGTAGCCGATAGCTGGCAACCTGCCACGGTCCTTGCGGAGAAACCCAGTGATTGTTGCCCAATCCCCCAAAACATCCCCCAATCGTCGGGAAAACCCGGCAACACCAGGGAATGCACGTGCATGCCCTTTTTCGGCTACCGCATTGCACGCCGTAATTCGCTGTTAATAAATGACTTATTTGCGTGGCAGGTTCGTGCCTGAGAGCGTGAGACAATCGCGAGACACGGAGCGGACCGCCGAGCCTTCCCTTTTGATACACTATGCCCCGTGTATCCAGTTAGTTAGCAGACGATTAAGCAAAGCTGACACAAACCTGTACTTCGTCTCATTCTGAGACTGTCTCATCTTCGATTGAACCTTGTTTCTTAGACCTTCGGCACGGGCGGAGGAAGGTCCCGCGCGCTGATGGGACTGACAAAACTCTGTCGCTTATGGCTCCCGTCGCAAAACGGCAAATTTCCTGAATGCCCGCAGCGGCAAACCGTCACGATCGATCGACCTCCGAGACCGAACGCGCGGCCCTCCTGATCCACAATTTCGAAATCGCCTTCGATGCGAATGGGACCGTTACTGAAAACTGTGATTTTTGTTCCTGCCACGATTCCTCCGTCAAAATAACCACTCCCAAGCACTCGTTGAGGATAGCGATACGCAGCCAGTAAAACCAGAACCGCAAAAACGGACTTGTTAATATCGCGGAATGGAGGAATCTACCTCAGTAGACCAGGACAAAATTCCCCCGTGCAAATTGTAAATCTTGCGGAAGCCCGCCTGCCTCAGGAAATCGACGGCCTGCGCCGACCGTTTCCCGCTTTTGCAATGCGCCACGATTTCGCGCGCCGAATCGAGTTCATGCACGCGCCGTGGCAATTCGCCCAGGGGAATCAAATGGCCTTTGAGATTACAAATCTGGTACTCGTGTGGTTCCCTTACGTCAAGGATGAAAATATCTTCACCGCGGTCGAGCCGCTCTTTCAGCTCGCGAGGCGTGATTTCCGGCACCTTCAAATCAGTCTCCGGTTCTTCCTCGCCGCGAATTCCGCAGAATTCGTTGTAGTCGATGAGCTGATTGATTTTCCGGTGCGTCCCGCACATCGGACAATGCGAATTCTTCCGCAATTTCAATTCGCGGAACTTCATGGCCAGCGCGTCAAAGAGCACCAGGCGCCCGGCAAGTGACTCTCCCCTGCCGATGATCAGCTTGATGGCCTCCAGCGCTTGCAGCGAACCTACGATCCCCGGCAGCACTCCGAGTACGCCGCCTTCCGCACACGACGGCACCAACCCAGGCGGAGGTGGTTCCGGGTACAAGCACCGATAGCATGGACCATCCGGCATGCCGAACACCGTTACCTGCCCTTCGAAACGGAAGATTGATCCGTACACGTTGGGCTTGCCCAACAGAATGCAAGCGTCGTTCACCAAATAGCGTGTGGGGAAATTGTCCGTGCCGTCGACGACGATGTCGTAATCTTTAAAGAGTTCCAACGCGTTTTCGCTGGTCAACTTGGTCTCGTACGCGGCGATCTGCACGTCTGGATTCAAATTCGTCAATCGTGCTCTGGCCGCTTCGGTTTTCGGCTTGCCCACATCGCTCGTGCCGAAGGTGACCTGTCGCTGCAGGTTCGTAAAGTCCACCACATCAAAATCGACCAACCCGATGTGGCCCACGCCTGCCGCTGTTAAATACAAACCCAGCGGCGCGCCCAGTCCTCCTGTGCCGATCAACAGCACCCGCGCGGCCTTCAGCTTCAGCTGGCCCTCCATGCCCACTTCCGGCATGATCAAGTGTCGGCTGTACCGTAGAATCTCTTCATTCGTTAGACTCGCTGCAGCCGGTTGCCCGGCCAGCGCCTGTGTTTTGGTTGCCATCGGGGTTGTCCTTCTTATGATTTTACCTGTGGATGCCGTATCTGGAAAGTCCGGCAGTGCTTTACACCGGGAACGAGTTTGTTTACGCTGGGAGGCCTATGTGGAATGTGCAAGACCGGTTTGAGAAGGTCGCCATGGACAGATTGGCTTCACTGGGCTTTTCTGTCGGCAGCACCCGTGGCGTGGTCCGCGTTGAGAAATATGGCGCTGGGGCCGAGTTTCGACAGGATCCGGACGGTCGATTCCGGATGACCATTCTTCCAACCATCATGATAAAGGGCCAGTTCACGCGGCTGTGGGACGCCGGCTACCAGAAATTCCTGCTCACCGATGACGGTACTAAGCTGCCGGCCCTCGCCAGCCAGTTGGCCAATCTGCGGAAATTCAACGAAGAACTGCGCACCGCCTTAGGCGTTCCCACTTTCTACAATGAGGCCTTAGGTTCGGTAAGCGCGCTCAGCGTGTATGATCGAGTTAAAGGCCGGCCCGGCGATGATCCGGACAAGACCGTCGGGGCTCACGAACCTGCCGGCGAACACTGATTCACTTCGTCTTGTTTTGCCAGCGACCAAATCGCGAACGCGCCTCTTCTAATTGCCGCCGGAACTGCGTCGGATCGATCCGATGTTTCGCGGCTTTAAGTCCACCAAGGAAGACTACGGGAATGTCCCAACTGTAACGTTCTCCGAGCTCGCTATCGTCATCGATATTCACTTCGCGCAGCGTGGCCCCGAACTCTTTCAGCAACGGTTGCATTATTGCCTTGGCTTCCGCGCAGAGATGACAACCCGGCCGCGAGTACATCGTAACGTCCAGCGGATTCGCTGAGGCCAGCCGGGCGTCTTCTGGGTGATGGTCTTTCATGGTCGGGGATGCGAGTACTTCTGGAAGGGCCCGGCGTACGGGTAAAAACTGTGCGCGCGGTACAACTCGGCAATCTGCCGCAAGTGCCCCAGATCGTGATTGGCAAGTTCGTGCAACATTTCCGACAGCGAAATGCTGCCAAGCACCGCGTGCCGCCCGGTGCGTCCGGCGGACGCCGACGGTACCGAATGCAGATAAAAAACAAACGCGCGACGGAGCGGAACAAATTCCTCCATGTGCTGGCGCGCCGATTTCTTCAGCGTTTCCCCTTCCCCGAGGGCCTCATACTTCGCCAGCGTCGGCGAATCTTCCAGCACGATGCGCCGCGCCCGCTGTTCATACAATCGCTCGATGGTAACCATATGGCCCAGCACCTCTACGATCGACCAACGGTCCACCCCCGGCTTCCAAGCCAGCGCTTCGTCCGGAACATCCCGGAGCAGCAGTTCCAGGAGCCCCGGCGTCTTTTCCAGCATGGAGATCGGCGCCTGAATGGGAGCTGGAGAAAGGGGTTGCATCACAAACCTCCCGAGGGCACGCTCATTGTAAGACTTCCCGTATGGGAAGCAATAGGACTGTGAAGCTTCCAAATTGTTTTGGAGGATGAATGGGAAGAGTCGTAGCGTTAATGGATGACCTGTTTTTTCAAATGAAGGTTGCCGAAACCGCGAAGCATGTTGGCGTGGAGTTCAAAGTGGCGGCAAACGGAGATGTACTGGCCACGATGCTGGAGCCTCCTACCAAACTCGTGATCATCGACCTCAACGCCAAGAGCGATCCGCTGGCAACCATTACCCGCCTCCGCGCAACCGAAAAAGAGTTGCCGATTATTTCGTTTCTATCGCACGTTCAGCGCGAACTGGCTGCGCAGGCCAAAACGGCCGGAGCCACCGAGGTCATGCCGCGCTCGGCGTTTACCCAAGAGCTTGCCAACATTCTGGCTGCCGCAAAAGATTGAGAGGCCTCCTTGAAGTTTTCGAAATTGACGCGACTACCCCTATGCGGCTTGGTTTTGCTCGCCCTGCTCCTGCCCCTTCCGTCCGCTCGCGCTCAAACCGCCCCTGCCAATGATCCTGCCGCTGTGCTCCGCGACATCCTCATGGCCTCGTGCTCGCAAGATTCCAAACGCTTCGGTGGCTATTTGACGGTTCGAAATGCCGGAGCCTTTGCGGCCATGACCCCCGCCGCGCAAACGACCTTGCTGAAACGTTTCGTGCTTCTGGATGAGTCCGGCACCCCCCGTGCCCAAACCGATGGCGCAGAGAATCTGGTAGTGCTCTGCGTTACTCCATCTGTAACTACGCAACTGCAGATCGGCAAACCCGAGATTCGCGACAATGTCGCGTACTTGCCCCTCACCGTTAAAGACGTTACCGACACCACGGATTCCAACGCCCGGCGTGTCATCATGGGCCTAGTTCGTGAAAACAATCAATGGAAGCTGCTGTCACTTGGACTTTTGCTCCTAGATCTTCCCACCCTGGCAGAGGAGTGGGATCGCGCGGAAATCCAGAATAACGAGAGATCCGCGATTGCTGCGTTGAAGGAACTCTCCGCCGCCATCGAAAAATATCGCGTTACGTACACGCGTCTGCCACAGAACCTGGCCGAACTGGGCCCTCCGGCGAAAGGCGAGCCTAAGGGCGATCATGCTGGGCTCGTCGAGAACAACCTGGCATCCGGCCGCAAAGATGGCTACTCCTTCCGTTACGTAATCGTAGGGGCCAATGACGTGGGCGCCCCCGCCATTTACGAACTTGCGGCCATCCCCGTGGAATACGGGCGCACCGGCAACCGTTCCTTTTTCCTCGATGGCAAGGGGGTGCTCCACGCTGGAGATCACAAGGGTGGCGTCGGCACCCTGATGGACCCGAAAATCGAATAGCAACTCGACACAAACCAAAATTTGCCAGCAGCGTGAGTTAAGCTAACATTTCTCAACGGTACTATGCGCTCGATCCCTTTGCGTTGGCTCCTCCCATTTGCCTGCGTCGTTCTCACCCTGGCGCCGCTGTCTTGCCATGCCCAGGAGGTGGAATCGATTTATGGGCCGCTCCCGGTGTTCGAATTCCATAGCGGCTTTTGGGTGAACCTGCATCATTTCCTGTACCATGAAGCGCGCGCGCGCCTGGCGTCTAAGGACGCGCGAAACACGGCCACAAAAAGTACTGCCCCATCGTTCAAACCATCGGCAGGCACCGCTTCCCTCTCGCCCGCAGAGCAAAAAAACTGGGATGATGCCATTGCCTATTACGCGGCGAACTATGCAGAGAAAGATCTGCTCTTCAACATCGATCTCATCCTTCTGAAAAACCAGATTGAGGATTTCGAAGATTGCGATGAATTGACCGGCCGTAAAAAGCCTCGCTGCGATGCCGGCTTGCCCGGGAAAGTCGGTACCATTCTGGATTCCGTTGCTCCGATCTATCGCGCCCATTGGTGGGCTGACCAGGATCGCGCCAATCGCCGTTGGGTCGTCCGGGTTGCTCCTCTGGTGCGCGAACAGGGCGTGGGCCTTTCGGAACGTCTCGCCGACATCTACCAAACCCATTGGCCGAAGGAAAAAATTCGCGTCGACGTTTGTGCCTATGCCAACAACGTCGGCGCTTACACCACATTGGATCCTCTTCGCGTCACCATTGCCAGCACCGACCCTCGAAACCAGGGGACGGAAGCGTTAGAAGTGCTGTTCCACGAGGCTTCGCACGGAATTGCCACCCCCGTCGAAGACGCCATTAGCCGCGAATGCAAGCAACGGGATAAACCCATCCCGCGCGATCTCTGGCATGCACTCATCATTTACACCACTGGCGAAGTGCTTCGTCCCGTCTTCAAGGATGCCCCAATCGAAAAAGGGGCCGGCGAGGTTCCCCCACAACCTACCAAACCGAACATAGTTCCGTATGCGCTGAAAGACATTCTCTCGCAACGAGGTTGGGAGCAGTATCACTTGCTGTTGGCCCTTTACTGGCAGCCCTATCTCGACGGCAGGGTCACCTTTGACGATGCGATCGCCCGGCTTGTCTCCGCTGCCTGAATTTCATCGGCGTGGGTTTGTTCGCCGCTGGCGTCTATGCTAGTCTTTCCCTGCAACACGAAGCCCGGCTGCAAGCTTCACTATTCCTGTGCCGCTCGACCACTCCCTTCTGTGTCGTCGCATTGAGGGTGAAGGCGTCTCTGTCTTGGCAACAGCCCGGGTAAAGGATTCTCGCACTCATGGCTGCACGACAAGTGGCTTCGCAAACGGAAAAGGAACCTCGCGAAATCAGGCTCGCACATTCCCCGGATTCTGACGACGCCTTCATGTTCTATGCGTTAGCTACGCATAAGCTGGCCACTCCTGGTTACAAGTACACCCACATCCTGTCTGACATTCAGTCCCTTAACGAAGCAGCCCTCCGGGAAACCTACGATGTTACGGCGGTGAGCTTTGCCGCCTACCCCAGCTTGCGCGACAAGTATGTCTTGCTCGATTGTGGCGCCAGTTTTGGTGAAGGTTACGGCCCTATTGTCGTCGCCACGCATTCTTTGAAGCCTCAGGACCTCAAAGGCAAGCGCATCGGCGTCCCGGGGCTGAAAACCAGCGCTTACCTCACCCTGAAGCTATACCAGCCGGATTTCGAGGCAGTGGTCATGCCTTTTGACAAGATCGTCGAAGCGGTTCGCAATAACGTGGTTGAAGCCGGGCTGCTGATTCACGAAGGACAACTGTTCTTCCCGCAGTTAGGCCTCCACCGCGTGATCGATCTAGGTGTCTGGTGGCAGGAATTGACGTCCCTCCCTCTGCCCCTCGGCGGAAATGCCGTGCGCCGCGCCCTCGGTCCCGAACTGGGACGGCAGATTGCGCGGACTATTCGCGACAGCGTGGCTTATGGGCTGGAACATCGCGAAGAGGCACTGAACTACGCCATGCAGTTTGCCCGCGAGATGGATCCGGAGCTCGCCGATAAATTTGTCGGAATGTATGTCAACAAGTGGACCCTCGGCTACGGTGAAAAAGGCAAGAACGCGGTGCGTGCACTAATCGAACGCGGCACGGCCGCTGGCCTGCTCCCCGGCCCACCCGAGATTGAGTTCCTCGCCGACTAGCCGGATCGGTATACAACGACGCCTTTATCGCTCGCCACGCCGTTGGGTCTTCTTCCTGCAAAAGCTTGTCATTCTGGGGAGCGCGTCTTCGGCGCGACGAAGAACCTCAACTGAAAAATCGTCAGTAAACTGAACCACGAGCAAGGATCTTCCTTACTTCCTTACTTCCTTACTTCCTTACTTCCTTACTTCCTTACTTCCTTACTTCCTTACTTCCTTACTTCCTTACTTCTATTCTTCTCCAACGGCGTGAAATACAAATCCTGATAATCGAAGCTGAAATCCGCTAGCGGTGATACCGCCATCATGGTGAAGTGGTCCACCGACCCATCCGGCTTTAGCGCGAACGTCACGAACGCATCTTCCACGGTGCGATCCCGCCAATGCGCTCTAAACGTGTCGTATTGCCAGTGCTGCAAGTCCGCAACGCCCTGCAGCGTCCTTTCGAAATTCAGGACCAACCCCCCGCTCTCTGCCCGGATCGCCACTTTCCCGTACCACGGATCCGCATAATCTCCGGCATACTTTTCGAGTGGCAACGAAGGTTTCGATTGAGCGGCACGCGCCTGCGCCGTCTGGGCCATGGTTTCTTCCGCATTCTTTCGTTCTCTATCGTTGACGGTTTCGAAAGCGGCGATATAATCCTCCGTCGTTCCGCCCAGATACTCATCCAAAATGTGGTACAGCACGGATTCGTACGCCGCGTCCTCTTCCGCATTCGTCAGAATCACCACTCCTAAATTCTCCTCTGGCACCAGCATCACCCGAGTCACATACCCAGCTACTCCACCGGAATGGCTCACCAGTTTTCTGCCTTTGTAATCGCGCAGGCCCCAGCCCAGGCCATAACCGGAGAAGCGTGCCTGCAAATTCTTCAATTCCGGAGCGGCCGGACGAACGGGCACGACCATTTGCTGAGCCCACATGTCTCGCGAAGTCTGTTCACTGAAAATCCGCGACTCGGTCCCGGGAATCTGCCCATGATTCAATTGCAACAACACCCATTTGGACATATCAGCCACCGAGGAATTAATCGATCCCGCGGGTCCGGCATTGTCCAAATTCTCCCGGGGAATGGGCTGGAGTTTCCCTTCCACCTTCGAATGAGGCGCCGCCCAGTCCTCCCCTTCTTTGAACGAACTGGCGCTCGTGTTCGTAGCCTTCATGCCCAGCGGCACAAAAATCCTCTCCCGCAGATACTCGTCCCAACTTCTTCCGGTGACTTCCGCCACTACCTGCCCCGCGGTCACAAACATCACATTGCTGTACGCATAAGTCGTTCGAAAGCTGCTCTTGGGCTTCAAGTAGCGCAACCGATATACCACGGCATCCCTCGTGAAGGTTGTATGCGGCCAGAACATCAAGTCGCCCTCGCCTAAGCCCAGCCCGCTGCGGTGGCACAGCAAATCGCGAATGCGCATCTCCTTGGACACGTACGGGTCGTACATCTCAAAACCCTTCAGCCGCTCGTACACTGGGTCGTCCCAGGTGATTCTCCCTTCGTCCACCAAAGTCGCCAGCGCCGCAGCCGTAAATGCTTTGGTGTTTGACCCGATTGCAAACAGCGTGTTCTCGTCCACCGGCGTCGCCTCCCCCAATTTCCGTACGCCGTACCCCTTCAGCAGCACGACCTTGCCATCCTTCACGATGGCCACGGCCATGCCTGGCACTTTGAATGTCTTCATGGACCGCTCTACATATGCGTCCAGATCCGCCGGTGGACCTTGTTGCGCCCACAACGGGAAGACCACGAGAAAGAACGCCACTGCGAGCGCGATTTGCCGAACGCGACGCGAGCCCATGCTAGTCAGCTCCCCAATGAATTTGCGCAAAGCATACACCAACCAGGCGACTGGTCCCACCCAGCAAACTTGACGCTCCGATGCGAATCACATACTGTTTTTTTTTGCCATGCGAATGAGAGAACTTTCACTGCTCTATGCACTGTTCGCTGCCTGTGCTTTCCCCCAACTCGGCTCAGCGCAAACTGCCAACGAATTTCGCGATCGCCCGGATATCCCCAAAGAATGGCCGCGCCATCCGGTTCGTAGCGCACACGGCATGGTCGCTTCCGATGAACCGCTCGCTTCGCAAGCAGGCGTGGAGATTCTCCAACGCGGTGGCAATGCCGTCGACGCCGCTGTCGCCACAGCCTTCGCGCTCGCGGTAGTCGAGCCTGCCGCAGGCAATATTGGCGGAGGCGGTTTCCTGCTTGTGCGCCTCGCGAATGGCGAAAGCAATTTCTTCGACTACCGCGAAGTGGCTCCGGGTAAAGCCACCCGCGACATGTACATCAATCCAGACGGAAAGCTGGATAAGCAAGGCTCCGTGATTGGCTATCGCTCGATCGCCGTTCCCGGCACGGTCGCCGGCCTTGCGCTCGCTCTTAGAACCAACGGCACTATGAAGCTCGCCGAGGTGCTGCAGCCGGCCATTCGTTACGCCGAGCGAGGCATTCCCGTCACCGATAAGCTGCAGCGCGAATTTCAGGAGGAGCGCCCCGATCTCCAGCGCTTTTCGATGAGCAGTCGCATCTTCCTGAACGATGGAAAGATGTATCACGCAGGAGACACGCTGCTCCAGCCAGAGCTGGCGGCCACGCTGAAGCGCATCGCCAAAAACGGTCCCGACGAATTCTACAAAGGCGAAACTGCTCAGATGTTGGCTCGCGATATGGCCAACTTTGGCGGCCTCATCACGCTCGACGACCTGGCTCACTATCAGCCTAAAATTCGCGGAGTCCTGCAGGCCAATTACACCATCGACGGCCAACACTGGCAGGTTCTCTCTTCGCCTCCCCCAAGTTCGGGCGGGGTCGCGGTCATCGAAGCGCTCAACATGTTGCAGGATATTCCGTTGAAGGGCTGGGATGATCCCCAAAGCGTGCACATGGTTGCGGAAGTCATGCGCCGAACGTTCGCCGACCGCGCCGCGTATCTTGCCGACCCTGACTTTTCGAACGTGCCCATCACCGGCCTGACGAGCCCGTGCTATGCCAAGGAGTTGGCAGCCACCATCGATCCGGTGCGCGCCAGCAGCAGTAAGGAAGTCCACGCCGGCAATCCCCAGGTTTGCAGTTCCGGCGTCAGCGCCAGCCGTCCGCCGAACACCGTCAACAGCCTTGGTGAAGGCCCGCACACCACACATTTTTCTGTCGTGGACGCCGCCGGCAACGCCGTCGCCAGCACCTTTACCCTCAACGACGGCTACGGCTCGCATGTCACCTCGTCCGCTGGGTTCGTTCTGAATGACGAAATGGACGACTTCACCACGCAGCCCGGTGTACCGAACGCTTTGTTCGGACTGATCCAATCCGAGGCCAATACCATCACTCCCGGCAAACGCCCGCTCAGTTCCATGACCCCTACCATCGTTTTGCGCGATGGCCAGTTGAGTTTTGTAACTGGCTCCCCCGGTGGACCGACCATCATCTCCGTCACACTGCTGTCCATCCTCAACTGGATGCGCCTGGGCATGGACGCGCAATCCGCCATCAATGCCCCACGATTCCATCATCAATGGCTCCCTGACGAACTATTCCTGGAGAAGCTGTTTTCGCCAGAAATGGAAGAGCAGATGAAAACCCGTGGTTACGAGGTGAAGCGCCGTGGCCACATCGGCCTCATTAACGCTATCGGCATCGACGCCAAAACCAATGAACGCTACGGCGCCGCTGATCCTCGCGACAACGGCTCTGCCATCGGATACTGAGGCGGCACCGCCTGTTAACTCATCCCCCCAACGCACCCGTTCCCGGTTCGCCAAGTTCCTTACCCAACGCTAAACTCGTACCTTATGCAAAGAATCCTGTCCACCTACCTCTTCGTTTCCAAGAAGCTCAATCGCGAGTTGCTCGCACAGATTCATGCTTCCGGATTTCAGGCTGTCGAAATCTTCGCCAGCCGCGGCCACTTTGATTATGCTGACAAGCAGGAAGTGCGCTCCATCGCTCAAGCCCTCGCCGATAATCATCTCGTCTTGAATTCCCTGCACGCCCCCACTAACCGCGACCTGAACGTGAACCGCGAAGGCGGCAGTCCCCTCTCAGTCACCGAAGTCGAACGCGTTCGCCGCATTGAAGCTATGGATGAACTCAAACGCGTCATCGACGGCGCGGAAGACCTGCCCTTCTCTCGACTAATCCTTCACATGGGCGGTTCCCGCGAGAACGCCGATCCCCGTAAGCGCGATGCCGCGTTCAGCTCCCTGGAGCATTTGATCCTTCACGCCAAACATGTCGGTGTGACGATTTGCGTCGAAAATACCACCAGCGAAATGGGCGCTTCTGCTTACCTGCGCTCCTTTATCGATGAGACGCGCCTCACCGGCCTGCGGGTTAATTTCGATATCGGGCACGCTCACCTCTCCGATGGTCCCGAGGACGAACGTGTCTCCAACAGCTTTGCGCCCGTGAAGGACCTGATTGCCAGCGCCCACATTCACGACAATCACGGCGAAAAGGACGAGCATCTACGCCCCTATGACGGCACCATCGATTGGCCCGCCGCCGCCAAACTCTTGCGCTCGGCCGCCGCAGGCTCGGCTCTTCCCCTCACCCTGGAGCTAAAAGAAAAGTCCGGTCCGGATGCGCCCACGCTCGCCGAACAACTCACGGCCGCCGCCCAATCCCTCGATCGCCTCGAGTCCGACTTCGCAGATTCATCCAATTGACCACATTTCTGACGATGACCGAGATTGCCATCTCCGAATTTAAAGCTAAGTGTCCGGCACTCCTGGAACAAGTGCGTCGCACTCGTAAACCTATTCGCATCACCCGCCACGGCAAGATTATCGCTGAGGTGATCCCTCCGACGGCCGTTCAAGACCGCGCCGAATGGATTGCTTCAATGAAGGACACTTTCGAAATCATCGGCGACGTTATTTCTCCGGCGAGCGACGAAGACGAGTGGGAGGCTCTTCGCGATTGAAACTCTTGCTGGACACCCATATCTGGCTTTGGCTATTTCGTGAGCAAAAACGATTGGGGCGTCGAACCCTCCAGATTCTTAAAGACCAAAAAACGAGCTTTGGCTCTCCCCATCAGCATCTGGGAGATCATTACCCTGCACCAAAAAGGGCGGATCAAATTCAACATTGATATTCGTGAATGGGTCGCCAAAGCCACGGCGGGTACAAAAGAAGCTCCATTCACGCACGAGATGGCCATGGCTGGCCTCGAATTGCCCGTCAACCGGGACCCGGCCGGCCGCATCATTGCCGCTACCGCACGCGTTTTGGACCTGACTCTGATCACTGCCGACCACCGTCTGTTGGAATTGACAACCATAAACACTCTCGCGAATCGTTGAGCCGTTCCTGCAGATTCCCAAAGCCCCGTCTCTGTTAAACTGTTGGTTTGAACGAACAGCACAGAATCCAACCTATGACTACGATCACCATCGAAAACGCAGGCAAATATGATGGGCAGGAAGTCACCATCCGCGGATGGCTTTACAACATTCGCGAATCCGGCAAGCTGATCTTCCCTATCTTTCGCGACGGCACCGGCATCCTTCAGGGCGTCTGCTCACTGAAAGAAAATCCCGAAGCATTCGAAGCCCTCAAGGGCCTCACGCAGGAATCCAGCGTAATCGTCACCGGGAAAATTCGCGCTGAACAGCGCGCGCCCGGCGGTTTCGAAATAGGTGTCAGCAAGATTCAGATCGTCCAGAAAGTCTCCGAAAATACCCCCTTCCCCATTCAACTGAAGGAACATGGCGTCGACTTCCTCCTGGACCAGCGCCACTTGTGGATTCGCACTCCCCGCCAGACGGCCATTCTTCGCATCCGCGCCGAGGCCGTCCGGGCCGCCCGGGATTTCATGGATTCGCAGGGCTACACACTCACCGACGCACCGATGTTTACGCCTGCGGCCTGCGAGGGCACTTCGACGCTGTTCGAAGTAAACTATATCGACGATCAGAAGGCCTACTTAACGCAGAGCGGCCAACTTTACATCGAAGCGACGGCCATGGCTCTTGGCAAGGTCTACACTTTCGGTCCCACGTTTCGTGCGGAAAAGTCCAAGACGCGCCGTCACCTTACCGAGTTCTGGATGCTGGAACCGGAAGCCGCCTATGCAGAACTTCCCGACATGATGGACCTCGGTGAAGGACTGGTCAGCGCGATCGTCCAAGGCGTAGTAAAAAACAAATCGCGGGAATTGGAAACCCTCAAACGCGACATCAAAAAGCTTGAAAACATCAAGCCGCCATTTCCCCGTATCACTTACGAAGAAGCCATCGGCGTGCTCCAGAAGAACGGCAATCCCGCCAAATTCGGCGACGACTTCGGTGGCGACGAGGAAACCATCATCTCCAGTAGCTTCGATCGCCCGGTGATGGTGCATCACTACCCAACCGCGATCAAAGCCTTCTACATGCAGCCCGACGCCGACCGTCCCGATCTCGCCCTCTCTTTCGATATGCTTGCTCCCGAAGGCTATGGCGAGATCATTGGCGGCAGCCAGCGTATCCACGATTACGATCTCCTCGTCAAAAGACTGAAAGAGAATGACTTATCCGTGGAATCGTTCCGATGGTATCTGGACCTGCGCCGCTATGGCAGTGTCCCCCATGCCGGTTTCGGCTTGGGCTTGGAGCGTACCGTAGCCTGGATCTGCGGTACCGAGCACATTCGCGAAGTCATCCCCTTCCCTCGCATGATTTATCGCGTGTATCCTTAACGATGGGTAGTCATAGCGCCAGCGTTCCGTAGGCTCCTTCAAAATTAGTGGCTTGAACACACCCGGAGTCCGTAGTCAGGAGTTTGATAGTTCGAGGGTGCGGTTGCGCTCCCAACCATTAGCGCCCGACTGCTGAGCGAAAAACCATGCCTCAAAAAATTCGCATTATCGGCGTACCCATGGACCTCGGCGCCAGCCGCCGCGGCGTCGATATGGGACCCTCTGCGGTCCGCGTCGCCGGCCTGCAAGCTCGCATCAAGCACCTCGGCCACCAGGTTGAAGACATCGGCAACATCTCCGTGAAACAGCCGGAAGAAATGTCCTATGGGGAAAAGCGCGCTAAGTATATTGGCGAGATTACCGATGCTTGCAAAGACCTCGGCAATGCCGTCCAAAAGTCCCTCGATGAGGGCTTTCTCCCGCTGGTTCTCGGCGGCGACCATTCCATTGCCGCCGGTTCCATCAGTGGCGTCTCCGCCCATTTTCGCAAAGAGAAGAAGAGCATCGGCTGCATTTGGCTGGATGCCCATAGTGATATGAACACTCCCGAAACCTCACCCTCCGGCAATGTGCACGGCATGCCGCTGTCTGCGGTGATGGGTTATGGCACGGAGGAGCTGCACGATCTTTTCGGCTTTAAGCCCAAGATCGAGCCACAGAATGTCGTTCTGGTCGGCGTGCGAGACTTGGATTCACACGAAAAGAAGTTCATCAAGAAACTCGGTGTGAAGGCCTTCACCATGCGCGAGATCGACGAGCGCGGCATGCGTGAAGTCATGTCCGATGCTCTGAAATATGCCATGGACGACACGGACGGTGTTGCTCTTAGTTTGGATATGGATTTTGTCGATCCCAGCGACGCCCCCGGTGTCGGCACTCCCGTTCGCGGCGGCGTCACCTACCGCGAAGCCCACCTCGCCATGGAAATGATCGCGGACAGCGAGGCCATGGTCTCCATGGAAATCGTCGAAATCAATCCTGTTATCGACGAGCACAATCGCACCGCGCTGCTGGCCGTCGAACTAGCTCTGTCGGGCCTCGGCAAGAAAATCCTCTGAGCTCCTCCATAGTCAAGCTTGCGTAACCCTGGCCGATGGGGGCACTTAACGATAGAACTGCATGTAATGTCTTTTCGGCTATTCTCGCGATTTCCCGGTGGTCTGGTTAGAACTACAGCGTTAATCTAGAACTTCATCGCCCGTTCCCTTCCCCCGGGCCTGCTGTGCAACGTCACCGGATCTCGAGGAGCTGCATAGTCCCCATGGCACTGGAGAGGAAATTGACAACTGTATCGTTAAAGCAAGCCCGCTATTTTCGCAGAAAGCTCATCTGTCGAGCCTTCCCGTATCTCCTGGCCTTCGCCTTTTGCTGCGCCAGCTCCTCCCCTCTCCTCGCTGACGCCCATACCTTCGACCTGGTCGGCCCCAAGATCGACATCACCGTCGATCGTGCCGGCAAGAACCTGCCGATTTCAAACGTCACGGAGCTCCTCGCGGGCGATCGCCTTTGGATCCATCCGGAATTCCCAACGGATCAATCGGTGCACTACCTTCTGATCGTTACCTTTCTTCAAGGCCCCACCAATCCACCGCCGGAAAGCTGGTTCTTTCGTTTTGAGACCTGGACCAGGCAGATGCGCGAAGAAGGCACGGTGGTGACCGTTCCTTCCGGGGCCGAGCAAGCGCTCCTGTTTCTCGCTCCGGAAACGGGTGGCGATTTTGCCACCCTCCGCGGCACCGTCCGCGGACGCCCTGGTGTGTTTGTCAGAGCGGCGCAGGACCTGGAACAAGCCAGCCTCGACCGCACCCGGCTGGATAGGTACCTCAGCGAAATCACCAAAACTTCCAATACCGATCCGGCGGCCCTCAAGAAAAATTCCACGTTGCTCGCGCAGACCCTAGGCATCAAAGTCAACGAGGATTGTTTCAGCAGACCGGTCGAGCAGCAGTCCGCCTGCCTCACTCAGGGCAGCGACCAAATGGTCCTGGACAATTCCCACGACCAATCGCTCGTCGCTACATTAACCTCCGGCCCCTCCTCCGATATCATCACGAGTCTTGGAGCCAGTCCGGTAGCGCGCGGCGGCTATTACAGCCCCTACGTCGGTGCCATCGTCGATGCGGTGCGCCTCATGAGCACCCTGTACACTGCAACGTATCAGTACATTCCCGCTCTTTCTTCTCCTCAAAAAGATGAACTGAATCTGAAACTGAATGCCCCTCCCTCCTTTCGGAATCCGAAATCCGTCATCGTTGTTGGCCTCCCTTCCATTGGCCTTTCTCCCCTTCCCGCGCTTCATCCCGTCGACCCCAAGCAGACTCTTTGCCTCCAGCAGTCTCCACTCGTCCTTCCCGTCGAAGGCGCTCCGCTGATGTTCTCCACGGGCATGGGCCATGATTTCACCGTTCGTCTGGAAGGCAAAACCGGCAAAGCGGTCAATTTGCCCGCCACGCCAGATGCTGTTCGCGGTGGATTCGTGGTCGATACGCGCCCGCTTCACGGGGTCTCGTTAGACCCGCAGCTCACTGCCACTCTTCACGGCTCTTGGGGCTTCTCTTCCTTCGAGGGCCCTTCCTTCCCAATTCGCAATGCGCGGTCCGAACATTGGACGGTTCCGGTTACCGAATCTAGCGCGTTAATTGCCGGTCGGCCGGCGACAGTCCACATCCAAGGGGATTGCGCGCCCTGCGTTGAAAAGGTCGCTCTTTTCGACGCTGCTGGCAAAGACTGGAAGCCAACCTGGAAACCCCACGATCAGGATCAACTGGAAATCGAGCTTCCTCTCAAAGAGGTTTCCCCCGGTCCGCTCAGACTGAGCGTCAGGCAATTCGGTCAAGCCAGCCCAGACGTTCTTCTGCTTCACGCCTATTCCGACGCCGTGCATCTTGAACACTTCACCATGTTCGCAGGTGACAGCCATGGCATTCTCACCGGCACCCATTTGGAGGAGGTGGCTAGCCTTGAATTGAACGGCATCCACTTTGTGCCCGCCAAGCAAACTACGGCAACCCAGGACAACGCGCTGGATTTGCTTGCACAGAATCCGTCTTCCATCACGGCTCTTCAGCCCAGCTCATCCCTACCCGCTCACGTTGCCTTGAAGGATGGACGTACTCTCGAAGTGAAAGCCACCATCCAGCCACCTCGTCCCAAAGTGGTGCTTGTCAGCAAAACATTACAGCCTTCCGCTGCGACGTCGCCAATGCATTTCACGAACGGAGACGCTGTCCCTCAGGACTCCCGCATGTCATTTTTCCTGAAAGCGGAAGTTCCGGCAGATTTCCCACGCGCCCAGAAGATTGAAGTAGCTACCGTCGATGGCTCCTTTACCAGCACGCTGACTCTCGCGGACGGCACGCTAATCCCACAGGACGCCAGCAGCGTGTTGGCTGTTCTCGATCCCTTGAAGGCCCTGGGCCCCGCGGCCTTCGGTCCAATCCAGTTTCGGGCCGTCGACACCGACGGTGCCAAGGGCGATTGGCAAGCGCTCGCCATTTTGGTACGTGTGCCTGCCCTCAGAGAGATTCACTGCCCGGATTCGATGGAGAAATGCACCCTCCTCGGCTCCAATCTCTTCCTGCTCGATTCTGTCGCCTCCGATCCGCAGTTTAAGAACGCGGTCGCCGTGCCCGCGGGCTTCGTAAGCGATGCTCTCCCCGTGCCACGCCCTTACGGCGCACGGTTGTACATCAAACTTCGCGATGACCCTTCGACCATAGCCACGGTTGCCCTACCTGTGCTCCCTGTGGATCACTAAACGGCTTCAAACATTCGCCCCATCAATTGGCACTGATCACTCCGCTCTACGCGGGATATTTCTCGTTCATCCTCACGATGCGAATGCGGTGATCAGAGAACTTGTGGTGCGCTCCCGGCAACTTCAACCTTGGCATGTGGCACGTAACGCACTGGTCTTCGGCAACCGTCACAGCTTGGCGCCGGGCTTCCCGCCACCATGGCAGGCCAGGCATTTTAGAGAATTGGCAGGGTAATCGTTGACCTACCATCAGACACCGAATAGCTGCTTTGGCTGCCATTGCGCTCGATTCGGTAGGAATACTTGCCCACCGTCACCGCAAGCAAAGGATGCTCGATCAGAACCTGGCATTGCTCGACCGTTTCCAGCGCGTCCGACATGGGAGTCTTAACTCGTGCTTCCGCGTGACACTCGGCGCAGGCAGAGGCCCGGGGTTCGCCATGAGCCGCGCAAAGCGTGATCACCGAAAGACACAAAAGGAGGCTCTTCCCTCCAGCCCATACGGGGACGTGTAGTCTTTGGCGGGAAACAGCTAGGTGGGCATAACTAGCACTGTCACCGAGCCACGTTCGAGGGTCCCGAGGACGAATTGACTGCTTCCTTTCTCCTCCGTCCTCCAACTACCTTGGATTCCTCCACCGGTTCGGCAAAGTTCCTGGGACGTGCAATTTTTTACAAACTTTTTAGCGCAAAACCCTGCGATGTACAGTGAACACCTTACTTCGTGAGGTGACATATTGTCGGTTGGGAAACTTCTTCCACACTCCCGCGCCGCTTCTTTCCGTTTTGCTTTATAACTAAAAACGACACTTCTCGCTTCGGCCGCAGTCCGACAGGAAAGACTCGTGACCCCAGACAAGAAAAAACTACTACGTGTTGGCGTGCTCTTCGGCGGCCGTTCCGGCGAGCATGAAGTCTCGCTCGTGTCCGCTGCTTCCGTCATTCGCGGGTTGGATCCAGACAAGTATGAGGTAGTCCCCATCGGCATCTCCAAAGACGGCCACTGGCTGGTCGGGCAGGGCGCCGTGAAAATGCTGCCGGAAGTGTTGAAAGGCGGCCGCCGGGTAATGCTGACCGCCGATCCCACCGAGGCGGCTCTCATGCCCCTGGATCGTGGCGCTGGCGCGCAACGGCTCGATGTCATCTTCCCGGTCTTGCACGGCACCTTCGGCGAAGACGGCACCATTCAAGGCATGCTGGATCTGGCTGGTCTTCCTTACGTGGGGGCGGGTGTCTTAGGTTCAGCCGTTGGTATGGACAAAGACGTCGCCAAGCGCCTCTGTGCGGCGGCTGGTATTCCTGTAGTGCCGTGGGTTTCCGTGCATCGCTGGGATTGGGAGAAAAATCCTGAAAAAGTGAAAGGTGAAATCGAAGAAAAGTTCCCTTATCCCATCTTTGTCAAACCTGCCACGCTGGGATCGTCTGTCGGCATGACCAAGGTGCACAACGCTGCGGAGCTGGCGCCTGCGCTGGATCTGGCCTGCGAATTCGGTATGAAGATTCTTGTGGAAAAAGCGGTAAGCGCGCGTGAAATTGAAGTGTCGGTCTTAGGCAACCACGAACCCCAAGCGTCGCTGCCCGGCGAGATCGTTCCACACCGCGAATTCTACGACTACACCGCGAAGTATCTGGAGGATGGTACTCAACTCGTGATACCCGCCGAGCTGAAACCTGCTCAGGTGCAAAAGATCCAGTCCCTCGCTGTCGAAGCGTTCAAAGTTCTCGAGTTGGCCGGAATGGCCCGCGTCGATTTTTTCCTGGAGAAGAAAGGCGGCAAACTCTTTCTCAATGAGGTCAACACCATTCCCGGTTTCACTTCCATCAGCATGTATCCCAAACTGTGGGAAGCCAGTGGAATCTCCTTTCGCGAATTGGTCGATCGCTTAATCGAACTGGCTTTCGAGATGCATCGCGAACGGGTCCGCACCAAATACGCTGTCGAGTTGCCAGAAAGCTCTGGCGGCGCGCTCTCCAATTGAAGTCTACCGGTCGCGCAAGGCCGCTTCGTCGTGCACCCCGAACGAGAAACTTTTACTGAAATCGCGGCGTCCAATGAAAGTAGGAGGTTTGCAGCAACGACATGGGGCTGATAGAGTTTCTTCACCTGCGGATGCAGGGAGAAATCCCGTCAAAACTACAGTGCGTCTGGAAGGCATGATGTCGTTACTCGAACCACCCCCTGAGAAATCGCACAAATCGCAGGTCTGGGCGATCACCATCGGTGTTCTGGCGCTCGCGCTGGCTTTAGTCCTGTACTTCACGTTTCGTTATTACCCTGAGAAAAAGGCTGCATCGCAATTCTTCAATGCCCTTGTGGCGGGCGATACCGACAAGGCTTACGAATTGTGGCAGCCCACTCCGAGCTATAGAAAGGATGATTTCCTGGCGGACTGGGGACCATCGGGATACTACGGACCGGTAAAAAGCTACAAGATCATGGGGGCTAAAGAACCTTCCAAAACTGACTCTATCGCAGTGAACGTTGCGGTCAGTCCGTTCTCTCCCTTACCGGCCGCCTCCGAAGCGGAAAAGAGTCAGAAAACCAAAGTGGTTACCCTATGGGTTTCACCCACGGACAAGTCGCTTAGCTTTCCGCCGTAAATGCTAGCCCAGAATTGCTTTCTTATTCATCGTCAATTTTCATTCAGCCTGGCTGCCAGCTCAGCCGGACTAACATGGGCTGTGCCCAATTTACCCACTACAATCCCCGCAGCCACGTTTGCCAGGTAAGCGGCTTCCGGCACATCCGCGCCGCCAGCAATTGCCAAAGAAAGCACGCCGAGGACCGTATCTCCAGCGCCCGTGACATCAAAAACCTGTCTGCCGCTCTCTTCTCGTTTGATTGCCGGCTGACCAACCCGCGCATATGTGATCTCGAAACTAGTAGCCGGAATGTTCAAATGTTTTGGTGACGTCTCTTCAAAGATGCTCATGCCTTTCTTGCCCCGAGTTATTACTAATGCCGCGCTCCCAAACCGATCCAGTAGCACGCGACCAGCTTGCTCCAACGCTTTTTCGTCATCGAGTTTATGTGTAAGGTAAACTTCTGCTTCCGGTGTATTGCAAACAACCGCGCGTGCTCCGCGATAACAGAAAAAGTGGCGGGGATTAGGTTTCACGAAGACAGGAACTTCCCATTTGTGGCAGGCGTTTAGTACGCGGTCGGCGAATCCGTCGGTGATGAGTCCTTTGTCATAATCAGAGATTAGAAGTGCATCGATCCTGTTCATAGATGCCACAAGCAACCGAAATAGCTTCTCTTCCGATGCACGGGCAAGGGATTTACGGCGTTCCCAATCGATCCTCACGATCTGCTGACGCGCGATGACCCTGGTCTTTACCGTTGTGATTCGGCTAGCTTCCGGGAACACGCCTTTATTCTCAATGTTGGCACGACGCAAGCACGCCCGAAACTCTGATCCCGCTTGGTCGTCACCGACCTTGCCCGACGCATGATTCACACCGCCCAACACCCCAAAACATTCCACTTGAGCGCCCAAGGCAGCCAGATTCGCGGCGACGTTGCCTGCACCACCCAAACAGCTACTCTGGGAAACCAGATTGACAACAGGGACGTCCGCCTCTGGCGATAACCGATTCGCCGTGCCCCACAAATAGCGGTCCAACATCAAGTCGCCCAGCACCGCAACGCGAACCTTACGGAGCGCGGGCAGCAAACGCTTTAGTCGAGGAACCGCTCGGGCCAGTTCTATCCTCATGGGGATTCTTCGAGTCAGTCCTTTGCGATGGTCGCTTCCTCGGGAAGCATTACTGGTATGTCATCGCGGATCGGATAGACTCGCCGGCATGCGTCGCATTTCAGCCCGGAGTTGTCCGGAAGCAGGTGCACGGGATTCTTGCAAACCGGGCACACCAGTATGGCTAAGAGCTCCTTCGAAATTGGCATAACTTGCTCCTCATCGCGAAACTGGCACTGTAGCAGATTCAGGCGCAAAACCGCCAATCCGTTACCAAACGCTTCGTTTTTCTTGCCCACGAAAGTGCTATTTAGTAAAAGGCGGCACGCCTCACAAGTGGGTCACGGCCCACGTTATACTCGCCTTTGACCCTGCCATGCCTTTATGACGAGCGGACTCTTCTTCCGCGCCGGCAGATCTTAACTGAGGTGTGACCTCATGATGAAGTTTACCACGCTCACTTTTGCTCTGGTGTTCCTGCTCGCCCCCTTCACGGGGGCGCAGACTGCTGCGGAGCTCAAGGAAATTGCCAAGGAAAATGATGCCAAGCAGGAAGAACTGGTCAATTTAGAACACGAAACCGTCCGCGCCATCCAGTGGAACAATGGCACTCTCTTTCGCCGAATCTATGGCGATGACTTTGTCGGCATCCTTCCCTCGGGCCAGGTTAAGGATAAGGCCGGTTTCATTGCTTCCATCGAAAAGTCCGACTCCAGGTACACTTCTTTCGTGGCCTCGGACATCCGAGTCCGCATGTTCCAAGATACCGCGGTGGTCACCTGCCTGTGGAGCACTCGGGGAACTCGCGACGGTCAACCCTTCTCCAGACAATTCCGGGTCACCCACGTTTATATCTACGGTCAAAGAGGCTGGCAGGCGATCGCCAGCCAAGAAACCCTGCTCCCGGGCTGAGTTTATATAGTTGAGCCAGCACGGGATTGGCCCCGCTAGTTCTGCGTTTGCAATATACTCATTCACGGAATCGATTCCTGTTGAGGTGAACATGAAGATGAGGATTTTGTGCGCTCTTTTATTAGCCGGCTTGCTCTCCTCATTCGCCCTCGCGCAAGCCCCCTCTACAGCACCACCGGCGCCGGAGCCTATCCTGCCCTACACTCCGAGTCTGGATCTCGCGTCCATGGACAAGACCGCCGATCCCTGCGTCAATTTTTATCAGTACTCTTGTGGAGGGTGGAAAAAAAATAACCCCATTCCACCGGATCAGACTTCCTGGAGTGTTTATGGAAAATTGTATGAAGACAATCTATTGTTCCTGAGGGGCATTTTAGAGCAAGCGGCCGTAGACAGTAGCCAGCGAGACGCGGTTACCCGGCAGATCGGCGATTTCTATGCCGCGTGTATGGATGAATCGGCTGTCGAGAAGCAGGGAATGTCTCCCCTGCACGACGACCTTGATGCCATCGCGAAGCTGAAATCATCAAAAGACATTGCCTCTCTAGTGGCGCGATTACAGCAATCCTATGGCCGATCGCTTCTCTTCGCGGCCGGCTCCACTCAAGATCCCGACGATTCGGAACAAGTCATCGCGGAAGTCGATCAAGGCGGCCTGGGTCTGCCGGATCGCGACTACTACACCAAGGAAGATCCGAAATCCAAAGAGACCCGCGAGCGCTATCTTGAGCATGTGCAAAAGGTCTTCGAATTAATGGGCGAAAACCCCGAAGCCGCTAAGAAAGATGCTGATACCGTGATGCGCCTGGAAACCGATCTTGCCAAAGCATCCATGACCCGCGTGGATCGCCGCGACCCCTACAAACTCAAACATAAAATGAATCTGGCCGACCTTCAGAAACTGGCGCCCGACTTCGATTGGAACGCCTATTACGCCACCGCACAGTATCCTCAGTTCGGAATTCTCAACGTCGACACACCGGACTTCTTCAAGGAAATGAACGCGAAACTTGCCAAAGAGTCTATCGCAAATTGGAAGACCTATTTGCGCTTTCACGTCGTCGACGCCTCCTCTCCTTATCTCTCGACTCCGTTTGTGGACGAGAATTTCGCCTTCTATCGCCAGTATTTGCGCGGCGCCAAGGAACAACAGCCTCGGTGGAAACGGTGCGTCAGCTATACAGACCGTCAGTTAGGTGAGGCTCTAGGTCAGGTGTATGTGGCCAAGGTTTTTTCGCCGGAGCTCAAGCAGAGCACATTGGACATGGTGCGCCGTATCGAAGTTGCCATGGCCATTCGCATTCAACAGCTCGATTGGATGAGTCCGGAGACAAAAGAGCAGGCCCTTCGCAAGCTCCACGCCATCCGTAACAAAATCGGCTACCCCGACAAGTGGCGCGACTATAGCAGCATCACCATTTCTCCTAACGACCTTGCCGGTAACATGGCCCGCACTTCGCAATTCGAACATCGTCGCCAGTTCAACAAAATCGGCAAGCCCGTAGACCACAGCGAGTGGGATATGAGCCCGCCCACGGTCAACGCCTATTACAACGACCAAATGAACGACATTAACTTCCCCGCGGGCGTGCTGCAACCGCCGCTCTACGACGCCAAGATGGACGCCGCTCCCAATTATGGCAACACCGGTGGCACCATCGGACACGAATTAACTCACGGCTTTGACGATGAGGGCAGCCAGTATGACGCCGCCGGCAACCTGAAAAATTGGTGGACCAAGGCAGACCGGGAGAAATTCGATGCGCGCACCAAGTGTGTCGAGGACCAATACGCCAATTACATCGTGGTCGACAACATCCACATCAACAGCAAGCTGACCCTCGGAGAAGACGTCGCGGACCTTGGTGGCGAAATTCTCGCCTACATGGCTTGGCAAGACGACACCAAAGGGCAATCCTTGCAACCTCACGATGGACTCACCCCCGAGCAGCGCTTTTTTGTTGGCTTCGCCCAGTGGGCCTGCGAAAATGATCGCGCGGAGGAGCTGCGGATGCGCGCGACCACCGACCCCCACTCGCCCGCCGAATATCGCATCAATGGCGTCGTGGTGAATATGCCGCAATTCGCTGGCGCTTTCGCCTGCAAAGCGGGGCAGCCCATGACCAAACCGCCCGACAAGGTGTGCAAGGTCTGGTAGAAACGCCGCGAACCGTTCCCCTTCTTACTCCGATGGAACAGCAACCGAAAGCGGAATACACGCCTCGATGCACGTGCCGCCGCCAGGGCGCGAGTGGATGAATAATTCCCCGCCCAAACTATGCAGGCGCTCCTGCATACTTAGTAGTCCTAATCCCTGCGCAAGATCCGCTGAATCCGGGTCAAAACCCTCGCCCTGATCGGAAACTCGCAGCCGCATCGAACCAGAAATTTCGTCTACTTGCACCAGCGCTCGCCGGGTTCCACTGTGTTTTTGGACGTTGCGGATTGCCTCCTGAGCAACGCGGAAGAGACAGAGTGCCGCATCCTGTGGTGGTTTTTTGGGCAACCCGGCATCCACGAAAACAATTTCCATACCGTTCCGGCGCGCAAAATCCTTGCAGAAGTTGCATAGCGCCGCGGCCAGTCCTAGAAGCTCTACTTGTGAAGGATGCAGGCGCCGCGAGACGTTGTGCACGTCCGACGTAATCTCGCTGGCCGCCTTTACCAGCGCTTCCAGTTGCTGGGTCAGCGAGGACTTGAGCTTTTCAGAAGCTTGCTTCAATTGCTCCAGATCGATGCTGAGCAGCGCCAGCCGCTGACCGGCGTCGTCATGCAGATCCCTTGCGATCCGTGCGCGCTCATCTTCCTGAGCCCGGGCCAGCCGGTTTCTCAGGCTCACCAGTTTTTCTTCGGATTTTCTACGTTCCGTGATGTCCTGGTAGATCGCAAACGCACCGACGAAGGTTTTCCCGGAAAACACTTTCACTCCGTGCAATTCGACGTCGAGGAAGGTGCCATCCTTGCGTTGACGCCGCGCGGTTGTATGTACCACGCCGCCATCCTGCACCGCATGAGAGAGTTGAGCAGCTTCTTGCCGGTCATGGGGAGCGATCATCTCATCCAGGTTTTTCCCTTGAATTTCGGCTTGGCTATACAGAAACATATGCTCGAATGCCGGATTGCAGAAACGCACCAGTTGCTTTTCGTCTTTGATGACAATTCCAAGGGGTATGTTCGAAATCAACGCATCCATATACATGGCATGCTCTTTGAGTTCCTGGTCGGCGCGCCTGGCCGCGGTTATGTCCAGGGCGGAAGCCAAAATCGCGGGAGCACCGTTGAATTCAGTCAGCGCCGCCGAAAAATCCAACCACCGTTTCTCGCCGTTTTTCGCAATGATCGCGAATTGATAGCGCGACGGCACCGGTTCACCTGCCAATCGCGCCCGCGTGCGGGCCATACTCTCTGCCCGGAACTCCGGGTCGCATATGTCCCACGGGTCGATCGAGAGGATTTCTTCTCTCGAATATCCTGTAATCCTCTCAAACTCTTTGTTGGAGTAAACAAATCGCCCGTCTTGCAGCAGCCAGATCGCCGAGGTCACCGTATCGGCCACCAGCCGGAACTTGCTCTCGCTTTCCCGCAGAGCCCGTTCAATCTCCAGGCGCTCGGTGATGTCTTCTCCCGCAACGAGCGCGCACGGTTCATCGTTGATATAAATCACCTCAACGGAGTAGAGTGCATAGGCGATTCGACCGGACTTGGTGCGCAACCTCGCTTTCCTCCCCACTACTTTCTTCCGTTTCAGCGAATCCGCCATAATGCTCGCGAAATCTGCACTGTCAGCCCACATTCCGATTTCCAGAATTGTTTTGCCCAACACCTCTTCTCGCAAGTACCCGCTCTGCGCCTCGAAACTGCTGTTCACATCGATAAACCGCCCATCGCGCAACGAGGTGATCGTCATGGCATGCGGGCTGGCACGAAATGCCGTCGCAAATTTCGCCTCGGAAAGCCGCAGCGCTTGCTCTGCGCGGCATCGTTCGGTTACGTCGTGTGCCATGCCGCGAATAACCGGTTCTTCCACCCCTTCGCTTCGCAACGTAGAGGTGTAATCCCAAACACGCTCTTCGCCACTGCGCGTCACTACCACCATTAACCCCTTGGCCTGTCCCTTCTCCAACACCGTCTGCACAAACTGTGGGTACAGTCCGCGATAGCGTGGCGCCAACAGGTCCTGTATCTTCATCTTTAGGATTTCGTCGACGGTATATCCAAGCCGCCGGCACGGGGTTTGATTCATGGTCAGGATTTCGCCACTCATTCGATGCGTGCCCAGCAAGTCTTCGCTATGCTCCACTAAATCACGGTAACGGCTCTCACTGGCGCGCAGATTCTCGGTCACCTGGTTTCGTTCGGTCAGGTCCACGAAACTCACCAGATACAGGTCGTTGACCATCGAAAGATGAAACTCAATGTCTCGAGAGCGGCCGTCCCTGCATCGGACCCGCGCTTCCATAGCCAGCTTTTCGCGGCTGCCTCGATTTGCCTTTTCGATCAGCTCTTCCCATTGCGACTGCACCAGGCGGCGATATTCGGGGTCAGGATATGCCAGCGGCCACCAGTCGGCCACGGATCGAATGTCTCCCCTGCCGTATCCAAACAGACTTGTGAATTTCTCATTTACAAACTCCACCGCCTCGCTCTTCCCCCGAGATACCACCATCCCCACCGGGCAATTCTCAATCACGCGCCGGCCGAATTCCTCACTTCGCCGCAACTCTCCCTCGACCCGTTGGCGGCACTGAATTTCAAATTGCAAAGACGCGTTATCTACTACCAGCCCTCTCCGCTGCTGTTCGCTGGTTTCCAGTTCCAAGGCAGTGTCCCGATATCGCTCTACCAATAACAGAATCATTCCCAGGCAAATGCCACAAGTGTCAATCAAATCCAGGAAGAGAAGGCCAGAGTGCCCGAGATAGCCCAGATTCGCTAGCGTGTGAAAGGGCTGAAAAAAAATTACGCGCCAGTGAGACCCAAGCATCTCGCTGAAACTCAGGGAATATAGAATTTGATCCCCGGCGTACGTTAGACAGAATATTCCCGTGATGACCGCGGCATAAGAACCACTCTTGCGGTACTCCCGCCAAAATACTACGAAACAACACAACAGAGCGCACGCCAGCAGGAGCGTACGCGGGGCATTGCGAACTGCGAAACTGGCTAGGGGATCTTCGCGCAAAGCAAAACTCAAAATAAACGAAATCAGAGTAGAACCCAGCGCTAACACCATCCCTGCCTGGAATACCTTCCGAGAAGGTTTCTCGGTGTTGCGCCAACTCCATCCCCCGAACATCAGGAGGACCGGTTGAAGGTAGCCCGCCGCAAGCAGCACCACAATCGTGCTGGCTTTTCGCACGGACCACGAAGGGCCGAGAAGCAAGGAGATACTGCCAGTGAATAGGAAGACCGCGAAAGCGGTCCACGCCCAAGCCCACCAACGGAAAAATTCAAACCGTTGCAATCGCGTGTACAACGCCCACAGCAGTGTGACCAAACACACGGTCAGCAACAACTGCGTGGTAGTTGAGAAATACAGTGCATCCGACCCGGTTAGCATAGCTACAGGTTCCGAAGACTCTCCTGCTTAAAATGGGCGGCCTGGATTTACCAGAATCTCGAAATTCTACACTATTTCGCGTTATTCCGGAGCCTGCGTCCCTAAGATTGCCACGGCGACCAACAATGCCACCATGGGGTCGCAGGGATGGCGGTGGCGGAGTGTGGTATGCGCGATATAAAACGTTACCGGGAAAATGATCGGAAATGACGCAACTGGAACGAAATAGGTTCGCCCCGACCAATAAAGTCGCACCAGGCCCCCTGCAACTCCGCAAAGCGCCATCGTATTCCAGATAATCAAAAACCGGGCCAGCAGTGAGTCCGTGCGCGCAAAATCCCGCCAGGGAGATGCGGTGCCAAACCACGTGGCGATCATCCGACGCCCAAACAGTTCTGCATAGAGACCGGGATGAATACGCACGAAATGCACCGCCTTCTGCATTTTGTCGTCCAGAAATTTGGATTCACCCATTTCCGCATACAGGTGCGCTTGTTCGTAGCGCGTAATGCGGTGCACTGCACGGGATTGTTGGTCGAAAATCTCATTGTTGCCGGACCAGAATTCGAACGGGAAATTCGAGCGCTCTGGTATGAAGCGGTGAAACTGCGCATAGTTTCGCGCGGTCCAAGGCAGGCACGTCAGAATCATCGTGACCACCGCAGTCAAGACCGACCGCATGGTCCTCACCCGGTTCGCTCGGTGCTGGTACCAGATCCAAGCAACCAGAAAAGGCAGGACCGCCCCGAGCGCCGGATTCGTCAACAGCGAAAAACCCCAAAGCAAGCCGTACAACACGAAATCGCTCTGCCGCACAGACTCTTTGAGTTTCAAAGTGCTCCAAAGCAAGGCGGCGGCCAACAGGACCGATAACGACGTATCCCAAATCCATTCGAATGGCAGAATGATCCCACTCGGAAAAATCGCCCAAATCCATGCGCCAAGTACTGCAGTCCTCAATCCGCACGCGCGTTTGCCGGCGAAAAACAATGGTGCGGTCGCCAGTGCCGAAAAAACACAGTTCAAAAATACCGCGCAGTAAAACGATCGCAGTGTGAATGTCCCGAACATCTTGAAAACACTTGCAACCAGCAGCGGGTAAGCCGGGGCAAGCCAGGCCGTGGGACCTGTGGGCTGCCGAAACAAGCAGCAAAATCCCTCACCACCCGCCAGCGCCGCGGCCACATTGCCCACCTCATTCTGGAATGGCACCGTCGCCAGCACCGTGGAAGGGATCAGATGCGCCATGTACAGGAAATACGTCAGGCGCAACGCCAACGTGATGGCGGTGATCAACCAAACCGATTTCGCCAACTCAAGGATTCTGCCGTGCATGGCGGAAGGAAGCATACAGCGAAGACACGCGGTTGCGGAAACTGGGTCCACTGTGCCGACGTCAGCGACATCAGGCGACATCAGTGCTCCGCTTGTCACAGACTCTTACCTTCGAGTACAGTGCTCTTGAGCGCTACGCACGAGATGAAGTGCTCGAGTCCCGCCCAGCTTGAAGCAAACTCCAGAAAGGAAAGAGAAATGGTCAGGAATAGTACTTGGATTCTGTGTGTTCTGCTTGGAGCGGCTCTTGTTCTAGCGGGTTGCGGAAATGCTCGGAAAGAGGCGACGGATGCGGCCATCAACGCGGCACAGTCCGCAATCACTGCCGCCCAGACCGAAGCCGCGAAATACGCCCCCGATCAACTGCAGGCTGCCCAGGCTACTCTGCAAAATGCCAAGGACGCGCTCGCCAAAGGCGATTATCCGGCCGCGCTGTCTGCCGCACAGGATGCCGCCAATAGAGCTAACGATTTGGCCGTTGCCGCTGCCGCGAAGAAGGACGAGTGGACCAAGACCTGGACAGAGATGAGCGCCTCCATGCCCAAAACTCTGGACGAAATCAAAAATAAACTGAACGCCTACTCCCATGGCGCCCACCTGCCCGCCGGTATGGATAAATCCAAGCTTGACGACGCGAAAGCTCAGTACCAGCAACTGAAGCAGGCTTGGGCCGACGCCTCCGCTTCGGCAACTCAAGGCAATCTGAAGGACGCGATGAGCCGGGTGCCGAGCATTAACGACATGCTCACAAAGCTCAAGGACATGCTGGGAATTAAATCGTAATCGCAGAGCATCGCTGCGGAAGTTGTGGCATTGACGTCGGTGTATTTCCCTGTCTTGTTAGAGAGACTCGACGCGCCACAACAATCGAGCGCTGAATGCTATCTTGGTGGTCAGATCGGGACGCCATAGCGCGAGAATTTGCGACCCTTGGTAGACACGTTCGTAGCCACCTTCGGATTCGGACACTGTATCGATCGGCGCGATCCAAAATTCGTCGCATGCTGGAGCGTGCAGCGTCAGCCTCAGCTGCTGCCATCCGTCTTGCATATGGACCATGGGACCGGGGAATGCTCCCGCATAGCGCAAATTCTGACGGCCTTCGGAACTTTCGAAGAATCGATCCGTCTCCACAGGTGCCAGCAGATTAATGACCGACTCCACACCAACGCAAATCGCTGCTTTCAATGGTGCGGACAACGCCAGAGAGACATCGCAACTCACTTCGCATCCCTGTGGAGCGGGACCAAACAGAAAATGCTTCGTGATCACCAACCGTGGCGGATTGCCGGGGTCGCTCGCAAATTCCGCCGGGAGCGCCTGCTCATAGACAAGGTCAGCATAATTCGCTGAGGTGTGCCGGATATCGAAATTTCCGGACGCCGGACCGGCCCACTCTCCCAATTCCAGCTTTTCATACTTGGCAAAATCCCCCGAACGATCGAATAACAGCAATCGAAAAGAGTGCCGCGGGAAACGGTCGTAGCACAGGAATTGTTGCAGATTTGCTTCTTTTACCCGTACCTGATCGTGGATCGATACCGCCCCGGAGCCGGGACTCGCCGCCGCGGCTTCGCGCAATCGCGAATGGTAGGCCTCTGGCCTCCTCTGCATCGAATTGATCAATGTCGCGGCGCACGGGCGAAAATCGAACGCCGCTAACGTCGCACCATCACTCGGCTTCAACAGTCCTTGATATTCGGGCGCGCTAAACAAAAGCTCCGAATTTCCGTCCGCATCGTAATCCAGGAATTCACCACGCGGCAGTGATCCTCCGGGTGTGAGCTGGTCAACCATGGTCTCGGCGCGCACCAGATTGCGCCACACTTCGGTCCGCAAATGCGGCGCGTACAGCCCACCGAACACGCCGTGCCAATAGGTATCGTTTCCTTGGCTACGCAACAGCTGATCCCGGGCCTCCTGCACCTGTGCCGTGTGCTCCGGACTCGATCGGCGCGGCGGGATCGCTGCGATCCCCGCTGAAACGCGCAGCATCTTCTTATGCAGTAGGTTGGACTCTGGATATTTCCGGAAAAACCCACGCCATCCCCCGCCTCGCAGAAAAGCAAGCACGTCCCGGCGCCCTGAGAATTCCCGCTGCAACCCGTAAAACCGCAATCGCGTGGTGGTAGGCAATACCCATTCCATCATTTCCGCGTAGGACGCGCTCGGCAAATCCGCACGGCCTAGTGGCACCTGCGAAGAAATACACTCGCTCGGCGTCACGATCTTCAGCCATTCTGAATTGTCCTCAAGGGCCGCAAAAAAATCACTCAGCCACCCGTCCGTGTAGCAGTGTTTCAGGGTCCCTGGCCATACCCCAAACTTCTCCATGTCGTCGCCGAAGGCCGCGCTACCCCCCGGATGCGTCCGCGCCGCCTCTCGGAAAAACGCAATGCATTCCTCCACTCTTCGAAAGGGAATCAGATAGCGCAGCTCTTGGAGCCCGGGGAAAACCCACACGGACTTGCCACAGTCCTCCGCGATATACGGCCCGTACAGCTCTTGCGGGTCGAATCCAGCCGCTAGAAATGGCAGATCATCCACCAAGGTGTAAGCCACCTTCGCGCTGGCCAGCGTGGAAGGGAGTTGCGGTTCCCAAACACGTTCAGCAAGCCACGCCCCTGTCGGTCGTTTCCCGAAGTGCTTCTCAAGATAATCCGCCAGCCGTAGAATCTGCTCGCGCCGGTCTGCTTCCGGAATAGAAATCAGAATTGGTTCGTAGAATCCTCCGCCGATCAATTCCACCTGGCCAGAGGCCACCAATTCCCTCAGGTGCTCAAAATAATCCGGATGATTCTTTTCGATCCACAGCAATAACGGACCGGAGTAATGCAACGCCACGCGAATCTTAGGGTGCTTCTCGATCAATGCCAGAAAAGCGCTATACGAATTCTGATAGCACTCCTCCATTACATTCTGGAAATTTCCGCAAGGCTGGTGGGCGTGAATGATCAGGACGACGTGAAAGGTCTGGCTCGTCTGCTTCATGAGGCTCACGGTTCATGATACCCGAGACTCGCGACCCGTTGCAGTCCTCGAGTTCACCAGATCGTTAATTATTCGTTTTTCCCATCGTCCGCGGCTCCAGCCAATCGCCGATAATCTTCAGCGCATCCGGCGAAAACGTCTCGTTAATCGCGGCGTACTCTGTCGGAGAACCCGTATAGGCATGCTGAAAAAGATGGTTCAGTTCCGGCAATTCCTTCACATCGGTCTGGTTGTTCCCGGCGTCCGCAAACGCCTTTTGCAACATCGGCAAATTTATTTTGGGAGGAACCTGCAAATCCTTCGAACCGTATAACGCCAGTACCGGGCACTTCGTCTTTTTTAGGTCCGGCAACGGGTCGTACGACAGAAAAAATCGAAACCACGGCGAAGTCATCATCTGCAACTGCGCTTCTAGCGCCGCGGGCGGCACGGCGCTATCCAACCCGCTTTCCTTGACCAGCCCTTTCAGTTTCTCGATCACCACCGTGGAGTCTTGTTCAGTCTGCAGCAGGTCGTAAGCTTGCTTATCGAAGTTCAAGCTCGCCAGCACTTGCGCATCGTTCAGGCCCGCCGCGCGGGCAATCAGATCGGACTGGTTTAGCAGGGAATCCTCTCCCTTGGTGGCCGGTGCGGCCAGAAGCACAATCCACGACAAATCGTGAGTACTGGCCGCAATCGAGGGCGCAATCATCGCCCCTTCACTGTGCCCGATCAATCCGATTCGTTCGGGATCAATCTCTTTGCGAGATTTCAGGTAGGCCACCGCGCACTCTGCGTCACTCGCCAAATCCATCGTAGTCGCCATTCCCGCCGATCCGGTGGACTGGCCCACTCCGCGCTTATCGTAACGCAGAACCGCGATTCCCTTTTTCGTCAAATAATCGGACAGCACCAGAAATGGTCTGTGATTTGCTATCGTACCGTCCCGGTCCTGTGGCCCCGAGCCGGCAATTAGCACCGCTGCGGCAAACGGGCCCGCGCCCTTCGGTAGCGTAAGCGTACCGGTCAACGTCACGCCCGCTCGCGCATTCGAAAATGTCACTTCTTCTTCCCGGTAGGGATAGGGTTTCGAAGGAATCTGCGGCCGGAGTAGTTCAAGCGGTTGATCCGAACGCCGGAAATCCAGCTTCTCCTTAATCTCGCTTTGGGACCACTCTCCGGCGATTTTATTCTTGCTGGCGTCCAACGTGCCTTGGTACGTGCTGGTCAACTCCGGAATCTCAAAGTGGAAAGCCGCATCCTTCTGCGACACCTTCACGGCGGGAAGCCCGCTCACGAACTGGTCCAGGCTGTCCAGCGCAGCAATCAACTCGTCATTCGTATCGTGCGATACATGTAACTGGAACCGTAATCGCAGGCCATGTTCCTCCAACGCTCCCTGCCACAAACCCTCCACCGGATACTTCGCATCCTCGGGTTTATGTGCGGCACCTTCCCGGTGAAAAACCAACGGCAGTGACGCACTGCCCTGACTCCAGTTCCCATCGATCACTTTCTGGTCTGCCGAGACCTTGCCTTCATAGTCCACGCCCACGGAGCGAATATGGAATTTCAGCATTCCAGAATTTAGCGTCACCGCATTCGCTTCGATCGCAAAAACACCTTGATCCAGGCTGTCCAGCGTGGCATGCAGAGCACCTACAGAATTCCTGGACAGGTGCAGAACAATATGAAGCTGACCCTCGCCGGCCTGCAGTTTGCCCGTATAGGTGCCTTCCAGCGGCGCTTCCTGCCCGGTCACCGCGCTTGCTCCCGGCAAAAGCATCAGCACTAAAAACGCAAATACATGGAAACGGAAATTTCGCAAAGTCGCTCCACTATCGGTAGAAACGAATGGTAGCCCGTTGGATGAGACTTACTGCCAAAAGGCAGCCCGGAACAAAAATGGCGCCACGACGGAATCGCAGCGCCATGCAATTTCAGCCACGCTTCTAAAAACGTGCGCTTCTCTACTTCTTGTTGTACCAATCAGCATTCATGGCCGTGAATTGCTGCCATTTCTCCGGCAGATCTTCCAGCGCAAATATCGCGGTCACCGGGCATACAGGCACGCACGCGCCACAGTCGATACACTCCACGGGGTTAATGTACAGCATGGTTTCCGCCTGGTAAGCCGGCTCGTCCTTGCGCGGATGAATGCAGTCCACGGGGCATACATCAACGCACGCGGTATCCTTCGTGTTGATGCAGGGTTCGGCGATCACATAAGCCATTCAGCGTCTCCTTCGATAGCCAGGCGAACCGGGAGTGGACTGCCGCATCTAACCATCGGCGTTAGAATCTACAACGGCACTGCCAGGTCGCGGGTACCTTCGATTATTTTACGTGGGACTTGGTAGATTCTCAACAGCCGTTGACGCGCTAGAATGAGAGGGTCACAAACGGTATGAAACGTAAAGTCATATTCGTAGCCTTACTCCTCGCGGTCAGCGTGGTCCTTGCCGTGGCCCAAACGACCGCGCACAAGGACCCGCCGATGATCGACACGCAGGGCTACCAAAAGATCTTGCTGCAATACAAAGGCAAGCCCTTGGTGGTGACCTTCTGGGCCACTTGGTGCGAACCTTGCCGCGATGAATATCCCTTGCTCAACGAGCTCGCCAGACAATACGCTCCCCAGGGCCTCAAGGTCGTGGGCGTCAACCTCGACCAGGATGGTGACCTTATTCTCATGCGTCGCTTTCTTGCCCGCTATAAGCCGATTTTCCCCAACTATCGCAAAACCAAAGGAGACGAGTCCGCGTTCTCTAATGAGGTCATGCAAGGCTGGAACGGTTCCATCCCTGCTTCCTTCTTCTACGCCAAGGACGGCAGCCAGATTGGCCATTTAGTGGGAGCAAGTGACCGCGACACTTATGATGCTGCGATTCGCACGCTTCTTGCAAAATGACCGCTCAGTTTATTCGCCCGATTCCCATCGATTTAATTACTGGAGACACGCATGCTGAATCTAAAAGGAAACGCAATCACCTATTACGGCCATAGCACCTTCACGCTGACCACTCCGAGCGGCCAGGTTGCCATGATCGACCCGTGGGTAATGAACAATCCACGCTGTCCCGAAGCCCTGAAAAGGGTCGAGCGCCTCGATGCCATTTTCATAACCCACTCGCACTCCGACCACATCGGCGACCTCTTGCCTTTAGCAAAGCAGCACAAACCGAAAGTGCTCGCCATCTTCGAAACTTATCTATGGCTGGAATCGAAGAACACCGGCGCTCAGGGCGTACCGATCAACAAAGGTGGCTCGCAGAAGATTGGCGATTTTGAGGTCACCCTCACCCATGCTTTCCATTCCAACTCCATCGACGATAACGGCCAGCGCATTTACGGCGGCGAAGCCGGCGGCTACATCATCAAATTGCCCGGCGGCGTCAGCCTCTACCATGCCGGAGACACCACAGTCTTCGATGGGATGAAGCTGATTGGGGAACTTTATAAGCCCGATGTGGCCTGCTTGCCCATCGGCGATGTCTTCACCATGGGTCCGCGCGAGGCCGCTCAGGCCATCCGCTTACTCGGCGTCAAGCACATCATTCCCATGCATTACGCGACCTTTCCCATGTTGACCGGCACACCTGAGGAGCTGCGGGCCCACTCCAAAGATATCGCTGGACTGCAGATTCACGCGCTCAAGCCGGGAGAAACTCTGGGAGAAATGCTGCGCGGAGCCGCTTGAACTGCATCTCCGGACGACGATCCAGCCCACTACGCAAATGCCCGTGTAGGGACCGCCTTCTGAGGCGGTGCGCTGCTCCCTATCGATCAGGATCGGAAGAAATTGCGGGCAAAGAAGCCCAGATTCGCGGGACGTTCAGCAAGCCGGCGCATAAAGTACGGGAACCACTCCTGACCGTACGGCACGTAGATCCGCACACGATATCCATCACGTACCAACTGGCGTTGCAGATCCGTGCGCACGCCATACAGCATCTGAAACTCGAAATCGTCTTTGGAGATTTGCTTCTCGGCAGCCCATCGGATCGTTTGCGCGATCATACGCGGATCGTGCGTTGCTATCGCATGATAGAAGCCACTTGGCAGTAGCAACCGCATTAACTTCACGTAGTTTGCGTCTACTTCCTGTTTCCGCGGGAATGCCACCTCCGCAGACTCCTTATACGCGCCCTTACACAGCCGGACGCGGCATCCATACGAAAGCAGGTCGTGAATGTCACTTTCACTGCGGTACAGGTAAGCCTGAATCACCGCGCCCACGCAAGGGGTCTGCGCGCGTACGCGTTTCACCAACTCCACGGTGCGCTGTGTATAAATCGAGCCTTCCATGTCGATTCGCAAGAAATTCTCGTATGCTGCTGCGCGCTCGGTGATCGACAACACCAGGCCCTCGCAGAACTCCACAGAGATATCCAGCCCAAGCTGTGTCAGCTTGCAGGACACGTTGGCTTGCAATTTTTCCTGGGCAATGCGGTCGAAGATACCAAGGTAGATATTTCGCGCCCTCTGGGCGTCCGCGGGCGTTGCTACATTTTCGCCCAGACAATCCAGGCTCACCGTCATTCCCGCTTCATTACACTGGCGGGCCGCCGCGATAGCTTCGTCCAGAGTTTCCCCAGCTACAAAGCGGTGTGACATCCGGCGTGTTGTACCGTTAGTGGTAACCCAGTGAGCGAATCCCTTGCTTTCGGAGAGCTTCAGAAGCGTCGAACGCAACATGTCTGGTTTAATTATGCCCGGAGTAGCCGAAACAGGCCAGTGTCGAGCTAGTCGCTGTGCCCAGCGAGGAATTTTTCCGCATCAAGGGCCGCCATACAACCCGACCCAGCCGCCGTCACCGCTTGCCGGTATCGGTGGTCCTGCACGTCACCGGCGATGAAAACTCCCGGCACGTTGGTCAAGCTGCTGCCGTTGCGCGCGACCAAGTACCCGTTCTCGTCCATGTCCAACTTCCCGCGAAAGATTATGCTGTTCGGATCATGCCCAATGGCCACGAACACTCCGTCCAGAACGAGTTCCTTCTTCTCTCCGGTCTGCACGTTGTTCAGTCTTACACCGCTGACCAGCCCTTGGGGCGCCAAAATCTCTTCGACAACGTAGGGCGTTACAAATTCCACCTTGGGGTTGCCTTTCGCACGATCAATCATGATTTTCGAAGCGCGAAACTCATCTCGCCGGTGAATCAGGTAAACCTTGCTGGCGTGCTTCGACAGAAATCCGGCTTCCTCCATCGCCGAGTCCCCGCCACCCACCACGGCGATGGGCTTGGTGCGAAAGAAATACCCGTCGCACGTTGCGCAGGTAGAAACCCCCCGTCCGATCAGCTCTTTCTCGCCCTTCAACCCCAGCAACCTTGCCGAAGCCCCCGCCGCCACTATGAGTGAGCGCGTCTCATACACATCTTTGCCAGCAATAATCTTAAATGGCCGCTGCGTGACGTCCACCTCGGTCACTGTCCCGGCCTTGAATTCCGCACCAAATCGCATGGCCTGCTTGCGCATGTTCTCGATCAGTTCCGGTCCCATGATTCCATCGGGAAAGCCCGGAAAATTCTCGACGTGCGTCGTCAAGGAAAGCTGCCCTCCGGGTTCATGGCCTTCCAGCACCAGGGGTTTCAGGTCCGCGCGTCCTGCATAGATCGCCGCGGTCAGTCCCGCGCAGCCACTCCCGATAATCGTCACATTTTGCATGCGGATCTTGCTCCACGCATTAGATTCGCTTATGTCAGTTGGGTTACAGATTGCGTGGCCCTCCATTGTAACATCCCTGGTAACAAGCTGATGCGGCGTTGGCACATAACCCGATGAGTAATCTTTAAAGCTCGCCATCACTACGCAATTCTCCGCCACGGCCAGGTTGGCAAAACCACCGCTCAACGGCCCGCTGGACGCGCGCACCTCTTCTATCTAAGCTTTCTCCTGACCAAATTCCCGGCCAGGAGGGTTCACCATGGATGCGCGTTATCCCGTAGGCAAATTTCAAGCGCCTGGCGAGGTTTCTCCGGCGAAAAGAGCAGAAGCGATCCGCGAGATCGCTGGCGCCCCACAAAAGTTCCGAGCAGCGGTAAACGGATTGAACGACGCGCAACTCGACACTCCCTACCGCGATGGCGGTTGGACTCTCCGCCAGGTGGTTCACCATGTCGCGGACAGCCATATGAACGCCTACATTCGCTGGAGGCTGGCTCTCACTGAAAACGAGCCCACCATTAAGCCTTATGAGGAAGGGGCCTGGGCGAAGCTCGAAGACGCCGCGCACGCACCCGTGGAAGTCTCCCTCAAGCTGTTGGAGCCGCTGCATGAGCGTTGGGTCGTCCTACTGCATTCTGTCAAGGACCACGAATTTGCCCGCACGTTTCGCCACCCAGAGCACGGCGTACGCACGCTGGACTGGATGCTCTTCCTTTACGCCTGGCACGGCCATCATCATACGGCGCACATTACAGAACTGCGCAAACAAAAAGGCTGGTAGCTGCGCGCCACCGCGGGTGGCCGAACCTTCGGCCCTCGTGTAGGATGAAACATGCGACAAAGGAGACTCCATGGCACGTTCTGCAGGTACTTACGCTCTGTTCGAAACTTCCCTCGGCAACATCGTCGTTAAGCTGTTTGATAAAGAAGCGCCTAAAACCGTCGAGAATTTTATCGGTCTTGCCGAAGGCTCAAAAGAATTCACCAATCCCATGACCGGCAAGAAAGAAAAACGCAATTACTACGACGGACTCACTTTTCATCGCGTGATCCCGCAGTTCATGATTCAGGGCGGCTGCCCGCGGGGAGATGGTCGCGGCGGTCCAGGCTATTCCTTCGGCGACGAGTTTCATCCTTCCTTGAAGCATTCCAAGGCGGGTAGACTCTCCATGGCCAATGCCGGCTCCAACACCAATGGCAGCCAGTTCTTTATCACAGTTGCGCCCACGCCCCACCTCGACAATCGCCACACCATCTTCGGCGAAGTTGTCGAAGGCCAGGATGTGGCTGACAAAATCTCCAATACTCCGCGCGACAGCATGGACAAACCGCGCACTCCCGTGACCATGAAGGTCCGCATCGAACGCGTCGCCTAGCTCCCAGGTTCTCGATGCTCACGCCTGCCCGGCTCACTCAGCTCACTGTCGAGTTCATCTTCCTGCTCCTCGGCGCTTTGGTCATCTGGCTCGGACTGCACAACTACATCAACTTCAACCCTGGTAGCCTGGCATGGCTAGCCATCAGTATTGGTGTGATTGCCTGGGGCGTTCTCGCTCTCGCGAAACCCGGTCAGTGGTGGATGCGCTGGCAAAGATGGAATCGCGGTGGTTCTATGATCGTCTTGGGTTTGCTCATGCTCGCGATTGGGCGGGTTCCCTTCTTGTGGGCCGGAGGATTCCTCGCGCTTTGCGGCGTGGTACTCATTCTGCGCGGCGTTTTCGGCGCTCTTTTAATTTTGCGACAGCGCTGAATTTCTTCATATATAATCCCCTCCATCTCAAGCACTCCAGCCCAGAGGTTCCGCCCAAGGCCGGACAGCGTATACGTGCACCCTATTCCAGGAGGATTCGCGTGCTCAAAGAGTTTAAAGAATTTGCTATGCGCGGTAGTGTGTTGGACTTGGCGGTGGGCGTCATCATCGGTGCCGCATTCGGCAAGGTGGTTTCCTCGCTGGTTGACGACGTGCTCATGCCTCCGCTGGGCCATCTGATCGGTCAGGTTGATTTCTCAAATCTGTTCATCAATCTCAGTAGCACGCACTACGAGTCTTTGGCCGAAGCGAAGAAGGCGGGCGCAGCCACGCTGAACTACGGCAGCTTCATCAATACCATCATTAACTTCCTGATCGTTGCCTTTGCAATTTTCCTACTGGTTCGCGCGGTCAACAAGTGGCTGCCTAAACCGCCGGCCCCAGTCACAACCAAAGATTGCCCGCAGTGCGCTATGCCCATTCCGGTTACCGCCAAGAAGTGCGGCCACTGCACCAGCGCCGTCTAACATTGCCGGCCGGCCACGGCGTTAGGGCAACACGGATCCGCAAACGCCACAGCGATCCCATAATTCACAACCGCCCGTCATTCCAAGCGAAGTCCGCGAAGTGAGGAATCTCTCTGAAACTTCCGCCAACGCTCGGATCATTGACGTGGGCCAGCTCGCTTTCAGGATTGCGGCTTCTTCTTCAGGTTTTCTTCAATATGCGCTTTAAGGCGCGCCATCAGCGCTTCTTCTTGCCCTTCGTCCAGTTCTTTTTGCACTTCTTCTAGCGCAAAATGCACCACATCATGGTGGTGTAATTCCAACGGCGCAATCGATTCGCCGAACCGCAACCACAGCCGGTGAATCAGGTTCACTTCATTCGCGGTCAGGTTTGGCGAATGCGGCCCCAGCACTTTATAAACCTTATCGCCATTTTGCAGATGGATTTCCAGGTTGAATTGCGGCTTGGGGTCCCCCAGCTTCTCCCACGCGTCCCCGATGTGCCGGGCTTGTTCCTCCGTGGGCTCCTTCGGTGAGTGTCCCAGCACAATGGTGCTGGATTGCAATGCGGTCGCCGCTCGCAGGATGCCGTCCCACAAATCGCTGGCTGCCACAATTGCCAGACGAATACTCTTTCCCCGCTTCTCGGCCATCGATAACGCCTGCGTGAACAACTGCTGCTCGATGCTCCCGAACAGTTGCTCGGCATCCAAATCGTATTCCGCAGACGCCGACCGCCGCAGCAATCTCACGTGTAAAACCACTACGTCCCGCCGCCCTGGCTTCACGCGATCCAATACTGCACCCAGGTGGTACAGCGCATGTATATTGCTGACGGGCACCAGAATATTTCCCGGCCTCGCTCCCACCGCTTCCGGGGTGAGTTCCCCCTCCATCGCCAGGTGGAATTGATCCATTTCTTCATGGTGCGTCGCCGCTTGCCCCCGCCGCGTGATCTTCTCGGAAATCGTGAACACGATGAACAACGCGATAGAAAAAATACCGCCGGCAATCGTGGCGTCTTTCTTGGTGAACAGATTGACGACCGCGATGCCAAACAGCGTTAAGGTGATCAGCCCAAGTCCAACCGGAATTTCCACTCCGAACATATGCACGTTCAGCGGTACGCGATATTCGCGGTCGCCAGGATGCGTGTAGCGCAACACCAGCACCGCCATGCCCTTCATCGCAAAACTCCAGATCACCCCAAACGCGTATAGGTTCGCCAGAAACGTCACGTTCCCGCGGCTGATGATGATCGTCAGAATCTGCAGTGCCGCGATGATGTTGATAATGCGGTAGGACGTGCCAAAGCGCCGGTGCGGTTGACGGAACCAACTCGAGAGCACGCCATCCTCGGACACGCGGTTAAGCACGCCATTCGAACCGACGATCGCCGTGTTCACCGCTCCCGCCAGAATCATTGTCCCGACCACCACCACAAACCCATGGAAAATAAGACGCAACAGAAACGGGCCCTGTAAATTCATGGCCAGCCCGCCGATCAGATTTTCCAGGAAGTTCTGTCGCTGCGGGTCTGGGATAATCATTACCGCGAAAAACGACACCAACGACGTGAACACCAGGCTATAAATGAAGATCACCAGCCCGGTTTTCTTCAGATTCGGCAGTTTCGGGTGCTCGATTTCCCGGTACACTTGCGCCAGCGATTCTTCTCCACTCATCGCCAGCACGGAGTGACCGAGCCCCACAAAAACGGCGATTAACCCCGCAAAATGCGCGAAGTGCACTCCGTAAAGCCAACCCATGGCATTGGGCTCGAGTTTCAAATTGCGTGGATACACAAAAGGCGGCAGCGCCGGGTGCCGCAGCATCACGGTATAAATGCACCAGCCAATTAGGATCACGACCATCACCGTCGTGATCTGCATGATGCGCATGGCCTTCTGGCTCGACTCGTGAACGCCTTTGATGTTGTACCACCAGAAATAAACCGTGCAGATGATTGCGAAGGTGGCCGCGCCAAAATCCGGTGAAATGTGCAAACCGAGGCGAATATAGTCGCTGGTCTCGTTGATCAGTCCAACAATGTATTGCCCAGCGGACACGCCGCTGATTGGCCCGGTGAGGATGTAATCGAACATCAGGGCGGAAACGCTGAACTTCGCCAGCGTGCTGCCCATCGCCTCCTTCACCACGCGGTACACGCCGCCCCGCACGAACATGCTGCAACTTTCTACGTAAATTGCGCGAACACAGTAGGAGAACAACATGATTCCCAGGATGAACCAGGGTGCGGCCTTGCCGATATACGCTTCCGCTTCGCCGCCCGCGTAATACGCTGAGGACGCCAGGTCGTTCAACACGATGGCTGCGGCACGCCAGAAAGAGATGAAGCTCAATAGCGCGGTGGTCGCTACGAGAACGCGAGGGATTCCATTCCCCTGGCTGCCCGGTACAGCCGGGTTTTGGGACGCAGTGCTCATGGATGGGTATTCGAACCTGTAGAAGCTAATGCTCCCACTTTTCGATTGGCAAGTCCAGTTTTGGCCCATCTAGGCCTTTTTTACGAACGGAGCTACCGTTGGATCCTTCGCGGTCTGACCAGGCTGGCACCTCCAAGCCGCACAACTCTAGATTCCCTGGAACGCGTAGTTCATCATTTTGCTGGCGGCAGTTCCTCTGGCGCGGAGAAGTATGGATCCTTAATTTAGGTCGAATCGCACGATTCTGTCGTCAAAGACGCATCCATTGGGAAGAAGCTGTAGTGATCGGAAGGTTACTGAGCGGGGGATCGGCTGGGGTTGGCTCGAAATGCCTTCGCACACTCCTCGCATGGGCAAAGTGTTCGCAGGTAGTCGTAACTGAAAATTCCCGTCGAGTGGCCATCATTGAAGTTGATTTGTATCGCGTAGTTTCCTACTTGCGAGGCCCCTTGCGCCCGCAGCTTCGGTTTATACATCGGCAAAAGCGGCGAAGAGGCAACATTCACTGGCCCCGTGGATTCTTTTTTTGCGCGTTCGTCGTTGCAAGTGGCACAGGGGCAGTTATCCCGCAGAAACGGAAAATCAAAATGGCTTGAATGGCCATCGGACCACGCAATGTCCACGCCCGCGCCCGTTTTCACGTGAACCTTTACTTCCTTAGGCTTTTTTCGTAGATCAATCGGTGTCGGCATCGTGAAATCGTCTTAGTCATCCATCCTTAGAGAGGAGTCCTGACCCACAGCTTAATGCTAGTATCTGAATCCGAAAATCACACCGTCATTCCGAGCGGAGTCTTCGGAGTGAGGAATCCTCATATCGGCTTCACCCAGCATCTTGCGACACGCAATCACTGCTTGTTTTCCTTGTGATTGCAGCAGTCTCCCGGCGGAATGGGATTGCCGTGCGGACAAGTCCTCGGGTGTCCCAGGAAGCTGCAGATGCGTTCATCGAGTTCTGGGCTGATGATGTGTTCAAATTTGCAAGCTTGCGTGTGCGCTTCGTGCTCGTCAATTCGAAACGTGTCTTTGAACAACCGCTCCGCCAACCGGTGCCGCCGCACCACATCGCGCGCACGGCTCGCCCCGCGGTCCGTAAGCTGCACTTCGTGGTCTTCCTGCACGCGAATCAGCCGCAAGTCTTCCATCCTCGCCAACGTTCTGACCGGGTCCACTCCTCCCGGAGTACGGATATGCTCGATGTCCGCCCGGTTGCCCTCTTCGCCGCGAACCCATATCTGCTCCAGCAAATGATCAAAGTGAATGCCATCGTCCATGGAAATGCGCTGATCGATGGCCAGGTGTCCGTGGGTCAACTCGATTTTCCGGTCGGCCTGCTGCGCGATTTCCGGATCATGTGTAACCATCAGAATCGTATGGCCCGCGCTGTGCAGTTCGCGAAAAAGTCCGATCACGATTTCTTCATTCGCTTCATCCAGGTTGCCGGTGGGCTCATCCGCCAGGATCATTTTTGGCTGATTGATTAACGCCCGCGCAATCGCCACGCGCTGTTGCTCGCCGCCTGACAACTGCGATGGCAAATGCGTCAGCCGGTGTCCCAGCCCCACGCGTTTCAACGCTTCCGTGGCCTGCGCTTCATCCGTGACGCTGTGGAAATATTGGGCCAGCATCACATTTTCAAGCGCGTTCAAATAGGGCACCAGGTGAAACTGCTGAAACACAAACCCGACTTTCTCCGCCCGGTAACGCACCAAGTCGTTCTCGCCAAGCTCGGCCAGATCTACCCCATCGACAACCACATGCCCCGACGTCAGTGTATCCAGCCCACCAAGAATATTGATCAACGTGGTCTTGCCCGATCCCGATGGACCCATCAGCGCCACCCACTCGCCCGCCTGGATGTGCAGGGAAATTCCGCTCAACGCGCGCAGGTTTCCATAATCCTTCACCAGTGAATCGATTTTGACCTGGGCCGTCACTCTTCACCCCGAAACACATACGCCGGCCGAATACTCGCCAGGCGACGCAACGGAAACGCACTCGCAATGGAAGTGATAATAGTCAGCGCTACAGAAATAGGATACACAATCCATCGCGGCTCGGCTGCCACGCCAAACACAGACTTTCCCAGCCAGATCGAAACAAGAATTCCCAACGCTGAACCAACCAGCCCTCCGCCAATCCCCAACAGAATCGCTTCCGCCAAAAACAGCCGAACCACCCGCTGCACTGACCCGCCAATGGCCTTCATCAGCCCCACATCATTCTTTCGCTCAATCGCCACGTTGCTCATCCCCGCCATCACGCATAGTGAAGTGAGGAATAGCACCAACAGCACCGTGGAGGTAAGTAGCCCGCTGATGCGGTTGTAAATCCGGCCCTCTGCCTCGGCGAACTGCTTAATCCCGCTGACATTCACGCCATTCAGTTGCTGGCCTAGCACCGCGATGAACGACTTCACCGAATCCGGCGTGGCAGTCACGCTCAGTTGGATCAGACTCAGCCTTCCCGGCAAATCTGCCAAATTCTGCGCCGTCTGCAGTTTCGTGAACACTTGCGCGTCTTCCGGACCGCCGGTGGCGACCACCGCAAACAACTTGCACCCTGCGGTCCTCCCCTGATTTCGCAGCTGCAAGGAATCGCCCGGGTGCACCCGCAACTGCGTCGCAGCCTTCTCGCCGATTTCGCAAGCTTGTGGATCGCCCTCCAGATTCGCTAAATACTCCTTACGCCTGCCCGGACGCACTTGCGTCAATCCATTTCCCTCGGTTCCCGCAATCACCGCGGGCTCAAAATGCATCTCCCCCGCATTGGCTATTTCGCCAATCACATAAAGAAATCCAACCGCGGACACGCGCTTGCCCTCGTATTCCGTGGGCAGTTGTTCCATAACCCGTTCGTCGAGAGTCGCACCACTCGAGTTCTGGTCGGTTGCTTGCCTCGGCGCAACAATTACATTCGCGCCCAGCGCGCGAAATTCCGTGGTCAGCCGCTTCTTCGCATCCATCTGCAGATTCAGCAGCGCGCTGGAGACGGCAGCGCCCGCACCCAGCGCCAACAAGATCACGAACAATCGGCCGTAATTCGCCGTCAGCAGTCTGCGTTCGATCCGCCAGAACATGGAAGCGTTTCCCATCATTCGCCCCTCAGGATCGGCGCAGGATCGTAACGTGATGCCTGGCGCAGCGGAAACGCGCTGCCTAGGAGAGTGATCAGTGCCGCCAGCACAAGAATAATCAACAAAACAAACAGTTTCGGCTCGGGCGTAAATCCGAAAATGCGCTCCCCCAGCACCCGCGCCAAAATTACTCCTATCGCGTACCCCACTCCCCCACCCACAAACGCTAGCAACAACTGCTCAGCCGCAAGCAAAATACCCACCAATGCTGAATTGGCACCCAGCGCCTTCATCAAACCAATCTCCGTGCGCCGCTCGATCACCGAAGCTGCCGCCGAAGCTCCCACCGCCAGCGCCGCGGCCAGCAGCGCTGCAAATGTGACCAGCCACAGCAACGTGCGCACGCGAGTCAGCACGTTGCCCTCGCCTTCCGCCACGCGCCGGATCACTCGCACATCCGTGCCTTTCAATTCCTCGCTGATCTGCAAAGCAATCGATGAAATATACGGCGTGCAATACCACTTATCGAATTCCGCCGGCGTCATCGACTGCGGGTCCTTCCGCGCAAACGCATCTTCCGGCTTTGTCAGCGCGCTCACATAGAGTCTCCGATATTGCCCAGCTTTGTCGGCCAACTGTTGCGCGATCGCTAGCGGAACCACGACCGCGTCGTCTTCCGGTCCACCAGTGGAAAGCAGCCCGGTCACCTTTAATGCTCCCCAACCCGTCGAATCTTTAGCATGCACGTTGAGCGTGTCGCCTGCTTTTACGCCGGATTTCTTCGCCAAACCGACTCCCACCAGGCATTCCTCAGACCCCTCCTTGAACCAATTCCCCTCCACGTGCCACCACGGATTTGTGTTCTCGATTCCTGTAACGTACGACGTCCCGTCAGGAATCGGTACGGAATGCTCTGACCACGTCCCGATCAGCGTTGCATTTCCCAGGGCCCCTGGATTCGACCAGTTCTTCGACGCGGGCGACCACACTTGTACCGGCACTTCTAAAATGGGCGCAAACGCCATAATGTTGAAACGCCAGAAAATCGTCTTCAATTTACCCAAGTCCGCTTCCGGCAAGTACGTTCCCGCGTTCGCCGGCCGGTAATCCACGCCGCCAATCTCCAGCGGCAATGAATCCGCCTGCGGCGTAATCAATAAATTTGCGCCAAGGCTGCGGAATTCCTGTGCCAACCGGTCGCCCACGTCCAAAGACACGCTCAGCGCCGCCGTAGTCACGGCCATTCCCATAGCCAGCGCGGCCATGCTCAGAATTTTTCGCCGGGGACGTCGTGTGAAGGAATCGGCTACAAGTCGCAGGAACATTTTCCGTGGTCTGAAACCAAACTCTCTCCTATCGCGGAATTTCTTCTGCTGCCTTTGTCACTGAAGTCACATCGATCACGATGTCGTCGCCCTGCACCTGCGACGGAAATCCGATGGGGTTGCATCCGCCCTTTTGCCCGATCGACGGGATATAAATCGCCGAAGCGCAATGCCGGCAGATCACGTTCTGCCCTTCCTGGCGATACCCTTCCGCGCCGCAGATCAGGCACGCGTCCAACGCGGTTCCATACCCGTTCGGCTTTTTGATCACCATGAACCGGATCGACTGACCACCCGTGGTTAGCGTGAACAGGTGTAGATTCCCGTCTTGCACTTCCGCCACAGGAATGCGCACCAGGTTGTTGTCCGCCTGCACCGGCCTGGCCTTCGGGGGCGCCGCATTCACCTGCGCATAAATGAAGTCCGCCGTCAGCGCCAGGATCACCGCCAGGCTCGCCACTGCCGCCGCCATCATCCAGCGACGCTGCCTCCGATTCTTCGCCTGCATCAGCCGCCGTTCCGCGTCGTTCATGGTGGCAAGTGGTTCTTTCGCCTGCGCCGCGTTCTGCCACTCCCGGAAAATCATCACAATCACCGCGCCAAACACAAAAATAAAAAAGAACAGTTCATTTCGTACGATTGGCCCGAGAATCGCCATCTCCGCTTTGCTCGATGGAATCCAGCGTGCCTCGCTCAGCTCGTGCAGTCCGGTGACCGCCAGTTGAATCGCCACCAAAATCAAAATTGAACTGGTCACCGCGAAAAACCGGTGCAACGGCACCTTCAACGTTCCTTTGAAGAAGAACAGTCCCACCGCTACCGCCGCCGCTATCCCCGCTACTGTTCCAATCCACGTCTGCAGCCCTGCGGTGGACATCTCCACGGCGCGTAGCACCAGCGCCAGTTCCGCCCCTTCGCGAAGCACCATCAGAAACACAAACAGCCCAATGCCCCAGCCCGCCCCCGAACCGCCGCGTCCCGCGTACCTCTCCACTTTTTCTTCAATCTCTTTTTTCAGCTGCTTGGCGACGCTGTTCATCCACCAGATCATGGTCACCACAAAAAATGCCGCCACCAGATACGTCAGCCCTTCGAAACCATCCTCACTAATGTTGAACCGCTCCAGCGCGATCGCCACCGCTAGGCTCAGCGCTACCGCCGCTGCCACTCCGCCCCACACGTAACGAGACAAATGGGTCCGCCCCGTTCGCGCCAGGTACACCAGCACAATTCCAACCACCAGCGAGGCTTCGACTCCTTCACGCAGCGCGATTAAGAGGGCAGAAAGCACGGGATCTCCACTTGAAAATGATTTGCAACTACAAATTCCAGTCTACCCTTTCCTTCTCTTTCCCGTCAAGGACCCCTAACACCCCCAACACCCCCTAACACACTCCTATACATCTTGTTTCCCCAGCCCACTGTAGAATGGGGACTTGCGTCTAAGTTTCTTTATGCACCGCCGCCTTCATCAACCGCTTGTGGCCGTATTGCTTTCGTGCCTTCTGGCTTGCACCGCTTTGCCCGCACAGACGCGCCAAGACGCCACAGCAGCCCAGGATCCGCACCCTTTGGTTAAGCCAGATCCGAAACGCGCGAAAAAGCTGGTTGAATTAGGCGCCAAGCAGGAAGAAGCGGGTGCTTATGAAGAAGCCTTGGCCTCCTACGACGAGGCCGCCCGTTATGCCCCCTTCGATGTAACCATCGTCGGCAAGGCAGCGGCACTCCGCTCCAAACTCGTGCAATCCTATGTGGACAACGCTGAAAAACTGACCGTCGAGGGAAATTTCCTCGAGGCCACCGAAAAACTCGCCGCCGCACTTCACGTCGACCCCAGCAATGCCATTCTGCTCGAGCGTTTGAAGCAAGTGGATGCGATGCGCTCACAGGCGAAAGACACGACTCCAGAAGAACCTCCCGAAGGATTACCCCAACTCACACCGGTCAAGGGCACCAGGAGCTTCCGTATTCAGTCCGATCTGCAAAGCGCCTACCAACAAGTTGCCGCGGCGTTTGGTTTGAAAGTCACTTTCGATCCCGATTTGCCCGGTCGCAACGTGAAGCTTCGGCTAGTCGACGTGGATTTCGACACAGCAATGAAGGTATTGGCAATCGAAACCGGAACGTTTTGGACTGCCCTTAATTCCAAGACCTTCTTCGTCGCCGCAGACACGGCTGAAAAGCGCAAAGCCTTCGAATCCGTAGTCGAGCAGACCTTCGAACTTCCGGCCTCCTTCACTCCCACGGAAATCTCTGATGTGGTCAAGGCCGTTCGGGACGTCACCGGGTCCACCCGTATCCTTCAATCGCTCAGTTCTCACAGCTTGACCATTCGCGACACCGTCCCGCGGGTGCGCCTTGCCGGTGCGGTCATCAAGGATTTAGAACAACCACATGGTGAAGTGCTGCTCGACATGCAGTTCCTGGAAGTCGATCGCAACAATGCCATCAAGCTGGGAATCACCCCGCCCGCCAGCGTGACCGCGTACTATCTCGATCCGCCCCTCTTGAGTCAGTTACGCGCTGCTTCCAGTATAGGAGCGGCGTTGGCCATCCTGGCATCCGTTCTCGGCACTTCCTCCGCTACTTCTCTTCCCAGTCTTATAGGATTCGGAGGTGGCAAGAGCACCTTTTTGCTCACTCTTCCCACGGTTTCAGCCCAATTTTCTCAAGCTCTTTCCCTGGTTCACAGCGGCAGGCAAGTTCTGATGAGAGCGGAAGATGGCAAAGCCGCCACATTTTTTGTTGGGGAGCGCTATCCGATCACATTGTCGTTGCTCTCTGCGAGTTTGGGCAGTGCCACACCCACCGCCAACGTCGGCGGGACCACCACTACCCTTCGGTTTCAGCAATTCACCGTGGGACATGCCCCTGTGTCCATGGCCTCGGCAGATTTTCGCAATATGAACGTTTTGGACCTCGCGGTCGTCAACCAGTTGGACGACACGATCACTATCTTGCTCAATCAAGGCGCAGGGGCGGCTAGCCAATTCGTTCAGGCCCCCGGCTCCCCGATTTCTCTGAATGCCGGCTCGACAAAATCCGCCGTTGTTAGTCCCGCCGTGCCACTTACCGTCACCAGTGCTACCCTGCAGTCCATTGCCGTATCTCCAGGCACGGCTTCGCTTGCGCCGAAGGGCACGCTGCAGTTCACCGCGACCGGGACCTTCAGCGATAGCACCACACAAGACATCTCTTCCAATGTCACCTGGGCTTCGAACAATTCCGCCGTCGCCACCATCAGCTCGCAGACAGGTCTGGCACTGGGCCAGGGCTCGGGCTCAACTCAGATCACTGCCACCCTCGGCAGCGTGGTCAGCCCGGCCGCAACGTTGACGGGAACCACGGCAACGCTCAGGTCCATCGCCATTACACCAATCACTACGTCCATCGCGAAAGGCGGAACGCTGCAATTTGTTGCCATAGGAACCTTCAGCGACAGCAGCCAGCAAAATGTCTCCACCAGCGCGACTTGGAGCACCTCCAACTTTAACGTCGCCACCATCGGCACCGCCTCCGGGCTGGCACGCGGCATCGCCACAGGCTCGGCGCAAATCAAAGCGACATTGAACGACGTGAGCAGTCCGACAGCGGCATTGACCGTCACTTCCGCCACCTTGACCTCGATTGCCGTTACTCCGCCTAGCGCCACAATCGCGGTGGGCACGTCTCAACGTTTTACGGCCACGGGAACCTACAGCGATGGTAGTACGGAGAACATCACTTCCACCTCGGTCTGGACTTCCTCGAATACTACCGATGCCACAATCGAGGGAGGTTCCGGTGTGGCCACCGGGATCGCTGCCGGCACGGCATCCATCACTGCCACGCAGGGGGGCCCGGGGACCCCGGTCTCCATCGCCGCCGGGAGCTTGAACTCTATCAATAATGCCTATCCAGGTTTGGCGGTGGCGTCCCAGACCACAAACACGGTGAGCATCCTGCTCGGTAACGGCGATGGCACCTTTTACAATTTTCAAACGTACGTGACGGGAAATCGGCCGAGCTCCATCGCCTTAGGCAACTTCAATACCCTCAACAACTCTTATCTCGGCTTTGTGGTCACTAATTTTGCAGACAACAGTTTTTCCGTATTCACAGGAAATGGCGACGGCACCTTCTCCCAAGTGCCTGGCTCACCTTTTCCCCTACCCTCCGGTCAGACCGGCCCGATTGCTGTCACCGTGAACGATTTCAACCAGGACGGTATACCCGACCTGGCGATCCTCAATCAGACCTCCAACAATATTACGATTCTCCAGGGAAATGGGAACGGTACCTTTAAACTCGTCTCCAATACTCCCTTAGCTACCGGTAATTTTCCAGTTGCGATTTCTTCCGGTACGTTAAGCGGAAGCACCGGACCTGCACTTGCCATCGCCAATCAGAACGACAATAGCGTCACCGTCTATCTCGGCAATGGAAACGGCACATTCGCGGCCGCCTCACAATCTCCACTTGGTACCGGCGCCCCTCCGAGCGGCATCACCATTGCTGATCTCGCTAACACCTCCTTTGGCGGAATTGCCGTCACGGTTCCGTCTGCCGGTACGGTCCTCGGATTCGCTGACCAAGGCAACGGGACTTTCTCCACCGCCATCAGCTCCCCCGCGGGAAACGATCCTGGCGCAATTCTTGTGGGAAACTACACCGGTAACACCTATCCGGACGTCATCCTCGCCAATAACATTCCCGATTCCGTTGGCCAGGTAACCCTGCTGGTCAGCCCCGCAAGCTTTATTCCCGGGGCTTCCAATGGCCAAACGCCCTACCCCGGTTCGGAGTACGTCGACATCGGCCTGAAGGTGAAAGCCACTCCCTTCGTGCACGCCGATCATGAAGTCACCTTGCAGATGGATTACGAAATCAAGTCCCTTTCCGGCTCAAACTTCAACGGTATTCCCGTCATCTCCAATGAGAGCGTGTCCCAGACCATCCGCCTCAAACAAGGCGAAACCTCCATCATCACCGGACTCATCGATGAAGAGCAGTCGAAGGCTTTAGCGGGGATTCCCGGGCTGGCAAACATTCCCTATGCGGGCTACCTGTTTGGCTCGCACAACGACTCATTCACGAACAATGAACTACTTATTCTGATCACCCCTCGGGAGGTGCGCATTCCTGTGCACGAACCGCGAGAGATTTATGCTGGTCGAGGCGAACCCGGTGCCCGCGGTTCTGTGGGCGCAGTCACCTCAACCCCGCCTCCGGCGCCTGCGCCGGAAAATCCTCCACCAACCGCTCCGGTCGTTCCCGGTGAGCCGGCGCAACCCAACTCGCAGCAGCCGAATCCTGCACAGCCGCCTCCGCCGACCCCGAACCCCGAGACCGAACCGCAGCCTGCGGCGCCGCCTCACCGTCCCGACCAGTGAATCTGTTGTGTCTCAAGCAATGGGTGATCAAGCCGTCAGCCGGCGCCCCGTCAGCTTTTCCAGAACGGCCAATGGAGAGCGCTGCACTTCCATCAACGCCGACTGTGGGATCAGCAGCGTCTGCTCCAGCGCGTATTGGCCCGATAACACCGCGTGGCTCACGCAATCCGTGAAAACCATCCACGACGAATTCGGCGGAAATTCCCACCGTGTTTTGGGCGTGTTTCGCTGGAATCTTTCGTCTTCCTTCATCGCATTGTGGCAGCGATGCATAAGGTCGTCGTACGGTGAACTATTTGCCTTCCGCAAGTGCAAAGTTCTCCCCAGCCAATGCATCCCGCGCAGCATGGGATTGTTCAACGACGAAACCAGTCCACCCGCCGCCACCAGTGGTGGTCCGAACGCCTCAAATGTCTGCGAAGTCAGCCAAACCCGATTCTGCGTGGGATTGATATTTGTGAAGAATCGAAAAATTCGCGCCCCATTCGTAGGCCGCGTCGGAAACGAATCGAAATGCAGCAAATCGTTGCGTGCATGCAGCCGCGCCTGTCGTCCTCGCTCTTCGATCGGGCGGAAACTCGCAAACTCCAGCTTCCACTTGTCCGCATAAGGCGCTACGAAGCTGCGTAGAAACTCCACAGAGCGTTGCGAATAGTCCCGCAGGATACCGCGCAATTTCTCCCCTTCCTGCGCTTCTTCCCGATCCAGTCCCGTCACCCGATCTTCCGACGGCCGGTACGCGATATTTTTGTGGTAAGCGGAACCCGATTGCTTCCGTCCCAGGAGCAGTTCACGATGGTCATTAGAAATCTCGATGGGAGAGGACGGTAGGAACACGATGTGCCCGGCTTCCAGTTGCCGACAGACGTCTCGTGCACGCGCCTCGGTCCACTCCCGGCTCGCAACCGTACTGTCTATCGTGACCAGGCGGCTGAGCCCCGCCGCACTGCTCAATTCGCGTGCCGAGGCGGTCGACATGAGAGGCTCTCCAGTTCCAGCAAACCGAAACAAGTGCGCAGCGGCAGACCGTTGTACGGGCACACCATCAGGGCAAAGGGTCGAACACCACCACGGGTTGGTACGTCCGCGGCACCACCGCTTCTGCAATCGCGATCAGTTTATTCGCTTGGCTGAATACGCGCAATCGCGGCGCATGTATCTCCGCGCTCTCCAGCTGCGTCGTGGCGCCCGGTGGCAATTCCGCTCGCCCCGGCTGCACCTGCGACACCATCACGTTGAACTTCCCCCCGTGCCGCACTTTTTTCTCCAGCACCGGAAGCACGTTTGTTTTCGGATAGTCCGGCAGTAAGTTTTCCAGCGGAATCAAGCAGTTCTGGAATTTGCCATCGCGCGCTGCCTCCGCTAGTTCTCCCAGTTCCATGGCCTGATCAAGCGAGAATTCGCCCACGGCGGTCCTGCAGATTTCGCTTAAGTGCGCTCCACAACCCAACTTCCGCCCCATATCATGCGCCAGCGATCGGATGTACGTGCCGGAGGAACATTCAATCGAGAATCGTGCCACCGTTCCTGCCACTCCCGACACACGATATTCGAATATTTCTACACTCGCTGGTTTCAGCTCCACCGCCTGATTCTTGCGCGCCAGCTGGTACGCTGGCCGCCCGTGCACTTTCTTTGCCGAAAAAATTGGCGGCATTTGTTCGAATCGCCCCACCGATTCGGCCGCCAATCGTTCGATCACTTCGCGGTCCAGCACCGGCGAAGTGTCCGACCCCGCCGCTACGCCTTCTGAATCGTAGGTATTCGTGGCATAGCCAAACCGGAATGCGGCGTCGTAACGCTTTCGGCGACCGGCGTAAAATCGCACCAACCGCGTGGCTTTCCCAAGAAGCAGCACCAGTACGCCGGTCGCTAGCGGATCGAGTGTGCCCAGATGCCCAATTTGCCGAAATCCCGCCAGGTGCCGCACGGCATCGACTACGTCATGCGACGTTTTGCCCTGTGGCTTGTTGATCACCAAGGCACCATCAAACGGTGCGGGTTGTGGTTGCCGAGCCATCACACGATTGTCTTTTCAGTTGTAACCCAAACCCTAATGATTTCGTCATTCGGAGCGAGGGTGAGAAGCCAGGAATCTCTCTCCGGCTGCAGCCACGTCAAAGACGCAATCACGAATTCACTTCAGGTGGGGACGGCTTCTCCGTCTTCATCTGCTTCAACAGCCGCTCGATTCGCTCCACGTGCTCCTGGGAAAGGTCCAAGGTGAAATGCAAGTCCGGCAGCCGTCTGAGTTGCAAGCGTTCCACCAATTCGTGGCGGATGTACCCCGAGGCATGCTCCAGCGCTTTAATCGCGTCGGCCTGTTCCTTGGAGTTCTCTGTCTTCACGCTGACGAACACCCTCGCGTGTTTCATGTCCGGCTGCACGCGCACTTCGCTGACGCACACATTGCCTTCCAATCGCGGATCCTTCAACTCGCCGACAAGCATGGCGTTGATCTCATGCGCGATTTCCTCGCCCACGCGTTGGTGTCGATGATGATCAGGGCTCATGGGAAGACGATCCTATTTCTGCAAATTTCATCCAACTCACAAAAAATCCACATCATGCGAAACCAGTAACGGACCCAGAATCTTGTCCGCCTCCCGCAAAACTAGTTGCAAGGACTCTTCCACATGCTGCTCCGCGTTCGACAATGTCACCACTCCCACCACCGAACGGTTCCAGATGTCCTGAAAATCCAGTTCCGCCACCGCCACGTTGAAATGCCCGCGTAGCCTATCCTTCAAGCTGCGTAACACCTGACGCTTATCTTTTAACGAGTGCGCTTCGGGCAAATGCAATTCCAACGTTAACAATCCTACCGGCATGGGTTTTCACTCTCGGGCGGCACGACCCGGGCGTCGAGACGTTTCGCTACCTTCGGGCGGGGACGGCCCCTTGTGCGGCGGCTTCGGCGGCGGATAGCTTGACGACCTGGAAGCACTCCAGAATGTCGCCGATTTTCACGTCATTGAAATTCGCGATTCCGAGTCCGCACTCAAAACCGGTGCGCACCTCGCTCGCGTCGTCCTTGAATCGCTTCAGGGAACTCAATTTCGAAGTGTAAATCACCGCGCCGTCGCGGACTACGCGCACCTGTGCGTCGCGCTTCATGATTCCATCGAGCACATAGCAGCCTGCCACTGTGCCTGCGCCTTTGACGCGGAACGTGTTCCGCACTTCCGCGCGGCCAAGATACGTTTCCTGGACCACCGGCTCCAGCAGCCCTTCCATGGCTTTCATTATTTCGTCGGACACCTCATAAATAATGTTGTGCGTCCGTATATCCACATTTTCCTGTTGCGCCAGGTCCGCGGCCTTGCGGTCGGGTCGTACGCCGAAAGCAATAATGATGGCGCCCGATGCGCTGGCCAGCAGCACATCGTTCTCCGTCACCGCTCCTACCCCCGCGCTGATGATTTTCAGCTTCACCTGATCCGTCGAAAGTTTCGGCAGCATCTCTTCTAAAACTTCCGCGGAACCTTGCACGTCCGCCTTGATCACCAGGGGCAGTTCTTTCACTTCGCCGGCCTTCAGTTGCTCGTGCAACTGATCCAGGGTAATCCTGGCCCCGGCACTTGCGCGCAACGCAGCGTCGCGCTGCTTCGATTGCCGGAATTCCACCACGTGTCGAGCTTTCGCTTCGTCGGTGACCTGGAAATGGTCGCCCGCTTCCGGCACTCCCTGCAGCCCAAGCACTTCAATCGGCGTGGATGGCGGCGCATCCTTGGCGGTCCGTCCGCGGTCGTCAAACATCGCGCGCACTTTGCCGAACACGGAGCCCGCGATGAAAAAGTCGCTGGTGCGCAATGTGCCGTTCTGCACCAGGATCGTCGCCACCGGTCCGCGCCCTTTGTCCACTCGCGATTCCAGTACCGTACCGCTCGCCGGCGCATCCGGATTGGCCTTCAATTCCCGCAAATCGGCCACCAGCAGGATGATCTCCAGCAACTTATCCAGATTCTTTTTTTGTTTTGCGGACACTTCCACGAATTCGGTGTCACCGCCCCACTCCGCAGGCATTAACCCCAAATCCGTCAACTGCCGCTTTACGCGTTCCGGCTGCGCCTCCGGTTTGTCGATCTTGTTGACCGCCACGATGATCGGAACACCTGCAGCTTTGGCATGATCGATGGCCTCCCGCGTCTGCGGCATCACCCCATCATCTGCGGCCACTACCAGCACAACGATATCCGTGACCTTCGCGCCACGCGCGCGCATCCTCGTGAACGCTTCGTGGCCCGGCGTATCCACGAACACCACGCTGCGCTCGCCCACCTGCACCTTGTATGCGCCGATGTGCTGCGTAATACCTCCGGCTTCGCCAGCCGCTACATCCGCCTCGCGGATTCCGTCCAACAAACTCGTTTTCCCGTGGTCTACGTGGCCCATCACCGTCACCACTGGCGGTCTCGGCTTCAGGTTCTCCTGGGTCTCTTCCTTCGCGACCTCCAGAACCATTTCTTCTTCGAACGAAACCACGCTCACCACGCCATTGAACGACTGCGCCAGATCCGTTGCCGTCTGCACGTCCAGCGCCTGGTTTATGCTGGCGAACACGCCGCGATCCAGCAACGTCTTCAGCAAATCCTTGGCGCGAATGTCAAGCTTCTCGGCCAATTCGCGTATCGTGATTCCTTCCGTCAATGTCACTTCGCGCGGCGTACGCGGTTCCGGCGGCGCTGTCGCTACCGCCGCCACACCTCGACCCCCTGCTCCCGGACGCTGCCGCGTCGGGTGCAGCTTCCGTTCACCCTCAATTTCGCGCTTGTCCACCATGGGTCGCTGGCGTTGCGTGGGCCTGCGCGCGTATAGCGGCTTGCCCGGCTCGGCCTTCGAGGGCATTTTGTCGGGCAACGGCGGAAGCATCGCCGGGCGTCCGGGCGTGCGCGGACCCGGCCGCGAACCCGAAGGAACTGCGCCGGGCCTCTGACCCCACGGTCGGCCTTGACCACCGGGTCCACCAGAACCGCCTGGTCCTCCCGGACCGCCGCTCGGACGCGGCGTAAAGGCACGTCCTCCCTGTCCCGGTTGCGAACGCATCGGCTGGCCTGGGCGCGGACCACTGGGGCGGTCGGGGCGCGGCTCGGTACCCGGGATTGGACCGCGATTCCCACCCATGGGCATGGGCGGACGAACTGGTTGTGCGGGACGCGCAGCAGGAGCAGCACCGCCTGCTCGTGTGCCTGCTTGCGGTTGACCCTGTTGCGGCGGACGAATTCTTTGCGGCGGCGCTCCCTGAGGCGGCCGAGCAGCAATCGGTTGCCCCGGTGTTGGTGAAGCGGGTCGCTGTGGAGCGGGAGACCCAGATGGTCTGTGAGTTGGGGCAGGTCCAGCCGGACTCGCAGGCGCTGCTGGCTTTGCCGCGGTTGGCGCTGTCGGGGCGACCGCAGGCGCGGGTGCAGCCGGTCTGGCAGGGGGAGCAGGTGCACCCTGCGCAGGGGCGGGAGCACTGGCCGGCGGTGCCGGTCGTGCCACTGGCGCAACGGCAGGCAGCGCCGCATGGGTCGCGGGAGCGTGCGGCGCAGTCGGAGCTGACGCGGGTTTTGGAGTAACGGACTCCGCCACGTGCGTCGGTGCCGCTGGAACTGTCGGCCGCGCTATCGGCTTCGCAGGTTCCAGGGCAATCGTGGCGGGAGCTGGCGCGTGCGCCTCGGGCTCTGGTGTCCCTTGCAGCTTCCGGCGAACCTTTTCGGCGACATCAATCGGGATGGAACTCGAGTGTGTTTTCTTCTCGGTCACCCCGAAGCCCGGCAGCAGGTCGATAATGGCTTTCGCCTTGACCTCTAGCTCTCGGGCCAACTCATTAATTCGGACTTGGTTTGCGTCACTCATACTTCTTAGGAACTTTTCTCTTCCTGCTGACCCTCGGGAGCTTCGTGCTCGCGCTCCGTTGATTCAGCCGCCGCCGAGTGATTCTCAGCGGTGGAATCTTGGTTGGATGCGTCTGCCGTGCTTTCGGCCTCCGCATCGGCTTCTTTTGTCGGCTCTCCAGCTTGGCTCGCCGCTTCTGCGGTCTCCGCTGTTTCGGCGGCGTCTGCCGTTTCGGCTTCACCTTCGGCGTTTTCGGTTTCCCCCTCCGCATGGGGTGCTGCCGCCGCCTCTCCGCCTTCATAGAAGCGGTTCACAGCCTGATAAATCTTGTCCACCATCTTTTCGCCGATGCCCGGAATCTCCATCAACTGCTCTGGGGTCATGCTTGCCAGTTTTTCCAGTGAAGTGATGCCTGCGGCCTCGATCTTTTCGATAGTCTTTGGTCCAACTCCGGCCAACACCGTCAGCGGCGTAGTCGGAGCCGTCAGCGCTGTCATCTGCTCTTCGATTTCCCGCCGCTTCTCTTCTTCGCTCTTGATGTCGATATCCCAACCGATCAGCTTGCTGGCCAACCGCACGTTCTGCCCTTTCTTGCCAATCGCCAGCGAAAGCTGCGAGTCTTCCACGATGACTTCCAGCTTCTTGTTCTCCGGATCCGTGATCTGTACCCGCGTCACCTTCGCGGGGCTCAACGCCTTCTGCGCGAAGGCCACGGTCTCTTCGTTATAGGGAATGATGTCGATTTTTTCGCCGCGCAATTCCCGAATAATGGATTGCACGCGCATGCCCTTCATACCTACACACGCGCCCACCGGATCGACGTCCTTGTCGCGGCTCGCCACGGCCACCTTGGTACGCTCGCCGGCTTCGCGGGCCGCCGCGCGAATCTGCACCGTGCCATCGTAGATTTCCGGTACTTCCATTTCGAATAGTCTCTGCACCAGAGACGCATCTGCGCGCGACACAATCACCTGCGGGCCCTTTGCCGCGCGATCCACCGCCTTGATCACCACGCGTAAGCGCTCACCGATGTTGTACGTTTCCAGTTTCGATTGCTCGCGCTTCGGCAATCGCGCTTCGGTGCGCCCCATATCCACAATCAGGTCCGGACCTTCCGCGCGCTTCACAATCGCCGTAACCAGCTCTCCTGCGCGGGTGTGGTACTCGTTATAAATCGTGTCGCGCTCGGCCTCGCGCACCTTCTGCAAAATCACTTGCTTCGCGGTTTGCGCCGCAATTCGCCCCAGCACGTCCGTCGGCTTCGCGGTACGAATCTCCCCTCCTACTTCCAGATTCGGGTCCTTTTTCTTGGCATCGGCCACGCTGATTTCCCGCTTTGGATCCGTTACCTCTTCCACCACGGTCAGCACCGAATACACGTCCACCTGCCCGGTCTCCGCATTAAACTTCCCGTGCAGGTCCTCTTCCGATTTATAAAACTTCCGCGCCGCCACCACCATGGCGTCTTCGATGGCAGAAATCACCACTTCCGGTTCAATATGCTTTTCCCGGCTCAGCATTTCAATTTGTTGGTAGAGCAGATTCGCCATTTTCTTCCAGTCCTAGAATTCGATCGCCAGGTTCGCTTTGCGGATCGTCTCCAGTGGAATCTCCACAATCCGCGCTTCCCTGCCTTTTAGCTCCATCCGGACTTTCCCTTCCGTGTATCCCTTCAGTCGGCCCTCGAAAAATTTGGCCTCGCCAATCGGCTCCGTCGTCGAGATCTTAGCCAGCCGTCCGGTGAACCGCTGGAACTCCGCAGGTGTTTTCAGCGCCCGGTCTATTCCTGGAGAGCTGATTTCCAGAACATAGCCAGGTCCTGGCACCAGTTCTTCGACATCCAGAATCACGCTGAGCTGCTGGCTCACCCGCTCGCAGTCCGCGTGACTGATCTTCGCGTACGGGCTGCCAACCGCTTCTGCTTCAGTCGCTTCCGCTGAACTTACGGGAGGGACTCGGTCGATATACACCCGCAGGAACCGTTGCTTCCCCACCTTCCATTCGACATCCACGACTTCCAGGCCTGCCGAACGCGCCACCCGTTCGGCCGCCTCGCGGATCTTTTCCAAATTCACCTGGAGACTCCCCGGCCTAAGCCGGTCTGAAGCTCAGTTCATCCGGCGGCAACAAAAAAGTGGGCTTGCGCCCACTTCATGGTGCGGCCCGTAACAGAGCGAATTTAGAGTATATTCCGGTAACCCCACAAAAGCAAGGCGGCCACCTGCCAGGGGTGTGCGACCTGTAGGGGGAAGATTGCGTGATGGCGTGGTTTTTGGCACAATACTGAGTATATGTAGTCACTCAGTATTGGAGGTGTTACATGCCAGAGCCCCTGAGTTCTTTGGAAGTCCAACGATCCAAGATTCTGCAGCAATTCCTAAGTTTGGGTGATTTGCGCCCCGGTTCCATTTCTGCCGTTGTTCATCGCTGCGGTAAGTCCTACTGTCATTGTGCCAAGCCCAAAGATCCCGGGCACGAACCGCAGATTCGTGTCCTGCGCAAGGTGCACGGCAAATCTGTAGCGGAGACGCTTTCCAGCCCAGCTGCGTTCCGCAAAGCGCAGGAGGAGGTTTCCGAATTCCACCGCTTTCAGGAGCTCAGTAGCGAGCTCGTGACTATCAATGAAAAGATCTGCCGCCTGCGACCCTTGGAGCAGGAAGCCGGGGGCTGGACAGCAGAGGAAAAAAAACGGCTGCTGCGATCCATCAGGAAGTCGCGCGGGAAATAGATGCCCTGCTGCGCGTGATTTTCACCGCACGTCGCAAGACCGGCGCAATGGACCTGGAAGCGGTGGAGATGGCCTTGCGCACCGCCCTGCAGCAGGCCGGTGCCGCTGGTTTGAGCCAACTGCTCCGACAGGAGTCCCCGGCGGAGCCGCATGTACCTTGCTCTTGCGGAGGTCAGGCCCGCTACAAGGGGATGCGCACCAAGCCGCTGCTCACCGTGCTCGGCCGCGCGGAACTGCGGCGCGCTTATTACTGGTGCTCCCGCTGTCAGCAAGGACAATTCTCCACCGACGCGGCGCTGGATGTGGAGAACACCGGGCTCTCACCCGGGGTGCGCCGCATGTTGACGCTGGTGGGCAGTGAATGCTCCTCTTTCGAGCGCGGCCGCGAGCAGATGAAGCTGTTGGCCGGGCTGGAAGTCACGACCAAGGTGTCGAACGGACCACGGAAAGCATCGGCGCGGATATCGCCCACCGCGAGCAGGACACCATCCAACAAGCCCGGCAACGGGAGTTGCCCATCGCCGTCGGCCAGACGATCCCAGTGATGTATGTGCAGATGGATGGCACGGGTGTGCCTATGGTGAGCAAGGAACTGGAGGGGCGGAAGGGCAAAGGAAGCAACGGACGGGCGCACACGCGGGAGGTCAAGCTCGGTTGTGTCTTCACACAGACCAAGCGGGATGCCGAAGGCTGGCCCGTGCGAGACGAAGACAGCACCAGCTATACGGGAGCGATCGAAACGGTCGAAGAGTTCTCCCGCCGCCTGTACACCGAGGCCCAGCAGCGAGGCTGGGACCGGGCGCAGAAGAAAGTGGTCGTGGGAGACGGTGCGGAATGGATCTGGAACTTGGCCCAGGAACAGTTTCCGAGAGCCATCGAGATCGTGGATCTCTATCACGCCCGACAACATCTGTGGGATCTCAGCGGCAAGCTCCATCCGAGCGATGTGGCGGCCAAACGACGCTGGGTGATGAGTCAGCAGCATTTCTTGGATGACGGCAAGATCGAACTACTCGTGAATCGCCTGCGCGCCCAAGGCACAAAAAAGCCGGAACTGGCAGAGAAGCATCGCGACCGAGGCCAACTATTTCGAGAGCAATGCGGTGCGCATGCGTTACCCAAAGTTCCGCAAGCAGGGGTTGTTTGTCGGTTCAGGCGTAATCGAAGCGGGTTGCAAAACCCTCATCGCCACCCGGCTCAAACGCTCCGGAATGTTCTGGACCGTTCGCGGCGCCAATGCGGTCATCGCTGTCCGTTGCTGCCGTCACAGTCGTGAATTTGACGATTATTGGGAGTCCCGTCGGGCTTGATTGCCCTTTCCAGGTCGCGCACCCACCTGCCAGGCCTGCCAGGTGCCAGGTAGTGGTCAGGGGAACGAAGCCTTCAGGACTTTCGTAGGGGTCCAGCGCTGCTGGACCCTTTGTCCGCACAATCCGTCGGCCCCGTCAACTCTCTGTTCTTCAGCTTACGGCTTGGACGCTGGTGGCGTGGCTGGCCGTGGGGCTGGCTTCGTGGCCGGCGCAGGGGCCGTCGCTGCTCCGCCCTTCATCGGATAGGCTTGATCGTAGAGCTTGATGATTTCTTGGGTAATGTCGATATTCGTCGAAGCGTATAGGATCGGCGAGTTCTGCGCGGAAGAGTCGAACACGGCGACGAATCCGTTCTCTCTCGCGTAGCGGTCCAGCACATCCATCATTTTCCGCCCGATCTTGTCCACCACGTCTGCCTGCGCCGCTTGCACGTCTTCGTTCAGTTCGTTGTTCTTGCGATCCAATTGCTGCGTCAGCCGCTGCCCTTGCTGCGTCAACCGCACCTTCTCTTCATCGCTCAGCGTATTGGCTCCCGCGCTCAAGCGGTTTCGCAGATCATTGATCTGCTTGTTCATTCCTTCCAATTCGCTCTGGCGTGGCGCAAATTGTGTTTGCAACTCTGCAGAAGCCTGCTTTCCTTCCCCGGTGGTCACGATGGCCTGCCGCACATTGATCACGCCGATCTTTCCACCCGAGGCGGATCCCGCCGCGGCCTGTGCACGCACGGCTGTCGTCCCCAGCATGCACGCTAAGCCCAGAACACCCACACGAATCATGTTTCTCGAATTCACTGTAGTCTCCTTATTGATCTCCGGGCACGCCTTCCTGACTATTTTCAAACGAAAGGACACCCCGAACTTTTTTTGGCGTGGCCCGGTAAACTCTCTTCGTGATCCATGCTCGAACGAGGACAACCTTAGGACGCCCCTCAGCCCTGCGGCGCGGCCCCACTAACCCGCTTTTTTGCTGAATCACAAACAATTAAGTATATCTGACTCGTCGATTTCCCCGCAATCGAAGCTCCCGATCACTTTTCGGCGCCTCGTCCCTTTTTAACGATGAAGCCCTTATCTCGGCATCGGCAAAATCAGCACTCGATCGTTATTCTGATCCGCCATTACCGCCGTATTGGTGAAACTGTCGATGGCCACCGCGAACAGCGACTGGCTGCTGATCCCTAATGTTTGTCGCGTCGCGAATACTGGCGCATTCACGGCATCAATTACCGATGTGGTGTTCGACGTCGAGTTCACGCTCACCATCGTTCCCGTTTGGTAGTTGTATGCCAGCGAATACGGGTTGATACCCACGCGAATCAAAGACGTCGTTCCGCTGTCGGGATTGAACGAATAAATTGCGTTCTGCTGCGTGGACACGGCGTAAAACAACGCCGGATTCGGCACGGGATCGTATACGATTCCCGTCGGGTTCGCGGTCAGCGAATTGATCGACGCGGTCGTCGTCTTGGTCGGAGGTGAACTGGCCAAACTGATTACGTCCAATCCCCCCGTGATGCTCGTCGTTCCGGCATTCTGGAGATTCGTTACCACCGCTTCCGCGCGGTTCGGGTCCACCGCGATCGCCGTCGGCGGTCCGCTGGTTGGAACCAATTGCGTGGCTACGCAGGGAAACGCCGTGCAGGTCGTCCCGGTGGCTCCGCTGCTCAACATCAAGGTTGTCAAATCGAGGGCCGACAAGCTGTTGCCCCCGCTATTCGCCACCAACGCCAGCGCACGATCCTGATCGATCGCCACACCGGTCGGGGAAACGCCGGTGCAAACATTGGTCGTCGGCGTCGGGGTCGGGCCTGTGCTCGTTGTGCAGTTCGCGGCCGCGAATACGATTTGCGTCGCGCTGAACGGGCTGCCTCCATACTGAATGATCGAGGCGGAACCATCCGCGTTGTTCGCCACCACCGCATAGCTCAATCGCGGAATCACGTCAACGCCGATCGGATGATTCCCTACGTTGACGGTCGCCAGCAATGTGCCGTATGGCACTCCGTAATTGTGCGCGTTACTGTAGTCCAGGCTGAGGAATGAAACGCTGTTACATCCGTAATTCGTCACCAGCGCTACGTTCGCGATCTCGTCAATCGCTACACCTTCCGGCATCACCGCGTTGGTGCATAGCGATTTTAGAGGAAGCACCCCAACCGCATAGAGGTCCGTCGTATTCGAATTCACCCCGCCGCTCACCAGGTCCAACGAGAAATCGTGCGCCACCGTCAATCGCGACGCTGCGATGGTCACATCCACCTCGCTGTCCGAAGCGCTGGTCACCGTCACACCGGTCGGGTCTTGGTCCAGCCTCACCACCGGCGCCCCCCCGCTGTTCAGTCCCTGCCCAAAGATTTTCACCGTGGCCGATTGCCCCACCGTAACAGCCTGCGGGAAACATGACGCGTAAATATTCGTCGGGCTCGTCGGATCGCACACCGCAACCGGCAACGGGCTCGGCGCTCCAGTTGTACCGGCCAGCGGCGGCTGGCCACTCGCCACTCCTCCGCTGGTTACCTGAATATTCTGAATATGCGTTTTCTTGAAGGTCGAATACGGATCCAGATCCAGGTACGAAAGCGTATTGGATCCGGCGTTGGCCACCAGCACCAGATTTGTCCTTGGGTCGTACCCCATCGGCCCGTACACCGTCACGGGCGTCGTCGACCCCGGCGGCGTGTAGGACCCCTGCCCGCCGCTCCCGGACAAATTCATTTGAATCGCCTGAATCAGCCGCGAAGGACTCCGTACTCCGGTAGGAGTGGGGCCTCCGGGGTCAATTAAAGACACTTCGTTGTAGGTGTTTTGCGGGTTGTACGCAATTACCAGGTTGAGAAAGGGATCCCATGCCACGTAGCGCATTCCCACTTCCGGCGCACCTGTCGGTGTTGGGCTGCATCCGTTGCAACTCCCCGCCGTCAGATACAGTGAACTCACGGATTGGTCCAGTGCGGAAATAAACGCCACTTGTGGTGCGGAGTTGGATGCCTGTGGATCGGCGAACGCAAACGCGCCGCTGATCGGATTGATTGCTCCGCCTACGGCCGTTGTTGTTGTGCTGAACGTGTAATACGGGTTGCCAAAGGTGATCGTTCCGTTGCCTCCATATGTGCCTCCGCCAGAAACCGTCGGGCAGGTGAATGGAATAGCAAACGAATAGGTAGATACGCTTCCTGTGATTACGCTGTACGTTCCGTTGAAATTCACCGTGCTGCTGGTTGGGCTGTTTGTGCTCACCCCGGAAATCAGCACCACGCCCGGCGAGTTCTGACTCAGGTTATTCGCCGTGACCGTCGTAATCGTCGCCGTGCTTGCGCCAGATGGGCATGCCACTCCGCCTTGCGACGGTGTGCTCGAAGACGGCGGCGCGATCGTCACGGACTGATCCGTCAGCAACAGGCTCACCACCGACGTTGCCCCCGCGCCACCCGGTGTCACGTACGCCAGTGGGACATTCGGCTGCATCACCACTTGCGGGGTGGCACCGGTGTTTAGCGATACAGACGCTATGGCGCACGGCGGCGAAGTCGCTTGCGAGGATGTAAAACAGGTTTGTGTGTGGGGCAGCGGATTCACATCCACCACGAACCCGACCGTCGAAGTCGCGACCGACGTAGGATTGCCGAACGCCACGACCGCGTAGTGTGTACTCGGGTCCACTCCCACCGCATACGGCGGCACATTCACTCCGGGAACCAGATTCTGCAGGTTCACCGTGCCTATAACATTGACGCCATTCGTTGGGGACACCGCCAGCAGAGATAACGTGCTGTCTCCACTGTTTACCACCACCGCCATGTCCTCACCCGGATATCCGAGCGAGCTCAGGTTGATCTGGTTGTCAATCGCCACACTCGTCGGCTGACTCCCGACTGCTACTTGCATGTTCCCGCCGCTCATCGCCTGTGGCATGGAGCGCCCGGGGGGAACCCCGGCGTTCGTATTGGGAACCAAGGTCACGATTTGTATCGCATTCGCGGCCTGTTCCGTAATCACCGCATAGCCCTTTGTAGAATTCACTGCAATGCTGCTCGGCGCCAAATTCGTCACCGTTCCCAGCGGAGGCAACGCGATCGAAGGCGGCGTCAAGATTTGCTTTTGCGGAGTCGATGAGCTTGCCGGAGAGAAGTACATGGAGTTCAAGGGGTTGCTGCCCGCGGTAAAGGTCGGTTGTACCGCTATGTTGGTCGTTGCCGTCTGGAACGGAGGCGGGTTCGGCGGCGTTGTTGCGTGCCACACCACGGAGACCGGATATAATCCCGGCGTCGTCGTGGCACTCCCCTGCAGCGGGCCCACCAATTGACGCGTGTTCGATTGCACCTGATCGTTCGGCGTTAGTTGCCCGTTGAACAGTAGCTCGACCAGCGGATTGTTATTCGCCCCGAAATACCCTCCGTCCGCCTGCAACTGTGTCGCTGTACTTTGCGCATAACTGTCCGGTACCGCGGAAACCACCGCCGGTTTGGCGTACACGATGTTTAACGGATAGGAAATCGATGTTGTCTGCCCTGGGTTATTCGGATCCGGAATGTTGTTCACCGTGATTTGCGCGTTTCCCGGCGTAGCCAGTTGCGATGCATTCAGTCGTATACGTGTCTCGATCGATGCATCACACGTCACCACCGGTGTCACATTGACCGCGCTCGGCGTGCAGTACGCCGGGGTAATCGGCACGGTAAAAACACTCGTGCCCGGATCGATCGTTTGGATCGGCCCGTTCGGCAGCAACTGGAAGGTAATTTGCGAGGTATTCAGGATGTTCTTCGCGTCTAGCCAGATGTCCTGCAACGCCCCACCAGCTGCCACCGTTGTTGGATGTATCCCTGTGAAAGTAATCGGGTGCGTCGAGGCATTCGCTAGGGTAATCGAGGCGACGGCGTAGTGATTCGTGTCGCTCGGTGACCACGCTACCACCGTCACGCTGGTCGCCGCCGTGGCGGCATTCGACCCGCTCGACTTCGGAAACGTATCCGCCGGCATCGTGGCTGGTGCCGTAAACGTAGCCACCGGTCCCGAAGTCGTTATCGTCCCGCACTTCGGACTGCACGTTGCTCCCATCGGAGTCGCCGTACCGCTCGGCGGAAAATCCGTGGTATCTCCGGCCACCGGCTGCATCACCGCCCACGACACATTCGTAGACGGTGTGTTCGCCAGGTACGCCGTGAAAAAAGCGCTTCCTGCCGGATTCAATCCTACCGGCACCGTCGCACTCCCCGGCGACACCGCAACACGAATGCCCGAATCCAAATTGACAACAGCTGTCCCAGTTTTCTTGTGATCCGCATCCGCCGTCGCCGTAAACGTGATTATCGGGATGGGGTTGGGAAAATTGCTTAGCGCTGGTGCGGTGTACGTCAACACGTTACTCGCCGCCGTGGGGGTGCTCGTCCACGTTCCCAAGCTGCCATTGTTCAGCGCGGCTACCGTCTGCCCGGAGGTACACGTCGCCGGTGAGGTTTGCGTAGGATTTGGTTGCGCGGTCGTTGGCAACGGTGTGTACACATACGTGCATGTGAACTGTGAAGTGGTCACCGTCCCAGTCGTCCCTCCGGTCACTGTCGACGAAAACGTCTGCACCGTCCCGGCAATCACCGTCGCTCCGCCTGGCGACACGGTATCCACAATTACATTCGCGCTCGAACTGCTGCACCCGTTCTGCCACAACACTACCCCAGCCAGCAACACCACCGCGGCTGTGCTCATTTCGCGCAACTTCATGAATGACATCTCCCTCTTCGTTCGGTGCAAACTACTGTTTGCGCCCAGGTTTTCTGATCCTTTTTCCCGGTTCGGATGCCCTGAAGCTCTTGCCGCTTGCCCATTAGAACGTCCGGCTCACGGTGAACCGGAACGTGCTTCTCGGCTCAAAATAGTTCAATCGCCCCGGATTCTGCAGCACCGGCTGAATCTGATACAAAACCGACGGATCGCACTGATTCGGATGCAGCGGGTCGGTCAATCCCAGTGCCTGACACGTTCCGTACAAATTCGCTAGATTGATTTTGTCGTACGGCGCAATGATCGTCTGATGCACGCGCAAGGGGTTATACGCCCAATAAATTCGGAACGGCGCCTGGACGATTGGCAGGTTCACGTTGAATTCAATTCCCGTCGAGTTCCGTAGTTTGAAGTTGGTGCCCGACGCAATTTGCAGCTGCTGCCCTTGATTCACTAGTGGGAACTGCTGGTTGATATTCGCAACTCCCGTGGGGTCCAGCTTCAGCGCGTTCTTGTCCAGAATGCCGTCCGTGCCCAGATCCGTAAACAGCGTCATCCCCACCGGCCCAGCGATCGGAATGCGGTACTCAAAGTTCGCTACGCTTTGCAGATCGGCTCCCGGAAATGTAATCGTGTACGCGACCACCGGCACGCTGAAGACCCCTTGCGTTGGATAGCCGGCACCGGACAAGTGACGGTTGTCCAGAAAGGTGACCGCCTGATTTACCACGCTCGGTATGTAGGTCACCGGCGAAATGGCGCGGATGTCGAACCCTCGTAGATCGTTTTCCCCGCCCATGTAGAACCGGCTGTACGGCGGCACTTCTTTCCCGCCATACCCCGTCGTCCAAGCCGCCAGGAAACGCACGCCGATGGCATTCCGCTTGTGATTGATGGGATGAAAGTACTTGAACTCGCCGGTGTTGGTGATGGTATTCACGTTGCCACCCAGCGGCCCGCCCGTGAATGCCAGCGAGTAGAAGTAACTTCGTCCTCGGGTCGCGTTGACCGGATTGTCAATCGTGTTTTGCGTGATGGACGTGGTGATGGTGCTCGCCAGAATCCCGTTCAGCGCGCTGGGGCCTGCGATCGCCCGGTACTGCAACTGCGTGAATAACAATTCCGATGCCTGGTTGTATGTCGTAATGTTCGTCCGCGTCAGTCCATACGTCAGCCCTACGCGCGTGAACGCGTAACGTTTCATCGGGTAGCTCGCGTACACCGTGAATCCCGTGCTGTTCTGGTTGTAATCCTGAATGTATTGTGGATTGACACTGACCGACTGGCCCGTGTAAATGGCCGCCTGTTCCGCCTGGTTGAATTTATACAACGAAGAAAAAATCGTGAAGCCCGTGGCAATCGGCCGATCAAACAAATATGGCTCCGAAAAACCCAACATGATGTTGCGTTGGTATTGCCCCACCTGCGCGGACAAGGTTAGCGTCTCGCCCAATCCCAGGAAATTGTTCGTCTGGTACGTCAGCCCGATGAAACCGCCGGCCAGTCCGCTCACCCCGCCCTGCAAACCAATGGACTGCTTCCCTTTTTCCTTCAATTTTAAAAGAATGTCGACAGTTCCGTTCTTGGTGTCCCTCTTCAACTCCACCGACTTGTCGGCTTCGATCTTGTCGAAGTAATTCAATTGGTTCAGCCGCAGGATGCTGACTTCCCATGCGCGCTTATTGAACAGCTGCCCTTCGTCAATGAGCAGTTCGCGCCGGATGACCTTGTCCCTCGTCGTCGTATTTCCGCTGAATTCAATCCGGCGCACGTAATACTGCTTGCCTTCGTCGAACTTCATGACTAGATTCACGCGTTTGGCCGCCTCGTCGATGTCCTCCTGCGGCTCCGGCACGAAGTCGATGAAACCATATTGTCCGTAAATGTCTTCGTAATTCTTCATCGACTTGCGGATTTTCGAAGTGTCGAAGACGTCTCCCTCTTTCAACAGGAACACGTTCTTCAGCGCGTCCACCTTCAACGACAGGGCCTTGTCTGGATCCGAGCTCACGATCTTCAACGTCCCCATGGTGTACCGGTTTCCTTCTTCGATCGGGATCTTGATATTCACGGCCTTTCCACTGGTCCGGCCTGCGAACGGTATCCCGTACCGCCATCCTTCGGTGTCCACGTTCTCCAGAATCGGATCGCCCAGCGACACTCTGAAATACCCGTTGTTCTGATATAACCCGCGAATTCCGACTTCCATATCCTCGATCAACTTGTCGTGATCGTAGGTTTTCGACATCACATTGATATTGGTGAAGTACAACGGAATCGCGTACGGCCGGTCGTTGTGCATCGCGCGAATCAACTTGCGGTCGCTGAACGCGTGATTCCCGGTAAAAGTAATCTTCCCGACTTTGACCTTCGGCCCTTCATCGATCTTAAATACCAGGATCACCGCATTGCTCGAAGCTATCTTTTCGTATTGCGGGGTTACCGTGGCGAACTGGTGTCCGTGTTCACCCAGCAAGTCTTTCAGTACCACTTCCGCTTTCTTGATGCGCGTCGGGTCGAACTGGCTTTCCACCGTTAATCCGACTTTCTTCTCTTTGAAGCGGTCGAGAATGTCCGACTCGGAGATCGAGTGGATCCCCTCATAGCGGATGCGGCGGATCACCGGCCGCTCTTTCACCTCGAAAACGATCACTTTCCCGTTCGGCTTGTCTCCGTCTTCCACGCGCAACTTCACATCTTCGAAAAATTGTGTGTTCCACAACGCCTGAAAATCGCGCCGCAACGTTTCCTCGTTGTAAGGATCACCCGGCCGGCTGAAAATCCGCGCCTGCAACGTGTCCTTGCGGATACGCCGGTTGCCGTCAAATTCAATTCGCTCAATGAATGGTTGAGATTCGTCCTGCTGCGCGGAGCCCGCCGCCAGGCCCGACGGAATTTCGTCTAGTTTCTCTTCCAGCGTGACTTCGTTCAAGGATGCGTGGAATAGCGTGAAGCCCTTCGAAGAATCGGCGCTGTTTTTTTCTTCCTTCGAACCGCTGGCCGCCAGCCCATTCGCGCCGAATAGAGAAACCACCACGACCAGGGCTAAGACACAAAACCGGCGCGCACACCAGGTGGTTATGTCCGGCGAAAAACAGACGTTCCTTTGAGCGGCCATTGACGGAATCAAGGCCGCGCCCCCAAACCCAATTGTTATTCTCCCGCCGGTCCCGGTATGGGCCGGCCGAGCGTACTTCGCTGCACGACCTTCTTCGCACCGAAGGCCGCTTCGCGGTCACACGCTGCGTCAGATTCACTAATGAACGACTGGGGTTGCCTCACCCACAGGCCGGAACGCGAGGCCTTCCCCCGCAACATAAATTTGCAATGTTGCCGGCCTCTGAATTCCCCCCTGGATCAACGATTCCGACAGCGGGTCTTCCACATATTTTTGCAATGCCCGCCGCAACGGTCGCGCACCGTAGCTTCGGTCCGCACACGTTTTCTCGAGGATCCACTGACGTGCTTCGGGCGACAACACCACTTGTACCTGCCGGTGAATCAGCGTGTCGTTCAACTGTCCGACCAGCAAATCGATGATTCGCAGCAGATCCTCGTCGCCCAGAGGATTAAACAGGATGATATCGTCCAACCGGTTGAGAAATTCCGGATTGAACGCCCGCTTCACTTCCCCCAAAACCAGGTCTTCCATGCTTTTCAGGCTGGCCTCATCTATTCCCGCCTGAAAGCCGATCGATGTGCGCTTTTGCAAATGCCGCGCGCCGATGTTGGAAGTCATGATGATGATGGTGTTGCGGAAATCGACCGTGTTGCCCAATCCGTCTGTCAACTGTCCGTCCTCAAACACTTGCAACAGTATGTTAAAGAGGTCGGGATGGGCCTTCTCAATTTCGTCCAATAATATAACCGAATATGGCGTGCGGCGCACGCGCTCGGTCAACTGTCCGCCTTCTTCGTATCCCACATACCCCGGAGGCGCTCCGATCAGTTTCGATACCGAGTGCTTCTCCATGAATTCGGACATATCGAAGCGGATCAGCGATTTTTCGCTGCCGAACAGAAACTCCGCCAACCGCCTCGCCACTTCTGTTTTTCCTACGCCCGTCGGACCCAGGAAGAAGAAGCAGCCTACCGGCCGCAGTGGCGACTTCAATCCTGCGCGGCTTCGGCGAATCGCTCGCGCGAGCGCGGTAATGGCCTTGTCCTGGCTGATCACCCGCTTATGCAGTTCTGGCTCGATGCGCAGCAACTTCTGCTGTTCGTCTTCCTTGATCGACGTAACTGCCACCCCCGTCCAGCGCGACACCACTTCTTCGATGTCCTCGCGCGTCACAATTCCCGTGGACGCATCATCGAGTTTGTACCTCTCCCGCAGCACCCGCAGGTTTTCTTTTTCCTTGCGCTCTTCTTCGGAATAAAAGCGTGCCTTCTCGAATTCATGCGCCGCAATCGCGGATTCCATCCGGTGCGTGATAAATTTCACGCGCTTTTGCACTTCGCCCACTTCTTCCGGCACGGACGCCTGGCGCAACTTCACTCGTGCACCCGCCTCATCAATCAGGTCGATGGCCTTATCCGGCAAGAAACGATCGGGAATATACCGGTTGGAAAGATACACAGAATAGCGCAACGCTTCGTCTGTGTAGCTTACGGCGTGAAACTTCTCGTAGCGCTCACGGACTCCATTGATTACTTGCACCGCTTCATCTTCGGTGGGCGCTGGTACTTTCACCGCCTGGAATCTGCGTTCCAGCGAGCGGTCCTTCTCCACCGACTTGCGATATTCGCCGGGAGTGGTCGCCCCGATGCACTGAATCTCTCCACGCGACAGTGCCGGCTTCAAAATGTTCGCCGCGTCCAGCGAGCCTTCCGCGGAACCCGCTCCCACCAACGTGTGCAACTCGTCGATGAACACGATGGAATTCTGGCTCTCCATCAGTTCCTTCATGATCGTCTTCAATCGCTCTTCGAACTGTCCGCGATACTTTGTGCCCGCCACGATCAACGATAGATCCAGCGAAAGAATGCGCTTGTCCGCCAGGAATGACGGAACGTCTCCATCGCTAATCCTCTGGGCCAATCCTTCCACGATCGCGGTCTTTCCCACTCCCGGTTCGCCAATCAGGACCGGATTGTTCTTCGTGCGCCGGCACAGTATCTGAATCACCCGCTCTACTTCGCCTTCGCGTCCCACCAAGGGGTCCAGGCTGCCTTCTGTCGCCGCTTGCGTCAGGTCCCGGCTGAACTCCGCCAGTAGCGAAGTCTCTTTTGGCCGCGCCGCTGCGCTCTTTTCTCCGCTCGTTCGCGACAGTTCTTCGCGCAACGCCGAGAGCCGCAGTCCCCGCTCCATCAGGATCTCCGCGCCAAAACACTTCTCTTCGCGCAGAATTCCCAGCAGCAGATGTTCCGTACCCACGTGCTTGTGGCCCAGCCTCTCGGCTTCTTCCGCGGCACTATTCAGAATCCGCTTGCACTCGGCGCTCAGCGGCACTTCCACTGACGTGGAAATCCGCTCGCGAATCGTGATGCGCGCCTCGATTTCTTTTCGAATGGATTCAATGGACCCCTGCTGACGCAGGAATCGGTTGGCGAGCGCTTTATCCTCCCTCATCAACCCCAGCAGCAGATGCTCGGTCTCGATGTACGGGCTTCCGTACTGGCTGGCCTCGTACCTGGCAAAGAAAATGACGCGTCGCGCTTTTTCTGTATATCTTTCAAACACGATTAGCTCGCTTCTCCCCCGGGGGTTCCCTTCGCAACGTTGCTCACGCCGCGTACTCGCAAAACACCCTGTTCAAGCCCCACGATCCGGTCGCACCGTTCGGCCAGCGCCAGATTATGCGTCGCGATCAGCGACGTCAGACGCTGTGTCCGATGCAGCCGTTGCAACAACTCAAACACGGCCCAAGCGTTCTGCTCGTCTAGGTCTCCGGTCGGCTCATCAGCTAACAGCACCCGTGGCGCCGTTATCAGCGCTCGCGCAATCGCTGCTCGCTGCTGTTCTCCGCCCGAAAGTTCTCCCGCGCGGTGCTCGGCTCGATCTTGCAGCCCCACTTCCCCCAGCCACTTACGCGCTTCCTTCAACGCTTTTTCCTGTGGCTCACCGCGCACTAGTAGCGGCATCGCAACATTCTCGGCTGCCGTAAAATCCGGCAACAACTGGTGCCGCTGCCAGAGAAACCCCACGGCGCGATTGCGATATTCTGCCAGCGCCGCGTCTTCATTCGTTTCAATCGCTTTATTTTCAAAGTATACTTTACCGCTCGTTGGAGTGTCTAGCGCAGCTAACAAATGCAGCAAAGTACTCTTCCCCGCGCCCGATGGTGCTACGACCGCAACCATCTCTCCTTCGTGCAAATCCAGGTTCACATTCACCAAAACTTCCAGATTCTTTTCGCGCGCCCCATAGGTTTTCTTCAGGCCTCGCGCCGCCAGCACCGTCTCCCCTGTTTTCGCCGTCGTGTGCATTGCCTTCGGTCTCTGCCAGATCCTCTCGTTTCCCTTCGCTCTCAGATCCGCTCAATTTCCGCCACAATTTCGTTTGAAGTTGACGGCCTTATATCGGTTAGCCCCCCCATAATTTGATGCTGCCCCTCCTGGTGCAGTCCAGGCGCTGCCTTTCCCTTGCGCTGCCTGTTGTGAGCCAACCTTTTCCCGTTTTTCCCTTTTACCAGCACCCCCGGATAACCTGCAGCGACCCGCCTCCCTGTCACCAACTAACCTCTTACTTTTCTTATCCTTGCAAACCCGCCTCTCACGGTGCCCTCCGTTCGCCTTGCTTCTTATCTGCAAGCCTTATCGGGCTACTAGTTAGAAGCAAATCAGACGCCAAACCTCACTACGTTTAACCCCTCATTCTGGTCCCTCCTTAACGCTATTCGAACCGTAAGATTTCCACCGGTAGCAATCGCGCTGCTTCCCTTGCTGGAATAATCGTTGCCAACATGGCAATCCCCATCGCCGCCGCTGCGATCCACAAACCATCAGCGAAACTCGGGTGAAATGGGACGTACGGCACCGCATACACCTGCGGGTCCAGTGGAATCAGATGATAGTTTCCAGCGATCCAGCTGAACGCGTACCCGGCCGCCAGACCCACAATCGTCCCGGTCGCACCAATCGCTACTCCCAACAGCAAAAATATTCTGCGCACTTGTTCGCGTCGCGTCCCCATCGACAGCAGCACTGCGATGTCCTTAGCCTTATCCGCCACAGTCATCGACAGCACCACCAGAATGTTCAATCCCGCCACAAACGTGATCAGTCCAATGAAAATCGCCGTCACCAACTTCTCCAGCTTCAATGCCCGAAACAGTGCGCGGTTCTCTTCCATCCATGTCGTTGTCGTGAACCCCTGCCCAGCCTCGCGCTCCACAGATCTCGCGATTTCCCCAGCCTGTTCCGGCCTGGCCAGTCGAAATTCCAGCACATTCACAACGTCTCCCGTGCCTGCCAGCGATTGCGCTGCGGCTAGCGAAATGAAACACCAATTCTCGTCGTAGTCGTAAAACCCGGAATCGAAAATCCCGGCTACCCGGAACCGCCTTGTCCGCGGCATCAATCCGAATGGTGTCAGCCGTCCTTGCGGACTGGTCAGCGTCACATAATCTCCAGGCTGCACCTTCCATTCGTCAGCTAACTGTTTGCCGACGATCAACGCATCAATTCCCTCCGCGTCTGGTGAAAAATCCAACCTTCCCGCAGCAAGCTTCTGCAGCGCCTCGTCACCCCTTCTCTCCAGCGATACGTCAATACCCTTCACCACCACCCCGCGCGCTTCACCACCAAACGAAAGCAGCATGGTCTCGTAGATCGCGGGCGTCACCGACTGCACACCCGGTATCTTCTGCAGTCTTTCGGCCAACGTTTTGTAATTTTGGATTCCGCCCGAACCCGGGCGCGTTAAGGAAATGTGCGCGGTCACGCCTAACAATCGATCCTGCAGGGTCTCCCGGAAGCCGCTGTTCATCGCTAGCGCAACCACCAGTGTCGCCACTCCCGCGGCTACTCCCAGCACACTGAACACCGTAATCAATCGCAAGATCGCCGGGCGGTTCGGCGACCGCAGATACCGCTTCGCCACGAACCATTCAAAGCTCATGGCGTAAACCGTCCTTTACCCCTTAGCGCCGTCGGAATCGGCTTGCTCCTGCTTGCCTTCTGGCCGAAGCTGCGGAAACAGAATCACGTCGCGAATGGAATGGGAATCCGTCAGCAACATTGTCAGTCGATCGATGCCGATGCCCTCACCCGCTGTCGGCGGCATTCCGTGGCACAAGGCGCGAATGTAATCCCCGTCTAACTGTTTCGGCACTTCCTCGCCACCTTGCGCGATCTGCGCCAGGAATCGCCGTTCCTGTTCGGCCGGATCGTTTAACTCGGAAAAGCCGTTTGCGATCTCCATCCCCGCCACATAAATCTCAAATCGTTCCACCAGCGAAGGATCTTCCCGTTTTTGCTTGGAAAGGGGCGAGATCTCCAGTGGGAAATCGTACAAAATCGTTGGCTGTACCAGCTTGTCTTCCGCGATGGTTTCAAACAACAGCCCGGTCCACTCGCCGTCGGTCAATTTCCCTTTCGCGGCGGCATACTCTGCCCGATTCGCTTTGGCCCACACGTTGTAACGTTCCTTTGCACGCTGCGCACCTCCTGGCTCCGCCAATTCGCTCAGCGTCGGCGCCCTGCCCGCACCTTCTGGCCAGTACTTCACGATGGCCTCGCGCATCGTCAGGCGCTCCATCCTGGAAAAATCCAGATCCTGCTCTCCATATTTCACCGTGGTCGAACCGGTAATATTCGTTGCCACCTGCGCAAACAGTTCCTCGTTCAGATCCATCAAGTCTCGGTAATCGCTATACGCTTCATAAAACTCCAGCATCGTGAATTCCGGGTTGTGTTGCGTACTAATCCCCTCGTTCCGGAAATTCCGGTTGATCTCATACACCCGATCGAAGCCCCCCACCGTCAGCCGCTTCAAATACAACTCCGGGGCAATCCTCAAATACAGATCGATGTCCAATGTATTGTGATGGGTCACAAATGGCCGCGCCGTTGCCCCCCCAGCTATGGGGTGCATCATGGGCGTTTCCACTTCCATGTATCCGCGGCCATCGAAAAATTGCCTCAACTCTCGAATAATTCGCGCCCGTGCCTGAAACACCTCACGCGACTTCTCCGTCGCGATCAGGTCCACATACCGTTGCCGGTACCGCAACTCGATATCAGACAACCCGTGCCACTTTTCCGGCAAAGGTAACAGCGCTTTACTCAGAAAAAATAGTTCCTCCACCCAAACCGAGAGTTCTCCCGTTTTTGTGCGGAACATGTGTCCGCGCACTCCCACATGGTCTCCCAAATCCAACAACTGAAACAGCTGGAATCCCTTTTCGCCTACCACGTCTTTCCGAACGTAAATCTGTATGCGCCCCCCGGCACCTTGCAAATGCGCAAATCCCGCTTTGCCCATCAACCGATAGGAGACCATCCTCCCCGCAACGCGCGTCTCCTTACGGTCCGCTTCCAATTCCGGACCACTTCGGTCGGCGTATTTCTTCGCCAGTTGCGCCGGTGTTTCCGTCCAGCGGAATTGCCGCGGAAATGCTTCGAAGCCAAGTGCTTGGATTTCTTCGAGTTTTTTCTGTCGTTGCCGAAATTGGTCCTGAGGCTCAAATTGCAAGAGAGATGAATTCCTTTCTCATTCTGTTCTCCGAGTATAAGGGTCCTTTTGGGAACAGAGCAAGGAACCGCCGCGTCGCGAAGCATGCTCCCGTTTCATTTCGGGAATCTACGAAAATCCGTTCCTATCCCTCTTCCCCACTATGAATTCTTATTCATCCCTCAGCCTCAATTTGCTATACTCCGCTTTCTTCGTTACGGAGGCATCTTTTGCGTTCCCGCCCGGCTGCGACACGCAGCGCTTCGGTGTTTCAAGATTGGCGCATGCCTTTGAAGGGCCATAAATCCAATTCTTATTTAACTTCTCTCCAACATCTCGAAACCTCCTATTCCATGTTTAGTGTCAATTTCGATGAAGCCGTCGGCATGCGTAGGAATGGTCGCAATTCCAGGGCCTTTCAGGTTCTCTCGGTAGCCCCCGCCCTCTGCCAGCGCTTGGCGCAACCACTCCTGTGTCTTCTGCACGTGATGCTGGACCACGCCAAGCATTTTGGTATCGCTCCTAACCTCGCGCCTCTCGACGCCCACAATTTCCAGAACTCTCGCAGTCAGCGCGTCGCCCTGTTCAACGATGTGTTCAGCAGGATTTTGCTGACTCGCAAATCTCAATTCGCTCACAAGATTTCCGCCCTCGCGGACTTGGTCACACAACTCGGCTCTACCTTTGAGTCCACTGCCGAGGAGCTATCGTGTGGCGATTCGGTCCAACCGGACCGTGACTGGGAGCTTCTCGATTCCGTGCACTACGACCTGAACACGTGCCTTCGCGAAACCGTCGTATTGTTTAAGTCCTTCCTTCACGCTCTCCCAGAGGCTCAAGTCGAGAATTTCCAGGCTACCCTGCAGCAGTCTCGCGCGCCCCTCGCTTTTGGCTTTCCCCGCCGGCATCTTGCCCATAGACGGATAGCCTTTCTAAAGGGACAATAAAGCATCCCGGCGGGTGACCCGCAGCCTCATGCAACCTATTGAGGGTTCCCACCTTCTATTAGGGGCATATGTGCTCCTCGACGTCCGTGCTCGGGACAACTCTGAAGGGGACCCGGCGCATCGCATCTTCCAGTGGCGCCGCTATTGGACTGTTGGCCCGTCAAAGACCAGCTGAGCCAGTTTCGTGGACCGAAGCGGAAGCCATCCGCCGCGCTCAAGCGGGGGATTCCGCTGCGTTTGACTTTCTCTATCAACTGCATAGTCGTCGCGTCTATGCTCTGTGTTTGAGGATGGTCAGTAATCCTGCGGATGCCGAAGATCTGGCGCAGGAGGCCTTTCTTCAGCTCTTCCGTAAGATCGCCACCTTTCGCGGTGAATCAGCTTTCTCCACCTGGCTGCATCGCATGACCGTCAACGTCGTGCTCATGCGCCTGCGGAAAAAGTCGCTCCCAACCGATTCCCTGGAGGAGACTTTGGATCCGGAAGCGGAGAGCAGTAGCCCAAAGCGTGATGTCGGAGCTCCGGACCTGCGTTTGTCGGGCGCCGTTGATCGCGTCAACCTCGAGCGCTCCATCGAGCAACTCCCTCCGGGCTATCGCACCGTCTTCGTCCTCCACGATGTGCAGGGCTATGAGCACAACGAAATTGCGGACATTATGGGTTGTTCGGTTGGCAATTCGAAATCCCAGTTACACAAAGCACGCACCCGTCTTCGCGAGCTGCTCCAGGAACAAATGCGCGATCAGGCGCGCCAGGAACGCCAGTCCGCGAAAGCCCAGTCAGGCTCGAAGGAATGAGTGTTAGAATGAACTCACCGTCGAGGGACTTACTGCGTGCACCTGAGCTGATAGACAGTTTTGCAGGGCGCCCCATGCACTTCTGCACCCTGCGGAGTTTGCGGTATGCAGTGTAAGGAACTCGAAGCTGTTCTGGAAACCGACGGGCTTAGCCCTCTTCCTCCCGAAGCGCGCGAACATCTCGCTGGCTGCGTCAACTGTCAGGATTTGCTCGCCGATCTTTCCGCCATCGTTGTCGCTGCCAAGCGCGTCCCGGCAGAGCTCGCTCCCCCCGATCGCGTTTGGATTTCCGTGCAGGCTCAATTGGAAGCAGAAGGAATCATCCGTGATACCAAACCCGTGCATCGTCCTTCTCCCGCGTCTTGGTGGACCGCTTTCGCCGATCTTTTCCGGCCTCGAGCCCTCGCCGCTGCTGGGGCAGTTTTGGCCCTGGTTTTGGGCACTGCTTACTTCGTTGAACATCGTGCCCCTGCCGAAACTGCTCAGGTTCCCAAGTCAATTCCTGCCCAAACGTCTGCAAGCGGAGCCGGCCCGGCTACTCAGTCTGTAACTCCTGAGGCAAAGCCTACCCTTGCCGCTGGCAATTCTTCTCGGCGATCCCCGTCGGCAAACTCGGCCGCTCCTGCCCAGCCCCGCCCCTCTTCTAAGGAATTAGCTGCTTCTCCTTCTGAAAATGCTTATCTGGGGGAAAGCGCTGCCGTCCTTAATGAAACCGAAGGGGCCCTGCCCCGCTCCGGCTTGACCGGCAACGCCGCCGTGGACGCCTCTCTGCGCCAAAATTTGCGCACTCTTAACGAATTTATTGCGGAATGTGAAGCCCGCTTGAAGCAAAATCCTCAGGACGAGTTGACCCGCGAATATCTCAACTCGGCTTATCAGCAGAAAGCGGAACTACTCACCGCCATGATGGATAGCGGAAGGAGTGAACACTAATGTTGCCTGGCCACAAGATGGTTCACAGTGTTCTCTACGTTCTCAGTGCTGCTCTGTTCTTTGCTGCCGCCGCCGCGGTGCACGCCGGCAACAATGATCAGCAGGAGCGCCACTTCAAAGTCAAAGATCGCCCCATCGTCATCATCAATAACATCGTGAACGGCCGCATTGAAGTGAAGTCCTGGAAAAACTCCGAAGTCGTGGTTACCAGCACCTTCGCCCCTGGAAAAGTCTCCGTCGAAGCGGAGCAGGTTGGCGATCGCATTGACATCAACGCCAGTTCACTGGTCTCTTCCGCGCAACCTCACGAGGTCGAAGCCAATTTTCAATTGCTCGTACCGGAACAGACCGAGTTGCAGCTGCGCACCCAGACTGGCTTGATTCTCGTGGAACAGGTCAATGGCGACATGAAGCTGCAAAGCGTCGCCGGCGATGTGCACCTGAAAGAAGTTTCCGGCTACATCATTGTTCGGACTACCGGTGGCTCCCTGGTGTGCACCCTCTGTTCTGGAAGGCTCGATTTCAACTCCATCAGCGGCGGTGCGCAAATCCTTCAGCCTTCGCTCTCCAACGTCAATCTCATGACCACCACAGGTAACATTCTTTACGACGGCGATTTCGTTCGCACCGGTCTTTACACCATGAATAGCGGCCGCGGCCTTGTCGAGGTGCGCTTCTCCGGCACGGACTCCTTCGACCTTAACGCACAGACCTATCGGGGCACCGTCGACAATCAAGCCGTGGAGTTTCTCAAGCCCGATACTCACACCAAGCATCATTCCGACTCTAAATTCAGCCACAGCCTGTTTGGCACCGTCGGTCAGGGGCTCGCCAAAGTCGAACTCTCCTCCTACAGTGGTACAATTCGGATTCTGAAGCGCGATTAGTTCGCGCTCTCGCGAATCGTGATTCAAACTCCAATTGGCCGCGCTTCTTCCTCGCGCTCCACGATTATCGGCTTGGCCGGTTTTATGGGCGCGGGCAAAACCACCGTGGGCACGCGTCTCGCCCGCCAACTGGGCTGGCGCTTCGTCGATCTCGACGAGCGCATCGAAGCAGCCGCTGGCATCACCATCCCCGAGTTCTTCGAACGCCACGGGGAACCAGCCTTTCGCCAATTCGAGGCCGACCAGCTGCGCGCCGCCCTCGGCCGTGCCGTCGAGTTCCACGAGTCCACCATCCTTGCCCTCGGCGGTGGAACCTATGCCCAGCCCGGCGCCCCGGAATTCCTTCGCAATTTCGCGGTTCCCGTGATTTGGTTAGATACTCCCATCGACATTCTGCTCTCGCGTTGCATGACCATGACCGGGCGCCCGCTCTTTCGCGACGAAGCCAGCTTCCGCGCGCTCTACACTCAGCGTCTTCCTTCCTACCAACTGGCCGATTTTCGCGTAGACAGTTCCGGAGACTCCGCCGCGGTCGTCACTGAAATTTTGCGTGGTGGGATCCCTGGGATTCCATCCATCGATTTGGCATCCCCCTTAGTTTTCGACAATCCCCAATCCTGAGGAGAACGGCCCTATGCGGACTTTGCCGCCAGCAGACATTAAGAATAGCCGTCATTCCGAACGAAGTGAGGAATCTCTCCTCTTTCTTTGTCGGCCAACCATGCCTTACCGGGTTCTGTTTTCCGCTCTGCTGACTTGCGTCGCTCTCGCCGGCGCTCTCTTAGCCCACCCACCGCAGAAGAAAAACGCCAGTTCCGTCCTTGTCAACGAAAAAGGGAGATTCAACGTCATCCTCGACGGTAAGTCGATCGGCCATGAGGAGTTCGAAATCGAATCCACTGGCGGAGGCTGGATGGCCAAAGGCACCACCCATCTTTCCCCGGACAACGCTCCCCCAACCACCGTCACCGGAAACCTCACGCTCCAGCCCGACGGCGCTCCCATCTCCTACGAATGGACTTCGCAGGCCGACAAGACCAACAGTGCGCACATCCTCTTCGCCAATGGCGTCGCCAAAATGACCGTCCAACTGCAAGGCGCTCACTCTTTCGAACAGGACCTCACCTTCAATTCCCCCCTCATCGTGGTCCTCGATGACAATCTCTACTATCAATACGCCGTGCTCGCCCGCGTCTACGATTGGACCCGCCGCGGCACCCAAACCTTCCCCGTGCTTGTCCCGCAGGAGCTTCTACCTGGCACCATCACCGTCGACTGGGCCGGTGCCGTCAGTGCCGAGGGTAAATCCTACGAAGGGCTGAAAGTGGTCACCGCCGATCTCGAAGTGATTCTCTACTTGGACTCGAATCATCGCCTCATGCGTCTGGAAGTGCCATCTTCGAAAGCCGCCGTTGTCCGCGAGTGACGGTCGCGCTGTCTTCCAGCTGGCTGTTGGCGGGCAGACCCAATCCTTGCACTGCTTGGTGCCGCGACCCCTCAATTCGTTTTGTCTTTTTTCGGGGGCCTGAGCAGCGCGCCGTCTACGCGACGAAGGATCTCAGCCGTCGGTCGCTCGCAATCCAAATCCCGCTCACAGCTACCCACTAATTTTTCTTCTCCGCATTCGGTTTTTTCACGCTCTGTTCCGTATCCACCGTAAACAGCTGGAAATCGCTGAACGTGTGATACAGGATCGTCCGGTGCCCGGAAATCTCCCAGTAGGACTCCACCCGCTGCGGCAGCCACAATTCCAACTTGCGAGACTGTATCTCCACCGGCGCATAGTCCACCACCACCGCGCTACTCCGCAGACCCATGGTCGGAATGTCTTGCATCAGGTTCGTTTCGATGCGCAGCACTTGTCCGTTGTCCACCGAGATCCACGCTCGCCCTTTCAGCATCGCTCCATACGCTCCCCCGGGAGTACGAAATTCCAGCGTCCGCCGCGGCTTGTCTTTTCTTTGCTGAAAGTAGATGACCCAGGCAAACTGCCCTTTCCACTTATCTACCCCCTCGCAACTCATGTCATAGTCGCCTTGCATGACGGGAAGAAAAATCAGCGCTAAGGCTACCTGGCCCATGTCCTGACCACTTTCAGGAAAACCGTGGCTCCCCTTCGCTGCCGTGCGATACTCGTGACTGACTCGGCCTCCACGCTGCTTTTCAAACGCAAAAACGTAGTCAAAAATCCCCGTGTCGCCCCCTTCGGGGGTCCCGTTCTGATCCCACTGGCCGTATTCGATTTTTTCCTGGGCCGTGAAATTTTCTAGGTTCGTGGTCATCTCGATCGCGTTTGCCCCTACCTGCGCGAGCACCTTGGCCACATCACACGGCGGCACTTGTTCCAGGGAGCGCAGTGGTGCGCCCACGTCCGGGGGCGTCCAATCAAGGCTCTTGTGCTTCTCCGGTTTTTCTGAATCTTTCTGGTGTTCGGCTTGAAGTGACGAAACAGCCAGAAAAGCAATACTGAACAATCCTATCGACCTAACGCATTTCCTGACATCCCTAGACATGAGCAACCCGCATCGTCAACGCTTGTGCAGTTGGCAACTTGAGTTTACATCACGTTTTAATGGCTAGAGTTTATTAGTTTATTTCTAACCGCTCATCATCGTGCCAGTGCGAGTTTTTACACTACGGAGGATTCATCCATGCCAACAATCGGATACAGCTTCGTCCTGCATCCTGACCACGTCGCGGGGCCCGGCTTAACGGACCGAGCCCACCGCAACAACTTCTTCCCGATCTAAACCCGGGCCCGCGCCCCAACCAAAGCGTGATAGATCACCAGCACCACAATCGCGCCAACCACCGCTACCAGGATGCTATACAGATTCACTCCGGTCACTCCAACATGGCCAAACGTGTTGAACAGCCACCCGCCGACCACTGCTCCCACCACTCCCAAAATGATGTCCATCACCACGCCCTCGCCCGTCTTGTTCACGATTTTACTGGCGATGAATCCCGCAATTAGACCTAGAACAATCCATGCTAAGAACGACATTGATTCCCTCCTCGTTGGCCCCCAAAGGGCATAGAATGCGCCCTCAGTGTGTTGGCACGTCTCAGACCACGCCATCAGCGAAAACCTTGGAAGCCCTGGGGACTTTCCCTTAGTACTCGCCATTGTCGAAGGCGCTAAAGCAAAAGCAGCGTCCCGTCGCCGGAACGCTGCTTTTGTAACACCACTTTTCTTCCGAGTTTTTCCTAGCGCGCCAATGGCCGCTGAAATACCGGCATCCCTGGGCGCCGCAGCGGATACCCTTGCGGTTGACCATGGGCTTGCGCGGGAATCAGCCCATTCGAATGGCTCGCATGTCCTATGTGCCCGAGCTGTCCGTTGCCATTCGACGGCGCGGGCTGCGGCAGCCGCGCCGGATTACCGATAGGGCGAAGATTGATGGGAGCCGCATTCACGTGATCGCTGATCGCTTGCAAGCGCTTCAGGATGGACTGCCACTGTTCCCAATCCAGTTGCCGCAAGAACGGCCGCAACCCTTGGATGAACGGGTCCTCCAGCAGCGCCTCGCCGTCCGATTCCGGAATGAAGAACCGGTTCAAGCCAACATTCAGAGCCTCGGAGATCTTCTCCAGCGTCCCCAGGCTGGGGGTCATCTGTCCGCTCTCGATGCGCGACAGATACGACCGGCTCACCTTTGAACGCGACTGCAGCTGGCTCTGCGTCATCCCGCGGGACTCGCGCAGTTGGCGAATCCGTTGACCGATGTTTTCCACGGTCTCCTGGTTCGCGAACTTCGTCGCCGTCACTTCGGGCGCCGCTTGCTCCTGTGGGGCTTCCTGCGGGATCAGGTAGTCCATCCGCTGGGGCAATGCTCGTACGCAGCGTCGGCAGTTGCCGGTTCGCGTCCGGTATTGGACCAGTCCGCAGGTCTTGCAGCGAATCACTTCCCGATCCATCTCCAACGTGTTCAACATGGTCTCTTTTTCCATAGGTGCAGACACCGGAACTCCTCGCTGACTTTTTGATTTCTTCCGGCGTGCGGATAGGAAGGAACGTCGGAACGTTCTTGGGGGGAAGGCAGTTACTGGCGCGATGGGAGTGTCGCTCAGTTGAATAATGTATGTCAAGAGTATTTTTCGAAATTTCTTACGGGAATCAGCCGAAATCGCCTGTGTTTACGCCGGTTTTTCGCCTGTCCTTCTGGACGGCTTCCTCCGTTTTCCTCAGCTGCTGGTAGCCTCGACTCCCGGCACAACTACATATTGTGTTTCGCCTCTCGATGCAAAATTGTCCCACTGCGGCACTGTTCCTCTTGGACTGCGGAGGCTTGCCGCCGCTCTTTTACGCTTCCTCCGAGACGCGCAAACTGTTCCTTTTGATTTCGCGCAATAGGTCTGAGGCGGACCCCGCAGCCCATGTCCACTTCTCTTACACCAGGCGCCAATCCCTCCGTCCCCATCGTCGTATCATTAATCCGATCCTGGAGAGGCCCAATGCCGACCCGTGAAGACGCCTGGAATCTCCTGTGCGAATATACTCAATCCGAAAACCTCCGCAAACACATGCTCGCCGTCGAAGCCTGCGTACGCGCCTATGCCCAGAAAACAGGTGCCGATGAACACCTCTGGGGCTTGGCCGCCCTCCTTCACGACTTCGATTACGAGCGCTGGCCCAATCACGACCACGTCCCCGACCGTGAGCATCCCGCCGAAGGCGCCAGGATTCTCCGCGAGCACGGCTACAGCGAAGAACTCATTCGCGCGATTCTCTCTCACGCCGATTATTCGGGCGTGCCCCGCCAATCTCTCCTCGAGCACGCCCTGTTCGCCTGCGACGAACTCGCCGGCTTTCTCACCGCCTGCTCCTACGTTCGTCCCTCAAAAAGCATCCTCGATCTTGAAGTCAGCTCTGTCAAAAAGCGTATGAAAGACAAAGCCTTCGCTCGAGGCGTCAACCGCGAAGACGTCATTAAGGGCGCCCAAGAGCTGGGCGTGCCCCTCGACGACCACATCGCCTTCTGCATCGCCGCCATGCGCGAACAAGCCGACGCCCTCGGCCTTCGCGGCTCACTCTAGGGTGCCCGCGTTCTCACTTGGCCGAGGGCCTCGAGGCACCTGCTGGGAAGGGGGTAGACCGCTTTGCATTTGCTACTCAAAGCGCGTTCCTGTGGCGCTGACACAGACTGGAAACGCGGTCGGCGGGTGATATGGCGTCCCTGTGGCATCCAGGAACTCCACGCTCGCTTGGGTGGTGCTCCATGCGTCCGGGTTGTAAGGCGCGAATTGAATCGTTTGCGAAATGATTTGCTTGCCTGCCTGGAAGGGTGAAGTCACTCCGGCCGGCGGATGGATGAATGCGACGCTCTTTGCATAGAAACTACGGTCCCCTTGGTACTGCCAGTAGCCTTGTCCGGATCCTCGCTCCCCTGGAGTAGTAAATGCAGGATTCGACGTATCCTCCGCCATCGTCCCGCCATCCGCAAAGGTCAGAATGGACTGGAACGAACCCACTTCGGTCCCCGTCGTGCAGTTCGATTGGGTGACGGTTACGTTCCAAGTTCCTTCTATCTCAAAGTCGCGCCCTTCCGGACTTGCTCCAGCATTCCATCCCACGAATAACGTCATCGCTGCTGCTACGGCAATTACCACAACCCCTTTCCAATTCTTCGGGCTCATAAACTCTTCTCCTCTCCATTTTTCGTTTTTGCTCCCGCCCGGCGGCGAAAGCTCGGTTATCCTCCTTCCCAAGCCTTAGGAAAGTCTTTAGAATCGCCCTGAAAACTTCTGAATTTCTCTGAGGGCGCAGTCCTATGGCCGCCGAAAATCCCGTAGCTTACCAGTTCGCTCGTTTTCGGCTGGACCCTGCCAGGCGCACCTTGCTTCGGGATGGCGCTCCCGTGCCCCTGGCATCCAAGGCCTTCGACACCCTTCTCCACCTCATTCGTCATCACGGTCAAGTGTGCTCGAAGCAGGATTTGATGCGTGCCATCTGGCCTGACACCGCCGTGGAGGAGAATAACCTCAACCAGAGCATTTCCGCCCTGCGACGCCTTCTCGGCGAAGCTCGTGGAGATAACCTCTATATCGCCACCATTCCCGGTAGGGGTTACCAGTTCATTCCTGCGGTGGAGATCGTTGCCGCCTCGGAACGGGAATCGTCCGCCCACGTCACCTTGGCTGTCCTACCTTTCGAAAACCTTAGCGCCCTTGCGGACCGTGACTATATTGCTGACGGCCTCACGGAAGAACTCATTACTACACTCGGCCTCATCGATCCCGACCACCTTCGACTGATTGGCCGCACTACCATGATGTCCTACCGCCGCACCGCCAAGCCGCTTTCCCAAATTTCCGAGGAATTGCACGCTGGTTACATCGTCGAAAGTTCTATGCGCGCCGAGGGCCAGCGATTGCGCATCACCTCCAAGCTCATTCGCACCCACGATCACGCGCTTCTCTGGTCCATGTCGTATGATAGCCAGCCCGGCAGCATCCTCGAATTTCAGCAGGAAATCAGCCGCACCATGGCTGATCAAATTCGTCTGCAACTCTCTCCGGAACGCCTCTCCGCCCTCGCTCGCCGCCAGTCGCGCAACGCTGAAGCCTATGACTTGTACCTGCGCGGCCGCCATTTCTGGAACCAGCTCTCTCGTGCCACCAGCAAACAGGCTCGCTCCTATTTCTTGCAAGCCACGAATCTCGACCCTCGCTATGCGCTCGCTTGGTCCGGCTTGGCCGACACCTTTTCCGGCAGCCCGATCAATGGCGATGCCCCTCCGCTCAGGGTGGGACCTCTTGCCCGCGACGCTGCGGCCCATGCGATAGCCTCCGATCCCAATCTCGCCGAAACACAAACCTCCTATGGATTCATGAAATTCTGGATTGACTGGGACTGGCCTGGCGCGGTCGCCGCTTTCCAAAATGCAATCGCTCTTAATCCGAGCTATCCGCTGGCTCATCGATTGCTCGGGATAGTGCTTTCTCATTTGCAGGATTCCGCCGAGGCCCTCCGATCTATTGGGCGTGCCCGTCAACTCGATCCGTTGCTGGCCGGCCACCACGCCCTCTCCGCTCAGATTGCCTTTGCCGCTCGTGATTTTCCGGCCGCCCAACGATTTGCTCGTCAATCCATCACGATCGACCCGCAGTTCTGGATCGGCCACATGCAGCTTGGCCAAGCACTCGAACAATTAGGACAAAACGAACAGGCGCTCGATTCACTCTCCCTCGCCTCTCGCTTATCCGAGGGCAACAGCAAGCCCATCGCGCTTTGCGGTTACATTCTGGCTCGCCTCGGAAAAACTCGTGAAGCCCAGGACGTCCTCACTACCCTGGACACTCTCGCTGCGGACACTTACGTTCCCCCTTATGCGCAGGCGCTTATCTACGCGGGCCTTCAGCAACAAGGCCTGGCCCTCCAGCATCTTGAACGCGCCTTGAGTGCTCGCGACGTCCATCTTGCGTTCCTCACCGTTGATCCCAAATGGGATCCCTTTCGCCAGGTTCCCCGTTTTCACTCCTTGCTCAAAGCCTGCAATTTCACTCGCGTTTGACAAAACACACCATCCCCTGGTGTACAATCCCCGTCCATCGGGGAACCTTTCTCCCCAGGTCAATTAAGGAGGCTCTATGTCTGCACCTCAACCCGCACTCTCTCCCGAATTTGCCGTGGGCATGCGCGAATCCGTCCTCCAGGGACTCGGCCGTGAACTGGAAACCACCAAAAAAGTCATCGCCGCCATCCCCGAAGACAAGAGGGACTATCGCCCGGATCCCAAAGCTCGCAGTGCTTGGGAACTTGCCTGGCATCTCGCGTCTACCGACGTGCAGATGACCGACGAAGTTGCCGACCACAAATTCACCATGGAACCGCGCTTCAAAGAGGAACCGAAAACCGTTGCCGAACTCGTCGATTGGTACGACTCAAACTTCAAGCGAGCTATGGCTCGTGTTCACGCCATGAGTCCCGAACAGCTTTGCACTCCCGTCGATTTTTTGGGCGCGTTCCATTTTCCCGCGGTCTTCTACCTGACCTTCGTAAACAATCACTCCATCCATCACCGCGGCCAGTTGGCGGTGTACCTGCGCCCCATGGGCTCCAAGGTGCCTTCAATCTACGGCGGCAGCGCGGACGAACCCTGGCAGGGCTAACTCTCGCGCAATAAAACGCAGATCCCGCCGAGTCTCGAGCGTGACAAAAACCGATGTCATCCTGAGGGCCGCGCCGTTCGCGGCCCGAAGCGTCTCAACCTCTCGATCCAGTACAGTCGCTTGATCGCTTAGGCGCTCTTGGCGATTTCACCATCGCTATTATGCGAACCCTGCCACAAACCCCCTTGAGGCTAGCCGCAGTGCACCTCCCCACGGCAGCGCTTCCCGGTCAACCGGCACAGACCTCGCAGGTTAGCGTTGCGCGATAGCCCCGGACCATCTGCGGCATTGTTACTGGCATCTGAATCCGTTATTCATTCCATTTACAAATTGCGTTGGACTGTCACCATTAGCGGACTTACAGTTTCTTAACCCTTGGCGCGCCCGTTGCGGGTTCATCGGGCCACGTTCCAACCGGGAGAGGGCTACTTTCATCTATAATCGACCCTCCCAGCCGGGTTGCAGGATAGACAATGACAGCCTCGGCCGTTCCATCACGTATCCATCTGCCGCCATTTTTCGTGACCTACCAGAGCGACACCGCTTACGATGAAATGTTCGCCTCGCCCGGCGTTCCTCGCGAGCACTATCGCGCTCTGCACCAGACCCTTCTGAAACTTCCTCCCGAGGAATTGCGCCGCAGCCAGCAGGCCGCCGACCTCGCCTTCCTGCACGAAGGCATCACCTTCACCGTTTACGGCAGCAAGGAAGGCACCGAGCGCATTTTCCCCAACGATCTTCTCCCGCGCATCATCACGGCTCGCGAATGGGGCAAAATCGAAACCGGCCTCACACAACGACTCACCGCGCTGAATCTTTTTCTTCGCGATATCTACCACGAAGGCCGCATTCTCTCCGACAAGATCATCCCCCGCGATCTGCTGTACAGTTGCAGGCATTTCCGCCGTGAAATGCGCGGCCTCAACGTCCCTCGCGACATCTATGTCAGCGTCTGTGGCACCGATCTCATCCGCCTCCCCGATGGCACCTTTGCTGTCCTCGAAGACAATCTGCGCGTTCCCAGCGGCGTCTCCTACATGGTCGCCAACCGCAAAGTGCTTAAGCGCGTCTTTCCGACTCTCTTCCGCGACTACGGCGTCTGGCCCATCGACCACTATCCGCGCGAACTTCTATCTACTCTTCGCGCCCTGGTTGCCGATAATTGTCCTTATCGCCAGGATCCCACCACCGTTCTGCTCACCCCGGGTGTCTCCAACTCTGCTTACTTCGAGCACACCTTCCTCGCTCAGCAAATGGGGATCGAGTTGGTCGAAGGACGCGACCTGCTTACCCACGACAATGTCGTCTACATGCGCACCACTGCTGGCTTGCGCCGCGTCGACGTCATTTACCGCCGTGTCGACGACGACTTCCTCGATCCGCTCTGCTTCCGCCCGGATTCCACGCTTGGTGTTCCCGGTCTGTTCAACGCCTACCGCGCCGGCAACGTCACGCTCGCCAACGCCATCGGCACCGGCGTGGCCGACGATAAGGCCATCTATGCATTCGTCCCCGAAATTATTCGCTATTACTTGAACGAAGACGCCATTCTACCCAACGTGCCCACCTTCTTGATGTCCGACGAAACACATCGTCAGCATGTCCTCGCCAATCTTCAAAATATGGTCGTCAAAGCCGTCGGCGAATCCGGCGGTTATGGCATGCTCATCGGCCCGCACAGCACCGCCCAGCAGCGCGAAGAATTCCGCGCCCGGGTTCTTGCCGACCCGCGAAACTACATCGCGCAGCCTACGCTCGCACTTTCCTGCGCTCCCTGCCTCATCGACGGCACCGTCGAATCGCGCCACATCGATTTGCGTCCCTACATTCTCATGGGCGAAAAAGTGACCCTGGTTCCCGGTGGCTTGACTCGGGTGGCTCTCCGCAAAGGTTCGCTCGTGGTCAATTCTTCCCAGGGAGGCGGCAGCAAGGATACCTGGGTCCTTCGCGAAGCCAACGTGGCCGAAGAACTTCTTGAGGAGGTCCGCAGGAAGCTCAATACCTTCAATTCCGATTCCGGTAACGGGCCAAGCAGTGCGGAGTTCACCGCCTAACCTATGCGCCCTCCCCGCAATTTCTACGTACAAGCCTTTAAACGCGAAGCCGGCATGCTTTCGCGCGTGGCCGACAGCCTTTACTGGATGGGTCGCTACCTGGAGCGTGCGGAACACACCTCGCGCCTCCTCAATGTAGAGTTGCAGCTATGGCTCGACCAGTCGCCCGAACTCGGCGCGGGCCGATGGCGTTTTCTCCTCGACGCTCTTCGCGCCCCCGCCGTTTCCGGCCCCGTCGATCCCACGCAACTCCTGCATACCTTGGTCTTCAGCCGTTCCAACAGTTCCTCAATTGTTTCCTGCATCACCTCCGCCCGGGAAAATCTTCGCCATGTTCGCGAGCAGTGCAGCAGTCGCATGTGGGAGCAGCTAAACCGCCTGTATCTCGAGGTGATCGAACGGCGGCCCGGTGAAGAGTGGATCCTCAAGTCCCACGACTTCTTCCTGCTGGTTCTCGAAGGCGCTTATCTCTTTCACGGCATCACCGATGCCACCATGAGCCACGGGGAAGGCTGGCAGTTCATTCAACTGGGCCGCTACGTCGAACGCGCTAACACCCTCACTACCCTTCTGGAAACCCACTTTCATCGGGTCACCAACAATTTCGAAATTCCCGTCGAAGGTGCCGAATATCTGGAGTGGGTAGGCCTTCTCGGTGGGTGTGTGGCTCTCGAAGCCTACTGCAAGGCCCACACAGCGGAAATTCGTCCATTACGCGTAGCCGAATTCTTGCTCTTGAATCCTGAGTTTCCGCACTCCATTCGCTTCGCCGTCGACCGCGTCAATGCCGCCTTAAATCTTATTGCCGACTCCGCTCAGCGCGCTACCAAACTCCCTACCCGAATTGCCGGCCGCCTTCGCGCCCAGCTCAGTTTCAGCCAAATCGAGGAAATTTTGAACGAAGGAATTCAGACCTACCTGCAAAACGTCCGCGAGGAGTGCGATACCATCCACTCCGCCATCCATGACATTTATTTCGACTATTCCGTCGAGGCGGAACTCGCTTCATGACCATTCGAATCCTTATTGCGCCGGCCCCCGTGGACTGGTCCAATGTAGCGCTGGCTATCGAGCCAGCACCGGCTCGCCCATGACCTACCTCATCCGCCACGACACTTCCTTTTCCTACCAGCCCGCCGTCGGCGAAAGCGTCATGGAAGTTCGCCTGCAGCCTCGCAGCGACACCCGCCAGCGCTGCCTCACTTCCTCTCTGGAAGTCACCCCGCGCGCCAATGTCAGCGTCTACCGCGACTTCTATGGCAACGCCGTCCATCACTTCGATATTCCAGGGAAACACAATTTAATCCAGGTAGTCTCCGAAGCAACCGTCGACATGCTCCCTTGTCGCGATATCGACTCTCTCCCACAAAGCTCGTGGGAAGAACTCGACGACCTCGTCGCTCAAGGTGATTATTGGGAAATGCTGCTTCCCAGCCAGTTTGCCCGCCCTTCCGAGATGCTTCTCCGCCTGCATCACCAGCTTCATCTGGAGCGACGCGGCGATCCGCTCTCCCTGCTTAAGGGAATCAACACCGCCATTTACGAAAACTTTGATTATGCCCCGAACACCACTCGCGTCGATTCTCCCATCGACGACGCACTCCAGACGCATCAGGGCGTCTGCCAGGATTTCGCGCACATCATGATCGCTCTGGTCCGCCAGCTGCGCATTCCCTGCCGTTACGTCAGCGGTTACCTTTATCATGCTGACAAATGCTTGGACCGCTCTCCTGCGGGCGCTTCGCACGCCTGGATCGAAGCCTATCTCGGTGAAGCTGGCTGGGTAGAATTCGATCCCACCAACAATCTCCTGGGCTGCGAGCGTCACATCCGCGTCGCGGTTGGCCGTGATTATGCCGATGTTCCTCCGACGCGCGGTGTCCATCGCGGCGAAGCCGAAAGCGAACTTCGCGTTCTCGTCACGGTGTCGCTTGTGGATGCTCCTAAGCCCGAAGACCTCGGCCCTGCCATGATCTTTCGATCTCCACGCCCAACCTCCAGCCCCAACCTGGACCTGGCACAAATTCAGAATCAGCAATAACTGTTACCGCCGGCTTACACTGAGTTCCGAAACCCATCTTGCCAGTGTAAACAAAGTACAAGCACACCATTCCGAGCGAAACCTGGCCCCGGCCAGTAAGGGCGCCGGCGTGCCCTGAGCGCACGCAAAGGCGTACGCCGCCTGCCTATGGTTATTATTAACAGGACACGTTATCCCGAACGGAATGAGGAATCTCTCTTACGCTTTTATCAACCGGCCAGAGGTGCCGCACATGCCGGTTTTTGCATGTGGAGTCTTGGGTCTCGCAGCCGACTCTCGCGGCTCATACCCTGTCTGCGGGCCTGTAGCCTCTGTGCAACTACCTCTTCTTCCCACCCACCCTCTTGATCAACGCGGTCGCCTTCACCGCATCAGCATCCGTATCAAACCCAATCACCGCCGAATATTTCCTTCCCACCACCTGGGCCACAAGAAAATCAAGGTTAACTCCCGCTTCAGCGATCGCCTGCGTGATGCTGTGCCCCAAACCCGCCTTGTTGTCGCCCTCCACAAGCAGCGCAGGAATCGTCGATACCACAAGCCCCGCCTCTTCAGCCTCGCGCATCGTTTTCTTGCCCGTCACCGGGTACAACTCCACCGCCGCTTTGGCATTGTCGCCCGGGTAGCGATAGCCCATCACCACCTGCAAATCCGCACCCGCCTTCGCCAGCGGCTCCAAAGTCGCCGCCAAGGTCCCCGCCCGGTTCTCCAGCTCTTTCCGCCACAACGTAATCCGTTTCACTGTAACTGGCATAATCGCGCCTCCATCAAAGTGCATCGACCGCATCCAGCCGCATCGTACATCCGCACCAGCTCTTCTTCAATGACACTCGGAGCGCGGCGGCTTGCCGCCGCTTTTGCCGTCGATCCCAAAGCTCCCAACTCTCTTGACTCCGCATCCCTGTGGAAATCAACCGACATTCCGAACGCAGCCCGCGAAGTGAGGAAGCTCTTGGATCTCAACTTTCAGCGCCAGTTGCGCCTATTCAAAACAAATCAGCACAATCTCCGGCTGCGTGCACACCCGCATCGGCGGTCCCCACGTCCCCGCCCCACTCGACGTATACACGAACAACTCCCCAAACTTTTTCAGCCCGTACGTGTAATCCCCAAAAATGCGCGACGTGAACCATGTAAACGGGAAAATCTGCCCGCCATGCGTGTGTCCCGACAGCTGCAACGAAATTCCCTGCTTCTCCACGATCGGCAATCCATGCGGCACGTGCGTCAGCAACACGCTGGCGCGCTCGGGATCGACATTCGTGCTCTTCAGCACCTTCTCAAAATGCTGCGCGTCCGTGGTATCGTGGTACTGCATCCCCACCACTTGCAGCCCGTCCAGATTCACCTTTTCACTGCGCAGCACCCGCACGCCCGAACCTTCAATGGCCTCCAGATACTTCCGCGGATCGGAAAACTCCTCGTGATTTCCCGTTACGAAGTACGATCCAAATTTCGGCCGCAACTGCTTCCATGGTGACACCAACCTCCGCGCATCCACCTGCGTCCCATCAAACAGGTCCCCGCTGATGAACACCACATCCGCCTTCAACTGCCGTAGCATGCCCACCAGCCGCGTCAGGAATCGGTAACCTTTAATGTGCCCCAGGTGCGTGTCCGTGACCAGCGCCGCCACTCGCCCCTTCCACGACGTCGGCAGCCCCGGCAGCCTCACCGTCACCCGGCGCACGCGAACATCCGCCGCGTTCACGATTCCGTACAAACTCGCCAGCAGCGCCAATCCAAAAAATGTTCCCGCCACAACATGTGCGGTCAACGGCAAACCCGTGAGCCGCACCACGCCATACCCAATCCATGACGCCAACGCCGCAATGAACAGAAAGTTGAATATCCCCAGCCACAGGCTCGCCAATCGGTATAGCAATCGCACCGGCCCATTAAAATAGCGGTGCGCCAGCAAAGTAGCGGGCACAAAACTCACCGCCACCACTGCCACCACAATTCGCAGCGCCATCAGCCGTGCACCCTGCGGCGCTCCCCAGAGCGTCACCCAGGTCTCGTATACAAACCAATGACCCAGCAACAAGATCGCCTGCACCATCACTACAAATTTTATGATTCGCTGTCTCACCCGCGGTCCTCCTGCCAACCTCACATCCTGTAGGGGCGGCTTCTTGCCCGGAACGCAGCAAAGGCTACGCCGCGTGCCTTTTCTTCCTGGCGCTTCTAGCTTAGATGAAGCTTGCACTCCTCGCGCTACTTCCGTTTACACCGATTTCTTGCGGTTCCCCATGCTATACTCTCTTCAGTCCTGCTATCCTTCCCGCGCAGTACTATTCGCTCCCTTCTGAGTACTCGCATTCACCGCGCGGCCATTGCTGCTTGATGGCGATCCTCGTCTCGGAGCGCACTCGTGGGCTGGTACAAGCATCTGTCCCGCCGTCAATTCCTTCAACTCGGCGCTGCCGCCGCGGCCTCTGCCGGAGTTTCCTGCAATCGCCCATTCGCAACTCCCTGGTGCTTCTTCACCATCAGCGAAGCGCGCACACTTGCCGCTATCAGCGATCAACTCATTCCGCCCGACCACGATCCCGGCGCGGATTGGGCGCGCGTAGTCAACTACATCGACACGCAACTCTGCGGTCCGTTCCTCCGCTGGCAGCACATGTATCGCAAAGGCCTCGCTTCCATCGATCGTTCCAGCCGCGCCAGGCACGATCGCCCCTTCGCGCTGCTTGCCAGTGACCAGCAGTTCGCCCTGCTTCGTGCCACGGAGACCGGCCAGCTTTCCCCCGATGGTTGGGATGGCATCGCGCCGTCGGCCTTCTTTGAGTTGCTCTTGAATCACGCGATGCAAGGCTATTACGGCGATCCGCGTCATGGCGGCAATCGCGATCATGCCAGTTGGAAAATGGTGGGCTTGAGTTATCCGCAGATTCGCGGGCGGCAACACTATGAACCGTAAACTACCTAACTCTGTTTCCCGTCGCGGTGTCTCTGTAGCGCCTGGCTTCAGGTATGTTGCACCGCCGGGTCGTGTGCCACGGCGTTGCGTACCGCACGGTTTTGTGGCGCAGGCTGCTGGCCCCGCTGAGCTTCTAGGGGTTATCGCAACGCAAAGTGCCGGAGGCGCGCAACGAGCTAGCCCAGCCCGCAAGGTCTGGGTGCCTTGCCCGCAAAACGCCGAGCGCCGTAGGCGCGCCACCTCACCTGCAAAACGCGTCTTCGACCCCTGCCAGCTATCCACGCCAACACCACAACCCCGCGCAAACGAGGAGTGCCCGCCATGGCGCTGAAGCGTGTCAGTGCGGTGGTGGTTGGTGCAGGCGCCGGCGGCGGCGTGGTCGCCAAGGAACTCGCCGCTGCTGGTTTCACCGTGGCGCTGCTCGAACGCGGCAAATGGTACACCGCCTTCGATTGCCGCAAAGACGATCTGCGCAACCAGCGCACCACCGATCTGGGCTGCGCGTTCGGCCCTGACGACGAACGCTATCGCCGCGTGGTCCTTCAACCCGACGGCTTGCAGCAAATCGTGCTCCCCAGCGACGGCAGCTACAACAACAATGCCGCGTGTGTCGGCGGCGGCACCTTCAGTTACGGCGCGATGGCCTGGCGCTTCATGGAAAACGATTTTCGCATGCGTTCCGTCTACGGCGCCGTTCCTGGCAGCACCCTCGACGATTGGCCCATCACCTATAACGATCTCGAGCCGTACTACGAAAAGGCCGAGTGGGAAATCGGCGTATCCGGCGACGACTCCACCAATATTTTCAAGGCGCCGCGCCGCAAGCCGCTACCCATGCCGCCGCTTCCGCCGAGCCTCGAACACACCACGCTGGAAAGCGCCGCGAAACGTTTGGGCCTGCATCCCTTTTCCATCCCTATGCTGCGCAACACCGTTCCCTTCAACGGACGCGGCGCGTGTATGCGTTGCCGCTGGTGCGTGGGATTCGCCTGCGAAGTAGACGCCAAAAATGGCACGCACAATACCGTCATTCCCAAAGCGCTGGCCACCGGCCATTGCGATTTGCGTACCGAGTCCGTGGTGCAGCAAATTCTCACCGACGCGCACGGCCGGGTCATCGGCGTAGCCTATTTCGACGCCAACAACCGCCTCCAGGAGCAGCTCGCCGACCTCGTCATCGTTTCTGCCTCCGCCACTGAATCCGCGCGTCTGCTGCTCAATTCCAAAAGTGCCACGCATCCCAACGGGATCGGCAATCAAAACGATTGGGTCGGCCGCAACCTGCAGGGCCACGCCTACACCGGCGCGATGGGCCTCATGGATTTCGACATTTACGATGATCTCGGCCCCGGCGCATCCATCGCCATTTCCGATTACAACCACGGCAATCCCGGTCTCGTCGGCGGCGCGGTACTGTGCAACGAATTCATTCGCCTGCCGATTCATTTTGCGTTCATGCATCCGCCGGACGTGCCGCGTTGGGGCGCCGCGCACAAGGAATACACGCGCCATTACTACCGCCGCTCCGTCATCGTTATGGGCCCGATTCAGGAAATGCCGGTGTTCGACGCGCGGGTCCAAGTCGATCCCACCGTGAAAGATTACTGGGGCATTCCCGTGGCGCGGCTTTCCGGCTCCCGCCATGCGCAGGATCTGGTCACCGCTAAATATGTAGCCGAACGCGCGCAAGACTGGCTGCGCGAAGCGGGCGCCAGCAAAACCTGGCTCCGCCTGCCCGGTGATGGCTTGAGTGGCGGGCAGCATCAGGCCGGCACCTGCCGCATGGGCAACGATCCCAAAACGTCTGTGGTCGATGCCCACTGTAAGGTGCATGGCATCGACAATCTTTTTGTCGTGGATGCCAGCGTCCACGTCACCAATGGCGGCTTCAATCCTGTCCTCACCATCCTCGCCAACGCTTATCGCGTCTCCGAATTCATCGCTAAGAATTGGAAGCCCGCATGAACCGCGATCTTCATCCCCAGAATCTCTCGCGCCCGCATTTCCGCCGCTTTCTTCGCGGCGTCTCCTACCTACTCGCCGCGCTGCTGGGTTGCGTCCTCGTGCTTCTGGCTTATTCCGCGCATTACGAACGCACCCACGGCGGCGCGTGCGCCAGTTGCCACGAAATTTGGCAGCCCTATTCGGACTGGCACACCTCCGCGCATCGCGGCGTGCCCTGCGCCGAGTGTCATGGCGACGTGTTCACCCTCAACGCCGGATTCCATATCAACAATATGCGCCGCGTGTTCACGCATCTCCGCGGGGAAGCTCCGGCCAAGCCGCGGTTGCGCAGCAAAGACGTGTTGGAAATGGTGCCGCGCTGCCGCAACTGCCACGAAGAAGAATTCGCGGACTGGCAAGCCAGCGCGCACAGCGCCAGCTACTCCGACATTTTCCTGAACGCCGACCACAATCACCGACAATTACTGATGGACGATTGCCTGCGCTGCCACGGTATGCATTACGAAGGCGGCATCCGCGACCTGGTCACGCCGCTGAGCACTGCGGGCCCCTGGCAATTAAAACGCGCCGAACTCAAAGCTGCGCCGGTGATTCCCTGCCTCACCTGTCACCAGATTCATCGCCAGGGCGTGCCCATGGAAAAGGCCGCGCCGGAACATCCCGCTCCCAGCGGCCAACAGGAAATCAATCGCCCGTCGGTTTCCCTGTTCGATCGCCGCGAACTGGAACACGTTTCCGTAGCCGAGTTGCCGCTGCCAGTGAAAATGCTCGATGGCACGCGCGAAGTAAAGATCAGCCCGGACCAGCGCCAGGCCTTGTGCTACCAGTGCCACGCGCCCACCTCCACGCTGCAGGTGCGCAGCGGCGACGACCGCACCCCCATTGGCGTCCATGAAGGTCTCAGTTGCCTCTCCTGCCACCTCAAACATGGCCAGCAGACCCGTCCTTCGTGCAGCACCTGCCATCCCAAGCTGTCCAACTGCGGCATCGCGGTCGAAACCATGGACACCTCCTTCAAGAATCGCAAAAGCCTCCACAACATCCACTTCGTGAAATGCGCCGATTGCCACACCCGCGGCATCCCGAAGAAGCACACACCATTCCACGTCGCCGATTAACCTGTAGGGGCGGCTTTACGCCGTCCTCTTGGGCTTGCTTGTCTAGCGGCCGGGTGCCGCACCCTTCGGGGTTTAATTATGGGTGTGGATTTTGACTTTTCTTTCGTCCGATCGACCTTCCCGCCAAGCGCTAAGTTCAGTCATTCCCGCACTTACGCGCGGGTTACCCGTGAGTCCAATCATTACATACGCAAAACCAGGGGTGGGGGTGCCCAAAATCAGTGATTACTACTATTAAATACAACTAATACAACTATGTAATGTAGGCCAGCCGACACTTTGCTCCCATTCCCTTCATTTTTGCACTTTCTTCTGTGCGCCCCACCCTTTTTCCACCGCGGGTCCTCGCTCCCTCCGAAACTGTCGACGGGGAGCCGGCCACCTGCACTTCCTGTGGCGCATACTCGCTCGATGCGGTAAGCTACGCGCGACTTTGGCGATAGGACGCTAGGGGCCGCCTGCGCCGAGGCTAAGGCGGACGCAAGGAGAGCAACATGGATCTGAAAACAAGCACGAGGGAAGTGGGCGACGTCACCGTGGTGGATATCACTGGCCGGATCGCGCTGGGAGAAGAAAGCGCGGCGGTGCGCGAACTGGTGATGAATCTGTTGAGCGAAGGGCACACCAAGATTCTGCTGAACCTATCAGGAGTGGGTTACATCGACAGCTCCGGATTGGGCATGCTGGTGAGCTCGGTGGCCAGCGTGCGCAAAGCCGGCGGGGAAATGAAGCTGGTGAACCTGACGGACAAAGTAGACGATTTGATGGAAGTGACCCGGCTGTATACCGTGTTTGATATCGCCGACGATGAAGAGTCAGCGATCAAGTCCTTCGCCAAGGGAGCCGCGGCCGGAGCATAAAGGCAGTCGACAGTTTATAGTTGACCGTCGAGAGTTTCGGAAAAACCCCAAGACCCACCCGCAGACCACGAGGGTGGGGCACCCGCGGGAGCGTAAAGGCAGTCGACAGTCCACAGTTGTAGGGGCGGTTTTACGCCGCCTTCTTGCGCTGGGTGCCCAGCTACAACGGCCCTCCCAAGATGCCGCCGCTACCCGCTACGGACCCAGAGCCACCCACGTCTGCGTGTTAAAATAAAAAGGATATGTTGAACCAGATTGCGGGTACGGACGCTAGTGGACTGCGCTATGGGCGCAAGAAAACCTACGGCGTAAAAGTGGGCCACGTCACCGTGGGCGGCGGCGCGCCGATTGTCGTGCAGTCCATGACCAACACCGACACGGCCGATGTGCAGTCGACGCTGCAACAAACGCTGGAGCTGGCCGAAGCGGGCAGCGAGATTGTGCGCTGGACCGTGAACGTGCCGGAAGCCGCGGCCGCGGTGCCCATGATCAAGCAGCGGCTGCTCGACGCGGGCTGCAACGTGCCGATCATCGGCGATTTCCACTATAACGGCCACGTGCTGCTGACCAAGTATCCCGCGTGCGCAGCGGCGCTCGACAAGTACCGCATCAATCCCGGCAACGTGGGCGCGGGACAACGGCGCGACGAGCAGTTTTCCACCATCTGCAGAGTGGCCGTGGACCACGGCAAGCCGGTGCGCATTGGCGTGAATGGCGGCTCCCTGAACCAGGAACTGGTGATGAAGAAGATGCAGGAGAACACCGACCAGAACCTGGGCAAAGAGAGCGAACAGATTATCAATGATTGCATGGTGCTCTCCGCGCTGGAGTCGACCGAACTGGCGCTGGAAAGCGGGCTGCGGAACGATCAGATCATTATTTCGTGCAAGACTTCGCGGCCGCGCGACCTGATTACCGTGTACCGCGATTTGGCGGCGAAGACGCGCCAGCCCCTGCACCTGGGATTGACCGAAGCGGGCATGGGCATGAAGGGCATGGTGTGGAGCGCCGCTTCGCTGGGCGTGCTGCTGTACGAGGGGATTGGCGATACGATCCGGATTTCGCTGACGCCGAAACCGGGTGGGGACCGGCGCGAGGAAGTGTACGCGTGCCACGAATTGCTGCAGGCGCTGGGGCTGCGTTCGTTTTCGCCCAGCGTGACGGCGTGCCCGGGCTGCGGACGGACGACGAGCACCACGTTTCAGGAGTTGGCAGAACGCACGCAGGATTATATTCGCGAGATGATGCCGACGTGGAAGACGCGGTACGAAGGCGTGGAGACCATGACCCTGGCGGTGATGGGCTGCATCGTGAATGGTCCCGGGGAATCCAAGGCCGCGAATATCGGGATCAGCTTGCCGGGAACGGGCGAGGCGCCACGCTGCCCTGTATACATTGATGGGAAGAAGGACGTGACGCTGGAAGGCACATACGATGAGCTGGCGGCGGCCTTCCAGAAGCTCGTCGACGATTACATTGTGGCGAAATTTCCGCCGAAGACGGCGGAGACACTTGGCCGGTAATTAGTTTGCAAAGATCGTATTGTTCGTTATTCCGAGCGCAGCGAGGAATCCCTCTTGATTGACGAAGGAACAGAGATTCCTCACTTCGCAGACTTCGTTCGGAATGACGGGTCCGGGCCTTGGGGTTGCGCCCAAAAAACACGAAAGCGCATAGGGCCCTTGCTCGGGATGACAAGCTCAGGAGAGACGGACATCGCATGAAAATTTCACAGGAAGACGTGTTGCGGGTGGCGGAGCTGGCTTATCTGGATTTGAGCGAGGATGAGCTGGAGAAGTACCGCGCGCAAGTGGATGAGATTCTGGAGTACATCGGGAAGCTGAACGAGCTCGATACGACGGATGTCGAGCCGATGGCACAGGTGTTGACCAGCGACCAGAGCGCGGACGCAACCGTCCGGGAGGATTTGGTGGTGCCGTGCGCGGTGGCGGAGGAAGTACTGCATCACGCACCAGATGCGGAGCCGCCGTATTTCCGGGTGCCCAAAGTGATTGAACGGTGAAGGGTTCGTTGCGCAACCAGTCAAGAGCGATTCCTCACTCCGCGGACTCCGCTCGGAATGACGGGGCTATCTAAATGGTGACGATGACGACAATTGCTGAGGTGCGCGACGCGATTGCGGCGAAGAAGGTGTCTGCGCGCGAGGTTGCGGGGGAGTTCTACAGACGGATAGCGGCGCGGAATGGGGAGTTGAACGCTTTCTTGACGCTGTGCGAGGAGCGGGCGTACAAGCAAGCGGAGCGCGTGGATGCCGCGGTGGCGGCGGGCAAGGCGTTGGGCCCCTTGGCGGGAGTGCCGATGGCGGTGAAGGATGTGATCAGCACGCGGGGGATTCGCACAACCTGCAGCTCAAAAATCCTGGCCAACTACGTCCCGCCGTATGACGCGACGGCGGTGACACGACTGGAAGCGGCTGGCGCGGTGATTCTAGGCAAGACAAATTGCGACGAGTTTGCCATGGGCAGCTCGAATGAGAACTCCGCTTACGGAAATGTGCAAAATCCTGCCGCTCCGGGATGCGTGCCGGGCGGCTCGAGCGGAGGATCGGCGGCAGCGGTGGCCGCCGACCTGGCGGTAGCGGCGCTGGGGACGGACACGGGCGGATCGATCCGGCAGCCGGGGTCGTTTTGCGGAATACCGGCGATGATGGGGAGTTACGGGCGAGTGTCGCGGTATGGGCTGATTGCGTTTGCGTCCTCGCTGGACCGCATCGGGCCATTCGCGCATACCGTGGCAGACGTGGCAACGGTGTTAAAGGTGATGGCAGGACGCGATCCGCACGATTCCACTTCGACAACCGCGCCGGTAGAGAATTATCCCGCCGAACTGGAAAAGCCCGTGAAGGGGATGAAGCTGGGCCTCCCCAAGGAATACTTCGGCGCCGGAATGGATGCGGGCGTCCGCGAAAAAATCAATGCTGGAGCTGAGCTTCTCCGCAACCTGGGATGCGATGTGCGCGAGATTCAGTTGCCACACACGGATTACGCGATTGCGACCTACTACATAATCGCGACGGCGGAGGCGAGCTCGAACCTGGCGCGGTACGACGGTGTGCGCTATGGACCGCGCATAGAAGCGGACTCGCTGATTGCCATGTACCGGAAGACACGAGGTGCCGGGTTTGGCCCCGAAGTGAAACGGCGAATCGTCTTGGGAACCTATGTGCTGTCTGCCGGCTACTACGACGCCTATTACTTGAAAGGACAGAAAGTACGCGCGCTGATCGCGGATGATTTCAAAAAGGCATTCGCGCAGGTGGACGCGATTGTGACGCCAACATCGCCGGTGCCGCCCTTCAAGTTGGGCGAGCGCGTGGATGACCCCCTGCAGATGTATCTTGCTGATATTTATACAGTTACGGGATCGCTGGCGGGCTTGCCGGGGATTTCCGTGCCCTGTGGACGGATTGGCGGAAAGCTGCCCGTGGGACTGCAAATCATCGGGCCAGCTTTTGGCGAAGCACGTGTGCTGCAACTGGCGCATGCATTTGAGCAAGCTGGCGGCGGCGCGCTCTAGACTTGGAGTCAGCGAACTGAACGTCTCGTCGATTGTCGAGCGGCTCGCTCAGGCGCAAGCACTTTTTTTGCGCGTCGCCGGTGAGATTCCCCACGCGAAGTGGAATACCAAAATAGAAGCAGAAAAGTGGTCCAGCGCGGAAGTGGTGGCACATCTTGTCCTGGTGGAACGAGCGGTGATCGACCGCGCCGAGCGTGTGATTCAGAAAGTGCCGCTGCACTTCAAACCTTGGGAAAGGGCGCATTTGCCGCTAAAACTGGTGGAGGCGCGACTGATCCGGCGCCAATCGCCCATCCAGATGGATCCCACATTGATCAAGGACCAGGACGAGATGTTGCGAGAACTGCGAGCGACACGAGAAAGCACGCTCACCTTTCTCGAAACGTCGCAGGGCCGCGACTTGAGCGTCTATCGCTGGCGCCATGCGTTTCTGGGAAGCTTGAATCTGTACGAATGGATGTACATGCTTGCGGCTCATGAGATACGGCACGCGAAACAGGTGAAGGAAATCGCACGGTCGCTACCAAAAGTGGTAGAAAATTCGTAAATTCAGTAGTTTTTTTCACAGCTACCTCTGTCAGTTATTACAGCTCTGCGAAAACCCTTAGTCCGGCGAAAAAGCCTAAATTCAGCGAAAAATGGGCCAATCCTAAAAGTACTAGAGAATTGGTTTAATGCGCGTTCAAACGGAACGACTATTGCAAGGAATGCGTGTGTCTTCTAATCTGCGCGGAAGCATCAAACAGGGTAGAAGACGGAAGCGACGGAGATAGAGAGGTCCTTTGGTTACAGTAAAGTCAAGCCAGAAGATTTTCACGGACGCGGAAGTAGCCAGCTTGACGGGTATCTGCGTGGAGCATCTTCACAACTTCGCGCGGAGCCGCCACCTGGGAATGATCGCGAGAGCAGCAGAAGCGGCCGGCGCGCAGGCGGAGCAGTGGTTGTTCACGCTATCTGACCTGATGGTGCTGACGACGCTGTTCCCGCGGTGCACGCACTAAAGCACGAGTCCTCGAGTAGCGAAGTCGACCCTCGCCCATTCGACGTTCCCCCAGGTATAGTGCAAACGAGCAGCTCGCCGGCTGGCGGATAGTGAGCCGCGACGGCACTTCTCTCGCGAGCGTTCAAACGCCCCACATTGCTGAATTTAGTCTTAGTGCGTATCCACGGAAGCCGGAGTGCCGTCGGACCACTTACCGACTGGAATCACGAGCACAGTCACCGGGTCCGGATGATCCTGATGCACCATCACCGGCGAGCCCGGAACAGCGCCACCCCAAACAGTGTCTGCCGTTTGCGGAAAGTAGAACATTAGATGAGGAAGGAAATGGCCATAGGAGGAGCCAAAATAGGCTTGCTTTGACATCATAAAGGACATGGCGCCGGGTTCGGGACGCGGTAGTTCCTGTTTATCAAATGCAGCCTTCAGATCGTTGAACATTTCCGTTTTGGAACGCCCAGCTAAAGCCAGTTCCGTCCTCTTGAGCGTCAGTGGGAGGTGGGACCGCACGGCCGGCGCGTTAAAGCAAATCGGATAGCGCAGCGTGGGGCTGAAGAACTCGGGGTCATCGAAGGAGGCGGTCCATGAGCGTTCGACAATACACACGAAGCCGTTGGTGCCGTTAGCGGCGGTTTCGTAGCCGTGACGTCCGAGGACTAACACCTGGGCATCCCCAGATATTGACGGCGGGGCCGCGCTGCGCGCCAAAGCTATTTCGTCACTTCGATCCAACAGATACAGATCAAGGGAAGCCATGCGGGAATATTGCGTCTGGGCATCCTGCGCAACGGCCAGCCACGGGGTGAGAACTGCCAAGGCGAAGAGTGCAGCCGATATTGCTCCGGCAATCAGCGTTGTTGAGCGGTTCATGATCGTTCCTTTCGTTGTTTGAAATGTTCGGCGAATTCCAAGCATTGAACGTCGGCCGGCGATTGAGCCGGCGTCAGGCGGCAGAGCCCTGTGCCAAGTGCTCACTGAGGCGATCAAGCGTCTGGTTTCCGCCCTCCATGACTCCATAGGCCTTGGCAACCTCTGCGCAGATTTCGGGTGAGGGGAAGAGCATGCGTAGAGTGAGCCTGGTCTTATGGTCGCTCCGCGCCTCAAAAGTCCAGGTGGACTCGAACTGGTGGGCCGGTTGGCCCTTCTTACCGCCGGACATGGAGTAGACAATTCGTTCGGGTTTAACTACCTCGACAAACACCATCTGACCGGGATAGTCGGTTCCATCGGGGCCGTGCATGGTCTGTCGCCAGACTCCCCCTGGCCGAACATCCATTTCATGAATAGTGGTGGTAAAGCCTCGCGGGCCCCACCAACGCACTACCTGTTTGGGATCGGTCCAGGCGTCCCAGGCCATTTCGCGGGGCGCGTCAAAAACGCGAGTGATCACGATCTCGCGATCCGCAAGATTCTCGGTGCTAGCGGTCTTGGCATTTGGCATGGTCTTCTTTTCTCCTCTGTAGGTGTTCGCACCGCAAGCCTACTTGCGCTGCTTACGGCCATCGTTCTTGCCCTGGGATTTCAATTCCTGTAGATAGTCATCCAGGCGATCGAAGCTCTCTTCCCAGAAACGGCGGTAATCCTCCACCCAGTTGGCGACGGTTTTCAGCGGAGCCGCGTTCAGGCGACAGGGCCGCCATTGCGCCTCGTGGCCGCGCGCGATGAGGCCAGCGCGTTCGAGCACTTTCAAGTGTTTAGAAACCGCGGGCAAGCTCATCTGGAAGGGCTCGGCAAGCTCCGTGACGGAAGCAGCGCCGGAAGCCAGGCGGGCGAGGATGGCGCGGCGCGTAGGATCGGCGAGCGCGGCGAAAGTGGAGTTGAGTTGGTGGGGGGAAGTCACGTGTATTTAACCTATAGGTTAAATACACCGGGGCCCGATGGCCGTCAAGTGCTTTTTTGTATGGCCAGGAATTTCGGAGAGTCTGGGCGAACAGCGGCCAGCCACTGGGTGTTTCTGCGCGATGTTGCGACCGGTGCGGAGACAGAGCTATGCTGATATTCGAACGGCGTGCCTGCCCGTTTTGGCAAACTGGGCCGCCGAAGACCCCATGGTTGCTGCACGCCATTCCGCACGTACTTTCCCCCAAAAGTTAGGACTGACGGCCTGTGCGTTAGTGTGGAGCATCGCGTTTTCGCCGTGGAGCGGCAGAGCTGGCCAAGATAGCAACAGTGCGTCTAAGACGCCGCCGGGGACCGCGCGAAGCGCGCCTTCGCCGGAAGTGCCACGCGGGAAAAAACTGATCTTGAAGGATGGAACCTATCAAGTGGTGCGGGAATACCAGCGGAATGGAGACCGCGTGCGGTATTTCAGCGTGGAGCGGGGCGATTGGGAGGAGTTGCCCGCGTCGCTGGTAGATTGGGACGCGACCGCTAAGGATGAGGCGGCGAGCGAAAAGGCGTTGGCAGCGCTGACGCAGAAGGTGCATAACCAGGAAGAAGCCAAACGAATGGACAACGTGGCGGATATTGACGCGAGTTTGCAGGTGGGACAAGGCGCGTTTTTGCCGCAGGCCGATGGGTTGTTTGTGGTGGAAGGCAAGTCCGTGCGGCTGCTGCAGCAGGCCGGTTCATCGACCAAGCTGGACAAGTTGCGGACGATCGAGCAAGTACTGTCACCTGTGCCGATCGTCCCCGGGAAACAGACCGTGGTTCTACCCGGAGAGCATGCTACGCTGCGGCTGCGCTCGACGACTCCGGAGTTTTATTTGCGCGAGCCGCCGCCGGACCCGGATCGCGTGTCGCCCATCGAAAAGAGCAGCCGGCCAGGCGAAAGCGGGCCCGATGTAGTGCTACTGCGAACAAAAAAAGTGCACAACGGGCGGGAGCTGGAGTCCATCAGCACACTGTTCGGCCAGAAGATCTCGACAAACATCAATGAGGTGGCGATCCAGAGGTGGGAGGTGGCCCCGAACGTTTACCGGTTCACGCTGGGAGAAGCGCTGACGCCGGGGGAGTACGTGATCGCGGAAGTGCTGGAAGGCGGGTTGAACTACTTTGTGTGGGATTTTGGGGTGGATGGGACCAGCGGGAGCGACGCGAAGAAGAAATAGCGACAGACCAAGAGCGATCCTGACTGTGACTTGGCGCGAACGCCAAGAATAGACTCTTCCTTTTCCTGGACAAATCTCTCGATATTAGACGCGTTCGAAATTTCCAGTTTGCGCTCGCGATCAGCGGCATAGGCGAGACACGCACGAATATCCTGCTCCCTAAGATGGGAAATTCCCGGGTAATTTCGGCAGGGGTCATACCGCTGGCAAGATATTCCCACACGGTTGCGTTGAGCATGTAGGGAATGTTTGCCCAATTTCCGTTCAACAATGTCGGTCCCCACTCGGTCAGCGCTTGGAGGAGCCTGCGGGGATGCGGCTAAAGACGACCATTAGGGTGTTGAGGACGTCGGAGACGCGGAAGGGCTTTTGGAGTCGGTGGTAGCTGGCGGAGGCGCTGGAGCCTTGGCCTTCCGCGAGGACCTCGCCGGACATGTAAATGAGTTCGGGCTTGTTGACGCCGGCGGCAATTTTCAGGCGTTGGGCGACACTGTAGCCGTCGGCATTGGCGCCGGAGCCGGAGAGATTCAAGTCGCACAAAATGGCATGGTATTTGCCGCGTAGGACCAAGCCCAACGCTTCTTCCGCGCTAGCGGCGCAATCCACGTGCAGGCCGTGGGTACTAAGCCCTTCCATGAGCAGCATGCGGATACTTTCCTCGTCATCGACCACCAGCACGGACTTGTTTTTGAGCATGTCCAGGGTCGGCGCCATCATCTCCGCTGAACCGAAGGGATCCGTGTCATGCTTGGGATACTGGTGCTTTTCGGCAACAGCGACAGGGAGAAAAACGGTGAAGGCGGCGCCGCCGGCGGGGAGCGATTCTACTTCCATATCGCCGCCGTGCTCACGAACGATGGACATGCAGATACTGAGGCCCAATCCGGTGCCGCCACCGGGGCGTTTGGTGGTGAAAAAGGGATCGAAAATCTTGGGAAGAACTTCGGGCTTGATACCCGCGCCATCGTCCTGAACCGTAGCGAAGATGCGGGAAGCTTTTTGGCCGAGGCGAATGTGAATGCGGCCGGAGGTGCGGACTTCCCGAATGGCGTGCTCGGCGTTGGCAACGAGATTAAGGAATACCTGGATGAGCTGGTTAGCATCGCCAATGGTGGGAGGGAGATGGGGAAAGGGATGAAAATCGACCTGGATGGAGCTGCGCCGAAGCGAATGTTCGTGGAGTTGTAAGGTGCGATCGACGACGGCATTTAGGTCCAGCGCTTTCTTTTGAGGAGAGGCCGGGCGTGAGAATTCGAGAAGGTTCTGAACGATGCGAGCGGCCCGGCGCGCCTGGCGATGGGTCATTTCGAGCTGGCGCTTGGTGTTCTCGTCGATACCGGGACGATCGCGAAGGAGTTCGCTGGCGCCGAGAATGGCGGTGAGCGGATTGTTCAATTCGTGCGCGACCCCGGCGAGCATCTGGCCCATGGCGGCGAGTTTTTCGGCTTGGATGAGCTGCTCTTCGAGACGCTTCACTTCGGTAATATCGCGGCCGGAAATAACCACGCCTTCGATTTTGCCGCTGACGTCGAAAAGCGGACTGAAATGGCAGCGCAGGCGGCGCCATTCGCCCTGCTTATGACGCACGCGCATCTCGGTGGAAGCAAAGTTGCGCTTACCTTCCAGGAGATCATCGAAGACAGCAAGGATGGAGCTGCGTTCTTCGAGGTGCGTGCGTTCGCCGAAAATGGTGCCGATAGTTTCGTCGGTGTCGTAACCCAGGACTTCCGCGACCTTGGGGCTGACAAAGGTATAGCGGCGCTCGGTGTCGACGACAAAGATGAGGTCGGGGAAGCTATCGACCAGGCGGCGGGCAAACTCCTGCTGCTGATAGAGGCGCTTTTCGATGGCGCGGCGTTCGGTAATATCCGCGAGCGCGCCCTGATAACGAACGATCTTGCCACCGGTGTCGCGCACCGCAGAAGCGGTGTTAAGGCAGATGAGCGGCTGGCCATCCTTGCGGCGGAGAGTGATTTCCTTGCCCTGCGGCGTCGGTTGACGGTTTACCTCGCGGGTGAGGATGGAACGCTGCTGGTGATCGACGAAAACCTCGCTGACCTTGCGACCCAGCAGTTCTTCCTTGGAATCGTAACCGAGCATGTGAACCAAAGCGGGGTTCACTTCGAGGATTTTGTCGTCGGGGGTGACGATGTAGATGCCTTCCTGGAGAGTTTCGAAGAGTTCGGTGAAACGGGCTTCACTGCGGCGTTGCGAGGTAATGTCGCGGGCCAGGATGGTCAAGCCGTGGACCTTGTCATCGCGAACCATGGCGTGCGCGACGCAATCGAAGAAGAAGACCGCTCCGGTTTTTTTCAGGCGAACCTGGACCACGCCGGACCAAATGCGCCGCTCGAGGAAGCGGGCCATTACGGTTTTTAGTTCTTCGTCGGAGGTGGCACTTTCATCGGAGAGGAAGTGGCCAATGGGAAGGCCGATGATCTCCTGAAAGGAGAGGCCTACGAAGTCAGCGAAACTGCGGTTGGCCGCGCGAATTTCCCCATCGAGGCTAAGGGCCAGAAGCACGTCATCAAAAGAGTCGATCAGATCCCGAAAACCCTGCTGGGACCGGGAGATCATGTGGAACAGATGCTCGAGTTGGCGGTCGCTGGGAGGAGCGGAGTCCTTCTGATCGAGGCCGCGAACCAAGCCCTTGAGTTCGGCGATTTCTTGGGATTTTTTCCAGACGTAGACGCCCAGGAGGATGACCAGGACAACGAGACCGACGGGGAGAGCTTCGAGGCGAAGTTTCGAGCTGCGAATAATGTCCCAAGAGAACCAGGCGAAGGCCACGGACACGATAAAGAGGACGAGGAACGTCAGGCGCCACAATTCCTTCTGGCGCTTTTCATAGCTGGTCAGACGCGCAGCGACCGACAAGCCGGAATCGAGTGCGGAGTCCAGCGGGTGGCCGCCGGGTTGTGGTTCAGCGCTCATTGGAGGATTCTAAGCGTCAGAAGCGGACGGAGCGACGCCTTACCCATGATAGGAATGGGCACCAGAGGCAGCAAGGAGGAATGGGAGAAGGGGTCTCCTGAAGTTTACCTGTACCAAAGGACGGTGACCAAAAAAGAAAGCGCCCCGGGGTTAAGCCCGAGGCGCCCTGGAATAGAACATCTGCAGGTTACTTGAAATGCAACGGCATAAAGCCGCTGCTACATGGCTTAGTCTTGACCTTCGGTGGCGGCGTCGGCTTCGGTTTCTTCGTCCTTGCCACCCAAGAACTCCAGACCCGCGGCATCTTCGGCCGCGAATTCGGCAGCTTCGGGCAGCTCTTCGACGGGAGCCGGAGGAGGCATCTCGGTGAGCAACTGGATGCTGCGATAGTGCTCGAGTCCAGTGCCCGCTGGGATGAGCCGGCCCATGATGACGTTTTCCTTCAGGCCGCGCAGGTAATCGACCTTACCAGCAACCGCAGCTTCGGTGAGAACACGCGTGGTCTCCTGGAAGCTGGCTGCCGAGATGAAGGAATCCGTGGAGAGAGACGCCTTGGTGATGCCAAGCAGGAGCGGACGCCCGGTAGCCGGACGGCCCCCTTCCGCGATGATCCGATCGTTCTCTTCGCGGAAGCGGAATTTATCGACCTGCTCCTCGAGAAGGAAAGTGGTGTCGCCGACGTCTTCGACCTTGACCCAGCGCATCATCTGACGCGAGATGGTCTCAATGTGCTTATCGTTGATGTTGACGCCCTGCAGACGGTAGACCTCCTGAATGGCGTTTACGAGGTAGGCCTGGGTGTACTTCTCGCCCAGAACCGCGAGCAGGTCGTGGAGGTTGAGCGGGCCGTCGATGAGCGCTTCACCGGCGCGGACGTGCTCGCCTTCCTGAACGTTGATGTGCGTACCGCGCGGGATAGCGTATTCCTTGGAGGTCTTGCCATCTTCGCTTTCGACGTAGATCTTGCGCATGCCCTTGGCGATATCGCCGTAGCGCACGGTGCCGTCGATTTCGGATATGACCGCGGGGTCCTTGGGCTTGCGGGTTTCGAAGAGCTCCACGACGCGCGGGAGACCACCGGTGATGTCCTTGGTTTTGGTGGTTTCGCGCGGGATCTTTGCGAGCACGTCTCCCGCCTGGACTTCATCGCCGTCCTGCACCATCAAGTGGGCGCGAGAAGGCATCAAGTACTTTTTGCGAACCTTTCCGGAGGAATCGCGGATGAGGATCGCGGGCTGATGCTTTTCGTCACCTGGAGGAAGCGTGACCACGAGCTGAGACAAGCCGGTGACTTCGTCGACCTGTTCCTCGATAGTAAGACCGGGGCGCAGATCGTCGAACTTCACGGAGCCTGCGGTTTCCGTCAGGATCGAGAAAGTGAAGGGATCCCATTCGGCCAGGATCTGGCCGTGATTGACGGTATCGCCTTCGTTGACGCGGAGACGCGCGCCGTAAACTACGTGGTAGCGTTCTTTCTCGCGGCCCTTCTCATCGACGATGACGATGAGGCCGGAACGATTCATGGCGATGCGCGCGCCGCCGCGGCCTTCGACGTGACGAAGGTCGACGAATTTCACGACGCCAGTATTCTTGGCTTCGAGAGTGGAGCGTTCGCTCACGCGGGTAGCCGCACCACCGATGTGGAAGGTACGCATGGTAAGCTGCGTGCCGGGCTCGCCAATGGACTGGGCAGCGATGACGCCGACGGCTTCGCCGAGTTCGACCATGCGTCCAGTGGCGAGGTTGCGACCATAACAGAGGGCGCAAACACCGCGACGGGATTCGCAGGTCAGCACGGAACGGATGCGGACGCGCTCGATACCGGCAGCCTGAATGGCGTTGGCCAGTTCTTCGGTGATTTCCTGGTTGACTTCGACAATGACGGAACCTTCGAAGTCTTTAATGCGTTCCAGGCTGACGCGGCCAACGACGCGGTCGCGCAGCGGTTCCACTTCCACGCCCGCTTCGATGATGGGCTCAACGTAAATGCCGTCGGTCGTGCCGCAATCGGGTTCGTTGATGATGACGTCTTGCGCCACGTCGACGAGACGGCGGGTGAGGTATCCGGAGTCCGCGGTCTTGAGCGCGGTATCCGCCAAACCTTTACGCGCACCGTGCGTAGAGATGAAGTACTGCAACACGGTGAGGCCTTCGCGGAAGTTCGAGGTGATAGGAGTTTCGATCACTTCACCGGAAGGCTTGGCCATCAAGCCGCGCATACCGGAAAGCTGACGAATCTGCTGTTTGGAACCACGAGCGCCGGAGTCCGCCATGATGTAAACGGGGTTGATGTTGCCTTCGCGGTCCTGGCCTTCAAGAGCCTTGAACATTTCGTCGGCAACTTTTTCGGTAACGTCGCCCCAGATGGCGATGACCTTGTTGTAGCGTTCGCCGTTGGTGATGGCGCCGTCGAGGTATTGCTGTTGCACCTTCACGACTTCCTTTTCGGCGTTTTCGACGAGCCGATACTTATCGCTGGGGATAAGCATGTCGTCGATGCCGATGGAGATGCCGGACTTGGTGGCATAGGAGAAGCCCAGGGCCTTGAGGTGATCGAGCAGCTCGACGGTAGCTTCCAGACCAAAACGCAAGTAGGCGTAGTAGACCAGTTGCTGAACGCCCTTCTTCTTGAGCAAGCCGTTGATGTACGGCATCTGCTTGGGCAAATGCGAATTGAAGATGACGCGGCCAACGGTGGTCTGGATGAACTGGCGCTCCATCCGGACGGGTTCGGTGTGCGTGACGTCCTGCGTATCGAAGGCAGTAGTGAGGTCGATGGCTTCACCCGTGTAACGGAGACGAATCGGGGTGAGCAGTTCGACTTCGCCGGCTTCGAGCGCGAGGACCACATCTTCGGCAGAGCCGAACACGCGTCCTTCGCCCTTGGCGCCGGGCTTAGACTTGGTCAGGTAATAGATACCGAGAACCATGTCCTGCGACGGAACGGCGAGAGGCAAACCGTGCGCGGGAGAAAGAATGTTGCGAGAGCTGAGCATGAGCACAGAAGCTTCCACCTGGGATTCCGGCGAAAGCGGAATGTGCACGGCCATCTGGTCGCCGTCGAAGTCCGCGTTGAAGGCGGTGCAAACGAGCGGGTGAATGCGGATGGCTTTACCTTCGACCAGGGTGGGTTCGAAGGCCTGAATGCCGAGACGGTGCAAAGTGGGAGCGCGGTTGAGAAGCACGGGATGCTCGCGGATGACATCTTCGAGGATGTCCCACACCACGGCTTCCTGCTGTTCGACCATTTCCTTGGCTTGCTTGATGGTGGTGCAGTGGCCCTGGGCTTCGAGCTTGTGATAGATGAAAGGCTTGAAAAGCTCGAGAGCCATCTTCTTGGGCAGACCGCACTGGTTGAGTTTCAGTTCCGGGCCGACGACGATGACGGAGCGGCCGGAGTAGTCGACACGCTTGCCGAGGAGGTTCTGGCGGAAACGGCCCTGCTTGCCCTTGAGGGTGTCGCTGAGGGACTTAAGCGGGCGGTTGTTGGTGCCACGCAGAACGCGGCCGCGGCGGCCATTGTCGAACAAAGCGTCAACCGCTTCCTGCAGCATGCGCTTTTCGTTGCGGACGATGACGTCGGGCGCGCGCAGTTCCATGAGCTTCTTCAACCGGTTGTTGCGGTTGATGACGCGGCGATAGAGGTCATTGAGGTCGGAAGTGGCGAAACGGCCGCCATCGAGAGGCACGAGCGGGCGCAACTCCGGCGGAAGAACCGGGATCACGTCCAGGATCATCCACTCTGGCTTGTTGCCGCTCTTGCGGAAGGCTTCGAGAACCTTCAGGCGCTTGGCATACTTGATGCGCTTCTGGAGCGACGGATCCGCCTTCATTTTTTCGCGCAGGTCGTCGGCAAGCTTTTCTACGTCGACGCGGCGCAGGAGTTCCTTGATGGCTTCCGCGCCCATCTTGGCGGTGAACTGACCAGGATATTCGGTGGTGAGCTTGCGATATTCCTCTTCCTGAAGAACCTGGCGCTCTTTCAGGATGGCAACTTCCCCCTGATCGACGACGACGAAAGCTTCGAAGTACAGGATGCGCTCGAGATCGCGCATGGAGATGTCGAGCAAATAACCGATGCGGCTGGGCAGGCCCTTGAAGAACCAGACGTGAGAGCAGGGGGAAGCCAGTTCAATGTGGCCAAGGCGCTCGCGGCGCACCTTGCTGAGGGTGACTTCCACGCCGCATTTATCGCAGATCACTCCGCGATGCTTCATGCGCTTGTACTTGCCGCACAAGCACTCCCAGTCCGTGACTGGACCGAAGATTTTGGCGCAGAACAGGCCGTCACGTTCCGGCTTGAACGTGCGGTAATTGATGGTCTCCGGCTTGGTGACCTCACCATGAGACCACGAACGGATCTTTTCCGGACTCGCCAGGCTGATGCGAATGGAATCGAAATCGGCGATCAAGCTGGCGCGATCATAGGGGCTGCTGCGATACAAGGTGATTTCCTCCCTCCCCGGCTTTCACCGGGGACGCGCCCTGGTCAGTTTGAAGACTGACCGAGGCGGCTGAGTACCCAAAAAACGGTTACTGCTTAATACCTTCGATTTTGCCGAGAGGGGGCGCGGCATGCTGCGCCCCGACGCGGACATTTCTAGTCGGCTGCCTTTTCTACTGGTTTCTGACGCTTCATCAGCTCGACATCGAGGCAGAGTGACTGCAACTCGCGCACCAGCACGTTGAACGACTCTGGCACGCCAGGTTCGATGCCCGGCTCGCCCTTCACGATGGCCTCGTAAATCTTGGCGCGGCCATAGACGTCGTCGGACTTTGCGGTGAGCAGCTCCTGCAAAATGTGCGCGGCACCGTAAGCTTCCAGGGCCCACACTTCCATTTCGCCGAAGCGCTGACCACCGAACTGGGCCTTACCACCGAGCGGCTGCTGGGTGATGAGGGAGTATGGACCGATCGAGCGGGCATGGATCTTGTCGTCGACCAAGTGAGACAGCTTGAGCATGTAGATATAGCCGACGGTGATCGGCTGATCGAACTGATCACCGGTCATGCCGTCGAACAGGTTAATCTTGCCGGCGTGGGGCAAGCCCGCGACTTCCAGCAAGTGCCGGATTTCCGCCTCGCGCGCGCCGTCGAACACCGGCGTGGCGAAGGGAATGCCCTCGCGGAAGCCTTCCGCGAATTCCAGCAACTCTTCGTCACTGGACTTTTGCAGAGACTTCCAGATGGCGGTATCACTGAACACTTCGCGATACCAGCGGCGAATCGCTTCCGCGCGGTTTTCCTTGCTCAGGAGGCGCTTCAAACTGTTGCCCAGTTCCTTGGAGGCCCAGCCGAGGTGCGTTTCGAGAATCTGACCGACGTTCATACGCGAAGGAACGCCGAGCGGATTTAAAACGATTTCCACGGGAGTGCCGTCGGGAAGATAAGGCATGTCTTCTTCGGGCACGACGCGGGCGATGACCCCCTTGTTGCCGTGCCGTCCGGCCATCTTGTCGCCGATGGAGAGCTTGCGCTTCATGGCGATATAGACTTTGACCAGCTTGATGACGCCTGGAGGAAGCTCGTCGCCCTTCTTGAGCTTTTCCTTGCGCTCGTCGGTGATCTTGCGCAGCACGTCGATCTGACGCGAAGTCATCTCTTCGATTTCTTCGATCTTCTCGATGAGCAACGGGTCGCGCTCGTTGAGTTTCAGGCGCTTGAGGTTACGCGTGGAGATCTTTTCGATCAGGTCGCGGGTAAGCTCCGTGCCCTTGGTCAGCAGGCGCTTGTTGGTCTTTTCGTCGTGCAAGTCTGCCTGGAGAACCTTGCCGCCGAGCAGATCTTCGAGACGCTTCAGGCGCTCGTCAGTGAGGATGCGGATTTCGTCCGCGAGGTTCTTTTCCAGCTTAAAGACTTGTGAGGCTTCAATGGCCTTGTGGCGCTCGTCTTTTTCTCCGCCCTTGCGGGTGAAGATCTTGACGTCCACGATAGTGCCCTCAATGCCCGGCGGGCAGTAAAGCGAGGCGTCACGAACATCGCCGGCCTTTTCGCCGAAGATGGCGCGCAGCAGTTTCTCTTCCGGGGTCAGCGTGGTTTCTCCCTTGGGAGTAACCTTGCCGACGAGGATGTCGCCAGGTTTCACCACCGCGCCGATGCGGATAACGCCGCTTTCGTCGAGGTTGCGGAGGAAGGACTCGCTGATGTTAGGAATGTCGCGGGTCACTTCTTCGGGACCGAGCTTGGTGTCGCGGGCTTCGATTTCGTACTCCTCGATGTGAATCGAGGTGTAGTAGTCGTCCTTGACCAGCTTTTCGCTGACGAGGATGGCGTCTTCGAAGTTGTAGCCGCGCCAGGGCACGAAGGCTACGAGCACGTTGCGACCGAGGCCGAGTTCGCCGCGATCGGTGCAAGGACCGTCAGCAAGAACCTGAGCGGTCTTGACGCGGTCACCGACGCGAACGAGTGGCTTCTGGTTGATGCAAGTGTTCTGATTGGAGCGCTTGAACTTGGTCAGGGTATAAATGTCCGCGCCAACTTCGCGGCTGAGCACGCCGGAGTGGTCGCTTTCGACGCGAACGATAATGCGTTCAGAGTCGACTTGATCAACGATGCCATCGCGCTTGCAGAGCACGACCGCCCCGGAATCGCGGGCGGTGACACGCTCCATGCCGGTGCCCACCAGCGGCGCTTCGCCGCGGATGAGCGGCACAGCCTGGCGCTGCATGTTCGAACCCATCAAGGCCCGGTTAGCGTCGTCGTTCTCAAGAAATGGAATCAAGCTGGCGGCCACCGAAACAAGCTGCTTCGGCGAAACGTCAACGTAATCCACTTCATCGCGATGCTTGAGAACGAAGTTGCCGGCCTGGCGACAGTTCACGAGTTCGGTGGTGATGCGGAGTTTATCGTCGAGCGAAACGTTGGCCTGGGCGATGACGTACTTGTCTTCTTCCCAAGCGGACAGATAGAAGCAGTAGGGCTCGTCGACGACCTTGCGGCGCTTCAACTCTTCGTTTAGCTCTTCGACGCGGTCGGCTTCGACGATGTCGCCGGCCTTGAATTCGCTGTCACCGGCGTTGATGATCTGGACGTAGTCGATGATGCGGCCACCCTTGACGCGGCGGTACGGCGATTCGATGAAGCCGTAATCGTTGATACGGGCGAAGCAACTCAGCGAGCTGATGAGACCGATGTTCGGGCCTTCCGGGGTTTCAATCGGGCAGATACGGCCATAGTGCGTGGTGTGCACGTCGCGGACTTCGAATCCAGCACGCTCGCGGGAAAGACCACCCGGGCCAAGCGCCGAAAGACGGCGCTTGTGGGTGATTTCGCTGAGCGGGTTGGTCTGATCCATGAACTGGCTGAGCTGCGAACTGCCGAAGAACTCGCGGATCGCGGCCATGACCGGCTTGGCATTGACCAGGTCGTGAGGCATGGCCGTGGACATTTCCTGGTACACGCTCATCTTTTCCTTGATGGCGCGTTCCATGCGGACCAAGCCGATGCGGAACTGGTTTTCGAGAAGTTCGCCAACGGCGCGAACGCGGCGATTGCCGAGGTGATCGATATCGTCGACGATGCCGATGTTCTTGCGCAGCTTGTAGAGGTACTTGATGGCGGCGACGAAGTCGGTGGTGTCCAGCGTGCGATTGTCCAGCGGCGTATCGAGGCCGAGCTTGATGTTGAATTTCAAACGGCCCACGCGGCTGAAATCGTACTTGCGCGGATCGAAGAACATGCCGCGGAATAGGTTCGTGGCGGTTTCGAGCGTCGGAGGATCGCCGGGACGCAGCTTGCGATAGATTTCGATGAGCGCTTCCTTGGAAGAGCGGATGGAGTCCTTGTCGAGCGTGCGTGAGAGCACCAGGCCGATGTCATCGCGCTCCGGGAAAAACACATCGATTTCGGTGATGCCGGCTTCGGCAAAAGCCTGCCAAAGATCGGCGGTCAACGGCTTGTTGGATTCCAGAAGAACTTCACCAGTCTGGCGATTCACGACGTCGGCAACGCTGTAAGCGCCTTCGAGGTCGGGCAAAGCGGCACGGACCTGGGAAATTCTTGCCTTGATGAGTTCCTTGAAGAGCGTTTCGGTTATACGCTTGTGAGCGCCCACGATGACTTCTTCGGACTTGGGATTGCGAATCTCATGGGTAAGCTTGCGATCCACAATGCCGGGCGAAACGTTCCAGAAGAGTTCCTTATCGCGCAAGGAGATGCGTTCGACCTGGTAGAAGGTGCGAAGGATTTCCTCGTTGGACTTCATGCCCAGCGCGCGAAGAAAGATGGAGCCCAGGAACTTGCGCTTGCGATCGATGCGGACGTACAGAATATTCTTGGTGTCGTATTCGAATTCGACCCACGAACCGCGGTACGGAATAATCTTGCCAAGGAAGTAGCTGCGGTTGTTGGCACTTTCGAAGAAGACCCCGGGCGAACGGTGCAGCTGGCTGACGATCACGCGCTCGGTGCCGTTAATGATGAAGGTCCCGTTGTCGGTCATCAGCGGAATATCGCCGTAGAAGACTTCCTGTTCCTTGATGTCGCGAATGGTTTTCGCGCCGGTGTCTGGATCCTTGTCGTAAATGGTGAGACGGATGGTGACCTTGAGAGGCGCGGAGTAAGTCATGCCGCGCTCCTGGCACTCGTTCACATCATATTTGAGTTGCATGGCAACGGGGTCGCCGCACTTGTTGCAGAAAGTGGGCGTGTTCTTGTTGAAAGTGCCGCACTTCTGGCAAACCACATCGCCGGTCTGATAGGGATTGGTGACCACGGAAGCGCCGCAATTACGGCAAGTGGCGCGAAGATGGTGCAGCCCCTTCAGGTTGCCACACTTGCACTCCCAGTTGCCGATGGAATAGTCCACGAATTCGAGTTGCGACATTTCGCGGAAGTCCCGGATCGGAAAGACCGACGTGAACACCGACTGAAGGCCGCCGTCTTCGCGCTCGCTTGGCAGAAGATCCATCTGCAAGAAACGCTGGTAAGACTTCTTTTGGACTTCAATCAGGTTAGGGATCTGAATGGACCCCTGGATTTTCGCAAAATCCAGTCGCTGGCGTTCCCGAACATGCTGGTTGCTATTGGACATGCCTGATTTACCTCATTCCCTTTTGGGCAGGGTACAGAAACACTAAAAAGACACTAAACCGTGATCCGCGCAGCTTGCCCGAAGCCGCCCTGCACACGGTTAGCGAAGGTCCAAGAAGGACCCAACAGGTTGTAGAAAAACCGGCCGTAGCGTTCGTGACTGAATTCCCCTGGCGTCGCCCGCCCTGGCAACGCCGCACTCGGAAGCCCGGACCTATGGGATGCCGGCCAAGTTGTGGCCGGCACACCATTACTTGATCTCGACCTTAGCGCCCGCCTCTTCGAACTTCTTCTTGATGGTGGCCGCCTCGTCCTTGCTAACGCCCTCTTTCACGGTCTTGGGGGCGCCATCCACGAGATCCTTCGCTTCCTTAAGGCCCAGGCTGGTGACTTCGCGAACGGCCTTAATGACGTTGATCTTGTTGCCGCCCACTTCGGTGAGGACGACGGCGAATTCCGTCTTCTCTTCCGCTGGAGCCGCTGCGCCGCCACCGGCCGCGCCACCACCCGCTGCCACAACCGTGGCAGCCGCGGCGGACACGCCGAAGGCTTCTTCCATTTTCTTGACCAGATCCGACGCCTCAAGAAGCGTCAGGCCCTTGATTTCTTCCAGGATCGTTTCGACTTTCGACATGACTGCTAGTTCTCCTCTCAAATTTGTGAATCAAAGATCAAAATCTTGGAACCGCGGCGGGCCGGGCCCGCTTAGCCCCGGGAGCCCTACGAACTAAACTTTTCCGCCTTGATGGCTTCGCTGACGGTGACGGCGAGATTGCGCGGAAGCGCGTTAAGCGCGGTAGCAATACGCTGAGCCGGAGCGTTGAGCAAGAACATAATCTTGCTGATGAGTTCTTCCTTGGACGGCATGTCCGCGAGCTGCTTGATCTCGGAAATGGAGATCGCGCGGCCTTCCACCACGCCAGACTTGAACTGGAACGCCGGAACGTCTTTGGCGATCTTGGTGAGAGCCTTGGCGAGGGCCACCGGATCGGTCTGCGTGTAGGCAATGGAATGCGTGCCTTTCAAATTCTTGAGCACGCCTTCCGCGGGTGTGCCGGCGCCAGCAAGCTCAGCAAGCGTGTTTTTCACCACTTCATACTTGCCGCCGGCTGCCTGCACCGCACGGCGCAGTTTGGTGTCTTCTTCGACGGTGATGCCCTGGAAGGTAGTCAGAATGACGGTAGAGACCTTCGCGAGCTCCGTTTTCAATTTGTCGAGATCCTGCTGCTTTTCACTTTTCTTCTTCATAATCCTGTTCCTTGCAAGCTAGGCAGCCGTCGCGAGCGTTTCCGCTTCGGCGAGGTCCACGTTAATGCCGGGACCCATGGTGGAAGTGAGCGTGATGCGCTTGACGAATTTTCCTTTGGCGGCCGCCGGCTTGGCTTTCAAGATGGCCGCAATCAAGGCGTGCGCGTTTTCCGCCAACTTCGGCGCGTCAAAACTAATTTTGCCAATCGGGCAGTGCACGATGCCGGCTTTGTCTACGCGAAACTCCACTTTGCCGGCCTTGGTTTCTTTGATGGCCTTGGTGACATCCGCGGTTACCGTGCCGGTTTTCGGGTTGGGCATCAAGCCGCGAGGGCCGAGGACCTTACCGAGCTTACCGGCGGAACGCATCATGTCTGGCGTAGCGATTACGGCGTCGAAATCGGTCCAGCCTTCCATGATTTTCTGCACCAGGTCATCGCCACCGACGAATTCAGCGCCAGCTTCAGTGGCTTCGCGCTGCTTATCGCCACCGGCGAGAACCAGAACGCGAACGCTCTTGCCCAGCCCGTTCGGCAGAACCACAGTGCCGCGCACGACCTGGTCGGAGTGCTTCGGATCCACACCGAGATTGATGGCCAGCTCAACAGTTTCGTTGAACTTGGTGTGGTGCGTCTTCTTGATCAGCTCGGCCGCTTCCGCGAGCTTGTACGGGCGCGCTTCCACCTTCTTGCGCGCATTCTCTACCTGTTTTCCAGCTTTCTTCATCCGTGCTACCTCTGCGACCTCTGAGCGCCTGTTCTTCCCTAGGCTTCCACGACTTCCAGACCCATGTTGCGCGCCGTACCCATCACCGTGCGCACCGCGGAGTCCAGATTGGTGGTGTTGAGATCGACAAGCTTAATCTTGGCAATTTCGACGACCTGCTTTTTGGTGACCTTGCCCACCTTGTTGCGGTTGGGCTCGGGCGAACCTTTGGCGATGCCCGCCGCGCGCAGGAGCAGAATGGAAGCGGGCGGGGTCTTGAGAATGAACGTAAAGGTGCGGTCGGTATAAATCGTGACCAGCACCGGGAAGATCATTCCGTCAGGTTCTTTCTGCGTCTTGGCGTTGAACTGCTTGCAGAAATCCATGATGTTGACGCCGTGGGGGCCAAGCGCGGTTCCCACGGGCGGAGCCGGCGTGGCTTTGCCTGCCGGCAATTGCAGCTTGATGGTGGTCTGTACCTTTTTTGGCGGCATGGTTCCTTTACCTCAATCCTTTACCGGCTGAATCAGCCAAGCTTCTCGACGCTCGCGAAATCCAGTTCCACGGGAGTGGAGCGTCCGAAAATGGTTACGGAAACTTTCAGGCGGCTGTGATCGTTGTCGATTTCCTCGACTACGCCATTGAAATTGGCGAAGGGCCCATCGACGATGCGGACCTGTTCGTTGCGTTCGTAAACGACTTTGGGCTTCGGACGGTCCATCGGGGTGTGCACGCGATTGATGATGGCGTCCACTTCCGATTCCGAGAGCGGCGGCGGCGCGGTGGCCGAACCAACGAAGCCGGTGACGCGCGGGGTATTGCGCACGATGTGCCAGGTGTTCTCGTCGAGATCCATTTCCACGAGGACGTAGCCGGGGTAAGACATGCGCGATGCGACGGTTTTCTTGCCGCCACGCACCTCCACGACTTCTTCGGTGGGGATCAGCACGCGGCCGATCTTATCCTGAAGATTGAAGGCAGCAACACGGCTTTCGAGGCTTTCTTTAACTTTCTTCTCAAAGCCCGAATACGTGTGAATGATGTACCACTGCATTGGCATAAATTCGTCTCGCCTTTAAACCTTGAAAAAATGAAGCAGCTTTTCCAAACCGTGTTGGGCGATGTACTCGACAATCGCGAGGAATATACCGAAAAACGCGACCGTGGCGATGACCACACCCGTCGTGGAGATGACGTCTTCGCGATTGGGCCAAGTCACCTGCTTCATTTCCACGCGAACGTCGTGAAGGAACTCGCGGGTCCCGTCAATCGAGTCGGTTACCTTTTTAACGAGCGGAAGATGCGAGCCGCTCTGAGATTCGTCGTTCATTTTCACCGCCCGCGTAGCCATAACCCTTTTCACCCGCACGAGCACAAGGCTCGTGTCCTTGCAAATATCTGGCAGGGGAGGAGGGATTCGAACCCCCATACCCGGTTTTGGAGACCGGAGTCCTAACCGTTGGACGACTCCCCTTTACCCCGAGCCCGTCTTTTGGGCGAAGGGTTTACCCGCCGCCTGCCTGATGAGCTCGAACTTCTTCTTCCGGCTCCGCTCCTTACTTCATAGCCCCTGAAACTCATCGGGTCGTCACTTAGCTTCTTTGTGGGCCGTGTGCTTCCGGCACGCACGGCAAAACTTTTTGGTCTCCATGCGGTCGGAGTGCTTCTTCTTGTTTTTGGTGGTGGTGTAATTGCGATTCTTGCACTCACCACACTGCAATGTAATGATTTCGCGCATTTCTCAATTCCCTTTTACTGTGTGCGAGCCGGTGAACCGGACCGCCTCATGAAAATTACTCGATGATCTCCGTGACCGCGCCGGCGCCTACAGTGTGGCCGCCTTCGCGAATGGCGAAGCGCAAGCTCTTTTCCAGCGCCACGGGGGTAATCAGCGTGACTTCGCAGCTCACGTTGTCACCCGGCATCACCATTTCCACGCCGGCCGGCAACTTCATGTCGCCGGTCACGTCCGTGGTGCGGAAGTAAAACTGCGGACGGTAGCCCGTGAAGAACGGCGTATGACGCCCGCCTTCTTCCTTGGTGAGCACATATGCTTCGGCCTTGAACTTGGTGTGCGGCGTGATCGAGCCCGGCTTGCAAACCACCTGGCCGCGCTCCACGTCTTCTTTTTCCGTGCCGCGCAGCAGCAACCCGACGTTGTCTCCCGCAATGCCCTCATCGAGCAACTTGCGGAACATTTCCACGCCAGTCACAACTTTCTTTTGCGTCTCGCGGAAGCCCACGATTTCTACTTCTTCACCAACCTTCACTTTGCCGCGCTCCACACGGCCGGTAACCACCGTGCCGCGGCCAGAAATCGAGAAAATATCCTCGATGGGCATGGCGAAAGGGCGATCGATGTCGCGCACCGGCAGGGGCACATTCGCGTCTACCGCAGCCATGAGTTCGAGAATCTTCTGTTCCCACTTTTCATCGCCATTCAGCGCCTGCAACGCGGAACCGCGAATCACGGGCACGCTGTCGCCAGGGAATTGGTAGCTCTTCAGCAGTTCGCGGACTTCCAGTTCGACGAGTTCGAGCAGCTCGGGATCCTCGACCATGTCGCACTTGTTCAGGAACACCACGATGTAAGGCACGCCGACCTGGCGAGCGAGAAGAATGTGCTCGCGGGTTTGCGGCATGGGGCCGTCCGTGGCGGCCACCACAAGAATCGCGCCATCCATCTGCGCCGCGCCGGTAATCATGTTCTTGATGTAGTCGGCGTGACCGGGGCAATCCATATGCGCGTAGTGGCGATTGGCGGTTTCATACTCCACGTGCGAAACCGCGATGGTGATACCGCGCTCGCGCTCTTCCGGTGCGTTGTCAATCGAATCAAACGCGCGGAAAGCGACCTTGGGGTTGTGCTTGGACAACACCTTGGTGATCGCCGCGGTCAACGTGGTTTTGCCGTGATCGATGTGACCAATGGTCCCAATGTTCACGTGCGGCTTACTGCGCTCAAATTTCTCCTTAGCCATGCTTACTCTGCTCCTAACTGAAGAACGTGACGAGCTGAGAAGGTTTTCAGTTCTGAGTTTTCAGTTCTCAGCAAAACCAAAAACCTAACCCCTGAGTGCTCCAAAACCCTCTAGTTCTTCGAACTCTTAGAACGGACCGCCGCAGCCCTCGCTTCGCTCCGGGTGAAAAAAGGCGACCCCTGCAAAACCAAAACTCAACGCTGGAGACCGCCACCTACACAGACTTTGGAGCGGGGGACGGGATTTGAACCCGCAACCATCACCTTGGAAGAGTGAGACTCTACCGTTGAGTTACCCCCGCTCTACCGAACCCCCTCAACCTCTGCCGTGCCGCGCCGAGTCTTCGTCAGAAAACTCGGCAAAACCTGGAGCCTGGGACCGGGATTGAACCGGTGACCTCGTCCTTACCAAGGACGCGCTCTACCAACTGAGCTACCCAGGCCGAACCCGATCCTCCGTAGAACTCCGTTCGCGGCGCACAATTTCTAACCGGCTGATCTGCCGCGATGGCTACCGCGTTCGAACATCGCTTGCGCGATTATCCTGCGGTGTTGGAGCTGCTACTTTTGTTTCCACGCTGCCCAGCGACGCCGCCCGACGAAATTGCCGCCGCGGATCGAACCCTGGTGGACGGGGAAGGATTCGAACCTTCGTAGCCCGCAAGGAGCGGCAGATTTACAGTCTGCTGGTTTTAGCCACTCACCCACCCGTCCGCAAAATGCGCCGACACAAAGTGCGTGTCAGTGAAAGTAACCCGAACTGTCTCTTGGAGCGTTGCGCGAAAACACAAAACGGACTCGTGTCTAAAGACACCAGCCCATTGATGTTATCATGCCGGGATTCGCTCCGCCTCACTCCCCTGAAAAATATGGTGGAGCTGGCGGAGGGAATTGAACCCCCGACCCTCTGATTACAAATCAGATGCTCTACCAGCTGAGCTACGCCAGCGCTGCTCAAACCGAACAAGAATAGCAGATTCGGCACAGGGATTGCAAGGGAGTGGCCAGAAAAGCGGAGCAATTGAAACGCCAAGTCTGTGGAAAAGGCAGGGTAGTTGGTTCATCAGTCACATCCCAATAAGTCTATGATAACGAGAATGTTAGCTCTGGTGTCGCGGGCTCGCGAGTCAACAGATTCCACAGCTTTCCACTGGCAAGATGGGTAGGACCCCAAATCGCCGCGTATTCCCTGTAACTTTTGCGGGGCGTGAGACAATAGCACGGGATCGAGGTCGTTTCGCAGATGGATCTACGCAACAAGAACATATGGCTGATGGTTGGTGCGCTTGCGGCCGCGTTGTTGGCCGCGCATTTGGTGTATCGCCATTGGCACGCGCAGGAGATGGTCGGCGGGCGCGAGGGAATGCTGGCGCAAATGCCGGAAGATGCGAGTGCGGTTGTGTATGTGGATATGGCACAACTGCGATCGTCGCCATTTTTCTTGCAGTTGCTGCAATGGGCGCCGCAGCCTGCAGTGGACACGGACTATGCGCAGTTTTTGCAAGTAACGGGCTTCCATTACGAACGCGACTTGGACCGCGTGGCGTTGGCGATCAACCACCAAGCGCAGAATTCCACGGTGTTTGCGATTGCCGATGGAAGGTTCGATCGAAAAAAAATTGAGGCGTATGCATCGAAATTTGCTTCGCTGAAAACCGCGGATGGAAAGACGTTGTTCGCGGTGCCGATGGGTGGATCAAATGGCAAGGCGTATTTCGCGTTTCTGCACAACGATCGAGTCGCGTGGTCGAATGATTCTTCCTATTTTTTCCAGCAGCCGCGAAGCGATTCGAATAAGGAATGGCGCGAACACTTTTCGCGCGTAGCGGGGACGCCGGTGTTTGCGGTGCTGCGGCAAGATGCCGGGGCGACGACAGCACTGGCTCAAATGCCGGGTGATCTGCATTCACCGCAGTTGGCGGCACTGCTGGCGCAATTGCAATGGATTTCGATTAGCGCGAAGCCTGAAGGCAACTTGTTGAGAGTGGGAGTTGAAGGCGAGTGTTTGACCGAGACCACCGAACATCAATTGAAGGAATTGCTGAGTGGCATGGTGGTGCTGGCGCAAATGGGCCTGAACGATCCAAAAACACGGAAGCAATTGGATCCAGCCCTGCGCCAGGGGTACCTGGAATTATTGCAGTCCGCGGACATTCAGCAGGTGGATCGCGGGACGAGCAAGACCGTGCGGGTGGTGTTTGAGGTTACCCCGAAGGTGCTGGAGTCTGCCAAGCACACGGCGATGGGGGCAGATCCGGCACCTGGTCCGGGGCGCTAGGAAGAGAGAAGAGGAGTCGAGCGTAAGGGCCCAGCTTCGCACGAACGAGAGTGAGGCACCCTCAAATCTTTTTCTGGATCTCCACAACGAAACAAGAGCGCGGGCCTAACCAAAGATCCGCGGGCCCGGTGCCCCCAAGATGGAGGCGTAAAGCCTCCGCTACAACCAGGATTTGTGTTGGGACGCCAGATGCGGGACCGGAGAGATTCCTCGCTTCGCGGACTCCGCTCGGAATGACCTGAAATTTTATGGTGAGGGAAGTTAGTCGCCAGCGGGAAGGGTTTTCATGTACCGCCAGGGGTTGACGGGAGCGTTGTTGACGCGCACTTCGTAGTGAACGTGAGGCCCCGTCGAGCGCCCGCTGATGCCCGTGTAGCCGATGACCTCGCCCCGTCGGACGTGGGTGCCGGCTAAGACGGCGAATGACGAGAGGTGCGCGTAGAACGTGGTGATGCCGAATCCATGGTCGACCACCACTAAGCGTCCATAGCCAGTGTGCGTATCCGCGATGGTGACGACGCCGTCGGCAGTGACGTGGACGGGCGCGCCATAATCCGCGCTGACGTCGACGCCCGTGTGGAAGGCACCCTCACCAGAGAAGGGATCCAAACGCTCGCCAAAACTGTCGGTAATGTGCCCCATAACCGGCCAGATCGATGGTGTGTAATCGGAATCGGCGAACGCCATAGCGGGAAGCAAACGCAAACCCGAGGCGGACGTAGCGATGGCCATGGCGTTGCGCTTGAGAAAGGAATACTGCTCCAGGGAACGATCAAAAGCATCTTGCGGAGTAACCGAACTGTCGGCCTGATCGAAGGCCGCCGGATGGTAGCGGAGAACCCCGTAAGTCATGGCCACCTCGGTGGCGAGAGACTGGAGAGAATCGAGGCGCTGGTTGGTATCCTTGACGGTAGTTTGCAGGTCGCGGTACTGCTTCTTCAACGTTTCCTGGTCGTGGCGAAGAGCGTTATAGTTACCCACCTTCCACAGCATGCGGCTGTAGGAGCCGACGGCGGCAACTACGGTTATGCTGCCGATGATGGCCAACGCCGCGAGACTATGCAAAACATAAGCAGGAATCACCAACTTCCGGAGCTGTCCGGGCGTTGAGGCAATATAGAACGTATAATTCTTCGTGCTGATCACGACTGGGCCCCTCAGGCCTGTTGAATTACCTAATCGAACTGAAGTGCAGGTCAAACTATGCTATTTCCTGGCCCTGCACAAGGGATATTGGCGACCGTAATGGTCAGAACCGTGAGACTTGGTCCGCGATATAGAGAATACTAAAATTTGTAGGGTTCTGAGTCAACCCTGTATTTTTTGTATTTCGGGACAGCCTTAGGAAAACTGCCCTCCTGTACGATCGACCAGTTCCGGAAATTCATAGCCAATTATGAAACGTATAAATGATGAAAAAAGTTTGATTGGCAAGATTGAACGCGCATTCCCGAGAATGCCACGGAAACCGCTGATGTTGTCACTGGGGGATGATGCCGCGGTATGGACGCCGCGGACTGGGCAGCAAACGATTCTGACGTGCGACTGGTTTCTCGAGGGCACTCATTTTCTGCGCGATAAGCACCCTGCCGATGCGGTGGGTTGGAAGTGCCTGGCGCGGGCGGTCAGCGACGTTGCAGCGATGGGCGGGGAGCCGAGGTGTTTTCTGCTGAGTTTGGCTTTGCCATCGGCACTGACGGGAAAATGGCTTGATAAATTTTTGGGTGGATTGCGGCGGGCCTCCCGGGAGCTTCAATGCGAGCTTGCGGGGGGGGACACGACGAAGCGCGACGAGATACTCATCAGCGTGACCGTGATTGGGGAAGTCCGCCTTGGCCAAGCGATCTCGCGGTCGGGAGCGCGTCCGGGTGATTTGCTGTTCGTGAGCGGAACTCTTGGGCAGGCGGATTTGGGATTTCGGAAGTTGCGGAAGGCTCGCGGTGAGGGGAAGGCTTCGAACGCCGCGCTACGGAAGCATCTTTATCCGCGGCCACGCTTGGAGCTGGGAAAGTGGATCGCGCAGAAGCACCTAGCGTCGGCGATGATGGATGTGTCGGACGGATTGTCGACCGATTTGCCGCGGTTATGCGAGGCGAGTGCGGTGGGCGCGAGGATTAACGTTAATTCCCTTCCGGCGAGTGGTCTGACGGAATTATCGGACGGGCGGAAGTTGGCGCTACATGGCGGAGACGAGTATGAGTTGTTGTTCACGGTGAGGAAAACGAACGCCCCGCGGGTACCGGCAAAATTCAGCGGATTGCCATTGACGTGTATCGGGGAAATTACGCGCGGGAAGAAAATTGTTGTGGAGGAAGACGGGAAGAGTGCCGCGTTGATTTCGGGAGGTTGGGATCCGTTTCGGTAGGCATGGTCGCGAAGGCGGACCGCCTGAGAAGGCGTTCCCTACATTGTCTGGAGCATATTCCTAGTTCGAAGAGCGATTCCTCGCTACGCTCGGAATCACGTTTGAGATTGGGAGCGGCAGTCGGAGCGACTCAAGGGCGAAGACGAGGAGGGGCTGGCATGAAAGCCAGCGCTACAGGGAAGGTGGAAGCGAGTAGGCGCAAGAGCAACACTCGGGGTTTGCAGTGATCAATGGGGCGAATCACTGGTGAGTGGGCGCGGACGAAGGATCGGGGGAAGTTGGCGCTGAGACGGGTTGCGGTTGTTGCGGGGTGGTGGGAGGTGGTTTCTCTGTGCGCAGGGCTGGGGCTTCGTCTTCGGGGGCAGTATCGGGGACGTCGGTGTGCACGTGGTGCTCGGCGGCTTGCTCTTCGAGTGTTTCCACGTTGGCGAAATCCGCAGCGGGCATGCCCGCCATGCCTTGTTCCATAAATTCCATCCAGATGGGAAGAGCGGCTTGGGCACCGGTTTCGCGCTTGCCTAAGGAGATTTGCTTGTCGTCGAAACCGACCCAGACTCCGGCAGTAATCTGCGGCGTGAAGCCGATGAACCAGGCGTCGGTGAAGTCTTGCGTGGTGCCGGTTTTGCCACCGGCGGGACGTCCAATCTGCTTGGCTTTGATTGCGGTGCCAAATTGCACAACGTCTTCCAGCATGGCGGTCATGGTGTGGGCCACATCGGGAGCAAGGACATCGTGGACTTCGGGATGGGCTTCTTCGAGGAGGGCGCCATCGTAACTGGTGACGCGACGAATCATGTGGGGATCAATGCGAATACCTTCGTTCGCGAAGACGGTGAAGGCGGAAACGTGCTCGACAAGTCGCATGTCCGCGGCACCGAGCGCGAGGGGAAGATAGGGCGGTAGCGGCGAAGTGATGCCGAAGCGGCGAGCCATATCGACGACGGAGTTGATGCCGACTTTTTCGGCGAGTTTCACCGCGGGAACGTTACGAGAACCAGCGAGCGCGCGACGCAGCGTGATGGTGCCTTCGAATTTTTCGTCGTAATTGTGTGGAGAGTAGGATTGACCGCCGCTAATTACCGTGAAGGGAGCGTCCACAATGGTATCGAAGGGGTTGGCGCCGCGCTCCATGGCGGTGGAGTAGACGTAAGGTTTGAAAGAGCTGCCGACCTGACGGAAAGCCTGTGTGGCGCGATTGAATTTTGAATCCTCAAAACTGTAGCCGCCGACCATGGCTTTGATTTCGCCGGTGGGATTTTCGATGGCGATCATGGCGGCCTGCGGAGCGGGTTGCTGTTCGAGTTGGACACGCGCGGTAGTTTCCCGCAGTTCCTGAATGGAGACCTGAATGAGATCGCCGACATTGAGAATTTCATTGGGCTTCTTGTGGCCGGTCCAGGCCATGTCGGACGGCGAGAGAATGGCACGATACGAGCCTATTTTCAGTGTGGCGCTCTTGTCGTCGACGGCTAGAACAAGCGCGGTTACATAGCTGCCTCTATCGATGGCGTGGCGCCAGTCCTCATCTTCGTAGGCATCGAGTTGGCCGAGATTGTCTTTGAGGACGTTAGGAACTTTGCCGCGCCAGCCGTGACGGCGGTCGTAAGTGTGCAGACCGTCGCGAATGGCCTGGTTGGCCGCTTTTTGCATCTGGATGTTCAACGTGGTGTAGACGCGGAGGCCGCGCTCGTGAACGGCTTCTGTGCCGTAGGTGGATTCCAGGTATTTGCGGATGTCCTCGAAGAAGTACGGGGCGAGATCGTTGCGCGGATATTGCAAATGGAGGCCCAGCGGGGTTTTCTTGGCGGCGGCTTCCTCGGCAGGCGTAATTTTCCCTTCCTCCATCATTTGATGAAGCACGAGATTGCGGCGGGCGAGGGCGCGAGCGGGATCGCCGAGAGGCGAATAGATAGGTCCGCGAATCATGCCGGCGAGAAGGGCGGCTTGCTGGAGGTTCAGATCGGTTACGGGCTTACCGAAATAGAATTGCGCGGCAGCGGCAAAACCGTAGTTACCGTGAGCGAGGTAGACCTGGTTGGCGTACATGGTGAAGATTTGCGGCTTGGTGTAGCGGCGTTCGATCTGGAGGGCAAGAAGTATTTCCTGAACTTTGCGGCGGAAGCTGCGTTCGCTGCGATCCAGGAATAGATTGCCGGCAAGCTGCATGGTGATGGTGCTGGCACCTTCGGCTTTGCGGCGTTTGAGAATGTTGCGGTAGGCGGCCCCGGCGACACGGGGAAAGTCGACGCCCCAGTGATCTTCGAAGTGCTGGTCTTCAATGGCGGTGACCGCGTTGTAAAGGACTTTGGGGGTTTGTTCCCAGGTCATAAGGATGCGGCGCTGCAGGGCGAAGCTGCCGACGAGTTGGCCATCGTCGGCGTAGATTTCGGTGACCACGTTGGGGCGATAGGTTTCCAGCGCACGAATTTCAGGGAGATCGCTTTCGTAGACGAAGAGGAGGCCAGCGGCAGCGCCGAGGGCAATAGAACAGAGAAGCAGGAAAGCGAGGGCGACCCGGTCAATCAGTTTCCAGCCGCGGAGGCGCAGGGTTATGGGGGGAAGACTCAGCATCAAAGAAAAATTCTAGCGCAGATTGCAGGGAGAGGTTCGATCGGGTGGCGGAAAAGTTTCCATACTGAGGAGCTAGCGACTTTTTGCGGTTCGTGAATCGATTAGCAGTTGATGCTTCGTCCAACGTCGCGATCCTTCGTCGCGAAGAACGCTCCTCAGCACGACAACACGCCTTTCTTGGCCATGTTTCTGAAAGACACGCAGAATTCCTCGCTGCGCTCGGAATGACAACGGGTCCAAGGGACGCCGCTCGATGGGCGGATATGAGAGACGGCGGCGGCGTAAAGCGCTCTACAGGGAAGTGGCGGCTTTTACAGACTGGAGTAGTATTTTTCGCCGGCGCAGGAGCGGCAGAGGGTGCGGCCGTTTTGGACGACTTCGCGCTTGAAGTTGATGCCTTCGCCACACGCGGCGCAGACGATGCGGGGGCCTTTGAAGCCGGGCAAGTCTTCGGGTTGGATTTCGACCTTCACCCATTCTCTCGAAAAGAGAACGTCGTCGGGTAATTGCGCGTAGGCGTTACGCTGGCCTTCTTCTCTGGGCAGGTTGGGAAATAATTCCTTGGCGGCTTGCTTGGAGGATTCCTTGGCGGCAATGCGGACGGCGCGGTTGGTTTGCAGATCACAGAAAGTGGCAGCGACTTTGCCCCAGTCGCGGAATTTCAGGGCGCGTTTGCCGAGGCGGCAATTGGCAACGAGCGCGACGGCGTCGGTGACGCAGCGGTCGATTTCGACGTAAGTGACAATGCGCTTGCGGTCGGCGATGGGATCGTCGATGCCGAGTTCTTTCAGGCCGAGCATGGCGAGGCGCACACCGAGGACCTGGCCGGCACAGATGTGGCCGTGGGCGATGGCGGCGAGGTCGAGGTATTGCTGGAGTGTTTTCATTGGTGATCGCAAGCCCAATCAGGATATCAGCTATCAGCTATCAGCGAAGGCGAAACGAGCGGCATGAATTGAGTAAGTAAAAGGATCGGTTGAGGTCCTTCGCCGCAAATCAGCGGACGGGTTGCTCAGCTGCGGGGGCGGCGGACCAGGGGTGGGGCTTGCGGGATTCTTGAAAGGCGAAGATGGTCATGAGCAGGGCGAGCAGAGCCATGGAGCTGTCTTCCAGGATTTTCTTAAGGCTGACGGGTTCGGGAGTGGCGAAGCAGCCGCAGTTGATGTCCATGTGCAGAACATAGGCACGCGTAACCACGCTAAGGAACACCAGCATAAACAGGGTGACGAAGGTGGCCCAAACGCGGAGGCGCCAACCGATTAGGAGGAGGAGGCCAAGAAGCACTTCGGCAAATGGCAGCACGTGGGAAACGAAGGCCACTCCGGCGGCGGGGAGCATTTTGTAAGACGCGACCTGGAAGCCGAAGTTCGACAAATTCGCGGCAACGGAGAACTTCAGCATGGCTAGAGGCCAATAGAATTTGTTGGGCAGGAAAATCTTCGAACCGCCTGCGTAAAGGAAAATGGCGCCCAGCACGATGCGGCCGAGCCAGATGATGAGGCGGCGGAAATTGAAGGGCGCGGATTGCATCATGTTCAATCCTTCGGGGAACGAGAGCTATTTCACTAGCTGGTCGAGCAGAGTCTTCAAGACATCATAGCTGACGTAACCGACCACGGGGTAAGTCTGGCCATCTTTGGTGTGGATGATGGTGGTAGGGGTCTGGTTGACCGGGATGGCCTGGCCGAGCTGCTTGTCTCTGTCAACCAAGGGTTGCATGGACCCGCCCTCGACGAGGGCTTGAACCTTTTTCATTTCTGCCGGGGTAAGCACAGCAGCGACCGTGCCCTTCACATCGCCGGTCATTTCCCATTTCTCCTGGTTGTCGAAGAGTGCCTGTTCCACTTGTTGACACTTGTCGATGTGACAGGCGGCACGAGCGTAAACCGCAGCGACCATGGAATAGGCGTGCATGGGCAAGGGAAAATCGCGATGGACCATATAAACCTTGCTGTTGTCGACGTAGTTTTCCGTGACGCGCAGGAGTGTGGTGGTGTAGAGCTGCTTACAGGCGGGACATTGGAAGTCGCTGAAAACTTCCATGATGACGGGGGCACTCTTGCTGCCGAATGCTTTGGCGGGGTCGATTTCCTTCACGCCATCGACGGTGATGGTGGTCTGCGGAGCGGGAGATGAGCTGCCGCTTGTGGCGGATTTCGCCGCGGTCTTGGCCAATTTTTGGACCGCGGGAGCCGCCGTGAGGATGAGCGTGCCTACGCTAGCAAGGGTCAAGGTCGCAAAAAAAGAGCGGCGAATCACAGATTCCTCCCAGACTGGATTTCACAGGAACTCAGACGCTGATGCAGAGTATCACAGGTCAAAAGAGACCTTGGGAAGCTAGGGGAGGAGAGGTGCCTCACTATGCAAGCTCTGTTTGAATGGAAGAATTGGGCATGGTGACAGAACCCCGGGAAGTTAGTTGTCAGGGAAGGAAGGAAAGTTGTCTTGTCGTAGAGCGAGGTTAGGGAAGGGAGGGGCGGCATAGGCGTAAGTAAAATAGGGGCTTATACTTACAATCACTATCAAACATCTTGACAATAACACACTCAACTCGTATAGTGGTGGGGTTTCGACGTGCGGAAGGACCTGAACGGGACCGTCCGCAGAAGGCTTTTTGTGACCGCCAGTTGGTTCCTTGGATGTGTTTGGCGGGCGCAAGGATTCGGGAAGAACACAAGTAAAGGACGGGAGCTATGAGCAAGATTATCGGTATAGACCTTGGAACGACAAACTCAGTGGTGGCGGTAATGCAAGGGGGCGAACCAGTAGTGATCCCCAACCAAGAAGGGACGCGAACGACCCCTTCAGTGGTAGCGATCACCAAGAGTGGGGAGCGGCTGGTGGGCCAAGTGGCCAAGCGCCAGGCGGTGACGAACCCGGAAAATACCGTCTATTCGATCAAACGGTTTATGGGACGGCGCTACGACGAAGTACAGGAGGAGATGAAGCGGGTGCCGTACAAAGTGGTGAAGGGTCCGCATGATGACGCGCGCATCGAGATCGCGGGCAAGCAGTACAGCCCGCCGGAAATCTCAGCGATGATCCTGACGAAGTTGAAGAACGCCGCCGAAGATTTTCTGGGCGAGAAGGTGACCAAGGCGGTCATTACCGTGCCTGCGTACTTCAACGACGCGCAAAGGCAAGCCACGAAGCAGGCCGGCGAAATTGCCGGGCTAGACGTGCAGCGCATCATCAACGAGCCGACCGCGGCGGCGCTGGCTTACGGACTGGAAAAGAAGAGCGACGAGACCATCGCCGTATATGACCTGGGCGGCGGCACGTTCGACATTTCCGTGCTGGAAGTGGGCAGCGGGGTAGTGGAAGTGAAATCGACGAACGGGGATACGCACCTGGGCGGGGACGACATCGACCAGCGGATCGTGGACTGGTTGATTGAAGAGTTCAAGAAAGAGCACGGTATCGATCTGGGCAAGGACAAGATGGCCCTGCAGCGGCTGAAGGAAGCGGCGGAAAAGGCCAAGATCGAGCTGTCGCAGATGATGGAGACGGAAATCAATCTGCCGTTCATCACCGCGGGAGCCAGCGGGCCCATCCACTTGCAGCAGAAGCTGACGCGGATGCGTTTGGAACAGTTGATGAACGACCTGCTGGAACGGTCGATGAAACCGGTGAAGCAGGCATTGGAAGACGCGAAGATGTCACCGAGTGACATCCAGGAAGTGGTGCTGGTTGGCGGGTCGACGCGCATTCCTAAGGTGCAATCGCTGGTGAGCAGCTTCTTCAACGGGAAAGAGTTGCACAAAGGCGTGAACCCGGATGAAGTCGTGGCGGTGGGCGCGGCGATCCAGGGGGCGGTATTGGGCGGGGAAGTGAAAGACATCCTGTTGCTGGACGTAACCCCGCTGTCGTTGGGCGTGGAAACGCTGGGCGGCGTGATGACTGTGCAGATCCCGCGCAATACCACGATTCCGACGCGGAAAGTGGAGACGTACTCGACAGCTTCCGACAACCAGCCGGGCGTGGAAATTCACGTGATGCAGGGCGAACGGAAGTTCGCCAAGGACAACCGCTCGTTGGGGACGTTCAAGCTGGATGGGATCCCACCTGCACCGCGGGGCGTACCGCAGATTGAAGTGACCTTCGACATCGACGCGAACGGCATTTTGAACGTCAGCGCGAAGGACAAGGCCACCAATAAGGAGCAGAAGATCACCATCACCGCTTCGACAGGCTTGACCAAGGATGAGGCGGAGAAGATGCGCGCCGAAGCGGAAACTCATGCCGAGGACGATCGCAAGCGCATGGAAGAAGTGGAAGCGCGGAACCGGCTGGATGGCATCATTTACCAGGCCGAAAAGACGATTCGCGAAAACCGCGACAAGCTGAACGACAGCGACGTAAAGCAGGCGGAAGCCGCGTTGGAAGATGCCAAGAAGGCCATCAACGAAGGCGGCGTGCCACGGTTGCGTTCGGCATCGGAGAACGTGGAGAAAACGCTGCACAAGATGGCGGAAGAGCTGTACAAGAGCCAGCAAGCGGCGGGCGCGCAACAGGCCGGTGCGGCTGGCGCAGGAGCGGGTGCGGCTCCCGGTGCTGCAGGCGGCAGCGCGCAGGGCGGTGGAAATAAGCCCGGAGACGTGATCGATGCCGAGTATGTGGACGTGGACGACAACAAGAAACCGAACTAACACGTAACCAGTGACTCGGGAAGAGTAAAGCATCCGCTGCGCGGGCTGGGGTTCGTGCTGGGCTCCAGCCTGACGCAGGCGGAACAGAAGCGTTTCTGGACATGAGAAGATGGCGACGAGCACAAAACAGGATTATTACGAATTGTTGGGAGTCTCGCGGAAGGCGACGGCAAAGGATATCCGCACGGCGTTTCGAAAGCTGGCCCGCAAATACCATCCCGATCTGAACCCCGGCGATAAAGCCGCGGAAGAAAAATTCAAACAACTGCAGGAAGCGTATGACGTTCTTTCGGATACCAAGAAACGGCAGATGTACGACCAGTACGGCTTCTACAGCGAGAATGTGCCGACCGGGGATTACGGACCGAGGCCAAACTCCGAAGGGGAACACGTCAATTTTGATTTTGGTGGATTCGATTTTGGTGGGCAGCCGAGCACAGGAGGATCGAGTTTTCGTGACCTGTTCGGGCAGTTTTTTGGCGGGCGGCGCGGCGGCGTAGCAACCGAGCCGGAACAAGAGCCCGGCAGCGACCTGGAATACCAGATTGAAATTGGATTTTGGGATGCTGTGCGTGGGTCGGTGATGAAACTGCAGGTCACGCGACTGGATACCTGCGAGACTTGCCATGGCACGGGCACGCTCGGCACGCCACAAACTTGCCCGACGTGTAACGGCACGGGCTCCATTCAACAAACTGCGGGGAAAATGCGCTTCAACGTGCCGTGCAGCCGTTGCGGCGGAACCGGGAAGCTGTATACGCCATGCCGAACGTGCGGCGGCGAGGGACGCGTTCGAAAGACCGAAACGATTGATGTGCGTATTCCGCCGGGCGTAGCAAACGGCGGGCGTGTACGCGTGCCGGGCAAAGGCAACGTGGGGACCCTGGGCGCGCCCCCGGGCGATTTGTATTTGCGCGTGATTGTGCATGCACATGAATTCTTTGAGCGGCGCGGCGATGATTTGTACACCAAGGTGCCGGTGACGGTGCCAGAAGCGTCGTTGGGAGCGAAAATCGAGGTGCCCACAATCGATGGGCGATCGCTGGTGCGTATTCCTCCGGGGACCAGCAGCGGCCGCACGTTGCGCCTGAAGGAAAAGGGCGTGCCGCACGGCAAGAGCGGAGCACGCGGCGACCAGTATGTGGAGATTCAGATTATCGTTCCGGAACCGACCGACGAGCGCGTGCGCACGTTGATGAAAGATTTGGAAGAAGTGGCGCCGGCTGATCCGCGGAAGGACTTGTTTGCAAAGGCAGGGACGTAGGAGGTTGTAAGTCGTAAGTAGCGAGTTCTCAGTAATTCCGGGCTGAGATTTGACTTATGACTTCGGACTGAGAGCTTAGAACTGTCTATCGAATTCCTTTTTACTTAGAAATTAAAACTCATAACTCCAAACGAGCTGCGAAAAATGCCAGTCAAGTCGAAAAAACGAGCGAGAGCGGGCTACATGATCAGTGCGGTGGCGGAGATTTATAATTTGCATCCGCAAACGCTGCGCTTGTACGAGCGCGTAGGATTGCTGAAGCCGTCGCGTTCACAGGGCAACACACGGCTTTATACCGATTCGGACCTGGAGCGCTTGGAAGTGATCCTGACGCTGGCGCGGGACATGGGCGTAAACCTGGCAGGGATCGAGATCATTTTGAATATGCGGGAAAAGATGGTCGAGATGGAGCGCGAGATGGGCGAGTTCGCGCAAGTGGTGCAGCAGGAATTATCGCGGATGGCGTCGCGGACGGAAGTGAAGGCGCCGAAGACGGCGATTGTGCGGGCGTTGCCGCGAGTGGTGAGGTAGAAACGTCAGTTGGGTGTTGGGCGTCGGGATTCGGGAGTCAGGAGTTTCCCCTCGGACTGAAGCCTGCTTGGTTTTGCACATCACATCGGAGCTTGCAAGGACTCCAAACCTGGAGTCCTTTTTTTGTGCACAGATTTCCGCAATGAGGGTCATTGTGAGTGCGTGGAGCGGGACGTAAGATGGGTTAGAGCGTGTCCCGCGGATGGATTTCTTGCGGGCTGGGACCGCAAAAGCGGCGGCAAGCCGCCGCACTCCAAAGGGTGATATGGCACGGGAAGATTGTCCGTTATGCAGAGGAACGGGATGGAAGATGGTGGCGCGGAAGGACGGCCCACAGGGAAATATGGCGGTGGCGTGCGAATGCGGAATGGAGGAACGCGCGGGAAAAGTGATGGAGCGCGCGCGGATTCCGAAGCGCTACGAGCATTGCGATTTTGAGAGCTTTTCGACGGATATTGGCACGGCGCAGCAGCAACAGTCTTTGAAGCACGCCAAACTGCAGGTAGAAGGATTTTTGCGGGACTATCCCGCAACCGAGCAGGGATTATTGTTGGCCGGGCCCTCGGGAGTGGGAAAGACGCATTTGGCGGTGGCGGCCCTCAAAGAATTGATTCATCGCGGGCACGGCGGATTATTTTGCGATTACCGGGAACTGTTGAAGGAGATTCAGGCGAGTTACAACTCGGCGAGTGAGTCGACGGAAATGGGCATTCTGGAACCCATCCGGGCCGCGGAGATTTTAGTTCTGGACGATTTGGGAGCGACCAAGCCATCAGATTGGGTAAGGGATATTGTCAGCATCGTGCTGAACGCGAGATACAACGAGAAACGGACCACGATTATCACCACCAATTATGTGGATAATCCGATTTCGGAAGGCAAAACTACCAGTCTTCCCAACGGAAAATTGGTTGCGGCCGTCCGGGAAGATTCCCTCGAGCAAAGAATTGGCACACGGATGCGGTCTCGGTTGTATGAGATGTGCCGGACGGTGGACCTTAGCGCCTCCGATTTCCGGAGAGAACGCACCCAGTCCGGCCGCGCGTGGGCTTAGTCTCCTCTTTACTGGCCCGGACTATCTCCGTGGCGGTAGCGGCAGGACCAAATGACCACACATTGTTGCCATCGAATGGACCAAGAATTGAACCGCAAATGCGATGTTCACAACCAGCGCACAGAATGCCCGACGCTCAAGTCACTGCCGTTCGAGGTGGCTATGGCCTGATTGTTCACGACGGCGAATCGTCGGTTGTCGAGATCAAGTTCTGCCCGTGGTGCGGAGTCAAACTTCCCGAAATGGGGCGCTTGGGTTTAGCAGTTCCGCTTTCGTGTCGTGCCGCAATTGCCACAATTGCAGCGGTTCCGCAACGAAGATTGTTAACCGACCAAACTGTTTGATTCCATTCATGTTTTAGCCGAGGTACGCTCAGAGAGCAAATTCGCATTGTGTTTTTGCTCTTGACTTTTCTTTGAATCTTGTATATATACTGTGTATAAGGTATGAGCGACCCTCTCAGCCGAACCAAACTCTCCGCCATCGGAGCGCAACTTCCGTTCCCGCATTGCACAGCTTTCCTCCGGTCAATGGTTTCTTCGTGGCACTCTCTCGGAACGTGCGGGCACCTGTGGCAAGGCGAATTGCCGTTGCGCGCGAGGGGAACTGCATAAGTCTTTGTACCTGGTGCAGAGCCAAGCGGGGAAGCTTCGTCAGATCTGTGTCCCAAAAGCCTGGCAGCAACGCGTTCGCCAAGCCGTTAACGACTATCACCTGATGCAGGAACTGATTGAGGAAGTTTCCGAGTTGGAATGGAAACGACTTCAGGAAAAGAAACGATAATCGTTCTTCGTCGCCTGATCGCCTATTCGGAAAAGATTTTTCAACTCTCCAAAGACATTGTCACACTGGTTTCCGACCGAAGAGAGAAACCGCGCATTTCCACCGCAGCGGTGGTGAAATCGTCGCTCGTGTTGTTTTGGGCCAGGATGGGCAGCATCAACGCTTGGGAACAGGTCGGCCGAGCCCGCTTTTGGCAGTGTTGGCTCGAAGAGCCGACCTTCAGTGCAGACACCCTGGGACGCGTCCACGCTCTGCTCAATGCCAATGGGCTGCGACAAGGGATTCACGACGTTTACGAGCGTCTGAAACGGAACAAAGCCTTGCCGGATATTTACGGCTTGGGAGTGGTCGTGCTCGACGGTCACGAAAGCCACGCCAGTTACCTGCGTCATTGTTCCGGCTGTTTGCAGCGAACCATTCACGGTGCGGAAGGTGATCGCATCCAGTTTTATCATCGGCAGGTCACGTTGCTGTTGCTGCCCGGTGCGCTGCCGGGACGGGAGGCCGTGCGCTTGCTCCTGGATCATGAGCCGCAGCGGCCCGGCGAGGATGAAGTGGAAACGGCCCTGCGCCTGTTGGCGCGCGTGATCCCCGCCTATCCGCGGGCCTTCGACTTGGTGCTCGCCGACGCGCTCTATGCCGAGGCGCCTTTTTTCAACTTCTTGCTCGCTCGCGGCAAACACGCTCTGGTGGTGCTCAAGGATGAACGGCGCAATCTTTATCAGGACGTGGCTGGGTTATTCGACCATGTGGCGCCTCAGCCGGGTAGCTATCGATCCCGCTCGTGCCGCTGGTGGGATTTTCCAGACTTACTCTCCTGGCCCCAGGTGCAGGCCCCGGTGCGCGTCGTTCGTTCCCTGGAGACCTACACGGTTCGCCGACAACTCCACAAGCAACACGAGTCAAAAACGAGTGATTGGATCTGGGCGACCACGCTACCGCCTGCGCAAGTTCCCGTCGATCGCATCGTCCATTTAGGGCACCAACGATGGGATATCGAGAATTATGCCTTCAACGAGTTGGCCAACGAATGGCACTCCGATCACGTCTTCAAGCATAACCCAGGCGCCATCGAATGCTTTTTGCTCGTGGCCTTCCTGGCTTACAACATTTTTCATGTCTTCCTGGCGCGCAATGTGAAGCCCTCCGTACGCCAGGGTAAGACGCAAATCTTCTGGGCCAGACTCATCGCTGCTGAACTCTACAGTGAGGTAGCCCCCGCCGGCATGTCGCCCTGAAGTTTTCCGCACTATCTCGTCCGAACTTCGACTCGCCCCTGGAATCCGCATCGCGGTCTTCCTGTCAGTGGACTCCTCGAAATGGCCCCGCGGACCTGTTATTCACCCTCGAAAAGCTATGCGAATTACCCTGCTCATCCGTCTCTTGGCCAGAAACGCTTCAACGCTGCTCTAAACCTACTTAAGTTCCACCTCAGCCAACACTCGTTACGGAATCGTTGCCACAATTGCCGTTTGATTGACATGGGCGCGAGGCGGCGCGTATGCTTGCTGGGGTGTTTCGTACGGAGGCGGGAGCCCGCATCTGCACGGCATCCAGTTGAATCGAGACCGAGTTACTGCGAAGCAGATCACCTTGAGTGCTGCCGAGTTGTAACCCTCCTTGCATTACCCCGGTAGGGATTCCGCAAGGATTGACCTGACCCAAACAGGGATAAAAACATCCCGGAGGCGACGTAATCATGACTTCTTTCGATAATGAGAACCCCGTATCGTCCACAGCAGCCGTACCCGCACAAGAAGCAGAGTCACCAAACCAGCCGGAAGAACAAGTAGCCGCGGAAGCACATGCGAGCGAGCAGAACCCGGGTGTATCGCACGAGCAAGCACCTGCCCCTGCGGTGACGCCGGCACCTGCGGAGCACGTAAAGCCTGAAGAGGCGCACAACGTTGCCGAAGCGCACGCACAAACGGCCGCCGCCGCTGCGGAAGCCGCCGCCGCTGCGGAAGAAGCCGCCGGCGCTGAGGAGATGAGCAAGCTCATCGAGCAGTACAGCGAGCCGCCAGAACAGGCAGCGCAAAACGAAATTATTGAAGTGAAGGTCGTCGCGTACACCGAAAACGGCGTGGTGGTGGACCTGGGCGGCAAGACCGAGGGGCTGATTCCGGCGGCGGAGTTCCAGGAATCCGATATTCCGCGGCCCGATCCGAATTCCACGATTGAAGTGCAACGCACCGGCGAGCACAAAGACAGCTTTGTGATCGTGTCCTATCAGAAAGTGCTGCGGCGGCGGACCTGGGAACGCATTGACGCGCAGTTCAAGGCCAAAGAAACGATCAGCGCAAAGGTGGTGGACCGCATCAAGGGCGGGCTGGTGGTGGATATCGGCGTGCGCGCGTTCCTGCCGGGCTCGCAATTCGACCTGCGGCCCACGGCGAACCTGGATGGACTGGTGGGCACCAACGTGGATGTGCGCATCACCAAGCTGAACCGGCGGCGCGGTAATGTAGTGGTGAGCCGGCGGGCGCTACTCGAGGAAACGCTGCACGCCAAGCGCGCGGAGTTGATGGAGCAGCTGCGGGAAGGTCAGGTGGTGCACGGCACGGTGAAGAACGTGACTGACTACGGCGCGTTCGTGGACATCGGCGGGCTGGACGGCTTGCTGCACCTGACCGATCTGAGCTGGGGTCGTGTGCGGCATCCGAGCGATGTGGTAAAGCCGGAGCAAGAGCTGGACGTGACGGTGCTGAAGTTCGACAAGGACAAGCAGCGCGTCTCGCTTGGACTGAAGCAATTGATGAAGGACCCGTGGATTGACGCGGCGGAACGCTATCCCGCGGGCGGCAAATACAAGGGCAAGGTTGTGGGCGTGGTAGATTACGGCGCGTTCGTGGAATTGGAGCCCGGGATTGAGGGCCTGGTCCACGTGACGGAGATGAGCTGGGCGAAGAAGCCAACGCACCCTTCGAAAGTGGTGAAAGCCGGCGAAGAAGTCGATGTGGTGGTGCTGGATATCAAGCCGAGCGACCGACGCGTGTCGTTGGGAATCAAGCAGGCGCAGCCGGATCCATGGCTATTGGTGGCGGAGAAGTACCCGGTAGGCACGGTGGTGACCGGCAAAGTGCGGAACATCGCGGAGTTTGGCGCGTTCATCGAGATTGAGGATGGATTCGATGGATTGGTGCACGTCAGCGACGTGAGTTGGACAGGCCGGGTGAAGAATCCGCACGAAGTGTTCAAGAAGGGTGAGCCCATTACCGCAAAGGTGTTGCGGATCGACCCGGAGAACCGGCGCGTGTCGTTGGGCATGAAGCAGGTAAACGACATTTGGGGCGACTGGTTCAAATCGCACAAGGTGGGCGACGTGGTGAAGGGCAAGGTGTCGCGAATCGCCACGTTTGGCGCATTCGTGGAACTGGGAGACAACATCGAAGGCCTGTGCCACAACACGGAGATTGAAGAACGCAAGCGCCGAGACGAGGGGCCGTCGAGCTTCCGTCCGACCACCGGGCCGCTGAAGAGCGCGGGGCCGCTCGAACCAGGCAAGGAATATGACTTCAAGATCATCAAAATCAGCCACGACACGCGGCGGATTGGGTTGAGTTATCGCGCGGCTGTGCGGCAGCAGGAGCGGCGTGAAATCGAACAGTATAAGACGTCGAAGTCGTCATCGACCGCGACCATTGGGGATGCCCTGAAGCAAAAGCTGTCGTCCCGGTAAGCAACAGAGGGGAGTCTCCTCCTCAAGGCTACCCGGCAGGAAAAGTCATTTACCTGCGGGTCATTTTAGTGATAGGAAGAGGATCAACCAGGCAGGCGATGTCCTCTAAGTCGCCTCGCTCCAGATGGTTGTGAACTGACGATTGAAGAGGCTAGGCGAAGATGACAAAGCAACCGACATTGACCAAAGCAGACCTGATCGAAGAAGTTCTTCGCATCACGGAACTTCCACGAAAAGAGTCTGAAACCATCGTCGAGACCATTTTCGAAAGCATCATCGACGCGCTACAGAAGGGCGACAAGATCGAAATTCGAGGGTTCGGAAGTTTCCGGACGCGGCAGCGGCGTGGGCGCGTGGGGCGTAATCCCAAGACCGGGGAAAAGGTGGAAGTTCCGGCGAAGAAGATTCCGTTCTTTAAACCCAGCAAGGAGTTGAAGGATTTTGTGAATAGCCCGGAAGCGGCGGCTGCGGCTCCGAGTGAGGCGCCGCCGGCGTGAGGCGAGGGTGGTAGTAAGTAATGGTTGAGCAGAAGAAAGCGCCCCGGCAATCGGGGCGTTTTTGTTGCGGAGGAGACCTCCGATAAAAGATATCGGATATCGGGAGAGTGCGAGCGCGCTGGTGGCCGATATCTGATCGCTGATATCTGTCATCCGCGAATGCTATTCTGAGTGGAAAGGACTTTTCAGGACCAGACTCCAATGGACTATTTATGGACACCGTGGCGTTTCCAGTACATGGCCGAGTCTGCGCAAGAAGTACAGCCGGATTGCATCTTTTGTCATGCGCTGAGGCTGAATGACGATAGAAAGGCGTTGATCGTTCATCGTGGGAAAAAGGCGTTCGTAATTCTGAACCGCTTTCCTTATACCAGCGGGCACGTGATGATCGTCCCGTATACACACGTGGCGGAACTGAATGCGTGCGAAGCGGGCACGCTGGACGAAATCATGGAGTTGGCGCGGAAGGTGGAAAGTGTATATTACGAACGCTACAAGCCGCATGGCGTGAACCTCGGCATGAATCTGGGGCGGGCCGCAGGCGCGGGCGTGGCGGGGCATTTGCATCTGCACATGCTGCCGCGATGGTTTGGGGATTCAAATTTTATGACCGTGACCGGAGAGACGCGGATGCTGCCCGAGGAATTGAGCGCCACTTATGAGCGAATGAAGGGGGCATGGAATCCCTGATGGAAACGGTGGAAGGGTAATGACTTGCCGGTATTCATCGGATTGTGAATCCCTGTCGTCGAGAACCTTATCGCGATTTATCGCCGGGATTCTTTTTGCCATGGCTGGCACAGCCACGCTGGTCCAAATATTACGAAGAGTAAACGCTCGTCTGCCCCAGAACGCGAGAGTGAAAATGTTCGGATGCGATCAAGACGCCATCCTGAAAGCCTACAAGCAGCGTTCCCCTGGTGGTCCCCTTGGGTACGCGTATTGCGCATTTCTTATTATGTTGGTCAGCGGGTTGCCATGTGCTTGGAGTGCGGGCATGTTCCGCTGAATAAAGCGTGAACCGGCGCGGGAGAAGAATCGTGAATCTGGAATTGAACGAAGAGCAAAAGTTGCTGCAGAAAAGCGTGCGGGAGTTCGCCGAGTCGGAAGTACGGCCGCTGGCGAAGGAATTGGACGAGACCGGGCATTTCCCGCGGGAACTGTTCAAGAAGGCGGCGGAGCTGGGATTGACGGGTGTGGCCTTCCCGGAAGCGCAAGGAGGCGCGGGCTTCGACCACATCGCGTATACCATCGTGATCGAGGAAATATCGCGGTGCTGCGCATCCACGGGCGTGATTCTGAGTGTACAGAATTCGCTGTTCTGCGATCCGATTCATCGATTTGGAACCGAGGAACAGAAGAAAAGGTTTCTATTGCCATTCACGCGGGGAGAAATGATCGGTTGTTATGCGTTGACAGAGCCGCAAGCTGGGTCCAACGCCGCGGCGTTACAGACCAAGGCCGTGAAAAAGGGCGACAAGTATGTGCTCAACGGAACCAAGGCGTGGATCACCAATGGCGGAGTAGCCGACGCCGCGATTGTGTATGTGAACACCGAACCCGAGAAGGGCGAAAAAGGGATTACCGCGATGGTGGTGGAGAAAGGGACGCCGGGATTCCGGGTGGGCAAGGAAGAGAAAAAGCTGGGAATTAACGCGACCGCATGCAGCGAACTGGTATTCACCGATTGCGAAGTGTCAGAAGCGAATCGAATTGGTAAGGAAGGCGAAGGGTACAAGGTGGCTCTGTCTACGCTGGATGGGGGCAGAGTTGGCATCGCCGCGCAAGCCACAGGAATTGCCCAGGGCGCGTTTGAGGCGGCGTTGCAGTGGGCACAGGAACGCATGGCGTTCGGACATCCGATTGCGCAATTCCAAGCGATTCAATTCATGCTGGCGGATATGGCTACGGAAATCGATGCGGCACGATTGCTGGTGCGCAAGGCGGCATGGAAGCAGGACAGCGGCGGGCGATTCAGCCTGGAGGCGGCCACGGCCAAATTGTTTGCCAGCGAAATGGCCACGCGTGTGACTCATAAAGCGATCCAGATTCATGGCGGATACGGATATAGCCGGGAGTATCCCGTGGAGCGGGCTTACCGGGACGCGCGGATCACGGAGATTTACGAGGGCACCAGCGAGATTCAGCGCCTGGTGATTGCGGGGTGGGTGCTGAAGGGATAGGCGGGCTTCTCGCCTGCATATACTTAAGAGCGATTCCTCACTCCGCGGACTCCGTTCGGAATGACGGAATTCTTTGGCGATCAGGTCCGTAGTATCCTGAGAAAGTGCTGGAACTGGACGCTGGCCTGGAATTCCATCCTGAGCAAGAAGCGGAATTTCTCTCCCTATTGCCGGCCAAACCGGCGGTTTGTCTGATTTCCTCCCCAGAAGAAACTGCAGAGCCGTATTTGATTCGCACCGCGGATTTGCGGAGACGATTGCAGCGGTTGCTGGGGCCGCCGGACCCCACAAGCAAGCGGCTAAATCTGCGCCAGTTTGCGCACGTGGTGCGTTACCGGCAGACTGGTTCGGCATTTGAGCAAGCACTCGCGTATTACCTAAACGCCAAGCAGATTTTTCCAAAGCGCTACCGGGAGCTGATGCGGCTTCGGCCTGCGCCGGTACTGAAGGTGAATTTGCGTAACGCGTACCCGCGGTGTTTTGTAACGCGGCGGATCATGGTGAATGAGCAAGGCGAACCGACATCTGGAGTGTATTATGGGCCGTTTGCTTCACGGCGTTCCGCGGAAGGCTTTGCGGAAAAGATGCTGGATTTTTTCAAGGTACGGCGGTGCCAGATCAAGATCCGGCGCGATCCGACGTTCCCCGGTTGCATTTATTCGGAAATGAAGATGTGCCTGGCGCCGTGTTTTGCAGGGTGTTCGAAGGAAGTGTACGACGAGGAAGTGGGCCAGTTGGTGCAGTTCCTGGACACGAACAGCCTGTCGTTGCACGACGCCTTCGCCAGGGATCGCGAAGTAGCGAGCGAACAACTGGATTTCGAGAAAGCTGCGGCAATTCACAAGAAACTGGAGAAGCTGGACGACGTGTTGCGGGGCAAACCGGAATTGGCGCGAAGAATTCAGGATCTGAACGCGGTGATTCTGCAACGCACGGCCAACGAGCACACCATCGCGTTTTTTGCAGTGCGCAGCGGTAGACTCGTGGAACCTTTCTTCTTGCGATTCGAAGATACGGGCAAGCCTACGTCGGCGGAAGAGACGGTGCGGGACTATCTGGAAAGCGTCAGCAACGGTGGTTCCGCAAAAAACGTTTCGGCGCGAGAGTGCGCGGCCGAGTTGAGCGAGCATCTGGGACTGCTGGCGCGCTGGTTTTTCAGCAATCCGCGGGAAGGCGAAATATTTTATCGAGAGAAGGATTGGCCGTACCGGAGGATCTTGCGGGCCTGTTCGCGGCTCCTGGCACCTAAGAAGGAAGAGGGCACGCAAGCTGGTGGTACGGATGGAAAGATGCAAGGAGAGGAACCGAGATGAGTCGAGGGGCGACGGCGGAAGGCACGGCGAGGTATGCGGAAAAGTTTCGAGGAGTAGCGGCTGATGGGCACTTCCGGCAAGCCGAGGGATTGCTGCTGTCCTCGCTGGGCATTGGGACGTACCTGGGGCAGCCAAACGATTCCACGGATGCGAGCTATACCGCGGCGATTGTAGCGGCGGTGGAGTCTGGCATCAACTTGATTGATACGGCGATCAATTATCGATTGCAGCGGAGTGAACGCTCGATTGGGACGGCGCTGAAAGTGCTCGCGCACAAAGGCATCAAGCGCGATGAAATTGTGATCTGCACAAAGGCCGGTTATTTGACGCCCGACGGCAACATGCCAGCCGACCCCAATCGTTATTTCTTCGAAGAATACGTGCAGAGGGGAGTTTTTTCGGCTAAGGATATTGTCGCGGGCAGCCACTGTATGACGCCGCGCTACCTGGAAAATCAATTAGGACGCAGCTTGAAGAATTTACAAGTGGATTGCGTCGACGTGTTTTACTTGCACAATCCCGAAGCGCAGCTTTCGGAGATTGCGCCGGAGGAGTTCCTGAAGCGGGTGCGCGACGCATTTGTATTTTTGGAAGCGGCGGTGGCTCGGGATCAGATTCAGTATTACGGGATGGCCACCTGGAATGGTTTTCGTCAGGAAAAATCCGCGCGAGATGCCATGCAACTAACGGAAATTGCCAGTATCGCGGAGGAAATCGCGGGCGAGAAACATCACTTCCGGTTCCTACAACTGCCGTTCAACCTGGCAATGACGGAAGCGCTGACGCTGGGAAATCAGCAGCTTGCGGGAGGAATAAAAACGATTATGGAGGCGGCAGACGAGTTGGGCATCAAGCTGATTGCGTCTGCGTCGCTGCTGCAAGGGCAAGTGGCACAAAACTTGCCGGGATTTGTGGGGGAGGCCCTTGGGCTGGAAAATGACGCGGAGCGTGCGCTACAGTTTGCGCGGTCGGCGCCAGGGATTGCGGCCTCGTTGGTGGGCATGTCGCGCACAGCGCACGTCGAGGCGAATACGCGGTTAGTGGAAGTGGCGCCGGCGGGATTGGAAGAGTTTAGTAAGTTGTTCTCGCGAGGTGGCGGGGCGTAGGTAGTGCTGGGACTGAGCAAGGTTGTGATCGAAGAGAGATTCCTCGCTACGCTCGGAATGACGGCTTCTCTATTTAAGGAAAAATTCTAAAGATTCACTAATTTTTGCAGTTCGGGGTGGCGTTCGTTCAGCCACGCGGTGATGGCCTGATCCAACTGGTCCAGGTGGCCGGTGAAAAAGTGACCGGCGCCCTGAATGAAATGGAGACGGGTATCACCCGCCATGCGGGCCACAACGGGCTCGACCTTTTCCCAAGAGCCGTATTGGTCCTCGGTTCCTTGCACGATGAGCTTGGGTTTGTCGCAGGTTTGGAGATAGCTGAAGTCCGAACTGTTCACGGGAATGCCGAGTCCGATCAACTCGTGGACGCGAGCATCGGCGCACCCTACGCGCAAGCCCACCCAGCTACCAAAACTGAAACCGCCGACGAGCAAGGGAACGTCAGGATACTGCTGCACGAGAAAATCTACGGCAGCTTGCACATCACCTTGCTCGCCGAGACCGCGATCATGCTCTCCAGCGCTTAGGCCAGCGCCACGAAAGTTGAAACGCAACACCGGAATGCCCAGAGAGTCCAACGATTTTGCGGCCTGGTACACGACTTTATTGTGTAACGTGCCGCCGAACAGCGGATGAGGATGACAGAACACGGCAGCGAGCGAAGCACGTCCCGGGCGAGTGGGAGTCCAGAGGATAGCTTCCAGCCTGCCGACGGGCCCAGGAAGAAAAAAATTGCGGGAGTCGTGATGAATCTGCATGAGTGGCCAAAGGAAATGAAGGAAAAAGTGTAACCGATTCGTGCCCGAAGAACATCCCGACCAATGATTCGTAGTGCACACCGGTTCTAGTCCTGCAACGAGGTAGGACTGCAAGTACTAGAGCCATTTTTATAGGAATTCGCGTTGCAGTTTGAGTGGGCGGATGTTACTTTCGAGCCAATTTGGCAAACAGGGGGCCCGCATGGGCGATTTGTCTGATCGGCGCGAAGCAAGGCGCTTTACGATGACCTTGCCGGTGCGCGTCCTGGCTCACGATGCAAGCAGTCCAGAGCTGCGCGCCAACACCCGAGACGTTAGTTATCGAGGATTGTATTTTCTGACCGAAGCACATTTTGAGAATGGTACGGAAATCGATTTTATTCTTACGCTACCGCAACAGATGATCGCCGCGGGCGACGTAAGCATCCGTTGTCATGGCAAGGTAGTGCGCATCGAGCCTACCGACAACGGGAAAACAGGCATTGCCGCAAAAATCGATCGATACGAATTCGTACCCGTCCGCACTTCCGCGGCTTGACCGAACCTGCCTTTGCGCATCAACCCGAGGTGTGCGCGGGCTCTTTTGCGTAGAATAAATGTTAAAGTGGCACGACCGTTGACGGCGGCGACTCTTTGGGGGATGGCTATGTACCACTACGATCCGAATCAAGCGCTTGAGGAATTGCAGGAAGAGGCGATACTACCTCACCCAGTGAAACTGCGCGATATGATCCTGAGAAACCAGCTAGGGCCGCAAGACGCGCAATTGTTGAATCATGAGTTTCAGGAATACCTCACGCGTTTCGGGGAGATCCAGAAGTTAGCGCAGTCCATTCTGCAGCAGCTCAGCTCGGGAGAACGCAAAGCCGCGTCGCGGTAATGCTGCAACGCTGAGACCATGAGACGAAACACGCTGCTGATTGATGCGGACGACACGCTGTGGGAGAACAATGTATTTTTCGAAAAGCTGATTGAGGATTTCATCAGCCTGGTGGAACCGAGCGGGTATAGCCGCGCATACATCCGGCATATTTTGAATGAAACGGAACGAAAGAACATACGCCAGTACGGGTACGGCGTGCGCAGTTTTGGGCGATCGCTGGAAGAGACATACATCAAATTAGCAGACCAGATGGCACGGCGCGAGGTGCTCGCGGAGATTCATAACCGCGTGGTAGCGCTCGAGAAGACGCCACCGAAGATTCTAGATGGCGTGCCGGAAACGTTGGCGTATCTGACCGGACGGCACCGGCTGATTTTATTTACCAAGGGCGAACCGGCGGAACAGGCGGCGAAGGTCGAACGATCCGGGCTGCAAGGCTTTTTTGAGGCAATCGAAATTGTGGGGGAAAAAGACGCGAAGACCTACACGGAACTGGTGAACAAACACAAAATTGTGAAGACGCAGGGCTGGATGATCGGGAATAGTCCAAGAAGCGATATTAATCCGGCGATGCAGGCGGGATTGAATGCGGTGTACATTCCGCACGTGAATACGTGGCAGTTGGAGCATGAGACGGTGGTGTCGGGCTCGGGGAAATTGGTGATTCTGCCGGCATTTCGTGAATTGCGGAATCATTTCTGATCCCGGCGCTGAACGAATCAGAGAGATTCCTCACTTCGCGGACTTCGTTGGGAATAACGAATCTTTGTTAAGGGTCGCACAAGGGTGCATGAGCACAGTCGACAAGAAAACTAAGGTCGCGGTGGTGGGCGCTGGAGCCGTTGGCGGGTACTTTGGGGGCATGCTGGCGCGCGCGGGAGTGCCGGTGATGATGATCGGGCGGCCGGCGTTCGTGGCGGCCGTACGGCGTGCTGGACTGTTCATCGATTCCTATCAGTTTCAGGAACGGGTGCATCCGCAGGCGTCCACGGAATTGTCTGACGTCGCCGATGCCGACGCAGTGCTCTTTTGCGTGAAAACAACGAGTACGACAAGTGTTTCGAAAGAACTGGCATCGATACTGAAGCCAGGTGCGTTGCTGGTGAGTTTGCAAAATGGAGTGAACAACGCGGAGGAGATTCGCGCCGCGGCGGGGATTGAGGCGTTGCCCGCGGTGGTTTATGTGGCGGCGTCTATGCCCGAGCCTGGAACAATCAAGCATCTGGGACGCGGAGATCTAGTGATTGGCCCGCAGAATGAAAAAACAGAGAAGATTGCAGCGTTGTGTACATCGGCGAAGGTTCCCTGCCGGATTTCCGAAAATATCGAAGGTGAACTGTGGACAAAACTGGTATGGAATTGCGCGCTGAACGCGATTTCAGCGCTGGGCCGCGTCACCTATGGAGAAATTATCGCTAGCGAGGACGCCAAGAAATTGGTTGAGCTGGCGGTCTACGAAACACTGCATGTAGCCCGCGCGAAGGGGATCCATCCGCCCGGATTGGACGATCCTAAGGCGGCGATAGCAGGTTCGTTCAAGATTGCGGAGCAGATGCGGGGAACACGGTCGTCCACGGCGCAAGATCTGGCGCGCGGGAAGCGTACGGAAATTGATTCATTGAATGGGTATGTGGCGCGACTGGGAGCGCAATTGGGGGTGGCAGTTCCCGTGAATCACGCGCTGTATACGCTGGTGAAACTGTACGAATCCGGATTTCCTGCGCAATAATTGGCAGCTATTCCCGCTGCGGGCCGCGAAATGGAATGTGCACGATGGCCTCGATGGAGACAGGCTGGCCATCTTTCGTGGCTGGGCGGAACTTCCACTGGCTGAAGGCGAGCTTGGAGTTGGCGTCGAGTTGCTGGTCCAGGCTACGGACCAGTTGAATGCTATCGACACTGCCGTCCGAGCGGATGACCCCGTACAAGATCACTTCGCCCTCCACATGTTCCTGGATTAGATCCGGTGGATATTTAGGATCAACCTTGTGCAAAGGGTCGGGAGCACTGAGCGGGCCGGACGCCTGCGGCGTGCCGGGAAGGCGCATTTCCGAAAAATGAATGACCCAACTGCCAGTCACGCTGTTCAAATTGGGCATATCCACGGTCATGGAATAGACGCGATGCGCTCGGAAAACGTCTTCGGGAGCGGCGCCCGGAGCAAGCAAGGCAAAGTTCGGGGGACCCGTGCGCTCGGGTGGATCGTCGATCTTGTCGTTCGGGTCGGGACGTTTGTAACCGGACTTCGGTGTTGACAGGACGAGTTTGCCGCCGCCACCTAGACCAGAAACGGTAGCGTTGGGTTTGGGATTGCCGCCGCTGATGCTGATGCCGATTTCGCTCTTGCCCGCAGGGTCGCCGGATTTGGAACCCGCACCATTGCCCGAGTTGGGAGGGTTCGCCGAACCGCCGCCAGTCCCATTTCCTTTTCCTTCTGGAGAAATGGCCACCCGCGCCGTGAGATTCCCTGGTGGCACTTCAACCACGGGAGCGGGAGGCGCCGGAGCGGAGGACAAGGCGATCACGGTGGGTCCTTGGGCATTCCCGGCGGCGGTGGCGATATCCGGCGCAGGAACCGCATCGCCCGTTTGTGCGCGATCGGCAAGGCGCGGCGCAACGCCGGCATTGATTTCGAGTCGAGGCTTCGCGGGACTATCGGTGAGCGGGACAATGCTCATGTCTGCCGGACGTGTTTCCGTATTTGGCAAATCGGGAGCGGGAGCATCGGTGGTTGCAATCTTCTTCTTAACTTCCTTTGGGCGAAGCTTGGCAAGAGTGTGCTCGCTGATCTCCAGGCGCGGGCGCGCGGGCGCAACGGGGCCAGCGAGTTGAACGATGTTGGGGAGCGAGGAAACGAATTTGGGCGCATCCGCCGGCGTGTCGAGTTGAACTAAAGTCTGGCGCGGATGGTTGGGATGTGCGGGGTCGGTAAAGATTCTTTGGCGCGGATGATAGGCGTCGGTATTCTCGGCGAGTGGTTCGTTCGTTGGGGCCTTCGCTAAATTGGATTTCGGCGCCTTCTTGGGAATGTCGAGCAGGGGTAAGTCCTCGACAGGACCGGACCAGGTCAGTTGCGTGTTGTCCAGCGCTGCCACACGCTTTGGAGAAATGGGAAGCTTGGGCCAGGGCACAACGAAGAAAACGACGTGCCAGAGGGCGGCGGCAACGAGAGCGCGATAGGGCATGCGCCGTTGAATGCGGCAATCCTTAAAGATGTTGCCCTTTGGATCGCCCTTGGGAACGCGAGTCCATCGAAAAAAGGCGCCGAGTTCACTGAGGAAATTTTGATGGAAACTGTTCCACGCGATGGTGAGCTTCGGCTCGCCCTGACCCGGTAGAAACACCGGGTAGGGGTAGATCTCGTTCTGGCCGAGCAAATCGAAGGGATTGACCTGAAATCTACGAAACATCTGCCTTCCATTATATCGTGCTTGCCGTGTGACACCCGAGGACTCCGGGAACATGGCGCGGGTATAAAAGAGAATAGATGATCGTGTCGCGTAAGGGGTTTACTCCACGGGGGTGTGATCATCCGCTGAGTTTTTTCTCATCACCCGATAAAAGGTAAGGCTGGCATCGCCCTGACGCAACACGCGCACGCTCTGTAAATTTTGCGCAACCTGCGGGAGTTCAAAATTGCGGCGATGCTCCGCGATGACCAGGGTGCCCTCGGCGAACAGAGTAGCAGAACCGAGGTAGGAGAGCACGCGATCGTAATCGGCGGCATGGTCGTATGGCGGATCGATAAAAAATATTTCCAACGCTTCGCTTTCGGGCGAGTTTTCCTTGGAAAGAATGTCCAGACCGCGAAGGACGTCAACGGGAAGAACACGTGCTCCGGATTGAATTTCGAGCGAGGCGAGATTTTTTTTAATTAAGGCGGCAGCCTGACCGTGTTTTTCGATGAATATGGCAGTCCGCGCGCCGCGGCTCAGGGCTTCGATGCCGACGGCACCGGTGCCAGCGAAAGCGTCGATGAAGCGGGAGCCTACAACGAGATCGCCGAGAATATCGAAGAGCGTCTCGCGGAGGCGGTCGCTGGTGGGACGGAGGTCGAGGCCTGTGAGGCTGTTCAGATGGCGACTGCGGTATTTTCCAGCGATGACGCGCATGTTATTGTCCTCACCCAATGCGCGCAAGATGGTAACGACGCTGCCATTCGCCGGGGAGAACGCGCAAAACATCCTGCAAGGCGTTTTTCATGGAGGGATCTTCCGCGAGACTGAAGGCTTCTTTGCGAGCGAGTTCGAGTAATTCGCGGTCGCGCAGTGGGCTGGCTACCTGAAAGCCGAGGTCACCCGACTGGCGCGTGCCGAAAAATTCGCCAGGGCCGCGCAACTGGAGATCGGTTTCGGCAATTTCGAAACCGTTGTTGGTGCGCACCATGGTTTCCAGGCGGGCGCGGCCTTCGTCGGTTAAGCGCGGCGGGGCAACCAGGATACAGTGCGATTTCTGAGCGCCGCGGCCAATGCGGCCGCGAAGCTGGTGCAACTGCGACAAGCCGAAACGCTCGGCATGCTCGATGACCATCGCGGTGGCATTGGGCACGTCCACGCCGACTTCGACGACGGTGGTGGCCACGAGGATTTGTATTTCGTTGCGCCGGAAGCGCTGCATGACATCTTCCTTTTCTTCGCTGGGGAGGCGGCCGTGCAGCAGACCGACGCGCAGCTTGGGGAAGATCAGTTTGGAGAGGCGCTCGTGCTCTTCGATGGCCGCTTTCAACTCCAGTTTGGATTCCTCGATGACCGGATAGAGCACGTACGCCTGGCGGCCCGCTTCCACTTCGCGGCGAAGGGACTCCCAAACGCCAGGAAGATGCGATTCGGTGGTCATGCGTGTGGCGATGGGCGTGCGGCCCGGTGGAAGTTCGTCGATCACGGAGACGTCGAGATCGCCGTAGAGCGTGAGCGAAAGGGTTCGCGGAATGGGCGTGGCGGTGAGCACCAGGACGTGCGGGGCGTGGCCGTGCTTGACGGCTTTGTCCATGAGCTTTTTGCGCTGGAGGACGCCGAAGCGGTGTTGTTCATCAATGGTGACGAAACCGAGCTTGTGGAACTCCACATTTTCTTCGATGAGGGCATGGGTGCCGATGACGAGCTGGGCTTCCCCGGTGCGGATGCGCTCCCGGGCCGCAACTTTTTCGGCGGTTTTGAGGCCGCTGATCAGTAGTTCAGCCTGATAGCCGCCGGGGGCAAGGATGCGGCGCGCAGACAAATAATGTTGGCCGGCGAGAATCTCGGTGGGAGCCATCAGCGCGGCTTGGCAACCGTTTTCCATGGCGATCACCGCGGCTTGCAAAGCGACGATGGTTTTGCCGCTACCCACGTCTCCCTGCAGCAGGCGATTCATTGGGACGGGACGTTCCAGGTCTGCGGCGATTTCCGCGAGGACGCGCTTCTGCGCAGCGGTGGGCTTGAAAGGGAGAATTTTCTTCAGTGCCTCGCGCACTTTGTCCTCGCGCACGCGAAACGGAATGGCACTTTCTTTTCGAGTGGCTTTCCGGCCAAGGGCGAGGCTGAGTTGATAGAGGAAAAATTCTTCGAAAATCAGGCGGCGCTGCGCGGGAGAGCGAAACTGGTTTAACGCTTCCAGTGGCTCTGCGGCAGGTGGGAAGTGCGTTTGCATCAGGGCATCCCGGCGCCCAGGAAAGCCGAGTCGGTTGCGCAGTGCTGCGGGCAGAATATCGATGATGGATGGATCCAGATTTTGCAATGTGGCGTAGATGGAGCGGCGGATCTGGCGCGTGCCAAACGTGCCGACCGCTTCGTAGATGGGGACGATGCGGCCCATTTCCGTGGAATCGATTTCGTCGCCGCTGAGCACTTCGAACGTTGGATTGACCATTTCCCGGCGAGCGGGGCGCTGCTTGTCGATTTCTACTTTGCCGTGAAGGATCAGCTCCTGACCAGGCTTCAGGCGGCCTTCCAGAAAGCCGCCGTGGAAGAACTTGCAGGGCAAGCAGCCGGTGTCGTCCTGGACCAGCAGATGGTAAATGGCGTCGCGGCCGTACATGCCACGAACGGCCTGGCCACTCATGACCCGGGCGCGCAGGGTGTAGATACCGTTGGGCTGAACGTCCTTGATTTTAGAGAAGTGGATGCGGTCTTCGTAGCGAAAAGGGAGATAGTTCAGCAAATCTTCGAGGGTATAGATGCCGCGTTGAGCAAGCAGTTCGGCGCGCTGCGGGCCAACGCCCTTGAGCATCTGAACATTTGTTTGCAGGCTGACCATCATGTCCCTCAACTTTATATCATCCCCAGAGTAAGCCTCGCTTTTCGTGAAACTTGCGCCACGGGGCTGCGTACCGATAGAGTGGGCGGTTGGCGGGAACCCGTAGGAGGCTCCTTTGGCAGAAGATCGATTGAGCGGTTCCGACAAGCGGATTCTGATGCTGTGGATCCTCTGCGGGATTATTGGCGCGGTTTTTGCGTACAAGTATTTTTTCCGAGCGTTTCCGGAAGCGTCGGTGGATTTCAAGGTTTCCCGCGCAGAGGCGCAGAAGCGCGCAAAGCAGTTCGTGGAAGGGCTGAGAGAAAACCTGGCCGGCTACCAGTCGACGATTGTTTTCGACGTCGACGAAAACGCGAAGACCTACCTGGAACGAGAGCTGGGACTGCAGCAAGCGAATCACCTGATGTCCAGCGAACTGAGCATTTGGTTCTGGGAGGTACGCTTCTTCCGGCCGCAACAGGAGGAGGAGTTCCTGGTGCGCGTCAGCCCTGCCGGAAGAATTGTGGGATACCAGCACAAGATCGCCGAAGCACAGGGCGCGAAATCGTTAAATCGAGACGATGCGTTGGCCGCCGCGGAAGCTTTCGCGCAAACAAAGCTAGGGGACAACCTAGAGCGATGGGATTTTCTTCCCGCGGAAGCCAATTCACGAAGCCGGCCAAATCGCATGGATTGGTCGTTTACCTGGGAACGGAGGGGATTCAAGGCTAAAGAGGCGCCGTACCGACTGCAGGTGGGATTGCAGGGCGATCACATCGGAGATAGCCAGGAGTATTTGCAGGTGCCGGAGGCGTGGGTACGGGATTACCAGCACCTACGCTCGACCAACAATCTTTATGAAGAGCTGGCCCTGTTTCCGTATGGGTTTTTGTTGGGGGCCGCCGTTTGGCTGGGGGTAACGTTGTGGCGGCAGGGCAAAAGCTCATGGATCACGGCGCTGAAAATCGGCGCGGTGGTGACGGCGCTGTACTACCTGATGGAGCTGAACGATTGGGGGTCGGTGCGTGCGGGGTATGACACGCATTTCACGTATGCAAGCTTTGTGCTCCAGAGGCTGCTGTGGATGCTATTGGGGGCGGTGGGGACGGCGCTGACAATCAGCCTGGTCTATCCGGGTGGCGAGCCGCTGTACCGGGAGTCGCAGCCAGAACGGCTAAGGCTGCCGCGAGCGTTTAGTTTTCGCGGGATTCGTTCGAAAGAGTTCTTCTCGGCTAGCGTGGTGGGGATTTCGCTGGCGGCCGCGCACATTGGTTTTATCGTGGCGTTTTACCTGATTGGGAATCGATTGGGAGTTTGGGCGCCGCAGGACATCGACTTTTCGGACCTCGTGAACACGCCGTTTCCGTGGATTGCGGGTGTGGCGATCGGGGTTCTGGCTTCGACGAATGAAGAGTTCACGTTCCGGCTCTTTGCGATTCCGTTTATGGAGAAGCTGACGGGATCGCGGGTGCTTGCCGTAATACTTCCGGCTTTCTTCTGGAGCTTTCTGCATAGCAACTACCCGCAAGAGCCTGGATACATCCGCGGGATTGAAGTGGGCTTGATGGGAATTGCGGCGGGTTTGGTGATGCTGCGCTGGGGAATCGTGGCCACGCTGATCTGGCATTACACCGTGGATGCTTCGCTGGTGGGGATGTTGCTGATCCGGTCGGACAATTGGTACTTCAAAATTTCCGGGCTGGTGGTGGGACTCGCGGCAGTGGTGCCCTTGGGGTATTCAGGAGTGAGTTACCTGAGGCGCGGGCATTTTGAGGATGTGGAGGATTTACTCAATAAGGCGGAACCGGCGCCGACGATCACCTTGGCTCGCGAAGTAACGACGGGAGAGGCGGTGATTTCCGGGCAGCGCTACGAACCACTGACGACTGGCGTACTCGCTTTTCTTGCGGTGTGCGTGCTGGTGGGAGGATTGCTGGCTTGGCGGTTGAACCGTCAGCACATTGGTGATTACCTGAAACTCTCGGTAGACCGTGTTTCCGCGACACAGCGTGCGGATGCGGTGATGCGTGGGCATGGGTTGGACCCGAACAGTTACCGGAAAGCGGCGCAGATGGTGGATACGACGAATCCGGTAACGAACGAGTTTTTGCGGCGGCGCATGTCGGTGTCTGATATCAACAAGATTTATGAAAAACAGGTGCCGGGAGCACTGTGGCGAGTGCGCTATTTCCGTGACTCGCAGCCGGAAGAGTTCGCGGTTACCTTGAAGCCGGACGGCTCGGAGCACGGCTTCTGGCACACGCTGGCGGAAGCGGCAAAAGGCGCGAACTTGCCGAAGGAAGAAGCAGTGGGCATTGCGGAAAAATACCTGCAAGAGAAAAAGCAGATTGATTTGAATAAATGGAAGCTGGTTGAGTCCAATTCCGACAAGCGCCCCAACCGTACGGACCACACGCTGGTTTGGCAAAAGAACACTGCGCTGGACGCGGAAAATTCGGCGAAGGATCTAGCAGATCACGGGTATGAACGGTTGAGCGTACAAGTGTTGGGGGACGAGCCGGCCGATTATCGAACCTTTATCAAAATACCGGAACAGTTCCAGCGCAAACAGGGAGAGGTGAGCGTCGCGAGGATTCTGGTGGCTGCGGGACAAATTGCGGTGGCATTGGGGTTGATTGTCGGCGTACTGGTGTATTTCTTTAAACGATTGCGTGTGCACCCGGCGGTGAGAATTCCCTGGCGGCGCTTGTTTGTGTGGGGCGCTGTGGGCGTCGCGGGGTTCGCGGTGAGTTTCCTGTTTGGCCGGGGAATCCCTGCGCTTCTGTCGAACTATCCAACGGCCATGCCGATGCGCATTTTTCTGGCGACGTCGATTTTGGGTTTGGTACTGGCCGGCGCCGCGCTTTTAGGAACCATGGCACTGCTGTTTGGATTCGCGTGGTCGTTTGGGGCACGGGCGTTTGGGGAGATGTGGCTTCCCAACTGGCTGGAAATGCCCGCGGATTATTACCGGGATGCGTTCTGGATCGCGATCGGAGGCTCCGCGGTTCTGATTGGCTTGCGCCACTTACTGGACTTCGTATCGACGTGGTGGGTCACGCTGCACCGGGGAATTCCGTCCAGCTTCGGTGATCTGTACGATTCGGTGTTCCCTGGAATCGGAGTGGTCGGCGGAGTTGTGTTCCGGGCGCTACTGATTAGCGGAGTGTTGCTATTGGGAGGAGCGTTTCTTGGAGCAGAATTGCGAGTACGCTGGCTGCGGCTTTTTCTGTTTTTTGCCGTGGCGGCGGCACTGGTGACGAGCTGGGGCTCGCCTGCGGATTTCTTGAAGCAGTTTCTGGCATCGGCCATTCTGTTCGGTGTAGTGGTAGCGGGAATGCGACAGGTGGTGCGCTTCAACATGCTGGGGTTGTTTCTGGTGATTGTGTGCACGACGTTACTGGGTGCGGCCAGCGAGTTGCTGACGCAACCGGACCAGTTTTATCGCGTGAATGGCTATGGCGTCCTCCTAGCCATCGTGGCGCTATTGGCGTGGCCGCTGGCCCTGTGGAGGTTGCGAGGCCAGGGAGCTCCGTTAGCAAGCTAGACTTTAGGGCTTCGAAATGCATCCAACGGTGCACGGTGAAGGTGACCGGTATTGGTTAGCATTGCTTACCCGCAAAGGCGGCGTGCGTCTAAAAGTTCATCGGTGGGAGTGCGTCAGGTGACCGTCAGAAACCGATACCCAATGGCAGGAAAGTTGGGGATTTAGACCAAATTCGGCAAAGAGAAAGCGAAAATGTCTCTACCTCGTTGGGCTCTGGCGTTTGCAGATGAATCCGGTCAAACCAGCAATTCGGATTCGGCGTTGGCTTCGGTGACATCCCTGGCCAGCCTGGAAGAACGGGTGCTGGTGGAGCAAGCGCAGGCAGGCAGCCGGCCCGCGTTTGAGGAATTGGTGCGGCGCTACGACCGCGATGTGCTGCGTCTGGCGCTGAACCTGATGAAGCGCACCGAAGACGCGCGCGACGTATACCAGGAAGCATTCTTGAAGGTGTACCGCAATCTGCACCGGTTCCGCTTCGAGTGCAGCTTCTATACCTGGCTATATCGTATTGTGACCAACGTCTGCCTGGATCATCTGCGACGGAGGCAGGCGCGGCCAGAAGATCAGGCCCCAGAATCGCATTCCGCACAATTTGAAGATATGAGCGCGGACTTCTTCGAGCGCCAGCGCGAGCATCGCGCGACTTTGGACCCGGAGCGCCACGTGCTGGGGCAGGAGATCAAGAGCCGACTGGCCGCGGCCATGGGGAGATTGTCTCCCCGCGAGCGCATCGTGTTTGAGATGAAGCATTATCAGGGATTGAAGCTGCGGGCAATCGGAGACGCACTGGGCACCAGCGAAGAGACAGTAAAGAACTCGTTGTTCCGGGCCACGCGGAAACTGCGGAGCGAGTTGGGAGTGCTGCGATGAGCGCGGGCAAGCAAAATCGAACCTGCGAGGCGGTGACGGCGCTTCTGGTGTTTTACGTTTGCGACGAAGTGAATGACCAGGAACGAATGGCCGTAGAAAAGCACACTGCCGAGTGCGCGGATTGCCGGGCACAACTTGCCGCGGAGCGCAACTTTCAGAACGCCATCGGTGCCCTTCCCGATGAGGGAGCACGTTTGGACGCCGCAGGGATTTTGCTGGCGCAGTGCCGGAGCGAGTTGGCGGAAAAGCTGGATGATCTGGAGCACCCGGCGGTAAGGGGAAAAGCCCCGAGGCTCGGCTGGTTCCGTGGATGGATGGTGCTGCACCCAGCGTGGAGTGCCGCGGCGCTGGTGCTGGTGGGGCTGGTGGCAGGAACGAAATACTCAGAATGGACTAATGGAAGAAGCGATGACGGGGCGCAGGGACAGGTGGTCAACGTGCGGCCGAGCTCGCAGTTCACCGAAGATCAACTCTCGAAATTAAAGGTGGCGGGAATTAACTTCACCCCTTCGCCATATGCAGGTTCAAAGAATGTGCGCGTGCAGTTGAATGCGGAACAGCCGATGGAGTTGGATGGGAACCTGGACGATTCAAACGTGCGGAGCGTGCTGACGTTTGTGGTAAAGAACGGTGAACGCTTTGATTCGGGGATGCGGCTAGATTGCCTGGATGCGCTGAAGGCTCGCGCGGAAGACGCTGAGGTGCGCGCGGCATTGCTGGCGGTAGCTCGTAAGGACCAGAATCCCGCGGTGCGATTGAAGGCGTTGGAAGGCTTGCGCGACGCAGGTATTGATGGAACGGTGCGGCAGACGCTACTGGAAGCGCTGCAGCACGATTCGAATCCGGGCGTGCGCGTGGAAGCGGTGAATTTGCTGGTGCGTTCGCTGGAACAGGCGCCGAATGAATCGTTTGTGGGTCCGGTGGTAGCCGCGACTGATTCCGCTGTTGTGCCGGGGGTGCAAGCGGGGAGTTCTGCGCGGGCGGATGGCTCACTGGAGAATGTAATTCAGGCGCTAGAGGATTTGCAGCGAAACGATCCGAGCCGGTATGTCCGCCTACGCAGCGCGGCCGCGCTGCGCGAGATCAGCGCGCGAAACGATCAGTGAACTTCAGGTTATGAAACGAACTCCGGGTCTGACTCATGTCGGGTTCTTCCCTCATTTTGGCTAAGGCGCACCGAAGGCGGCGCGAGTGCGTGTTCGGCGCGGCGGCGTTGCTGTGGCTTGCAGGCGCTGCGGAGTTGCCCGCGCGGGCGCCTGCCGAAAATGCACCACCACATGCATCGGTGGATCGCTCCGGTGATTTGCGGGTAACAAGCGGGATGACGCTGCACGTCAACGCCGATCTTGGCAACGTGCGGATAGCAACACTTCCTCCGGGTGCACCAGCCGTTCTGCATTACGCCGTTCACGTGGAAACGGACCTTCCGGGCACGCTGGGGCAGCATCTGCTGGATTACTACTCACTGACGACCCGGGAAACAGTGGACGGGGTCTTTCTGTCCGGAACGACGCCGAATCCCAACATGTCGCCGCAGCTTCGCCGGGCTCCCAATCGAAACGTGCAATTTTATGTGCAATTCGTGATCACCGTACCGGCCACGTTCAATCTGGACGTGCTCACCGGGCTCGGCGACATCGATACTTCAGATATTGCTGGGCGAGTGTCACTGGTGACGCAGGGTGGAAACGTGACCACGGGGCGTATTGGGGTGCTGGGAGCGCCCGCGGCGCACGTGGACCGCATGATGGCGAAAATCGAGACGCAGGGTGGACACATCACGCTGAAGGATGTCGCCGGTGACGTGGATGCGTACACCGCAGGCGGCCACATTGTTGCGGGAATCATCGATGGGAACGCCAAGCTGCACACCGGCGGAGGACATATTCGCGCTGCGCGGATTCGCGGATCGGCGCGATTGGAGACCGAGGGTGGAAACATCGCGATTGGTGAAGCCGGCTCGTATGTAACGGTGCGGACCGCGGGCGGACAAATTGATTTGGGTGAAGTGCACGGGTCCGTGCATGCCGAGACCGGTGGCGGCGGAATTCGCGTGATTTCGGTATGGGGCCCGATGGAAGTGGCAACAAACGGGGGAAGCATTTGCTTGACGCGCGTGGCGAGCCGGGTGCACGCGGAAACGGGTGAAGGCACAATTACCGCGTGGATTAATCCAGACGAGTCTGAGAACACGCAGGTGGTGCGGCTTCCGGGTCCTTCACAACTGGCTTCGCACACGGGAGACATTGTCGTTTTTCTTCCACGCAACATCGCCATGAACATCGATGCCGTGATTGAGAATGGCGGTCCGGGACGGATGCAGGCGGACCCTTCGCTACCCTTGACCATTCAATCGGTGCCAAATGGTGCGGTGCACATCATGGCGTCTTTGAACGGAGGAGGTGCACCGTTGCGACTGCACACCATGGGGGGAAGAATCCAGTTGCAATATCTAGATGCGCAAATGGCGCTGCGCAAATCCCTGCAGGACGAGGAAAAGCAACGGCTGGCCGAACGATTGGAGGATTTACAAGCGAAATCCGCTTCGCTTTCCACACCGACGGCTACACATTCGGGGAATGCTCCTCCAGAATTATCACCAAGCGATCTGAAAGACGATTGGCTCGATACCGCCAAGAAGCGGTTTGAAGTGATGTTCATGGGGAGTGTGCGGGAAGAGCCGAAGGATTTTCAGAGCCGGTTGACGGCATCGCCGAAGCCGGAATATCCGGCACTGGCGAAAAATGCGGGGGTGCAAGGCCTGGTGATTCTGCAGGTACGGTTGAAGAACGACGGAACCGTCAGCGTGGAGAGAGTATTGGAAGGGCAGCCGGCGCTGGTGGACGCGGCCACAGCGGCGATCCAGAGATGGCGTGGTAAGCCGGAGCAGATCAACGGGAAGACCGTGGAAGTTGTGTCCACGGTGAGTTTTGAGTTTCAGCTCCATTGACGGAAGGAGCGGCTGAGTGGGTTTCGTGTCCCGGGGAATTCGATTAATTTGAAGCTAACAGGAGGGTCCGCCATGCTTCGCGCTGCGATTCGTCGCACCACCTTAGGTGCATTTCTGGTGTTGGCGCTGGTTGTCCCGTTGTGTTTCGGAAAAACGGAAGAGATTACAAAGACTTATCCGTTACGGGCTGACGGATACTTCGAATTGAACAACGTGAACGGGACGGTGCGGATCGAGGGCTGGGATAAGAATGAAGTAGAGATCCGGGCGATCAAGAGCACTCCGGATCAGCGGAGCTTGCTGGATCTAGTGGCCGTTGATGTAGAGGCGAAACCGGGCGCCGTGACGGTTTCCACACGTTACCCACAGAAAGAGGGCGTGGAAGTGGCCGTGGATTACGTGATTCACGTGCCGCGCCACGCGCAATTGAGCCACGTGAATACGATTAACGGGACCGTGCGCATTTTCAGTTCGGAATCGCTGGGCGAACTGCATACGGTTAACGGGAATATAGAAGTGTATGAGAGCAGTGGAAATGTGCACGCGCATGCGACCAACGGAAATGTGTATGTGGAACTGAAGGGCACGGGGGATGAGCGGGGAGTCAGCGCAGAGACAACCAACGGGTCGGTGCTACTGGCGATTCCCGCGGATCTGCCGGCCGAATTGGAAGCACGATGCATGAATGGCAGCTTTTCCAGCGAGTTGCCGCTGATGATGAAGGGGGCAAACCAGCCGCGAACAGTGCATGGCACGCTGGGTCATGGTGGCGCGCCCATTCGGCTGGGCACGGTGAATGGAACCATTCGGGTGGTGGCGCTGCGGTCGACGGTTTAGCATTTGCTGCGTCTAAGCGCTCAAGGAGAGGTACTGACCATGAACACGAAACATCTTCTGATGAGTGTTGGCGGAGGCGTGCTGACGGTGGGGCTGATCGCGCTGCCGGGTTCCTCGTCGCGCAAGCCGGACCCAACCGGGGCGCAGGCGGCCCAGCAAAGCGGTACACAGGCGGAAGGAACCGAAGAATCGAGCGGGCAAGTGCCACAATTGCACCGGGCTTTGCATAATTTGCAGCTGGCTCAGGTAGTTGGCGGCGATGGTGACGACGTGCAGGTTTTTGTGGATGCCAGGAGCGCCTGGCTAGGCGCGGGAATCAGCGAAGTTACGCCGGACAGGGTGAAGGAATTCAAACTGCCGGCAGAACGCGGGGTGGTGCTGGGCAAAATCGTGCCAGAAAGCCCGGCAGCAAAGGCGGGATTAAAGGACAGTGACGTAGTCACGGAAATCAATGGAGAGCACGTGGAGGGCACCGAACAATTCCGACGGATGATCCGGGAGATTCCCGCTGGTCGAACGGTGCAACTTACGGTTTGGCGCGACGGGCATTCACAGACCGTGAGCGTGACATTGGGGAAGTCCGAGATGCGTCATGGGAATACGCTCGTGACGCAGGCGATGCCGGGCAATTTTTCGTTTCAGATGCCAGAACTGCCGGACATGAGTGAGGTGTTCGAGAACGGCCCGTGGATGTTGTCTCGAACGAGGCTGGGTATCGATGCGGAAAACGTGGACGGGGAGTTCGGAAACTTTTTCGGCGCGCCAGAGGGAGAAGGAATATTGGTTCGCGGCGTTTTTCCGGATTCTCCCGCGGCAAAAGCCGGGCTGAAGGTGGGCGACGTCATCACCAGCATAAATGGAGAACGGATTCGTTCGATTGGCGAGCTGCGTGAGAAGCTGGGAGCAAAGCACGAAGAAAAGAGCGTGAAGCTGGGTGTGATGCGCAACAAGGCGGCCATAACCGTGTCCGTCGAGTTGCCGGCGCCCGAGGATAAGAGAGAGATCCACACCGGCGAACGCACGAGCATCTAAGGACAGACAAAAGCGAGAACCTGGCCGCTAGATAGACGCCAGTCAGTTTTTGTAAGTTGCGGCAGTGTTTATTGGTTCGAGCCGTATTTCCGGAACAGACGGAACGGGCGACGCAGAGAATCCCACCACCAGGATGTGTGAGCGTCGGGGCCTTGGGCCCAGTCTTCGTGGGTGGGAGACAGCGAGAGGCGCATCAAGAACACGGCACCGAACAGTCCACCACCAGCCATCTTCAGGCGGTACATGGCGCGAGCGGGCAACGATGGTGGCGCGGCCGCCGCATCGGGAAGCCCAGCGAGGATGCTGTGGGAAAGGGATTGAGAAGTGCGATCGAGCTGGATCTCCTTGGCGAGCGCGGTGGGCAGTTTCACCCCCAGCAACGATGAGGCAGCCTGAATCGCGACGTGGAACATGCGCTCTGCGCGGACGTCCTTAGCAAAACGGCGCAACTTTTCCCACTCCAATTCCGGATGCCTGGCCATTATGGCGGCCACATCGGAGACCCATAGGAGACGTTCCCAAAAGTCCTTGGTACCGTGAATACAGCCAAAGAGAAAGTCGTCTTCCAGACTGAGAGCAGGGACTTCCCTGCCATCCAGTACGACCATTCGTTTTCTGGCAAATAGCTCGTCGATAGGCATCAGTTTGGGGTAATAGCGAAAGGTGCGTTCGGTGTGAAATTCGACGATGCACGATGTTCCGGGGCGGCGGAAGACATATTCGCCCGGGACTTTCCCCGCGCGGATAACGGAGACGGGTACATCTGAATGGAATCCGAGGGCCAACATATGTTGCGCGGCGACGGCTATATCGCGCTGGGGGAGCAGCAAGTCCAAATCGGAATAATTGCGGACGGCGGGATCGCCATAAGCCAGCAAGGAAGTGAGCGGGCCTTTGACCAAAAGAGTGTCGATGCCGGCGTTCGCAAAGTCCTGCAGAATACGGAAAAGCTCCGCGGTCAAGCTGAGCGTAAAAAGATGTTGGCCCCTCATTCTGGATTGCAGCTTTTCTCGCGTGTCGGTGGGCACACCAGCAAATGCAATCTGCCCCAGTTTGAGGGCCAAGACTCCCTGTACACCGTGCCGATCGGCGAGATTCAACAGCGTGTCCCAATTCAGTACGGGAGTGAGTAGAGTTTTGATATCGCCGGAAGTTGCTTGCGGCGAGGCACAAGCGCACAAAACCGCCCACTCTTTATGCAACGTGGATGCACTCAATGGAAGAATTTCGGCCAGAAGAAACTCCCAATCTCTTTGGCCAGTGTACACCGGGCGAGCCCATCTGCCGCTACGAGGATGATGCGAGCGACCAGGTGGGATCAGCGGTATGCGAGCGTTTTTCCACGCCGTCACTGATGAGTTTGTGCTTCTGGTCGCGTTCTACGGCAATGTGGCTGGCGATGGCACAAACCGAACCCGAATCGAGTCCGCCGCTGAGATCAAGCGCGGTAAGCCCTTGGGGAAGGCGGTCGTTCACCGTCGTGGTTAACAAATCCGATAGGCTTCCAGATCATCTTCTGCCGGTCAAGGCGAAGGGGCTGATGCGATGATTTGATAATTCCAGCGAGTGGCCCGGTCGAAGACGGCGAATATCGCGATAGACGGTGCAGGCCGGCTCGACACGATAGGCGAAGAAGCCGCTCACGGCTGCTCTCCCGGGGCGGCGGAGAAAGCGCGGTCGAAAGCGGAGTAGTGTCGATGGTGCTCATCCGGTTGATTTAGGGCGACGCCGTCGAATTCCACCCACGCGTGGGCTTCAAACTTGGTGGCGGTTTTACGAACGCCGATGCGAAGTGACGCGGGGATGTCTTGATGGCGAAGCAGGAACCACAAGGCCAGAGACTCCGAGAGGCAGGTGGGACGAACCGGTCCATAGTGAGCCGCCGCGCTGACCATGCGGCAAGATCTGTCCAAGGCTTGCGGGATATGTTCGCTGTGCTTTGCTGGGGCACCAAAGGAGAGCAAGCCGTCTAAGGACTGCTTGGTTTTATTAAAACCGCGGAGGCGCAGGGAAACGACAATCAAAGCCAAGAGGACCGCCGCTCGCTGGAACAGCTTGCGAGACTCCCGGTCCAGCGCCCTATATCGCTGGAACGCTTTCCACATCTGAGGGGACAATTTGCAGCAAGCCGTGATCGAGTAGTTGATTCAATAATTCGAGCAGATTGTGTCGCAGAACTTCCGGTTCGACATCGAATTCTTCCGAGAGAGCAGCGTAAGCGGATTGGAGATTGGGAGCACCCGTAGCGATTTCCCACATGCGCGTGCCGGTGCCGTCCAAACCGAAGTATTTTTCAGTTTCGAGGTTGAGCAGCACCGATTCGCCGTCGAGATGACGGATCAGGACGTGTGCAGGAGCAATGACGCGATCGGACAGCGCGAGCATCGGCGAAATTAAGCCTTTCCCGTACGATGACTTGAGGGGAGTCAGAAGCACCGCGAACTATATTACCGGGATTGGCGCTTTCCGTCATAGGTGTTTGTGTTTTGGCCGGGGCGGGCGTCGTTGTTTTCTGGCGATGAACAGGCTATAAACCTGAGAGTGACTGAGCCGGTCATCAACATCGATCATCTGGAAAAATCCTTTCCCCTAGCGCGCAGCGGGTGGCGGGCACTGCTGCAGCCGTTTGCCGCGCCCAGTGTGGCGGCATTGAAAGGGATTTCACTGCGGGTGGAAGCCGGTGAGGCAGTTGCTCTGCTGGGAACGAATGGAGCGGGCAAATCGACATTGCTGCGGATTGTGGGGACACTGCTGGCAGGCACGCGTGGCCGCGCGATGGTCGGCGGATTTGACGCGGCAAAAGAGCCGGCAGCGGTGCGGCAAAAGTTGGGATACCACGCAGGATCGGACCTGGGATTCTATCCGCGGCTAACGGGATACGAGAATCTGCGATTTTTCGGCCGGCTGAATCATCTGGCAGACCGTGAATTGCGAGCGCGCATCCCCGAGATGGCGCAGCAGTTCAACGTGAGCAACTCCCTGGATCAACAAGTTCGGACACTCTCATCGGGGACGATTCAGCGGCTGAGCTTACTTCGCGCGCTGTTGCATCGACCGAAGGTGTTGCTCCTTGATGAACCCACGCGAAGCCTGGACGCGCTGGCGGCTGCGGATTTCCGGCGGTTTTTGAAGGCGGAAGTGCTGGGCCGCCAGGGCACGGCGCTGCTGTTTGCGTCGCACACGATAGCGGAAATCGAGTTTCTGGGAGATCGCGTGGCGATTTTGAATGAAGGGAATCTGCTGGCGGTGGATACCCCGGCGGCGCTGAAGAGGAAGTCGGGAGTGGCGTCGCTCGAAGAGGCATTTTCGGTGCTGACGGGCCACAGCCCGCGATCGCTCGAGGAGTCCACGCTGTGATGATTCGGGCCCTGCGGGATTTACTGCTCTTCTTCCAACGTGATCTGCGAATCGCGAGCACCTACAGAGGCCCATTTATTCTAGAGATGGTAGAAGCGCTCTTTGGAGCGGCCACGTTTTATTATGTGGCGCGGTTTGTGGACTCGCCGGAACTGCGCGAGGCGCTACCCCAAGGCACTTCGTATTTTACCTATTCGCTGGTCGGCTTTGTCTTTTTCGATTACCTGAACGCCGCGTTGGATTCGTTTGATCGCAGTTTGGAAGAAGCACGGGACAGTGGCACGCTGGAACCACTGCTCGTCACGCAAGTTTCTTTGCCAGTGGTGCTCATCGGCTCCGCGATGTACCCATTTGTGCTGACGACGCTGCGCATAGCGGTCTATTTGGCGTGGGGCGCGGTGATTTTCGGTTTTCCGCTGGGAGCGGCGAATTGGGTGTCGGTTCTGGTGGTGCTGCTGGCTACGCTGGTTTCCTTTTCGGGACTGGGGATTTTTTCATCGGCATACCTATTGCTGTTTAAACGCGGCAATCCGGGGAAATGGTTTTTCCTGGGAGTGTCGGGAGTAGTGGGAGGAATGTTGTTCCCGGTAAGTATTTTGCCGGGATGGCTGCAAATTGTGGCGCACCTGAATCCGGTGACCTATGCGTTGGAGGCGATGCGCGCAGCGCTGCTGGAGGGGGCGAGCCTGTCGATGATCGCGCGGCCGCTTTTGATTCTGTTTCTTTTCGCGGTGGTGCTGCTGCCAATTTCGACGGTGGTATTTTCCTGGGCGCTGCAGCGAACAAAGATCACCGGGACGCTATCGCATCGTTGAAGTGGCAGGGGGCTTGTGCCGGCGGGATTAAGCAGAGAGGGCGCCGGCCTCAAGGTCCGGCGCTAATAAGAAGGTGTTGGAAAAGAAAAACCGGCCCTGACGGGCAGAGCCGGTTTGAAGAGTAAGTTGTGGAGCGCGCTAGGACTTCTTCTTTTTGCCGCCGACCTTGGTTTCGATTCCACCGGTAAGTTGCTGAACAGCTTCCAGTCCCTGTTTGGCTTGTGCGCCGTAGGGTCCGTTGGGATCGAGATCGATGGCCTTTTGGTAGGCTTCCACGGTACCGGGCTTCAGAGTCACTTCCATCTTGTCACCAACTTGCTTGTAATCTGCAGAAGCAACCAGGCAGGCGCCGAGCAGATACCAACCCTGAGCATTCTTAGGATCGGCGGCCGTAGCTTTCTGTAGCGGCTCTACGGCGTCTTGCATGCGCCCAGCTTGGTAAAGACTAATGCCAAAATTGCGCCAGGCCAAAGCGGCGTTGGTGGGATCGAGTTCGGCACTCTTGGTGTAAGCGGCTTTGGCGTCATCAATCTTGCCGGCGCGAGCGAGCACATTGCCGAGGTTGTTGTAATAGCCGGCGTTGTCAGGTTTGAGGGTGATGGCTTGCTGGTACGCGTTGGCGGCATCGTCGTTGCGTCCGGCCAAGTCGTACGCCTCGCCCATACGAGCCCAGAACAAGTGGATATTGGGATCTTTTTCGGGGGCGGCCTTCTGGGCTTCCTGGAATTGGGCCACCGCTTGATTGGAGAGATCGAGCACTTTGGCCTTGTCGGCGTCCTTCTGCTCGGCTGGGGCTTTGCTCAGTTCCGCTTTAGCGGCGCGCTCCTGTTCCAGCAGAACGGTGCCCTGATCAAAGTGCTGCTTCATAGCAGTGTACTTGGATTTCTCTTCCTCCTGCTTTTTCAATCGGGTGGCAGCTTCGGGATTCTGCTTTTCGAGAATTTCTTTAAAGTTCCAGCTGACAGGAGGAACTTCCGTGCCGGAGTGCACTTCGATCACGGTGTTGAAGGGCTCCTTCACCTGCGGAGGCTGAACGGTGACCGTGTATTTGCCGGAGCGAACATTGTTGAACACATATTTACCGCTGGCGTCCGTCTTGGTTTCCTGAGTCGCACCTTGGTCGCTTTTGAGCTTGACCGGCAGGTCTGGCCAAGGCTTGCCTTCAAAATCGATGATGGTGCCGGCTATTTTGCTTTCCTGCGCCGCAGCTTTGGGCACAACGAAAAAGGCCAGGCCCAACATTAGCAATGCGGCGAGCACATACGCTTTGAATAAATTCGACATGCTCCGTTCTCCTTTGTACGTGAGGAGCGCCGGCCGAGGTCATCTGGCCGGTACGCCCCCATTATCGCTCATCTACCGCAGAATCCAATGACCACGAGCACCTGAGTCCGGCGGTGCTGGCGGCCTGCTCATAAGGGATGGGGTCGGGAATGCCCGCGTCAGCAAAGGCTCGTAAACGTAAAAGGCAACTATCGCACCTGCCGCAGGCTACATTTTCGCCCTGATAACAGGACCACGTGAGGTGCAATGGAGCGCCCAGTTCCCTGCCGCGACGGATGATTTCGCTCTTTTTCATGGCGATTACGGGAGTAACCAGGTCGATCTGCGTTTCTGGCTTGGTGCCCACGCGGACGAGACCCTGGAAGACTTTGTAGTATTCTGGGCGGCAATCCGGGTAGCCGGAACTGTCCTCAGAAACGGCACCGATGTAAATGGCATGCGCACCGATGACTTCGGCCCAACTGACGCCGACGCTCAGGAAATGAGCGTTGCGGAACGGCACGTAGGTCACGGGAATCGCGCCTCCGCTCCCCGTTCCATCCAACTCGTTCTCGGGCACCTGGATGTGGGTGTCTGTCAGCGCTGACCCACCGATGGCGCGGAAGTGGTCGAGTTTTACGACGAGTCGCTGGCGAACCTGGTAGAAATCGCCGATTTGGTCAAAGGCCTGGCGTTCGCGCTTTTCGGTGCGCTGTCCATACATGGCGTGCAGCAAAGCCAGATTCTGCGAGCCGTAGCGTTCCCGCGCAATGGCTGCGCATACGCAGGAATCCATGCCCCCGCTGAGGAGCACAACAGCTTTTCCCGGATCGCTCATGATTCCAGGCCCTTGCTCCGCAATTGCTGTGCCTTAAACACCGCGTGTCGCCGGATCCCACACGAGCTTGTGCAACTGCAGGCCGAGGCGAGCGCTCAAACCGTCTTCCAGCATCCATTCGACGAGCCGGCGTGGCTCCAAGCCTTGCCAGCCACCCTTAGAGTCCTCGTGCACAGGGGAGAACAAGACGGCATGGACCAGGGCTTCGAGATGGTGGTCGCGGGTGAAGTCGCGGGCGAACTCGTAATCTTTGCGGCTGGAAATGACAAACTTGACTTCATCCTTGTTGTTGAGTTCCGTGAGATTACGCATATCGAAGGTATCGGGCTCGCCGGAATCAGGGCACTTCACGTCGACAATGCGAATGACATCAGGGGGAAGATCGCCGACAAAGCGTTCACCGCTGGTTTCGATCATTACGGTGTAGCCCGCGGCCAGCAAGCGCTGCGTGAGGGAATTGGTTTCGTGTTGGAGGAGAGGCTCGCCACCGGTCAATTCGAGAAGGGGTACGCCGGTGGGCAGACCGTCGGGGCGGCGGTTGAGTGCTTCGACACGCTCGAGGACGTCGTCGACGGTCATTTTCTGGCCGCCATGAAACGCGTAGGTGGTATCGCACCAAGTGCAGCGGAGGTTGCAGCCAGTGAGGCGCACGAAGATACAGGGCAACCCGGCGCGAGTTCCCTCACCTTGAATGGATTTGAAGATTTCCGTGACGTACATAGGAGCCTGCTAATGAGTGCCTCGGCTATTGGCCGCTACTGCTGGCTTTCTTGGCGGAGCGCTTTGAGAGCCAGTAGATTCCGCCGAAAAACAAAATCATCGCGACAACCAGCCGGGTGTAACCAGGAGCCAAACCCAACATGCGCAAAACAACGATGTAGCCCGCAGCAACGAGCAGCGCTGGAATCATGATGATGAGAATGGACCGGTTCATAGATCCCGCATTCGAGACGAATCAAGCACCCGGGCGGTATTTTGCCATGGCCGTGTCGGTTTCCCACACCACTACACCGGATACTCTGGCACCCGGGGGCAAATCTTTCAAGTTGCCGGTGACTTCGTCGTAGAAGTACTTGGCCATGTTCTCGGCAGAGGGGTTAAGGGTAGTGAAAGGTTCCAGATCATTGAGGAATTGGTGGTCCACGCGCTTGATGATGGTACGCATGACTTCCTTGAGGTGGGTGAAGTCGACCAGCAAGCCGATCTTGTCGAGTTGGGGACCTTCCAGGGTCACCTGGACGCGGTAATTATGGCCGTGGGGATTCTCACACTTGCCCTTATATCCACGAAGGGCGTGCCCCGACGAAAAAGTCTCTTCAACACTGACTTGAAACATGGACGACGTTCTTCCTCCGCTTTCTTTAGGGCGACTCAGGCAGGCCCAATCGCGCTTAAAAACCGCTCGACTTCGCCAAGGTCTTGCGTTCTGCGGTAGCGCGGCAGGGAATCAAGGAAAATTTTACCATACGGCATGCGGGATATTCTTGTATCGAGGAGGGCCAGAACACCACGATCGGTTTTGGTGCGGATGAGGCGGCCAAAGCCCTGTTTCAGAGCCAGAACGGCTTCGGGTACCTGGAATTCAGAGAAGGGGTTGTGCCCCTCTTCCTGCAAGGCGCGGACGCGGGCGGCGACAACAGGATCGCTGGGCACGGCAAAGGGAAGGCGGTCGACGATGACGCACGAGAGCTGCTGACCGGGGACGTCCACGCCCTGCCAGAAACTGGCGGTAGCGAAGAGCACGGAATTAGGAGTGTTCTTGAAGCGTTCGAGAAGAATCATGCGGGGAGCGGTGCCCTGGAGGAGCACGGGGAAATCCACGCGGTCCCGGACGCGGTCGAAGAGATCGTTCATTTGGGCGTAGCTGGTGAAAAGGCAAAAGGCACGGCCCTGGCTTAGTTCGAGCAAGGAGACGATTTCGTCGGCGGCTTTCGGGGCGAAGGCAGGGTCGCGGACGTCGGGCATCCGCTGGGGCAGATAGAGAAGAGCCTGCTGCTGGTAGTCGAATTCGGGTGGGAGCTGGCGTTCCTTGGCATGGTCCACGCCCATGCGCTGGCGGATGAATTCGAAGCGTCCAGCGACGGCAAGCGTGGCAGAAGTGAGGATGACGGTGTCGAACGGTTCGAACAGACGCTCGCGAAGAATCTGGCTGACGTCGATGGGCGTGGCGGCGAGGAAGACGCCTTTGTTGCGACGTTCGAACCAGTAGACGTAATTCTTCTCGTTGGACTCGAAGAGGAAGGCGAGTTCCTGGCGGATATCAAAACTGCGACGGGCGATGCGCAGGAGTTCTTCGGGCTTGTTGGTTAAGGCGGCGAATTCGGTTTCGAGGCCTTTGAGGGCGTTCAGGAGCGCGTCGTAGGCTTCGCGATTCTGCTCCAGGAAGGCTCCGCGCTCGCGATGGGAGAAGGGGAAGCGACCGTCTTTGGAGGGAAAGGTATCGAAAAAGGCTCGGCCTTTTTCGCGAATACGCTGGGTTCTACGGAGAAGGCTAGGAGTGCCCTGATGGGTGAGGCGCATCATCTGGTCGGCATCGCGCGCGAGTTCTTCAAAACGGAAATTGCTGATCTGCTGACCAAAATAATCGCTGGCGACGTCTTCCATTTCGTGGGCTTCATCGAAGACCACCGACGAATAGTCGGGGAGAATGCTGCCGAAATCGTCGTGTTTCAGGGCGAGGTCGGCGAAAAAGAGATGGTGATTGACGATAATGAGGTCGGCTTCCTTGGCCCGGGTCTGCATTTTGGTGAGGAAGCATTGATCGAACTGCGGACATTTCTTGCCGGTACAAGTGTCGCGACGCGCGTCGATGCGAGACCAAAGATCGGAATCGTCGGGGAGGAAAGTGAGTTCGGCGCGATCGCCGGTTTCCGTAAGTTGGGCCCAATCCCGAATCTGGCGGAAAGCGTCCACCTCTTCCATGCCCTTGAGCATGGGCTGATCAGCCAATGCATGCATCTTCGAAAGGCAAAGGAAATTGGAACGGCCTTTCATGACGGCGACTTTCCATTCGGGGGCGAAATGCTTTCGGAGGAAAGGAACGTCTTTCTGGTAGAGCTGTTCCTGAAGGGACTTCGTGGCGGTGGAGACGACCACGCGGCGGCCGCTGCAGATGGCGGGGAGAAGGTAGGCAAGGGTTTTGCCGGTACCGGTGCCGGCTTCGAGGATGGCGTGGTGATGATTCTCGAAGGCGTCGTCAACGGCTTCGGCCATTTGCAATTGGGCGGGGCGATGCTCGTAGCCGCCAATCATGCATTTGTCGAGGAAGCCGCCGGGGCCGAAGATGTCGCGCATGGAGGGCTTACCCGGGGAAGATTTCTGGCGCAGTTCGGCAGGTAAAGTCTCGTCGGGCGCGGGTTGATAAAATTGTTTTTCGGTGGAGGAGGAAGTGGGGCGAGAATAGGAGAGGTCGTCGTCCAGAGGAGCGTAGACGCGTTCAGACGCACGGGCAATGGGTTGCTTTTTCCTTTCGCTGGAACCTGCTTTGGGACTTCGCTTCGCCAGAGAGCCCGCCTGATCGCATGATTTGCCGTGATGGTTAACGATATCACATTGACCAAAACCGGTTTTGTGGGCCGCCCCGACGCAGAAACGCAGGGAGCGCGGCATTGAGGAGCAATTTTCATCGCAAGGCACGATCATGGAGGAGAAACCTCACTGCGCTCGGGATGACGGAACCGGTCTACAGACCGACCCCTACGGGCATGGGCAACAAATGACGATGGGAAACGACCTGCAGAGCATCCCCGTTGATCCAAGCCCGGGAACACCTGACCTGGGGAACAGGGGCGCGTGGCCCGTTAGAACTTGGGCACTCGCGGCGATTGGGTTGGAATGTGCGGAGTGTGTCAGGGTTAAAGTGTTTCCCGGGGGTTCTCCGCCATCCGCCAGGCCGTGTGTGGGGTTAACCCAATCAGTCCTGGAGCTTCGCATGATACGCAAAATAACCGGATTGCTGTTTGTCATCGTGGTGACGCTGACGGTCGCTTCGTGCAGCGGGCTGCATGATAGCGGCGGGTGCACGACGAACTGCGGTGGGAATGCGACGCTGAGCATCACCATTTCGGACACACCGCCAGCGAATACGAGCGTGGTGAGTTATGCCTTGCCGATTATCGGGATCACTCTGACGCCATCGAGCGGGAGCCAAGTTCCGGTGTTCTCTTCGAATCCGTCGACGGACTTTGAGCTAACACGACTGCAATCGGACACGAACCTGGTGGTGTCGAAGGTGACCGTGGCGGAAGGCACCTACACGGCGGTGAATGTGACCGTGGCAGCTCCCTCGGGGGTTTTCTACAACTCCACAGGCGGAACGGTGGGAGCATGCTCCGTGGCGCTTTGCGGAATCACCGGAGCTGCAGGGACGATTACGTATACGTTCCCGACGGGCTCGCCGCTGGTGCTCAATTCGAATTCCACTCAATGGTTGAACCTGGATTTTAGTTACAACAACTCAATTGTGATCAGCAACAACGTCTTAGGCATCGACGTGACCCAGACGGGAGTGATGACGGCGTCCACGACGGTACCCGCAGGAGTGCCGAGCGGAAACTTTGCGAATCTCGACGATTTCACAGGACAAATTACGAAGCTTTCGTCGAGCAGCATTACGGTGCAGTCGTCGCTGCGCGGCAGCCTGACCGCAGCGATCAGTTCGGCGACACCGGTGCATGACCCGCAGGCGCTGTGCGCAGGAGGGGGTAGCCTATCGTGCATCGCGGTGGGTTCGGTGGTGAGCATGCAGGGACTGCTGTCGAATAGCGGAGTGCCCACGGCGACATCGTTGGACGTGATTGACAATACGACTTCGCATGCGGACGAAGTGGAAGGACTGATCTATCCGAGCAATTGCAACGGCACAGGCACTTATGGATTGATTTTGAACGACAGCGCGATCACCACGAGCGGTTCGCCGTTGGTCAGCGCGAATTTGGGCTCTGGAGTGTGCCTGACGCTGACCGCGTCGACAACGTTTGCAATCGACCTGGGAATCCTGACCGGCCAGCCGGGCGTGCCCATCAACAACGCGGGATTCAGCAGTGCGAGTGACATCTTCACGGGCCAAGATGTGCGCGTGAAAGTGACGAACGCGGCGAATGGGACGAGCGGCCTGGTCAATGCGACCGCCACGGAGCTGATTCTGCGGCCTTCGCGTTTTACGGCGACGGTGAACATTGTGTCGGGCAACGTGTTCTCGGTCACGAATCTGCCGGCCTACCTTGCCGCGGATTTTGCGGCGAATGTGATACCGCAGGTGGAGACCTATCCGAACGCGACGATCCTGGAAGGGTTCACGAGTCTGAATAGCCTGGCTAACGGCGAAACGGTTTCGATCAGTGCGCTGTTTGTGGATCCGACGGTCGCGCAGTATCCGTTCCAAGCAATCAAGGTGCGCACACCGTAGCGATTTTTCCCCGCCTCCGCAGAAGGCGACGGGCCCTGGAGAAATCCGGGGCCCGTTTTCTTTTGTTTACGCGCGCCGCTGGGAGGTGAGCCGCGAGATCGAACAGAGATCCCTCGTTTCGCTCGAATGACGTGTTCCTGCTTGATCAACCTTAGCGAGTGGGAAACCGGTGTCGCGTCAAGACTGGGGAATTGTGCGCACATGGAGCGCAGCACTGCTGCGCCCCTCCGAAGTTCGAAGAGCGTCAGGCGGGGCTGACGGTGGTATTGGGCGGCAGTGGAGTTCCGATAGGGCCGGAGGGCATGGATGGAATGTTGGGTGCGATGACGGGCTGGAACCTGCGATATAAAGCCAAGGCGATCGCGCCCATACCCCAAATCCAGATGCCGAACATGATCCAACCGCCGACATGAGGAATGCCGGTGGCGATGACAACAATGACGACTCCCAGAGCCATGCGGCCGATGACGGGCCAAAGATCGTGGGCTTTACCGAGAATCCAACGGCCCACGACGGAGCCGACGACAACGTACGAACTAAAGAGACAGACGAGCCACAGAAAGAACGTGGAAATGCCAACAAACAGGCCAACGATGGTGATGCAAGCAATCAAGGCAGCAATGACCACGCCGAAGAAAACGAGCACGCCGAGGCCAAGAGAGGCGCCATAGCGTTCGGCGGATTCCACCGTGTCTTTGGCAAAGCCGGGCATCAGGGAAATCAGGACTAAGCCGAGAAGGATCCAAGCGCCGGCCCAAACCACGCGCCAGATGTAGTAGCCGATGCCACGCTCGGTGCGGGACTTGTGTTCGAGCTTGGTGTATTGCAGGGGAGAAGCAAGTTTGGCGCCGCTCGCGACCTCGGCGGGCTTCTCGCCGTCGAATTTGGCGGAGCCATCGATCTGCGCGCCATCCGCGATGGTCAGGGATTGGCCGCGGCCGCGGAAGTTGCCTGCAATGGTGCCGGCAACGGTGCCTTGCTGGAACATGGCGAGGACATCGCGGCCGACCTTGCCGTCGATGCTGACCACCTGGGTGAATGAGGTGAAGTTGTGACCGACAATGGCGGCGGACTCCAGTCGAGCGTCTTCGTTCATGGTGGTGACGCTCTTATCGACGGTGCCGGTGATGGAGATGTTGTTGGTGAAAGCTCGAACGTTGCCGTCCACATGGCCGCTAACGCGGATGGATCGGGCGAAGCAGATGACGTCTCCGGTGACATGGCCGCTGATGTCGGCGTCTTGAGCAAAGGCATAGACGTCGCCGTCGACGGTACCCTCGACACGCAATTGCGAACCGGCGAAGTACAGATCTTTCTTCAAAACTTCGTCTTTCGGGACGTCCAGGGACTCGTGATTCTTCATGTCCACGTCGACGTTCACACCTTGCGCAGGGACAGGAGTTGGGGCGAGCAGGACGAGGCTCATGCTGGCGAACATGAGGGCGAGCGCGGTGCCGCGTTTTATATACTTCCTGGCGAGTAAGAAAGCGAAGGCAGCAAAGGAAGCAAGGGCGAGAAATTCTACCAGAGTGAACATAGATTGCCAGCCTTTCCAGAACGCGCCTTGAAAAACGAGCATGCTGAGGAGGTTCGTGCCGCCAAAGCCGGCTTGTTCGAGGCGTTGTTCCCAGGGCGCGACCACGATGGAATAAAGGGAGTACACGCCAAGCAGGGCCATGCCGAAGATCACGCCCCAAATCCACTGCATGGAGCGCTTCACCTTACCCTGAAACTCGGCGATGCGTACGGGGAGGGGTTCGTCTTGTTCGAGCATAGAACGGGTGAGGAGACGGGATTCGCGATCGAGGGCGCGGAGAAGGAGCAAGCATTTTTCGCAGGTCTGGGTGTGCAGAGACACCTGTTGCGCACGCTCGCGATCCAGTTGCCGTTCGGCATAAAGGAGGAGCGTGATTTCATCGAGATGCTGGCTGGCGGGATTGGGTGTTTGGTTCACCTTGTGCCTCCCACGGCGAAAGCGCTGTTATCGATAAGCGCCTGCCGGAGTTCATGCCTGGCGCGCAGCAGGACCACGCCCACAAATGGCCGGCGTACGCCCAAGGCATCTGCAATTTCGTCGTAACTCATGTCGGAGTAGTAGCGCATGACCAGAGCCAGGCGAGCGCGAGCGCCGAGCTTGTCGAGCGCCTTCCGTACTTCTTCGCTGGTGCGTTCTTCGATTAATCGTTCGAGTTGCGTAGGTTCGGGAGCTTCCAGGGGGAGTTCGTCGACGTCTTCCATGTCCTTTTCGTGACGGGCTTTGCGGCGGCGGAGCAGATCCCAGCAATGATTGGCCGCGACTTTGTAGAGCCAGGCGGTAAACGAGCGGCTGGGATCATACTGAGCGAGTTTGTCGCGCAGCTTCATGAAAATCTCCATCGTAGCGTCTTCCGCATCTTCCTTGCTGGGCAAAGCCCTCCTGCAAAACCGGAAGATGGCCGGCGCATATTCCCGGTACAGATCGCCCCAGGCCTGGGTATCCCCAGTCCGGGCCTGAGCGATTAAATCCAGAGGCTCCGTTTTTCCGGGCACGCTAAAGTGGCCTGGTCTGAGCGGTTCCATAAACTAGTACGCAGGGAAGGAGATAAAACTATCACAAGTTGCAATTTAAGGGGGGCGGCCCCGAATACGGGAATGGCTCTGCTTTCCGCGGTGTGGACGGCGGCAGACGGGTGCCGACAAGAGAGCGTCGCCAGGAATGGCAGTGCCAACGATAAGGCGCGTGACAATCTACTGAAAATGCGTGAGTTAGACAGAGGCACCGGGGCGGCCCGGTATTCATTGATTCGGGAAAGAACCCAAGACACCGGCCTCACGAGACACAGCGCTACCTTAGAAGCTGAATTTGGCGGCTAGTTGGATGCTGCGAGGGCCACCACCACCCAAGAAGGGATAACCGGGGCCGACGTCGGCGGTTGTGGTGATGGGAAGATAACCGGCCAAGGTACCATTGGAGTTGAAGGAGTTGGTCAAAGTAGGATCGGACAGGAAGTTGGGCCACAGGGGATTGGAGAAGTTGGGATGGTTGAGGAGATTGTAAAACTCGAAGCGGAGTTCGAGTTTCACGCGCTCGGTGATATTGGTGTTTTTGAATACGGAGAAGTCGAGTTGGCGGAAGGGAGGGCCGACGAGAGAGTTGCGGCCTTCGTTGCCGAAGTGGCGAGTGCCGGGAACACAGGAATAAGCGGTGCCATCAAAACCTGTGGAACGCGGAGTGCAAGGCGCAGCAAAGGAAGAGAGGAGGAGGAACTGGGTAGGATCGCTGTAATTGTACTTGATGGGCCCGACGATATCCGGTTTTGAAAAGTCAGTCCCCGAGCCGTCGAAGTCGTCGGATTCGAGAATCATGTGGAACGGCTGACCAGCCTGGACGGTCAGGATGCCGTTGAGGCCCCAGCCGTTGGTGAGACGATCGAAGCGTCCATTGCGATTGGGGAACTGGTAGATGAAGTTCCAAGTGAGGCGATTGCGAACATCGAAGTTGGAATTGCCACGATTCAGGTAAGGCCGGGTGCTATCGCTCGGTTGAGCGGCGTTGGGAACATAGTCTTCGCCGTCACTGGCGGTGTCGATGGAGTGAGACCAGGTGTAATTGAGTGCCGATGTGACGCCGTGCCAATTGTCGATGCGGTAGCTGGCCTGTAGTGCATTGTAGTTGGACTTGGCAGCGCTCTCCTCCCAGTAGATGTAGTTGTAACTGTTGGTGCCGGTCAGTCGTCGTGGAACGCTAAAGTCATTGATGCAATTGCAACCCAAGTCCGCGGCGGTGATTTGGGCTTGGGAGGGCTGATTGAGGTCGCGGAAATCCCAGAGTTTGCTGCCATGAGAGCCGACGTAGCCAACCTGGAGAACCATCTTTCGAGTTAGTTGTTGCTGAATATTCAGGTTGTAATTCTGGAGGTAGGGGGTGCGGATGTGGGGATCGATACCGAAGGCATCGGCCATGGGCAAGTAGCCCGAAAACACCGGTTGACCCGAGACGATGGGACCAGGTGAGCCAAACGAAATTTGGCCGACTCCAGGCAGCCCCGAATAGCCAACGCCGGGATCGAAGCTGCTGCTAAAGGGAAGGTGGCCGATGAACATGTCTTGCGAGGTGCCGTCGTAGAAGACGCCGTAGCCAGCGCGAACGACAGTCTTTTGTTTCCCGGCGATATCCCAAGCAACGCTGACGCGAGGAGCCCAATTGTTGTAATCGGGCTGATAGAGGCGGTTGGGACCAACGGCGAAAGGTAGGCCGGCGGTGGGATCGACATTGTTAAACATGTCGTGCTTTTCCTGGACGATGCCGAAATAGTCATAGCGCAGACCGAGATTGAGGGTGAAAGTGCGGGAAACGCGGTAGCTGTCCTGCAAATAGAAGGCTTGAGAGTTTTCGAAGGTGTTGCGATTGGTGTCACCGATGCCCTGTGTGCCACCGGTAGGGGTTCCTGCCAGGAACTCCTGAAGACTGGTTTCTGTAGGGCTGGAGTCGAAGATTAGTCTCCCTCGGAAGGTACGGTTGAAGATTTGGGAGACGGTGGTTCTGCGGAATTCATAACCATATTTTATATCGTGTTTACCGAACTTCCAGGAGATGTTATCGATGAAGTGCCAGTTGCTGTCGACACGCTGGCGCGGATCGGCTTTGTCCGCACCGACCTGGGGAAGGCCGCTGACATTGATAACCGGCATGCCGAAATTGTAGGAATTGCTGTTGTTCGGAGTACCGGGGCCGACGGTGTTGAGGCCGATGGAAAGCGGATCGAAGCTGTGATCTTCCGGGAAAAAACCTTCGGCGAAACGATTCCAGCCGAGGCGGGCCTCATTGACGGTGGAGGGGGACAGGACGGAAACATAAGAGATGGAGATGAGCTGAACGCGAGTGGGGACCATGGTGTTGTAGTTAGGGAGCTGGCCGCCTCCGGTGAGAGCGAGAGGAAAGAGTTGGGTGCTGTCGCCAATGTAGTAGCGGCCGGTGAGCAGGTTATCTTTGTTGAAATTGTGATCGACTTTGACGATGGCGTTGTCGACGCGATTGGAGAAGGGGGTATTCAGGATGACGTTGGAGCCGGTACCCGCAGCGTAGCAATCGGTGGAACTGGTTGGGGCGGGCCAAGGATTAAGTGCAAGAAGCTTTTGAATGACGGGATTGATGCTGGTTAGGTCACCGGGAGTGGGGGCGTTATTGGAGATATCCGCAGCAGTGGGGACGCAGCCAGGGCTGCTTTCGGCGCCGGTTTCGCGGACGCCTTCGTAATCGATGAAGAAGAAAGTTTTATCGTGAATGATGGGCCCACCGAGAGTGCCGCCGAACTGGTTCAGGTGGAAGGGCTGCTGGGGACCGCCATTGGGTTCGTTGGCGACGGGATTGAAATAGTTGCGGGCGTTGAGGACGGTGTTGCGGAAGAAATCGAAAGCGTTGCCGTGGAAATCGTTGGTGCCGCTTTTGGTGACGATGTTGATGGCAGAGCCGGCGCTGCGGCCATATTCGGCTTCGAAGTTGGAGGCGATGTGCAGTTCGGCGATGGCTTCGACGGGAAGAATGGTGGCCGGGGTGCTGAACACACCGCCCTCGTTAATGGCGGGATCGTTGCGGTAACCGTCGTTCATGTCCGTGCCATCGAGGAGGTAATTGTTGGAGCGACCACGCGCACCGTTGACGGAAACGGTGCCATAGGAGCCGGCGGAGTCGGTGATGGCATCGGGGCCGGAAGCGGCGCCGGGGACCAGCAAAATGAGTTTCTGATAGTCGCGGCCATTGACGGGAAGGTTGGTGACGACTTTGGATTCGATGATGCCGCCAAGGGTGTTGGAGGTGGAGTCGACCATGGGCAGTTCTTCGCCGACGACCTCGACTTTCTGAGCGAGTTCCCCGGGTTGCAGGGTGACGTCGGCGCGACGTTCGCTAGAAACATCGACTTTCACACCACTGACGACACCTTCTTTGAAACCGGCTTTCTCGACGGTGACGCTGTAATTACCAATGGGAAGTTCGGGTGCGGCGTAGCTGCCGTCATCGGAAGTGGTGACTGTGCGGCGGAGGCCGGTGTCCATGTTCTTGATGGTGACGGTTGCCCCGGGAACGGCAGCGCCGGAGGAGTCTGTGACCGTGCCGAGGATGGTGCCACGGAAGGTCTGCGCGTTGAGGTGGACGCCGTTGAGAAGGAGCAACGCCGCTGCGAGAAATGCCCAGGCACTCAGGTGACGAAAAAACCTGTTCATCTTTGTCTCCTTGAAACAACCAAGTTGCATCTCGAAGCCCCGAAATGCATAGATGCTTCCCCCGAGAAGCATCCGGGACACCCAGCGAAGTAATGGGAAGAAACATACTGAGGAAGGAGGCGGGAATCAAGGGATTCCGGCATGAAATGTTTCAATGGAGGCTATGAGTGGAGGAATAGCAGCGAGGTGACTCGCTAGTTGTGGGTGAATGGGGTAGATTGGAAGATTGAAATTGTGATTGCAGATTGTGCTGTGCGAGTGCAAACGAAAGAGGCTGGAACGTAGTTTGCAGTTGCAACCTACCAGCACAAAAGCCGCGGTAGCGAAATCGAGCGGATATGCGGTCCAGCAATGCTGACCGCTACGGAAAATCCCTAGCGAATCACGTCGAAAGAATATGCGAGAAAAACTACCATCACTGGTGATTGTGGGACGGCCGAATGTGGGAAAGTCCACGCTGTTTAATCGGCTGACGGGGACGCGGCGGGCGATTGTAACGGACGAACCAGGAATTACACGCGATCGGATTTACGGACAATCGGAATGGCGGGGGCGCGTGCTGGAAGTTGTGGACACGGGCGGGATCGTTCCCGACGACAAGGCGTTGATTCCCAGCGAAATTTTGCGGCAGGCGCGGGTGGCGATCGAGAAGGCGTCGCTGCTCGTACTGGTGGTGGACAGCACGGCAGGATTGACGCCACTGGATCAGGAATTGTCGCGACTGCTGCGCACGACGGGCAAGCCGTTTGTGGTCGCGGTGAATAAGGTGGACTCGACGCAGCAGGAAGTGAATGCGGGGGTGTTCCACGCGCTGGGCGTTCCGGTGTTTCCGATTGCGGCGGAACACGGCACGGGCGTGGACGATTTGCTGGATGCAGCGTTGGAGAAAATCAAAGGAGAGAGCGCGGCGGAACGTCCCGAGGAGGAGAAGGCAGTTGAGATTGCGATTATCGGCAGGCCGAATGTCGGGAAATCGACGCTGCTAAACCGGATGGCGGGGGAGGAGCGGTCGATTGTGTCGCCCATACCGGGGACGACGATGGATAGCGTGGACACGGAGGTGGTGAGGAGCGGGAGGTTGTACCGGTTCGTGGATACGGCGGGGATCCGGAGAAAAGGAAAAACGAATCTGATAGCGGAGAAGTTAAGCGTGGTGATGGCGAAGCGGGGGTTGGAACGCGCGGATGTGGCCCTTTTGGTGATCGATGGCGAGCAGGGTGTGACGCAGGGAGACGCGACGATTGCCAGTTACGCGGAACAGTCCGGGCGCTCGGTGATTATTGTGGTGAATAAGTGGGATTTGGCGGTGCAGGCGGCGCAACGGTCGGCGGACGAAAAGGCGAAGTCCGCCGAGGGGAAAGCGAAGCGTGGGAGCGACGGGAAAGCGCCGGCACGGGAAATTGATAAAGGGAAATTGCTGTTTGAATACGAAACAATGGTGAAGGAGAAATTCAGATTTTTGAGTTATGCGCCGATTGTATTTCTTTCGGCGAAGACAGGTGAGCGCGCGCAAAAGTTGTATCCGCTGATCGATGAAGTGGCCACCGAGCGAACGAAGAAAATTGCGACGCCGGAATTGAACCGCTGGCTGAAGGAGGAAGTGGATTTGGGGCGTGCGACAAATCCGAAGGCACGGCCGGTGCGGATTTACTACATCACGCAAGCGAAAACGGCCCCGCCGGTGTTTTTGTTGTTCACGAACCAGAAGAAACCATTGCATTTTAGTTTCGAACGATTTTTGGAGAATCAGTTTCGGGCGAAATGGCCGTTTATGGGGACGCCGGTGCGGTTTATCCAAAGGTTGAAGAAACGCGGAGAGCGGGAAGGCCGGTCACGCGAAGAGTGAGCGGGGTAGCGTTGGAGTTGTGTCGAGAGGGAGGAAAGACTCACCCCTGAAAGGGGTGAGCTAGGGAAATGGACACCGATGTTCGGAGTTGGCATGAAAGCCAGCGCTACACGGGAGAGACAGGAGAGGGTGATGGAGTTGAATTGATGGAGTTTTCGAGTAGGATAGAAGCAGCCCCGCCTGAAGAATTGAACCGAGATGAAGCCATGAGTAGCTCCGCGACGGCATCTGTTTCCCATTCGGAGGAGACCCACTATTATCGGATCGGCGAAGTGAGCCGGCTGACGGAATTGAAGCCGTTTGTGTTGCGCTATTGGGAGACGGAATTTCCAATGTTGGAGCCGGTGAAGGGCGCTAACGGACACCGGCTGTACCGGCAGGAAGACGTGGACCTGGTGCTGCAGATCAAGAGGCTATTGTACGACGAAGGATTTACGATTGCGGGCGCGCGGCGGCATTTGAAGGAACTGGCGAGCGGGAGCGAAGGCGGGGAGCGGGTACATGGTGGAGAAGCAACCACGCAATTAAACCGGAAAATGCTGCTGGATTTGCGGGATGGACTGCGCAGTTTCTTGACGCTGTTGGAAAGCAAGTGATACCTTGGAAATGGTTAGGTTAGAACCGGTCGGGACGTAGCGCAGCCTGGTAGCGCGCACGCTTGGGGTGCGTGAGGTCGCGAGTTCAAATCTCGCCGTCCCGACCATTTAATTCAAAGACTTAGGGGAAGCCTCGAAAATTCCGACTTGGAGTTGGTGCACATTCTGGTGCACACCCTCCTCAAAAACCGGTCGTTCAGGTACAGGCACCAAACCATCGAGCGCCGTCCGCTTCGCTGCCATTCGGATGTGGCTGTAGTGTTCCAACATTCTCTTGGAGACGTGCCCAGCGATTGCCATTAAGGTTTGCTCGCTCGCCTGAGATTCAGCCGGTGATGCACGTATGCCGTAGGTCGCGGAATGGCATCTATTTCCGCTAATGGTCAGCTTCAATCGCCTCATCTTTGCGGCTACTCCGCCACCTTCGATCAACTCAAGCAGGAGCAGGAGCGAAGTCGAAGGATGAGAGAACGCGGCTTGCTTCGCTTCCTGCCTGTCAGGGGAATAGCGTCCCTCCCAATTGGAATTGCTCCTTTCATTTCAACCAAAGATTGGCTGAATCTACAACGCATCTCAAATCGTTGTCATCGCTCGCGCCACTGACCGAGCAGCGGAAGTGAGTTAGTGGAGGTTCAGTTGCCCATTCTTATATTCAGCCAGCGTGATGACCTCACCTTTTTCGAGGGCGCGATAGTAGACGATGAAATTCACTATGACCTGCAGGCGCTTCTAACTCCCCGTGTTTTCCAAGTGCTCTATCGCTATGCGAGAAAGACCCAGAACTCACAAACTGAGCGAACCCACAAAACTTAATCTTCCAGTAACAGCTCAAGGTCTACGCTTTCTGTCCCCCAGTCCCGGAAGGAAGAATCATGGGGAGGATATTGCTCCTCTGCGCCGCCGGTATTGCCAGCGCGGGAGCGATAGTTCGTCATCACACTTCGCTCATGATCATCATGTTCTGCTCTGCATTCCTCCTAGCGGTTTCTGCCTTGCTGCTTTGGATTCGGCGCCCGCTCGCCGACCTTCTTGAGGAGCTTCGCCGCCACGCCGACTGAACCCGCTTTTTCCCCTTTTTGGGGTTCCTGTATTGACATCTTCACTCCGCGATTCTAAGTCGCCGCAACCTGTTCATGAGTAGACGCGCTTGCTCTTTGACAGGCGCGCCATAATGGGGGTCGCCAAACGGGATTAGCGGCCCCCTTTTTTTGGGTCTGCCAGTAGACTTCAATCACGCCGCGGACCTAAATTCTCACGCAATTCGGCAAGGGTCCGCTTGACCTGGGCGGACCAGTAACTCCGTGTGGGGGGCCGCTCACAGACGGCCCCTCATCAACGTCCTCACACTCCACGTCGATGGCGTTCGTTGCTGCGTTTGATTCTTTTTGATTATATGGGCCATCCTGCGACGGTCCCGCGAGCTTCCTGGCAATGGGTTTGCAAAGTGCGTCCCCCGCGTCCCATTTCTCCCCCTCCCCTGCTGTGCAACCGCTGCACCCGTATCGCTGCCCACCAACAGCCGCGGTTCCGTCGGGTTACCCGATCTGAATTTTTGAAATTTTTTTGTGGGCCGCGCTCAGCCGGTTCGCGAATATCGACCACCCCGGGGTACCCCCTGGGAAAATGATTGAGGAACTGCCGTCGAATCGCCCACACCCGGACTGAACCCTTAACTTGAGACACTCGGATAAGGCACACTCTGCAGGGAAAGGAACTGCGAGTGGCAAAGAGACGAGTGGGGAAATACCCGAAAGAATTCCGCAGGATGGCTGTTGAGCGACTGGAGACTTGTGACAACATCGTGGAATTGTCACATGACCACCGTATTAAGTAGAGTTCTGGCGGCCCGAGTATACACTCGCTATTTTTGCCTTACACCGACACAGTGCGGGGATGGAGTGTGCCACGGATTGCGCGGTGTGCGAGTAGCAACATCACTCGCCGGCGCTCTTACGGTTCTGTGCGGGGGGCATCAGCGATGATCGTCCCTACCGCAACACCTTCGGGAAAGATCCCAGTAGGATGGAATTTAGCTTCGGCACGCGCAATAGCAACTGATGGGAATCAAATGAATTAGGGGGCTTCTAGGACTACTGTGAGACGCCCGCAATACCCGGCTCGACACAGGGTCCCGGCAACCCGGGGGCGATTCATAACTACTTTAGGGTCAGGCTCACCGTGGCTGTGTGCACCAGGGTTCCGTCACTGCCCCAGAAGGTCAGCGTGTACGGGCCTTTGTCATTCCGGGGCGGATTTGCGCCGATAGTCACTCCTGCCGTCCCGGTCGAACTTGACAGGCTTAGGAAACCAGGTGAAATTGCACAGCTCAATTGAGGCGGGGCGCCACACACCAGCGCCACCGTCCCGGTGAACCCGTTTATCGACGTTGCAGTCAGCGTGTAGCTGGCCAGGTGCCCCGGAGGAATGGTCTGCGACGATGGCGACACAGAAAGACTAAAGTCCACTACCTGCTCCGACACACTGGCCGACGTGCTGGACTTGAAGTTGGTATCGCCGGCATAGCTCGCCGTGATCGTTCGTGTCACCGGGCTCGTGAAGGTAATCGAACAGGAGCCGGAAGGCGCCGCGCCAGTGCAGTTCTCGCCCGTGCTGGCCGTCACAGTCACCATCCCCGTCGGCGTGAGCGTATCGCCCATTGGCGGAGTTACCGAAAAGCTGAAGGTTACGGCTTGGCCCGCCAGAGCCGGATTCGGCGAGGCCGAGGTAATCGTGGTCGAGGTTGCTGCCTGAACACCCGTGCCGCTGAGATTCACGGTTTGCATTGCGCCAGCCGTGCCGCCGCTGTCGTCAGTGAAGGTGAGCGTTCCCATTGACGAGCCCACCGAGCCTGGCGCAAAGGCGACGTTCTCGGAGCAATTTCCTCCCACGGCGATAGGCGAGGCATTGACACAATTCGTTGTGGTGGTGAAGCTCGTGGACGCAGAGACAGCACTAACGTGCAAGGCAGCCGTACCGGTGTTGGTGAGCATGACCGTTTGCGTGGCGCTCGTTGTGCCGACTGGCTGGTTGCCAAACGTTAGGTTCGATGTGGAGAGAGAAGCAGTGGGAGCCGCGGCAGAACCAGTGAAAATGTGTGCCTCGGCATTAGTTTCGTCAGATAGATTCCAATCACTGGCAGCGGTCGTGTTCGAGTCGCCGCTGATCGCGACTGCTGCAGCAAAAGTAGTGTCAGTTCCCGACAGCTTGGCGGTCTCCTTCAGAGGTGAAGAGCTAGTCCATCCAGTCGTAGGCCTCGCATAGACATAGGCTGCGCCAAATGCGCCTGCAATTATCGTTGAGGCATCGGCGCTTATACCGACGGAACGGCCCAAACCCTGCGGACCATCCGAGCCGACCAACTTGGAAGCCTCCATCTCGGTGCCCCAATCGGCGCCAGGTTTGACGAAGGAGTAGGAGGAAGTCTGACTTCCAGCGACTATTGTGCTGCCATCGGCGCTGATCGCGACAGCAGAACCAAGTTGGTCATTCGCGACTCCGTCCGAAGCCGTTAGCTGGGAGCTACTAACTGACTGCCACTGATCTTTCGTGGCAAAGACCTCCACTTCGCCCTGCTCGGCGTTTGTGCCAATCTGAGCCAAGAATGAGCCACCAGCTAGGATATTCCCGTCCGCACTCAGGCTGAGTGCGCGAGCGAACCCGCTGGCCCCGTGGAGGACGTTGGTTTCGTATATGGGCGAGGCACTGGACCAACCTGCGGCAGGCTTAAGGAAAAGAAATGCGTCATCGCCTCCTCCGACAGCAACGGTATTACCATCGCCGCTGATGGATGCGGTGAATGACAGCGAGTCGTTCACCAACGACGAGATAAGCTGCGTACTTTCCGTGAGAGCGCAGGGCGTTCCGCTGCAGCCGGCTGTCCAGCCCGACCCTGGATTGACAAAGACGTAAGCCTTCGAGATCTCCGAGCCAACGACAATGGTATTACCATCGCTACTCAGGCCAACGCTTTCCCCGAAGTGAGCGTCGTCTCCCCTATCGGAAGCGATTAGCTCGGCCGCAAAGCTGGATGTATCCACCCATCCCGTGGCAGGTTTAGTGAAGACATAGGCAGCCCCGACGTCCTTACCCGTCGAATAAGAGGTGCCTGGCGCGCTCACCACAATCGTATTGCCATCACTGCTTATGCCGAGTGCAATCCCTTCAGCGCCGCCGCTCATGCCTCCATCGGAGGGAGTAAGAAGGGCGGCTTGAACCAATGGGTCCACCGTGATCGGGTATCGGGCATGGGAATCGTCAACCCGTAGTGATAGCCGATTCTCGGCAAGTTCAAGCCAGGCAGGCAGTTCGCGCCCACTCGCATCTGTGACAGCCAAGCCGTCGTAGTGCACGACCGCAGTGCCTTGCTTTTGCAGCGTGAGGCCGCGCGCTCCCGGGTCAAGCGCCGCAGTCAAGTCTCCCGAGAGGGTCAGATCCAGCATGAGCGGGCCAGCCGGTTTCCCCGGAGCACGAGAGAAAGTAAAGCCTTGTTCCAGCCCGAGCGGGCCATTCAAATACCACTCGGTAAGTTCTGCACGGCGATATTCGACGCGATTCGCGTCGGCATGCGGACTCACACCTTTTGCCCACTGCAACTCTCCTTTGTATCCGTATTCCGACAACCTCATGCCCCACCGATTCGATCCGTTGCGCAAGGCAATTCCGGACGAAGTAAACTCCGCCGAGATTCCCTGTCTCGAATTCTCCAAACGGAAACCGTGTCCCTTGGCGGTGGCGTGATACGGGCGCTGCTCGCGTCCCAATACCGCTGAGATTCGCGTCTGCGCTGGCGCCGGGACAACGCCAAGGTGCGACGGCGCGGGAGCGGCCACTGCGCTTACCTTGGCAAGGGACGATACCTGGGCCTGAGCCGCACTCGGTCGAGCGAAGCACAAACTCAGCAACGACAGAAAGACGATCGGGATGCGGCGCTTGCAACTAGTGGAAGCCACAATTCTTCGAAACTCTTGAGTTAAATTCACGGCGGCTCTCCTCGCGTTCAGAAGAACAACTTGTTTATGAGTTTTCGCTCGGTTTCAATACAGAGCAGATAAAGTGTTGGTAAGGGAAGGGTAAAGGCCTAACTCGATCAGTCACGGAACTTTAACTTGCTCGGCGGTCCAATCCGAGGCAGAATGTCGCCCACGTTCTTGGTTCTGTCCCAATGGCAGTGGATCCTATGGGTACTATTTTTCGCTTCGGCCCATACGAATCGAATCCCCGGAGCCATGAGCTTTACAAGCACGGCGCCAAGCTAAAGATTCGCCGTCAGCCTCTTCAAGTACTAAACCTCTTGCTCATCCGCGCCGGCGACGTCGTCACCCGCCAAGAGGTTCGCAGCCAACTCTGGTCCAACGACACGTTTGTGGATTTCGAGCATAGCCTCAACACCTCCATCCGCGAGCTCCGCGCCGCGCTCGACGATTCCGCCACCGAACCCCGTTACATCGAAACGCTGCCTCGGATCGGCTACCGTTTCAATGCACCGGTGGAGCAGATTCAGGAACTCCACGCAATTTCGAATTCGGGCTCGTTCTTACCCACGTCCACAGCGAAAACGGAAAATTCCGGTCCTGCACCAGCCGTGCGGCGCCACTCTCAATGGTTGGTGCCACTGGCCCTTCTCGTCGTTTTATTCCTTATCTGCGGTACCTATCTTGCACGCTTCCGTGTCGGCGCTCGTTCCGCCGCCTTGCATCCCAAAGTCATGCTCGCCGTTCTGCCGTTTGAGAATCTCACCGGAGATGCCGCGCAGGACTACTTCAGCGCAGGCCTTACCGAAGAGATCATCACCGAACTCGGACGCGTGGATCCCGCGCGTCTTGGCGTCGTTACAGTCTCATCCGTGAATCAGGCCAAACAGCACCCTCTCCGGATGGACCAAATGGAACTCGGCGCCGATTATGTCTTGCAAGGCAGCGTCCAGCGTGAGTCCAACCGGTTCCGCGTCAGTGCGCATCTCATCCGGACGCAGAACCACGCCCAGGTCTGGGCGCGTCATTACGATCGCGAATCCAGCACCGTACTCATCCTCGAAGACGAAATCGCGCTGGAAGTTGCGGACGAAATCGAACCTCTCGTAAACCCGGGATCGAAGTCATCCTCTTCCACGCGGCGAATCCTCACATCCACCGCCAAGCCCTATCAAGCCCACGATCTTTATCTCAAAGGCCGCTATTCTCTGAACAAGCGCACCGCCAACGGTTTCCACCAGGCCGCCACCTATTTTCAGCAGGCAATTTCCAACGATTCGAACTACCCCCAGGCCTACGCGGGCCTCGCCGAAACCTACGTGCTCATGAGCAGCTGGCACCTTGCGCCCCAGAACGACTACATACCCAAAGCCCGCTGCGCGGCCCTGAAGGCTCTTCAATTGGACGAAAAACTTCCCGAAGCCCACACTTCGCTTGCCCTGATTGCCGAAAATTACGATTACGACTGGAATACCGCCGAAAAGGAATACCGCCGCGCCATTGAGCTGGACCCCAACTATCCCACGGCTCACCAGTGGCACGCCGAATCTCTCGCCTATCAGGGCCTCTTCGACGAAGCTCTTGCCGAAAGTGAGCGTGCCCGCCAGCTCGATCCGCTCTCCTTGATTATCTCCGCGGATCACGGCGGGATTCTTTATTATTCCCGGCAGTACGATCGTGCCATCGAACAGTTCCGCAATGTTCTCGATATTGAGCTCGGCTTCTGGCGCGCGCACATGATCATCTGTGCCTACGTGCAAACGGGCCGGTATGCGGATGCGTTGGCAGACATCGCGAATTGGCGTCGCACGGACAATACACCTTACACTTGGGGCGCCGAAGCGTTTGTTTATGGCCGGTGGGGACGCCAAGCCGAAGCCCGCCGCAGCCTGGCGAAATTTCAGCAACTCGCGCTTCGCAAAGGACTCGACCCGGCGCCCTGGTTGATCCTCGTCTACACTGGAATGGGACAATTGGACGACGCCATCGCTTTGCTGCAGAAAGCTCGCTCAGAACACTCCAATCTGCTCACTTCTCTCAAGGTCGAACCTGCCTACGATCCTCTCCGCGATGACCCACGCTTCCAAGCGCTCCTGAAGAGCGTCGGGTTGGGTCAGTAACCGCATCCGAACCCGACGAAGGAATCGATGGGCAATCGAATAGACGGTGGTCGCCAGACCCTCCAGCCACAGAGTGCCATAAGAGTCTTGTGACACCCGGAGAGTTCGAAAATCGTCCCCTAGCTACTTTCCGGCGCAAAAATGAAGGCCGGGGAGGAGCAACCGGTAAATCTCCAAGTGTTTTTCCAGGAAGTGAGCTTGCTCCAAGAGCCAAGGACGGAACGCCTGCTGTGCCTCCCTGTAGTTTATGGTTGCGAAATAAAACCCCGGATTCCGCTTGTAGTTGGTCGGGTCGGTCCTCTCATCCTCCTTTACCAATCTGCATGAACAAATAGCCTCTATCAATTTCGCCTCGGAGGATTGCAACCATGCCCCAAAAATAGAAGGGTGTGCCCTTACCCACCAGTCATGGAAGAGGCCAGCAAGAATCAAAACTAATGAGAAAATGAAGTAGTATCGGTTCCTCGGCTCATTCGCTGCAGCCATTTTATTGAACGGCAGGTAACTGTGCCGTAGCCGTCTGATAGGTGGAGGTGCGACCGGTAGCCCGCGTAAAAACTTCGACGCTGGCCTGGCATACCGAACTTATCTGCGCTGCGGCAGGTGCCTCGGCTGTAGGGACCACCATTGGTTGAATCTCCGCCCGCTGTGCGAGCCGCAGGCCCAGAGTGTTTGCATCCAAATCCAGAGAGGCTCCTGTGCCTGGATTCAGACTGACCTGCTGATTTGGGCCCACAGGGTTCCCGTTTTGATCAGCGAAACTCAGAATTGCGTCGCACGGGTTGGGTGGAAGCGCGAGGACGTTCAGGCGCATCGTTTGCCCCGCGGCTACCCCCTGCGGGACCAGCCCTGCGGCATCCGCCGGACCTGGTGGAAACGCCGGAGCAGGAGTGAACACGGTCCCGAACCCTGTAAAAAAATCGATCACTTCGACTGATGCTTGGACTTGAACGGCGCCAGGAGGAGCACCTGTGGCGCTCGGTAGCTGAGTAACGACGGGGACAACTTCAATGCGCTGCCCTAACGCCCCGATGAACGAGCTTGCGTTCAAGTCGAGCGATGCCATTTGCCCGGGACCAAGCGCCACTGTGGAGCTTGGTCCGACGGCGTTCCCATTCATATCTACGAAATTTAATCGCAGTTCGACCGGCCCTCCCAAGGGCGGAGTCACGGGACCGGCGACGACCGTCAAGCGAATCAACTGCCCCAGCCCGCCTCCCACCGGTGGAGGAGCCAAACCGATCCCATCGCCCAGTACATCGAACGCAGGTAGCTCTATAGGGGTATCTCCTGCCAGGCCCGCCTTCGTGTAGGTGGTCCATCCCGAGCCCGTATTCACCTGAACCATGTGCTCGACGTCGACGAATCCAAGGAACCACGCGTCACTCGCGACGGAACATGTCAAAATCAACCAATACTGCGCTCCGGCTTGCAGTTCGAGATGTAATGAGTCCTTAACTGTATCTATGCCGCTAGAAGGGCTGCTGACCGTCCAGGATTCGAGAATCGTACCTGGAGAGCCGCTTGCGTCCGCCGCGATTTCTATTGTGAATGGGGTTAGTGAGCTATAGGGTCCGACGGCGACGTCGATCTGCCTGAGTATGAATTTTCCTGTGAGTGTGGTGCCCATCGGCTTGAAAGGGGCAGCGACAGCAGCGTTCGAGCTGAACAAATAACCGTCAATCGGGTAGAAGCCCATACCCGTTTCAAAAGTGGTAAAGAGCACCTGCTGCGCCTTGATGGCGCTCGATAGAAACAACGACACCGTCAAGAGCGTAAGCGACAGCGGTACCTTTCTCATGTTGTTCCTCAGGTTCAGATAGCTTTTTAGACATGGGGGATGTTCTTTGGCGATTTTGATCGCGCATTTATACACCACAAGATCCCTCCGTGTGAAGTAAAAGATTCCTCAGGCCTGGCGTCGCGCGTGGCGCGACTGTCAACAAATTTAGGACCATGCAAAAATTTTCACATAAATGGTGCTCGTACTACGCGACGATATTCCAAGAGGAAGTAGGTTCTAAGTCCCACATCTTCTTCAAGCTTCGTCAGGGTGTCCTGATCCTCAGCGTCCAACCTGTCATTCTTCGGCAGAGCGGCTAAACATTGCAGAACCATGACGTCGCCGTCAGTCGTTTCAATCATAGGCTGTTGGAAGCACGTCAAAGTGTTGCGAGCGATTGCGCGGTGTCGAACCGCCGCACTGGTCGGGCATCTCGATGAGTGCATGCGCTGCGGACATCGTGCCCCCATCTCTTATAACATCGCGATTCGCCATTGCCCGAAGTGTCAGACCGCCGCTCGGGACCGCTGCTGGGAAACAGCCAGGTGCCTGCTGAATCGAGTACACCCAACTGGCTCCGAGCGACAATCGCTCACCAATCAGTTTCGAGCTTTTCAGCGGCATGTTCCCCGTCGACACAGGAGATCGTTTGCCAGAATCGACGCTGAGCGCGAGAAAGGCAATCTTCGGAGTATCCTCGACTTGCTAAGAAATGCTAAGGTTTCCAAGTCTCCCAATGCGAAATCCCCGCTGGAAAACTTGGTGCACAATTTGGTGCACACCACGGTAACTATCGGTCCTACTTCGTAGCTGTCGCGCACGCATGCCGAGGGCGCGGAAGCCCGCAGAAACATTAGCCCAATCGCAATTGGTAGCTCACCGTTACAAACTGTGCAAATCCCCTTAGTAAACGCTTGGGGTGCGTGAGGTCGCGAGTTCAAATCTCGCCGTCCCGACCATTTAATTCAAAGACTTAGGGGAAGCCTCGAAAATTCCGACTTGGAGTTGGTGTACATGATGTGGCTGTAGTGCTCCAACATTCTCTTGGAGACGTGGCCGGCGATGGCCATTAAGGTTTGCTCGCTTGCCTGGGATTCAGCTAGTTTGGTGATGCAGGTGTGCCGTAGGTCGTGGAAGCGGCAATGGAACCCAGCCTATTTCAGAGCAGAGCGCCAAGCTGATCTCCAGCCCCCCGGGCGGGTGGGATCGATCCGTTTGGATTCGCACCCTGGGAAGACGTAGTGCTCCGGCAAGGCACCAGAATAGCGAGCTGCCCACTTTACGAGAACCTGCCACGCAGTGACGTTCAGCGGAATGGCGCGACCGGTTCCGGCTTCTGACTTGGATTAGCCGACTACAAGGGTGCGCTTCTCCAGATCTATTTGCGACCATCGTAACCGCCGGATTTCGTCCGATCGCATCGCGGTATTCCAGCACAACACGGTGGCCGTGTGACAAGCTGAGTCTATCGCTGACGTTGCTTGGAGCAGTACACGCTCCTGCTCCGGAGACAAGGCCATGCCGACGTCAGTGCGTTCCTTCAACTTCCTGTACTTGCCCACGAACGGGAGCCACGCATCGTTGGCGTTCAGGACCTTCCGCAGCTCACCGATTTCCAGATTGACGGTGTATGCCCCCGGCTTGGCTGCTTCGGGACTGGCAAAATTAAATGGTTGCGGAGGGAGGTCGTTAGGAGTAGCATTCCGCCTGTTTTGAACCCCGAGTAGGGCCACAGAAGGTAAACGTACTCATGGCAGGCAGTCATCGGCGGTGCAGAAACCGATCTACTCATTTCTCTGGCACTGTGTTTTCGAATCGATAGCCACGACGTAAACGGTCCCCGTTTCTCTTACGACATCCGGCGAAAGTTGGGCTCCGACAACCACGAATTTTCCCCTGGGCTGATTTGGCATTTGGAGGCCCTATGAGCCAGCGACTTTGTTTGTGGTTCGCACTTCTGAGCTTGGCATTCCAGTTAATTCTGTCTGGGTGTAACGGCGGAGGATCATCGCAACTGCCGATCTCTGTGACCTTGTTGCCCCCGGGCACTACGAGTTTGCCAGCCGGGGCGAGCGTTAACGTCACCGCGCAGGTGACGAATGATTCTTCGAACAAAGGCGTGATGTGGAGCATGAGCTGTCCCACAGCGCCATGCGGATCGATTGCGCCGCCAACGACGGGAAGCGGAGACGCTGCTCTATTTACCGCGCCGAGTACCGCACCGGCGAGCCCGGTGACGGTTACGATTACGGCGACGTCTATTGCCGATAAAACGAAGTCCGCGTCAGTGGCGCTGAATCTGCTAACCGCGATCATGGTGAACCTTTCCGCAACGGTGAATCAGGTCGGCGCGGGAGGCACGTCGCAAATCACGGCGATGGTGAGCAACGATCCTGCAAATCAAGGGGTGAATCCCAGTTCGTGGAGTATTTCACCCGCGACGGGAGCCGGAACGCTGAGCAATGCGACGTCCACTTCGGTGACTTATACTGCGCCGGCAACGCCGCCGCCAAGCGACGTGCAGATAACGATCACGGCGGCGTCAGCGAGTGCTTCGACATCCATCGGCACCATCGGGATCACCTTCGCAGCAATCGCGGTGTCGCTCACAGCGACTCCGGGTTCGATCGACGCGACGGCAACATCGACGATCACCGCGAGTGTCAGCTTCGATCCGGCCAATGGAGGCGTGAATCCCACCTCATGGACACTGTCTGGGGCTTACGGGACGCTGAGTGGCGCGACAAGCAGTTCGGTGGTCTACACGGCGCCGTCGACGCCGCCAGCGAACAATGACCAAGTGACGATAACCGCTGCGGCGGCCAGCGATGCAACCGCGACGGGTTCGACGACTGTGAGCGTGCTGGCGATCACCATCCAATTGACGCCGCCGTCGGCCTTGATTCCCGTCAACAATGGATCGCAAACATTCACGGCGACGATTGCGAACGATCCCACCACGCCGCCGCAGGCGAGTTGGACCATAACGCAGACTGGAACGGCGTGCACATCGGGGTGCGGTGCGGTGGCTCCCGCAACCACGGCGAGTGCCATGCCAACCTCGTATACACCGCCCGCCGGCGTGCCCGCCAATCCATCCGTCACAGTGAATGCCGCTTCGATGACCGACGCATCGAAGACAGCAAATGCGGCCATCACCCTGACGAATGGAACGGTGCAGATCGTTCCGGGCGAATTGAATTTTGGCACCGGGAAAGGTGCTCGAAACGTTTCCGCGACCACGGTACTGACCAACACGGGAAGCAGCGTGTTGACCATCACAAGCTTGAGTATTACGGGAAACAATGCCGCGGCTTTCGCGGTCACCGGGAACGATTGCGGTGCGAGTCTTGCTGCGGCAGCGACCTGCCAGATTACGGTTGAATTCAAGCCGGGAGGCGCCGTAGGCAAGTTCAATGCAAGCCTCACCATAAGCGACAGCAGCACAGATAGCCCGCAGCAGGTTCCCTTGCTGGGAACTGTAACAAACCGTTTGGAGGTTAAGCCTGCGGCGGTCAACTCGGTGCTGTCAGTAAACAAGGCACCGAGTGTTCCGCCACCAACAGGGCCAAGCCCGGTTGGGACGCGATTGCTGGACCTGGTGGACGAGAGGCGTAGTGATCCATTTGTGGCGAATGGCACCAAGCGCGAATTATTGGTGCGGCTATGGTATCCGGCGGTCGCCATGGAGAACTGTGCGCGTGGGGAATATGCCCCAATGATGGTTTGGCACTATTTCTCACGGCTGATAGGAGTGCCATTACCGCAAGTGACCACGAACAGTTGCTGGAATCTCCCCATAGCGGCGGGAACACATCCCCTGGTGGTGTTCACTCCGGGATATACGGGCACGTTTACGGACTACACGTATTTATTTGAAGATCTGGCGAGCCGAGGATATGTAGTGGCATCGGTGGATCATACCTTTGAAGCGACCGCCGTGGAGTTCCCGGACGGACGATTCGTGGAATCGCGGTTTGGCAGCCATCTGGGAAATTGGACACGAAGCGACCAGGCGTCCATGGCATTTGCGGTAGCCGTCCGATTGGCCGACTTGGAATTTGTGTTTGATGAAATGGAGGTACTGAATGGAGGAGCTGACACGCAATTGGCTGGCAAGTTGGACATGACTCGAGTGGCGTTGGCTGGTCATTCTCTGGGCGGATTGACAACCATTCTGGGCGTGGAACGAGATACCCGATTCCGGGCCGGGATCGTGATCGAGGGAGCGGTCCCGAAGACACCGATGAACGATACGGACACGCCTGTGCTTCTACTGGCGGCCGGACGTGATACCTGGACGGAAGAGGAGGGCCGACTCTGGAACTCATTGCATGGACCGCGGCTGGCAGTGAATTTGCGCGGCGCCGAGCACGTCACGCCTACGGACCTGGTCTGGTTGGCAGCGGGCGCGGTGGAGACGGGGACGATGGGTCCGGAAAAGACGATAGCAGCAGTGCGAGACTATATTGCGGCGTTTTTGGACGCGAATCTACTGGATAGACCGCCGGATGAATTGTTGACGAGGCCAGCGGTGGATTACCCCGATGCCGTTGTGACCTTGCGAAACCAACCGCTGCATGCGAAAAACAAATGAGCGTGACCATTATAATGCCCGGAAAGCGAGGGCATGATGTCGGCGGTCCACAGATTGGCGCAAGAGAGGAGAACCGGTGCCTTCGGAAATAACACAGCATGAAACGAATGGAATCTGTCTTCTGACACTCAAAGGTCGTCTTGTGCTCGGACAAGAGAGCAACGGGCTTCGTACAACGATTGACAGTCTTCTCTCGTCGGGCGTCACAAGAATTGTCATTGGTCTTGAGCTGGGATCGCGGGTATGCGCGTGGACCAATCCGCCAGACTCGAGGATTCTCGCGACCTTCGACGAACTGCGAAACGCACAGGTTTACAGTGCGGAGATGCAGCATACGCGAGAGAACCCTCTGCACGGCCAAATGGGCCTTTACGAGATCAACTGTTGAGCCACTGCACTCGAGCTGAACTGATTCTCAAGGCCGTGAGAATGCACGCGACTGGCAAAATCCATACTTGGTGGTTCACCCAAACGGCATTGACGCACTACGGACCAATGCGGCGACCAAGGCTCCGAGGATGTCACCAGCGGAGGTGGTCGGATACATGGAAAAGCTACGCCTATCGCATGGCCCTCCTTGGCATCTATCTCCTCAGCTTGGGAGTAGGCATCGGCGTGCTCATTGTTGATGGGCTGTTGCACCCAGCGAGTCTGCAGAAATGATTGGGACTCACCGGAACGTCTAAATCGTTAATCGGGGATTAATGAGATTGAGATAGCTACAAGTCTCGAGATTGGCGGTATCATTTCGCTGTGGTAGAAGGTGCCGGTTGAAATGCAAGAAAATGTACAGCGCATTTATAGATTCATCGAGGCTTTTGAAAAGCTCTACGGAAGGAAGCCCAAACCGGAAGATGCGGAGAGCGATTTTAAAATTCAGGTCGCCCAGGATATGCAGATGAGCGTCGGAGGTGCGCGTTACTACATTCGTTTGGCTTCCGAGCACGAGCAAAAGAACAGTGAGTAACCGCAGATTTACGATTGCCGATCGCGTCGCGGTTATGAGGAGCCTGGCCCAGCCTGTCCTCTTTCACGCCCAATAAGGTACCGCCCGTCATTTTTAGGTGTTCCTAAATTCAGAGCTCCTGACATGCCCCTAAAAAGCGGCCAGAATTGGGGTTTTTCGAAAGTGGGGTGCGGACCTTAAACTGTCCGCTTTTTCTAAATCGGCAGATGGAAATCGCGCGATTTTGGCTGCTACATTTCCTCGAACTGGAAGGGCTCGATACCTCTCCTGCGCATCCCTGGGAGCCGCAGCTGGCTTGGCTTTTCCTTTACTGGGGTGCGGACCTTAAACTGTCCGCTTTTCGAATCCGTGGAGATAGAACATGCTAAGAAACCATGAGCCCGGCGGCACCTCAAAAGGAGCTTTTTGCCCACCCTGCCCCTACCCCCGGTACCGTCTTCGTAAACGATCGCGTTTGCGTTGAGACCGAGCAAGGCCAACGAGTGCTCTTCGTCCATGGTATCGTCTTCTCCCATTACTCGATCCAAGATCGTTCGGCCGAAGCCTACGCCATGGTTCAGCTTTTCGAGTCGGGATACGCGGATCAGAACGATATCGCACGTTGCTTCGGCTACTCGGCCCGAACACTTCGCCGTTATCAAGAGCGTTTCAAAGCCGGTGGACTGCGCGCACTCGCGCGCCCGCGGGGACGGCCTGCCGCCCGTTCTCCCACGCACAAGAAGCTTCATGAGCGAGACCGCACCATTCTCCGTCTCAAAGCCAAGGAGATGAGCAATCGTTGGATTGCCGGCCGGCTTGGGCTTAGCGAAAAAGCCGTGCGCAAGAGTCTCCGTCGGCTCGGCTGGAAACCTGGTCCTGAACCAAGCCTCTCCTTCCTGCCGGAAGCCAGTTCGCAAGTACAGTTGGCCGTGGTTTCCGCAAGCACATTGCTCGAAATTCCATTCTCCGTTACGGAACAGCCTCCAGATAAAATGCCGCAACCGCCAAGCGATGCGGCTGCAAAAAGTCTCGACGCCAACCCTCTCGATCGGTCCATGGATCGTCTTCTTGCGGCCATGGGCTTCTCGACGATGCCCTTCCGGTGTTTGCTCCCACAAGAAGTTTGCCAACAGCAGGTGTTTTGTTGGCCATTCCTGCGCTCGTTGCCAGTGGCCTGCTCTCCACGGCTGAGAAAATTTACGGCAGCCTCGGCCCTGCTTTCTACGGACTGCGAACGACTCTGGTTGCCTATGTTCTCTTGGCGCTTCTGAGGATTCCGCGGCCGGAGACGCTCAAAGAGTATCCGCCCGGGGAACTGGGTCGTATTGTCGGTCTGGATCGCATGCCGGAAGTGAAGACGCTGCGCCGCAAACTCTCTCGTCTCGCTTCTCTAAAAGGCAGTTATCGACTCGGCCGTGAGGTCGCTCGGCAGCGCATCGCCGAACGTGGAAAGGTGCTCGGGTTCCTCTATATTGACGGCCACGTTCGGGCTTACCACGGCAAACACAAGGTCCCGAAGGCCTATGTGACGCGCATGCATCTCGCTGCGCCCGCAACGACTGACTATTGGGTCAACGATCAACGCGGCGATCCCTTGTTTGTTGTTACCGCCGATGCGAATGCCGCCATGACTCGAATGCTTACACCTGTGCTACGCGAAGTGCGTGAACTTCTGGGACCGCGCCGGCACTCCACCGTTGTTTTTGATCGCGGTGGCTGGAGTCCCAAACTGTTTCGGGATCTGCTGGCCATGGGCTTTGACATCTTGACCTATCGTAAGGGGCGCATCCGCCACATCGCCGAAAAGAGATTCACTCGACACAAGGCCAAGTTGGATGGTCGGCCGGTCGAATACCTGCTCAATGACCAGCCCGTTCGCTTTCTCAAAGGAAAGCTGCGACTCCGTCAGGTGACCCGCCTGACAGAGACCGGCCATCAGACGCCGATGGTGACAAGTCGCTGGGAGCTACGCGCCATTGTTGTTGCTCACCGCATGTTCGAGCGCTGGCGTCAGGAGAATTTCTTCAAATACCTGCGGGAGGAGTATTTGATCGATGCTCTCGCGGATTATCAGGTCGAACCCGACGATCCCACCCGTTCCATCCCCAACCCGGCACGAAAAGCCGTCGAGAAAGAAGTTTACGCTGCACGTGTTCATCTCAGGAAACTACGGGAAAGCTATGGTGCAACGGCAATCGATTACATCCATGGACCTACATCCACGGACCCTGATTTTGAGATTGCCGAAGAGAAAATTCGCATGGAGATTGACAAGGCTACAAACCACATCAAGAAACTCAAGGCTCGGCGTGACTCTCTTCCTGCTCGCGTGACAGTTGCGGATGCCCAAAAGGGCCAGGAGATGGTGAAACTTTCTACCGAACGCAAGCACCTAACCAACGTTTTGAAAATGGTCGCGTACCAGACGGAAAGCGATTTGGTCGAGCTGATTCGTCCACATTACAGCCGTGTTGAAGATGAAGGGCGTACTTTCATTCAGACGGCGCTGCAGGATACAGCGGACATCGAGCCTACCGACGACCAACTTCGTATAAGGCTAGCCCCGCTCAGTTCGCCACATCGGTCGCGCGTCCTCGAATCACTTTGTGAGGCACTCAACAAAACAAACACGATGTTCCCGGGCACCCGGCTTAAAATGCAGTATCTGGTCGTACCCCCCTGTCTTGAAGCAAAAAGCGGACAGGTTTCCGACCAACCATGTCAGGAGCTCTGAACTTATAACTTTTGCCCCTCATTTCTCACGGCACTGTTGCAGAAACCGCTGGGGAATACGGGCTCTCCGTCCCCGCCGAATCCACCGCAGTCACCACATACGTGTACTTTGTTCCAGATTTCACCGCCGTATCCGTGTACTTCCCTCCGCTCACAAGCGATGTCACCAACCTGGTATACCCGCCCGGGCCCGCCGCTCGGTACACGTAATATCCCGTTACTCCCCCCGACGTGCTCGCGTCCCAGCTCAGCGTCACCGAGTGCGCTCTCACCGACAACCCAGTTCCGCTCACCGCAAGCGTTGCCGGCGAATTCGTCGCGTTGCTCGCCACCTTGACGCTTCCACTTACGCTTCCCGCCGTCTTCGGTGTAAAGGTTACATTCACCGTGGTACTCTGCCCCGGCGCCACTGTGGTTCCGCTCACCCCGCCACTCGACGTGATACCGGCTCCACTGATGGTGATTCCCGAAAGCGTCACGCTCGAATTACCTGTATTTGTCAGTGTCACCGGCAGCGTATTCGAATTCCCCACGATTTCATTTCCAAAACTCAGACTTGCAGGCGTCACCGTGACAGCACGTGTCGCGCTCGCACCCGTTCCACTCACGGTCATCGTCAGCGAATTCTTCGTTGCGTTGCTGGCAATCGTCACGGTCCCGGCCGCGTATCCCGATACCGTCGGAGCGTAGATCAGTGTCGCGTTCGTCGTTTTTCCGCCAGCTAGTGCCAGCGGTGTTGTGATCCCACTTTGCGTAAAGCCCTTTCCAGTCACCGATATGCTCGAAATCGTTACGCTCGCCGTGCCCGTATTTTTTAGCTGAACCGTCTGCGAATTTCTAGTCCCAATAGGTACGCTGCCAAAACTTGTGCTCGAAGGTGTTGCCGTCAATGTCGACGCCGACCCCGTGGCCACACCCGTCCCTGTCATCGTGTAATTCATTGTGTTAAAAAATCTCAAACTGCTGCTAATTGCCAAGTAACCAGAGAAAGCACCGGTCGTTGGCGGGGCAAACTTCAAGGTGACACGGAGGCTCGCTCCAGGATTAATCGTCGCCGGCACATTCAACCCACTGACACCAAACGCGCTTCCCGAAACTGCTACTTTCGATATCGTCACGGCTACCCGCCCGGCATTCAATATCGTCATCGAAATCATCTTGCTGGTTCCCGCGTCGATGCTCCCGAAACTCGCCGATGTCGGGCTAAATTCCAATGGTCCTTGGGCCCCCGCCTGGCTGGCCGTTATTCCGGCTACCAGAATCACCGCGCACACTAATACCAACCGGATTCCTTGCCCACCCGCACCACTCCGTTTTAATTGGAAGTTTGCCTTTGGCCCGTAGTTCTTCATCACCGGAAGAGGCTACGCGACCCGCGCCGTGGCCATCTACTGTTTCGAGGGGAAGCCGTCGTACAGGCGTTGTCTTATGACTTTAGCCAGGTGTGTCTCCTGGTCTATTGGACAGTAACTCATCTTTTCACTTTCAACGATGGTATACAACCTGATGCTGCCTCCGTGCAAACGCGTTCCAATGATGCAGGAGTCTTCCTCTGAATCGAACGCTCGGGACAGGGGATGGTTTTTTTTCTCATTGTTTTCACTTCATATTGTGATCACATCGCACAGCATGGCCATTCGGCGCTGTTCTTCGTCGGCCTAGGAGATCGTTTGCCAGAATCGACGCTGTGCGCGAGAAAGGCAATCTTCGGAGTATCCTCGAGTTGCTAAGAAATGCTAAGGTTTCCAAGTCTCCCAATGCGAAATCCCCGCTGGAAAACTTGGTGCACAATTTGGTGCACACCACGGCAACTATCGGTCCTACTTCGTAGCTGTCGCGCATGCATGCCGAGGGCGCGGAAGCCCGCAGAAACATTAGCCCAATCGCAATTGGTAGCTCACCGTTACAAACTGTGCAAATCCCCTTAGTTACGCGCTTGGGGAGCGTGAGGTCGCGAGTTCAAATCTCGCCGTCCCGACCATTTTTTGGTCGTCAGTGATCAGTTATCGGTGATCAGAACCAAGGAAAATGCGGTTTGCGCTCGTTGTGGAAGCGCTTTTCGTGTTCGGCGGTTCCTTTTCAATTCTAGAAGAAAGAGCCCCAGTCGAGTGACGGGGTTTTGTTGTTTGGGACGTGGTCGCCATGGGCGGACATGAAGGTCAGGGCTACATGGAAGAAAAAAGGAAAAACCGCCCCTTCAGAAATAGCCAGGGGTGAGTGCCGGAGAAGAGAAAACCTTTCGCGCTAACAACGATGCCGAAGTGGGGCGCAGCCCTTCCTATAGGCTCAGGGTGAACATTGCTGCGCCCTCCACAGATCGTCTCAACGCCAATCGGAGATTGGCGTTCCCGGTGGGTTATTCCTGATCTTGGACCAGGGGGAGTTGAGAGGCTAGCTGGAGATCGATCATGGCCTGGATGCGGCGATCGAGTTGGAAGAAGGTGGCGGTGGTTTTGCCGGGAACGACCTTGTCGAAGATGGGGATATAGCGGTTACGAAGCTGGGTGACCTGGGCATCGACGTCGAGGGAACGCTTGAGAAGATCGAGAGCCTGAGCATCGGTCATGGTGCCCCAGTTGTTGGCGTATTCCTTAATGACCGCATACTTCTGGTTGTTGATCTGGACGAGGTCGGCGGTGTACTGGTCGTAAATGGGCCAGAACTTTGTGGCTTGATCGGCGGTGAGCGTAAGATTGGCGGCGATGAGCTTTTTCTTTTTGGCGCGGATGTCTTCGCGAAGAAGCTTAACGTCTTTGTCGAGTTCTTGCTGTTGATCGGCGGCGGGCGCTTGTGAGGAGGCGGGTTGGGCGGTTTGTTGCGCTTTTGTTTTGGGTACAAACAGGAAGAACGAAGCAGCTAAAGCGGATACGGCAAAGAGCTTGATTTTCACGACGGTTCTCCTTGATTTTCTTGCGAAGTAATTTCCGGCGTGAGGATCGAATCACCGCTCGGAACAGGACTTTTCGCATTCGGATTTTGTGATCTCTCATAGGCCGACCAAAGCGGAGCCAGCAGGATGGCTGGAGCAACTTCGAAGAAAATTGTTGCGGACAATCTCCTCCAAGTGGGCGAAAGGAGATTCCATCCTGAACCAAACGGCACAACCCGAGACGGCCTAGGGTGGAGGAAGCTTACGGCGTTTGGAGGAAAGATACAAGGTGGAGGCCGCCTGGTCCGCCTGGTGACGGAGTTCACTGTTGCCAGAGCATGGGAAGGGGTAGAATCGCGTGTTCTTGAGAGGACCGAGAGTCAAGAGGAGGGGTGCATGAGGATGCGTGGAACAGTAATGTTGGGGTTGGCTGTTCTGCTGGTGCTGGCAGGTGCAAGTGGCATTCCGGCGCAAACGGCCGGGGGCGCGCCTGCAAAGGAAGGAATTCTGAACTCAGCAGAGGTAGGAGACAAACTGTTTCCGGACAAAGTGTTTTTCCGGGGACAATCGGCGACGGTCCAGGCACGGAACAGCGGGGGCGTGCGCTATGGTGACGGCTTCATGATTTTGGCGGCGCTGGTGGATAGTTCGGGATACTCGAGCGGACTGAAGGAGAAATACCAGGGTTATCTGATCAGCGAAGTACCGATCGACATCGGTGGACAAACGCTGAAGCCAGGCGCATATGGATTCGGGTTCGTCGATGCCAATAAGTTTGTGGTCATGGATGTGGGAGCCAATGAGGTGTTGCAGACGGCATCGACGAAGGATACGGCGATGAAGCGGCCGATGCCGTTGCAGATTGTGGGCGGCGAGGGGGGTAAGTACAAGTTGTATCACGGGCGGGATCATGTGGAGTTTTCGCGGGTGAAATAGGGGCGGTCGGGAGTTGGCAGTCGAAGAAAGAGAGCTTCCCCACTTCGCGGACTACCTCCGGGATGACGTATTTAGGGTTGTGGGGTGCAGCGGAAAGGCGGACGGCGTAACCCTTCGCGCGTGCTCAGGACAAGAAGCCGCCGATGCAAAACGTGTTGTTGAGATCTTTCGAGGCTCGGGCTCGGCCTTCGCTTCGGAATGACAAATTGATGGCCGGGTTGGGGTCGTAGAAGCGGCGGCGAGCCGCCCCTACAGGAGGACAAAGCGCATTTGTTAAGAAAAACATGGTGACGCTAGGCGTTTTTGATTTGGCCGGACGCGGCGTCCCAGACTACTGGGCATTTGCGGAAGTAGGATTCGTTGGCCATGTGGCAGGCGAGGGCCGCGTGATGGCCGAAGACGGTGTCTTCGGGGAGAGGCTTGCGGCTGCGTACCGCCTGGAAATAAGCCCACATGTGGGGACGCTCGTCATCCCAGTCGTCGCCCTTGTAGGTGTAATTCTCGCTGAGAGGCTCCTGGCCGGGGGCTGGGTCGTGTTCTTCGTGCCATTTCTTGTAGTAAGCCTCGCGGAGATCGCGCGGGAAGCTGGAAGCGTAATAGCTGGGGGCAGAATCCTCGCCGGTCTGCGGATAGTGAGCGATGCCAAATTCAGTAACTTCGAGGATGCCTTTAGAGCCCTGGAAGCGGTACATTTCCGGAGTTTCGCAACCGAGATTGAGACGAAGATAAACGGGCACTTTGCCGTATTCAAAGAGCGTGGCTTGAATATCGGGCATATTACGGCCGTCGGGGAAGCGAAGGATTCCGCCGAAGGATGATGCGCGTTCTGGCGCTTCGTTCCAACCCATCATGAAATTCATTCCGCTGACGAGGTGAACAAGAAGATCGCCGGCGACACCGGTGCCGTATTCCTTCCAGCAGCGCCAGCGGGCAAAAATTTTGCCGTCGAAGTCGCGCTTAGGAACGGTGCCCTGCCAAGTGTCCCAATCCAAAGTGGTGGGAGAGAGATCGGGAGGAACGGGGTAGACCCAGGCGCCGGTGGGATCGTTGCGACCGAGGGAGCCTTCGATGAGGTTGAGATCGCCCACGGCGCCCTGAGCGAGCATTTCCTTGGCTTTCTTGCAGATAACCGAGCTGACGCGTTGCGAGCCGATTTGGACGATGCGGCCGGATTTCTGAGCGGCAGCGACCATTTCCACGCCTTCGTGCGCGGTATGAGACATGGGCTTCTCGAGGTAGATATCTTTTCCGGCGCTCATGGCGTCGACGAAGACCTGCTTGTGCCAGTGATCGGGAACGGCGGCGATGATGCAGTCGATGTCTTTGTTGTCGAGAAGTTCGTGGTAATGACGGGTAGTGGTGATTTTGGCGCCGGCGATTTCCTTGGCGAGGGTGTGGCGTCCGTCGTAGAGATCGGCTGCGGCAATGCAATCCGTTCCGGGCAGACCGACGGCGGTCGAGAGGAGTCCATTGCCTTGCATGCCGACACCGATGATGCCGAAGCGAATGCGGTCACTCGCCGCGGTCATCTCCCAGCGCGAAGGAATGCTTTCCGGTTCGAGAACGATGCGTTTTGCGGCAATCATCGCGGCGCTGGTGCCCACAGTGGTTTGCAAGAAGGAACGGCGAGAGATCTGATTCTTGGTCATGTTTTTCTCCGTAATGAAGCGAATCGTACCGGATTACTTTAGTGATTGCACGCTGACATCTTTGAAGAAGACGATGTCGTTGTCGCTGTGATTCTGGAGGCCGATGTAGCCTTCGTCGGGGCGGCGGCCGCGTTGCGGCTCGAAATCGAATTTTTTGTCGGGGACCGGCTGGCCTTCGGTGTAGTCGGTGATTTTTTCGCCGTTGAGTTCGACGATGGTGTGTGGGCCGTCAAGGGTAATCAGCATGGTGTTCCACTCGGGGCCGGGCTTGCCGGGCTTGGAGAGCGGCTTGGTCAGGGAATACAGAGTGCCGGTGACGTGATATTCGTCTTCGCCCGAGGTCTCGGGGTGATTGTCGATTTGCACTTCGTAGCCGTAGTGAACGGGCATCCATTCTTCGCGAGGTTCAATGGGAATGCGAATGAAAACGCCGGAATTGTCGTTGAAATCGCGCATTTTGTAGACCACGCGAATGCGGCAATCCCCGAGTTTTCCACCGGTCCAATAGAGCAGCCCCATGCCACCGTGGGTACGAATGAGGCCGTCCTCGACGGTCATGCCGCCGGGGCCGACGTGCTTCCAGCCCGTGAGGTCCTTGCCGTTGAACAGGGGCTTCCAGGGTTGTTCAGGAACACCAGCGGCAATGAGAAGAAGGGCTGCTATCGCTACGAGAGCAGCACTGCACTTGCGCATCCGACACCTTCCTTTCGAGAAGTACAAATTGTAGTTCGGAAAAATCGAACAGAGATTCCTCACTGCGCAGACTCCGTTCGAAATGACGGGGTTTGTTGTCGTGGTGAGATTCAGGCAAGACAGCAAGGGCTTCATGGCGCGCCGGGAGCATCATGCAAGGCCGTTCTGAGTGTAACGCAGAAAGAGAGATTCCTCGCAGAAGACGCGATGCAAAACCGACCCTCGCTTCGCGGGCTCTTTTCGGAATGAGGCGTTTGGGGTTGAGCGGGAACAAGGCAGGCGAGGTAAAGCCGCCCCCCCACAAGTGAGATTCGAGGAGTGGTTTGCCGCATGGGGCTATGAGGCAAAGACGTTGCGAAGTAAGAACCAGACGTTCGCGGGGCGCTCTGCGAGACGACGAACGAACCAGGGATACCAGTAGGTGCCGTAGGCGACCAAGACGACACTGCGACAACCGGCGATGGCGAGGCGCTCCTGTTCGGCGCGTTGGATTCCGTAAAGCATCTGGACTTCGAAATTGGTTTTCGCGATTCCGTGTTGGGAAACGAAGGCCTGCAAGCGACGAATGAGCGGGACATCGTGGGTGCCAAAGGCAGCACGCGCACACTGCTCGTCTCGGTGGGCCCGAAGCAGTTGCTGGGCTAAGGCGAAATAGTTCCCGTCGACGGCGGACTTTTGGGGAAAGGCGATATCCGGTGATTCTTTGTACGCGCCTTTTACGAGGCGAATGGAAGGACGCAAGGGGAGAAGATCGGCAAGATCTTTCTTTGTGCGGTAGAGATAGGACTGAAGACAAATGCCGACATTGGGATGCGCGCTCAGGGCACGTTTGTAAATGTTGAGGGTGGCATCGACGTAGTTGCTGGCCTCCATGTCCACCCAGATGGTGGCACTCGGTTTTTCCTGCTGGATGATGGCCTGGAGATTTTCGAAGCAGAAGTCGGGAGAGAGGTCGAGGCCGAGTTGGGTCAGCTTCACGGAGATCTCGGTGGGAAGGTTGCATTGATGAATGCAGTCGAGAACTTCGAGGTAGTGCTCGGTGACGCGCCGTGCTTCGTTGCGGTCGGCGACGTTTTCGCCGAGATGGGTGAAGACACTGCCGATTTTTTTGGCCAGGAGGGATTCGGCGGCGGCGATTGCGGCATCAAGAGTTTCCCCGGGCATGAAACGGGAGACACTGCGGCGGACAAAGGGGAAGTTTACGGCGTGATCGCGGAGCCAGACATTCTGCGAGGCGGCCAGCAGCATCGAGCGCATCAGCGCCATGGGCCTTCCGTGCCTCCAGGAGGGAGCGAGTGCGGAGGGATGAACGGTTCGAAGGTATTGTAGCTGGGAATTTCGGGGAATGGGTAGGGATATCGGATAACCGATATCAGCCGAGCAGTACGTTTATATGGATTGTCTGGGCGCTTGCACTAGATTCGAGATCCTTCGCGCATGAGGCGCGCTCAGGATGACGAACCTTTTTTGGAAGGACACAATCCAGAAAAGGGTTAGCGCAGAGGGAACCGAGGTACGCAGAGGGCCCGGAGAGTTTGGCGCCGAGACGCCCGGTTCGAAGAGGGATTGCTTACTTTGCTTGGAATAACGAATCGAACCGTTGATTATTTGGAGGCGGCGGAGAAGGCGGAGGGTGGGAGGGAGAGGGCTTCGCTCAGGAGTTTGGAGGCTTGGGCGGGGAGGGCGTGGGCGGAGGAGCCGAGGCGCTGCACGCTGGCCGTGAGGGCGGCCGCGATGGCGTTGAGGGCATCGCCAGGGTTGGTGCTCATCAAGTCTTGGGCGCGATAGAAGCAGGCGAAGACCAGACGCTCGGGCTGATTGTGACGGCGGAGAAATTGGCCATAGGTGAACCAATCGGTGGCGGCAGCGCGAGGATCGCCTTGAGTTTCATCGATGATGAGGGCTACCTGGAAGGATTGGGCGGCGGCGGAGGCAGAGCCGGCATGGTCCTGGGCATCCGCGGCATGGACGAGCGCTAAAGACTGCAAGCCAGGGTTTTTGATTTTTTCGGCGAATTGGGCGGCGGCCTGATAGCCACGCAGTGCATCCGGATATTTCTGGACGGAGGCATCGGCGTCGGCCACTTTAATGAGCGCCGAGATAACGCTGAGGCCTTCGCTAGGATGGTCGGAGGGATGCTTGGCGACGATTTGGAGATAGGCGCGATAATGGCGCGCCGCAGATTGGAGGGAGCCTTGCTGCTCGAGGGCTTGCGCGAGATAAAACTGCGCATTGCTCTCCGAGGGGTCAACCGCGACGGCACGCTGCCAGCTGTCGACGGCTTCTTCGGGATGGCCAAGACGTTCGGCGAGCAGGCCATAGTTGACCAGGGCATTGACATTTTTAGGAGTGCGCAGAACAAGCTTGCGGTAAAGCGCATAGGCGTCGGCATCGCGACCGGCGACGATGAGACCGCGGGCGTACGCTTCCTGAACGGCGATATTGTCAGCACTGATGTCGGCAGCGCGCTGCAGGGCAGTAAGGGCCAGATCGCGATTGCCCGCGGTTTCTGCGACGCGAGCGAGACGCGTCTGCACCGAGCTGTCGTTAGGATTCAGGCGAGCGGCGCGCTGCAAGGAGCTTAGATTGGCCGAAACGTTGGCCCAGTAAAAATGGAGCTGGTCGAAAGCGCCCCAAAGGAGCAGGAGCAGGACCGCAGTGATGCGCAGGGCCCGGGCAGATGGAGCGGGGCCGGTGATCCAACGAAATGAGGAAGCGAAACGGCCGGGCTGGACTTCGGCTTCGCTAGTTCCCTGTCCTTTATTCAAGAGGAATGCGGCGATGCGGGAATCGCGAAGCTTCCAGATGACACCGTCCAAGATGAAGTGGTGGAGGTTGACGAGCGCGGTGAAGGTGAGAAAACTGGCGGCAAAATCGGCGTGAAACAAACGGCTGGCGAGCCAAGGGCCGGGAATAAAGAGGGCGATGCCACCGGCGATCAGTGTGAGCAGATAGCGGGGGAAACTCCAGGAGGTTTGTCCCGCAGCGCGGGCTTCCCTGCTCTGGTAGTAGCTGGTGATCCATAAATATTGTGCGGAATGAAGGACCGCGAGAATGCCGCTGGAATAGCGGGTTTGCGGGACTTCCTTGCCGCTGAGGAGTTCAATTACGCCAGGGAGCAGAAACCAAAGAAACTGCGTGGTGCTGAGGGTGACACTGGGAAGCAGAGCTTTCCACGAACCGCGGCGAGAGAGGGAGAAAAGAGCCCACGCATTGGCGCAAAGGAAGAACAGGCCGAGAACGGCGCGAAGGGGCAAGGTAAATTTCGCGGGAAGGCCAAGAGACAGAATTAGGGGATCGCTGGAAGGCCCGGTGTGAAAGCTGAAGAGCAACATCAGGTAAGAGGCGATGAAGGCGAGATGGAGGGCCTGGCGCTCGCCTTCCGTGGGCGTGAGGCCGGCGCGGCGAGCGAACATCATGAATAAGCCATAGTTTTGGCCGGTGTAGTGCCAAGGACTCCAGCAGATGTAGAGAGTGAAGAGCCAAGGGAGCAGGGGATACCAGAGGTGGGCGATAAGACCGGCGCAGAGGAGCAGGAAAGTGACGTGAAGGGTGAACACGCGATACCTGGAAATCTCATCATATGAGTGATAGGCGCGGTAGAGGGTGGCCATGAAATGCGGGTAGTTGAAAAACAGGGCGAGGGCGTAGAAGGCGAAGGACCAGGTTTGGGCGGGGGTTGGAAGATAGGAGGTAAGAAGCAGCAGCGGCGCGGTCCAGGCACCGCAGCCGATGACAAGGTCGATGGCCGGGCCATAAATCCAAGAGCGGGGCGTGAAGGTGGCGTGAGCAGGAGGCTCGACGTTTGCGGGAGGCAAGGTGGAGGTGGAGGAGGCCATTAGATTGAGGGTAGCGCAGTCGTGCGGGCCGGATTCCGTACGCGTAGGGAGGGGATGCAGAATAAGTTACGAGTTACGACTTCGCGGCGGCAATCGTGTTGAATCAAGCAGGGGATGGCGTGGATGGGAATCTCCCGGCTGACATTCGGGAATGGCCGTGATATATCTCTCTCCCGGTTGAACCCCCGGTCGGTAGTGAGGACCATTGAACAGGAGATGTGCATGAGAAATAAAACGATGTTCACTAGAGTTGGGGTATTCCTCGGAGCGCTACTGGTGGTGCTGGTTGGGACCGTGAGCGCGCAAACTCCGGCAGGCGCCGGGATGGCGACGTTTACGGTGACGGCGGTTGGAAAAAAAGTAGAGGCACCGCCGATTTCGAAAGATGACGTGCAATTGTTTCAAGGGAAAGAGCGGAAACAGATTGCCGACTGGAGAAAGGCAGACCAGTTGGCGTTGTTGATCCTGATTGACGACTCCATCGAGACGGGAGCGGGAGGTCAATGGGATTATCTGAAGGAATTTATCGCGGCGCAGCCGGCATCGACGTACATCGGGGTTGCCTATATTCGAAACAACGCGACACAGGTGGCGCAGGACTTTACGCAAGATAAGGCGCTGGCGACGAAAGCCATCCGGTTACCGATGGGAATGGGGGCGCTGGGGTCCAGCCCGTATTTGGGAATGATGGACATGCTGAAGCGCTGGCCGAACACCGGGCCGAGACGGTCGATCCTATTGATTTCTTCGGGAATCGACTATTTCCGCGGTTCGGGGTTTGGAGCGTGGTACCCGGACCTGGATGGAGTAATTCAGAGAGCCGAAAAACAGAACACGAACATCTGGTCAATTTACTATCCGAGCGCGGGTCACCGGGGCCATTCGTTCTACCTGGTGAACTACGCGCAAAATAATTTGGATAAGCTGTCCGAAGATACCGGGGCGGAGTCCTATTTTCTGGGATATGGCGTACCGGTGTCCATCAAGCCGTATCTGGACGAAATGACTACGCACCTCAGCAATCAGTACCTATTAACGTTTTCTGGCAATGGCGGGGCGAAGGGCAAACTCCAAAGCGTAAAAGTGAAGACGGAATTGCCGGATGTGGAGTTCTTTACGCCGTCGGCGGTGTGGATCCCACCCGGTTCGTGAGGGCAACGTAGGTTATCGTGCGAGGTTGAGAGGCGCCCTGACCAGGTTGCGCGCCTTTTTTTGTTGGCGGTGCGCTGTGCAAGTAAAGGAATCGAAGAGAGATTCCTCGCTTCGCTCGGAATGACGGTGTTTTTTCCTATCAGTTGCTGCGCGTGGAGTCACGAATGACCAGTTCGGGGTGGAGTTTTTGGGAGACCGCAGCCCAGTCGCGATTTTCGTGGCCGGCCTTGATGGCATCCATAACGATGCTGACGGCAGTAGCGCCCATGGTTTCGAGAGGCTGGCGAACAGTGGTGAGCGAAGGAGCGGAGAGCGCGGAGATGGCGACGTCGTCAAAACCGGTGACGGAGCATTGCTCGGGGACGCTGATGCCGTTCTTGGCCAAGGCGCGCATGGCACCGAGGGCGGTGAGGTCGTCGAAGGCGAGAATGGCAGTGAACTTCTTCTTTTGCTGCAGCAGTTCCTCCGTGAGGCGATAGCCATGCTCGAAGCTGGCATTGGCGTCGAAGACGTCGGGGATTTGGAGAATGAGGCTGTTGTCGAGTTCTAGCTTTGCAGACTGCGCAAATTTCTGAATGCCGCGCCAACGGGGGGTGCTGTCGATGAGGCGCTTGGGGCCGCGGATGATGGCGATGCGGCGATGGCCGCGCTGATACAGATGCTCGAGGGCCAGGCGTCCGCCAGCTTCATTGTCGACCATGACCGAGCTAACGCGATTGCCAGGAATTTCCCAACCAATGGTGGCGGTGGGAATTTCCTGTTTGTTGAGGTCGGCAAGGACGTGGATATCGACGAAGAGCCAGTTGGCGACCACGATCAAGCCGTCGACGTGGCGTTCGAGGAGCATTTCGAGGTAGCGCTCGAAGCGATCGTGCTGGTTGTGGGCGTCGGCAAAGATGGGAAGATAACCAAGAGGGTAGAGGGTGTTTTCGATGCCGCGGAGGACGGGAGTGCAAAAAGGGTCGGTGACATCGAAGAGCATGACGCCAATGCTTTGGCTGCGACGGCTGCGGAGGAAGCGAGCCATGGCGTTGGGACGATAGCCGAGGCGCTTGGCGGTGTCTTCAATGCGCTGGCGAGTCGTGGGAGCGATGTAGCGGGCGAGTGGGGCATTGTTGAGTACGATGGAAACAGTGGCAGGAGAAAATCCGGTGGCCTGTGCCACATCCCGCATGGTGATGAGGCGCCGCTTGTGGCCGGGCTTGTTCATGGGTAGTCCCTCGCGTGTGCACATCATCGGCCCAAGACGGGGCAGTTTGCAATGCGAAAGGGGCTGAGTGGTCACTCTTCGGGGGGAATTTCGAAGGACATCTCCTGGCGGAAGCCCTTCGTTTTCCAGACGCCGAAGGCGATACCGGCGGCCATCCAGATGGAGCCGACGATTATGGCTGGTCTGCTGAGGTTGACCCACAATCCTAAACAGATGATGAAACCTAAAACCGGAGGAATGAGGAAGCTGAGTTTTTTCTCGTTGGAACGCACGTAATAGCGCAGGAAGGCAGCTACGTTGACGCCCATAAAGGCGATCAATGCTCCAAAGTTAAGCATTTCGGCGCCTAATCCGTAGGCTTCCCCACCATTCAGGATTTTCTTAACCGTGTCCCAAGTGAGCGCGGAACTGCCCAGCGAATACGTTTTGTATCCAGCAACTATCTCTAAGAGGAAGGCCCCAATTAAGGCCACCGCGCCCACCAGGAAGACGTTGTTGCGGGGAATGCGATGCTGGCTGTCTACCGCCCCAAAGAAAGATTTTGGAAGCGCGTTACTGCGTCCCATGCCATAGAGCAAGCGCGCTGCTCCGAGTTGCGCGCCCATGCCAGAACCAAAATTGGCCAGCAATAACGTAAAGCCCACAATGGTGAACAGTGGAGCCCAAGCTCGCCCCGCAACGTAGGAATAAGCAGTGTTGATATCGGGAAAAGGCTGGGATGCCGGCCAAATCAGCTGCGCCACATAGGCTTCTACGGCGGAAAGAATGCCAATAACCACGCAAGTCAAGACGGTAGCGAGAAGGATATTTCTGCGTGGATTTTCGGCCTCCTCTGAAAGTGTGGAAATGCCGTCGAAACCGATATACGTGAGCACCGCGATGGAGGTACAGCCAAACAAGCCACCGTAAGTAAATGTGTGCGGATCATAAAACGGGCGAGTGAAGTAGGCCGCATCGTGAGGAGCGCCAAAAATATACCGGGCTCCTGCGATGAAGATCGCCACAACCACGGCTCCCATGGCGATGGCCATACCGGTATTGATGCGCGCTGAGGTCTTGATCCCCCGAATATTCAGTGATGTGAACACGATGGCAAAGAAGATCTTCCAAAACCATGCCGGAACGCCCGGAGCAAATTGACTAGCTTGGCCAGCACACCAAACCGTGCAGATAAGCGGATTGAGCATGTAGTCCATGACCATGCTCCAGCCGGTGATGTAGCCAACCGTTGGATTGACTTCCTGAGCGACGTAAGTGAACGCCGAGCCGGCGCTGGGGTAGGCGCGAGCCATGCGGCCATAACTGATGCCGGTAAAAAGCATGGCCACCATGGCAATCAGGATGGCCGTGACCACGTGGCCGCGACCACGGTCACTGAGAACGCCGAAGACGGACATAGGCGCGACCGGCTGAATGACAATGATGCCGTAGAGGATTAAGTCCGAGAGAGTGAGGGTGCGCCGGAGACGAAGGCCTGCAGGGGGTGTGGTGGTGACGTCCGCGCTCAAGCACCTCTCCTTTTGGCCGGGCGGCTCCCCTCATGAGAAGAGAGAACGACGGCACGCGTGAGATTTTTCGGCGCGTCGGGATTGAGACCCTTGCGCAGGCCGACTGCTGTTCCCAAAAGATGTGCGGGAATGGCGGTCAAAGCGTAACGCGCAAACTCCGGGCCGTCCAGAGCGAGTTCGACGAGGAGGTCGGAATGGGCTTTGAGTTCGGGAGTGGCGCGATCGACGATGACAAAAGTGGCGGCACCCAGTTCCTTGAGTTCGCGGAGGAGAGTGCTCTCGGCTTCTTTGGCAGCGTCGGAGATGTAGAAGGTGATGAGAGTGTCTGGTCCGGCGATGGAGCGGGGACCGTGGCGGAACTCCAGGGAATGATAGACCTGGGCATAGGAAGAAGACATTTCGGTGACTTTGAGACCCGCTTCTTGAGCCAGCCAAAAGTGCACACCCTGGCCGAGGAAGACGTAGTCTGCAAATTTGCGTTTGCCGGCAAAGGTTTGGATTTTGCGGGCGTTGGCGTCGAACCAGGTCTGGCCCTTGCGGGGCAACTCGTCGAGAGCCGCGGAAAGCTGGTTATCACCGACGAATTGTAGGCCGAGACGTTGGAAGGCGAGGAGGATAGCGGTGAAGGAGCGGGTCATAACGGTGCTCCTTTCATCGGCCCAATCGAGTTTGAAGGGGTGGGTGCAGAGCTTCTCCAGAACGCTCTGGGGATTGCAGGTGACGCCGAGGGTCTGGACGGTTTTGTGGGATTGGAGCAACTCGGCGGCGCGAAGGACTTCGGTGGTCTCTCCGGACCGGGACATGAGCACGATTTGCTCGGCGCCGACGCGGCGCAGAGTTTCCTCGGGAGCGAAGAGGAGTTCGGAGGCGGGGACGGCGACGGCGGGTATGTAGAAATGCTTGACCCAGATGGCGGAAATGAGGCGAGAGAGATAGTAGCTGGAGCCGCAGCCGACGAAGAGCCAGGGACTGCGGGGAGAGAAGGTCTCGGTGAGGTGTTCGAGGATCCCGGATTTCTTCAGATGCAGGTCGGTATCCGCCCAAATGTGCGGCTGGGAGAAGATTTCCGCCAGAGTGTGCTCGGCCGGGCGGGGCTTGCGTACGGGAGCGTGAGATTTCGCAGTAATACTGTGCTTCACCAAGAATGCACCTCTATTATTGAAACGATTGAATAGGAGTTATTTTGGGGAACAAAGGCGCGTGGCGCAAGCGCTAATTTTGCCAGGTGGAGCGGGGGAGGAAAAAGGCGAGGAGAAGATTACTGTGGAAAAACAGTCGAAAAGCGAAGCAAGCTGTACGCGAGTACAGTTGCCGGACTAAGCCTGCGGCGGTATCTCTTAAGATTACAGCAGACAGAAGATGCGCAACAGGCGAACGCAATTTCGCGTCTAATGGGTGTAAGAAAGCGCGCGAGCCTCAGGGAACCAAAAAAGGCTGATCCATGGGTGAATTAGTCCTGAACACGGAACGACAACAAGTTCGGCACCTGCTGGTGCATGCAGCGGGGTTCGTGCTGGTGTTTGTGGCGGCGGACTGGTTGCGAGACATGGCGCTGCGGCCAGATCCGACACTTCAAGGGTATTTGCAGATCACCATTGGATTGTTTGCGTTTGTGTTCGCGGCGGTGACGCTGGTGCGGTTCCAAGGGACGCAGGATCGCATTTCGCTGATCCTTGGTTCGGGTTTCCTGCTGTCGGGAGCAACGCTGACGGCATCGAGCATCCTGTTTTTCCAGATGAGCGGTGCATCGATGTCGCGGTTTTTGTGGGCGCCAGTGGGCTGGTGGATCAGCCGGTTGGTGCTGGCGCTACTGTTTGGCGTGGCGCTGCTGGTGGAACACTTTATACCGCGGTCGCGGCACCCGAAGCTGGAAATTGCCGGGGCGCTGTTCACAGTATGTTCACTGACCTATTTGATTTCGGCCTCGTTGCGGAGATTGCCCCCGGACGTTTCCGGACACCCCCATGCGGTGATTCCCAATCCGCTGCAATTAATACCGGCGGTGATTTTCCTGGTGGCACTGTACGGTTATCACCGGCGAACCTACCTGATGAATTCAGCGTTCGACCGCGCCATTTATATGGCGGTGTGGCTGAACCTGGCGGCACAACTAGCGGCATGCCAGTCTGTAAGGCTGCTGGATGGGCCGTTTGTGTTCGCACAGTTGTTGAATGTGGGGAGCTACATCATTCTGCTGGCGGGCGCGTTGCTAGACAGCGCGCGCGTGTTTGAGCAGGTGCGGCACCTGGCCGCGAGCGATCCGCTGACGGGCTTGGCGAACTATCGGCGGCTCCTAGATGTCCTGGATACGGAGACGGAACGGACGCTGCGCACGGGACGAGCGTTTTCCGTGCTGCTGCTGGACCTGGATGGACTGAAAAAGATTAATGATAGCTATGGACACCTGGTGGGCAGCCGGGCGCTTTGCCGCGTGGCGGATATTTTGCGGGTGCACTGCCGGGCGATTGATACGGCAGCGCGATACGGTGGAGACGAATTCGCGGTGGTGCTACCGGAGGCGCAGGAGGAAGAAGCGCAGCGGGTGGTGAGCCGGATTCATGAGACGTTACTGGCGGATCAGGAAGAGCCGGCGATTTCCGTGAGCATCGGCACTTCTGTTTATCATGGAGAAGGCGAGCGGGTGGAGAAGCTGCTGAAGGAAGCGGATCAGAATTTGTATGAGGAGAAAGCGCGGCGGAAAGGGAGCGCGAGGTTGAGTGATAGTTCGAGACGGAAGACGCCGAAGAAGATGTAGACGCTTTGCAGCACGTGACGCTTGAATCGAAGAGAGATTCCTCGCTGCGCTGGGATTGACGAATACAAATTAATTGCTGTGAGTTAAGGTTGAGGTCCTTCGTCGCGGAAAGCGCTCCTCAGGACGACAGAGGAATGCGTTGGAGAGCTGGAACCTACGCTCCTGCGACGGCGCTCCGTCGTTGCCAGGTTGAAAGGTACGTGACGACCGTAAAAGCGGCGGCCAGCCGTCCTTCGAAGTCGGGTCAAGCCGCACTCCAAAACAACTAGTGGACGGTGCGGCGCTGCAAGGTGTTTTTTGTGGCCAGGCTGAAGCGAGGTTCGGGCGTTCCCTCACCCAAGAGCATGGCGGCGGTGTATTCACCTAGTGCGGGACCGTGCTTGAAACCGTGGCCAGAACCGCCACCAACTAACCACACATTTGAGAACGCGGGATGACGGTCGATAAGAAAGTCGCCGTTGGAGGTGTTTTCGTACTGGCAGACGCGGGTTTCGACGATGGGGGAGTTTGCGAGTGCGGGGAAACGGTGAGCTAGGAATTGGCGGGCCCATTCCGCGGATTCTGGCGAAACGACGCGGGACTGTGTGTCGGGATCGACCCTTTCACCGTGAGTATCACGGGCGAGTTTGAGGCCGCGGCTTTCGAGATCGGGCATGCCGTAAACTTCGTCGGGTTGGAACAACCAAGTGGGTAGGGCAGGCGAAGAAAAGTGCGAATCGCCGGGCGGAGTGGCAAAGAAAAATACTTCCTGGCGTGTAGGAAAGATGCGCGAGCCAAGAATGTCTGGGAAGAGTTTGCGGAGCCAGGGTCCGCAGGCGAAGACGAAGTTTGCGGCGAAAATGCGATCGCCGTCGGTAGTCTGAATGGATTCGGGTGCCTTTGTGCCTGTGGGAGTTTGGACTTGCGCGATGCGGAAGCGCACCCCGAGTCGTTGCGCGCTTTCGAGGGTACAGGCGACGGCGCGGCGAGCGAGCAACACGCCGCTGTCCGGCTCTAGCAGTCCTCGGGAGATGCCATCGAGATTGAACTGGGGATAAATCTGTTGCAATTGCGCAGCGGAAAAGACTTCGTGTCGGACGCCGTTGCGGCCCAGGGTGGAGATGGAGGCATCGAGCGTGGGGTTATTATCACCAGAGAGCCAAAGGACACCCGTTTGATGGAAAAGGCGCTGACCGCTGGCGGCGAACAGTTCTTTCCACTGGTGAAGCGAGTGTTGGGCCCAGCCGGTGTAAATTTCGTCCCGGCCATAGCTCATTCGAATGATGCGAGACTCACCGCCGGAACTAGCGCGGCTATGCGCTGGGCCATAGGCTTCGACGAGCAGGACGCGCTGCTTGCGTTGCGCGAGGTGCCAGGCGGTCCATGCGCCGAACACGCCGGCGCCTACTACCACAACATCGTAAACAGGCGAGCTGGACACAGGGTGGCCATTCTATGCGAAACGGAGGCGAATGGGTGTCAGGAGAGGGTGTCGGCGAGCTTGGACAGTTGGGCGGGCCAGTGGGAAAGATGGTTGAGCGAGTCGGCGTGCGTAGGGTCGAGGTGCAGCGGGGTGATGGAAGCATCACCAGCGAAGGTGGCGGCGTAGTCGGAATCGGCGTCGATGCCCAAATCGCGATCGATGCGTTGTTCACTCAGCCAGAAATACGGTCGACCTTTTGGATCTTCACCTTCGCGCAGTAGAGTGCGCGTGATTCGTTTGGACTGGCGAGTGAGTCGAACGCCGCCCTGCCAATTCTCCGGGACATTGATATTGAGAAAAACCTGCTCCGGCAATTTTTCGGACAGGGTCAATCTCGCGGCTTCCCAGGCGAGACGCGCCGTCGGGGCGAAGTTGGCATCGACACGCTTCGAACAGAGAGAAACGGCAATGCCAGGGACACAGTGGATGACCGCTTCGCGAGCGGCGCCTACGGTTCCGGAGTAGTAGACGTTTTCGCCGAGGTTAGCGCCGTGATTGATGCCGGAGATCACAAGGTCTGGCTTTTGCGGAAGAAGCTTGTGTAGAGCGACGATCACGCAATCGGCGGGAGTGCCGTCGATAGCCCACTCATCTTCATTGATTTTGTGGCAGACGATGGGCTGGCGAAGCGTGAGGGATTGGGCGGCACCGCTGCGCTCCCAACTGGGGGCCACAATCTTCACATCGGCAATACCGGTAAGTTCGTCGGCCAGCGCGCGCAATCCCGCGGCCTGGTACCCGTCATCGTTGGTCAGCAACACACTAGGCTTTTTGCCGTTGAGCATAGACACTCCCATTTCTATTGTAGCGGGAGCCGCACGGAATTGGTGAATGGCTGAGTGGGGGGTTGCGAAGTTCCCGGCAGCGGCGTAAAGCCGCTGCTACCTGTGCGCAGAAGCAGCCTGGCTGCGATTTTGATCTGACCCCACGGAGGTTATTTCGTGTGCTTGTGCGCAATGTTCGAGTTCGTTCAGCCTGGCTATGACTTCGAAGGTATTGGCGACGTAAAGTACATCGGCTTTTCCGCGAGCCCAACCGCAATTGGCAGCAAGGCATTTGCTAGGGAATCTGCTCGAGGAAGAGATAGCGGGCACGGTGATCATCAGGACGGGCTTCAGGAGTAGCCGTGAGGTGCATGACCTCATATTTCTTGGGTACATATTGGGGCCAATTCGGCAGGCCTTCGCCATTGGGATCGCCAGTTTTGGCGAAATTGGTCCAGTAGGAACCCATGAACTGTGAAGTTTCCTGGTCCTGCGGGCGCCACGGGAGGTCTTTCGAAGACAGGACCTGGAAGACAAACTCGATTTCGGAAGCGTGTGGTGCGGTGGGTTCGGTGCTGGCAGGAGCATCGGACGGAAGAGGAAGAGTCTCATCGAAACGATAGCGGTAGACGGGAGAGTGGCCGGTTCTGAGTTGCGATTCGATCCACTTCCAAGTTTCGAGAGCGATGAAACGGTCGCCGGCAAGATCGGATGCGGCACGCTTGGCTTCCGCAACGTTGGCAGCGGGATAGAGCCTCAAGATGGTGTCGGCACGCGCGCCGTAGAGCTTGCGAACCGTCGCGGCGAAGTTCTTCGGGGTGGGAGCTTCCTTTTCAAAAATGTCCTCGTAGTGGCCTTCGTCGAGGTTCCAACCGGCGAGGAGCGGGACATCATTCTGCTTGCCAGCGCGAAAAATGGCTTCGGGAGCTTCGGGGAGGAAGTAGCCATCGATGTTAGCAGGAAATTTGGGGGCGCCTTCCTTGGCGGCGGCTTCGAGTAATTGAGAAGCGGGAATGGCGCGGAGAGCGGCAAGAGAGCCGGTGCCGAAGGCCGATTTGGCAAATTCCAAGCCAATTTTCTCGGTTTCGGTGCGCGATTTTCGATCGGAACTGAACATGGCACCACTTTCGCCGATGGCGCGGCGGAAAAGGCCTTGGGCCAGGGGAGAAGCCATAAGCGCGCTGACGGAACTGGAACCGGCGGACTCTCCGAAGATGGTGACGTTGTTGGGATCGCCGCCGAAAAGGGCAATGTTGTCATGAACCCATTGCAGGGCGGCGAGTTGGTCCATCAAGCCGTAATTGCCGGAGGCGTCGTGGCCGGATTCCTTGGCGAGTTCTGGATGAGAGAAGAAGCCAAAGATGCCGAGGCGGTAGTTCATGGAGACAACCAGCACGCCTTTCTTGCTGAGATTACCGCCATCCTGACGCGGCTCGGAAGTAGAGCCGGCACGTAAGCCGCCACCATAAATCCAGACCATGACGGGAAGTGGCGATTGTGAGTGAGCTTCGGGCAACCAGACGTTCAAGTACAAGCAATCCTCGCTGGGACCGGCATCGTGGAAGATCATGTCGTCAAAGACGCGCGTCTGCATGCAGCGCGGGCCATAATCGACGGCTTTGCGGACGCCGTCCCAGGGCGTGACGGGCCGCGGTGGCTTCCAGCGCAGCGGCCCAACGGGGGGAGCCGCGTAGGGAATGCCCTTAAAGGTGCGCACTTGCCCGTCAGGGCTGACGACACCTTCCAAAACGCCCTTGGGAGTTTTTTGCTGAACATAGCGCAATTGGGCCGATGAGGTGTGGGGAATAAAGAATGCAGCGAAGAAAACGCAGGCAAAGGAAAGACGCGGCATGATGGAAAAACTTTATCACACGTTTTTCGGAGTGAGCGCGGAAGATTGAGCTACGCCGGCAGACGCCGTGGTTCATAAATGGATGTAAGATGCACGCAGGAAGATCCATGAAACTGTTGATCGTGTTGTGTTCTGTGTTGGCTGTAAGTTCGTTCATAAATGCTCAGGAATATACACGGGGCGTGGGAAATTATCCGGGCGAGCCCAAAGCGTACAACGGGGCGGTGCTGCGGCCGAAGACGGGCACGTATCGCAACCTGGCACTGCACCGGCCGGCATATGCATCGAGCAGTTATGACTACAACTTGACGGCGCAATTGGTGACCGACGGGATTCGCGAGGCGAAATCGCCGCGATGGGTGGGGGTAAGTACGAGCTTAAAGGGCGTGCTGGAGCGGCGAGAGCGCGAACATATGTTGGACGACAACCCCATCACCGGAGTGGAACTGGTGGGGCCGAGCGGTTGGGTGCAGCTGGAGTTAGGCGGTGGCGATGGCGCGCTGGAAGTGGACCGGATGGACGTGTTTGCGCGGGCGTGGTCGTTTTCGAAAGACACTTCGCCCTGGACATGCGTGATTCTGGGGTCAAATGACGGAACAAGTTGGGCGGAAGTGGCGCGGACGAATGGAACTTTGAGCGAGCCGGAAGCACAGTGGCCGTTCGGAAGAGAAGCGCGGGCGTCGATTCCCTTCTCTGCCCCGGCGCGGAGGCGCTTCTATCGATTGCAGTTAGATGCTTCGAACATTGTGAGATGGCAGGTGGCGGAGGTGAAGCTGTTCGATAGAAACGCGCGCGTGCACCTGGGCGGACCGTACGATTTTACGAGCGCGTGGAAGAGTTTGGGAGCGAGCGAAGAATGGGTATACGTGGATTTGGGCGCGGAGTGCACGGTGGATCGTGTAGTGCTGTACTGGATTGAGCGCGCGGCGGAAGGCACCGTGCAGATCTCGAATGACGCAAAAAGGTGGAGGACGATTCAGGCACTGCCGGCAACGGGAGGTGCAAAGGACGAATTGAAACTGGCAGAGGCCGAGCGTGGTCGATACGTGCGGGTACAGATGACGCGCGCGGCGGGAACTGATGGGTACGTGCTGAGCGAGATGGAGGTGTACGGGCGCGGAGGAATTATCGCGCAAGCCCAGGCGGCGCCGAAAGCAAAGAAGAAGGACGAGCGGTTGGATTTGGCGCGGGGCGAGTGGAGGCTTCAGCGCGATTCATTGGTGAGCGCGGATGGCGCGACGATTTCGAAGCCGGGATATTCAGCGAAGGATTGGTTGCCGGCGACGGTGCCGGGGACGGTGCTGTCGAGCTATTTTGACGATGGGGCCGTTCCTGATCCGAATTATGGACGCAATCAGTTGCAGATTTCAGATTCGTTTCTTTATGCGGATTTCTGGTACCGCGATGAGTTTGTGGTAACCAAGCCGAGTGCGGGCAGGCATGTTTGGTTGAACTTCGATGGGATTAATTGGAAGGCAGATGTTTATTTCAATGGGGAAAAACTTGGGAGGATCGAAGGGGGATTTCGGCGCGGAAGATTTGATGTAACCCGATTGGTTAGGCCGGGAGCAGCGAATGTGTTGGCGGTGTTGGTGATCAAAAATGCTACGCCGGGAAGCGTGAAGGAGAAGACGCTAGCAGAGACCGATGCGAATGGTGGTGCGCTGGGCGCGGACCATCCTACGTACCATGCATCGATCGGGTGGGATTGGATTCCGACGATGCGCGGGCGGAACACGGGAATTTGGGGAGACGTGTACCTGACGACGAGCGGGCCGGTAACGATCGAAAAGCCGTTCGTATCCACGACGCTGCCGTTACCGGATGTAAGCAGCGCGGACGTCAGCGTTGAGGCGACGCTACGCAATCAAGAGGCGAAAGAGGTGCAAGGGGTTCTGAAGGGTGAGTTTGGCGGCGTGCGCTTCGAGAGGAAGGTGACGGTGCCAGCGAATGCGGATTTTGTGGTGCAACTGAATCCGTCGACGACGCCGGAATTGCGCTTGAAGAATCCGAAGCTGTGGTGGCCCGCGGGTTATGGCGAGCAGAATTTATATGACGTGAAGCTGTCGTTTGAGACGGGACATCATGAATCGGATACGAAATCGTTTCGTGCGGGAGTGCGGCAGTTTACGTACGCTGAGGAAAATGGAGCGCTGAAGATCTTCATTAATGGGCGGCGCTTTATTGCGCGCGGCGGGAACTGGGGATTTCCGGAGTCGATGCTGCGCTATCGGGCGCGAGAATATGATGCTGCGGTGCGGTATCACAAAGAGATGAACTTCACGATGATTCGCAACTGGGTGGGACAGACAGGCGACGACGCCTTCTTCGATGCGTGCGACAGGTACGGAATCGTGGTGTGGCAAGATTTCTGGCTGGCGAACCCGTATGATGGCCCCGACCCGGACGACGACGATTTGTTTATGAAGAATGCGACGGATTTTGTGGAGCGGGTCCGGAATCATCCGTCGATTGGCTTGTTTTGCGGGCGAAATGAGGGAGATCCGCCACCAGCGATTGAGGCTGGGCTAATGGAATTGACGGCACGGCTGGACCCGGGGTTGCATTATATTCCCGGGTCGTCGTTTGGCGTGGTGAGCGGAGGAGGCCCGTACCATGCGCGGTCCGCAGAGTTCTATTTTGCAGTCCGAGCGACGCCCAAGCTGCATAGCGAACTGGGCATGCCGAACATCGTGACGATGGACAGTTTGAAACAGATGATGCCGGAGGAAGATTGGTGGCCACAGAATGACGATTGGGGCATGCACGACTTCACGTTGACGGGCGCGCAAAATCTGGAGGCGTACCGTCAATTGATCGCCCGGAGCTACGGGCCCGCAAACAACGCGGCGGATTGGATGCAACTGGCACAATTCGAGAATTACGATGGGTATCGCGCGATGTTTGAGGCGCAGAGCAAGAATCGTATGGGGATGCTGCTGTGGATGAGCCATCCGGCGTGGCCCGATTTTGTGTGGCAGACGTATGACTATTACTGGGAGCCGACAGCGGGATATTTTGGCTCGAAGAAGGGTTCGGAGCCGCTACACATCCAGTGGAATCCACTGAACAACACTGTGGAAGTGGTGAATTATAGCGCGGGGAATGTGCCCGAATTGACGGCGCAGGTGGAATTGTTGAACAGCGACGGATCGAAGCAGTGGGAAAAGACGGCAGTGTTGGATTCGAAGGAAGACAGTGTGGCGGCGCCTCTGCAGATTGAGTTTCCAGCGACTTTGAGCGCGGTACATTTCGTGCGTCTGATACTGACGCGAGGGAATGAGGTGGTGTCTGATAATTTTTACTGGCGCGGGGTAGAGAGCGGACATTTCCAGGCACTGCGGCAATTGGGAAACGTAACTTTGACGGCGGAGACGCACGCGGAGAAAAAGGGCGGGACGTGGTTAGTAACTACGGAGCTAAAGAACGATTCCAGCGTGCCGGCATTGATGGTGCGGGTGAAAGCCGTGCGGGAAAAGAGTGGCGACCGGATATTGCCGGCGATCTACAGCGATAACTATGTGGCGTTGATGCCAGGGGAAACCCGGGCTCTTCGGACGGAAGTGGAAGATGCGGACACGCGTGGGGAACGTCCGAAGATCGTGGTAGAAGGATTTCACCTGGCGAACGTGGTGGAGAGATCGCGTGGGCGGAAATAGGCGGGCGACGATGCGAATGGTGCGGGTGGTGGTGTTGCTGATGTGCACGGGCCTGTCTGGAATCGCCGTGCAGGGGCAAGAAGCGGGTGCGGCGAAGGGCGTCGGAAGCTCGCAAAGCGAATTGCTGTGGCAAAAACTGGAAGCCACGGTGCGACAAATCGATCGGGAACTGGATGGAACATTGGGAGTGGCGATCCTGGACCTGACGGACGGAAGGGTGTTCCGGGAGAACGCGGATCAGGTGTTCGCGCAGGCGTCATCGATCAAGGTAGCGATCCTGGCGGAATTGTACCGGCAAGAACAGCAGAGCGAGGCCGGGGCCATCGGCAAGGCGAAGCTCAGCGATGTGTATACGGTGGACGCGCGTGATCTTGTGGATGGCAGCGCGATCATGGGCGGGCTGACCCCGGGGGTGACGCGTATAACGCTTCGTGACTTGGCGACCTTTATGGTGGCCGTAAGCGACAACAGCGCGACAAACGTGCTGATTGAACGGGTGGGAATGCAGAACGTGAACGCGATGCTGGACTCGCTGGGGCTGCACCAGACGCGATTGCAACGGAAGATGATGGATGTAAAGGCGGCGCACGAGGGGCGGGAGAATATTTCGACGCCCAACGAGATGCTGGCGTTGCTGCGAGCGTTGTATGAAAAGAAAGTGTTGAACGAAGCGCTGACGAAAGATTTCTTCAAAGTGCTCGGTACGCCCAAGCAAAGCGATATCCCGCGGTATATCCCGGAGGATGTGGTGTGCGCAAATAAACCGGGAGAATTGGCAGGAGTTCGGAATGATCTGGGGATTGTGTTTGTACCGGGCCGGCCGTTTGTGATTGTGGTGATGACCGCGTATTTGAAGAAGGAGCGCGATGGCGACGATGCGATCGCGCGGATTGCCGGAGCGGCGTACGAGTATTTTGACCGGGTGGCGCGGTCGTCGCCGTATGGTCGAATTGTGTCGGAAGGAAGTTCGCATTGAGCACCGGCAGGAGTGCCTGTGCCACAGGATTAGGTGCGGAGTTTCAGGCCCAGGCCTGGGCCGTTGGGCAGGATCAGTTTGCCCTTTTCTACTATTACACCGGAGAACGGATCATTGCTGATGAGGAGGAAGCCGTCGAGGTCCGCGTAATCGACTAGCGGTGAGAGATGCGCGGCGGCGGTACAGGAGCAGGAACTGGAAATCATACAGCCGAGCATGACCTTCATATCCATGGCGCGCGCGATAGAGATCCAGCGGTGGGCTTCGAGGATGCCACCGGATTTATCGAGCTTGACGTTGATGCCGTCGTAAGCTTCCTTCAGTTTTGGAATATCCGCAGCGTTGGTACAGGCTTCGTCCGCCATGATGGGAAGGTGGACCTTACTGCGGACGTATTTGGTTTCTTCGAACATTTGGGCGGGCATGGGCTGCTCGATGAACTCCACACCCTGCGTTTCCAGCCAATTGATTTTGCGGATGGCTTCGTCCTTGTCGGTCCAACCTTCGTTGGCGTCGACGCGAAGTGGCTTGTTGGTGACGCTGCGAATGGCGGCGATGCTCTCCTCGTCGGTTTTTAGACCAACTTTCACTTTGAGGACGGGGTAATCGGCGGCCTCCCGTGTTTTTTGTTTGGTGATTTCGGGCGTATCGATACCTATAGAAAAGGTTGTGACCGGAGTAGCGGAGGGATCTAGACCGAAGTATTGGTAGAGCGGAATATTCAGATGCTTGCAGACCCAATCCATCACGGCGATATCGACGGCGGCCATGGCGGCGCGCTGATGGTCACCGAGGCGCTTGCGAATATCCCCGAGGAATGGGGCGAAAGAGACGGGATCGCCGGAGATGATGTGATCGAGATTGGCATCGATGGCCTGTTTGGCTTCGGCGGGAAATTCTTTGTAACGAATGATGGGAGCGCCTTCGCCGTAACCGGTGAGACGGTCGCGCAGGTAACGAACGTTGACGGTCTCGCGATAGGTGCTGGAGGACATGGTGGTGGTCCAGGTGTGCTGCAGGTTGAGGCGCTTCAGTGCGACGTTGACGTTCGTGGCCGGGGCGGGCTGAGCGTTCCGCGAGGTGGAGAATGGGGCGAATGATGAAACGGGGAGTGCCGACGCGGCGCCGGAGGCGCCTGCAAGTTTCAACCAATCGCGGCGATTCATGATTTGGGCCTCCGGGAGGCTACGAGCAGCGTGGTCCAAGGCTGGTCGTCTAGCTCGCTGATCTGCACGCCGGGATGACCGTGCGTGGTGTCGTGAATAAACTGGCCGCCGCCAATATACATCCCGGTGTGGGTGATGTGATCGGGGCGCTCGCCGAAGAAGAGCAGGTCGCCGGGCTGCAGATCTTTGCGGTCGATAGGAGTGACGCCGCTCCAGGCGGCTTGCAGGTCGGCGTCCCTGGGCAGGAGGATGCCGCGCTGGCGCATGAGCATTTGGGTAAAGCCGGAGCAATCGAAGCCAAAATCGGAGGAGCCGCCCCAGGTATAGGTGACACCGAGAAATTTTTTGGCAATGGCAATTGTCTGATCGATGGTCAGCGGGGTGAAATCAGAGCTGACATCACCCTTCTGGACAAAACCCTCGGAACCATTGGGAAGATGAACTTTGAGCCAGCGATCGTGTTCGTCGACCTTGTCGGGGAGAACTTCGAGGCGGCTCTCCCAAGGGATGGTGATGAGGGGAGCGTGCTTGGTGACATCGGGTTCGCGGTAGATATTGGCGCTAAGTTGGGAAACGCGCACGACAGAGCCGGTGGCGGCGTACGGCTGGCCTTTTAATTTCTGCAAAGCCGAAGTGTGAATCCAGCCGGTGTAGTCGTCAGCCGTCCGGACGTTAACCCACTGCCACTTTGCTTTAATGCGGGTAATGTTGGAGCCAAAGATGGCTTGCGAGACCACGTCGGATTTTTGGGTCGGTTTGCTGTACATGTTGACGACGGGCTGGATGACAACGTAATCCGTTTTCGTGCGGATCGAAGAAGTGGCGGTAGATTGTTGCTGAGCGAAAGCGGAGGCGGGAAGCGGAGCTTCGAAAGTGAAAGCGAGGATAATGGAGAGGAGAAAAGTTCGTGCTCGGCTGCCAACGCAAAGGGCCCGCATGCACTGATTCTGGAACATAGTGAGGGTATTGGTCAAAGCGGCGAGCTTGCCCGAAGAGGGCCAAGGCGGACTTGGACAACGGGCACTGCCCACCTTAAAATAAAAGAGCTGTGAAGATCGGAATTGATTTTGGCACAACACGAATCGTAGTAGCCGTCGCCGACCGTGGCAACTATCCGCTCGTAAATTTCGAGACACCGGATGGAGAAGTGAGGGACTGGTTCCCTTCCCTGCTGGCGGTGTGCGGGGAGAAGCGTGTGTATGGCTGGGAAGCGCAGCAGCACCAGGGAGAAGCTGGCTGGACGGTGGTGCGTTCGCTGAAGCGCTGGCTGAAGAACGCGGGCCCAGAGACGGAACTGCAAATTGCGGGACAGCGGTTGAAGCTGTCGCAGGTGCTGCTGGAGATGATGAGCGCGTTGCGGCGCGAGTTACGGGAGAAGTCGACGCTGGGCGCGCGGAAACATGACCGGCTGCAAGCGATGCTGGGCGTGCCGGCAAACGCGAACAGCAATCAACGATTTCTGACGCAAGAAGCGGCGTGCGGGGCAGGATTTGATGTGCTGGGTCTGCTGAACGAACCTTCCGCGGCGGCGGTAGAATTTGCATACCGCAATAGCAGCGACCGGAAAAAGCGAGGGAAGGGCGGGCTGCTCGTGTACGACCTAGGTGGCGGAACATTTGACGTGTCGCTGGTGGCACTGGGAGAAATGGAACATTCGGTGATTGCGTCCGATGGCATAGCCGACTTTGGCGGGGATGATTTCGACGAAATTCTTGGGCGGCTGTCGTTGGCACGGGCGGAGCGACCGCTGGAGAGCGAAGAATCGCTGACGCCGGCAGAATGGTTTTTGCTGTTTGATGAATGCCGGGAGAAGAAAGAAGCGCTGAACACGAACAGCCGAAAGCTAACGGTGGATTTGGAGCGCGTACGGAAGGATTGGGGAGAAGTTTCGCTGAGCGCGGAGGCGTTTTACGAGCAGTGCCGGCCGTTGGTGGAATCGTCGCGCAAGGTCGTGGAAGAATTGCTGGCGACGCACCCGGATCAAGAGGTTGATACGTTGTACTTGACGGGCGGTGGGTCGGAGTTGCCGTCGGTGGCGCGGGTGTTGCGCGAAACCTTTGGGCGGAAGGTGCGGAGATCGGCGTACATGCGTTCGGCGACCGCGATTGGGCTGACCATTCGCGCGGAGGGACATGAGGCGCGGCCGTTTCGGGATCAGTTCACGAAACATTTTGGTGTGTGGCGCGAGGCGGATGCCGGACACAACGTGGTTTTCGATGTGATTTTCCCACGCGGATTGAGATTGCCGTCGCGCGGCGAGGCTCCATTGCGCATCGAGCGGTCGTATCACCCGGTGCACAATATCGGATACTTCCGCTATCTGGAATGCGCGCAATTGGGCGCGGACAATCAACCGGAGGGGGAGATCAGCAACTGGGATGAGATTCGGGTGGCCTTTGATCCCGACTTGGCGAGGACGGAAGACTTGAGTGATGAAGCAGTACAACGAATCCCGGCCGCGCAGGATTTGTGGGTGCAAGAAATTTATAGCTGCGACGCGAACGGGGATGTGCGCGTGAAGATCCACAACTCCAAGGCGAAGCAGACGCTCGAATATCGACTGGGAAGATGGTCGAAGGACCGCGCTTCGAAGGCGACCAAGAAGGCCAGTAGTAGCTCCGCATAAAAGCTTGGGCCGGAGTTTAGGTGCTGCTGCAATGGCAGGTTGGAGCATTGGTGTGTTCGGGCGGACGGTACAAGTGGCACATTTTAATTGGTTTAGAGCGACGGCGAAGTGGGTGAGTTGGCGCAGCGGTGAGCGACACAGTTGAGTTAGTTTTCGCAGAATGCGTGCTTGGTGTGATTCGGCCCGATTCCTATGTCATAGATAAATCTCATACTTGGTATTCGAATTTACTTATAGTGCGGTGGCCGTCCGTTTGCAGTTGTACTTCCCGGAGTATCTCGCTCCGTCGATTCATTGGGCCTTCCATTCCATGTCCTTCAGAGACACCCGCCGGAGGATTTATGCAGAACCGCATTGTGATCGTGGGCGCAGCCGGACGTGATTTTCATAACTTCAATGTGTGCTATCGAGACGATTCCTGGAGCCAGGTGGTGGCGTTTACGGCCACGCAGATTCCGGATATCGCGGGACGGAAGTACCCGGCGGAGCTGGCGGGGCCGCGCTATCCGCAGGGGATTCCGATCGTGCCAGAGGAGGAACTGGAACGAATCATCAGAGAAGAGAAAGCGAGCGTTGCGGTGTTTTCTTATAGCGATGTATCGCATGTGCGGGTGATGAACCTGGCCTCGCGGGTTTTGGCGGCGGGCGCGGACTTTTTGTTGCTGAGTGCGGAACGAACGATGTTGAAGGCTAAAGTGCCGGTGATCTCGGTGTGCGCAACGAGGACAGGATGCGGGAAGAGTCCGGTGTCGCGCCGCGTAGCGGAACTGCTAAAAGAGCAGGGACTGAAAGTGGTCGCGATGCGGCACCCGATGCCCTACGGCGAATTGGCCAAACAGAAGGTACAGCGATTCGCGGAACTGGCGGACATGGACCGACAGAAGTGCACGATCGAGGAACGCGAAGAATACGAGCCGCATGTGCAAAGCGGGACGGTGGTGTATGCAGGAGCGGACTACGAAGCGATTTTGCGCCAGGCAGAAAAAGAAGCGGACGTGATCATTTGGGACGGCGGGAACAACGATACGCCGTTCCTGAAGCCGGACCTGGAAATCGTGGTGACCGATCCGCACCGCGCGGGGCACGAGGTGCTGTATCACCCCGGGGAAGTGAATTTGTTGCGGGCGAACGTGGTGATCATCAACAAGGTGGATTCGGCGTTCCGCGAAGCGGTAGAGACAGTGCGCACGAACATACGGGAGCGGAATCCGAAAGCGCGCGTGATTGAAACGGATTCGATGGTGCAGGTGGAACACCCGGAACGGCTGAGAGGCGCTCGCGTGCTGGTGATTGAAGACGGGCCTTCGTTGACGCATGGCGAGTTGGTGTTTGGCGCGGGCGTGATCGCCGCACAACGAGCGGGCGCAACACTGGTGGATCCGCGACAGTACGCGGTGGGGAGCATTCGCGAGACATTTGGCAAATTCCCGCATGTGGGCGCGCTGCTGCCGGCAATGGGATACAGCGAAAAGCAGTTGGCAGATCTGCAAGAAACAATCCAGCGGACGCCGTGTGATCTCGTGTTGATCGCCACGCCCATTGATCTGCGTCACTTGATCACCATCGCGCAAGAATCGTTGCGGGTTACCTACGGCTCGGTGGAACGAGGGCCGAGCCAACTGGCCGAGGTCGTCCGCAAGTTTGTGGACCAGCATGCCGCGGCGACGCTGGCATAAAAGGAGGAGCCCATGTTACGAGAACGGCTATCGGTCCCTTTTCCCAGTGCTTTTCCGTGGCATTTGAAACCGGCAATGGGCTGGAAAAAGCGCGATTTCCTGACCCTGCATGACATCACAATTTCGGAGATGGAAGCGCTGCTGCACCTGGCAGAAGAGGTGAAGCAACATCCAGAAGCTTACCTGACGGCGCTGCAGGGAAAGATGGCGGCACTGATTTTCGAGAAGCCGTCGTTGCGGACGCGGGTGACGTTTGAAGTGGGATTCGAGCAAATGGGCGGCCATGCGGTGTATCTGGCGCCCGGGGACATCGGATTGGGAAAACGAGAAAGTGTTCGGGATGTGGGTCGAAACCTGTCCCGCTGGGTGAATGTGCTGATTGTGCGCACGTTCTCCCAAAAGTTGCTGGAGGAGCTGGCGTTTGCGGCGAGCGTGCCGGTAATCAACGCACTGACGGATCTGCTGCACCCCTGCCAGGCGATTGCGGACTTGCTGACATTGCAAGAGGCCAAGGGGAAATTGAAGGGGTTACACCTAGTGTATGTAGGCGACGGAAACAATGTGGCGTTGTCATTGGCGCATGCGGCGGGAAAGGTGGGAATGCACTTCACGATGGCGTGCCCACCAGGGTACCAGCCGAACGCAGACGTCCTGACGGAAGCGCGGGCGGACGCGTCCAGTACGGGAGCAGAAATCGTGGTGGTGCATGACCCCAAGGAAGCGCTGAGCACGGCGGACGCGCTGTACACCGATGTATGGACAAGCATGGGGCAGGAAAAGGAAACGGCGGAGCGGCACCGCGCGTTCGCTGAATTTCAGGTGAATCGCGAACTGCTGGAACTGGCACCGGCAGATGCGTTGTTCCTACATTGTTTGCCGGCACATCGCGGCGAAGAGGTGACAGACGAAGTGCTGGATGGACCACGCTCCGTAGCACTGGAACAGGCGGAGAACCGTCTGCATGCGCACAAGGCGATTCTGCTGGCAGTGCTCGCGGGCCAAGAGGCGAAGAAAGTGAAACAGGTGCAGCCATGAAACCGATCGTGGTCGTGGCCATTGGCGGAAATTCGCTGAAACGGGCAAAGGAACTGGGTACGTTCGAAGAACAGCAGGGCCACGCAACGGAAACGTGCCGAGGGATCGCGGCGATCCTGCGGCAGGGCTATCGCGTGGTGCTGACCCATGGAAATGGACCGCAGGTGGGTGAGGCGCTGCTGCGGTCGGAGCTGGTGCAAGACGTATTGCCTACACACAACCTGGACGTATGCGACGCGGAAACGGAAGGATCCATTGGCTATTTGCTGCAACAAACGCTGGACAACGTATTGCAGGAAGCGGGAGTGCCGCAAAGAGTGGTCAGCATGATCACGCAGGTAATTGTGGATGCGAACGATCCGGCATTTCTGTGGCCAGACAAGCCGATCGGGCCGTTTTATGAAAAGGAGGAGGCCGCCGCACGCGAGCAACGATTGGGCTGGAAGATGGTGGAGGATTCCGGCAGAGGCTGGCGACGAGTAGTGGCATCGCCGCATCCCCAGCGGATTTACGAGTTGGAGGCGATTCGCGCGTGCCTGGATGCTGGATTCGTGGTGATTGCGGCAGGCGGCGGTGGAATCCCGGTAGTGCGGAAGGCCGGACAGTTGAAGGGCAGCGAAGCGGTGATTGATAAGGATCGTTGCTCGGCGCTGCTGGCGATGGATCTAGGTGCGGAATTGCTGGTGTTCTCGACGGGCGTGACGCACGCGTATTTGCACTTTGGGAAAAAGGAGGAGAAGCCGCTGTTTCACCTGGGTTGGGAGGAAGCGCGAATTTATTTGAAGCAGGGCGAGTTTGCCGCGGGAAGCATGGGTCCAAAAGTCGAAGCGGCCCTGCGGTTCCTGGATTTCGGCGGGAAACGCGCGATTATTACCGCGCCGGAGTACATGGCCGCAGCGGTAGCGGGGGCCGCAGGGACAGAAATCCGCGCAAAAGTAGGGGTGGAACCGGAAAAAGTAGCTGTGTAATGCGTCACAGTGTCTTGCCCGCAGTTCTTGAAACAATAGTGAGTGGTGTGCTGAAACGGAGCCGTTTACGGAGGAGTGGGAATGTTCCGAATTGTGAAGGCAGCGGTAATCGCGCCGGGGATCAAAAGATTTCTGGTGGAAGCCCCGCGGATTGCACGGAAGCATCAGGCGGGGCAGTTTGTAATTCTGCGACTGGATGAACACGGGGAACGGATTCCGTTGACGATTGAGAGCTCGGATCAGGAGCAAGGAACAATCTCGATCGTGGTGCAGGCGGTGGGGAAGACAACGTATCAGCTGAACGCGATGAACGAAGGCGAGTGGATTCGGGACGTTGTGGGACCACTGGGGAAAGCGTCGGTAATCAAGAATTTTGGCACCGTGGTGATTGTGGGCGGCGGAGTGGGGACGGCGCTGGCTTATCCCACGACGGTGGCGTTGAAACGCGCGGGTAATCGGATTTTGACGATTTTGGGAGGACGCCACCGGGACCTGGTGATTCTGGAAGAGGAGATGAGGTTGGTCAGCGATGAATTGTACGTAACCACGGATGATGGCAGCTACGGGCACAAGGGGTTAGTAACGGACAAGCTGCAAGAATTAATGGCGGGAGAAGAAATCATCGCGATGGTGCTGGCGGTGGGGCCAGTGCCGATGATGAAAGCGGTAGCGGATCTGACAAAGGAAAAAGGAATTCACACAATAGTGAGTTTGAATCCGATCATGATCGACGGAACTGGGATGTGCGGAGGCTGCCGGGTGCTGGTGGGAGGAAAGACCCAGTTTGCGTGCGTGGATGGGCCGGAATTTGATGCGCACGACGTAAATTTCGAAGTGCTGATGCAAAGAAACCGAATATACAAAGAGGCGGAGAAGCGCTCGCTCGAAGATTATCAACGGGGATTGCAAGAGAGAGAAGCGAGCACGTGCCTGGTGGGCGGAGGAAACTCATGAGTCCGGTGAAGGAGCCCGGCGCGAATCCACTGACGCTGAAAGAACGGATAAAAGTGCCAAGGCAGCACATGCCGGAGCAGGCCGCGGAGCTGCGCGTGATGAATTTTGCGGAAGTGAATTTGGGGTACTCCGAAGAACTAGCGCAACGGGAAGCGCGGCGCTGCCTGGAATGCGCGAAAGCGACGTGCGTGGAGAGCTGTCCGGTCGGCGTGAAGGTGAGAGATTTCGTGAAGCTGGTTGTGGAAGGAAAGTTTCTGGAGGCGGCCGCGAAGATTCGCGAGGACAACGTGCTGCCCGCGATTACGGGGAGGGTGTGTCCGCAAGAGGATCACTGCGAAGGCGCGTGCCTGTTGCACAAAAAAGTGGAATCGCTGGGGGTGGGATACCTGGAGCGATTCGTGGCGGATTACGAACAGAGGGTGGGAGCGCCGATGGCGCCCCATGCGCCCGCAACGGGGAAAAAGGTGGCCATTGTGGGAAGCGGCCCGGCCGGCTTGAGCGCCGCGGGTGATCTAGTGCAGAGAGGTCACCGGGTGCACGTGTTTGAAGCGTTGCATGAGATTGGTGGCGTGCTGGTGTATGGCATTCCAGAATTCCGGCTGCCGAAACAGGTAATTCGCGAGCAGATTGACAAGATGCGGGAAATGGGCGTGGAGTTTGAAAGCAACGTGGTGGTGGGGAAGACAGTATCGATCGACGAACTGTTTGAGGAAGAGGGTTACGACGCGGTGTTCATTGCGACCGGAGCGGGGTTGCCCGTCTTTCTAAGTATTCCGGGAGAACATTTGAACGGTGTGTATTCGGCGAACGAGTTTCTGACGCGAATCAACCTGATGCATGCTTACGAGTTTCCGAAGTATGACGAGCCCATGGTGGACCTGCACGGCAAGCATGTGGCGGTGATTGGCGGCGGCAATACGGCGCTGGACGCGATTCGGTCGGCACGACGGCTGGGCGCCGAAAAGGCCTATGTGATCTACCGGCGGAGCGAGAAGGAAATGCCGGCGCGCATCGAAGAAGTGAAGCACGCGAAGCAGGAGGGGATCGAGTTTCGGATGTTGACGAATCCAGTGGAGTTTATGGACGAAGGGAAGGGTTGGCTGAAAGGCGCGCGGTGCGTACAGATGGAATTGGGGGAGCCGGATGGTTCACGGAGACGGCGGCCCATCCCGATAGTAGGGTCGGAGTTCGAGGTGCCGCTGCAGGTGGCAATTATCGCAACGGGCACATCGGCGAATCCATTGATTCAGTCGACGACGCCGGGATTGAAAACGAACAAGTGGGGGTATATCGAAGCAAGCGGCGAATCGCAGCGCACGTCTCGCAAAGGGGTATTCGCAGGCGGAGACATCGTCACCGGAGCGGCGACGGTGATTCTGGCGATGGGGGCAGGACGGCGCGCGGCGAAATCGATTCATGAATATCTGACGACGGGCGAATGGTAGAGTAACGGCGGCTAACATCGAGCAAGTGCTGAGTTAAGGACAGCAACCCAACGTGGAAAAGGTAAGAGTGACGAGCGCGCGTGGGTCAGGAGAATGGCCATGACCATCAAAAAATCAGAGGCACTTTCTTATCACCTGGGGATACGACCCGGAAAGATCGAGGTGTCGCCAACAAAACCGTGCCGGACGCAACGGGATTTGAGTTTGGCTTATACACCGGGCGTGGCGGAACCATGCCTAGAGATTCAAAAGGAGCCGGGAGACGCGTACAAATACACGGCGAAGGGCAATCTGGTGGCGGTGGTTTCGAATGGCACCGCAGTGCTGGGCCTGGGAAATATCGGGGCATTGGCGGGAAAGCCGGTGATGGAAGGAAAGGGCGTACTGTTCAAGAGATTTGCGGACGTGGATGTGTTTGACCTGGAAGTGAATTCGACGAATCCGGAAGATGTGATCAAGGTGTGCCAGCTGCTGGAGCCGACCTTCGGGGGAATCAATCTGGAAGACATCAAGGCTCCGGAATGCTTTTACATCGAGGAAACATTGAAACGGACGATGAAGATTCCGGTATTTCACGATGACCAGCACGGAACGGCGATCATCTCCGGGGCGGCGCTGTTGAATGCACTGGAACTAGTAAATAAGTCGATCGATCAGATTCGAATGGTGGTGAACGGAAGCGGCGCGGCGGGAATCGCGTGCGCCGAACATTACGTGCGACTAGGTGTAAAGCGGGAAAATATCACGCTCGCGGACACGAAGGGAATAGTGTACGAGGGCCGGACCGAGGGGATGAACCCATACAAACAGCGGTTCGCGCGAAAGACGGAATGGCGAACGCTGGGCGATGCAGTGAAAGGCGCCGACGTTTTAGTGGGACTGTCGGTGAAGGGCGCGTTCACACCGGAGATGCTGCGCTCGATGGCGGCGCGGCCGATTGTCTTCGCGATGGCGAATCCGGACCCGGAATTGACGTACGACGAAGCGGTGTCAGCCCGCAGCGACGTGATCATGGCGACAGGGCGCTCGGACTATCCGAACCAGGTGAACAACGTGCTGGGATTCCCGTTCATTTTCCGCGGCGCGTTGGACGTGCACGCAACTGCGATCAATGAAGAGATGAAGCTGGCGGCGACACGGGCACTGGCGGCGTTGGCGAAAGAGGATGTGCCCGATTCCGTATGCCATGCGTATGGAGTCGATAGACTTCGCTTTGGGCCGGAATACATCATCCCAAAGCCGTTTGATCCGCGGGTACTGGTGTGGGAGGCGTCGGCGGTGGCGCGCGCAGCGATGGAAACGGGCGTGGCGAGGACACCGGTGGACCTGACGGAATACCGCGAACGGCTGGAAAGATTGTTAGGGAAGGCCCACGAAGTGATGCGCACGATCATTCGAAAAGCCGCGGCGCATCCGAAGCGTGTGGTGTTTCCCGAAGGCGAAAGCGAAAAGGTGCTGCGGGCGGCGCACATCCTGGTGGAAGAAAACATCGCGGAGCCGATTTTGCTGGGCGACGGGAAGATCATTGAAGGGAAAGCGAAGGATTTAGCTGTGGAGCTCGGCAAAATTGCGGTGGTGAACCCGCAGGTGTGGCCGCGCCGGCTGCAGTACAGCAAGACGCTGTACGAAATGCGACAAAGGCGCGGGGTAACGCTGTCCGAAGCACAAGAACTGATCAACGACCGGACGATTTTCGGGGCTTTGATGGTGGAGTTGGGAGACGCGGATGCTCTGGTGGGAGGAGTGGACAAGCATTTCCCCGACACGATTCGTCCGGCGTTGCAAGTGATCAAGCCGCGCGCGGGACTGCATCGAGTTTCGGGGCTGTATGTACTGGTGACGCGACGAGGCGACATGTATTTCCTGGCGGATTGCACGGTGAACATCGAACCGAGCCCCGTGGATCTGGCGGAAATTGCGATCTGCGCAGCGCAAACGGCGAAACGCTTCAACGTGACACCACGGGTGGCCATGCTGTCGTTTTCGAATTTTGGGAGCACAAAGCATCCACTGGCGGAGAAGGTGCGGAAGGCGGTGCAACTCGTGAAGGAAAGCGATCCAGAACTGATGGTGGACGGTGAAATGATGGCGGATACGGCGGTGGTGCCGGAGATTATCGAGGAGACCTACCCGTTTTCGAAACTGCGCGGAGGTGCGAATGTGCTGGTGTTTCCGGACCTGACGTCGGCGAACACCTGCTACAAGCTGTTGCGGAGAATTGGGGGAGCGGAGACCATCGGACCGATTCTGATGGGCATGTCGAAGCCAGTGCACGTGCTGCAGCGGGACGCGGAAGTGGAAGAGATCGTGAACATGGCGGCAATCGCGGTGGTGGATGCACAGGAAACGGAAGCGGGGCGGAAGCCGAAATCGGAAACGGTAGGACGGGTGGAGGGATCTACGTTGAGTTTGGAAGCGGTTCGGTAAAGAAGGAGCTTAACGCCGAGGGGCAGAGGGCGCAGAACCTTAAAAAGTAAGAATCAGGCGGGAAGAGACGCTGCGGGGAACGGCGACCGCGGTGCCGGAGAAGACGCTGGCGAAGTTAATGACATTGACACGATCGGTGAGGTTAGTGCCCTGAATCTGAAATGAAGCGCTGCGGTGTTCTTTGTGGAAGAGTTCCACTCCGGCGGCAGCATCCAAGGAAAAATTAGGCCGAACGCGCCCACGATTCAGATCGACCTGGTTGAGAATCGCAGGGCCGTATTGCGTGAGAAGTTCGGCGGGATCGGCGGTGGTGTCCGCGGGAAGGCCGCTGCCGTACTGGGCACCGAGAGCGAGCCAGATACGGCGAGGCGCCTGAAAGCGGAGTTGCGCGCGAGCGGTGTTGCGCTGGTCCTGGGAAATAGCGAATTTGCTGGTGTCGGTCAAGTCGCCGGTATCGCTGGCTCCAATGAACAATCCACCGGTTATCGGCCCCTGGCCGAGGCCAGACTGATTGGCATAGCTGGCATAGCCCGAGAAGCGCCACCAGTGTGGAACTTCAAGACGAACTTCCTCGCCAAAGATGCGCGCTGTGGCAAAAGCAATGGGAAAACTTATGCCGGTGTCGAGGAGCACGTCATCGTCGGGAAAATTGTGAAAGTCGCGTCGGAAGATATTCACGTCGACGCGGAACTTCCCGGCAATGGCTTTGGTGACGCCGGCCTCGTAATAGTTGGCGCTGGCGGGCTCGACGGGAAGCCGAACGACGATAGGATTGACGGAATCGAATTCGGGCGAACTGGCAAGGAGGAGATTCTCGAGTGCGGGAGTCTGGAAGATACGGTCATAGGAGGCGTGGACGAGAAGGTTAAGGGAAGGAAAGAAGCGGGAAACGGCCACTCTGGGGCTCCAGGCATTTTTGGAAACAACGAAGTCATAATGATCGAAGCGAAGGCCGGCGTTGAGATTCCAGTGGCCGAAATGGATCTGATCCTGGGCATAGAAAGAGGGCTCAACGTCCCACTGGTTGGCGGAAAAGCGGAATTGCTGTTGAGTGCCAGGGTCGAATTGTGACGGATCGGTGATGAGGTACTGCAGGTTTTCGTAAACAGGATTGAAGATTCCATCGATGCCAATTTTCCAATCGTGGCGTCCGTGGTGGCCGGAGAGATCGGCGCGCGCATAGCCCTCGCGATAGCCGCGACTCTGGGAGACGATGATCGGGGTGGACAGCGAATTGGAAGACAGCGTGAAAGCGGAATCGCGAACGCTGGCGGACACACTGAGAAGCAGGTCTCGCGAAAAACTGTGCTGGAAGTAAAGTTGGCCGCTTGTCTCGGTGACGGCGACGTCCTGCCGCTGGCCAGCTTGCTGCTGAACGAGATAATTGGGAACAAGATAGCGGACCGCGTCATGGGAAACGGTGAGCCACAGGCGGTCGCGATCGGAAAAATCGCGCTCATAGGATGAAGTGAAATTCCCGGCGTTGCCGCTGTTGGTGAAATTCTGGAGGACGGGAGGGTCCAGATAGCGATCGGTGTGAAGACCAGAAGCGCTGGCGTAAAGCGAATTTTTTCCCCAAGCGTAAGAGAGGCCAGCGGAACCGGTGATGGTGGAGAAGCTGCCACCGGCGGCCTCGAACTGGCCGTGGAGGCCGGCGGGGGCGTCTTTTTCCGTGCTGACTTCGACGACGCCACCGAGTTTCCTTCCGTACTCGGCGGGATAACCGGCGGTGAGAACGCGCATCGACTCGACATCATCCGGTTCGAAGGGGGGCGCAAATGAAGGCGAGCGATTCTGCGTGACTGGCAGGCCATTCATGACATATTGGACGTCGTACTCCGAGCCGCGGGGATGAAGGACACCGTTGGCTTCATAGAGCCAACCGGGCAAATCGTTGACGAGATCGGCAAGGTCTCGGCCGGGCTGGGACGGAGGATTTTCTTTGATCATCTGGCGCCCGATGAAATATTGCGAAGTGCTGGTGTAGGGATCGACAAGGGTCTCGGAATCGTTGACCTCAACCTTGGTGGTGAGCGGTGCGACGTCTAGGGTGACCTCCGCGCGGACGGGAATTTCCGAACGAATCTCCACGATGTCCGACCAAGGCGCAAAGCCGTCTTTTTGCAAGGTGAGGTGGTACACGCCAAAGGGAAGATCCTGGGCAATGTAGATACCGTCGGGCGGGACCTGGAAGGACCGGTGGATCTGATTGCCGTCGCTGAGCAACTCACCTACGGGCGAAAGCGGCGTGCCCCGGGCATCGTGCACTTCGATGCGCAATTCCCCGCGGGCACGCTGGGCATTAAGAGGCGTGGATTGAGATAGACAGAGAGCAACGCCGAGCAACAGGCATCTGGCAACCGGCGCAATGTTGAAGAGCGAGCGAGTCAGCATAGGGAAAAACGAAGTCACAATCGATGTCCACGAGGCTGCTCAAGATTTGCGAACCATTAGCCTTCGGTTTCGCATGCTGGGGCGACGATTCATTTTAGCCGGGAAATTGGTGGGGTAGAGGCGCGGCGCGGCTGAGGCGTGAGTATACGACAACCACCCTCAAAACTTGGGCGCAAGAGATGCGTAAGGCTGGAGCTTAGGAACGGATGATCTGGTCGAGAAGCTCGCCGTCGGGGCCGAGCAGACGGATTTGCAAAGCGGGCTGGCCGATGGCGTGGGTGGAGCAACTCAAGCAAGGGTCGTAGGCGCGCACCACCGCGGACACGCGGTTCACCATGCCTTCCTGGAGCTTGGAGCCATCGATGAAATGCTCACTGACCTGCTGAATGCTACGGCCGATGGCCAGATTGTTGTGGCCGGTGGCGACGATGAGGTTAGCCCAAACGATGCCGCCTTCTTCATTGACCTTGTAATGGTGGATGAGTACACCACGCGGGGCTTCAATCATTCCGACACCTTCGAGGGCATTGACTCCGCCGGTAGCGCGCACATGGGTGTCGAGAATCTGCGGATCGTTCAGGAGCGCCTCGATGCGTTCCAGGGAATAGACGATTTCGATGAGGCGAGCGTAGTGGAAGAGGAAGGAGCTGTGGGCGGGCGAGCCGAAACGCTGATGGAATTCAGCGAACTCCTTGTCGGCGCGGGGCGTGCCGCATTGATCGGCAACGTTGAGGCGCGCCAGGGGACCGACACGATACACGCCATCGGGGAAACCCTGCGGTTTGAAGAAGGGGGCTTTGAGATAGGAGTCTCGCAAGCTGGCTTCGGCAATCCAATCGCCGTACTCTTCCGCGGGTACCTGATCGGCAAAGATGTCGCCGCTGGCGCTGCGAAAACGCAAACCACCATCGTAGAGCTGCAGGTCCCCTTTGCGATCGACAAGGCCCGCATAGAGGGTAGGCGCAGAACCGAAGAAGGCAATTTCGTCTTTGTAATTGTCGAGCGCAGATTTGAAGAAGCGCAGGGTACGGTCTGCGATGGCATAGGCGGAAGGAAGATCGGCGAGGGTACGGTCTCGGATAGCGGAGGAGAGCGGCGTGCCAACACCGCCGGGCACAACCCAGGAAGGGTGAACGCGTTCCTGGCCAAGATTCTCGATGAGCTGCAAACCGAATTTGCGCAATTCGATGCCGTCGCGGGCCAGTTCCGGGTGAGCAGCGATCACCCCTAAGACGTTGCGAGTGGCAGGATCGGAATCCATGCCAAGGAGGAAATCGGGAGCGGAGAGATAGAAGAAGCTGAGGGCGTGAGACTGCACGGTTTGCGCGCAATGCAGGAGTTCGCGTAATTTGCGAGCGGCCGGAGGAATGCGCAGGGCCATGATGGCGTCGCAGGCCTTCGAAGACGCAAGCAAATGACTGACCGGGCAGATGCCACAGATGCGCGAGGTGATCCCGGGCATCTCATAAAAAGGACGACCCTCGGTAAATTTTTCGAAGCCGCGAATCTGCGTGACGTGGAATTCGGTTCCCGCTACGTGACCGCTATCATCCAGCTGGATGACAATTTTTGCGTGCCCCTCGATGCGGGTGACTGGGTCGATGGTAATGCGCTTCATCGCAGCTCCTTAGCCGAATTTCACGGTGATATTGCCGTTGGGTTTGCGGCCTTCGATTAGATCGAGGATGACCCGGGAGATGGACTTCGCGGGAGGCGGACAGCCCGGCAGGAAGAGGTCCACTTTGACAAATTCGCGCAGAGGGCGCGCCTGCTTCAGGAGGGGCGGCACGCCACTGCTGGGGACGAGTTTGTTCTCCTGAGCACCATCGACGTAGACGCACTGAAGCAGCCTGGCGACCGGTATGGAATTGCGCATGGCGGGCACGTTGCCGGTGACCGCACAATCACCGAGCGAAATCAAAATCTGCGTGTGCTGGCGGATTTTCTGGAGCTTGTTGAGATCCTCTTGCGAACTGACCGCCCCTTCAACCAAGGTAACATCCACATCGTCTGGAAACTGCTGCGCGTCTACGAGCGGACCATAGACGAGGTCAATCTTCTGGGCCAAGGAGATGATGGCCGCGTCCATATCGAGAAGCGACATATGGCAACCGGAACAGCCGTCGAGCCAGACCGTCGCTACTTTAACTTTCTTCATACCTGGACCTCTCTACGGCGAACCAGAGAGCTGATTTTTTCGTTGCTCTTGACCATTTCGGCGACGGCATTGCCCTTTTCGGAGAGCGCTCCGGTGGGGCATGCCTGCACGCACTTACCGCAACCAGTGCAGCTTTTCGAATCGCCCCATTTCGCGTTCAGGTCACTCACAATGCGAGCGTGAATGCCGCGCGAGGTCATCTCCCAGACGTGAGCGCCCTCGAGTTCCGCGCAAACCCGGACGCAGCGGGTGCACAGGATGCAGCGGTTATGGTCGAGGACAAATCGCGGATGGGAAAGGTCCACACCGAGCGCCGGGAAGTTATACGCGAAATGGACAGTGCTGATACCAAGGGCAGTGGCCATGGACTGCAATTCACAGTGGCCATTGGAAACGCAGACGGCACAGACATGGTTGCGTTCGACGAATAAAAGCTCGACGGACATGCGGCGGTACTGTGTGAGCTTCGGAGAACTGGTGGTAACCGACATGCCGTCTTGAATGGGAGTGGTGCAGGCGGGCAAAAGGCGATCGGTGCCCTGCACTTCGACGATGCAGAGGCGGCAGGCCCCGACGGGAGTGAGACCCTCAAGATCGCAGAGAGTGGGGATGTATTTGCCGCTGGCCTTGGCCGCCTGCAAGATGGTCTGGCCTTCGAGAGCGCTGATGAGCTCGCCGTCGATGCGAATGGATATCTTTTTTTGCGGCAAGGGGTCGCTCCTCTCTTAACTCACGTCGGCAACTTCGAGATCGCAGCGCAGGCACCGACAGGCCTCGTCCAAAGCTTCCTCGTGGGTAAAGCCCGTGACGACTTCGGCGTTGGAGGCAATGCGCAGGCTGGGGGCCAAAACGTGCCCGGTGTGGCGATGATTGGGGCTAGGATTTTCCGGAACGATCTGGCCATAGGAGAGTGGGCGAAACAGCTGGTCCCAGCGGTCGGTTTCCATCAGTTGGCGATCGATGGAGCGAGCGGCCTGCTTGCCGTAGGCCATGGCGTTGGAAACGTTGGACGCGCCGGTAATGACGTCGCCGCCGGCATAGAAGCGAGGGCGGCTGGATTCCAGGGTGAAGCGGTTCACGTCGATGGTGCCACTTTCCTTGAGGCTGAGGCCGGAGGCGCGGGCGAAATCGAGATCAACACTTTCGCCGACAGCGAAGATTACGGAGTCGCAGTCGAAGCGCTGAATTTCGTCGGTGGAAATGGGCTTTCTCCGGCCGGAGGTGTCATATTCGCCGAGGCGCGTTTTGACGATTTCGATGGCTTTGACGTGGCCGGACTGGTCACCAATCACGCGATGAGGTGCAGAGAGAAAAATGAACCTGGCGCCCTCTTCGCGGGCGGCTCGGGTTTCCTCTTCGATAGCGGGCATGTCTTTGCGTTCGCGGCGATAGAACACCGTAACTTCGGCGCCTTTCCGTAGAGTGCTCCGTGCGGAGTCGATGGCGGCGTTGCCGCCACCAATGATGGCGACTTTGTGGCCGATAGGGAGGTCCTCGCCCTTGGCAATGGCTTCGAGAAAATTCAAGGCGGGAAAGACGCCCTTGAGTTCGGTGCCGGGTTGGTAGATCCAAGACTCTTTCCAGGTGCCAATGGAAAGAAAGACAGCGTCGAAGTGGTCGTCGAGGTGGTTCAGCGGAATATCGAAGCCGATACGGGTATTAAAAACGAACTTTACGCCGAGACGGTTGATGAGTTCGATTTCCTTAGCCAGGACACCCTTCGGCAAGCGATATTCAGGGAGGGCGAAACGCAGCATGCCACCGGCTTCGGGCTTGCTGTCATAAACGGTAACGTCGTGACCCAGGAGCGCGAGGTAGAACGCACCCGTGAGGCCGGCAGGGCCAGCGCCGGCAATGGCGATTTTTCTGCCAGTGTGTTCGAGCGTTCGTGCGACGATGCGCTGAACCATTTCTTCGTAGCGATCGGAGAGGTAGACGGAATCGGCGATGAAGCGATGCACTTCCCGCATATTCACAGATTCGTCAAGAGTTTGGCGGCGGCAACGGGCATCACAGGGGTGCTGGCAAACGCGGCCAGTGGAGGCAGGAAGTGGATTATCGAGAATGACCGATTCGAACGCGTCATCCAGGCGGCGCTCTTTGTAGAGTTCCAGGAAACGCGGAATGTTCATGTGCAGGGGACAACTGTTCTCGCAGGGAGAAAGCGCTAGTTCTTCGCAAACCCCAGCGGTACAACGACGCGCGACGATATGATCTTCGAATTCGTTGCGGAAATGTCGGAGGGTGGTGAGAACGGGATTCGGAGCAGTCTGCCCCAGGCCGCAGAGAGAGCATTCGCGGATGTAGCGGCTAAGCTCGTCGAGGAGCGTGAGGTGATGCACGGTGCCCGCGCCCTCGGTGACACGGTTGAGAATCCGAAGGGATTTGTTGAGGCCGACGCGGCACGGAATGCATTTTCCGCAGGATTCGGAATGAGTGAACTCAATGAAATAGCGGGCGACGTCGACCATGCAATTGTCTTCGTCCATGACCACCATGCCGCCGGAGCCCATGATGGAGCCAAGGCGGCCGAGGCTCTCGTAGTCCACGGGAGTGTCGAACATTTCGTGAGGAATGCAGCCACCGGAGGGTCCGCCAGTTTGCACAGCTTTGACTTGACGGCCACTGCTGCCGCCTTCGCCGATATCGTAGATAAAAGTTTTCAACGGAGTGCCAAGAGGCATTTCGACGAGGCCGGTATTGTGGACTTTGCCGACAAGCGAAAAGACTTTTGTGCCGGCGCTCCGAGGGCTGCCAGTCTCGGTGAACCATGCCGGGCCCTTGGTGACGATCGGAGCGATGTTGTACCAAGTTTCGACGTTGTTGATGTTGGTGGGCTTGCCCCAGAGGCCTTTTTGCGCGGGGAAGGGCGGGCGCGGACGGGGCCTGCCAGCATGTCCCTCGAGGGAGGCGATGAGGGCGGTCTCTTCACCGCAGACGAAGGCACCAGCACCTTCGACGATTTCGATGTTGAAGTTGAAACCGCGGCCGAGAATGTTCTCGCCCAGGAGACCGTATTCGCGAGCCTGTTCGATGGCGCGATTCAAGTGGTGTACGGCCAACGGATATTCGGCGCGCACATAAACGATGCCCTCGCTTGCGCCCATCACATAGCCGCCGATGATCATGCCCTCGAGCAGGGCGTGGGGATCGCTCTCAATTTCGTTGCGATTCATGTAGGCGCCCGGATCGCCTTCGTCGGCGTTGCAGATGATGTACTTGCGATCGGCCTTAGCTTTGGCGAGAAACTCCCACTTGTTTCCAGTGAGGAAGCCGGCACCACCACGTCCTCGGAGCTTCGCGGCCTTAATTTGCTCGATGACATTTTCGGGCCGGCCGTCGATTAAGACTTTGTACAGAGCCTGATAGCCGCCGACGGCGATGTATTCCTCGATATCGTCGGGATTGATGAAGCCACAATTGCGGAGAACAATTTTCTTCTGCCCCTTGAAAAAGGGCACATCACTCCAGAGAGGTATTTCTGGATAGCCGCGGCCGTATTTCACGATACCGGTGATATGGTCCCATTCTTCCACCTTGCAATAGGCCAATTCCGGCGGGATGGTTCCGAGGGAGAGATCATGGAGGATGCGTGCGGCATCGTTGGCCTGGGCACGATGCAGAATGACGAGGGGAAAGCCGGGAAGACGAACGTTCATCAGCGGCTCTTGGAAACACGCACCAAAGCAGCCCACATTGGTGAGTACTGCATTCCCACCGTTGTGGGAGAGTTCCTCGGCAAAGGCGTGGTACAAGCCCTCGGCCCCATTGCCGCGACCACAAGTACCCATGCCCACCGCGATGCGGGGCACATGTGGAACCAGCTTGGCCAGGCCGGCCTCACGAACGGCATTGAAGGCGCCAAAGTCCTGAATCCGCGGCATCACTCACTCTCCCGTTCGATGGTCTGAATTTCGCGCTGAAGTGTGCGTTCGTTCACATGCCCGCAAATGCGGTGGTTCACTTCCACAACTGGGGCGAGCGCACACTGGCCAAAGCAGGCAACGGTGCGCACGGTGAATTTTTTGTCTGGAGTGGTGAGAAGAAACTTGTCCGCATCGTTCTCTTCTTTGCCGTTTCCCGCGCTCAAGCCCAGTTCCAGCCGCGCGCTCTGCAGCAGATTGCGCGAACCGCGCGTGTGGCACGCGGTGCCGCGGCAAATGCAAATGGTGTTATCGCCCTGTGGCTGTAGATTAAAGAGAGCGTAGAAGGTGGCCACGCTGTAGATGCGAGACAACGCAGTGGCCGTTTTTTCGGCGACATATTCGAGCGTTTCCGTGGGCAAATACTTGTGGCGATTATGTTCCTGGACTGCTTCCAAAATACCCAGGAGCGCACCGGGACGGCCAGTCAGTTTGGCAACGACCTGGTCAATGAAGGCGCGCTCCGCAGCCGGAAGCGTCTCTGGCGGTGACGCGTGCATGGCACTCCTTTCAAAGGAACCAGCACTGCATTCCCAAGCGGACTTAGGCCAACGGCCTGGTGGCAACCGTACCGAAGGCAAGCGGGCGAGGTGCGTGGAGCGTGTGAGCCAGGGGGGCGACTCAGCCAACCGACGGTGCGAGGTGCCAAAGTGAAGCACCTAATAGAAGGCTAAGGCGGAAGAGGTGGGGGCGCTATGATGGCGGTCACAGCGCCTCAGACAGGACGTCTGACAGGGCAATTGACGAAACTACGATGAAATCATACGTTATAACGGAGATCTGATGACAGAGTTAAGGCAGATTCGCAGTCCAAATACCACGATGCCTGCTAATCCCGGCACAGGCAGGTTGTTATAATCAGGACCGGTCAAACTTTTGGTTGAGTCCCTGGTTGCAAAAACGGGTCCGGGTAAACGAGATGATCTTTGGTTTTGGCTGTAACTCTTATGAGGCTTAATTTGGATTCGCCCGAAAGGCAAAATCGAGGGATAAGAGCCCGCACCTGTCCACCGCGGGTGCGGTGTCGCTTCAGTTCATGGCCACCCCTCGCTGGAAAACGAAAGAGAAAACAAAAGTAGGAACAAACTTCTAGAATGGAGACACTTTCGATGCGTCTAGTTGCATTATTTTTGTTGGTCGCGGCGACGACTGCTGGCCAGATCACCCGAATGAGTGTAACCACCCAGACGGGTTGCGAAGAAGGGGCTGCGAATTACAATAGGCGCTACGATTCCCGAAGGCACAAGGACGAATCCGATAAATGCAACTTCGTTTCCGGGTTCGGATATCGGAGCTCAAATTAATGCCGCGTTCGCCAGCTGTGCCGATGAGTGCAAGGTTGAAATTCCCGCAGGAAATTATACCTACTCGACCACAATTAACCTTCCAGTGCACACGTTCGGAGGCGCCACGCTTTCGTGCGACACGCAGTCCACGACTCTTAATTACACGGGCTCTGGAGACGCAGTTAGCGCATTCGGAATCGGAAATCCTGAAATCGGGAATTGTTGTCAAAGACTGTGCGCTCACGGGCAATGCCGCAACTGGGAAGGCAAATGGGATTCATCTGAAGGCCTTTGGGCAAGCGACATTCGAACACCTGCGCGTCACAAACTTCCCAGGAAACGGAATATTAGATGAAGGAGCGAATGCCATCACCTACATCAGCCCAGATATCGAAGGAAATTCTATAGGGATTCACAATGTTGGTGTGGTGGTCAACGGTATCGGATATTCGGGCAAATTCTATAAAGGTATTTGGTGGGATTATCGGCTTCGCTAAGCCATCGTGCGGCTTTGGGATTTTTCCCAAGCAGCATTGGCCTTCCCCAATGGGTAAGGTTTACGCGGTGGGTCTTTGAGAGAGAATGGTACGAACGGGCAGATTAGCGGAGAGAATGCTTTAGTTCAAGGTTGTGATGGTTGCGTCATAGTTCATAGCTATCTCGAATTTTTCAGCACCCAATCCATCCCATATAACATAGTTGTCGGCGATTCGAGCACAAATGGAATAGGTGGTCTAGATTACGGACCGCAGGGCGTTAAGATCATCAACAATCACTTCCTCAGCGACAATTCTGAATCTTCGATATTTCTTATCAATGCAAGATTGCCCATTATTGACGGGAACTCTGAAGTTGGAAATGTAACCAATTTTGTAAATGAAGGGTCCGAAGTTCAGAACTCCTACATAGGACACAATATTGCTCTGGACGCCAAAAATTATCTAGCCGGCGCCGGAGCAATGAATGTCTTAAACGGCATCGATGCCAGCACACCGACTCCGACAGGGTTTGGCTTTAATGTTCTGACTGCCGGTTCAGCGGATTTGCAGATTAGGACTAGGCAAGGGGGGGCCGCTAACATTATCGGGGAGAACGCGGCGGGAGCTGAGATTTACTCCATCGATAACTATGGGATAGCCAACTTCAATGGGGTAAAGGTCGAAGATGCTGTACTCATCTTTGACACGCCTTTGGCTCGGATAAGCACTGTTGGGGGGAATAATTTAGTAACCGGAACGATCACTATAGTAAACAAGAATTCGGGATCCGTTACGTTCACGGCTCCTATAACACTCCGCCCCGTTGCCAGATCACTCCTATGGCAGACATAAAAGCTCGTTGGTGGGTCTCAACCTCTGCGTCAGCGGTAACCGCTAATTTAAGTGAAGCGGGGAATATATCTTTTTCGTACTTTTGCACGGGCGACGCAAACTGAATTCGGCATGAAGTCACCAGAAAGCCCCGAAATCTCTCAGTCTACCGGTAGAGATGAGTAGATCGAGTTCAGCTAGTTTTGCCGCTGCAGCTACGTGCCCGATGGTTGCTGTCTTCTGAGCCTCGCGTTCCAGGAGCGTCTCCATGACGTTGCACGCTCTCACCACTGCCTTGGAGAGTGCCTGACGAAATTCGCCGGTGAGGACGTTCACGTCCAGGGCCATGGGCTTGCCATCGGAAACGCGAATCAGAGAGACATAGCCCCAACGTTGCGAGGAAGTAGAAATGAGTTCAAGGCGCAACTCCCATGGCGCATCATCCAATCCTCGCTCTGACCAGCACTGAACGAGCTTTCCGTCCGGTTCGTAGCTCACGGGGACGAAGGAACCGGCGGAGAAACCGTTTGGGTGAAGCATTTGAAAGCGGATACCGTCGAAGCCCACAGGTTGCAACGTCTCTTTGAGCACAGCACAGATGGAGTGAAATTCGTGGCAATGCTCGAGAGATTCCACAGCGCGGCGGACCGCGACGTGATTGGCGATGATCTGGCGACGGCGGGTAGCGCGTTGCAGGATCGAGAGCATCTCGCCGAATTCGTCGTAGCGCAACTGTTGGACGCCAATGAGAACGGCGGTACCGGTTAACGCGAGGATGAAAGCGATTTCGGTAGCGCGATGTAGCAGCGCTAAACTCACAAAGCCAAAACCAGCGGTCACGGCGTAGAGGAGCAGGACGGCTTCTCTCTGCGACAACCCACGCTTCAGCAATTTGTGATGAATGTGGTCGCGATCTCCACTGAACAAAGGCTTGCCACGAAGGAACCTTCGGCCGACGGCAAGAAGCACGTCAAGAATGGGAAAGCCGAGAGAGACGAGCGGAATCGCGACGGCGACGATGGTAGGCGCCTTTTGGGAACTGGCAATGGCCAAGGCACTGATCATGAATCCGATGAACAAACTCCCGGAGTCACCCAGAAAAATGGTGGCCGGATGGAAATTGAAGCGAAGGAAGCCGACGATCACTCCAGCCAGCACGATGGAAAACACGGTGACCAGCGCGTTAGGAGAAAATAGCGACAGAGCAAAAATAACGATAGTGGAGAATAGGGCGGAGCCGGCGGCCAGCCCGTCGAGGCCGTCGATTAAATTAAAAGCATTGGTAATCAGAAGGACCCAGAAGATGGTGAGCGGCAAGCCAATGAAGGCCTGAAGGGCATGACCGGAGGAAACGAGGTCGAAGTGGTGAACACCGTAACCGCCAAAGTAGAGCAAACTGGCCGCGACAGCTTGCAAGAGGAACTTCAGCGCCGGACTCGCGCCCCGCAAGTCGTCATAGAGGCCGAGAAGAAACACAATGAGGGCGGGCGCCAGGAGCTTTAAGGTTGGCCCAAGCGGTGGCGTTAAGGAGGAGTGCAGGTAGGCAGCAACAGCGAGAGTTGACGCCACCACCATACTAAACGACGCAAAAATCGCGACACCACCAATTCGGGGAAGCGGGATCGTGTGCACGTGACGGTCGAGAACCGGCGTTTCCAGCCAGCCCCTGGCGTGGGCGAGATCGCGCACAAATCTAGTCAGGAATGCGGAAAGCAGCAGGGAACAACAGAACAGTACGATGAGCAGTGTGGACACGGGACATTTCCTTGTCGAAATTGTTTGGGCCAGTGGACTGCTACAACAACAACCGCAGCGGTTACTGTGATTGACAGGCGGAAACCCTGAAGAACACAGGACCAGAACTCTCGGAGCGGGCGAGTTTTGGGGAATACCGGGAATTACAAAACTGATTCATAGACTTCGAAAGTGCGATCCGCCATTTGTTCGACGGAATATTCTGCTCGAGCGCGCTCCAGGCCGGCGCGACCATATGCCGCGCGAGTCTCAGGGCAATCGAGCAGCGTGCGTATCGCCTTCGCGAGGGCAACCGGGTCCTTGGGGGGAACAGTGATGCCTGTAACTCCATCGAGAGAGACTTCAGGAACGCCGGAATCAATTTGGGTGTTAATGACGGGAATACCCGCGGCCATGGCCTCCAACTGCACCATGCCGAAAGACTCGGCCCGGGAAACGGAAGGGAGCACCAGCATCATGGCCGCTTTGTAGTAAGGCACGAGGTCGTCAACAGGGCCAAGCAAGTGAGCCTTGTGGGCGACGCCCAATTTCTCAATCGCGGACGCGAGCTCCTTGTGGGCTGGCCCGCTGCCAACCAAGAGCAGCGAGGCGTCGACGTTCTGCATGGCTTGCAGGAGATACTCAAATCCTTTGTAGTAGACCAGACGGCCTACAGCAATGATGAGCCGGTTTCCATAATTTTCGTGAATCGCGCGGACCTGCGCAGGCAGTTCGCCCTTGAAGACCTCTCCATCGATACCAAGCGGCACGACATGGCACTTTTTCCGGAAGTCGGACAATTCATCGGAGCTGTCGAGATACCGTTTGGAAGTAACGATGATGGCTTCGGCACGGTCCATTGCGCGACGTACAAATGGGTCAACGAATCGCCGGAGTTGGCGCCTTCCCAAGGTGTCGGCGTGATGGGTGATGATCAGTTTGCCCTTGTGACCGCTCATGAGATAGGCCTGGACTGCCCAAGGATTGGGCACGTGAAGATGGATGATCGATTCGCTGTGACCGGTCAGTCGCCAGGGCAACGAGGGACAAACCGGCTGCGAAGCAATGGTTCCATAGGTGGCCAGGCGCGTAATCTTAGCGCCGTCGAGGACCTGCGTTTCCGTAACCGCCCGGTCGTTGGCGACGATCACTTCGACCGACATGTGCGCGCTTTGCTGGGAAACGAGGTGCTGCAGGTGAGTTTCCACCCCTCCGCGATGTGGAGGATAAAACTTGCCAACATGCAGAACAGAAAGCGGACGAGGGTCTTTGCCCGGGACCAAGGCGAGTTCGTCTCCTAATTGACTACGTACTGCATCTATAACTTTAACGTTATCAGAGTCCATCCTTAAGTTCCAACCCTACGCGCGTTGCCTCGATTTCATTTTTACTCGCTTTCCGAGGCAGCGATTTTACACCTTAATGAGTGGTCCGAATTTTGGGGAGCACTTCACTTGGCCGCCAATTTATCAGCTTGCAATGGGTGCAATCGGCCGCATCCCTGGAGTTTCTTCATGTCTTGTTGCAACGAGGTTATAGATTCTAAGAGTTTTCTCCGCCACTTGGTTCCAGGAGAAGATCCTGGCTCGTTCGCGCCCTAGCCTGGACAATTCTGCTCGAAGGGCTGCGCTATTCATGATCGACTGTAAGCTCGAGGCAAGCGCATTCCGGTCATCTGGATCAACCAGGATCGCAGCAGCTCCAGCCACTTCAGGCAGTGAAGAAGTCGAAGAAGTTATGACGGGCGTTCCGCAGGCCATTGCTTCTAGCACAGGTAGACCGAATCCTTCATATCGTGAAGGGTAAACGAAAGCAGTTGCCGCACTGTAAAGAGCCGGTAGGTCGTTGTCTTCTATATATCCTGGAGTCAGAACACAGTCTCTAGCTCTTGAGCCCCCGATTTTCCCTAGTAAATTAGCGTAACCCCATCCCCAGCTGCCCGCCAAGACCAGGTCGCAACGCTTAGGCAATGAACTTGACAAGTACGCGTCAACTAAGTTTTCCAGGTTTTTTCGAGGTTCTATCATTCCTACATATAGGATGAATGCACGCCTTAGTGCGTACTTCTCACGTACCTCAGAGAGGCGCCCTTCATCCCGAATCGGTTGGAATCGCGCTTCGACACCTAGAGGGATCACGCAAATTTTATCGTTTCTAACCTTGCCGATTGCAACGATGTCCGCTTTAGCGCTTTCTGAAACTGTGATAATACGGTCGCTTGCCCTTAGCATCGAGGGCATGATTGTGCGCAAATAGAGCCGTTTGTGGAAGGAATGCCGCTCAGGAGAAATGCGAAAGGTCATATCATGAATCGAGACCACTTGAGCGCAAACCTTTAACAACGGCGCGATGAAAGCAGGCCCATGGTAGACATCAATTTTTCTCTGCCTCAGCTTTGCAGGAAGCACTGTCTGCTCCCAAATCACCCGCAGAGGGGGGTAACCGGGTGCCGTTTCAATGTCAAAGTTCTCACCCAATCCAGCAAGGTGAGATACATTCTCAGAAGACCCGAATATTAAATACTCGTTTTTGGCGTCTATTTTGGCGAGAGAGTGAACCAAATTCTTGATGTAGCATCCCACCCCATGCAACTTTCTCTTCATTCCGAGGGTGCCAATCGCGATTCGCATAGGACTGGCGTTGTCTAGGCAAGTTCGGGGTTCGCAGGAGACGGACCTAGCAAGGGACCTGCATGCACGGTTCTGGCACTCATCGGGTTAGTTTGCGATGTCAGCAGACCTGTTGCGAGAATTAACAGAGCCCAAAGAGGCGGCCAGCTCAAGTCCGGGAGTGCAATCAACTGGGCTATGAGTATGCCCGCCAACGTCCAAGTGACCATCGCAAAGGAGGTTCCACCTTGCTGGCGCGAACGTATGAGGAGCTGTGAAAACAGCCGCACGATAAAGAAAATAAACAAGAGAGTTCCAACCACGCCGACGTTACCTAACAAGTAAGCGCCCAGACTAGAAGGCCGGTTGCTTCCCAACCCAACTCCAATGCCGTATGTCTGAATGAGTAACTTCATCGAATATTCATCAAGCGAAGCTCGCGCTGCCAACGAGACTGTGCCGACCTTATTCATCGTCGTCTCCAAAGCCGCTTGGCGGAGGGGAGGAACAGCAATAAGTAAAACAGCCACTACTCCCGAAACAAGCAAGACACCGAACATTGATTTTTTAAGAATTCTTCGTGGCAATTTCTCGCGCATGTTGCCACGGGCAAGATAAAAAAATAGGAGCACACCACCTATAAGAAAGGCTGCATACCCTGTCGTCGCTGTGGTCAACACAAGACCCGCAATCGCTAGGAGGATCAACAATACATTTCCAGTCGCATGAGTCAACCGTGCGGCCAGCAACCCCAGAGCACCCGCGGCCAAAAAGCCCCCTGCATAAGAGGCTTCAGTAAATGTCGAGTTTACTCGCCGAATATCTTCAAAAGCCGCAGTATAGTTTTGCACGTAAGCGGGATTGTTGTTCAAGAATTCGTAAGGGAAATTCCAATTTCTCCAGGACGCTATGCTCTGTAAAAGGGCTGTCACTGAGACAATTGCAATTGTCGCCCTAAGCACCTTAACCGCCTGCCGGTCGATGCAGTGATTTCTGGACCTGATGACGTAAAGAAGTGCAATAAGACTCAGGGTGAGGTAGGCCGCCTGACCCAGATTTCCGAGACTCCAATGCAGTGGACTGGCCTCACCTTCCAAAGCGACCGCCGCCAGAATGTCCTCCACTCCAGACCGTGGGTCGATGACTTTGACACCTTTAAAGAGAATGGGAAACAAAAACGCAGATACCATTCCCCATTTCCAGAAGCGCATCAACGAACCAACAAGCCGATTTACATCGGGATCCAGCCCACGCTGACGATACCCAAGCAAAAACGGGACTGCCCGAATCGCCACAAGGATAGCCACGAAATAATAGGGTTGCAATCCAAATACAGAATCCCCCACCGAGAAATCCAAAACCGACGCGCTTGCAAAAATCGACGCCAACACCATGGTGGACACAAGATACGCCGGGCGAAATAAGAAAATGCAAATCACGATGGGAATAAATATTGTGCCGAATGCGGGAACCGACATCAATCGCTCCTTGTGTCCCAAGACGATTGGACAAAGGCGGTTCGGGTAACGGCCGTCCACACACATCGAACTCGATTCAAATCTCCCGCGAGGAGCCATCTGGCGAACCGCTGCGCCAAGCTAATGGACACAGGTACGAGCGGAAAAAAGGCGTACCGCTTGAAGAAATAGACCGCTGACTGATTAAAGTAAATATCGATCGACACGCTCTTCCTTCCGATCGTACCCTGTTCCTTGTGCCACACCCTCGACCCCTCCGCGACAGCGAGATGCCAACCGGAACGTCGCATTCGGAAACAGTAATCTGCGTCCTCCCAGTACATGAAGAACTCCTCGTCAAGCAGACCCAAGGATTCTACAACTTGGCGTCGGAGAAATAGACTCGCACCCGTGAGGTATTGGAGGCGTTCTTCTGCGACGCGATCTGCGAACTTAACAGCACGACCAAGCCAAAAGTTAACACGTCCGCCACCCCATGTCTGCAAACGCGATGGTTCTGAAGCAGAATAGATCGCAGACCCCACTGCGCCGATTTTGGGGTCCGACTCTGCCCTTTCTACCAATGCGCGCAAGGCATGCGCCTCGACCGTGGTATCGTTGTTCAGCAGCCACACGTAATCTGCACCTCGTTCCAGTGCCACCCGTATTCCGGCATTATTCCCCTTGGCATACCCAAGGTTTTCCCCAAGCTCCATAATGTCCACTTCAGGAAACCGGTTCCGGATTCGGCTCACCGAGTTATCCGTTGATCCGTTGTCAATCACAATCACTTTCCAATCGTCATAGTTCAACTGTGTTAACGAACTCAGGCACTCGTTCGTATCTCTCCAGTTATTCCAATTTAGCAGCAGGACGTAAACCAGCCGGGGCGTTGGGGGATTCCTCGTTGATTTCAGTTCGAGTTCGGTCGTGGTCGCCATCTTATGCGGCTTTCATTGTCCATCGGAAGGCATTTTAAAGTCCTTCGCGAAGAAGTAGGGTTAAGCTAGGCTACGGTCATCCGATCGCTCGAACAATCAAGGAGTATGTTTTCGTTTAGCGATTCGATCCGATTCTTAGTTACTCGAAATACCGGGTCACAATGCCCTTTGTGATGGGGACCGCGTTTCGACAAACGAACCAAACTAAGCAATCCTTCGGTCAAAGTTGGAAGTTATCCCGTCCAATACGCCGAGAGCTGTGAGCCTCAATTTGTGCGGGACGTCCTTCTCGAAAAAGCAAAGAAGGATCAGATCTTTCAGTTGCCTATATAGAGTTAACGTTGCCCATGCTGGTTCCTTCCAAAAGTATTCTCGCACCAGCACCAATTGATTTCGCGACATGTAGTACCTACGAATGGCCAAATGATTTGACGTTCCGGTCGTCTTCCACGGTAACCTATGACGAGTGGCTGCTCCGATGCCATGCTGCATCAAAGGCTTGCAGGTGATGATGATCTCAAAGCCGAGGGATCGAGCCCTTAGACAATAATCGAAGTCAATGCCGTCGATGAAAAGCTCTTCACGAAACGGTCCAATCGTACCAAAAGCGAGAAGAGAGATGAGGCTCCCAGAAGTAATCGTTGTCTTCACCTCCTGCCAAGAACGAGCCTCCTGTGAATCGAACTCCAGGAAAGGTCGGGAGAGTGTTGGATCTAAATAGTTAGATCCAATCACCGCAAGCTTATCTTTCTGAGGAAAGTCATCGTAGGCATCTTTCAGACCTTCTACGATGAAGTCGAAAGGTGCAGTATCTTGATCAAACAGGAGCGCCCATTCATATCCGCCCGCAATAGCGCGGGCGACACCGATATTCAGGGCAGTTGCCAATCCGAGGTTTTCAGAATTCAAAACCAGACCAATATTCAACTGAGAGGCTATTTCGCTCAACATCGAAGTGGCCTGTGTGCCGGAATTGTTGTCCACGATTAGGATGGTGTCGACCTGACTCGAGAGGCGTTTAAATCGGTCAGCAAATGAATTATCCGGGTGATAGGTGACCACAATCGCGATGATGCTTTTCTTCTCGAGCATGCCGAGCTCAATGCGTTGCTTGGAGCACACACTCTTCTCCAGAGTCAGCATCCCTGAGGTGTTCGAATATGGAACGATACAGATAGCCCATTGAATTGACTCTGGTCAGAATGTTGGCGCTTGGGGTCAAGGCAGGGTTTGCACCAGTTTTCACCGTTAAGCTTCCGCCTCGAAAAATCTTGGCATTCGCTACGGTCGTCCACAAACGCGTGATCGAAAGTCCCGCCTCGGCTGCTACCGTTGAAAGTGTCTTTGAAGTGAAAATATGGATGTGCCGAGGCGGTTCAAGGCCACGCCAGTTCGGGCCGAAATATTTGTGACCAAAGCTGCCCATGTTCGGGGTGACCACCACCAGTTGACCGCCCCGTTTCAGGAAACGTCGACATTGCTTGAGCAGGTCGACAGGATCATGAGCGTGCTCTATGACGTGATTCAACGTTATACAGTCAAAAGAACTGTCTGCAAATCGCATTTCGTTCAATCGACCCAAGTGCGCTTCCACTCCTAAGGTGCCGCGGGCATAACCTATTGCGTTGGGATCGACATCTTGACCGCAGACATCCCACCCAAGGGACCGTAATCTGGCGAGCCGAGTTCCATTGCCACAACCAACGTCGAGCACCCGACCTGGTTTCAGATCGCCCAGATACATCAGAGATAAACGTTCGCGCTCGCAATAAACGGGATCTATCAACCGAGAAAAGTGCGGGTGCCCATTTTTTGAGCAATAAGGCTAAGCTGGCTCGGTCAGCGCGTAGGTCATCGTGAGTGTAATATTTTGAATAGGCTTTGCTGATTTCTTTCTCCAAGGGCATCGGGTCCAGCCAAACTAATCCACAGTCTTGGCTGGCACAACGTCTTAATGTCCACTTCCCAGGGGCGTCAAAAAGCCTGTCCTCCAGATTGTCGTACAGAAGTTCGCCCGGCTCGCCGCAAAGGTAACAGTTGGGACAAGGGCGGGTTCGAATCAAATCAATGTCTGTGGTTTCCGGTAGCACGTCGATGCTGCTCATCTGTTGGTTGCCAACAGACCCTGGGCGAGGGACCTCTCCTCTGGCGTCAGAATCCGAAACCACGTCACGAGCACGAATGCGAGTATGGAAATAAAGAGAAAGGTCGCTTTTAGTATAAGCCGCTGGGGAAGGGCGGCCAGAGCGACGATGGCCAACGCGACCGATAACAGTGCTTTTGTTCTGGGCTCCACGGGCGAGCGCGCCGGCAAGAACCGCTGTGCTATCCATAAAAGAGCAAGCGCATCCAAAAATGTGCGCGCGCTCCAAGCTATGGCCGCACCGACGATACCGAAAGGATGGATTAACCAAAAGAGTATCGCGAGATATACCGGCAACTCCAGTAGATGTAGCTTGGCAGTGAGGTCCGGCCTCCCAATACCTTGAATAAACGAGAACGGGACAAATGCCAGGCTGTTCGCCAGCACTCCTACTGCGAGCCATTGCAGGACACGAGTGCTGTGTCGAGCAAAGTCGGCCCCCAACCAAACGGTCAATCCATCCTGGGCAAGAACGATAATGAGCAGGATGATCGGAAACAATGCCAGAAGAATGTATTTGATGCTTCAGAATAAAGTCTCGAGGCCCGACCCTCGATCAGTAAAGAAACTGGTCGAAAACGCCGGAACAATACACCGACCACGGCTGCCGGAATCACGAACAGCCGTGAAATAATCTCAGAAGGTGTGGCGTAGTACGCGACGGCGGTGACGGAAAGCAATCCGCCGATAATAAAACGATCCAGGGTCATCATAAGAGGACCTACAACATTGGTTACGGTCATCCAGCCGCCGAAACGAAGCAAAGGACCTGTGGATGGGCCGTGCCAAGCCACCCGACGACGCAGTTCAGGCAGGACTCTGAAACAAAGCCACAGGAGTGCCACGCAACCCGCGGCCCGCCCTGCGACGAGAATCGCAACCACCGATACGAGGTTGCGCGAAAAGGGAAGGACCAGTAGAGGACCGGCAAATGTGAACACACCGGTAGGGATCCGGAGCGCTGTGACTAAGTCGAAGCGTTGATGCGCTTCTAACAGACCACGGAGCCCGGCTGAGAGGATGACTACGGGAACGGATAAGCCAAGCAGGTAGAAGCCGTGAAGAGTTTCCCTTTGCAACGCACTAGGAATTTTGAGCGTGTGATAGACGAGCCAAGGGGAAACAACCGCGATGGCCAGCGCACCTACGATTCCTAACGCGAGGAGTAATATTAGGGAGGTCCAGACCAATGCTGGAATATCTTCCTTCTCCCCAGCTCCCAGTTTCTTTGCCACTAATTGCGTGAGTGCTCGACCTAACCCTAGGTCAATGAGACCTGCATAGCCAATCAGAGCCCACGCCAATGTCAGTACTCCGAAGCGGTCCTTTCCCAATGTTCGGATTAAAACCGGGATGCAGAATACCGCAACGATCATCGGCGCGCCGCTCCCGACTAGATTCCAAATGGTATTGCGCGCGAGTAAGCGGCCACTCGTCAGATGCAGATTCGAATTTCGCCGGCTTTCAGCCATAGCGCGCTTTCATATTCGCGACTTCGTGAGCTAACGGTTCAATCTCGACGGGTTCAACCTCGAGGGCGACGGAGCGGTGGATTAGTTCCACGGACATGATGAAGCGGAGTTTGTTTTTGCGGCGAAGGAGAATGCCTTCCACCCCAGCTAGCGGGCCGGACTTTACGCGAACGCGGCGGCCAGCGGTGAGAAAGGGATGTGGCTCGGCAAGAAGACCGTCGCTGAGAATACTTCGAATGCGGGCCATATCCGTTTCTGGCACTGGAGTGGCGCAGCAGTTAAAGCCGACGAAACGGACTACGCCAGGAACTTGCAGGACGCGAAGCCGATCCTGCAGCGGGAAATGGACGAAGACGTAACCGGGGAAAAGGGGAAGATCGAGTTTGACGCGGCGGTCTTTCCAGCGGCGGACGGAACTGTAGAGAGGGAGGAAAGACTCGATGGAGCGGCGCTGCAGTTCCGCGGCTACTTTTTTCTCGTGGTTCGCGGAGGTGTACGCAGCGTACCACTGGACGGAGGAGAACTGGTCCCGCGGCTCCGTTTGCGGTGGATGCTGCTCCGCTGCCAGTACACTAGTGTTGAGCGCTTGCAAATGGCCCTCAGATAGCTCCGCCCCGTCACTTACAGGGCGATTTGTGACCTAACCCGTTACGATTCAGCATTTTGCAGCCGACTTTATGAAGCAGAAGGCCCGTCGGTAGGCGGGCGCAAGCTTCTCAGCCGACTCCAAATCTTTTGAGGCCACGAGTGGGGCGCATCTCCGTTTTGTGAGGCCCACGGGGCATTGGCCTGAAACGTGGCGGCAACTTCCAGAGCTAGAGCTTTACGAGGATCGGCCGGATCAATTTCCGTCCAACCCTTGGTGGCGAGCAGCCAAAGTGCGACAACGGCGAAGGCAAGGAAAGTTCCGATCATCATGATGAGCAAGCGAGGCGGGTACGACTTTCGCTCTGGAACTCTTCCCGGATCCAAGACCTTCACACTGGGCGTGTCTTTGGCTTCTTGCACTTTGGCCAATTCGAATTGTTCGGTCAGCAATTCGAAGACAGTTTCCTGGATTTTGGCGTTGCGGTAGTAGTCCGCGTACTTGGCGCCCAGCAATGGCAAATTGCGAATGGTGGGAAACGGGATGCTGCCATTCGCATCAGATGGCGGGTTTGCCGATGGTGTGATTGTGGGATTGGCCGGGGACCCTTTAACCTGGACACCGCCGAGTTTTTCTAACTGCTTGCGAAGTTCGGCAACACGTCCGCTGAGTGCGCGGACACGCGCGTTATCATCTGTGTAAATCTGGCGAAGGCCCTGGAGTTGAGATTGCGCGACGATCAATTCACCGGTGAGCGTGCTGGCCGCATCCAGCATGGCCTTGCCTTCGGTCTGCATATCCAGGGTACTGTTTTTGCTGGAAAACTGGGCTAACAGCTCAGTTGCCTGATTCAGGTCCTGCTGCGCAACCTTGAGACGGTCCTGAAGAAAGACGCGTTCGCGATGGGCGGCAGACGTGGACAGCTCAGCGACCAGCGAATTTAGTTCGTCTACATAAGCATTGGCGATCGCGGCGGCTCGTTGTGGGCTATGGTCGGTGACGCTGATGGTGATAATGCCACTCTTCCGGTCTTCGGAAATGCCCGTGTGTTCGTCGAGCTGTTTTCGCGCGTCTACCACCAAGCGTGCGCCGTAGATTTTTTGCAAATTAAATTGTTGAACGATGCGGTCCTGTGCGGTCTCACTTCGAAGAACACCGATGAAAAGCGCTCCCGTGCTTTTTAGACCGAGCAGGTCACTACCTAATCCAGCGAAGCCAGCGCCAGCCTTCCCTGCCAAAGCCGCCATCATCGCCAGCCCTGACGAGGATTGGGAATCGGGAGGCATAAGCTGCGCGGTCGAGGTGTAAGACTTTGGAATGAGGAAAGCGATGAGGGTGGAGAGGACAAGACCGGCCACGGCAGCACGAAACAGAGTGGTGCGGCGCTCCCAAAGATAGCGGAGCAGTTCCGCCTGACGCTCGCGGGCAAACTCGAGTTCGCGCTGCTCGAGCAATTCCGGATCGAGCACCCGAGGATCAGGCTCTGGCCTTTGTTTTACTCCAGTTCCACTCATTCGTCGGTATCCTTAATCCATCTCCTAAAGTTCGAGTTAGTCATGGCTCCCAGCACGCCGCAACGGCAAGCGCAGGTCCTCGGGATAAAAAGTCAGCCCCAAGGAAGAAGTCCAATTGGTTTGGGGGCCGGGTGCCAGAAGCGGGTACAACCAACGCTCGTACTGAAGCAACCCAGTGATGTTGAGATTGTTGTGGAACCACCAATTGGCGGTAACGGAAGCATCATTAATATTGCCCCCGCCGGGTATGAAATCGTTGGCTACATCCGCGTGACGGTATCCGAACTGAATAGAATTGCGGGCGCTCGCGTGATAGGTCGTCCAAGCCTGGTAGCCGTGACCTTCGCGGCCGACCCAACTGCCGATGATGTAGCCTACGTTGGTATATAGATCGTGGTAATAGCTATCGTAGTAATTGAATTTACCACCCGCAGCAGGGGTAGGTTCGTTATGCAGTTTTGGAGTATCGGTGTAGGAAGCTTCCAGACGCAGATCGAACTTGGAGAGCCTCGGGATACGGGTGAGGTAAATCCCCGGGGCAACCGCAGCTCGAGGGAAGTCCGCGAGCGGCGAAACGTTGTCGGTTGCAAGCGAATCGCAATAGATGGTGAGCCAGTCCCGTAGACCGGGAATGCGGTAATTAAAATCGAATCCGGACGTGCGCTTTCCGGGATTGGGTGCGCCTGGAGGGTACTGATCGCTATTGGTGAGACTGAGGTAACTAAGCCAGATAGCCTTTGGAGTGGTAGCACGTCCCACACCGGCAAATTCTGCGGTGCGACTGAAACCGACTTCAAGGTTGGGAACCGGCTTGAACGTGATCTTCTCGCCGTGAATTACCGGGCGAGGCGGAAATTCATTGTTGGACAATTTGCCCATAAATAAATCAATCTTCATCGGGCCGAGCAACTGAGAAACATAGGGGATTTCGATTGGCGCTTCGCGGGTAACGCGGAACATATAGATGGGCGCGGTATTGTTGCTCATGAGGAACGCGTTGCTGTAGTCGGGAGACCACCAGAGGTTCTGTTTGCCAAAAGAGAAAATCCAATTGTCCTGGTTGGAAGAAACGTAAGTGTCCATCAGCCGGAACTGGCTGGTGGAAGGAAATGTGCCGGGTTGCACAGGATTATTGTCCATGACGGCGATGGCGTTGTTCACGGCAGCAGAGTAGGTAGGAGAGGAAGGCGCATATTCGTATTCGCCGCTCACGTAGATGGAAAATCGTCCTTGAGTGACCCACGCAGAGCCGCCGGCAATGGCGTTCACACCCTCTCCATAGGGACGGCCGTAATCGTCGATGATGGTCTGACCAAAATGATAACTATCGTGCAGGGTCGGACCACTAATGCCCATCACGCGGGTATAGAGAGATTCCAGGCGGGCAGAAGTCTCATCCGAACGGCCGCCGCCGAGGCGCTCGGAATCGGTGGCGAATTCCTTCGACAGGACATTGTAAAGGCCGTTGACTTCGTCGCTGACATTTGTGCCTGCGGAAATACGATCGCCCGCTTCGCCTAACATGGTGGCGCATTCCTGGCGGGTCCAGGGCTGCATATCCATGAACTGCGATTGGATGTAACCCAACGCGATGAGCCGCTTCATGGCGGGATAAATCCAACTGCTGAGTGGGACAAAGGTAGTACCCAAGCTGGTGTTGCGTGTGTTCGAACCTTGCCCCTGAAATTCGCCGTAACTCTGCCATTCGGCGCCACCCAGTTCGGGATCATGATGAGCGCGATAGGCCTGCTTGCCGGCATACCAGCCGATGAAGCTGCCAACCAGATACATCCGAAGGAAAGTGCTGCTTGGCGGTGATGCGAGCGGTGCTGATCGTGGAAGCGAGACCGTACGCCAGGAACGATGTCAACGGTCCGGGATACTCGTGAGCGATCACGCTGGCGATGGCCCAGGCTGTGGAAGCATGCTCTGAAGGCATGGAAGCGCCGCCGGACCAGAAATTGCCCGCGTATTGTGGCTGATCGAGGGGGCGAGTGCGGCCAAAGGCGTATTTCAGACCCTCGGTGATAATGACGGCATTGAGCGCTGCTTCACCGGACAAGAACCCGGTTTCTTTCATGTGGTCATCGTGAGTGAAATGACCCCAGACCCACATACCTCCCCCGACACCCGCCATGGCGCCGATACCGTAATTGGAAAGTTTCAAACTGTTATTCAGGCGTGAGGGTGAGTTGGACAAATTTCTGCTGAAGTCCGAGTCGGTAGCGAGGAGTCCCCCGGTAGCCATGCCAAAAGGCACAATGATGTCCGCGTCTGCCCAAGTGAGGTGACGAGGAAAGGTCCAGAGGTCAACCTGATCCTTGGCGAGACGCTTGACCATGCCCATGCTGAACTGCGTGGAGTAGTCGGGCGCCGGCGTGCTGGGAGCGGTTTGAGTTTTGTGCGGCTGGCCCGTGTTCGCGGGGACCGCCACTGGCTTTGCCTCCTGTGAGGAGGACTCCGTTGACGGAGCTGTCGTTTGTGCAAGACATTCCGGCAAAAGTCCGACACACATAAGCATCAGCACGTTCAGGCCAACACAAGCGCGGAGCCAGCGATGCGCCATGAAGGCCGTCCTTTCTTTATAGAAACCGGCACCCAAGAAATACCCTTTCCTGCCCTGGTCCCCAGAGTCGACCGGCAAGGCTGGTGAATGACCGATGATCCTTTCTGGCCATCGCCTGGTAATGGATATCCGTTGGACTTCTGTCCTCATCAACTCTCGCCCTCCGCTAGGGATGAATGTAAGCAACCGCCAGAGCCACCGAAGAGGCAACCTGCGCTGTCTGCATGATCGTGGTCCAGTTCACGCCGCCCACTTTCGGTGTCTTTTCCGGGACCACCACGGTATCGCCGGGCCGTAGCGTCGAGCTCAACGGATCGCCCGCGAACAAGCTGGAAGTATTGTTCTTCGCGGCAAGCACGGAACCGTCGGCGCGAATCACGAACACGCCCTTTTTGTCCGCCAAAGGAGTGAGACCTCCCGCTTGGCTCAGATACCACTTCGCGGACCGACCGTTTTGCGCGGTGATCGCGGTCGGGTTGAAAACTTGTCCGTTCACGGTGACGATATTCGCTTTCTTGGGAATCAATAAAACATCGCCGTCACGCAGCGCGATATCGTAGGGGGTGCCTTTCCATTGCTTGACGTCAGAGCTGATGTGGATCACCACGCGCCCGATAGGCGGGTTGGAGGAAAGCTGATTGAGCGTTGAGTCCGTCTGCGCCAACGCATTCATTTTCGCGTTCTTCTTGTCCTGATCGTCTTCGGGAAGATCCTTCAACTGAATGCGCTCCGCCTTAATGCGATTGATAAGCTCCAACTGATTTCGCGCTTCCATCTCGCGCACTTCACGGCGCATAAGAACTGCACCGTAGGGATAGGCCTGGTTGGTGTAGCCGCCAGCCCGCTCCAGAACAGCGCTCAAACGCTCGCCGGGCTGGATGCCGTAGGTAGAAGGATGGGTGACTTCACCGGTGACCTTCACCGCTGCGCCGATATCGTTCCAGCCAGGAACCTGGCGAATGGCGAGAACGTCTCCGCTGCGCAGCGGAACGTCTTCCGTAGCATTTCCATTGGTGAGAGAAGCCAGGGAGATTTCCATTTGCTCGGAAACGCCACCGGAGGCGGCGTAACGGGTCAAGTCTGCAGTGTTGGTGTCCGCACTGCGTTTGAGTCCGCCAGCGGCGCGAATCAAGTCATCAACGTGCATGTTACTTGTGAAGGGATAATGACCTGGCTTAGCCACGGCGCCGGTAATTTCGATGGTGTTCGGATCCACCTGATCCGTATTCTTGTGAATGAGCAGGCGATCGCGAGGCTCCAGCAGGATATTGTCGGCACTGCTGCCCTTGAGCGCTTCGCCAAGGTTCACGCTGAATATTTCAGAGGTTCCGTCGGGATGGATGCGGAAGAGTTGCGCAGTGTTGAGCGCAGCATCGGGCGTGAGTCCGCCTGCGAGATAGACTGCGTCGCGCAAGGACGCTTGCCCGGAAGTGCGGTAAGTGCCAGGAGCGCGCACTTCACCAGCGACGGAGACCGTGGGAGCGGGCTCAAAATCAAAGCGGCTGAAAATCCGCACCGTATCTAAGGGCTGCAGAGACGGACCAGCGGTAGGATCTTTCATGGCTGAGGCGAGATCGAAGCTCACAACCGTGGGATGAAAATCCGGTGGATTGAGGCGAATGATTTCGCCGTAGTGCGCCGCAGGTTCGGGAAGAATGTCTTTGTAAGAAGCAGACAAGATCGGTGAGTTTCATTCCCTCGTGGAAGGAATAGCGGCCGGGCCGGAGGACGTGCCCTTGAAGGTAGATGGTGTCCTGGTTGTAAGGGGCGATGGGGAAAATGTGAATCTCGTCGCCGTCCCGAACCTTGAAATCGGCAAGCTGTGCCGCTTCGCTGTGATCGGGCGAAAGGTCCAGGCTCAACATGGTGCGCTTCTCGTGGGCTTCGAGACGCTGAACTTCGATGTGGCGCAGCGCGGCAGCCGGCAGAATTCCGCCGGCCAGTGTGAGCACATCGGCGACAGTTTGTTCGTCATTGAGTTCGTAAATAGCGGGGCGGCGCACCATTCCGGTGACGGTAATTTGAGGCCCGAGGGGCGGCACCATCAAAGTATCGCCGTTCTCGAACTTCTGTGCGTCGGGAGTAACACCGCGCAGCAAGAGGTCATAGGCATCAATTTTTTCGACTTCTTGCCGACCACGCATATGTTTCAGAGAACGCAAGGAGCCGCGAGAGGTTGCCCCCCCAGCCGCGACTAAAGCATTCAGTGCTGTGGACAGCGAGCTGATGTCGTAAGCTCCGGGCTCTTCCACCTCACCGACTACGTACACACGAATCGTACGCAGGCGAGACACGGATACGTCGGCGGAGGTATCGCGGAACTGAGTACCGATGGCCTTCTGTACCGCAGATTGCACTTCGCCAAGCGATCTTCCACTGACGAGCAACGGACCGGCCTCCGGTAATGTGACGCGTCCTTCGCGGTCGACGATGCGTGTGAGTCTCGTGGAAACGCCTCCCCATAAATCGATGGAGAGGCTGTCTCCCGGACCGACGACGTAGTCCGGTCCAACGGGCAAATCCATGGGAATGCTGCGGAGGTTGCGAAGGCCATCACGGAAGACCGCCGTGCCAAAACGTTGTGGCGGAAGATCCCGCGAGGGGGCTTGCACGTACAGGTCGTATAACGAAGGAATATCCGTATAGGGGTTGGGACGGCGAACCATACCGCTGGACAGTGGCTCGCGATCCGCGAGCCGCGGTTTGCGACGATACACGCCGCCTGGGCGAACTTCAGAACTTCCATTCATGGCGTATTCGTTGTCGCCGGGCCGGTTTTCCGGATTCGAATGTTGGGTGGATTGGTCCTGCATCGGGCCCATGGGCAGAGAGTTCTGCGAGTTGGGGGAGCCATTCCCATAATTCGTGGAATCACTTTGCTGGGTCAGATCTCCGGGCTGCTTGAGCGGATCTGAGATGTTCTGGAGCAAAGTGCTCTCGTTGCCCTCGCCGAACGGAGGATTCTCCAGGTTGTTTTCCGTTTGAATGATTTGCTGGCCGTTCGAATAGGGTTGACCCTGATCCTGATAGTTGGGGTTCTGGTCGTTTGGGGATTGGTAATTCGGATTTTGCTCGCGTTGCGGCGCATTGCGATCGAGATTTGGATTTGTACGGTTTTGTTGGCCGTTGGATTCGGGCACGCAATCCCAGTTCTCGTCGGGCTCGCAGGGCAAGTACTTCGTCTGACTGGATCCGTTTCTGGATTGCCTGCCTTGCTGAGATTCTCCTTCCGATTCGATCTGCACCAGGCGGCGGGCACGCTCTTTCGCCAGATAATCCTGCTCTTTGCCAAGAGCCGAATCAGGATTGACGCTGGGCCGCAGGTAGCCGTAATGCTGTACGAGCCGGGTGGCTACGGATCGAAACGCCACATCATTTACCAGGCGATCAAACACGGCGTCGTCGGTCAGATCCTCATCGCTAACAATCTGGCCGTTGTCACTCGCGTCTTTGGCGATCCAGCGCTTGAGCTCGACTAGCAAGCCGGGGTCTTTGATCAATACCTCTTTGATCTGAGCAGGAGAAGCGGCAACGCGGGAGAGGTTTCCTTTTTCGAGTTCAGAAGCCTGGAGCTTGGGATAACGCAAGTAGGTATCATCGCGCTGTTGCTGGTCTTGCGGCTGCTGTTGCTGGCGCCTGGTGTCCTGGGCGCGTGCCGAGAACAGAAAGGCGGTGATCAACATAGGAAATAAAAATCGCGAAATTGTAGTCGGCGGCCTCATATTCGGGCTCCCCTCAATTGACGTCGCTTCCGCGGGTTACGGTTTCCGCGACGTTCTTCACGGCACTCAGGAAACCCTGTTCAGAAGGCTCAATATCGTCGGCATGGATATCCAGGGAGGCCCAATAGCAAACGGAATAGCTTTCCTGTGCGGCAACAGCAATAATGCGAAGCGATGGAAATTCACGTAAGAGCTCGTCGCAAATGGCCGGGCGTTTGCCGGGCTTTTCCGCAGTGACGACCAGTAGATCGGGCGAAGTCTTTTGCACCAATTCTCGAATCTCTTGTTCATTAGTGACTTCGCCGACGATTTGGATCCACGGCTCTTCTTCGAGCATCTCGACCAACAGTTCTCTCATGAGCTTGGGCTGATTGGCCATGAGAACCCGGAATGTCTTAACCATAGCGATCCCCTTTAATGACAAGTATTTGGTGTTTGAGGAAAAACGGTAGGTCTAATGGGGAGCCCATTTGGTACTGTAGATGCGAATTCGTAGATGGGGCCCGAAGAACTAAGGGAGCGTAGTACGCGGACTAATGGGTGCTAGTCCTGTCACCAGACGAAGACCGGGAAACGCAGGAGACAATTCCATCCGGAGAATACAGTAAGATCGGCAATCACTATACCTTAGTGACATCAGGTACTTTATGGATATTTATAAACTTAGTTGACAGCTAACCCCTTTGCTTTTAGACTCTATAGGCCAGAATCACCGTGAGTGCTTTTCATTTTACCCCTTGGGGTCCGCCAGCTTAGCCCTCTCGAAAGAATGGAACAGAGCAGTTGAGAGAGACTATGACAGCACCTGGAACCTGTAAGTTGTCCCAAGAAGTCAGCGTTTACCTGCTTGCAGAAAATCGGTTGTTGCGTGACACCTTGGCCCGCCTGTTGAGAAAGCGCTCCGAAATTAATGTGGTGGGCGTGAGCCGGTGCTCGGAGACGGTGAAAGACGACATCGTTGCGTCCGGTTGTGACGTAGTGTTGATGGATTCCTTCGAGGATGCTGCCTATTCGCAGTTCCTGGTCGAGTTAGCCGAACAAGATATCGGTATACGATTTCTCCTTTTTGGAATGGATGAAGACGCCGATGTGTTCTTGCGTGCTGTGCATTTTGGGATCTGCGGATACCTGCTGAAGGAGGCTTCCGCGGCGGAGATTGTGGCCGCTGTGCGTGCTGCCGGACGAGGCGAGGCGACCTGTCCACCGAGCTTGTGTATGAGCCTGATCCAGTACCTGAGTAGGCGAAAACCCGAAAAGATCGAAGCTCTGGACGCCGGCAATCAGAAGGCGCTTACTCCCCGCCAGTTGCAATTGATCCGACTGGTGGCTGAGGGCTTAACGAACAAGGAAATCGCGGCGAATCTGAATTTGTCGCAGTTCACGGTGAAGAATCACCTTCGGCGAGTGATGCGTCAGGTGGAAGCGGCGAGCCGGCATGATGCAGTGGATGCATTGCGCGCCTCGGGCCAACTGGTGACCTGATTGGCGAAGAACAAAATTCTGCTGGAATTCCCTATGTCCGCGAAGAACATTCTCCGCCTTCGAGGGGAAGGCCTTGACGATAAAAACTTGTACATACTCTTTAGACGGCGAGAAGACAAGAAGTTCAAGCAGATCGGACGTGACCTCAGGATATCGGCCCAGGCGGCTTGGGAACCATGGAAGCAAAGGATCGAGCCCGCTATCAAACGAGTGAATCCAGGTTTCTCCCGCTTCTTCTTCCAAAACAGTTCGCTGGATTCGAAATAAAACCTACCGATTTTTTCACTTTTCATATTTTTACTCGACAAGCGGTTTCGTGTCAGGAGTTTGTGCGATCCGTCCCCGCACCGTTCGCGCGTTCGAATTCTCCTTGCCGCTTGAAGCGTAAGTGCTTTAAGTAACCCAAATTTTCTAGCGCGAGTACGCTCATCCGCAAGCTTCGGACGCTGATGAGAGACCTTGATGACTCGGTTGACTTCATGTGGCTACGCTGCTTGAATTCGACCCAAAATGGGCGTGTTTTTCACGGCCCTTGGGCGTTCCTGTTCGATATTGCACAGTAGGGTCGCCTGGTTCCGTGGCACTATGGCTCCGTGACAGGAGGTTGCGCATGAACATGAACACGACCACTCGCACCGTGGGTGACGTCACCATTGTAGACATTAGCGGGCGGATTGTGCTCGGCCCAGAGAGCGCCGCGTTACGTTCACTGGTCTGCGACCTCTTAAGTGAGGGCCGTAAGAAGATCCTGCTCAATCTTGCGGAAGTCAATTACATCGACAGCTCAGGATTGGGCCATCTGGTCAGCTCCTTCACCACAGCACGGAAGCAACAAGGAGAACTGAAGCTGCTCAAACTTACCAATAAGGTCCACGACTTGATGCAAATCACGAAGTTGTATACCGTCTTCGACATTCGAGACGACGAGGCCGAGGCCGTTAGGTCGTTCGATCTCTCGGCGGCGGCATCCGCTTGACTGAACCTCGCGTTCTGGTAGAGAAACGTGGAGATTTGAGAAGCACTTCTTAGACGACGCCCGAATAGTACTGGACAGCAACTCAACGGCGGCATACATTGTATTGAGATTGCAATCGGTAGTTCGGCAGATTTCTGACTTTGTAATGGGGCGACTCGTAACTGGGTCGCCCTTTCTACTTGGGAAGGTGACGAGTTTGCCCAAGCTGCTTTTGTTCGGTACCCGCGTTCCAGGAGCTCGATCATCAAATGGACGTTTGGTGGGCCGTTGGAGCCTGCGTCACTAGTCCGGTTTCCGGTTGGGTTGAATTCACAGATTAGTTCTTTCTCACGTCGGTTTCTTTGCTCCTCGCTCGCAATGGGCCTCGGCGAAGAAATGTGTGACCCCAATAATCGGAGGATTGTCGTAATCCTCAAGCATGGTTGTTCTCAGGTCGTTGGTTTGTCCCACACATAAACAGGTGTAATGATCGGAGCGGAAGGGAGGGTCCGTCCTAAATTATCCGTAAACCGCTCTGACATTATCATTGAGCGCCTTCAATGCGGGAAAATCGAAGGCATGACAGTTTCGACCGCAGGGCATTCGAGTCCTCCAGTCCTCATCGACTTCTAAGCTGGTTTGAACCCGCCACTTTCGAGCCAATATCTGAACGCACCGGTTGTCTGCCCACAAGCCACAGTCGAGCCCTTTTCAACGAGACTGGGACGGCCGCGAAGTTCAGTCAACGCGCGCCCAATCAATATCAGCAGGATTACACCTACCACCCCGAATACGAGTTTTACCCGCTTTTCCGCCATCCTGTCTTCTCGCCTGTTTTTCCTCTCCCATGCGAGCCACCGCAAATTCTGTTCCGAGTCGGGCGGTCTCTCAGAAAGTACCATCGTGTTATCCATAACCGTATGCTGCATTGCGGCTGGCTTGGGCGCTGTTCAATATTGCACAGGCCTCGTGCGGCGCCGCCGATGTCTAAGCCAAGTCTTGGCCGTCGACATGTGCTGATTTGAACAGTTACGCCTTGAGAATGTCTTTATCCTGTGGATCACGAGGAAGCCTCGGTCGGTTTGGGCAGTGATCCCCGAACCTTCGAGGGCCTCTCAATAAGTTGCTACAGGAGCAATCTGAGAGACGGCCATTGAAGGGCTCCCGACCCGGCGTCCTGATCGAGTAGGAAGCAAATCGCATAGCCCACCATGGAACTGCTATTGCCGTGACGACTGAGCTAGCCGGTACGGCCAGTCAGATAGGGTGGCTGAGCGGAATCAAGGAGCGGGTCGGCGAAGAATTTGATCGAGTTGAACGCGATGAGATCGGTGGCCGCCAAGCAGGAGAACCAAGATCCTAGGAGAGAAACTTCTAGAGGTAATGGCGAATGATCGGGCTGGCAAGAGTTGGGCGATCAGGTTCGACAGATGGTCGTGAAAGATCCGCGATACGCAAAGGTCATGGATAGGCGGGCGGAATGAAGGCGTGCAACAACAAGCTATCCTGAGATCCAAAAGACTCAATAGCCGGCGGACTATAAATGAAATGTGAGACCGCAAAGATAGCAAGATTGCTACATTCAGGAATTGCTTTCTCTCCGGACTCCTTGTGGTGCATGAAAATTCGTCCATTTAATTTCTATCGCGAGGCCCTATGAAAACTTACTATCACGCTCATCCTCAAACCGTCGTTGGTCCCGCAAACAGTCGTCACCAGGAGGAGTTCCGAGACGCATTCGACTGGGTGCCCGATCTTAACGAGGCCAGTAGGGGCTCGCTTGATTGCGTTCAGGCGACGCAGCGAAGGTTGAAACAGCGGCACTGCTTGGAAACGACACTCGTCGAGGTCAAAGACGAAAAATTGATGACACCCATGTACGTCATTTCCTTGGCCAGGCCCAACGAGAAAATCACCATTACGATTAATTCTCCTCTGGTCCCTCCGCCTTCACCACCTCAGCCTCAGAAGTGAAACCTTAACAACATCAGGCCTAACTCCCGATTAGCACCGACTGCGTCTTCGACGCGTCGCTAGTGCCAGAAACTTGTCTAGAGTTCCCCTCTTTGTCAGTGTGATGCGGGGATTCGATTCGGCAAGCTAAGGCCGATATCCGACATGGCGCTTCGTGCCCCCCGACGATGGCACGGCCACCTTCTTTTCGGCAGTTGGCCCATGGAAGGCGATGGCAGCGATGGGGTAGCCCCGAAAGCCCTGCTTGGTCTTTCAACGCCTCATTAATTTTCCGAGACTGTGCTAAACGGGACTGCCTCGCTCCATGCCAAGTTCCAGCATAGGGGTGTGAAACGACATGGGTCGATCGGCCCAGACGAGTCGAAGAAATGGGGAGAAATGACAAGGCATAAGCCAAAGGTTCTATTCCTGTCGACTGGCGACGCCACGCGAAGTTTGATCGCTGAGGGTTTTCTACGAAGCCTCTCGGGCGACCGATTTGACGTCGTGAGTGTGGGGGTCGAACGCAGCCCCTCGAGTCCTTTGACAAGTGAAGTGATGAAAGAAGCCGGAATCGACATCTCGGGCCAGAAGACCAAGAGCGTCGCGGAATCACTGAAAGAACCGTTCGGCCATGTGATCACCATCTGTGATACGGACAAGGAAAGGAACCCGATATTTCCCTTCGCTCTCGGCGTTCTGCACTGGAGTATCGTCGACCCAAATGCCGCCGGCGGATTGATCGAACAGCAAAAGGAAGTGTTCCGCCGCGTCCGAGACGAGATCCAGGACAAGGTCAAACAATTTGTAGCCGATTCCGCACAACTCAAAACAAGTGAACTTTCCCTTGCATAGAGAATAAAGTCCCTACAGGTCGCATCCCGGGTGCAATAAGGAGCATCGCTTGCCTTTTAACTCAGCCTCACCTGCCCGCAGCGAAATTGAGTCAGTGTCGTCCACTGGTGCTCCCGTCAAAATGCAGAACGCAGATCAGTCCCAGCTCGAGGAACTGATTCAGAGTCTGAATCTTCTTCTGTCTGAAATGGCTGAGCTGGAAACTTCCGGCTTAATCGGCGCCGCAGAAGTGCATCCCGATCATCGAGCAAGCGCCAGGAATCTCTTAGATTACCTCGCGCTTCGCAGGCATGACATACGCCCAATGCAATCAAAACTTGCGCATATGGGACTCTCATCGTTGGGTGGAACCGAGCCGCACGTCCTCAGTTCTTTGCACGCTGTATTGAAGGTCCTTCACAAGCTTGCGGGGTCCGATCCGATTACCCCGGCCTCAAGTGCGGCTCCCCAACTTGGGCAAGGCACTACTCTTCTTGAGAAAAACACCGAAGCCCTGCTGGGGGAAGCTCCAGCAGCCCGTCACGTGCGAATCATGGTCACCATGCCACCAGAAGCCGCAACGAAGTACGAGCTAGTCCGCGACCTTCTCGTCCAAGGTATGGACTGCATGCGTATTAATTGTGCCCATGACGGTCCCGAAGCTTGGTCAGGAATGATCCGGAACCTTCGTCGCGCCGAAACAGAAACGAACAGACACTGCAAAGTTGCGATGGATTTGGCCGGTCCCAAGCTGCGCACTGGGTCTATCGAGCCAGGACCCAGGGTGTTGAAGTATCGCCCAAAGCGGGACACTTTCGGCCGCGTCGTTTCTCCAGCACGCATTTGGTTGACGCCAACTTCCTCTCCAGAAGTTGCACCTGAGCCGGCAGATGCAGTCGTCCCGGTGCCGCAGCCTTGGCTGGCCCGGCTTAAACTTCGAGATCGTGTCCGGTTCATCGATGCACGCGGGGCTGCTCGCACGATCGTTATCACTGGCGTCAACGGAGCGAATCGTTGGGCCGATGCCATGCGGACGGCGTATATTTTCCAAGGAATGATCCTTGAAGCGCGAAGGTCCGCGTCAAATGACAAATCGAAGCGCGTTCGGCGGGCGCCCGTTGGCCCCATCCCGGCTAAACAGCAGACACTGCGGCTAAAGCTTGGCGATACCCTCATTCTAACCAGATCGCTCGATCCCGGTCACCCGCCACAACGAGACAGCCAAGAGAATCTGATTACCCCGGCCCAGGTCGGCGTATCACAGCCAGAGTTTTTCGACGGGGTGAAAACAGGGGAACCAATCTGGCTCGACGACGGCAAGATTGGCGGAGTGATCAGAACGGTCACCGCTGACAAAGTCAACGTCGAGATCACTCAAGCGCGGTCTAGCGGTGAAAGACTTGGTGCCGAAAAGGGGATCAACGTTCCAGAAAGTCATCTACACCTATCCTCTCTTAGCAAAGACGACTTGGAAGCCCTTCCCTTTGTGGTCGAGAACGCCGACATCGTCAGCTACTCGTTCGTCCGCGCGCAAGCCGACATACTTGAGCTCCAATCTCACTTGGCAAAGCTCGGTGGCGAAAAAATTGGAATTATTTTGAAGATCGAAACTCGCGAGGGATTTGACCATCTGCCGCGGTTGCTTCTGGCCGCAATGCGGAGCCGTGCCGCCGGGGTAATGATCGCGCGCGGTGATCTGGCAGTCGAGTGCGGCTATCAGAGACTCGCAGAGGTGCAGGAAGAAATCCTCTGGGTTTGTGAGGCGGCGCATATGCCGGTGATCTGGGCAACCCAGGTGCTCGAATCCCTGGCTAAAAATGGCATTCCGTCGCGCGCGGAGATCACCGATGCAGCAATGAGTGAGCGCGCGGAGTGTGTCATGCTTAACAAAGGGCCCTATATACTCACGGCCGTGCGTATCCTCGGCGATATTTTGCGGCGCATGCAGCCTCACCACGAGAAGAAGAATTCGATGTTGCGAAAACTGCATCTCGCCGTCGCTTTTCACGCTGGCGCATGACCGTTCGTTTGAAACTCCTGCCAGAAAGACGGCACCGGGAGCGTATGACTTGACCATGGACGCGCCAGGAACTTCGCTCAGCGACGCTGAAACGGCAAGGCCCTATCCCGCGCCGCCGTCTCCCCTGAACCCGGTGCCGATTCCCACAAAAGGGAAAAACCAACATATTCAAGTTTCGCCCGCAGTCCTTGCCGCCGCGAGGAAGGGCAACGAAGAGCTGCTCCGAGACTTGCGAACGTCTCTGAGTGGCCTAACCCAAACGGAGGCCGAAGAACGGGCGAGGACGACCGGTCCGAATGAGGTGGCACAAGAGCGGAAGCAGGGCTGGCTGATCCGGGCCCTGAAAATCATCCGCAACCCATTGGTTATCTTGCTGACGACTCTGTCGGCAATCTCTTACGTTACCGGCGACGTGCGCGCCGGTTCCGTGATGGCAGGTATGGTGGCGCTGAGTGTGGGACTTCGCTTTTGGCAGGAAGCCCGTGCGGACTCCGCTGCAGAAAAGTTAAAGGCGATGATCCATGTGACCGCTACGGTCGTTCGGGACGGGGCTGCGAGGGAGCTACCACTCCGGGACTTGGTGCCCGGTGACGTCATCAAACTGGCTGCCGGCGATATGATTCCAGGCGACGTGAGGCTGCTGAGTTCGAAAGACCTCTTCGTGAGCCAAGGCAGCCTCACGGGTGAGTCGCTACCGGTCGAGAAGTTCCACGAGCCGGAAACGAAGGTAGAGAGCTCGCCGACCGAACTGAAGAACACCTGTTTCATGGGGACCAGCGTCGAGAGCGGCACCGCGACGGCAGCCGTGGTCGCGACGGGTGTGCAAACCTACCTTGGCAGTATGGCGCACTCGATCACTGGAGAACGAGTGCAGACGAGCTTCGACCAGGGCCTTAACCGCTTCACATGGCTAATGATGCAATTTATGGTCGTGATGGTGCCTCTGGTTTTTTTCATCAACGGTTTCACCAAACACGATTGGAAGGGAGCCTTCTTCTTCGCATTGGCTGTGGCAGTGGGCCTCACTCCCGAGATGCTGCCAATGATCGTCTCCGTCTGTCTTTCCAACGGTGCGCTCGCCATGAGCCGTAAGAAAGTGATCGTAAAGCGCATTAACTCCATTCAGAACTTCGGGGCCATGGACGTATTGTGTACCGACAAGACAGGCACGCTCACCGAAGACCGGGTTGTTCTCATGCGGCATTGCAATGTAGCTGGGCGTGAAACGGATGATGTGTTGCTGGATGGATACCTCATCAGTTATTTCCAGACGGGCCTCAAAAACCTCCTCGACCGTGCAATTCTGGATAGTACCGACTTCCACGGAAAGACGGTTGTAGAGAAGTATAAAAAACTGGATGAGATCCCGTTTGACTTCACTCGACGCATGATGTCGGTGCTGGTGGAGAATCCCGAAGGTAAGGCGATCCTCCTAACCAAGGGGGCTCCAGAAGAGGTCTTTCTCCGCTGCGCGCACTTTGAACTTGACGGCAAGCTGTCTGAAATGCACGCGGAGTTAATGGTCGGGTTGAAGCAAGAGTATGAAAACCTCAGCAATGACGGTTTCCGGGTGTTGGCAGTGGCAACCAAGGAGCTGCCAGGCAAGCAAATTTGCGCGAAGGAGGACGAGGGCGAACTTGTACTCAGAGGGTACGTAGCGTTTCTGGACCCGCCCAAGGGTACCGCGGCCCATGCCCTGGCAGCCCTGCACAAAAATGGCGTCGCCGTAAAAATTCTCACCGGGGATAACCACCTGATCAGTCGCAAAGTGTGTAAGGACGTTGGCCTGTCAGCCGACCCCATGCTGCTGGGCGGCGACGTGGAGAAAATGTCCGACGAGGAATTGGCCGAGGCCGCAGAGAAGGCGGCGCTGTTCGCCCGCCTCTCTCCGGCGCACAAAGAAAGGGTTATCCGTATCCTCCGCGGAAAGGGGCACGTCGTCGGTTTCCTGGGCGACGGAATTAACGACGCTCCAGCCTTGCGAGCGGCGGACGTCGGCATCTCTGTGGACACTGCTACGGACATCGCCAAAGAGTCGGCGGACCTGATCCTGCTTGAGAAGGATCTCATAGTGCTAGAAGGCGGAGTTATCGAAGGCCGTAAGGTCTTCGCGAACATCGTTAAGTACATCCGGATGGGAGCGAGTTCCAACTTTGGGAACATGTTCAGCGTGCTTGGAGCAAGTGCCTTCCTCCCCTTCCTCCCCATGGCACCAATTCAGGTTTTGACCAACAACCTGCTATATGACTTCTCGCAAGTGCCGATTCCAGCGGACGCTGTGGACGAAGAGCAAGTTGCTCGGCCGCGGCCCTGGAACATCGGGGAGATCAAGCGGTTCATTCTCTTTATCGGTCCTATCAGCTCGATTTTCGACTACACGACTTTCTTCGTCATGCTCTGGATTTTCAAATGCTGGGATCCATCCCGGGCGCCGCTATTTCAGACCGGGTGGTTTGTCGAGTCGTTGATGACGCAGACGCTCATCATTCACGTCATTCGTACAAATAAGATTCCCTTCCTGCAGAGCAGAGCGAGTTGGGCGCTGACGGCCACGACACTAGCAATCATGGCTCTTGGAATGTGGCTGCCCTATTCCCCATTGGCCTCGGCGCTGGGTTTCACGCACCTGCCGCGGATGTACTGGCCAATCCTTATGCTCACGCTGCTCAGCTACGTCGGCCTTACGCAGATCATTAAGGTGTGGCTGCTGCGAAAGCAATGGATTTGATTCGTATTTCAACCGACGCGCCCAGATCATGGAGGCCCCGGGTGCCCGGCTCGGTCGTACAGCCGGCGCATTGTCTTCGGCTAGAGACCAGGCTTAGCAACCGGACGAAAAAGAGTGGGAACAAAATCGAGGTCCGAGGCTTCGGCGACAGCGAGGTTGATCTGGAACCACATAATGTCCGGAGGAATCGGATTCTGATACTCGCGCAACGATGAGAGCAGCACCTGATCCACTGCCGGGTTGCTCGTGCGAATCAGGCGGTAAATCTTGACAGCGAGGGCTTCGGCTGCACCCGGCGTGAGCAACAACGGCATCAGCGGCTCCAAGTTCGCGAAGTTATCCGTGGAAACTTCGATGCCGCGCTTCTTGAGCAGCATGCGCAGAAGGTCGAAGCTCTCGCGCGCCGTGGACGTGGGAAAGAGCGGGATTTTGACGTCCACGCGGCCAGGGCGTTTTAGATCCACCTCAATCAGGTCGGAGCGGCTCGAGGCCAGCACCCAGATGACGCTGCCGCGATTCGAACTGTTGCCCATTTCTTCCGCCAGCATGGAATAGATGCGCCCGCTAATCCCGGAATCGCCGCTTGATGCATCGCGCCGGCCCAGCGACTGATCGGCTTCATCGATGAAAACATAACAGCGCCCCAACGCGTGGATGAGACGGAAGATTTTTTCGAGATTCCCTTCGCTGCTGCCCACCCATTTGTCCCGGAAGTTTTTCATTTTGACGATGGGAACGCTGGCTTCGCCAGCCAGACATTCCACGAGAAAGGTTTTCCCGGTGCCAACGGGTCCGCAAAAAAGATAACCCTTGGGAAGAGCGGCGGTGTCGTTTTTCGCCCAGAGCGCGATGTCCTGGCGCAGCCACGCCTTAATCGAATCGAGGCCATGGATATCGTTGAGCGTGCGCTTGGTTTCCAGGAACTCGATCAGTCCGTTGGTGTCGTTTTCGACCAATTCCTTCTTGATTTTGGTGAGGTCCTCGGCCACCAACGATTCCTTGCGATGCTGTTTGGTTTTTACCTCGCTTTCGACGGCGCTGAGCGTGGTACCGGCCAGCTGTGCCGCGGCGTTGGGAATATCCTTCGCCACGCCGGACATCGCGATGCCATAGGCCCCACAGAGTTGCTGCAGCGTCTCGGCGATCTGCGGCACCGTTGGGAGATCAATCCGGATGCGCGCGGCCCGCGGATTATTCACGATCAGCGGATGAAGATCGTTGATATTTTCTGTGAGCAAAAACGTGGCTAGCGCGTGATCCGTGAGTAGCGCGTCATTCGCCCAATCCCGCACCAGCGAGGCAAGCGCATTCAAGTTGTAATCCAGGCCCCCTGGAGACGGGGGCGCCAGCAGGTCGGCATTCTTGATAATGCAACCCACCTGCGCCGTTGGCTGATTTAACCGTTTGAGATTGGCGCAATACCGGAAATAGCGAGTCAGCGTTTCGATCGCGGGACGCGGCGTCTTCCAATCCTTCTGACTCTCTTGAAACGCGGGCCACTTGGAAAATAGTTCCGCGCCTTTTTCAATTCGGATGCCGTTGCCCAGGTCATAGCTCAACACCACATCGAATCGCGTCAGCAGGCCCGAAAGCAGAAATTCCGATAAAGCGCCGAGACGCGGACCATTGGGTGTCTGCAGCAAAACGGAATCCGAGATATTGCCATAGAGCAAAAACTGGCTGGCGGCGTTCGATTCGTAGAGTTCGACGAGCGATTGCGCCCACGGCGGAAGATTTTGGGGTACCAGGCGCGCCGGAGGAGCAACGGGAGTGGGAATTTCGCTCATGTGGTCCCGCTTATGGTCGCTTTCCGCGGCGCGGGCGGCTGCGCATAGTCGCGATCGATATCCGCGACCGCGGATTCGGAATCGCCAAACAGCCCTCCACCCACCAGATCGCTCGCAAGTTGTAAATCGGTGGAGATGGTCTGCGGTTTGCCCTGCATCGCGGCATTATCCAGAATCAGGTCTACCTGAGATTCCACGCGAGTCAGATCGCTCTCGACTTCCTCCAGCGACTGTTCCCGCCGTTGTATATTCGCAAGCCGCCGCCTCAATATATCCAGCGTTGCGGCCTTGGATTGCCGAAGCGCCGGCGTCTCCTGAGCATCGTGCAAGTCCTTTTCGAGCATAGCAATCTTGCGATCCAGGCTTTCCGCGGTGTCGTCGGTTCCCGCGGTTAACAGGTGAAACCGCGCGATCAGCAGCTTCGTGTACACCCACTTGAGATTATCGAGAGCCTCCCGGTTCGTCTCGATCAAAAACTCTTCGGCCTGCGCGTTCCGATACACGTCCAGGACCTTGGCACATCTGCGGTCAAGCGTTTCAATCCGTTTGCGATCCTCGGCGGGCAAAGTCTGGATCAGCGCGATGCGTTTCGCCTGCGAATCGCCGTCCGTCAACTGCCGTTCCGTGGCATCCACGTAATTCTGAAATCGCTTGTTGAATGCCAGCGAGGGCACCAGCGCGCCTTCGGCGGCGAGTCCCAGAAGCCAGAAGCCGGGGTGGCCAAAGCCCAGAATCAGAAAACCAGCGCTGGCCAGCACATTGACGGGGACGCGGCCAAGTGCCGGAACGTCCGCACCCACCAGGAAGGCGGCCTTGAGGTATTTCCACACGGTAAGCTTAGTCTATCGCAGCGTTACGTTTTTTCCGTCTGCGGGCCCATCGTTTTGGCCGGAGCGTCACCTGACGGCGAACTGGAAGCGGTAGGTTCAAGCGCGATGCCTTCCTTCGCCGCAAAATCCGCCAGCGCCTGGTCTGCAAGCGCATTCTGCTCCGACTCCTTCAATTGCACACCGGACATGTCCATCGAGTCCCGCGCCACGCGGGCGCGCCCCGCGGCCTTGGTCCGCTCTTCCTCCACCATCGTCTGCAAGCGGTCGAGCGTGTCGCCGGAGCCGCCAATGGAACCGATCATCCCGGAAGCCATTTCCGTGAGTTCGGCCATGGCGCGCTTCATCTTCAGGTCACTGATGCTCGATTTCAGCGATTCGATCTTTGCGCGCGCGCTGCTGACCGCCACATCCCGCGCTTTCAGCAAATCCTTGTACGTCGTTTCCGCTTGTTCCAACTGCTTGCGATTCTCTTCCAGTTCACGACTCACGGTCTGAAGCCGTAGCGCGTATTGGCCAGCGGCGCTGCGATTGCCCGCGCGGAGATTCGCGGAAGTCTTGGCCTTGAGGTCGCGCTCTTCGCCCTCGAGTTTCCGAACCTGGCTCATCAGGCTCTCGCAAAGTCCGGCATGCGAGGCGAGTCCCTGATTGTACTGGGCGATTTGCTTGCGAAGATTTTCCGTCTCGACTTCCAGCAGGGCTTCCGGATTCTGCTTTTCAAGCCCGGAAATAAACAAACCAAAGAAACCGCGAATGAGATTCAGGAACCTTTGGAACATTGCCGTGATTCCCCCTTCTGTGTGCGCTCTCTTACCTTACGGCGCGAAACTCGTGCAACCTAGCGATTCCCCTGGCTGCGCTGCCAACTCTGCAACAAATTATTGACGACTTCCCCGTGCGGCGCATCGCAAATTTTCCCCAAATCCACCCGGATCCCATAGTCAGCGTACTTCACGAACGGACTCTCCGCGAATTTCACCGGAACATTGGGATTCGCGGGACGAAAACCATGGTTCAGCGATTCTTTCTGAATCGGCTCGCTCAAAAGGAATTGCAGAAACGTCTCCGCGGCTTTCCGCTGATCCTTGGAACTCCAGGGAGCGTCAATGATGTAGTACGGATTGTCGTTCCACGCGTTATATTCAGGATACACCACCCGCAACTGGCCCCAGCGCCCTTCGGCATTTTTCAGGTAGTCGATCGCCACGCTCTCGTACACGATCAAAGCGTCATACGAAGAAGGACCCTTCAAGACCATTTCACGCATCATGTTTCCGGTGCTGTTGGAGAGCCCGCTGACCCCGCGCTCGAAACTCTGCAGCCAGTTCTGGAAGCCCACGTCCACAACGTCTTTCAACTCCAGGTCCTTGGTCTTTTTCTGGTAAGAGTACGCCGCCAGCACGATGGTCATCAGCCCGGAATTGGATTCGTTGGGATGCGTGTGCCCCAGCTTGAACAAGCCCCATTCCGGTTTTTGCGCGATGCTTTCCCAGCCGCCTTTTTCCTGCAACGCCTGCGCGAGCGTGGCGAACGACACCGTTTTGTATTTCGGAACAAATGCCTGATAACGCTCGTCCCAGAACACGAACACCATCGGCGAAAGCGCCAGCGGCTCTTCCTTGAGGATGGGATTCTGGCTGTACTTGACCTGCCATTCCTGCACGAACGTGTCTTTGTACAGCGCGCTTGCCGGCGACCACACCTGAATACGCTGGTCGCCATTGAGCAGGGCGTGCGCGCCTTCCAGCGAGCCCATGGGAATCAGATTCACCTTAATTTTCTTGCCGTCTTTCGTCTTCGCGAACTCTTCGACCGCCCATTTCAGCCAGCGTTCCTTTTCCGTACCATAGGAGATGCCGATCTCGACCGGATTCCCGCCGCTAAACGTGTCGAACACCGAATCGGAACTGCTGGAAGCCGCTCCGTTTCCGGGCGCCGATTTCGGCTTTTGAATGAATAAATAATATGCCCCGTAAACACAGCCCGCGACGAACAGCGCGATGAATAGTTTTCCGAGTCCCGTCAGTTTTGGCCCGTCTGCCATGAAAATTCCCTCTGCGCGATTCCGCGATCCCTTCCTCAACTAGAAAAATGTAGAGATGTCTCGAAACACGTCCACGATGTTCTGTGGCGTGCCTTCATAGAACTTGGCCTGCGTCGCATCCGCGATTTTCTGCAGGATGTCTTTGCGGGCGTCCTTCCCGTAGGCGATGGCAAAAATGTGGATGGCCCGCGTTTCGCCATTGTACTGGATGCGCCCCATGAGTTCTTCGAGTTTCATGCGGCTCTCGGTATCTTCCCCGTCCGTCAGCACCACCACGGCTTGAATCTTCGAACCGTCCGGTGGAGCCGCGGCCAGTTGCTGGTAGGCCGCGTCAATGGCGTCATACAGCGCCGTGCCGCCGCCCGCGAACAGCGAGTCGATTTGCGCATTCAGTCGCGGCCGCTCTTCTTTCACCGATGCGTTTCGCTGCGCCCAATGAAGCTCGGAACTGAACGGGAGAAACGAGAAGCTGTCTCCATCGTCGAGCAGTTGAACCAGCTGCTTTGCGCCTTCGCGCGCGTTCTGGATTTTGTTGTCGTCCTTCATGCTTCCAGAGGTGTCCAACACCAGCACAATGCTCGAATGTTTCTTCTGGGTCTTCCAAAGCTGTAGGATACCGTTGATCACTTCGGCGGAGGGAACCTCCAGTGTCGTTTTCGGTTCCTGCGGGTTCATCCCGTGCGCCATGTCGAGGGGAGCCGCCAGCGGCAGGTCCACGAGCGCCGGACGGAAGCCGTAGTCCATGGCTTTCAGTTGCTGCGGCCGCGCCAGCAGATACTGGATGTATATTCTCGCGGCTTCGCGGTGCTCCGGGCTTACCCATTCGCGTTCGACCACCCCCACGGGATGATCGCTCCAGAAAGTTCCTTCCTTGGGATAGATGGCCACGATCGGAAAAGCCAAATTGTTCTGCGAGTACGACTCCACAACCATGCTCTCGTAAAGCACCGCGGCCGAAAGATACTCCGGGCCATTCGCGAACATCTTGCGCCCAAAAAAGCCGGTCGAACTCCCGTAGTGCACCACGCTCTGTTCCACGCCGCCCATAAACTGCTTGAGTTGCGGCTTCCCGAGATCGGCCAAGGTGAGTCCCGCCGTCTTTCCGGAACCCGCGTAGGCTTCGGCGAAAAGCGAAATCAGCCCGCTGTTGCTGTATTCCGGGTGCGTGTGCCCGAACTTGAATTTGCCCCACTGCGGATAGCCATAAGCGTCCCATCCCTTTTCGTTGCGCGAGAGCGCCAAGATGTCCGACCAGCCGATGGGCTTCTTGCCCCAACCGATGGCTTCCGCCATTGGTTTCCACATCGCAATCACCACGGGCGAGAGGACCAGGTTGTCGGTGGTAGCGATCAGGTCTTTGCCGGTTTTTAGGCGCGACTCGGCGTTCCCCAATTTGATGAACGCCCCGGAAGCGGGGCTGGCCAGATGAGCCTGCAGAGTGCCTGAGAGAATGTTGTCAATGGTTTCGCCGGAGCCCATGGGGATCGCCCGAACGAAAATCGTCTTCCCACCGGACGTTTTAATATTGCGCCGGTTGAACTCGCGGGTAACGTCGGTGATCCATTTCTCTTTTTCGGAGCCGTAGGGAAACACGAGTTCCAGAGCACCCGATGGAGCGCGCTCGGCGGATGCGCCTTGTCCCCTCGAAGAATTCTCTTTCTTGCACCCGCCGGGAATCAGGCAAAATGAAAGCAAAACGAAGACCGTCAAAGCGCGGAGAGAAGTGCATTGGCGCACGAGTGTTGTTGCGAATGCGCTGTACACGGGACACCTGCCAAGATCACGAGTTGCGAGGAGGTGGGGAAAGCGATGGGCCACCTGCTCCGAGCGTACCGTTATTGTACTTCCTTTACGAGCAACGCCATAGGACCGCCTACTTAGAGATACGCAGAAGACAGCCGTTTTATTTCGTGGAGAGCGCAACTCCTATCGAAAGCTAGCTCATAGACTAATGTCGCATCGCCGGATGGCGACCAGTCTGTGTCAGACTCTTACCAGTCAAGCTCAAGCCCAAACTTACGTTCCAGAAACGCTAGTTCGAGGAGACCACTGTCGGTGTCCTCGAACGAGAGTTGGCTCTTCGTACCGATTCATATCTACGAGTTAATCGTCCCTGTCCGTGCGTATAGTAGCCAAGCCCTTGAACGACTCCCACGTCGCGCCCACGCTGTTGAGATGACGGAGGCCCTGTGGTCTGATGGCGTGCCACGTCTGATGTGGAGGATACGGATTATGAAGCTCCTCGGTCGGTGGTCACTTGCTTCTTTCATGAAGCTCGTGATCGATGTGCCCTACTACTTCCTACTTGTGGTTCTGCCAGTGGTTTTCGCTCTTGCGCTCTGGATGGTGCTGACGGGCCACAGTGCGTCTGTGCAGTTCGAAACGCCAGTGCGGTTCCAACTCGACCCGAGGATTCACCCCTTCGTGACATCTCAACATGACATTCAAGACGTATCCATCACACAGGCACACGGAACACTCATGTTCAGGGGTGGAGGCTCGCGCATGGGCATCGCCTGGACTGGGTTGGGCTACGGAATCATCTCAATGGGCATCGCCCTGTTCGTTCTCAATCGTCTGCGGGCGATTTTCCGAACGCTCCGGGATCAGAACCCATTTGTCGCGCCCAACGCCTCGCGGATCCGACTGATAGGTATCGTGTTCGTGATGGGCCCGCTGGCTAGCACAGGGCTCGGTGCCTGGTATGCGGAGAGGGTCACGAAAGAAATCTCCGTGGCGGGCCTGACACTCAACGCCGACTGGTCCGTCAACACCTGGGTCATATTCTCGGGCTTGATCCTGCTCACGCTAGCGGAGGTCTTCAGGTTGGGCGCCGACATGAAAGGTGACCTCGAGACAGCGCGGAAGATTCAATTCGATCTCGTGCCGGGTGAGATCTTCCGTAAGAACGCCGTAGTGGTTCAGGCCCGAATGCGGCCTGCCAAGATCGTAGGCGGCGATTTATACGACGTTCTCGAGCTGGACGAGAGGCGTCTCGCCATCATCGTGGGTGACGTGACCGGCAAGGGGCTGCCCGCGGCGATGCTTATGGCCTCTGTCCTCGGAAGCGTACGTGCTCTGTGCACGGCCGGGCTCAGGGGTGGCGAGTTGATCGCGGCTCTCAACAGGCACGTGTGCAGCACAAACGCCTCCGGCGACCGCTTGGTGACGCTTTTCTACGGAGAGCTCGACACAACCACGGGAGCGATGACCTACGTGAACGCCGGCCATAATCCCCCGATATTGGTGCGTTCCGACGGCCATGTGGACCGGCTCCAGCCGACGGCTATGGTCCTAGGCGTGATGGCCGACGCAGTGGTGGAAGCTCGACAAATCGAGATCAAATTAGCCGACCGCCTGTTGTTATTCACCGATGGGTTCTCGGAGGCCTGCAATAAGAGGGATGAAGAGTACGGCGAAGAACGCCTGAAAGAATCGTTCGTGCGCGTACGCACGCTGCCGCCGTCTATCGCGGTGAAGCGTTTGATCGCGGATGTCCTGAGCTTCTGTGGCTCGGTGCAACCGTCTGACGACATGACGCTGATGCTTGTCGACCGACAACCGGCTTAGGCACGCTGTGGGCGACTGCGCCCTTGGCAAGAGCACGACGGAGAGCCGCGCGTCCCGCTCTCCTTAGAATCTTTCTTACTCTCGCTTAACTCATGCATCACTAAACGGGCTGATAAAAGCAAAGTCGTACTCGTCGCCGTAACTGGCCAGAAACGGCAATCTCGGTGAGTTCACTTCCAACTGATGCTTACTAGATCTGGGAGAGCAAACGCTCGAGTATGGGTCCGAGAGCCAAGGCCGGGAGGTAGCTAAGAGCCACCATTGTTATCAAGCAGGCCGTGAGCAGGACCCCGAAGAGAAAGGAATGGGTCGGAAGAGTTCCGGACGAAGAAGGGGTATTTCTCTGCCGAGCAAAACAAGCCGCGAATGCCAACGCAGGAATTGCTAAGGCAAATCTGCCCGCCATCATGGCCAGAGCAGTGGTTAGATTGTAAAAGAGAGTGTTGGCACTCAGACCGGCAAAGCTCTGGCCATTGTTGGCGAAGCAGGAAGAATAGGCAAAGAAAATCTCAGTTAAGCCGTGTGAACCGGCGTTCGTGGTCAGCCCGGAGAGCCTCGCCCTCGTGCTCACGGCAATGGCAGTAAGTGGCAAGACAAACAACGGCGCCGCCAGGGCATAGAGCATGATCATTTTATTTTCGGCGGGCCCTATCTTTTTCCCCAGGTATTCGGGTGTCCGCCCAACCATGAGTCCTGCAAGAAACACAGCAATCGCGGCGGTCATCACCATGCTGTAAAGCCCTGTCCCCAAACCTCCGAAGACAAGCTCGCCCAGCAACATATTGACTAGCAAAACCATACCACCGAGCGACGTGTAGCTGTCATGCGCGGAATTGGTTGATCCAGTGGCTGTATTGGATGTGACAACGGCTGTAAGCGTGGAGCCGGCGATACCGAAGCGCACTTCTTTTCCTTCCATGTTTCCGCCAGACTGGAGGGAGCCATTTCGGAAATCCCCACCCACGAGATGCGGATTCCCCTTCTGCTCAAAGTGATCGGCGAAAATGTCGCGCACTCCTTACCGGTCATTTCTACGTTCGGATCAACCGCACTGATCCGATAGATACGCCGCTCAACAGGGCGACATAATCGATCGAGAGCAG
>CAVZMQ010000002.1:0-353116 GCA_963776365.1 Candidatus Acidiferrales bacterium | reverse complement strand
TCGCCAGTCCAGAAGTCGATCCAGACTCCACGAGGAAGATAGACTTGGCGTATCGTCGCACCCTTCTCAACTACAGGAGCGACAAGCAAGTTCCGACCCCACAAATATTCGTCTGCGCACGCAACCGCCCTGGGATCGTCGGGAAAGTGCAACCACAGAGCGCGCATGATTGGCATCCCCGTGGTCGAACACTCCGTACGGCACTGTATAGATAGGGGAGCAGCCGATATCGCAGTTGAAGATACTTCCGGCAGATGCTTTCCACTCGCTCGTCATGCAACTGGCTGGAATCCGGAAGCGCAGCTCCTTTGTAACCATTGATCTCAGTCGGACCGGTTTCGCCGGTGTTCCACCCCCAGGGCAGCCGTAGTTTCCAAGCGCGGCCATGACAACGGAACAGTGGGCAAAACGCGCCGAACTGGAACCAACGCACGTACAGTTCGGCGCTGAATTCTGGCGTCGGGACAAAGCCTCCGATGTCCGTACCCCAATAGGGAATGCCGGTAAGTCCCGTATTTAGAGCGATGGGAATGTGAGTCTTCAAGGTTTCCCAGGTGGAATAGACATCCCCCGACCAAAGGAAGGATGCATATCTCTGCATGCCGGCATAGCCGTTCCGGTGCAACGCATAAGGCCGCTCGTTCGGTCGATCAATCTGAGGCCCGTCCCAGTACATTCGGTTCCTCACCAGCCGTGACGCAACGTCAAGCGGGTCGCCCTCGTCTGGCCACCAACCGTCCACCCCCATCGCAAAGTCCTTGCGGTGTGCGTCCCAGTAGCAGCTAGCTTCTGCTTCATCGAACCGCGAAAGTTCGCACGGATGGTGCACCGGACCGCGAAGTTTGTCCGACAGAATTACGGAATGAAGCACAACGTGAAAATTCTCTTTGTGCAGCTCATCGATCATTTCCTTGGGATCAGGGAAGACTCGAGAATTCCACTCGAACGAGCCATTCTCGGTATTCCAGCCGGACGGACAAAAGCCCGTGCTCAAGTAGATAAGCGCGTCACAAGGCAGTTGTTTTTCGCGGAAGGTCTTTGCGACGCCGAGTATCTCCTCCCGGCTGGCCAGTGTGCGGTGCGATTGTTGATAGCCGAAGCTCCACAGCGGGGGCATCTCTGGGTGGCCTGTCAGGCGAGCAAATTCGGACATAATCACAGCGGGATCGGGTGAAGCAACGAAAAACAGATCGAGTGGAAGTGCCGTCGCAGCGCTCGCACGTTGAAACTTTCCTTCCGGTCCACTAAGGTCAAAAGTGCCAAAAGGTTGATGAAAGAACATCGCCCATCCCGTTGTCCCGATAATCCAAGGAACGGGGACGCGCGCACCGTGGGTGGCAAGCTGGTAGCCTCCTTGCCCTGTTCGCATGAGGTCCCTAGACCCCCGCCGATCGAATTGCGGTCCACCTTCCCCCAGACCCAACAGTGGCGAACTGCCGGCTAGAAACGTGAGCCTGCCAGCATCATCGTCCCAAGCAAGCTTCTGGATGAGGTTTCCACTTTGGTCCGTGATCATGGCACGGACGGGATGGAGAGTCATCTGGAGATGGACACCTCCTGCGACAATCACCTGTTCCGTCTCCTCCCGCAGCTTGACACTAGGAGCGCCCCAGGATTTTTGGACAAGGGAGCCATCAAATGGTATCGCTTCGACTGGTCCATTCTTGGTGATTGGGAGAATGCTTAGTCGGAAAGTATGGGCACTTACAGGAGTGACTTCCACCTCGACCGATGGCCGAGCAGCACGCTCGTCCTCCTCGTTTGCCATCAAGGTTGGTGGGACGATTATGGCGGTAGAGGCCGCGGCCATCGCCTTCAAGACCTCACGTCGGTTGCACGTTAGACTCATCGATGGTGCACTCTCCGGGGCACTCTTCCAGCTTGGTCTTGGCGATTCGATATCTCTCTGCGCAGCCCATTAAGCGATTTCCCTCTGGCATCTTCTGGCCCGTGGGATTGTAGCGGAACCCGGAAATAGAGTAAACGTTTGCCGCGCGTATGTGTATAATTTGGCCTTCGCGCAGCTGCGTACGATTCGGACAGGAGGAATCCAGATTGCGCTGGCGCATCGCCATCCTGATCAGTGCTGCGATTGCCATCAGCTACTTGGATCGCCAAACTCTTCCCGTCGCCGTCAAAGCGATCAGCAGAGACATTTCCCTCACGAATGAACAGTTCTCCACTCTGCAGTCTGCCTTCTTATTCGCTTACGCCTTCATGTATGCGGGAGGCGGAAAACTGGTAGACCTCCTAGGAACGCGGCTTGCTCTTACCGTCATCATGCTGTTCTGGTCGTTTGCCTGTGCGAGTCACGCTCTGGCGACCGGATTTCTTATGTTGGCAATCAGCAGATTTCTGCTCGGTATGGGCGAAGGTGGCGGTTTCCCTGCTGCCACTCGTGCAGTCGCAGAATGGTTTCCAAGCAAAGAACGTGCAACGGCAATGGGTATCGTCAATGCAGGGACAGCGGTGGGAGCAGTGATAGCTCCTCCTCTGATCGCGGTCGTTCTTGGTTTCGCGAATTGGCGGTGGATCTTCGTGCTCACCGGTGCACTCGGTCTGCTCTGGCTTGCTTGGTGGAGGTGGTCTTATTTCCCTCCGACCGAGATTTCAGATAGACGCGCCGACCCGAGCGCGAACGAAGCATTGGGCACAGACTGTGCGACGCGACTCCCCTGGACTCACCTTCTTCAGATTCGCGAAACCTGGGGATTGGTAACCGCGAAATTTCTCAGCGATGCGGCCTGGTTTTTCTACCTTTTCTGGCTTCCAAAGTATCTTTATGACACTCGCGGCTTTGACATTAAATCGGTCGGCATGTTCGCTTGGATGCCACACGCCGCCGCTGGTGTAGGTTGTTTGTTGGGCGGATCTTCATCCAGCTACCTGGTGCGCCGTCAATTTTCCCTAGGTCTGGCGCGCAAGTTGGCGCTCGGCGTGAGCGCAGCCGTCATGCCAATCGTCATCCTGGTTCCCTACGTCGGTGTGTCCTGGACCATTGCTATCTTCTGCCTGGCATATTTCGGTCAGCAATCCTGGTCGACTCTTGTCATGGTTCTCCCTGCGGATCTCTTCCCTCCAAATGTTGTCGGATCCATTGCGGGGCTGGTCGGTTTCGGCGGTGCTATGGGTGGGATTGCTTTTGGACAGCTGGCCGGATATCTCCTGGATCACGGTTTCGGATATGGCGCGGTTTTTGTTGTCGCTGGAACTCTGCACATAACGGCATTCCTGGTTATTCTCGCCACCGTGCCGGTCGTCTCGCCTTTGAAACTCCAGCAAGACTTGACGTACGAGGCGCTTTAATGAAAATCACGGAGATCCGTACCCGGGTTTTGCGCTGGCGTGGCAAGACCACTCCCCTGTCCCCGCATTTCTGCACCAATCCGATGGATCTCATGGAGTTGCCTGAGGCATCCATGCGCACGTTTACGTTTCACGGCTGGCTGGTGGTCGAGGTCTTCACCGATGATGGTCACGTTGGATTGGGCAATGCTGCTCTCGCCCCCCAAGCCGCAAAACAGGTTATCGATCTCTATCTAAAACCTCTGTTGATAGGCCAGGACCCTTGGGATCTCGAGCGTCTATGGCAACACATGTATCGCAAGACCATGGCGTTCGGCCGCAAGGGGATCGGCATGGTCGCCATCAGCGCGCTGGATATCGCCTTGTGGGACCTCCTTGGCAAATCCGCCAAACAGCCTGTCTTTCGATTACTCGGAGGCAGGACGAAAACTCGCATTCCCGTTTATGCGTCCCGCCTCTACGCTGTGGAACTGGGCGAACTGGCGGCGGAAGCCAGGCGCTACAAGGAGGAAGGCTATCCGGCCATGAAATTGCGCTTCGGATGGGGACCCGCGGACGGCGCTCGCGGCATGCGGCGCAACCTAGATCTCATCCGAACCGTCCGTGAGAGCATTGGCGACGAAGTCGATCTCATGGCCGACGCCTATATGGGCTGGACTCTCGACTACGCCAAAAGAATGCTGCCCTTGCTCGAGCCGTTTGATCTCCGGTGGCTGGAAGAGCCGGTGATCCCAGATGATCTCCATGGTTACGCCGAGCTGAAATCCTATGCGCGAATTCCGATCGCAGGTGGCGAACATGAATTTACGCTCTTCGGTTTTCGGGATCTGCTGGAAGCTCGCGCCCTGGACTACATCCAGTTTGACACCAATCGAGTGGGTGGTATTACGCAGGCTCGCAAGGTCGCCGCACTCGCAGAAGCTCATTCCGTCCCAGTCATTCCCCACGCGGGCCAGATGCACAATTATCACGTTGTTATGGCCAGTTTGAACTCTCCGATGGCGGAGTACTTCCCCATGGTCGACGTGGAAGTGGGCAATGAACTGTTCTGGTACATTTTCCAGGGTGAGCCCAAGGCGGTTGGTGGCTACATCGATCTTGATGACAACACACCGGGCCTGGGACTCACCCTCAACGAAGCCGGACTGGAACAGTTCGAGGCATTCGAATAATCCATGAACCTACAATGATCCGATGACACGCCTGATCCAAATCAAGAAAGGCAGCGTTCGCCGCGTAGCAATAGTCGATGAGCCAAGCGTGCATTTCCTGGATGTTTGCTCCTCGATCTACGAACTTGCTCAACTTGCCATCGACACAGGAAAAAAGCTCAGCGAAGTGGCATACCAGAAAGCTCAAAACGACACAATCAACTACGACCTTTTATATAACAACCGATCCGAATGGCGTCTGCTTCCAGCGATTGACCATCCGGAGGAGCCCGCTCGTTGCCTCCTGTCCGGCACGGGCCTTACCCACATCGGCAGTGCCAGGGGTCGTCAATCCATGCATGCCAACGCCACCGAGGACCTTACGGACAGCATGAAGATGTTCCGCTGGGGAGTCGAAGGCGGCCGCCCAAAGGCAAGTCGAATTGGGATCTCACCCGAGTGGTTCTATAAAGGCACCGGTATCGCGCTGCGCGCGCACGGCGAACCGCTCGACATCCCTTCCTTTGCAGAAGATGGGGGCGAAGAAGCGGAGATCGCTGGCGTTTATATGGTTGCCCGGGACGGCCTTCCGTACCGCATCGGCATGGCCATGGGTAATGAATTTTCGGATCATGAATTCGAAAAGAAAAACTATCTTTACCTCGCGAGCTCGAAATTGCGCACGTGCGCCATCGGCCCGGAAATCGTGCTCGATTGCGAATTTGATTCCATTCCCGTCGTGGTGACAATCCTGCGTCAAGACACGATGCTCTGGACCAAGACTTTTCGGACCGGTGAATCCGAAATGTGTCACAACCTGCAAAATATTGAGCATCATCATTTCAAGTTTGAAGGTCACCGCCGGCCGGGTGACGTACACGTCCATTTCTTCGGCACAGATTGTCTCAGTTTCAGTGATCACGTCCGCTTGCAGCACGGTGATGTTATGCAAGTCGCTGCCGAGGGTTTTGGCCGTCCTCTACGCAACACCGTCCGCATAGACCAATCAACACCCGCTCTGATTAACGCCATTCCTTTAGGATAAGTGCACTCATGTCAAAAGCTTCCGTCGCAATACTCGGTCTTGGGATTATGGGGTCTGGCATGGCCAGACGCCTGCTCTCCGCAAAGTTCTCGTTGTCGGTCTACAACCGGAATCGCGAGAAATCTCTTCCCTTGGCTGCCGCGGGCGCCTTCGTGGCCGCCACACCGCGCGAGGCGGCCTCTCGCTCTCAGATCATACTAAGTATGGTGGCCGATGACGCCGCTTCACGCGATGTGTGGCTGGGCGAAGCCGGAGCACTAAGTGGCGCATCTCCGAGTTCGATCCTGATCGAGTCCAGCACACTAAGCGTCGACTGGGTGCAAACGCTTGCCGCTAAGGCCGCCGAGCACGGATGCCAGTTCCTGGATGCGCCCGTCACCGGCACCAAGCCTCATGCTGCATCCGGCGAACTGTTATTCCTGGTTGGCGGTTCCGCGGAAGTGATTGAGGCAGCGCGGCCAGTATTTTCTGTACTAGGTCGCGAGGTGATTCATCTAGGCCCGACTGGTAGCGGCGCAAAGATGAAACTGGTCAACAATTTCCTTTGTGGTGTGCAAGCGGCGTCCTTTGCTGAAGCCCTCTTGCTGATTGACGCTGGCGGGTTGGACCGAGAAAAAGCCATGTCCATCCTCACCGGCGGTGCTCCCGGAAGTGGCATCCTAAAGAGAATGACGGAGCGGGCCGTTGCCAATGATTTCACTCCAACATTTGCGCTTCGGTGGATGGCGAAGGATCTTTCCTATGCTCTCCATGGCGCTTCCAGCAAAGGAGTCTCCCTCCCAATCGCGAATGCCGCTTTGTCTGTGTTCCAACAAGGCATTGCCTCGGGACACGGCGACGAAGACTTCTCTGCCGTCATCAAATTGCCGAGAAAGCGAGCGCATTTGTGAGCGTTAGATCGACAAAGGGTGAATGCGGCTTCCAGATGGGAACGAGTTTCGAATATCTCGCACTGATCAATGCTCTTGTCGGAGTAGCCTTCTGATGAGCTCCCTACTCCTTGGCCGATCTCTAATTGGTTTCAGCCGAGGCGCTGCGAACGACGGGTTCTTTAAGGCGGTGAATCCCTCGACCCGCGAGCAATTGGATCCCCTGTTTTTTTCCGCCACCCCAAAGGAATTAGACACCACTGCAGCCTTAGCGGAAGCTGCATTTAACGCATATAGCATCTCCTCGGGAGCCACGCGCGCGGCTTTTCTTCGGGCCATCGCATTCGAGATCGAGACGATCGCCAGGCAACTTATCGCCCGGGCGTATGAAGAAACGGCGCTGCCTCACGCTCGTCTGCAGGGGGAACTTGCGCGAACCTGCAATCAGCTGCGTCTGTTCGCGTCCATTTCGGAGGAGGGTTCCTGGGTGTCCGCGCGCATCGACCGCGGTGATCCCTGCCGTAAACCAATAGCAAAACCGGGAATTCGATGTTTGTTGAAACCCTTGGGACCTGTAGCTGTTTTTGGCGCCAGTAATTTTCCTCTTGCGTTTTCCGTAGCCGGCGGAGACACCGCCTCCGCATTGGCCGCCGGCAATCCGGTCATTGTCAAGGCAAACCCGGTGCATCCGGGCACCAGTGAACTGGTTGCCACTGCAATCTCACGGGCCGTCCAAGCGTGCCAACTCCCGGAGGGCACGTTTTCCCTCCTGTTTGACTCTGGTTTCTCCATCGGAGCCGCTTTAGTTCAGCATGTGCGCATTCGCGCTGTTGGGTTCACCGGTTCTCTCCGAGGAGGGCGGGCCCTGTTCGATCTTGCTTGTGCCCGGCCAGCACCGATTCCCTTTTATGGAGAGATGGGAAGCGGCAATCCCGTCTTCATTCTACCCGGCGCGTTGCGTGCTCGTGGAGCGCAGTTAGCTCGCCAACTCTTCGACTCATTCACTCTCGGCGGGGGTCAGTTCTGCACGAAACCGGGCATTGTCTTTGTACCGCCGCGCGATTCCAGCGGCGATTTCTCAAACGCTCTCGATGCTGCTGTTGCTCAGTCATCTCCCTTTGTGCTGCTCACTCCACGCATCGGGGCGGAATTCGACGCTTCAGTCCTCGATCGCCAACACAACGCCCACCTTCGCGTCGCGGCACGCTCCCTCGATTCTCCCAGTGCATCTGGCGTACTTGGCCACCCCGTTCTGTTTGAGACCTCCGCGGAGTCGTTTCTTTCGAATCCGGACCTGGCAAAGGAAATTTTCGGCCCGACCACATTGCTTGTTCGTTACGGCGAAGCGAGGGAATTGCTGGATGCGGCGCTTGCGCTTGACGGGCATTTAACCGTTACTGTCCATGCGGAGGAAGACGACTTAATAAATTATCCCGCGCTCCTCTCTATTTTAGAAAAGAAAGCAGGCCGACTGATCTTTAACGGCTTTCCCACGGGTGTAGAGGTTTGCCATGCCATGGTCCACGGCGGACCTTATCCCGCCACCACAGACTCTCGCTCTTCCTCAGTAGGGTCAATGGCCATCCTTCGGTTTGCCCGGCCGATAGCGTATCAGGATTTCCCAAATTCTGCGCTTCCGCCTGAACTTCAGGACGCCAACCCGCTGGGCATCTGGAGATTAGTTGATGGAAAACTGACGAAAGATCCGCTTTGATGTGGTTTCAAGCTGAGTCGTGGCTCTCACATTGAACTTCCTAGTTGTGTCGTACCTATCTCTTGAGCAAACGCGACACGGAAAGCGTTCCAATGATCCACAGGAAGTCCTTTTCGCAAACCGGGCTTTTCGTCAGACTAGCAATAGTTCTGCTTACCGTATCGGTTCAAACTGCCACGCTAGCGCAAAATCCTGTCATGGTTCAAGTCGACGCCGGCCGAAAGATGGCGCCATTTGAACCCATCTATGCATTTTTTGGATACGACGAGGCGAACTATACCTATACGAAAAACGGCCGCAAACTCGTAGGAGAGCTGGTGGCGCTGACCGACGCGCCGGTCTTTCTTCGTACTCATTTCCTGCTGGCGACCGGAGATGGCACCCCAGGCTTGAAATGGGGATCGACAAATGCCTATGCCGAAGACGCTGACGGCCGGGCGGTGTACGACTGGACCATCGTAGACCACATCTTCGATACATATATTCAGGCGCATGCAAGACCTCTCGTAGAAATTGGCTTTATGCCCCAAGCGCTCTCTTCTAAACCAGATCCATATCATTCCGTTTGGATCCCAGGCGCCGCGAACAAAGACTATCCCGCCGGCTGGTCCTACCCGCCGAAAGATTTCAACAAATGGAGTGAGCTGATATACCGCTGGGCCCAGCATTGTTCTGAAAAATATGGCAAGGATCAGGCCGAATCCTGGTATTGGGAAATTTGGAACGAGCCAAACATTTTTTACTGGCAGGGGACGCAAGAAGAATATTTCAAGCTGTACGATTATGCCGCGAGAGGCGTCAAGCGCGCGCTCCCCAACGCACGTGTCGGTGGTCCAGCCTCCACTGGCCCCGCCAATCAGCAAGCGGCGGATTTCCTTAAGGCTTTCCTCAATCACTGTGCAGAGGGAACGAACTACGCAACTGGTGGCAAGGGGGTTCCGCTTGACTTCGTAAGCTATCACGCCAAGGGCAGTTCGCAAGTAATCAACGGTCACGTTCGCATGGGCATCGCGCAAAATCTTCAAGATGTTGACAGCGGACTGAGGATCCTCTCCGGCTATCCGAAATTGCGCGATTTGCCAGTTATTTTGAGTGAGTCCGATCCCGAAGGATGCGCGGCCTGCTCTGCGCAAATTTATCCTCAAAATGCGTATCGCAATGGACCTTTATATGCGGCATACGCGGCCGCGGCCATGAAAGCCATCATTGAATTGAGTGCCAAGAATCGCGTTAGTGTCGAAGGTATGCTGACCTGGGCGTTTCAGTTCGAGGGCCAACCTTCATTCGATGGTCTGCGAAGTCTTGCAACCAACGGCGTCGACAAGCCCGTTCTCAACTTCTTCCGAATGGCTGGCCTTATGCGAGGGAACCGCGTTGAGGCTACGAGCAGCGGTGCCATCCCACTCAACGCAATGCTTGCCAAAGGGGTTCGCGAGAACCCGGACGTGGACGTGCTCGCAACGCGTTACGATCGGGTCGTCTCCATCATGATCTGGAACTACCATGATGACGACGTGCCCGGTCCGAACACGCCGATCGTCCTTTCGGTGCAAGGCCTGCCAGCAAATGCTCCGCGTGTTTTGGTGACGCATTACCGGATCGATGCGAACCATAGCAATGCCTACTCCGTGTGGAAAAGCTTGGGATCGCCGCAGCGCCCCACAACGGACCAACAAGGTCAACTGGAGGGCGCAGGGCAGCTTCAATTGTTAGATTCACCTATTTGGTTGCAAAATCAATCAGGGAACGCGTCAATCAGTTTCGATCTGCCCAAGCAAGCGGTGTCCCTCATACAGTTGGAGTGGTGAGAGCGGCCATCTCTTTTTTATTCTTGCATTGCACACAAAGCGTCCGTCAAGCGACTACGTTCAAACGGGGAACCCCGAAGAACGCCCAGCAGATCCCCATACCGCCTATAATTGGTTTACAGAAATCGGACAACGGAGGTTAGGTTTGCTCAAAACCGCAGCCGATTCTAAACACGTCTGAGGTGTACAAGGAAACCCCGAATGACAAAGCGAATCGCGATTCTTGTATTGTTGCTCCTGACTGTTCCCCTTTATGGCCAAGACAAAAAGCCCGCCACGCTGCGAGAACTACTACTGACCGAGTTACGGTCGACCCACAACAATGCCGACTGGTTCGTTCCAGCCAACACCGCGGTGAAGGGCCTGACCCCCGAACAGGCCAGTTGGACCGACGGCAAAGGCAATCACTCCATTGGCCAGCTTGCCCATCACCTAGTGTTCTGGAATCGCTGGAGTCTCGAACGACTCAAGGGGAGCACGGAAAAGTACACCGGCACCAACGACGAGACCTTCTACAAGTTCGACGCCAAAACCTGGAACGACACCGTGCGCCAGCTTGACGAAGGGATGAACGAGATCGAAAAATGGGTAGAGCGCGCTGACGAAACCAAGTTGAAAGAATCAGCGCAAATGGTAACCCTGATCTCCACCCACAATGCCTACCACATCGGCCAGATCATCTACGTCCGCCGTGAGCAAGGATCCTGGGACCCCAACCTGGGTGTCAAATAACATCGGAAACCCGGAAAAGCTGGAGATAAACGGAACGGTGTCCATTGGGTCGTTCGACTTTCACGACGGATTTCACATGGACGCGTTAATCGGGAGTTGACCCGTAACTTCTCAAGAACTCTACCTTGTTAGAATTTTTAGAGTAGCGGTCATGGGTCTTGCGGCCGGCTAAGACGAATAACCAAACAGAGGACCACCGTGCTGATTCGATGCGAGAAGTCAGACGATAATTTGAAACTTCGGAGCATTTAAGGGCGAAGATTGGCTCGCTGACAACCCTAAGCGACCGTTGAGCAATGACGTATGGATTTGAAAGCGAACCTATTAACTGTTACTTCTCCTCAGCGTCCGATACCTTCCCCGGTGATACAGCAGCGGCTCCCCTTCTTTCAACTCCGCACTCTCCACTTCTCCAATAAACACTGTGTGGTCGCCGGAAACATATTCTGCCACGACGTTGCATGCGAGATGCGCCAGGGCCTCTTCCAGTAGCGGTATCCCTGTAGCAGTCCACTGGAAGCGCACGCCCAGGCGCTCTTCTTCGCCAGGATCCAGCTGCGGCTTCGCGAAATGCTCCGAGATTCGCTGCTGCGTGTCCTTCAAGATGTTCACGCCGAATCGTCCCTGCGTTTTCAAATAACTCAGTAGGCGCGCGTTGTGATCAATGCACACTAGAATCAGCAAAGGATCGAGAGACACGGATGTGAGTGAATTCGCCGTCATCCCGTGTACCTGGCCGGGTTCTCTCTCCGCGGTCAGCACGGTGATACCGGTGGGAAAACTGCCCATCACACGACGGAACAATTGAGGCGACGGGGTGGTCGTAAACATAGCGGCTTACGTCGAAGATATCACACCGCCGGGTTCGGCTCGAAACCGCAAAAGAAAGAGAAACGAGTGATTCCGCGCTACTAGTCCATCACGCTGTCGTTCAGGCAGAGCCCAACTTTTGCTGGCAGAACCTTAGATCGGCCAGCCAGACGCACCTTTCCACCGCGGCGCGTCGTACCAAACGATTCCAACCGCCAATGGTTGCCACGCACAACCGTCATTCCAAGCGAAGTCTACGAAGCGAGGAATCTCTCTTCGCTTGGCCCGCTTGCTACTTTTTTGGCTTGTCCTCATTCGGCTTGTTCTTCGATGCCGGTTCCTTATAAGCCTTGGTGTGTTCCACTTCTTGTTTCTGCTGCAGACTCTGCTGTTGCTGCTGATGCTTCTGTTGCAGCTGCTCCAGTTGCTGTTGCTGCTTCTGCTGAATCTGTTCTTGGGTTTGCTCGTTTGTTTTCTGTTGCTGGAGTTTCTGCTGTTCCACATTCTGTTTCTGCTGCAGCTTCTGATATTCCTGATCCTGCTTCTGCTGCAGTTGCTGGATCTGCTGTTGGTGCTTCTGTTCCAGTTGCGGATTTACGTTCATGCCCGTCGGACGCGATGTCGGCGGCCGGTCCTCGTAGGTAGGGGAATTGTTGGGGTGGTTCGCCGTATTGTTGGTTTGTGCCGCACTGTTGTTCGGGCGATTGGGGTTCAACGGTCCGGGTTCGACGGTCCCGCGATTTCCACCCTGAACCGTGTTTACCTTGGGTGTGCCGGGATTCGCGGGCGGAGCAATCCTCACGGCGTTGGTTACCCCGCGCCCGTTGGAAGCCTGAATCTGGCGCTCTTGATTACTCGAAAGCGGCTGCCCTTGATTTTTCTGAATCGCCGCCTGGCGCACGGCGAACGACGGAGGAGGCGGGGGTGGGGTGGTCTTGGCTACCACGGCGCGGTCTTGAATCGCCGCAGGCGGGTGCACATTGGTGGCGGCTCCTGCGCCTAGCACCGCTTGTTTCGGCGGCACGACCGCCGGCGAACGAACCACTGCGGGTGCCGTAGCCACTTCCCGCTCATTAACGGCAACAAGATTCCGGCCCACCGGCTGCGCGGACGTGAACGCGTGCCCCGAAGTCGCAGTCACCGCCCCGGGCACTCCCTGGTTTACGTACCGTACGTTATTTACGGTCACGTTTTTGTTGACGATGGTGGTGTTGTAGTAGTTGTTGACCACCGTTTGATTGACGGTGGTGTTGGAGATATTCACGTTGTTGACGTACGTCCGACTCACCGGATAGGAGGGCACAAACACTTCACGCGGGCCCAACGGGAACCATCCCACATTTACTCCCGCCGCGAATCCGGCACCACCGAAAGCAATTCCGGCGGCGAAGTGTGGTCCACCAACCCACGCCACCAATGCCGGAGCGTACACCGGTCGGATGTAAGCCACGGCCACTACCGGCGGTGGGCACGGTACCCAGCCCCAGCCCCCGCCTACAAATACCCAGCGGCCATAGTGGAAAGGAGCAAAGCCCCAGGGGGCATCATCCACCCAGGTCCAACCCCATGGCGAAATCCAAACCCAATGGCCAAAGCGATATGGCGCCCATCCCACCACGGACACGTGCGGAAACCACACCGTGCCGTACTCCGGCACCGGCCGCCAACCTCCATAATCGTCGAGATCCTCGTAACCAATGACGTCATCGGAGACATAGCGCTTTGCGACCGAGTGGTCCTCACGCAAATCGCGCTCATCGCACCACGAATCGAAGCTATCGGCCTCGGGCACCGGCTCAATGTCCGCATTCACATGGTCTGTTCCGGTAAAAACGCCCTGCTGGCCCGGATGCACGGTATAAGAGGATCCGCCACCGGTAACTTCTCCGTCTCCATCACGCACATTAATCAAGGTGGTGTCACCGCCCTCGTTTACGCTGATGCGATAGCGGCCCGGGCGAAGGATCGAAAACGCCAGATTCGGCGTATCCACTTCGATGGACTCATCCTGTGCAAGGTGTCGTACGCGGATACCTACGGTCCCTTCGGTTACACGCAACTGCATCATGCGATCGTCGAGATTCAAGAAGGAGAAGCCGGTCTGCTCCCCAAGACGGATCGAGGCTGAACCCACGTGAAGTTCGGCGCGGCTATTCTGATCGGTCCACAATTTGTCGCCGGTGGTGATGGGACGATTCAGTACGGCGGCGACCCAATCGTCCACGCCTGCAGGGCTGAAGGAAACTTGGCCATCGGCCAAGCTGAGCCGCGCTACGCGGCCTGGAGGATCATCGCCATCCGCTAGAACGCGAAGGGGTGCGACTACCAGAAAAGCCAAGAGCAGACCGCCTAGCATCAGCCCGTATTGCGCACGATTGTTCATAAGACTTTCTCTCTCCTGGAAGCTTTCACTCCGCCCGTATATTGACTGCACATGGCCATGACGGTTTGAGAAAGTTCGCGGTGTCAGGCCGGAATATCTTCCGTACTATCCGCTCCCAGATAGGTTGGGAACTGAACCTGGTAACCCGGCATCACTATGTGTAACACGGAGGAGAAAAAACAGTTGTGAGAAGCGCGGCGCCGGTCGCTTAAGAGGCAAGACACAAAAATGGCCCGCTGCCAATGGAGAAAGCGGGCCATAAATTTGTTTTGCTGACTTCTAGCGCCGCGCCTTGAAAGCAATAGAGGGCCAGCGCTGCAAGGAAAAAAAATCCAAGATGCCGGGCTAAAGGCGCGGCGCTACAAATGAGAAGGAGCGGGAACAAGGATTTTGAAGACGGATTAGTGATGTCCGCCACCACCGCCGTGCGATCCGCCTCCACCGCCACCATGATAAGACCCGCTGCCGCCACTATAACTGTGCGGGGCAGAGTAGGAATGGGGTGCGGAATACGAGCGAGGCGCGGAGTACGAACGCGGTGCTGAATAATACCCGCCACGAGGCGCGGAGCTATACGACCGCGGTGCGGAGTAACCGCGGTTGCCGTTGTAAGAAGGCGGCGAATAGGAACGGCTGCCGTTGTAGCTTGCCGGAGGTCTGTTGGCGGAGCCGGAATAGCGTTGCGTGGCACCGGTGTTTCCCGTGCCTGCCCATGGCGGGCGATTTGTGGAACTGTTGCGCGTGCCACTCGTCGTATTTGCTGGACGGTTGGCGCTGCCGAATCCTTGCGGCGCGCGTCCGGAATCAGTACGGTTTCCTTGAGCGTTCCAGGAGCGCGTCGAATTGGCGGAGGCAGTTCGGCTCGAGTTGTACGTCGAGGTGTTCCCGGTCCTGCCCGATTGTGAAGCATACGGCGGACGGCTGCCTGCCAGCTCCGACTGCCGGCTGGTGCTCATACCGTTCATGGCGCGCGTCGGATTGGTCGTGGCCACAGAGTGCGCCACGGTCGTGCTATTGCCACGATTGGCAAAACTGGAATTATTCATGGTGCGATACGCGGAATGCGAGGCAGCCGCTGCCGGCGCGGTCCGCGCCACTACGCTGCGATTCTCGATGCTCCGCGATGGCGTGGCCACGCTGTGCATGTTCGCCGCGCCCAGTGCACTGGCACGCGTTGGCGTGGCGCTGATATGGTTCGTCACCTGGGCGCCGCGCAAGGACGCTTCCGTTAAGTGCTGCGCACTGCGGTTGACACGTTCTCCGTTCACGAACGTATTGCGCGATGCCGTTGTGACCGCGTGTGTGTTGTGGGCGTACACGTAATTCCAGTTGTGATATGCGCCTGGATGCCCATTGAAATTGTGGAAATACGCGTTATGCACGTTGGCGTTGTACCAGTAACCGCGTCCGCAGTGGTACCACGGGTGGAACGGCTCCCCCCAGCCCAGCGGGAACCAACCGAAACCGCCGCCCCAGCCCCAACCAAACCCGAATCCGAATCCAAATCCGCCACCCAGCCAGCCTACATACGCGGGCCCATAGAACGGATAGGAATAGATCGGACCAGGGCACCAGCCCCAATACGATCCAAAATAGTGCCACCGGCCGTAGTGATAGGGAGCAAAGCCCCAAGGCTCATAGCCAACCCAAGTCCAACCCCACGGAGCTACGTATGACCAATTTCCGTCGCTGTACGGCGCCCAGTCCGGTCCGGTGTTGTTCGGCACCCAGACGTTTCCGTAGGTATCATCCTGCTTCCAGGTTCCGTAATCGTCCAAATCGCTATATCCCACCGTGTCGCGGTTCACATACTTCGACGAAACGGAATTGTCTTCACCGAGGTCTCGCTGCTGCGCCCATTGGTCCAGTGCATCCGGATTCTGCCCCGGCCCGCTGGAAACTTTCACGCTGCCATCCGTTCCGGTAACGTCGAGCCGCTCACCGGCCTTTACCGGATACACCTGACCCGACGCCGCAATTTCGCCGGCGCCACGAATCGCAGTAACGCTGGTGAAATCGCCATTCTCATTTACATCGATGCGGAACGCTCCGGCTTCCTTCACGGTGAAGGCCATGTTTGGCGCGTCGACTTCGTAATTCTCTCCCTGCCGGATTTCGCGCACGCGGAAATTCATTTTCCCTTCCGGTAGGCGAATCTGCGTTACGTTTTGATCCAAGTTCAAAAAGGAAAGAGCGGTCATGCCGCCGAGGTGCATGGCGACCGAGCCAGCATCCAGTTCCGCTCGTGAATCCTTGTCTACCCAAATCTTGTCGCCAATGGTCACGGGACGGTTCTTCACCGCCGCGCCCCAATCACCGGTGCCACCCGGTTGCATTGACACGGAACCGTCAATAAAGCTGATGCGCGCTACGCGCGAAGGCGGGTTGTGCGACTCGTCGTCCGTAATATTGTCGTCCACCGGCGGCATCGTTGTGCCGTTCATACCCGCGTTCGGGTCCGCCGGCACTTGACTTTGCTCTTCCGCCTGCGGCGTGGTCTGCACCGGAGGCTGCGTCTGAACTTGTGGCTCATCCTGCCGCGGTGCCTGGTCTTGTGCGCGCACCGCAGGTGCTGACAAAAGCAGCACCATGGCGAACCCACCCGCCAGCGCACCTACTTTGGAGCGTACCGAGATAGCGTTCATAACCCGATCCCTTGAAGAGCCCACTTTCAACTTTCCGGACCCGAGAAGCGTCAGCCAGCCTGCCTGAATGCTTCTCACCAAATAGAACACCTGAATAGGAAAGAAGTTGCCATATAATAACGTACTCGGCCCCACTGCCCCAACCTAGGACACAGTACTAGTACGGAACCTCCTTGCACCCATTCTGTCCCAACGGCCAGCATCTCCTCCTATCCTTCCCTAAGTACACTTCCGTCTTGTGGGCTTTGCTGCCCTTAGGAGAGAATCTGAGCCATATGAAACGAGCACTTCTCAGTTTGGGATTGGTGGCCATTGCTGCCACCACCGCGAGTTCCCTGTCCGCACAGGTCTGGAAACAAGCCGGTCCTCCAGGTGGTACGGTAATCTCCCTGGCGGCCGACCCACATAACGCCAACACCCTATTTATGGGCACTTCCGACGGCCACGTCTTCACTTCCACCGACGAAGGCGGTCATTGGATGATGATCAGCCGCATTGGCTCCGGCCAAGACGACGTCATCACCCACATCATCGTGGACCCGCGCGATGCGAATCGCCTTTATGCCAGCAGCTGGACGCTGTACTCAGGAGGCGGAGGCGTTTATCGCAGCGATGACGGCGGTCACACCTGGAATATCATTGGCCTGGCGCACGAAACCGTTCGCGCGCTCGCGCAATCTCCCACGGATCCCAAGCTGCTCCTCGCGGGTTCGCTCACGGGCGTATACCGCTCCACCGACGAAGGTGCCAGCTGGACCATGATCACTCCCGAGCATCATCCGGACCTGAACCGCTTTGATTCGCTCGCGTTCGACCCCAAGGACAACAACATCATTTACGCCGGCACGTACCACTTGCCCTGGAAGACGACCGACGGCGGCAAGAATTGGTTCCCGGTTGTGAAGGGCATGATTGACGACTCGGACGTGATGAACATCATCGTCGATCCCGCGAACTCCGAAAACGTGCACGCAGTGGCCTGCTCCGGCATTTATCACAGCACCGATTCCGGCACAGATTGGGTGAAGTACAAGAGCATTCCCAACGTGTTCCGCCGCACGCAATTAATTCGCATGGATCCCACGGATCCCAACACCCTTTATGCCGGCACCACCAGCGGCCTGTGGAAGACCACCAACGAAAAGGATTTTCGTCGCATCACGCCGGGGGATTGGATCATCAACGCGATGATCATCGACAAGAACAATCCTAAGAAGCTCATCATCGGCACCGAGCGCGAAGGCGTGCAGATCAGCAACGACGCCGGCGAATCCTTCATCTCCGCCAACAGCGGCTTCCACCACATGCACATTTCGGATGTGGCCGTTGACCGCGAGCATCCGGGCAACGCGCTCGTCGTCCTCACCTTCGACGAGAACGCCTTCATCGAAACCCGCGACGCCGGCAATTCCTGGAAGACGCTTGGTCCTGGCCTGAAGCGCACCGAAGTGCGCCACGTGTACTCCACGCCTTCTGGCTGGTGGGCTTCGCTCACCAAAGGCGGCTGGTCCAAGTATGACGAGACCACCAAAAAGTGGGAACGCGTGGGCATGTATGTTGCCGACGCGACGCCCGCTGCCGCGGCCGCAAAGACGACCGCGAAGGGTAAGCACGCCGCAGCAGCGAAAGCTCCTGTAGCCAAGAAGCCGGTTCCGGTGCTCTCCGCGTTCCTGGTCAACGATATGGCGTTCGGCAATGATGCCTGGTACGCCGCAACCACCGGCGGCCTGCTCATCTCCACCGACCAGGGCAAAACCTGGAAGACCGACGGCAAGGATCCTCTGGTCCACAAGCTCGCGCAGTCCGTGGAAGTTTCCGCCAACGGTGACGACGTTTGGGCCATCGTCGACAAGAACCTGCTCTTCTCCTCCAACCAGGGCGAGAGCTGGGATGCTCAGGAACTTTCCTTCGCCAACGCCGGCAATCTGCGCCTGCACCGCGTCGACGATTCTTCCCTATTCATCACCACCAACATGGGCCTGTACGGCACACATGATGGCGGCAAATCCTGGAACCGCGCGGAAGTTCGCGAACTGTCCTTCAATTCTGTGGCGGGCAACGGCTCCGCACTGGTGGCCACGCTGCAGAAGCATGGTGTAGTCGCGTCCTTCGATGGCGGCAAGACCTGGCAGCGTATGGACGATCCGCTCTCGCAGAGCTACTTCCCGGCGGTGTGGACGCGCCACGATGGTTCCATCGTGGCCGTTTCCGCGACCGAAGGCCTGCTGAGTCTGGACCCAAACGCCAAGTCCGCTAGCTCCGCTGGCGGCACGGGCATGCGCTAGCACTTGTAGGGGCGGCTTTACGCCGCCTGCCTTTTCCGTTCCTATTCTTCCGGGCGCATCGATCTCCGATGCGCCCTTTTTCTTGTGGCACCGGCACTCCTGCCCGTGCGTCTTGGCCAACCTTTAGGTCACCTTTCGCTTTATCCACCCGTCATTCCGAGCGGAGTTCGCGAAGCGAGGTACGGTTTTCCGTCGCGTCTTCTGCGATGAATCTCTCTTCCTACGCTTCACCGCTCATTGATCCTCTGCAGCTACCATTACCCCTGTTGTGTCTCTTGTAGGGGCGCGGCTTCTTGCCCTGAGCTTCGCAGGGTTACGCCGCCTCCTTCGCCGATCGACTTGCTCTCGCCACTGGCCACTTCGAACTCTCCGTCACGCACTCGTGGGCCACCGTTCATCAATCCTCTTCAAAATAAACACCGCCTGATCAATCGCCCGATCTACGGCGCAGAATTTCACCGGACTCGGCCGGTCCGACTCCAGCTGAGATAATTTGCGCGCAGAAAGCAGCGTTGCCGCGAACAGAATCGCGAATTTGCGTTCTTCCGTCATAAGACACTCCGGGTTTGGTTTGCGGCAGAGGTGGGAAACCAAAGTGTACACCAAAATCTCACGCCACCCGCAGTGCAGCATCAACACCATCCGCACCAGCAGCAAACGAGCGCCTCCCTCAATCTGCTGCCGGGCTCCGCGGCATGCGCACCACCAACACCGAACAGTTCGCCTGGCGCACCACCGACTCCGCCACACTCCCCAGCAGCAGGCGCCCCATGCCTTTGTGTCCGTGGCATCCCAACAGAATAAGGTCCGCTTGCCACAGCGTCGCGGCGTCCAGGATGGTCTCGCGCACGTCGCCCGTTTCCGTCGCCGTGTCTACCGTGTAGCCTTCCGCGCGCAGTTGTCCCGCGTATTTCTCCAGCAGCGCGCGTACCTCCGTGGCCTGATGTTCCAGTTCCGGGGCATAGCCACGCGCCATCTGCGGTACCACGTCAAGCGTCAGCGGCGCCAGAACATGCAAGAGGCGCACCTGCGTGCTGCCCGGCTTGAAATATTGCCCCAGGGCGTGCACCGCGGCTTCCGCGTGTTTCGAATCATCGACGCCTACCAGAATCTTCATGGCTCCTCCTCGTTCTTGGAGACGGGTCCGTGCTCTTGCCAGGTGAGTGCGGCGCAGACCTCTGCCTCCGCCGCCGCTAGTGTAATGCCAGTCTTTGGACTGGCGCTTTTGCAACGTGCAGTGCGGCGACCCAGGCACCGCTTTTCGCCACAGGCTCCTCAGCCGCAAGGCCTGCCCGGGCCTTACGTTACTCGCAATCCATTTCCGCGCACAGCGAATTTATCCCCCCGCACTCCCGTACGCAGGAACAGGACACGGTCAGCGGAGTTTCTATTCATGTTGGGCGCGAGCTTCAGTTTTGGAACAGCGCTCGTTGCCTTTTTTGCGGACCAGAACGAGCGGGTGGCAATGAGCTCAAGTGGCCCACAAAGACTGGTTCTGGATGTAGAGCATTCGGAGTGGGTGAATTTCGTAGCGCGCCATATTTGCGCATAGCGGTTGCACTTTCTGCAAGATAGCCATGGCAATAACGATTTTGTGAGTCATAATGTCGTGCAGATGGAGGAATCCCTGAATGAACGCTAAAGACGAGGTGTCACGCCGTAGCTTTATCCGCAGTGCCGCAGTAACTGGTGCCGCAATTTCAATCGTTCCCCGTCATGTGCTCGGAAGAGGCTATACCCCACCCAGCGACGTGTTGAATATCGCATGCGTGGGAGTTGGAGGAATGGGCCGGAGCAATCTGATTAATCTGGCGAGTCAAAATATCGTCGCGCTGTGTGACGTGGATTGGGGCTACACGGATAAGAACCTCTCGCGGTTGGATACGGACGTGGCCAACCTGCAAGCGCACATCGACCATCCGGACGCGACGCCTGCGAATGGCAAGCCGGCTCCGACGTTCGATTCCGAAAAAGCAAAGGCGCGAATGGCGAATATCCTGCACCTGAAAAATGATCTGATTCCGAAGGCGAAGCGCTATTCCGATTATCGGAAAATGCTGGACCAGCAGAAGGACATCGACGCGGTGGTGATTGCAACGCCAGATCATATGCATGCGCCGATCGCGCTGGCTTGCATGGACATCCAGAAGCATGTGTATGTGCAGAAGCCCTTGTGCTGGAGCGTGGACGAAGCGCGCCAACTGGCGAAGAAGGCCACGGAAACGAAACTGGCGACGCAGATGGGCAATCAGGGTAAGTCGCTGGACGACACACGCACGGCGGTGGAGTGGGTATGGTCTGGCGCGATTGGAGAAGTGCGCGAGATTCACGTGTGGACGGATCGTCCGGTGGGATTCTGGCCGCAAGGAGTGCCACGGCCGAAAGCTGCGGTGGAACCACTGGACACGTTGAAGTGGGACCAAGGCGGCGTGAACGAGCGACTGGCCAATGCGATGGCCGGCAATTACCCGATTCCGGAAACGCTTTCCTGGGACCTGTTCCTGGGCGTGGGGCCAACGGTTCCGTACCATCCGATCTACCACCCATTTAATTGGCGAGGCTGGACGGATTGGGGTTGCGGGGCGATCGGCGATATGGGCGCACATCTGCTGGATGTTTCCATGTGGGCGTTGAATCTGGGGCTGCCTACTTCCATCGAGACCGTTTCGACGCCGTTCAATGGAGTTTCGTATCCTAGTGCGGAACTGATCTTCTACCAATTTCCGGCGCGCGGCTCGATGCCACCGGTGAAGCTGACCTGGTATGACGGCGGACTGATGCCTCCGAAGCCGGAGGAATTGGGAGACGAGGAATTGATCAAGGAAGGTGGCGCGATCCTGATCGGCAGCAAGGGGAAGCTGATGCACAATACTTACGGTGCGCATCCGCGGTTGCTACCAAAATCGCTGCAGGATTCGGTGGGCACACCACCGCAAAAACTAGCGCGCATCCCCAACGAAGAGCACGAGCTAAACTGGGTGGACGCGGCCAAGGGTAAGACGCAGGCCGATTCGCTATTCGAATACGCCGCCAAGCTCACGGAAGTGATGTTGCTGGGAGTGGTGGCGCTGCGTGCCGGACGAAAAATCAATTACGACGGCGCGAACATGCATGTCACGAATGTTCCGGATGCCAATCAATATCTGAGCCGGCAGTATCGCCAGGGCTGGTAGGTTTCGCACAAGAACTGGGGGCGCAACGGGGTTGCGCCACTCAGTCGGGATCGCGGAAATCCGCGCAGGCCAGAAATTAAATTTCCGGGAATTACTTCTGATCCAGGCCGACCGAACGGTGCTCGGCTGGCTGGAGCATTTCAGGCGTGGACTTTGCGGCTAAGGCTGCGGTTCTAAGACTCGCGACCATATTCATCACCATTTCGCGGATTCGCGGATCCCGGGTGATGGATTGATGGTTGGCCCCTGCTACCTTGACATCGGCCACAATTTTGGTGTGCGCCGGATCTTCCAGCCGAACATGTTTGGTGGTCATGAACATCAGGACGTCGTTGGCGTGAAAAATGGCGGCGGACTTTACGTTACGTGGAATGGTGTAATCGGTAAGGCCAACGCTGTCGACCTGAACGGTCAGTTCCACGGGAATATCGCGGTCGCGGAGGTCTCGCGCGACGCTCATGATGGCCCAGCCACCCATGCTGTGGCCCACGAGAATGACCTTTGGCGAATGTTGTAACTCCTGGGGGGTGAGCGCGCCGGGGTGGGGAGGGAAATGTTGCATCAGCCAGTCGCGGCCCTCGGTCCACACGTAGGGCGAGACGGATTTCGCGCATACGTCGGAAAACTGTTTGCCCTCGAGCGTTTCGCGAATCTGAACGATGCCGGAGTGCTTGTTGTTCGCCGGCTCGAGGGCACCCACGATGCCGAGATAAATGATGCGGCAGCCGGCGGAATTTTCCGTGCGGGTGGCAGCGTCTGGCATTGCCGGTGCGGTGGACTTGAGCAGCGCCTGGGCGAAAGTTGCAGTGCCCGGCAAAAGGCAGGCCAAGGAGACCGCCACGGAAGCAGTTCGTACCACAACCCAGTTGAAAGAACCACGTCTGCGGATGGTTTTCTCGATTCGGATGCGACGGTTTTGACAGTCGTCACCTTATCCCGCATAGCGGTGAGCGTCAAGTTATGTGTGAGTGGATTCGATTGAAGTGTGCGTAAAGAGAGAATCAGAACAGGCCGGGGGTATCAAATGGGAGGCCTACGTAGTTCTCGGCGAGGGAGGCGCGAGCGGCGCGGGAACTGGTGACATAGTCGAGTTCGGCGAGATGGATATGGTGAGAGAAACTGTCTTCGTTGGGGAAGCGGTGGAGCATGGAAGTCATCCACCAGGAGAAGCGCTGGCATTTCCAAACGCGACGCAAAGAGCGCTCGGTATATTGCCGTAATGGCTCGCAGTGTCCGCGTTTGTAGAATTCCACGAGTCCACGAGTGAGCACGCGCACATCGGCAACTGCCAAGTTCAAACCTTTGGCGCCCGTGGGTGGAACAATATGGGCAGCGTCGCCGAGCAGAAACAATTTCCCAAACTGCATGGGAGACGCTACGAAGCTCCGCATCGGCGTAATGCCCTTCTGGAAGATCGGGCCATCGTTCAATTGAAAGCCTTTGCGAGTAGCCATGCGGGTGCGCAATTCCTGCCAGATTCGGTCATCGGACCAGTTTTCGATGTTCTCGTCAGGTTCGCATTGGAGATAAAGACGCGAGACTTCCGGCGAGCGCATGCTGAGCAGGGAGAAGCCTCGTTCATGGTAGGTATAAATGAGTTCGTGGGAAGCAGGAGGAACTCGCGCGAGGATTCCGAGCCAGGCGAAGGGATAGTGTCGCTCGTGAATTTGGATTTGATCGGCGGGGATGGCAGGACGACAGATGCCGTGGAAACCGTCGCATCCGGCAATGAAATCGCAGGCAATCTCGTGGCGTTGCCCGTCGTGCTGATAATGGATGGCCGGCTCAGCATCATAATTCTCGATGTGCATGGCCTCGGCTTCGAAGAAGATCGGGGCTCGGTAGGAGAGGCGTGCGGCGACTAAATCCTTGACGACTTCCTGTTGCGCGTAAACGGTGATGGATTTGCCGACCAAGTCTTGAAAATCGATACGATGGCCATGACCGTCGAAGCGGAGTTCCACGCCTCCGTGCTGCAAGCCTTCGCGTTTCAGGCGCGTGCCGACGCCGGAATCGCAGAGAAGATCGACGGTGCCCTGCTCGAGCACGCCGGCGCGCACACGGGTTTCGATGTATTCGCGAGAATGGCGCTCCAGGACTATAGACGCAATGCCCTGTAGATGGAGCAGATGGGCAAGCGTTAATCCCGCGGGGCCGGCGCCGACGATTCCGACTTGTGTTCTAAGTTTCGCCATTCGCGGAAGTAAGTCGTTCAGGAGAACTTCTCGATGACTTCCTTTGGGATGGGTTGGCCCTTGGCTTGACGTGGGTCGCCCGGAAGGCGCACGGTCCAGACACGTTTTTCGATGCCCTCGATGGCGAGGAGGTCCCCGCGAAAAAGTTTGTGTTGCACGGTGAAGCTGCTGGAGCCCCACCTGGTCACACTAGAATCCACGTGGACGACGTCGCCGAAGGAGGAAGGCAGAAAGAAATTGCAACTGGCCTGAACGAGTGGGATACCGGCGATGTTGAAATGGCGCAGCATCTCCGCTTTCTTGAGGCCCAAGGCGCGGTGAAAGAGTGCGTTGGTGCAGGCGTCGAAATACTCGAAATAGCGCGGGAAGAAGACGATTCCGAAGGGATCGCAATCGCCCCATTCGATCTGGATTTCCTTGCGATGGATGAGCATAGTCGGTGAAAGGCAAGCGGCCAAAGTGGCCTTCGCCGAGTCTACCGTAGACCGGCAGAGCTTGCATGGCATTTGGTCTTGGCGTGTGTGTTTACGGTAGACTTAAGCGAGGAATGCCCTACCAGCCATGACCACTGCTTATATTTGTGACGCGATCCGAACGCCGTTTGGGCGCTATGGCGGCGCCCTTTCGGGAGTGCGGACGGACGATCTTGCGGCAATTCCCATCAAGACGATTGTGGAACGCAATCCGACCGTGGATTGGAACGCGCTGGATGATGTGATCTGCGGCTGCGCCAACCAGGCGGGCGAGGATAATCGCAATGTGGCGCGAATGGCACTGCTGTTGGCGGGCCTGGGAAAGGAGATATCGGGCAGCACGGTGAACCGGCTGTGCGGATCAAGTCTGGACGCGCTTGCTGTGGCGTCGCGAGGGATCAAGAGCGGCGAAATGGAGCTGGTGATTGCCGGTGGCGTGGAGAGCATGTCGCGGGCGCCGTTCGTGATGGGCAAGGCGGACAGTGCGTTTTCGCGTGGGATGAAGCTGGAAGACACGACCATTGGCTGGCGGTTTGTGAATCCGGCGATGAAAGCGAAATATGGAACAGACGCGATGCCGGAGACCGCGGAGATTGTTGCTGAGGAATATAAGGTAGCCCGAGCAGATCAAGATGCGTTTGCGCTGCGAAGCCAGCAGAGGACAGCCGAAGCGATGAAGGCGGGACGACTGGCAGAAGAAATCGTGAGCGTGACGATCCCACAGAAGAAAGGCGATCCGGTTGTGGTATCCGTGGACGAACAGCCGCGGCCGGATTCGACACTGGAAGGACTGACGAAGTTGAAGGGTGTGGTGAAGCCCGATGGCACGGTGACCGCCGGAAACGCTTCCGGGGTGAATGATGGAGCATGTGCATTGTTGCTTGCGTCCGAAGCGGCGGTGAAGAAGTACGGGCTGACGCCAAAGGCTCGTGTGGTTGCCGCGGCGGCGGCGGGCGTGGCTCCACGGGTGATGGGCATGGGGCCGGTGCCAGCCAGTCGGAAAGTGCTGGCGAAGGCTGGTATGACGATTGAGCAGATGGACGTGATTGAGTTGAACGAAGCCTTCGCGGCGCAGGCGCTGGCGGTGTTGCGCGAGCTTCGCTTGCCTGACGATGCGCGATATGTGAATCCGAATGGCGGTGCGATTGCCATTGGGCATCCGCTCGGCGCCAGCGGGGCGCGGCTTGCGACCACGGCTCTGTACCAACTGCAACGCACGAAGGGTCGATTCGCGTTGTGCACCATGTGCATCGGAGTGGGCCAGGGGATCTCGGTCATTCTGGAGCGCGTATAGGCGAGGTGGAAAGCGTGAAGCCATTGCGCGGGTATCGCAAGCCGCAGGACGGAACGCAGCCACCGTACCTCCATCCGCCGTATGTATCCTCGCTGAAACGAGCGCCCACGCGGCCGTTAATTGAATTGCCAGACACGCTGTCGGAAATCACCGGACCGATCTTTCGCAAGGATCTTGTTGCCGCTAAGGCGTGCGACCTGACGCGGCAAGGCCAAGGTGCGCCCATTGGTGAGCGCATTCTTGTCACCGGGAAAGTCATGGACGAGGATGGCCGGCCGGTGCGCGGAACGTTAGTGGAGATTTGGCAGGCGAATGCCGCGGGGCGCTATTTGCACAAATGGGACCAGCACGACGCGCCGTTGGATCCGCATTTTACCGGCGTGGGTCAGACATTTACCGACGATGAGGGGCGTTACCGGTTTATTACGATCCGTCCGGGGGCTTATCCTTGGCGGAACCATGTGAACGCGTGGCGTCCGCAGCATATTCATTTTTCGTTGTTCGGTCCCGCGTTTGCGACGCGATTGGTGACGCAAATGTATTTTCCAGGCGATCCCCTACTGGAATTCGATCCGATTTTCAACAGTGTAAATGACCGGGCGGCAAAGAATAGTTTAATTTCGAAATTTGATTGGGCAACAACCACTCCGGAGATTGCCTTGGGCTTTCGATTCGATATTATCTTACGCGGACGCAATACCACGCCGATGGAGCGTTGATGAGCGGGCGAACAACACCTTCGCAAACGGTGGGGCCATTCTATGCCATCGGATATTCGTGGCTGGAGCGAACGGACCTGACACCTGGTGCGGTTGATGGCACACGCGTTTCGATAAGCGGGCGGATCTTAGATGGGGATGGACAGCCGGTGCCGGACGCCTTGCTGGAGATCTGGCAAGCGGACGCCGAGGGCCGTTACGCGCACCCGGAGGATGACCGGAACCGCATGGCTGGAGATAGATTTTTTGGATTTGGGCGAGTTCCGGTGAACGAGGAGGGGGAATTTTGCTTTACGACGATCAAGCCGGGGAGCGTCGCAGGACCGAACGATGGGCGGCAGGCGCCGCATCTTGCGATCTCGCTGTTCATGAGAGGATTGTTGCGCCGATTGATCACCCGACTGTACTTTCCGGGCGAGGCGGCAAATGAGCGCGACGCAGTGCTTGCGCTGGTTCCGGCGGCGCGCCGTGATACGTTGATCGCCAAACGTGAAGGCGATGACCAAAAAGAGTTACGATGGGATATACACTTGCAAGGCGACAACGAGACGGTTTTCTTCGAGTATTGAGACGCCGAGCGCTCGCGCATGACCCTCTACGACGAACTCTTCTCCTACACCGCGCTGGAACAGATTCTATCCGCTGAATCGTGCTTAAAGACGATGCTGCAATTCGAAGCCGCGCTGGCGAAAGCGGAAGCTCGTGTGGGCGTGATTCCAGAGGGAGCCGCGAAACATATCGCGAAACAGTGCGGCACGCTGCACGTTGATGTCTCGACGATCGCAAAGCAGGCAGCTCTTGCTGGAAATATCGCGATCCCCCTGATCAAACATCTGACGGAAGCGGTTTCACAACAAGACCGGGATGCGGCGCGCTTTGTGCATTGGGGCGCAACGAGCCAGGACGTTATCGACACCGGGTTAGTGCTCCAAGTGCGCGATGTTGTCACTCGAATCGAAGGAGATTTGGCGAAGCTGAGCAGGATTTTGATGGAGTTGGCTCAGAAGCATCGAGGCACGTTGATGGTGGCGCGCACCTGGATGCAGCAGGCTCTGCCTACAACATTCGGGTACATCGCGGCCGGGTGGTTGGACGCAATTTTGCGGCACCGGCGCAGGTTGACGGAGATTCGGCCGCGTGTGCTGGTTGTGCAATTCGGCGGGGCCGTGGGTACATTGGCGGCGCTTCACGGTGATGGGCCAAAAGTGGCAACCGCCCTGGCGGAAGAACTTGGCCTCGCGCTGTCTGCCGTTCCCTGGCATGCACATCGCGATCGCATGGCGGAGGTTGCAACTTTTTTGGGACTGCTAACCGGGACATTGGGAAAAATCGCACGAGATATTTCGCTGCACTCGCAGACCGAGGTCGCGGAGCTGTTCGAGCCCGCAGAAGAGGGTCGCGGCTCGTCGTCGACGATGCCCCAAAAGCGGAATCCGGTGACGTGTGCGGTAGTGTTAGCGGCGGGAACGCGAGTGCCGGGATTGGTGGCGACGATGCTGTCTGCAATGACGCAGGAGCATCAACGTGGACTTGGCGGCTGGCAAGCAGAATGGGAAACGCTGCCGGAAATACTGCGGCTGAGCGGCGGAGCATTGCACCACCTGGCAGAGATGCTGCCAGGATTGCAAGTTGACGCACAGCGGATGCGAGAGAATCTTGGAGCTACGGGTGGGCTGATCTTTGCGGAAGCGGTGACGATGGCGTTGGCCGATCGCATGGGGAAGATGCCCGCGCATTTGCTGGTGGAAGCGGCGTGCAAGAAATCGTTGGAGATGAAGCGTGCGTTAAAGGATGTCCTGCGCGAGGAACCAGGACTGCACGGACATCTGGCCCCCGCGGATTTGGAAGGCCTGTTCGATGCGAGGAATTATCTCGGAAGGGCGGATGAATTTGTGGACCACGTGATTGCGCAAACAAAAGAGGATAGTCATGCCCATTGCGAGCTTACGGGACCTGAGGATCTATTATGAATGGTCGGGCGCCGAGCATCTTCCGGTGTTGATGTTTTGTAATGGACTGGGCACGAACATGCATATGTGGGATGCCCAGCTGGCGGCGCTATCAGAAAAGTTTCGCGTTCTTCGTTACGACACGCGGGGACATGGTCAATCCGAGGTCACGCCGGGGCCCTACACCATCGAGCAATTGAGTTGGGATGCGGTGCATTTGCTGGATGCTCTCAAGCTGGATCGCGTGAATTTCTGCGGACTTTCCATGGGGGGATTAACGGGAATGTTCCTGGGGGCGAATGCCGGGAAGAGATTCCACAAGCTGGTGCTTTGCAGCACGGCGGCGAAAATTGGCACGGACGACACGTGGAACAAGCGAATTGAGACCGTGGAGCGCGGAGGAATGAAAGCGGTAGCGGGTGCCGTGCTCGACCGATGGTTCACTTCTGGTTTTCGTTCGACCCATGCTAATGAGGTCCACACCGTGCGAGCGATGTTGGGGTCCACGGACCCGCGGGGCTACGCCGCAAGCTGTGCGGCCGTGCGCGACAGCGATCAGAGGAACACGATTGACTCTATCCGGATTCCCTGTTTGGTGGTGGTCGGGAAAGATGATCCCGGGACACCACCGAGTGAATCCCAATTTCTGGCCAAGACCATTCCGGGTGCGGCCTGTGTCGAACTGCCAGGGTCGCATCTGTGCAATCTCGAAGCGAGGAACGAGTTCAACAAGAACGTGTTGCGGTTTCTCCTGGCGTAAAGGAGCCTGGCAATGGATGAGCGGAAACGTCATGCCCAAGGTATGAAGGTGCGACGAGCGGTGCTTGGAAATGTACACGTAGAACGATCGCGAGCTGAGGAGAATAATTTTAACGGGGACTTTTTTGAACTGCTTACGCGATATGCCTGGGGCGAGATTTGGGCCCGTCCAGGACTGCCGCGAAAAACGCGGAGCTTGCTGACGATTGGGATGATGGTGGCATTAAACCGGCCCGATGAATTACGGCTACATTTGCGTGCCGCTGCTAACACCGGCGTAACACGCAAGGAGATTCAAGAGGTGCTGCTGCAGACAGCGATTTATTGCGGGGTGCCCGCAGCGAATAACGCGTTTCACATTGCCAAAGAAGTATTCGCCGAACGGGGGAAACAGGAAGCGCTCGAACGACCATAGAGGGCTTCCGCGCTCGGTCACCCGAGCGAACGGAGCGTAAATTCAAATCCGGCAAGGGGCATGCCGAGCTGGCCGACCCGCTGTTCGGCCTGGAGCGAGCGCGACTGAACGAAAGACTGGATATCTAGTCGTTGAAGACGTTTGCGCGCAGCGTGTAGGAGCTGAGCACCTTCATATAGTTGCCACGTTCGAACGCGCTGGGGTCCGGCACCGAGCCGTGGCTCATGCTGCCGCACATCTGCTGCACGGAATCGTACTCATTCTCCTCAAGCCAGCGATCCAACTCCGTCAAAACGTGCGCGGCATGGTGCACACCATTGCGCAGCAGAGCCGAGGTCATGAACGCGACTTTGGCTCCCGCCAGAATGCACTTGATGACGTCGCGAGAGCTATGAACGCCCCCGGTAATCCCGAGGTCGGCGCGCACGTGCCCGCAAAGAATTGCCGTCCAATGAAGGCGCAGGAGCAATTCCTCGGGCCGGCTGAGGGACAGACTGGGAGCAATTTCCATGTGCTCGATATCGAAATCGGGTTGATAGAAACGGTTGAAGAGCACGATGGCGTCGGCGCGCGCTTCGTCGAGCCGCACGCCCATGTTGGCAGGAGCGGTGAGAAACGGTGAGAGTTTTACGGCAAGCGGGATGCCAACACTGCGCTTCAACTGGCGGACCAGATCGATATAATCCTGTTCCAATTCACTGGCGGTGAGCGCAGGATCCGTGGCGATGGAATAGATGTTCAGTTCGATGGCGTCGGCCCCGGCTTCCTGCATCAGTCGCGCGTATTGCAGCCAGCCTCCTTTCGAAACGCCATTCAGGCTGGCAATGATCGGGATGTCCACGCTTTCCTTGGCCTGGCGGATTAACTCGAGATAGCCGTCGGGCCCAAGATTATAGGTCTGCAGGTCGGGAAAAAAATCCGTGGACTCGGGAAAGCTGTCGACGCCGCGTGATAGATCGGAGTCTACGCGCAGGCTTTCGAGTTGAAGTTGTTCCTCAAAAAGAGAGGGCAACACCACGGCACCGAGATTTTGGTCTTCCAGACGCTTGATGTTGTCCACCGATTCGCTCAGCGGAGAGGCGGAGGCCAGCAACGGCGACTTCAGAGTCAGCCCCAGATATTGTGTGGATAGGTCGCTCATTCCTCTTCCCCTCCCTTTTTCACGGTCTCCGGTGCAGATTCCGGCGCTTCGGGAGCAATATGAGGCGACTCCGAGCGGCCGGCCATGGCGGCGCGGTTGGCGTAGACCCGCCACTGGCGTTCCACGTCGTCCTGGGCAAGACGGAGCAATTCGCGAGCCGCTTCGGGATCGCTGCGAACGAGCATGGTGTAGCGCGCTTCCTGGTAGGCGTATTGCTTCAAGGGCATGCTGGGCGCCTTGGAATCGAGGAGAAAGGGATTCTTCCCCTCGAGGCGAAGGGCTGGGTTGTAGCGCATCAGCGGCCAGTAACCGCTCTGGACGGCCTTTTTCTGCTGGTCCAGGCCGAACACCATATCGTAACCGTGGGCGATGCAGTGGCTGTAAGCAATGATGAGGGACGGACCATCGTGGGCTTCCGCTTCGAGGAAGGCTTTCACGGTATGCGTGTCGTTCGCACCCATGGCCACTCGAGCGACGTAGACGTAGCCGTAGCTAACCGCTTCCATGGCCAAGTCCTTCTTGCCGGTGTGTTTGCCACCAGTGGCAAATTTCGCAACGGCCGCGCGAGGCGTAGCTTTGGACATCTGACCGCCGGTGTTGGAGTAGACCTCCGTGTCCAAAACAAGGACATTGACGTTGCGCCCGGAGCCGAGCACGTGGTCCAAGCCGCCGAAGCCGATATCGTAGGCCCAGCCGTCGCCGCCAACGAGCCACACGCTCTTGCGAACGAGGGCATCGGCAACCGATTGCAAGGCGAGAGCTTCGGGCACCTCGAGGGCAGCGAGTTTTTGTTTAAGTTCTACTACGCGGCGGCGCTGGACTTCGATGCCGGTTTCTTTGGATTGGTCGGCTTCGAGCAGGCCCTGCACGAGCACGTCGCCGAGCTTGCCGCTCAGGCGAGTGACTAACTCGCGAGCATAGTGGTTCTGCTCGTCGACGGCGAGCCGCATGCCGAGGCCGAACTCGGCGTTGTCTTCGAATAGCGAGTTGGACCAGGTTGGGCCGCGACCCTCCTTGTTCTTGGCATAAGGAGTCGTTGGCAGATTTCCGCCATAGATGGAAGAGCAACCGGTAGCGTTGCCAATCATCAAGCGATCGCCGAAAAGCTGGGTCAATAGCTTGAGATAAGGCGTTTCGCCGCAACCCGCGCAGGCGCCTGAGAATTCGAATAGTGGTTCGAGAAGCTGGGAATCCTTTACCTGCGCGTGCGAGATGCGGTTGCGATCGAATTCCGGCAGAGAGAGGAAATACTCCCAGTTCACACTCTCCGGCTGACGCAAGGGATCCTGTGGCTCCATGTTCAGAGCTTTGTGCTTCACTTCAGTTTTGCTCTTGGCTGGGCAAACTTCGACGCACAATTTGCAGCCGGTGCAGTCTTCGGGGGCTACCTGCAGGGAGTAGCGCATGGATTCGAACTCGCGCCAGCGGGGCTTGGAGGACTTAAAGGTTTCGGGTCTGTTGTTGAGCAAAGACGAGTCGTACACCTTGGCGCGAATTACCGCGTGGGGGCAGACCAGAACACACTTGCCGCACTGTATGCAGAGATCGGCGTCCCAAACCGGGATTTCCTTGGCGATGTTGCGCTTCTCCCACATGGCGGTACCGGTGGGGAAGGTTCCATCGATGGGCATGGCGCTGACGGGAAGCGCGTCGCCGTTGCCGGTGATGATGGTGCCCAAGACGTCGCGAACAAATTGCGGCGCTTGGGGCGCGACAGCGGGAAGCATGTCGAAGGTGGCAGTGACCCTATCCGGGACTTTCACTTCGTGCAGGTGCGCGAGGGCCTGGTCCACGGCGGAATAGTTCTTCTGCACGACAGCGTCGCCGCGCTTTCCGTAGGTATCGGAAATGGCCTTCTTGATGGCGGCGATGGCTTCTTGGCGCGGAAGAACTCCGCTGATGGCGAAGAAACAGGTTTGCATGATGGTGTTAATGCGACTGCCCATACCCGCGGCGCGCGCCACGGTGTAGCCGTCGATGACGAAGAAGCGCAACCTCCTCTGAATGATGGTTTGCTGGACCTGGCGTGGGATGTGTTGCCAGATTTCGTCTGGGCCGAAGGGAGCGTTCAGTAGGAAGGTAGCGCCGGGTTCGGCGGCGGACAAAACATCGATGCGATCCAAGAACTGAAATTGGTGGCAGGCCACGAAGTTGGCTTTGGTGACGAGGTAGGTGGAGCGAATGGGATCCGGGCCAAAGCGCAGGTGGGAGACGGTGACGGCGCCGGCTTTCTTGGAGTCGTACACAAAATAGCCTTGCGCGAAGTTGTCGGTGCCCTTGCCGATGATCTTGATGGAGTTTTTGTTGGCGCCGACGGTGCCATCGGAGCCGAGGCCGTAGAACAGCGCGCGGACAGTGCGAGGGTCTTCGGTGGAAAAGTCGGGGTCATAGGTGAGGCTGGTGTGCGTGACGTCGTCCACGATACCCACGGTGAAGTGATTCTTGGGCTCAGGCTTTTTCAGTTCATCGAGGACCGCTCTGACCATCGCGGGCGTGAATTCTTTGGAAGAAAGTCCGTAGCGGCCTCCGATAATGCGAGGAATGCCGGCGCCGGGGTTGGCGGCGTAGCGCTCCATGTAGGCGGTCAGGACATCCTGATAAAGGGGTTCGCCCAGAGCACCGGGCTCTTTGGTGCGATCGAGTACGGCGATGGACTTCACGCTGGCAGGAATGGCTTTCAGGAAGGCGTCTGCGGCGAAGGGACGGAACAAACGCACTTTCAGTAGGCCTACTTTTTCTCCTGCTTTTCGCAAGGCATCCACAGTTTCTTCGGCCGCGCCCACGCCCGAACCCATCAGGATGACCAGGCGCTCGGCATCCGCCGGGCCATAGTAGTCAAAGAGGTGATAGTTGCGGCCGGTATGTTTGCCGAAACGGTCCATCACGTCTTGCACGATGGTGGGGCAGGCGCGGTAGTACGGGTTGCAGGCTTCGCGAGCCTGGAAGAAAACGTCGGGGTTTTGCGCGGTGCCGCGCAAAATCGGGCGGTCTGGGGTCATGGCGCGTTCGCGGTGCTGCCGAACGAATCTGTCATCAACGAGGGCGCGCAGATCGTCGTCGCTGAGGCCGTCAATCATGTTGACCTCGTGGGAAGTGCGGAAGCCGTCGAAGAAGTGAAGGAAAGGAACGCGCGACTCCAGGGTGGCAGCTTGCGCGACGCAGGCGAAGTCACTGGCCTCCTGAACGGAGTTGGACGCGAGTAGCGCGAAACCTGTAGAGCGGGTGGACATTACATCGCTGTGATCGCCAAAGATGGACAAAGCGTGAGTGGCCAGGGTACGGGCGGCCACGTGAATCACCGCGGCAGTGAGTTCCCCGGCGATCTTGTACATATTGGGGATCATCAGCAGGAGGCCCTGCGATGCGGTGAAGGTTGTGCCCAGAGCACCCGCTTGCAGCGCACCATGAAGGGCACCAGCAGCTCCGCCTTCGCTTTGCATCTCGATGACGTCGGGAATGGCGCCCCAAATGTTCTTTTTGCGTTCGGAATTCCACTGGTCCGACCACTCTCCCATGGGAGAAGAAGGAGTGATGGGATAGATGGCGATGACCTCGTTCAGGCGGTAAGCGACCGCGGCGGCGGCTTCATTGCCGTCGACAATAGACATTTTTCGACTCATGGGGTCTCCCGGGGCAGTGCATTAGACTCAAGTCCATGGTAGCCGGGGGTCTGACGTGGCGTTGTGACGCGCGTCACTAGGGGCGGTACGGGGTTTTAGGGGGAGCAGCAAACTCGTCCCGGGGCACGCAACGATCTGGAGATACCGCGTTTGGGTAAGAATGGGCTCTAGCTCGAGGACCAGACTAGGAAGACAATTTGCGAAACCTACTGAGCGCCTCAGGTGGCTTCTTCCCACTCCGCATCGGCCGGGGGCAAACGATCTGTGTCGCGCGCGAAGGTAACGTACAGCGTTGGCAGCAAATAGATGCTAAGCAGCAGCGCCGCGAGTAGCCCGCCAACGATGACGATAGCGAAAGGGCGTTGGGAATCGGAGCCAATGCCGCGGGACATGGCCGCGGGTAGCAGGCCGAGAATCGCGACGAGCATGGTCATCATAATCGGACGCAAGCGAAGCACCGCTCCTTGCACAGCGGCGTCTTCGATGGAACTGCCGGCCGCACGCAGGTGATTGATGTATTCCACCATGATGACGCCGGTCTGCACGGAAACGCCGAAAAGCGCCAGGAAACCGACGCCGGAGGAGACGCTGAAATGCTCGCCGGTGATGAGCAGTGCCAAAAAGCCACCCAGCGGCGCCATCGCGACGTTGGCGAGCACCAATAAAGCCCACTTCGGCGAACTAAACATGCTGTAAAGAATCACGTAAATGATCAGCAGAGTGATCGGCAGCACGAACATCAACCGGCGCTCAGAACGTTTTTGGCTTTCGTATTCCCCGGCCCAATCGAGGGTGTAGCCTTCCGGCAGCTTCACCTGACTTCGTACCTTGGCCATGGCTTCTTCGACGGTGCTGCCAAGGTCACGGCCACGCACGCTGTATTTAATGGCGACATAGCGGGAATTGGCCTCACGGTAGATTTCCGAAGCGCCGTCGAGGGTATCGACGTTGGTGACCTGAGATAAGGAAACACGCTGTCCGGTGGGAGTGACGATGCGGATGTTCTCGATGGCTTCTTTGGTGTCGCGGTATGGAGTTTTATAGCGCACTACCAGGTCGAATACCTGTTCGCCGCGCAACACCTGGGTTACCGCTTTACCGCCAACCGCGGTTTCCACCGCATCCTGCACGTCGGCAGCATTCAAGCCATAACGAGCGGCGGCCTTGCGGTCAATGTTGAAATTCAAGTTGGGCTGGCCCAGCACACGGAATAAACCAAGATCCTGAATTCCTCGAACGCCGCGCATGATATTGACGATTTCATCGGCCTTTGCTTCCAAAGTGCGCAAATCGCTGCCGTACATCTTGACGGCGAGTTCTCCCTTGACGCCGCTGACAGCCTCTTCGACGTTATCGGAGATGGGTTGTGAGAAGTTCCATAAAACGCCGGGCATTTTGCTGACTTCTTTATCCATGGCCGAAATCAAGGCGTCTTTGTCCTGATTAAACACCGGGCGCCAGCGGTCCTTCGGCCAAAGGTCCACAAAGTATTCGGTGTTAAAGAAACCGGTGGTGTCGGTGCCATCGTCAGGCCGGCCAACTTGGGATACCACCTGCTTGACTTCCGGGAAGGAGGCGAAGATCAGCCGCGCCTGATCCATCACCCGGGTACCTTCGGTCGGTCCTGTGCTGGGGGCCAGCGTTCCGCGGGCCCAAATGGCGCCTTCATCGAGATGCGGCAGGAATTCGGATCCGATCACGCCGCTATAAAGGATCAGGAAGGCAATGAGCGGAACGCAGGCACCCAACGCCAGGGTAATGCGGCGGTGTTCGATAGCCCAGCGCAGGGAGCTCCGGTAATGATCGCGCAAAAAGGTCATGACCGGGTTATGCCATTCTTTGACACCTTTGCGGAATAAGACTCCCGCGAGCACGGGGGCAATGGTCATCGAAAAAATGAGCGCCCCTAAAAGCGCGAAGGCCACGGTCCAAGCCATGGGGCGAAACAGCTTGCCCTCGACACTTTGCAAGGTGTAGATGGGCATGTAGGCGGTGATGATGATGGCGATGGCGTAAAAGACGGGACGCTGAATTTCGTGGGCAGCGTCGCGGATGCGTTCCAGGGGCGTTTTCTGTGCAGCACTGGGCAACCCGAAGTGCCGCACGATATTTTCGACGACGACAACCGCGCCATCCACGACCATGCCGAAGTCCAGCGCGCCGAGGGAGAGCAAGTTGGCGGGAATGTGATTGAGGTCCAGGCAGATGGAAGCGAACAGCAGAGAAAACGGTATGGTAAAGGCGACGATCAAAGCGCCACGCACATTGCCGAGGAAGAAAAACAGAATGATGGAGACAAGCAGAACGCCTTCGCCGAGGTTGTGCAGCACGGTGTGCGTGGTGTAGTGAACCAAATCGCTGCGGTCCAGAAATGGCACAATCTTCACATCCTTGGGGAGGATGTGATCGTTCAGCTCGTTGACCTTGGCATGGATTCCTTCCAGCGTGGCGTCCGATTCCGCACCTTTTTGCAGAAGCACAATGCCTTCGACAACGTCGTCGTCATCCACAATGGTACCGTCGTCGCGGCGGATGGCTTTGCCGATTTTGCCGAGGCGAATCTTGGGGCCCTGCGTGACGGTGGCGATATCCTTGACGTGAATGGCGGTGCCGTTTTGCGTTTTCAGCAAGGTCTGTTCAATATCCTGCACGCTGGTGAACAGGCCGACCTCGCGAACGTTGATCTGCTGCGAGCCCGCTTCGATGAAGCTGCCTCCCGCGTTGACGTTATTCGCGGCGATCTGTTGTTCGACCTGGGGAAGGGTCAGCGCGTAAGAGACCAGCTTGTCGGGGTCCACCCGCACCTGATATTCGCGGGTGATGCCGCCAAAGCTGGAAACATCGACAACATTGGGGACCGATTTGAACTGCTTTTCGAGGACCCAATCTTCCAACGCCTTCAGCTCCATCAAATCGTATTTGGGATTCGTGCTCTTCAGCGTGTACCAGTAGATCTGCCCTACCGGGCTGTAGTCGGCGCCCATCTGCGGCTGAAGGCCCACGGGCAGATTCACCATCGACAATCGCTCGAGGACTTTTTCACGGTTCCAGTCATCATTGGAAGAATCATCGAAGATGAGCATCACGCTGGAAAGCCCGAAGAGGGAGACGGAGCGAAGATGAGAAAGATGGGGCAATCCGTTCATCTGGACTTCGATGGGAACGGTAACTTGCTTCTCCACTTCCTCAGCGGCGCGTCCTGGCCACTGGGTAATGATCTGGACGTAATTGTTGGCGACGTCGGGATAGGCTTCGACGGGTAGATTGTGGAATGAAACGGCACCCCAGATGAGAAGAAGCACGCCGATAGCGAGAACGATGAAGCGGTTATCGAGAGCAAAATCGACGATGGCACGAATCATCGGGAAATCCTTGTGAAGTAATCACGCATGGAGTCTTATTGCTCCACCGTGTTTTGCATGACAAGGGCGTTACTCACTACTTGTTGACCGGGCTTAATGCCGTCGCGAATTTCCTGCATCTTGTCCGGCAATACGTTGCCGGCCTTCACTTCCATGCGGCGGAACTTATTCCCGCCAGCCGGAATGTAGACCCAGTCGCGATCATGAAGGTGCAAAATTGCGGCGGTTGGAACAGCGGCGTATTGCACCTTTTTCTGCCCGTGGAACGTAGCCGTGACGAACATGCCGACACGCATCAGCCCTTTCGGGTTCGCGACCTGAATGCGCACTTTGGCGGTGCGGATATTGGGATCGAGAATCGGGCCAATGTTGCTGATGACGCCGCTGTAGGTTCTATCGGGATAGGCGGTCAAGACGATGTTTGCAGTTTCGCCCAGGTTTACGTTTTTCAAATCGTTTTCGTAGACGTCACAGAGAATCCAAACGCTGGAAAGATTGGAGATGGTGAAAGGATTCGTTCCGGAGAGGGCTTGCACGCCGGCCGCGTTGGTGACCTGTTGATCGGTGATGACGCCCGAAACCGGCGCCGTAATTTCCACCACCCCGGTGGGATGGTCTTTATCGACGCCGAGGAGACGAAGATGTTCGATGGCGGTCTCCAGATCCACTTTAGCTTTGTCTTCAGCGTCCTGGGCGACTTGCAGGTTGCCCAAGGAGATGGCGCCTTTGTCGTAGAGCAACTGGGAACGGTCAAGTTGCCGCTTGGCCAGAGCTTCATCGGCAACAGCCTTGCGATAATCGGAGAACGCGCCGGCCACGTCTGTGCTTTGCACCAGCAAAAGCACCTGGCCCTTTTGCACGGTGTCGCCCAAGCGCGCCCGAATCTCCAGAACGCGCCCGGAAGCGAGAGAAATGACGGGCACGGTGCGGCTGACATCCGGGTTTACGGTTCCGGTGACGCTGAGGGTGGGCGCCGCAAGGTATTCCGTGGCTTGGACGAGAGGAAATTGGTCCGGGTGGTCCACCGAAATCAAGCTGACGTCCTGCTCTTTTTCGACCTTCACGGGAGGAGGCGCGCCGGCGTTCCCGACATTTTCGGATTTACCGCAAGCGGCTAGAGATACGCTAAAGATCGCCAGCAGCATCAGGTGCACTGGTCTGGATTTCATTGAAGGACCTCGCGTCCGACGGCCATGTTCAGCTGGGCTGCCGCCGTCAAGTAAGAACCGATCAGGTTCAAGTAATTGAGTTCGGTGTCGCGGTATTCTTTCTGCGCGTCGAGAAAATCGAGGAGTGAAGCGCCGCCGTGTTCGTAGGAGAACTTGATGGTCTCGCGGACCCGCATGGCCTGGCCCACGTATTTCGCTTTGTAGGGGCGCAGCAGAGTCAAACTGCTGTCCACGGTGGCGTATGCGGAATCGACATCGCTGAACACTTGGGCCTGCGTGGCATCGAAGAGTTTCTGGTTTCTGTCGATATCTAACTGGGTGCGCAACTTCTCGCCCTGATTGCGGTCGAAGATCCTGAGGGGAATACTGAAACCGGCGCCGACGTATTCGCGCAAAGGCGGCTGGTAGCTCAAGTAGGCCTGAGAAATTGAGGGAAAGCCGACGTCGACGTTCAAGGTGGGATCGGTCGATCCATTGGAAGTGGCCAGACGATGATCGGTCTTGGCTTTATCCACCGATTGCAAAGCCGCTTTTAAGTCCGGGCGATTGTCCAAGGCGATCTGGCGAAATTGATCGAGTGGAGCTAATTGGTCGTTGAACTCGTAAAGACCAAGCACATCGAATTGATCGATGGGGGTTTTGTCATCAAGGAGCATCAAGAGTTGGATTTTTGCGGTACGCAGATTGACCTCGGCGGTCTGTAGATCCGATTCGTACTGCACGCGCTGCAGTTCCAGGCGGTCGAGATCGATTTGTGCGATATCGCCGGCGTCGAAGCGATCTCGACTGATTTTCAATTCCTTGTCCCAATATTCCAGGTTGTCCTGAGCCAACCTCAGGACCGCCTTGGCCTGTAGCGTGCCTACAAAAGCGCTGCGCAAAGTGAAGATCAGATTTCTTTCGAGGTCGGCCTGGCCGGAAATAGCGATCCCGGTGGCCTTTTGAGCGCTTTCCAAGCGCAGTTCGCGTTTGTGACGACGTTCGTGGAGATAGCTTGCACTGGCGGCCAAGGTAGCCGCGGAGAAAGCACTGCCCGAGGAGGTGTTTCCGATTTGATCGACGCCCAGGTTCAACTGCGGATTGGGACGAAGGTAAGCAGTAATCTCTTGTGCTTTGGACTCCTCGACGCCAATCTGTCCGGCGCTGAGCGTGGGATTGTTGGCTTCAAAACGCGATTTGACTTCGTCCCACGTCAGTGGTTTCTGGGTCTGCGCCTGGGTTGAAGCCCCCCATAGCAGCACAGTGGCCAGGAATACACCCCTGAGATAGCGCCACATGACTTTACCCCCAAATCTTTTAAGCTTTGGTAATCGCGAACGCTGAGTGCTACCAGCGCTCAGTTAAATTCAGAGGATTGGCGCGTAGGCGCCGGTCCCGTCCACTTTGGCATCCTGACGATAGCCACAATGGCCCAAAGAATGTATAACAGCCGTGTGTATGAATGATTACGAAAGTGCGACAGACGAGGGCGGGGCACGGCCAGGACGCAATCGGGCGGTGTGTTCCCACAGATGCACGATTTCCGGGCGAGGACGAGAATCTGAGGAGAGGACCTGGCTGTAGGAGCAAGCCTGGGCGACGCCATCATCGGGGAACAAGCGAAGAGGGAGCAGCGTAGTTCGGTCGGCCTGTGGGCCCACAGGCCCGTCCAGAGCCCCGGTGTCCTCCGTTTGCAAGCGAGCGTATTCGCTGGGTTGGGCAGCAGAAAAATTTCCGCGGCCGTCGTTGAGCAGCACCTGAATGAAGTGGACATCCAGATTGGAAGTAACGACGAGGTCCACGTAATCGTCACCGTTCACATCACGGGCAGCTACCCGCAAACCGCCCATTGGCCCATTCAGACCTATGGCTGATTCGGCTCCGGCGCTCAACTTAATGTGGATGGAATAGCTGGTGTTGGCCGCTCGGCCGCCTTGTGTTTCCACGAGGGCCAAATCCGGCTTGCGATCTCCGTCGAGATCCGCTAAGACAAAACGTATGTCATGGTGTTGAGCTTGCAGGGTAATCCCAGACAACAGGGGGGGCGTCTCGTTGTAGGAGCAAGACAGCAGAATTCCGATGGCAACCCAAATCAGGCACACCATTGCCATTTGCCAGAGCGGAGCTAATTTTCTCGCAGAGCGTGTCACGGCAAAACTCGAGGCAGCCCAGAAATGCATGGCTGCGCAACCTTGACAGGATACACGGGAAGGGGCGGAGGGAAAAGCGGGGGCCGTTGTGACGCACCTAGTTGTGACGCTTGGCGCGGCACCTGTTCGCGCTCCCCCTACCCTTTCTCTTGATCTTCACCGAATCGGTTACGTGGCTCTGTTCATCGTCCGACGCATCTCTGAATTAAGAGCCTTTTTATGTGCCACTTAGAGGTCGCTGATGTTGATTGAGGGCGAGCCTCATCGGGGGGATAGGAGCCGCACCCATGGCGACATTATCTGGAACCAACAACACGCAGATCGACAAGGGTCTGCCGCCTCAAACGGTATATGGGCTGGCGGGAATCTGCTTATTGGTTGGGCTGGCGGTGGGTTATTTTTTCTTAGGAGCTCACGGTAGGCCGGTCGCCGGCACTAGAAGGTCGAGCACTCCGGCCGGGACAGCGTCGGCAGCGTACAGCGGCGGCCACCCGAAACTGACTCTCGAGCAAATGAAGCAGATGGCGGATGTTCAGGCTGCCGCACTGGTTGAGAAATCCAAAACCGATCCTAAAAACGCCGCGCTGTTACTTCAAATCGCCGCCATATACCAATCGTCTCACCAGTTCAAGGAAGCCAGCGACTATTTCGAGAAAGGCTTGAAAGTAGATCCCAAGAATGTCGCGGCGCGCACGCAATTAGCGTCTTGCTTGTACTATTCGGAGGACATCGATGGCGCCGTGGCACAACTGAACCAAGCGCTGAAGTACGATCCGAAAGATGCCAACGCACTTTTCAATCTGGGGATGATCAAATACCGGGGCAAGAAAGACGCCACGGGAGCGATTGCTGCTTGGCAACAACTACTGAAGAGCAATCCGAATCTGGACCGCAAACCGATGGTGGAGCAAATGATTGCCGAAGCCAAGGCCAGCACCGAAACTAAAAACTAAAGCCGAGCGCTGCGAGCGAGGAGCGAAGAGAAGTGAGCGAATTAAAAACGACAACGAGTGACTCGTGGAGCAGTGGACAGGCTATAACGTTGGCGGCGTTCTCGCTGCTGTTGGGCACCTGCGGCGGGTGGCTGATCCGCAGATCCCTGGCTCCGCCGGCGAATGCCAATCCGATAGTGTCCGCCACGGCACCGGGCGCTCCGCCCGCTGCTCCGATGCCCACCAACTTCAGTTCGATTCCCGCGGCGCCTTCCGCAGCGGAGTTAAAGCACGCAGCGGATAATCAAGCGGCTCCTCTGCTCACGCAGTTAAATGGCGATCCCACGAACGCGGAATTACTGGCGCAGGTAGGCAACCTTTATTACGACGCGAAGCTATATGCGACAGCCATTGAGTATTACGAGCGTTCACTGAAAGCGCAGCCTGACAATGCGTCGGTGAGAACGGACATGGGAACCGCATATTGGTACCAAGGGGATCCCGATACAGCTATCGCGCAATTCAACAAAAGCGCTGGCGCTAGAACCGACGAAGGCCGACACCCTTTTCAATCTTGGTATTGTAGAGTCGCAAGGAAAAAAGGACGGCGCGGCAGCAGTGGCAGCATGGCAGAAGTTGCTGGATGCCAATCCGGGCTATGCGAATAAAGAGGGTGTCCTGCAGTTGATTGCGCAGGTTCAAGGCCATTGAAGGGCGCGGGCACTTCTCGTTCCATCTTGCTCCCGGCCAGCTGTTGCTGCTGAGGACGCGCGTGCATGAGTGACCGCCAGTTCAAAGCGATCATAGTGGGAGCCGGGCCAGCCGGCCTGACTGCAGGCTACCTAAAGGTTGGCGACTGGATCGTGCAGAATAGGGCCCTGCCGCATACTGGCATTCTTTCGCGTACCGCGGTGGACAGGCCCTGGGTGGCGTACAGTTGGGGATATGAGGTTTTGCTTTCACGGGCCTACGCCTGGTTCGGGCTGATTGGCATCGGCGCTTACGGAACCTTGCTTACGGTCGTGGGCCAGGAGGTGCTGGCCAGAACAGGGTGGAGTCCCGCATGAGCGCCGTGATAAGGTTTCTTGATTTCTCGGTTAGGAGGGTCGGCTTCAATGGGACACGATGCTCTCGTACCTGCTGCCCAGTACCTCCGGATGCCCACTGAACAGCAACAATATTCAATCGAGAATCAAGCGGCAGATATTCACGCTTACGCTGACCGGAACGGGTTCGAGATTGTCAAGCCGTTTTCAGATGCTGCGCGAAGCGGTGTCTTATTCAAGAACCGACCTGCGCTTAGGCATTTGTTGCAGGAGGTGATCAGCGGACGAGCGCCGTTCAGAGCGATTTTAGTGTATGACATTAGCAGGTGGAGAAGGTTCCAGGACTCCGACGAGCCCGTTACGAGTTCTTGTGCAAGCGCTCGCGCATTCCTGTCCACTACTGCGCCGAATCGTTTGCAAACGACGATTCCTTACAAAGTTCTGTGATGAAGGCAGTCAAACGAGCAATGGCAGCCGAATATGGCCGAGAAACACTGGGCCGAATTGGGCTTCAAACAGGGAGGATCAGCCGGGTACGCTCTTCACCGTCTAATGATTTCTGCTGACGGCACACGCAAACAAGTGCTTCTGAAGGGAGATGTAAAATGCCTTCAGAGTGATCGTGTGGTCCTTGTGCCTGGCGACTCTAAAGAGGTTGACTGCGTGCGCGAGATATGCCGACTCGTTGTCGAGGGAAAAAGGACTCCCTTTTACCTCGCCCGTGAGCTGAACCGAAGAGGGATTACGCAGCGAGGAAGAAAATGGAAGCACCAGAATGTCTACAGGATTCTCACGCATCCAAAATATGCTGGGTGCAGCGTTTGGAACCGCTCATCCCGAAAGCTAGGCGGCCCTCAGATCAGCGTTCCGAAGTGCAGCTGGATTATAGGACCGGGGGCAATCGAGGCGGTAATTGACTCGCAGTTGTTCCAAGAAGCACAACGTGTTCTCGCCGAGCGAACTTGTGCAAAAACGAATGAGCAGATCTTCGGCGATTTGCGGACGTTGCTCGTACAGAATGGCAAACTCACTGCCGCAATATTGAACAGCACACCGGGTGCGCCATCTACGACTGCAGTGAAGAACCGATTTAAAGGAACGCGACGCGCCTTTGAGCCTGCCGGGTATTCCTGTCCTGCGAGGAGGTCCCATGCGCCCGCCTGAGCTCCGCGGTTCTGCCAAAGTGAAGCGCAACATACCCGCTGGCAAACGGGAGCAGGAGGCGCTGCGCCGGGCCAATGCCTACAACCGCAGTCTGTTGGAAGCCAGCCTCGACCCGCTGGTAACCATCGGCCCCGATGGGAGGATCACTGACGTGAACGGGGCGACGGAAGCGGTGACTGGATGTGCCCGCGCCACTCTGATCGGGACGGATTTTTCCGACTACTTCACGGACCCGGACAAGGCGCGAGCGGGTTATCAGCAAGTCTTCCGCGAAGGTTTCGTGCGCGACTATCAGCTCGAACTGCGACATCGCGATGGCCGTATTACGTCCGTGCTCTACAATGCCTCCGTTTATCGAGATGAAAATGGTAACGTGGTCGGCATCTTTGCGGCGGCTCGCGACATCACCAAGCGCAAGCACGCAGAGGAAGCACTACGACAGAGCGAGCAACGCTTCAGCTCCATGATCGAAGCCGTGCGAGATTACGCAATCATCTTCTTGGAACTGGATGGCCGCGTCGCCAGTTGGAACAAAGGCGCCGAACGGATCAAAGGCTATCGAGCCGAGGAAATTGTCGGTCAGCACTTCTCCAGGCTCTACCGACCTGCCGACATCGCCGACGGCAAACCCGATCAAGAACTACGAGTAGCCACCTCCGAAGGACGGTTCGAGGACGAAGACTGGCGCGTCCGCAAAGACGGCTCTCGGTTTTGGGCTAATGTGGTCGTCACCGCCTTGCGGGACGCCGACGGAAAAGTCAACGGGTTTGTGAAAATCACGCGCGACCTCACTGCGCGCAAACAGGCGGAAGATGAAATTAAGCGCTATGCCGAGGATCTCAGGCGCAGCAACCAGGAACTCGAGCAATTTGCTTATGTCGCCTCCCACGATCTGCAAGAACCGCTGCGGACCGTGAGCAGTTTCTCGCAACTGTTGGCCCGGCGCTACCACGGAAAACTGGACGCGGATGCGGACGAATTCGTCACCTTCATCGTCGAGGGCGCGACGCGGATGCAAACCCTGATCAACGACCTGCTGGCCTTCTCGCGCGTCGGGATGCGCGGTAATCCATTCGCACCGGTCTCCTGTGAGCAAGTTCTTCAAATCGCCAAGCAGAATCTCGAGGTGGCCATAACCGAGAGCGCGGCAAAGATCACGCACGATCCGCTCCCTACACTGTCCGCCGACCAGACGCAGTTGACGCAGCTGTTCCAGAATCTGTTCAGCAATGCCATCAAGTTCCGGCGGCCGGAGGAAGCGCCCCGCATTCACATTTCCGCTGAACGGCAGGACGGTGCTTGGCAGTTCAGCGTATGCGATCATGGCATTGGCATAAACTCGCAATACTTCGACCGGATTTTCATTATTTTCCAGCGCCTGCATGGCCGTGAGGAATATTCCGGCACCGGCATTGGCTTGGCGATCTGCAAAAAGATTGTGGAGCGGCACGGGGGCCGCCTGTGGGTGGAGTCTGAACCTGGAACAGGTTCCACCTTCCATTTCACCATTCCGGATGAAAGAAGGAATTAATATGAACCCAGTCCGCCCGATTGACATCCTATTGGTAGAAGACAGCCCCTCTGACGTGCGTCTGACACGCGAGGCGCTCAAAGATGCAAAAATCCTCAACACGCTCCATGTCGTGCAGGACGGCGTGGCGGCGATGGATTTCCTGCACAAAGAAGGTCCATATGCCGGCAGACCGAGCCCGGATTTGATCCTGTTGGATCTGAACCTTCCCAAGAAAGACGGGCGGGAAGTGCTTGCTGAGATCAAGCAAGATGAGAAACTGAAGCGCATCCCGGTCGTGGTCCTGACCACCTCCAGAGCCGAAGAGGACGTGGTACGCTCCTACAATTTGCACGCCAATGCCTATGTCACCAAGCCGGTGGACTTGGTGCAGTTTCTCGAAGTTATCCGCATAATTGAAGCATTCTGGTTGGCCGTAGTGACGCTGCCGCCCGGCGGGGAGCAGAAGTAGACAGCCCATGAAAACGCTCCTAATCGAAGATAATCCGATGGATGTGCGTCTGATCCGCGAGATGCTGAATGACTTGCCGGCCGGGACTTTACAGCTTCAGCAGGTGGGCTCTCTAAATTCGGCAATGGAAAGACTGCGGCAGGAGACTTTTGATGTGGTGCTGTTGGATCTGGGTCTGCCGGACGCTCAGGGAATGGAAGCGCTCACGCTGATCCAAAAAGCGAGCCGTGGCGTGCCGATTGTGGTTCTCACCGGTCTCGACGATGAACGCTTTGCCTTGGAAGCAGTGCGTGCCGGCGCGCAAGATTACCTGGTCAAAGGGCGCCGTTTCGAAAGCGAATTGCTCGTTCGCACCATCCGTTACGCCGTACTGCGCAAGCGGGCCGAGGAAGAAGTGCGTCGGATGAACGCAGAGTTGGAGCAGCGCGTGGTCCAACGCACGGCGCAACTCCAGACGGCTAACCAGGAATTGCTAAAGGAAATCGTAGACCGTAAACAGGCCGAAGATGCGCTGCGCCGCAGTGAAGCTTATCTGACGGAAGCTCAGAGAGTGAGCCACACCGGCAGTTTCGCCTATCACCCTGGGAGTAGGAAAACGCATTACTGGTCCGAGGAATTGTTCCGTATTGTTGGACTAGATCCTCAACACGGTATCCCTGACCCTGCGGAGTTTTTTAAGCTTGTACATCCAGACGATCGCGACAGAGTTTCTGAAAGCGCGCTGAAGGGATTCAGTGAGAAAGTTCAGTTCTCACAAGATTACAGGCTGATGCTACGTGACGGGACTCTCAAGCACCTCCACGTCGTTTGGCATCCGTTCCTCGATCCGACCGGAGAAGTCGCCGAGTACGTTGGCACGGCGGCAGATGTGACGCACAGCAAGAAAGCCGAAGAGAAATTCCGCGACCTGCTGGAATCGGCCCCTGATGCGATCGCGGTCGTGAATCGTGAGGGCGAGATTGTTTTGGTCAATGCGCAACTGGAAAAGCTCTTCGGCTATCAGCGGCGCGAGGTATTGGGGAAGAAAATTGAAACGTTGATGCCGGAGCGGTTCCGAGGCAAACATCCGGGACACCGCACAGCCTTTGTGGCCGACTCTTGCGCGCGGCCAATGGGGTCTGGCCTGGAACTATACGGCCTGAATAAGGATGGACGTGAGATTCCGGTGGAGATCAGCCTCAGCCCGCTGGAGACCGAGGGAGGCGTGCTGGTTTCCAGCACCATTCGCGATATCACCGAACGCAAGCGCGCCGATCAAGAGCGTGAGAGGTTGCATCAATTGGAGGCAGATCTCGCGCACATCAACCGCGTGAGCACGATGGGAGAACTGGCGGTCTCTCTGGCTCACGAGATCAAGCAGCCGATTGCCGCGGCTGTAACCAACGCCCAGGCGTGCTTACAATTGCTGGAGCGGAACGAGCCCGATATTGCAGAAGCCCAAGATGCTGCTTCTGGAATGCTTGTTTGCACCACGCGTGCAGCAGAAATCATCGACCGTGTGCGCTCACTGTTCGGGAAGAATGCTCCGCAGCGCGAAGTAGTTGATGTAAATGAAGTCGTTCGCGAGATGGTTGTTTTGCTACAGAATGAGGCACGACAGCATCTCGTTTCTGTCCACATGGAGCTTGCAGAAAATCTTCCAAGAGTTATCGGCGATCACGTGCAATTGCGCCAAGTCATGATGAATCTCATCCTCAATGGCGTTGAGGCGATGCGGGACGCCCCGGGTGAACTTAAGATTACGTCACAACTGACCGAGGATGGTCACGTGTTGGTCTCCGTCCGTGACACCGGGATAGGGTTCCCTCCGGAGAAGGCGGATAAGATCTTCGACGCATTTTTCACCACCAAGCCGCAAGGTACGGGCATGGGCCTGGCGATCAGCCGTTCGATTGTGGAATCCCACGGCGGCCGCTTGTGGGCCACTGGGAACTCTCCGCGCGGCGCATGTTTTAATTTCACCCTGCCCAGCAGCACCGCGGCGCAGCAGGCTACGTAGGCCGGATACGGGCTAAAATGCCAGGTCGGTGATCAAAGCTGCGCAGCGCCCGTGCGACGGGCAACCCGGAAGTTATCAGCTCACGCATCGCGTTCGTACGAAAGAACTCGGCTCGGAAACGAAGCCGATGGCTGACATCCGGTCACCATGCGATTTTCAGTGCGAATTGAAGCTGCCGGGATGATGTTGAGGTGGTGGTAATCAATCCCGCGGCAGTTACGGCCGCTCCATTGGCAGTGTACAAGGTGTTGTTAGCGACGGGGGGCGAGAAATTCGGGTGATTCAGCACATTGAAGAACTCCGCCCGGAACTGAATGTTGAAGCTCTCGGAAAGCCGCTTAATGTAATTGTTCTTGACCAGGGAAAGATCGAAGTTCGAAAGACCAGGGCCAATCAGGGTGTTGCGGCCCGCGTTGCCCATACGCGTGGCGGGTGTGGGGAACGTGAAACATTGTGTCTTGATGTAATGCAAGGGATTGCCAGGATTCACGGCCGAGTTGCAACCTGGCCCGAATATCCGATCGGGGAAGTCAAAGGGATACGGGCTCTTCAAGCCAAGGGGATCCCCTCCGATCTCAGGCGTAAACGGCATGCCGCTACTGACCTGGTAAATCCCGCCAATCTGCCACCCGCTCGCGAACCAGCGCAGGCCGCCCGCGTCAGACGGGGTAGGAACCTGCCAGATGACGTTGAACACAGCATTTTGACGGATATCAAAGTCGGACAGACCGCGGTTCACGCTGGTGTCGAACCAGGGTAAGTTAAATACGGAATTGAGGAACTGGTTTCCGGCCACAGAGGCGGAGCTCGTATCGATGCTCTTGGCCCAAGTGTACGAGGCACCGAACTGTAGGATTTTCGTCATGCGGCGAATGACGTTCGTCTGCAGTGCGTCATAGAAGCTGCTGCCGTTCCATAAAAGTCCGACGATCTGCCCAGCGTTGGGATTGATGCGCGCACCGCTCCCTGAAGGAGTCGGCCAGAAGTATCCAGCCGAAGTGTGTGCGGCCGGAAGAACGATGTCCATGTCCTGAACCTGGAATGGCTGATGCACTCCGTGAGACCCGACGTATGCGACCGTTACAACCAGATTGTTTCCAAATTGTTCCTGGATATTCAGGTTCCAGTTCATCACGTAATTGCGTTTGGGATGTGAATCAATGTACTCGTAGCGCAGTTGATCCGGTGTTAGCAGCGTGAAGGCAGCCGCCGGAAAGCTTCCTGGCGGCAGTCCTGACGAGATCGTTGCGAGCTGGAAGAATGGGGCAGTACTATAAGCGGCGTTCCCGAATTCATAGGTAAGCGGCAGAACGTCGAAGATGCCGAATGCGCCGCGAACCGCAGTGCGGCCGGAATGGAAGGGCGCCCAGGAGAACCCAATTCGCGGCTCGAAATTTCGATATGTCGGATTATAGAAATAGGGAGAGCCCAGATGCGGCGTGGCGTCGGTGATGTTCCGCAGGTTCGTTAGCCTGCCGTTAAGTTCTGTTGGGACTGTTGCCATCTCATACCGCAGGCCCAAATTTGCGGTGAAATTCGAGGCCAGGTGGGCATCGTCTTCGAAGTACGTTCCGACTATTGTTTGACGAAAGTTGTATGGGGCCACGGCTTGGGTGAGGGCTGCGCTGAATGAAGCCGGCTGGTCCGTCAGAAAATCCGCCAGCGACGTGAAATTAAAGACGCCATTCGGCTTTAACGTGCCGAGCTCGTTATCCTGGAGGCGCTCGACATTGGCGCCGAACTTAAGCGAGTGCATCCCTTTCGTCCAGAACAGATCGTCATACACCTGGATGGAATTGAAGCCGTACTTAACCTCTCCGCCCGCGCCGGGTCCGCCCGTGTAGTTGGAAATGCCCGTTACCCCAATAAATCCGACAGGGATACCGGGAACGAATCCATTGCCTGGATCGCCTGCAAAAGGGAGCAACAGCTCTACTGGTTTTATTATATCGGCGCTCACGCGGCTGAAGCCAAACCGCAGCGCATTCACGGACTCCGGCGTGACATATTTGGTGTATTCGGCGGTTGCGAGCTGACGCCGGGCTAGTGTGCCGGACACGACGGTTTGGAAGAGATCGGGTGCCGTGAGCGTACTGTCGTCGAACATGTACGTTCCATGTACCAGATCAGCGGGAGAAAAATTGTGATCAATTCGGGTAACGAAGAAGTTATCGTTTCCAATCTGCTGGGTTATTGAGGTGAACGTCCCGGTATCGCCGTTGATGTTGCTCGTCGGCAACGGATAAAGTGCCAGATATGGTTGCACGAGCGGGCTGACCGTGATGTTTCCGGCGACGAGCTGGCCGTTGCGCGCGGCCTGGGTCGGCACGACTGCAAGCTGAGTCACACTCTGGTCTTGCCGAAGCCCCTCGTAATCTGCGAAGAAGAAGGTGCGATCTTTCTTTATTGGCCCGCCCAGGGCAGCTCCGAATTGGTTGCGCCGAAATGGCGGAATCGTGGCCGGATCGAAATAATTCCGTGCGTCCAGGGCGCTGTTGCGCAGAAATTCATAGACGGACCCGTGCAGCGCATTTGTGCCCTGCCGGGTAACAGCGTTGATTACCCCACCGGAAGTTTTGCCGTAATCCGCCGCAGCGTTTGCAGTGACGACTGAGAATTCCTGGATGGCATCGACTCCTAAGTCGATGCCAAGGGCGCTGCCCGGCCCTCCATTCGAATAGTCATTGATGCTGATTCCATCGATCCGGTAATTGTTCTGTTGCGGGCGCCCTCCGGAAACCGTCATCTGCGTTCCCAAGCCGCGATTTCCCCGAATTAGGAAGTCAGCAGGGGTGGTCTGGGTGCGGATCTGCGCAACGCCGGGTTCCAGAGCCGCCAATTGAGTCCAGTCACGGACATTGAGAGGCAATTCACGAATGGTCTGGCCGTTCACAATGCCACTTAGAGTAGCGTTGCTTGTTTCTAATGTCGGAGCCGTGCCTTGCACCTGAACGCTCAGGCTGGCGGAGCCAACCAGCAAGGTTAGATTAACTTCAAAGTCCGCGCTAACCGTCAGTGTGAGGCCTGTGCGGACCTCCGATTTGAAATCCTTCGCTGACGCCGTAACCATGTAAGGGCCGGGCGACAGATTCGGGATACTGTAAAAACCTGATTGGTTGGTGATCAATTCCCTCGTGAAACCGTCTGCCGTATTCTTGATCGTCACTTGAGCGCCAACGATGACCGCACCCGTGCTGTCCGTAACTGTTCCGGTAATCCGTGCGCCGGCGACCTGCGCATACCCTGGAACTGCCAGCAAGCCGAATAGCCCGACACAAAGAAGGCCACGAGCCCCAGGTGATGCCAACCTCCACTCCGCTTTCATTTTTTGACACTTGTTCGGCATTCTTTGTTAGCCCTCCTGAAAGGAAAGAGGGTTGTCGGAGATCAACTGCCGTTAGGGCGTCCCCTCAACGTGAGGCGGGAACGCGGGTCCATTTAGAGTAGGCAATTAGAGTACACCTCGAGGGTGCCTGGAAGGTCAAAATTTTCGATTTACGAGCATCTAGGCTTCGGACCATCGGCAACGAAGGCAGGGCAATTGTGCTCGAACTAAGATATATTCCTCGCAGGTCGGCTCGTTGTGAGCCATTCTGCTTATCATCGTAAGCTCACGCGGCGAACTGCCAAAATGTGCAAACCGCAAATAAAGGCGTTCATCTTGGTGTGGGTCTTGTGGGCCTCCAGCGCTTGCGCTTTTGCGTTAGATCCCTCACTCGATCTTAGCCAGTACGCACACACCCGGTGGAAAATTCGCGACGGCTTCACCAAGGGCACCATCTTTTCGATCACGCAGACGCCTGATGGTTATCTGTGGCTGGGCACGGAATTCGGGTTGCTGCGTTTCGATGGTGTCCAAGCCAACCCTTGGCAGCCCCCAGACGGTGAGCAACTCCCCAGTAGCTGGATCAAAACCCTTTTGGTTGGGCGCGACGGCACTCTTTGGATTGGCACAGAGAAAGGACTTGCCAGTTGGAAGGACGGCAAGCTTACGAAATATCCGGACTTTGCCGGGGAAGGTGTTACTTCACTGCTGCAAGACACCGAGGGAACACTTTGGTTTGGGGTCAGGAACCCCGGCAGGCTGTGCGCCGTGCGACTCGCTAAGACCACGTGTTACGGAGCCGGGAGTTTCGGCTGGTCCGTATCTGCCTTGTATCAGGACCACGAAGGCAATCTGTGGGTCTCGGCACAAACCGGTCTGTGGCGATGGGCGCCTAGTCCTCCGGAGCACTTTCGGTTGCCCCATGGCCCAATTGAGGCCAGGGCACTAATCGAAGGCGACAACGGCGTACTCTTGATGGCAACAGGCGCAGCCGGCCCGCTCGCAAGTTCGGTTACCGGTTTGAGCGAAGGGCTGAAACAGTTTGTGGACGGGAAAATTCGCCGCTACTTGCTTCCAGGGATCGCCGGACAGTTCAGGTCCACTTGCCTATTCCGGAGCAGAGATGGCAGTTTGTGGGTAGGCACTGCGGAAGGTCTGTTGCATCGACATCAGGGTAGGACCGATCGATTCTCGGTCACAGACGGTCTCTCCGGCAATTTCATAAGGAATATTTTTGAAGATCGCGAAGGAAATGTTTGGGTCAGCACCGAAGACGGACTCGATCGGTTTCGTGAATTCGTTGTGCCGACAATTTCGGAAAACGAGCAGGGTCTTTCAACTTCCGCAGTTACGGTGCTGGAAGCGACCCTGGATGGAAGCATTTGGATTCTCACGGCGGATGGGCTGAATCGCTGGCAAAACGGGCATGTCACCGTTTACGGTAAGCGAAATGTGCCGGGCCCAAACGAGCGAACAGATGAGCGACAGCCAATTGCCAACGCGAGCGTAACCGAAATCGCGAACAGCGGACTTCGAGGCGCGGTCTATTCACTGGGGCAGGATGATCGGGGACGACTGTGGGCCGGCGGTGGTGAAGGAGTTTTCTACTTCGACCGCGGCCGGTTTGTACGGGTTCCCGGTCTCCCAGGGGGAAATATCTCCTCTATTGCCGGGGATGGACACGGTAAGGTTTGGATCAGCAACCTCGACGAAGGCCTTTTCTATTCGACGCCAGAGGGTGTCGTTCAGCGCATTCCTTGGGGCCGATTCGGACACAAACAAGGGTCGGCAGCTTTGCTGCCTGATCGGTTGCACGGCGGCCTGTGGCTGGGATTTCTTGACGGCGGAATGGCTTACCTGAAAGACGGCCAGATCTCTTCCTACAATGTCGCTAACGGGCTGGGCAATGGCTCAGTGAACGACCTTCAACGTGGATCGCGCGGCGCTGTTTGGGCCGCGACCGAAGGAGGCATTAGCCGAGTGGAAAACGGCCGCGTCATAACCCTTACCAACAAGAATGGTCTGCCCTGCGATGCCGTTAACTGGGTCATGGAAGACAATGACCATTCTCTTTGGTTGTACATGGCCTGCGGCCTGGTGCGAATTGCCCGTTCCGAGTTGGAAGCCTGGGTGAGTGATCCGAAGCGGAAGGTCCAGGCCACAGTTTTCGACAGCTCCGACGGAGTGAGGAGTCGTGCCCTCCCTGGCCACTACGGACGAAAGGTGACCAAGTCGCTCGACGGGAAAATATGGTTCTCACCCCCGGACGGGGTCAGCGTCATCGATCCGCGGCACGTTCCATTCAACAAGCTGCCACCTCCTGTATACATTCAACAAATCACTGCGGATGACAAGAAATACGATGCCTCCCTGGGATTGCGCCTGCCGCCGCTGGTACGCGATCTATCAATTGATTACACAGCGCTGAGCCTCGTTGTACCGGAGAAGGTACTTTTTCGCTACAAGCTCGAAGGTTGGGATCGCGGTTGGCAGAACGTCGGCAATCGACGGAGAGCGTTCTATACAAATCTTTCTCCGGGCCACTACCGCTTCCGTGTGTCTGCTTGCAATAACAGCGGTGTGTGGAACGAAGCGGGTACGTTACTCGACTTCTCCATCCTTCCGGCGTACTGGCAGACGAATTGGTTTCGCGCGCTGTGCCTGCTTGGTTTTCTGGCGATTCTCTGGACTGTTCATCACCTTCGAGTCAAGGTTCTAGAAGAGCGCCAACGGCTCCTGGAGCGGCACGAAGGCGAGATCAGCGGGCTGAACGAACGGCTAATGAAAGCGCAGGAGGAGGAGCGAATACGCATCGCCGGGGAGCTGCACGACGGCGTTCTTCAGCAGATTACGTCGCTCACTATAGAGCTGGCTACGGCAACGCTCGCGCTTCCACCCGATTCGGAACCCAAGGCAGAAGTCAGAGAAGTGGAGAAAAAGCTGATCCAGGTGGGCGCGGAGATTCGTCAATTATCTCATGAGCTTCATCCTGCGATTATGCAGGAATCGGGTCTTTCGACGGCACTGTGCTCATATTGCGAAGAGTTCAGCAACCTACGCGGCATTCCCATTTCGTATAAGGCGGATAACAGTGTCGAGGAATTATCGCCCGGGGCGGCACTGTGTATCTACCGCATCGCCCAGGAGGCGCTCGGCAACGTGGCGAAACATGCGAAGGCCAAGCAGGTGGAAGTTCGGCTGACGCGGTCCGACAGTCGCGTTTGCCTCGTGGTGTCTGATGATGGTGTCGGTTTTGATCCCGACGAAAGCGAAAGGTCTGGAGGGCTGGGGCTGATCAATATGCGAGAGCGCGTGCGGCAACTGAACGGAACGTTTGAGTTCGATAGTAAGCCAGGACGCGGAACCACGGTGAAAGCGGAAGTTCCTTTTCGACCCGCGCCATAAGCTTACCGCAGGCTTCGTCGGCGAAGCCTCGAACTCTCCGAGAAGCATCTTGTGCTGAATTATCTATCGTCTCTTGTAGCGCAAAAGGACATCCTTTGGCCGCCGCACTAATTAATGATTAGGTTTCAATGCGAGTTGTCCAACACGGGGCAATGCCCCCTTCCCAGCAACACGAAGACTAAGTTCGCGAGCCAGTTCGACCCATTCACTTCGCCCCCAAGCGATGGAAAACTCCCAAGATGCATGGCTACCGCTCCGAGCGGACAATCCATTCCTCCCCCTCCTCACAGATCTCGTCCGAGTGGATGAGTCATCTCTTCTGGGCGGACCCATGAATCAAACTGCTCCGCGGTTAGGAAACCGAGCTTCAGGGCCGCTTCCCGCAAGCTGATATCTTCGTGATATGCGGTCAGTGAGATTTTGGCCGCCTTCTCATAACCAAGGTGCGGATTGAGAGCCGTGACCAGCATGAGCGAATTGTCGAGGTGCTCGTCGATGCGCTTTTCATTCGGCTCGATCCCAATCGCGCAACGGTCGCAGAAGGAGCGGGAGGCGTCGGCAAGAAGTTCGATCGACATGAGAACGTTGTGCAGCATGACTGGCTTATATACATTCAGTTGGAAATTACCCTGTGAGCCTGCAAACGCCACCGCGTGGTCGTTGCCAAACACTTGAACCGCAACCATCGTGAGTGCCTCGCACTGAGTGGGATTTATCTTTCCGGGCATGATAGAGGAGCCTGGTTCGTTTGCCGGAATTTTGAGTTCGCCGATCCCGGCGCGCGGACCACAGGCATACCAACGCACATCGTTGCCGATTTTCATCAGTGCCCCGGCGAGCGTGCGAAGTGCTCCGCTCACGGCCACTATCGCGTCGTGCGCAGAGAGCGCCGCAAATTTGTTGGTAGCCGAGAGAAATGGCTGACCGGTTTCTTCAGCGATCCGCCGGGCAGCTACTTCGCCGAAGCGGGGATCAGCATTAAGTCCCGTGCCGACCGCGGTGCCGCCGATTGCAAGTGCGTAAATCCCAGGAAGCGCTTGGCGAACGCCATGGAGTGCCTGATCGATCTGTGCTACCCAACCGGAGATCAATTGACCAAGCGTGATTGGTGTCGCGTCCTGAAGGTGCGTCCTCCCTATCATGACTACATTGCGATACTGTTGTGATTTCCCGTCGAGCACATCGCGCAGGCGGCTGAGATCAGGAAGCAACCTAGTCTCGACCATCTCGACCGTGGCAATGTGCATAGCCGTGGGAAACGTGTCGTTCGAAGACTGACTATGATTCACATCGTCATTGGGGTGAATTGGCTTCTTTGAGCCGACCACACCGCCTGCAAGCTGGATCGCACGATTGGCGATTACCTCGTTGGCGTTCATGTTCGTCTGCGTGCCAGAACCTGTCTGAAACACGACCAGCGGAAATTCGTCATCCAATCTGCCGTCGATCACCTCCTGTGCGGCTCGCACAATCAAATCCACTTTTTCCGTGGGAAGCTGGCCCAATTCGCCGTTGGCCAAGGCCGCACACTTTTTGAGAATACCGAGAGCCCGAATGACCGGCCGTCCCCAGCGAAACCGGTCGACACAGATTGGAAAGTTATTGTGAGATCGCTGCGTCTGCGCACCCCACAAGTGCTCGGCGGGTACTTGGACTTCTCCTAAAGCGTCCTCCTCGATGCGGAACTCGTTAGTCATGGCGGGACTCATAATGGTTTGCCCCTTTCTTAGAACATTACTTGCCCCAAAGCAGGGAAGCCCAGGGCACGCCGATACTAAGGAACAACCCGAGAAAGATGGCGCCGAAGATCGTTCCGAGCCGCCAGTAGTCCTTAGCCGGCAGATAGCCGCTATTGGCATAAACCGGGCTGGCCGCATCTGCGAATGGGGTTATAACTCCCATGATTCCCAATTCCATGCACAGCAGCAGCGCGAATTCCTTCACAGGAAGGCCCGGGATCGCAGCACCAGTCAACAGAATTACCGGCAGCAGCGCCGTCGTGTACGCATCCACGCTGGCGAATAGATAATGGGCCACGAAAAAAAGGGCGAGTAGGATGATCATTGCGAGGTGGGGCGAAAATCCATGCATGTGCGTAGCGATGATGTCAGCGAACCACTTCACGAAGCCGACGCGGTTCAGCCCGTCACAAAGCGCGATCAGCGCGCCGAGCCAGGCGAACGTCGTCCAGGCCCGCTTATGTTCCGCGATGTCGTTCCAGGTTAGTACCCGGGTAATTAACATGAGAGAGACTGCAATGAATGCAACCGTGGCAGCACCGACGTAGGCGCCTCCTGCGACCCACAGCACAAGCGACAGGACAACAATCACGGCCAGGATCATTTCGCGTCCCGTGAGTGGTCCAGCCTTTTCGAGCTGCGTCGCTGCCCACTTTGAAACTTCATTGTTCCGTTTTACTTCAGGCGGATACAGCCAGTAAGTCAGAACAGGAACTAGAACTAGAAGCGGGAGCATTACTGGCGCCGCAGTGATAAACCAGTCTGTCCAACGCAACTCAACGTGCGCGAGCTTCTCCACAAAAGCAGAAGCCAGCAAATTAAATGAAGCGGCGGTGAGAAACAGCGAACTGGTTACGCATGTGGTCATGATGGCGACCCACATGAGATAGGATCCGACGCGACGCGAGGATTCGTCATTCGGCTTGGACCCGTAATCAAGGGCCAGATCGTTTGCGATGGGGTAGATGATCCCTCCGCTACGCGCCGTGGGGGACGGTATGAAAGGCGCCAAAATGGTATCGGCTAAAGCGATGCCGTAACCTAGCAGGAGGGTGCTCTTGCCCATGCGCTTGATGATGAGAAGAGCAATGCGGTGGCCCAGTCCGGTTTTTTGGTAGCCAAGCGCGAGAATGAACGCTCCGAATATGAGCCACACTGTCGAATTGCTATAGCCTGAGAGCGCCCAAGTAAGCGCGGCAGTCGCTGGATGGAAGCCCGGCTGCGCCAACTGTTGCGGACTGAACAACGTAAAGCGTGCGAGCACTGCAGCTGCGGTTATGCCGATGATGGCGACCGCAGCACCGGGTAATGGTTCGAGAATGAGGCCGACGATTACGCCTACAAAAATAGAAAAGAAGTACCACGCATGGGGAGCGAGACCCGATGGAACGGGCAACAAAGTGAGTACTATAGCGATCGCTACAGGCACCAGCGCCTTCCACACAGGAGTGCCAGCTTTTGCTTCAGGGCGTCCGCTTGGGGCTAGGACGGTCCCGTTGGGCGGGGCAGCCTCTGTCACGTTGCCTAGAGTTGTGCTTGAAACTCCCATTTTCATCTCCGTTTCAAAAGCAAAATCGATCGATTCAGCCTTCAATACCTAATGTCGAGCCACCCAGTCCAATAATTAAGGTTGCGGCCGGGCGTGGATTGTTTTATGAACTCGCCTGGAAAAAAGTGGCCGTACTCCGTGAACCAGGTCAGGTTCCGGGTCATCTTCCATCGAATTTGCGCTGAGGCTTGGGTCGCGATATAGCGGGCGTTGCTCTTCTGGCCGGACACGAGAATGGTGTTGCCGATGCTATAGAGGCCATCACTTGTGCTCTCCCGCCAATAGAAAGCCGGGTTAGGCATCAAAGCAACCGTCTTGCTGAGATGAAGTTCCACGGACGGTTGCAACGCGACCAGATTTCGCCGGGCGAACAACTCCGCGTAGGTGAAATAAGGGCCTTTTTCGAACATAGAATTAAACGTGCCGAGGGTTCCGCTGGATGGATTCTGATCACCGCTAAGGGCCAGGGCCCGAAGGCCAAATCTGGGCTTCAGAGAAGCGGAGTCGATGCGGTAGCCAGTCTCTGTGGTAACGGCCCATGCTCGAATATCATTGGACCCAAACCAGCCAAACTGATATGTAAACTCGTCGTTATAGTCCCAACGTGGCGTGATTCCCCAGAGTCGAGTTCCGATGGACTCTCTTTGCTCCCGGCCGAATCCCTTGCCGTCGAACCGTACGTGATGATTGTCGATACCCATGTAATAGAGGTCGATATTTCCATGCGGCAACTCGCGAAATGGCCTGACCGCATAGACGCCCCAGAAACCGGTTCTGTGATCAGGTGGATTGTTGAAATCGCCCGAATTATTTAAGGTTGGTCTGAGGGCAAATGCGTCGACAGTCCAGTCGCCTTCCAACCAAGTGAGCCGGGCCCCATCGAAGCTGGTTCGGATATTACGGCCATCTCGAGTAGAAACCAGGTTTTGTGAACCCAAGGCCATCTCTTGCCGTCCGGCTCGCAAGGTCAAACTGTCTTCGCCAGACCGCCAAAGGCCAAGATCGAAAAATCCCTGATGAACGTACAACTGTTCCTCGTCCAAACCTGAACGAGGGCCGCCATTCCGACCAGTTTCAAGACTACTTGCCAGTTCGCCGAAGAAGCGGAACCGCTCACCCAGATGCAAATCCATGTGAAGAAAGTAACGCTGCATCAAATAGGCATTTCCCGATGGGCCGCTTCCCCAATTTGGATTGCTAAAATATTCGCCACGATCCCGAAGGAAGACACCGAAGGAAATGTAATAATCCTCGTTATCCCCGCGCAGCGAAATAAACTTCAGGCGGTCCAACGGCTCGGTTCGACAACCTGGATTGCTCAAATATTGATTGTCTTCGTCATACGTCATTAACGGAAAGGGCCTGGGTGGCAATTCGGGCGTTGGTAGCGAAGAGCTCGGGGCTTTGGCAGGACAAGTCGATTGCACGGGATGCGCGTTTTCGCCGGTTTGTGGCGTTTGCGCCGACGCGCGGAAACCCGCGACAAGTACTAATAAACTCGCGACTCGAGCCATCCTTACCAGGGTCGCTGACCATAGATTCGAAACTGCGTACCTCACAACGTGGTTTCCTCCTACATTTCTGCTCAGACGAACCACCGCTAAGCTGGCGTCTGCTGCGTGTCGGGCATTTGCTGACGTAATTCGTCTTCACTGATCTTTGGGGGGGGACGTCATCCTTCTGTGCCTCCCTACCAACTGCAGACGCGATTTCTGCGGGACGTCCTGAGGCCTCTTTCTCAAGAACGTACGGAGTGCACCTTCATGCGTCTTACCCGCCATATTCAAGACTGGCGCGTCCCAACGCGCTCGGGAATTTGTGAGCGAACATCCTCATGAAATTGCTCGTGAGAGTCCTCCGCAGACGGCAGTTGCACAACGCTGGGAATAACCAGTGGCTCCCGGTGCTTGTGCCAGAGCTCTCGAATCAGATCGCGGTTCATTTTCCCGATAAACTCCAGAGGTATCTGCTTGGGGCATACCGCTTCGCACTCCCCATGATTCGTGCAGCTGCCAAAGAGTTCGTTTCTCATCGCTACCACCATGCTGAGGGTCCTCTGGTCGCGCTGCGGTCGACCCTGTGGGAGCGAGTTCAAGTGAGTTATTTTGGCCGAGGTGAAAAGCATGGCGGATGCATTCGGGCAGGCCGCGACGCAGGCTCCGCACCCAATGCACGCCGCTGCGTCCATCGCCGTGTCTGCATCCTCTTTTGGAACCAGAGTTGAGTTGGCGTCGGGAGCGCTTCCCGCCGGTGCGCTGATGAAACCTCCCGCCTGAATGATTCGGTCAAAGGCTGACCGATTCACTATCAGATCACGAATGACCGGGAAGGCCCGGGCGCGCCATGGTTCCAGCGTTAACGTGTCGCCATCCTTGAAAAAGCGCATTGAGAGTTGGCACACCGTGGTTCCGCGCTGGCCTCCGTGCGCTACACCATTGATGAGGAAGCCGCACGTGCCGCAAATACCCTCGCGACAATCGTGGTCGAACGCAATCGGAGGCTCTTGCCGGCTGATCAGCTCCTCGTTGAGGGCGTCGAGCATTTCTAGGAATGACGTGTCGGGAGTGACGTCCTTCGCCTGATAGCTGATGAGGCGGCCTGGTGCATTGGCGCTTTGCTGTCGCCAAATCCTGAGCGTGAGATTCATGGCTACTTGTAACTCCTTTGTGAAAGCGGGACGTATTCGAAGGTGAGCGGTTCTTTGTGAAGTACGGGCACCTGGCCTGAACCTTTCCATTCCCAAGCGGCTGTGTACGCGAAATTTGCGTCGTCGCGCTTTGCCTCACCTTCCGGTGTTTGGCTTTCCACGCGGAAATGGCCTCCGCACGACTCTGTGCGGTGTAACGCGTCGGTGCACATGAGTTCGGCGAGTTCGAGGAAGTCGGAAATGCGGTTCGCCTTCTCGAGACTCTGGTTTAGCTCTTCGCCTGTGCCGACGATACGGAGGTTGCCCCAGAACTCCTCACGTAATGCCGGAATTCGAGCGAGCGCCTTGCGCAATCCCGCATCAGAACGGGCCATGCCACAGTCATCCCAAACAAATGTTCCAAGCTCTCTATGGAACGAATCGGGACTGCGTTTCCCATTGATTCCAAGCAGCTTCTTAATACGATCCTGCACCTCGGCTTGGGTCGCCTTGAACGCGCTGTCGGATGTGTTCACGGGGTCCAGTTTGGTGGAAGCAAGGTAATCGGGCACCGTGGCCGGCAGGATGAAGTAGCCGTCGGCAAGGCCTTGCATGAGCGCGCTGGCGCCGAGCCGGTTTGCGCCGTGGTCGGAGAAGTTTGCTTCGCCCCCAACAAACAGTCCGGGGATGCTTGACATCAGGTGATAGTCGACCCACAGCCCGCCCATCGTGTAGTGGGGAGCGGGATAGATCCGCATAGGCACCTTATAGGCATCGTCTCCGGTAATCTTTTGATAGATGTCAAACAGGTTTCCGTACTTCTCGCGAACTGTATCCAGCCCCAGCCGGTGAATCGCATCGGCAAAATCCAGGTAGACACCCTGCCCGTGCGGCCCGACCCCGCGACCTTCATCGCACACTTCTTTTGCATTTCGCGATGCGACGTCGCGAGGCACAAGATTGCCAAAGCTTGGATAACGGTTCTCGAGATAGTAGTCGCGCTCATTTTCCGGAATATCATTTGGAGCGCGGCTGTCACCCTTTTTCTTAGGCACCCATATCCGTCCATCATTCCGCAGCGATTCAGACATCAGCGTTAACTTAGACTGGTAGTCATTGCTCAATGGGATACAGGTCGGATGAATCTGGGTGAAACACGGATTTCCAAAAAGGGCACCGCGACGATGAGCTCGCCATATGGCGGTACAGTTACACGCTTTGGCGTTAGTCGAGAGGTAGAAAACGTTGGAATATCCTCCCGTTGCGAGCACAACCACGTCGGCAGCGTGGCAGTCTATTTGACCCGTAACCAGGTCGCGCGTTACTATGCCGCGCGCTCTGCCATTGACAACGACTACGTCGAGCAGTTCACTCCGGAAGTGCATTGTGACTTTCCCGGCGGCTATCTGCTCTTCGAGGGCCTGGTAAGCACCGAGCAACAGCTGCTGTCCAGTTTGGCCTCTCGCGTAGAAGGTTCGTTCGACTTGCACGCCGCCAAAAGACCGATTATCTAGGAGTCCTCCATACTCCCTTGCAAACGGCACGCCTTGCGCCACGCACTGGTCGATAATGTTGCCGCTGACTTCCGCGAGACGATACACGTTGGCCTCACGGGCGCGAAAATCGCCCCCCTTGACCGTGTCCTTGAACAGGCGTAAAACGCTGTCGCCGTCGTTGCGATAGTTCTTGGCGGCGTTAATGCCTCCCTGGGCTGCGATCGAGTGCGCCCGGCGTGGGGTATCGTGGTGGGAAAAGCAGCGGACGTGGTAGCCTTGTCGGCCGAGAGTCGCGGCGGCGGCCGCCCCTGCCAGGCCTGCGCCCACTATGATGATCGAGTGTTTGCGGCGATTCGCGGGATTCACCAGCTTCATCTCGTAGCGGCACTTGTCCCACTTCTGCTCAATTGGACCTGAGGGTGTCCTTGCTTCCAACATTTGTGTCCCCTTTTAATCAATGCATCAGCAATCAGTGCAACCAGCCTGCCAGTACCGAAACCGGAACTGAGCTGAATCCAACGAACACAGCGATCGCTATGGCTCGTGAAGCGATTCTCAGCATCCTTTCGTTTCGGGCAGTATTCCAGCCGAGGGTTTGCAGCATGCTCCAGATTCCATGGTCCAGGTGCAGGCAAAGGGCACCCATGGCCACGATGTAGAAGAGCGCAACGGGCCAGACGGCGAAAGCTGCCATCACATTCTGGTAAGCAGCGAGATGCCTGAACTGTCCGGCATGGAACCCAACTGCACCTGCCGTCAGATGCAGAAGGTGGAAAATGATGAAGGCAACCAGCAGGACTCCACCCCAGCGCATCACGCGTCCTGAAAAGGTCGTTTCGAGGTTGCGCTTGACGTTGTATCCAACCGGTCGTGCAGCCCAGCTCATCCGGCTGAGCTGGACCGCGGCGGTGATGTGAAGGGCCACACATATGAGCAGGACGATTCGCACCGCCCACAACAGTTGTCCATAGGCGAGCGCAGGTGCACCCACTTCGCGCAGGAAGCGTGAGTAGGCGTTGATCTCGGCCGGACCCGAAAATATCTTGAGATTGCCCAACATGTGGGCGATCACGAAGGCCACAAGCACCACTCCCGTGACCGCCATTGCCACCTTCTTCCCGATCATGGTGTGCCAGAAGGCCATAACGCGATGCGGGGCGGCCAGGCTTCGCGTTGTCACAACGCCAACAGGATGGACCGGACTCAAGCTGTTATGGTTCGACATCTCTACCTCGATTTGCATTTGTTATCCCAACGCGGTGTAAGCCGGCGTCCACTGCGCGTCGTGCACGCGCTGACGAAGTTCGTCTTCACTGATCTTGGGGGCGACACCATCCTTCTGTGCCGTGATGCCAACCGCAATCGCTATCTCCGCTGCCACTGTCCTGATTTCTCTCAGGGGAGGAAGCAAGGACGCCGAAGGATCTTTGAGGGCCGGCGAATTTTCGCCGAGGGTCCGAGCCGCTGTGAGCATCATTGACTCGGTCACCCGGCGAGCGCCGGATGCGACAAGCGCAAGTCCCATTGCTGGGAAGATGTAAACGTTGTTGCATTGCGAAATTGGAATCGTCCGCCCACCGTAGCTGACAGGAGCAAACGGAGAACCCGAGGCCACCAGTGCGCGTCCATCGGTCCAGCGGATCAAATCCTCCGCGTTAGCTTCTGATCGGGTAGTGGGATTTGAGAGCGGGAAGATGATAGGCCGTTCGACCTTACGAGCTATTTCACGAACGATTGGTTCCGAGAAGGCACCGCCTACAGTTGAGAGACCAATAAGGATGGTTGCATCGATCTTTCCAATCACGTCGCCTAGGCCGATGTGTCCGTTGGATGTTTGAGGCCACCCGGATACGCTGTTCTGCGGCCGGGCATAAACGCTCTGGTCCGAAGCGAGGTCCTTTCGACCTGAGTGCAGAAGGCCATCTTTGTCAACGACCCAGAACCGGCTACGTGCCTCCTCTTCGGTTAGTCCTTCTTCTTTCATTGCTGCACGCAGTCCGTCAGCAACACCAATGCCCGCTGAACCGGCGCCCAACATGACGATCTGTTGCTCCTTCAGGCTTTTTCCAGTTACCTTGACGGCGCCCAAGATGGCTCCGAGAGCGACGGCCGCTGTACCCTGGATGTCGTCATTGAAGGTCAGTAACTGGTCGCGATAGCGCTGGAGAATGGGCCGGGCATGTGGAGTTGCGAAGTCTTCCCACTGCAGGCAGGTTCCCGGAAGCTCCTGTTTCACCGCCTGGACAAACTTATCGAGGAAGTCGTAGTAATCGGGGCCAGTGATCCGTTCGTGACGCCAGCCGAGGTACTCAGGGTCACTCAGTCGCTCCGTATTGTTGGTTCCCACGTCCAATATGATGGGTAGGGTTCGCTCCGGACGAATGCCACCAATGAGCGCGTACAAGGAAAGCTTGCCGATGGGAATACCGAGTCCGCCCACGCCCTGGTCGCCGATGCCCAGAATGCGTTCGCCGTCGGTCACAACGATTACATCAACGTCTTTATTCGGGCGATTTCGCAGCAATTGCGAGATCGAATCGCGGAGGGGATATGAAATGAATAAGCCACGCGGCCGTCGATAGATATGGCTGAATTGCTGGCATGCCAACGCAACTATCGGCGTGTAAACCATCGGCGTCATTTCTTCGATGTGGTCGAGAAGAAGTCTGTAAAAGAGGACCTCGTTCGTGTCCTGCAGAGCACGCAAGTAGATGTGTCGCTCCAGGTCGTCGTCTTTTTTCTGGTAAGCCTCATACGCGCGGACGACTTGCTCGTCAAGAGTTTCGACTTGCGGCGGGAGAAGCCCCCGCAGTCCAAATTTTGTGCGCTCCTCCTCGGTGAACGCTGTGCCTTTGTTCAGACCTTGCCGATTGAGAAGATCCATTCCACGGGGAATATCCGACCGAACTATTGGCGTGTTGGGTAGTGGTGTGGCCATTTACGTATCCTTATTCCTTTCATCTTTAGCAATGTTTGGCGGAGGAGCTTGACAACACGCGGAATCGATGATTTCGTCACCACCTGTCGACTAACGCCGGACCGTCCCGTTTGTGAGCATGCGCGATCATGGGTTGTACCTGCTCTGGAGTTTCGGCTATTACTCCGAGCAGGCCCGCTCATTCCGCAATTTTCGTGCCGTAGCGATCATGCAGGCTTGTTCCGTACTCAGAATGCCAGCAGCCTTCGTCTCGGAATCGACAAAGGCCAGCAAATCACTTTTGAACACGATGTCTCTCCCTTTCTCGAACTCAATAAAGGAGAGCAATTGTGCCTCCAAATGTTTTGCCGAACGAATCGCGAATCAGGGACAGCAAAGGCTGGCGTCTGCATGCTATGCACATCGAGCTCTTGGGAGCGCCGCGAATGATGTAAGTCCCGGTCATCCGCACATTGGTGATGACAAGGTTGATCTCCTGACGCTCGAGGTACTCCAAAACCGCGGATGCGGTTGGGCATTCGCCGACTGGTACACGGAGTCCGGGAAATGACGCGAATGTCCTCGGGATGACTGATTAGGACAGCATGCGCATGGCGCATACCGCGTCGATCCCACTCAGATAGACACCGCTGCCCAATTTCGGCCAACTCGTGCTGCCTCTTGTGGAGCATTTGAGGCACACCCCGATGCGAATCGATCCGTACGCGACCGGACATCCGTTATTTTGCATCGTCGCGGGCGGTGCCACCGTTCATTCTGATTGGCCCGCGCCGTGCATCCATTCGTGTGTGACGGGAGACAAAGGAGCCTATGCGTGTGAGCACGACGACTCAAGCCGGAACGAAGCGCCTCGCAGCACAGAAACAACCGTCAACAGCAAGGGCTGATTCGTCCGCTTCCGCAGTTACGATAGGCAGTTATTTGGGGACCCGACTCGAGCAGATCGGGCTTAAGCATCACTTTGCAGTGGCAGGGGATTATAACCTTGTTCTTCTCGATCAGCTTCTTCTCAACCAGAACATCAAGCAGGTCTACTGTTGCAACGAACTCAATTGCGGGTTTGCTGCCGAAGGTTATGCGCGCGCGCACGGTGTTGCGGCCTGTGTAGTCACTTACACCGTGGGGGCTTTGTCGGCGTTCAATGCTCTCGCCTCTGCCTATGCGGAGAGCCTCCCTGTAATACTCATCTCCGGCAGCCCAAACACCAACGATCTCGGTGCTTATCATCTCTTACACCACACCTTGGGGACGCTGAACTTGCGCTATCAATTCGACATGGCGCGCCACATCACGTGTGAGGCGGTGGCCATTACTCACCCTGAAGAAGCGCCCTGGCTGATTGATAAAGCCATTCGCGCGGCCTTCCGGAACAGAAAGCCCGTCTACATCGAAATCCCATGTAACTTATCCGGGGCTCTTTGTTCGGCGCCCGGGCCTCGCGCCTCACTCCTGGACTTCCCTGAAAGTGACCCGGCATCGTTGGCAGCCGCAGTGGATGCCGCGAGCACCTTTCTTCGAAAGGCGGTCAGGCCCATTCTTCTCGCGGGGCCCAGGCTCAGATCATACGGCGGAGTGAAATCCTTCCGCGACCTCGCTGAGGCAATTGGCTGCGGTGTCGCCGTCATGCCCAGCGCGAAAAGTTTCTTCCCGGAGGAACACGCGCAGTTTGTCGGCGTTTCTCTCGGCTCAGTCAGCAGCCCCGGTTGCAATGAGTTGGTTGAATCGGCTGACGCCGTGCTAGTTGCCGGACCCATCTTCAATGACTACACAACCGTCGGATGGTCCTCACAACCGGCAGTGAGCAAGACGATACATGTCGATCCGGATCGTGTTCACGTCGGTGGAGTCACTTATAACGACGTATTCCTCAACGATTTTCTGGCGGCACTCGCAAAGGCAGCGAAAAACAACCCGAGGAATGCGACAACGCTGACGGAGTTCCAGCGCACGCGGGTAATAGAACGTGCGCAACCAGCGATCGCCGACCCGAGTGCTCCGCTGACGCGCGCTGAAATGTGCCGTCAGATTCAAGACACCATCGATCCAAATACAACCTTGATCGTTGAAACCGGTGACTCCTGGTTCAACGGCTTCAACATGGTGCTCCCGGACGGCGCGAAGTTTGAGATCGAAATGCAATACGGTCACATCGGTTGGTCCGTGCCGGCGACCTTTGGATACGCTTTGGGCTCTCCTGAGCGGCGGATCGTCCTAATGGTGGGTGATGGATCGTTCCAGTTGACGGCGCAGGAGGTCTGCCAGATGGTTCGCCTCAAACTGCCGGTAATTATTTTCCTCGTCAACAATCACGGCTACACCATCGAGGTGGAGATTCACGACGGTCCATACAACAACATAAAAAACTGGGACTATGCCGGAATCATGGAGGTCTTCAACGACACTGACGGCGACGGACGAGGGTTTCGCGCGACAAACGGAAACCAATTGTCGGGAGCGATCAAAGCGGCGCTCGCTCACAAGAGTGGCCCGACGCTGATCGAGTGCAACATCGACCGAGATGATTGCACCAAGGAACTGATGGAGTGGGGATCGCGAGTTGCCGCAGCTAACGGGCGGCCTCCCAAGTGCGCTTAATTGCCCTAAGCACCTCCCTGGACTGGATCAGGGCTCGGCAAAACGCAGCATATTAGAGGATGCGAAACCATGAACGTATTTCTTAATTTAACGGCGTGCAGCGCCTTCCCAACCGAAAGGACGCAACGCACATGAGCTGGCCGCTGCTGGTTTATTTCGTATTCATCGTTTTTCTGGTTGCGGCGGTTCTCGTGGTCTCTTACCTCTTGGGACAAAGGCACTCCGAACCTGCCACCGGCGAGCCCTACGAAGGCGGCATCGTTTCACAAGGATCGGCGCACGTGCGTCTTTCGATGCGCTACTACCTGGTGGCGATGTTCTTTGTTGTGTTCGATCTCGAAGCGGTCTTCGTCTATGCGTGGGCCGGAGCGGCGCGCGAAGTCGGCTGGGCCGGGTATTGGGGAATCGTGCTGTTCATCGCAACTCTGGCCGCGGCGCTGCTGTATGTCTGGAGAGCCGGCGCGTTGGACTGGTCGAGGAAATCGGATCGTTCGAGGTGAGAATCTCATGCAGTGGACACTAACCAGACCGGACGTAACCGGGCTGACCAGAATTCAGGATTCGGAACCTCTTGAACAGACGGCGCAGCGCAGCATCGTTCTTTCCCGCCTTGAGGATCTGGTGCAGTGGGGTCGCAAGAATTCGGTATGGCCCTTCAACTTTGGACTCTCCTGCTGCTATGTGGAGATGGCAACCAGCATTACCAGCAAGTTTGACGTTTCGCGTTTCGGCGCCGAAGTCATTCGCGGCACGCCGCGAGAAGCGGATCTGATGGTCGTCGCAGGGACTGTCTTCCTGAAGATGGCGCCCATCGTTCAGCGGCTTTACGAACAAATGATGGAACCGCGCTGGGTGATCTCCATGGGGTCGTGCGCGAATTCGGGAGGGATGTACGACATTTACAGCGTCGTGCAGGGCGTCGATAAGTTCCTGCCCGTGGATGTCTATGTGCCGGGCTGCCCGCCGCGGCCCGAAGCGTTTCTCGAAGGACTGCTGTTGTTGCGGCAGGCTGTGGCAACCGAGCGCCGCCCACTGAGTTGGGTTGTAGGCCCTCAGGAAACCGTTCGCGCGCCGCTGCCCTCGATGCGAGACCTGATGCAGCCGTCGCGCAAGAAGATGACGGTATTGCGGGAGACCGACGAAATATGATCGCCGTTTCGACAATCGCCGAGGAAATCAGCGACCGTTTTGGCCCGGCTGCGGTAGCTCAGCAGACCCACGACCATATACCCACGTTTTGGGTGGCGAAGGACCGCATGCCGGCGCTTCTGCACTTTCTCAAGGAACAGATCGGGCAGCCCTACAAGATGCTGTATGACCTCTCCGCTATCGACGAGCGCATGAGGGTACATCGTGATGGACCTGCGAGCGATTTCACCGTTGTTTATCATCTGCTTTCGTTCGAGAGAAACGAATACCTGCGGATCAAGGTAGCGTTGGCCGAAGGCCGCCTCTCGCTGCCTACCGTCACGCACATCTGGCCGGCGGCCAATTGGTATGAGCGGGAAGTGTGGGACATGTTCGGGATCGCGTTCGAGGGCCACCCGCACCTGGAGCGAATCCTGATGCCCAAGAGCTGGACGGGTCACCCACTGCGCAAAGAGCACCCGGCTCGCGCGACGGAAATGGGCCCGTACCACTTGTCACCTGAAAAAGAGAATGCCGAGCAGGAAGCGCTTCGCTTCCGTCCGGAAGAGTGGGGCATGCGCCAGGAGCGCGACGGCTCGGATTTCCTTTTTCTCAACATCGGCCCGCAGCACCCGGGTACTCACGGCGTGTTGCGCATCGGCGTGCAGCTCGACGGCGAGGAGATTGTCGATGCGATTCCGCAGATCGGGTTTCACCATCGCGGCGCAGAGAAGATGGGTGAGCGGCAATCTTGGCACAGTTACATCCCATATACCGACCGCATCGACTACCTCGGCGGGGTGATCAACAATTTGGCCTATCTGACGGCCGTTGAGAAACTGGCCGGGATCGAGGTACCGCCGCGCGCGCAAGTGATCCGCGTGATGCTATCGGAGTTGTTTCGCATCATCAGCCACCTGGTATGGTACGGAACGTTCGCGCAGGACCTAGGACAGATGTCGCCGGTGTTCTTCACGTTCAACGATCGCGAGCGCGCTTTCGCCATGGTGGAGGCGATCACCGGCGCACGCATGCACCCAGCGTGGTTTCGCATTGGCGGAGTGGCCGCGGACCTGCCCAAGGGCTGGCAGAACCAGTTCCTCGATTTCATCAAATACCTCCCGCCGCGACTCGTCGAGTATGACCGCACGGTTATGCGCAACGCGATCTTCAAGGCGCGCACCCAGGGTATTGGCGCATTCACGGTTGACGAGGCTATTGAGTGGGGCGTGACCGGCGCGAATCTGCGCGCATGCGGGCTGGAATGGGATTTCCGTAAAAAGCAGCCCTACAGCAGTTACGAGCAGTTTGCGTTCGACATCCCCACAGCCACGAAGGGTGATTGCTATGCGCGCGCGGCGGTGCGCATCGAGGAGATGCGGCAAAGCCTCCGGATCATCGAGCAATGCGTGAAAAATATGCCCGAGGGTCCGTACAAATCCGATCACCACCTGGCCACCCCGCCGAGGAAAGAGCGCACGATGCACGACATCGAGACGCTCATCACGCACTTCCTGGGCGTGAGTTGGGGACCGGTGATGCCACCCGGCGAAGCGCTCGGCGCCATTGAAGCCGCGAAGGGAAATAACGGCTACTACCTGGTGAGCGACGGAAGCACCGTTTCCTACCGCACGCGCATCCGTACGCCATCTTTTGCACACATTCAAACCCTGCCGTTTCTGTCGCGGGGTCTGACGATTTCGGATTTGGTGGTGATTTTGGGAAGCCTTGATTTCGTATTAGCCGACGTGGACCGGTGAGGATTTAAGCGATGCTAACGACGGAAGAAATTCACGAGATTGAGAGCGAGGCGGCGCACTATCCGAAACGCGAAGCCGTTTCGATAGACGCGCTCAAGATCGTCCAGAAACACCGCGGCTGGGTGTCCGACGAGAGCCTTCGCGACATCGCCGAACATATTGGCATGTCTCCGACGGACCTGGACAGCATTGCCACGTTTTACAACCTGATCTATCGCCGGCCCGTGGGGCGCCACGTCATCTCCGTCTGCGACAGCGTGAGCTGTTGGATCTTGGGCTGCGAACAAATACGGGAACATCTCCAGCAGCGCCTGGGGGTCAGGCTGGGTGAGACGACCGCCGACAATCGTTTCACGCTGCTGCCCACCGTCTGCCTTGGATGCTGCGACCGCGCCCCGGCATTGATGGTGGACGGCGATCTGCACACTGATCTGGATCCGCTGAAGATCGACGCGGAGCTCGAGAGTTACAAATGACAACCCCCAGCGAAAAACCGCTGACCGCAAATATCCGCCCGGATGGATCGGTTCTGGATTTGCCGGCCTACGAGCAGGCTGGTGGCTACCAGGCGATTCGAAAAGTGCTGAATGGCGGCATGACCGGAAAAACAGTCATCGCCGAAGTAAAGAACGCGAATCTACGCGGCCGGGGCGGAGCTGGATTTTCAACTGGTTTGAAATGGTCTTTCGTCCCGGTGGGCCAGGACGCGCCCAATCCTACTTACTTGGTGATCAACGCCGATGAGATGGAGCCGGGCACGTTCAAAGACAGGTTCCTCCTGGAGCGGAATCCGCACCAGCTCATCGAAGGCGCCATCATAGCAGGCTTCGCGATCGAAGCTGACATCGCATACATCTTTCTGCGTGGAGAATACACGCTGGCCGCGGAACGGCTTTCCCGCGCTATCGCGGAGGCCTATGAAGGTCAATATCTCGGAAAACACATCCTCGGTTCGGGATACAGCCTGGAGCTACATCTACATCTCAGCGGTGGCCGTTACATCTGCGGGGATGAGACCGGATTACTGAATGCGCTTGAAGGGAAGCGCGCGAATCCGCGAGCGAAGCCGCCTTTTCCCGTCGTGGTGGGCTTGTTCGGCAAACCAACGGTGGTGAATAACGTGGAGACCATCAGCTGCGTACCTCACATCATCAACAACGGTGCGGAGTGGTTCAACGGCTTGAGCCGAACGAAAGACGGCGGCACGAAGCTATATGGTGTCAGCGGAAAAGTGAAGCGTCCCGGCCTTTGGGAACTGCCCATGGGGACTACCGCCCGCGAACTTCTCGAAGAGCACGCCGGCGGCATGCGTGACGGGCTGAAGTTTCGCGGATTGCTGCCTGGTGGCAGCTCCACGCCTTTCATCGTCGAAGAGCATCTGGACACGCCCATGGACTTTACCGAGATGCCCAAAGCTGGCAGCCGCCTGGGAACTGGCACGATGATCGTGCTCGATGACCATACGTGTCCGGTGGGCATGACGTGGAACATGACGAAGTTTTTCGCACGCGAATCCTGTGGGTTCTGCACGCCCTGCTGGAGCGGGCTGGGTTGGGCGGAACGAATACTGCGATCGATGGAAGACGGCCACGGGAAACCGGGTGACCTCGACAAGCTTGCCGCTCAAACCAAGATGTGGAGCCCCGGGAACACGTTCTGCGCACTCGCCCCTGGCGCTGCCGATCCGCTGGAAACCGCAATGAAATACTTTCGGCCCGATTTTGAGCGCCACATCGCTGAGCACCGCTGCCCCTGGAGATAGGCATGGCTACCGTTTACGTTGACAACAAGCCTTACCAGATGAATCCCTCGGAGAACTTGCTCCACGGCTGTCTGTCGCAAGGCTTGGACCTGCCGTACTTCTGCTGGCATCCGGCGTTGGGGTCGGTGGGCGCTTGCCGCCAGTGCGCGGTGAAACTCTTCAAGGACGAGCACGATTCGCAGGGCAGAATCGTGATGTCCTGCATGACCCCGGTGGCAGAGGGCGCGCGCATCTCCATCGCGGATCCCGAGGCTGTTATCTTCCGCGCGGGCGTTATTGAAGGACTCATGCTGAATCACCCGCATGACTGCCCGGTGTGCGATGAAGGCGGCGAGTGCCATTTGCAGGACATGACCGTCATGAGCGGTCATGACTACCGGCGCTACGAATTCGACAAGCGCACCTTTCGCAACCAGAACCTGGGCCCGCTGGTGAATCATGAAGCGAACCGATGCATCCAGTGTTACCGCTGCGTCCGCTATTACCGCGACTATGCCGGCGGCAAAGATCTGAACGCGTTCGCCTCGCGCGACACGGTCTTCTTCGGCCGGAACGAAGACGGTGTCCTGGAGAATGAGTTCAGCGGGAACCTGGTCGAAATTTGTCCGACGGGCGTGTTTACGGATAAGACCCTAAAACACCATTACGCCCGCAAGTGGGATCAGCAGTTCGCTCCGTCGGTTTGCGTCCATTGCGCTCTGGGCTGCAACATCGACGCCGGTGAGCGCTATGGCACTCTGCGCCGCGTCGTCAATCGCTACAACCACGAAGTGAACGGCTACTTTTTGTGTGACCGCGGGCGCTTTGGCTATGAGTTCGTGAACAGCGAACGGCGTCTTCGGCAGCCGCTGCTCAACGGCAAGCCCGTGTCCGCGGCGGAGGCTCGGCGGCGCCTGAAAGAACAGGCCGCCAGCGGCGGAGTGATCGGTATCGGATCGCCGCGCGCATCGCTCGAAGCGAATTTTGCTCTGCGCACTCTTGTCGGGCCAGAGCGCTTCTATTCGGGAATGGCCGATGGCCAAGCGAAGCTAGCTGGTCGCATGATCGAGATTCTGCGGCGCGGTCCCATGCGCACGCCGACATTGCGCGAAATCGCAGAGTGTGACGCGATATTCATTCTCGGCGAGGATGTCACCAGTGTCGCGCCCAGAATGGCGCTGTGTCTCCGGCAGTCGGTGCGCCAGCAACCCATGGAGATTGCCAAGCGGTCGAACATCCCGCTGTGGATGGATCACGGAGTCCGCGACGCGCTGCAGGACGCGAAAGGTCCGCTCTATATTGCGACCCCATATGCCACTCGTCTCGACGAGGCTGCTACAGCCACGTTTCGCGGCGCGCCTGATGATCTGGCCCGACTGGGCTTCGCCGTGGCCCACGCGCTCGATCCGGAGGCACCTTCGGCCCAAGATTTCCCGCTGGCCGGTGAAATTGCAAACGCCCTGAAAACGGCGAAGAAGCCCCTCGTGATTTCCGGCATCAGCTGCGCCAGCGAGGCCATCATGGAAGCCGCCGCCAATGTGGCCATGGCAGCGCACGCGGTACTCAGCTTAACAGCCCCCGAATGCAACACCGTCGGCGCGGCTCTGATAGGCGGTTCTCCACTCACCGCAGCCTTTGAAGCCATCAGCAATGGACGCGCGGACACGGTGATTATCCTGGAGAATGATCTCTATCGACGCGCGCCCGCCCCCGACGTGGATGCTTTTCTCGGCGCCGCAAAACACGTAATCGCTCTTGATCACTTGGCTAACCCGACCACCGAAAAAGCGGAGCTGCAACTGCCCGCCGGCACCTTCGCCGAATCCGATGGCACATTCATCAGCAGCGAAGGACGCGCCCAGAGATTCTTCCAGGTTTTTGTACCGCAGAATGAGGTTCTCGCAAGCTGGCGCTGGTTGAAGCTGGATTGCTGGCAGAACCTCGACGATGTACTCGCGGCTCTGTCGAGCACATTGCCCGAACTGGCACCGGCGTCCTGTGCTGCACCCTCAGCCGCGTTTCGGATTGCCGGAGCCAAAGTCCCGCGCTCTCCGCTCCGCGAAAGCGGCCGGACCGCCGCGCTTGTCAACATTAATATTTCCGAGCCGAAGACACCTGACGATCCTGATTCGGCGCTGTCTTTTTCGATGGAAGGAACTCAGGACAAACCTCCAGCGGCTCTCATTCCGTTTTTCTGGTCACCCGGCTGGAATTCCATTCAGGCGGTGAATACCTATCAAAAGGAACCAGGCGGACCTTTGGGTACCGGCGATGCAGGTGTCCGCATGTTCGAACCAGCAGCGTTAAATGGCCAGTCCTGGTTCCGAGCTATTCCGCCCGCGTTCCAGTCACGCGAGGGTGAGTGGCTGCTGCTGCCCATGTATCACTTCATCGGCTCCGAGGAATTAAGTCTGGCGGCGCGAGGACTTGCAGAACTGGCGACCAAGCCGCACATCTTCGTCAACAGCGCTGATCTCGTGGAGGGCACGGAAGTCGAATTGACTTGCGCGAGCGGTAGCTTCCGCGTTCCGGTGCGCCTCCGGCCTGATCTTCCGCGGGGCGTTGCGTGCCTGTCTGCTGGAATCGGGCCGCTGAGCGGAGTGACCATGCCCTCGTGGGGCAAGATCGAGGGCGTGAAATGACAAGTCCGTATCCACTTCTCTCGATCCTCGGAATTGTAATTGTGGCTCTCAGCATCGCCGCGTCTCTCATCTACGTAGAGCGCCGATTGCTGGCCCTCTGGCAGGACCGTTACGGTCCGAACCGCACCGGGCCTTTCGGGCTTTTCCAGGTGGTCGCGGACGCCATCAAGATCTTCATGAAGGAGGACTGGGTCCCTCCGTTCGTCGACAAACCTGTTTTCATTCTAGCTCCGGCCGTCATCTTTCTGACCGTGCTCATGGCTTTCGCGGTGCTTCCCGTCGCCCCAGGAATCATCGTCGCCGACTTGAACATCGGCCTGCTGTTCTTTCTCGCCATGTCGTCGCTGGGAGTCTACAGCGTGGTACTCGCCGGTTGGTCCTCCGACAATAAGTACGCGCTGCTTGGCGGGATGCGCGCCGCGGCGCAGATGCTGAGCTATGAGGTCTTCATGGGCCTCTCGCTCATGGGTGTGGTGATCTTGGCAGGGTCCTTCAGTCTGCCGGCCATTGTCGAAGCGCAAAGGAAAATGTGGTTCGTGATTCCGCAATTTCCCGGCTTCGTCCTGTTTCTGATCGCCGGTTTTGCCGAAACGCGCCGCATCCCGTTCGATCTGTCGGAAGCGGAAAGCGAGCTCGTGGCCGGCTATCACTCCGAGTACTCCGGCATGAAGTTCGGCATGTTTTTCGTGGGAGAGTACATGGGAATCACGCTGATCTCGGCGATCATCGCGGTTCTCTTCTTCGGGGGCTGGCTGGGCCCGGTTCTGCCCGGAGTGCTCTGGTTGCTGATCAAAACCTTCATTTTCATTTCATTTTTTGTTCTGGTGCGGGCCGCTTTGCCTCGCCCGCGATTCGATCAGCTTATGTCCTGGAGCTGGAAGGTAATGTTGCCTCTAGCGCTGGTCAACGTGCTGGCGGCTGGCGCGGCGGTCCTATCGAGGAGTCACTGAATGTTTAGCATACTTCGAACCATCTGGTACGTATTTCTCCACTCTTTCCAAAAGAGGATCACGGTTCAATATCCCGAGGAGAAGCCATATCTCGCGCCCCGCTACCGCGGCCGGATCATTCTTTCGCGCGATCCGGACGGCGGGGAACGCTGTGTAGCGTGCAACCTGTGCGCGGTCGCCTGCCCGGTCGATTGCATCGCACTACAGGCGACCGAGGACGAAAAGGGGCGGCGGCATCCGGAGTTTTTCCGCATTAACTTCTCGCGCTGCATTTTTTGCGGCTACTGCGAGGAAGCCTGCCCCACATATGCCATCCAATTAACGCCGGACTTCGAGATGGGCGAGTTTCACCGCCACAACCTGGTCTACGAAAAGGAAGACCTGATGATCGATGGCCCAGGGAAGTATCCCGGTTATAACTACTGGCGTGTAGCCGGAGTGCAGATCGGTGGAAAGGACAAAGGCGAGGCTGCGCATGAATCGTCGCCCGTCGACGTGCATTCGCTATTGCCGTGAGGCCCCTATGGAACTGATTTTCTACATCGCCGGTGCGGTCGCCGTTGTTTCAACAATGATGATGCTGACGCGTTTGAACCTGGTCCACGCGCTTCTCTACCTGATCGTGTCGCTGCTCGCCGTGGCCGTAGACTTTTTCGTACTCGGCGCGCCATTTGTCGCGGCCCTCGAAGCCATCGTCTACGCCGGCGCCATCATGGTGCTCTTCCTGTTCGTCGTAATGATGCTCAACATCGGAAGGCGCGCTTCGGAAACCGAGCGACAGTGGCTGACACCGGGAATCTGGACCGGCCCCGTGATTCTGGCCGGCATCCTCATTGTCGAAGTCGTGTATTTGGCGCGCGCCGCATCTGCAGGTCTGGGCACGGACGCCACGGGACCGAAGCAAGTCGGGATCAGCTTGTTCGGTCCTTATGTGATTGGCGTGGAGCTGGCCTCCATGCTCTTGCTGGCGGGACTTGTCGGCGCATATCACCTGGGCGTTCGCGAAAACCGAAAAACTGAAGCACCGGAGAGTCAACATGACAGTGATACCCATGAGGGACGGGCTGATGCTGGCGGGGATCTTGTTCTCGCTGGGTCTGACCGCTCTGCTGGTACGGCGTAATTTGCTTTTTGTTCTGATGTCCCTGGAGGTCATGCTCAATGCCGCGGGGTTGGCATTCGTGGTTGCCGGGTCTCGCTGGCATCAGCCGGACGGTCAGGTGATGTTCGTGTTCATTCTGGCCATGGCTGCCGCCGAGGTAGCGGTTGGACTGGCGCTGGTTTTGCAGATCTATCACCGGTTCAAGTCTCTTGATGTGGACGCCATCAGTGAAATGAGAGGATGACGTGATCAACTGGTTGTGGCTCATTCCGGCGCTGCCTTTGGCTAGCGCGACCTTGCTTATCCTGTTTGGCTCAAGTTTGCCGCGGAAAGCCGTTGCCGTGGTGGGTGTAGGGTCCATCGGACTCGCAGCCCTGGTTACAGCTCTGATCGCGGTCAGCTTCGTAACTGCCCCTCCGACCGGCCACGCCTTCACGCAGGTTCTCTGGACCTGGATCAGTATCTCGGGCTTCCAGCCGCAGATCGCACTGTATCTGGATGCGCTCTCGCTCGTGATGCTTCTCGTCGTTACCTTTGTCGGCTTCCTTATCCATATTTATTCCGCCGAATTCATGATCGACGACGAGGGTTACGGCCGCTACTTCGCGTACATGAACCTGTTCGTTGCGTCGATGATCACGCTGCTGCTTGGAAATAATCTTCTCCTCCTCTTACTGGGTTGGGAAGGCGTGGGCTTGTGCAGCTATCTGCTCATCGGCTTCTGGTACCAAAATCCGGAAAACGGGCGCGCCGCGCGTAAGGCGTTCATCGTAACGCGCGTAGGTGATTGCGCCATGATGGTCGCATTGTTCTTGTTGTTCACGCAGCTCGGCACGCTGCAGATTCAGGATCTGATGCAGCGGGCTTCCCTGCAGTGGCCCTCGGGATCCGGATGGGCGCTGGCAGCAGCTCTTCTGCTGCTCGGCGGTGCCGTCGGCAAGTCGGCGCAGATTCCGTTGCAGGTATGGTTACCCGACGCCATGGCCGGCCCGACGCCAACCAGCGCGCTGATCCACGCCGCGACCATGGTGACGGCGGGCGTCTATCTAATCGCCCGTACACACCTTCTCTTCTCCTTGGCCCCAGCCGCGCAGTCAACCGTCGCCGTTGTGGGTGCAGCCACCGTGTTGCTTGCCGGATTTAGTGCGCTCACGCAACACGACATCAAGCGCATCCTGGCGTATTCCACGATCAGTCAGATTGGTTACATGTTCCTCGCGCTGGGTGTGGGTGCTTGGCAAGCCGCCATGTTCCACTTCTTCACCCACGCGTTCTTTAAGGCTCTTTTGTTTTTGGGCGCCGGCGTGATCATCAACGCGGTACACGACGAACACAGCATCTTCAAAATGGGCGGGCTGCGAAAAGAATTGCCGGTCGCTTTCTGGACATTTCTGGCGGGAGGTTGCGCATTAGCGGGGTTGCCGTTCATCACCGCTGGGTTCTTCAGCAAAGACCTCATCATCTGGCAAGCATGGTCGGCGCCAGGCGGGCATCCGGCGCTCTGGATGGCTGGAATGTTCGGCGCAGGATTGACGTCGCTGTACACCTTCCGGCTGATTTTCCGCGTCTTCTTTGGCCCGCTGGGTACACCAGTGACCAAGCGGCCCGGTTATGCCATCAAGGTTCCTCTTGTCATCCTTGCTGTTTTCGCCATCGTGGGCGGATATCTGAAACAGCCGTTGTTCGCGTTTTTACATTCGGCATTACCTCCGACGATCGAAACGGGAATCGGCTTTTTGACGGAGACGCGCTCGGAGGCGATTGCCGGAATCTTGTTTCTCGTCGGATTGTATCTTGCGTATGTGTTCCACCTCAAAAAGCGGAGCCTCTCGGACTCGCTGGTCGCGAACCCGGTTGGTGGTGTTCTTGACCAATGGTGGTTCGCAGGCTGGGGCTTCGATTGGATTTACGACAAGGTGTTCGTGCAGCCATTTATCTGGGTGGCTAACGTGAACAAGAGCGATTTTGTCGACACCTTCTACACCGGAGTCGGGCGCGTAGCTGAGGCGTCGTATCGCTGGCTAAGCAGCACCGAAACTGGTCGTGTGCGCTGGTACACCACAACCATGGCTGCGGGGTCAGTGGTGTTTATTGCGATGGTGTTGATCGCCATGGTGTGGTTCATATGATTCTCATCCTTTTAATTGGCATTCTCTTGCTCGGCGGCATTCTCGCCGCAATTTCTGCTCGTTGGAGCAGCAACTTGCCGCGATGGATCTCACTGGCCGCAATCGCTGTGGATCTCGTGCTGTCCGCGCGTATCTGGGCCGCACGGTCGTTAGGCGCTTCGAGGGCCTGGTACCGCGAAGTGGACTGGAACTGGGTCCCGAACTTCGGCATTTATTTTCATCTTGCGGTCGATGGTCTTAGCTTTCTCATGCTGATCCTCACGTTCTTCCTCGGCATCGTCGCCGTGCTGTGTTCCTGGACCGAGATCCGCGAGAAGATCGGTTTTTTCCATTTCAATCTGATGTGGGTCCTGGCCGGAATCGTGAGCGTGTTCCTGGCGATGGACCTGTTCCTGTTCTACTTTGCCTGGGAACTAATGCTCGTTCCGATGTATTTCCTCATCGTCATCTGGGGTCACGAACGGCGCGTGTATGCGGGGACGAAGTTTTTCCTGTTCACGCAGTGCAGCGGGTTGCTGATGTTGATCGCGATTCTGGCGCTGTACTTCCTTCACTATCAGGCCACCGGCGTTTACACCTTCGAATACTCGGAACTCCTGGGCACCACACTTAGCAGCGGCACGGAACTTGCCATCATGCTCGGTTTCTTTGTCGCCTTTGCGGTAAAACTGCCGGTCGTCCCCTTGCATACCTGGCTGCCGGACGCTCACACGGAGGCACCCACCGCGGGAAGCGTCATCCTGGCGGGGTTACTGTTGAAAACGGGCGGATACGGTCTGCTGCGCTTTGTGATCCCGCTGTTTCCGCACGCTGCTCACGAGTTCACTCCTGTGGCATTGGCGCTCGCCGTTATCGGGATTATTTATGGCGCCGTGATGGCCTATTCGCAGACGGACCTCAAGCGCCTGGTGGCCTACACCAGCGTCAGCCACTTGGGATTTGTGCTGCTCGGCATCTTCTCGTGGAACCCACTGGCGCTTCAGGGCGCCATCATGACGATGATTTGTCATGGACTGAGCACCGGCGCCCTCTTCGTCCTGGTCGGCGGTTTGCAGGAACGGATGCACACTCGGGATCTGAACCACATGGGCGGGCTCTGGACTGTCATGCCTCGGCTGAGCGCTTCGGCGCTCTTCTTCTGCCTGGCCTCGCTCGGGCTGCCGGGCCTGGGCGATTTCGTCGGCGAATTTCTCGTGTTGCTTGGATCTTATAAAGTCAGCATTACTCTCACGGTGTTCGCGACTTTTGGGATTCTCGCCTCCACTTTCTACGCCTTGCGAATGATGCAGCGCGCCTTTTTCGGTCCGAACACGAACTCGTGGCGGCTGCCCGACCTCACACCTCGCGAGGGACTCATTATGACGGCGATGGTCTTGGGCCTGCTCTGGCTGGGTTTTCATCCCCAACCGGTCCTGGATACTTTTGCGCCGGCTATGCACAACTTACAGCATGAGGTTCAGATGCGCGCCGCGGTGCCGAGGAGCCAGCCATGAATGCTACCGATACACTCGCCCTCCTTCCACTGGTTTTGCTCGCAACGACCGCGGTTTTGGTCATGCTGGGCATTGCCGTGAGGCGGAATCACAAGCTGGCGTTGGGGCTGACGCTCACGGGCCTCGCCGCTTCTTTCCTATCGATCTTCGCGGTTGCTCGCTTGGTTCCGCGGCAAGTTACAGTGCTTTTGCTGATCGACAGGTTCGCCCTGTTCTACCTGGGCTTGATCATTGCTTCGGCCGCCGCAGTGGCAGTGCTGTCCTCCCAATATTTCGGGAAACACGACGGCCGGTGCGAGGAACTTTATCTGCTGCTGGTTTTGGCGACCCTGGGTTGCGGGGTTTTAGTGACGAGTGTCCATTTTGCCTCGTTTCTTCTCGGCCTCGAGATTCTGAGCGTTTCCCTGTATGCCATGGTTGCGTATTTCAAGGGCCGTGGTCAGGGACTCGAAGCAGGGATCAAGTACCTGATTCTTGCTTCAGCCTCGGCGGCATTCCTTCTCTTCGGCTTGGCGCTCATTTATGCGGATACCGGCTCAATGGCGTTCTCGAGTATCGCGAATCTTTCCGCGGGTAAGGCCAACCTCGCGCTCCTGCTGCCGGGCATCGCCCTGACCGTCACCGGCATCGGATTCAAACTCGGCGTGGTCCCTTTCCATCTGTGGACACCGGACGTATATCAGGGCGCCCCAGCGCCGGTCTCGGCTTTCATCGCAACCACCTCCAAGAGCGCGGTGGTGGCGCTGCTGCTGCGCTATCTGGCAGCCGGGACTCAGCACTCTAAGGCGGTGTTCTTCCTGTTCGCGATCATTGCCGTCGCCTCGATGTGTGCGGGTAATCTTCTCGCTCTGCGGCAAAACAACGTAAAGCGCGTTCTCGCCTACTCGTCCATTGCGCACTTTGGATACATCCTGGTCGCGTTTCTGGCCGCCTCAACTATGGCGGCTGGCGCCGTGGCCTTCTACCTGGTGGCGTATACCGTGACCATACTCACGGCTTTCGGCATCGTCACAGGACTATCGACTTCGGAGGCCGATGCCGCCGATCTCGAAGCTTACCGTGGCCTCTTCTGGCGCAGGCCGGTGCTTGCGAGCGTTTTCGCCGCCGCGCTGCTCTCGCTTGCCGGCATCCCCGCCACCATCGGTTTTGTCGGCAAGTTCTATATCCTCGTCTCCGGTGCGAATGCTGCAGTCTGGCCGCTGGTCATTGTCCTCGTGCTCACGAGCGTCATCGGCCTGTTCTATTACTTGCGCATCGTGGTCGCGCTTTTTTCAACGCTGCCGGAGCCGCAGTCTTCAACGCAGAAACTCGAGTGGGGCAGCGCTTTTGTCCTCGGCGGACTCGCGGTTTTGCTCATATGGTTTGGCGTGTACCCAGCGCCGCTGCTCAATCTCATCCGAGCAACGGTAGGAGGGCTCTAACTAATGTGCCGTCCGGCAAATCGCTGGGCAACGAGGGTACACATAAGGTCTGCGACGGTTCCATTTTTTGGGACCGCACTTCGAACTGCCGCTGGCTCGCAGGGAGCGGCTATTCTATAAGAAAGAGATGGCACCCGATGATACAGTATCAAACGATTAATCCTTTCACGGAAGAAGTACTCAAAACGTTTCCAGAGCATACGGACGAGCAATTGCAAGAATTCATTGCAAACGCCCAATCCGTGTACGAGAGCGACTGGCGTCTAAGATCCCTTGCAGAACGCAAGAAGATCGTCAAGAAGGCCGCGGCGATTCTCCGTGAGAAGCTTGATGAATTCGCAGAGCCCATCACGCTCGAGATGGGCAAACTGTTTAGCGAGGCGCGGGCAGAGGTCACGCTGAGCGCAGACATACTGGACTACTATGCCGACAATGCCGGGACCTTTCTGGCGCCCCGCAAACTCAAAGTAGCGGAAGGGGAGGCGGTCGTGGAGAGCGAACCGCTGGGCGTGCTGTTCTGCGTGGAACCCTGGAATTTCCCGTATTATCAGCTGGCACGCGTGGCCGGCCCGAACCTGATGGCCGGTAATGTTTTGATCATCAAGCATGCGCCCAATGTGCCGCAGTGCGCTCTGGCGTTCGAAAAGTTGTTTCTGGATGCGGGCGCTTCCGAAGGCGTCTACACCAACGTCTTCCTTTCGAACGAGCAGGCCGCGAACGCGGTTGCGGACCCGCGCATCAAAGGCGTCGCACTGACCGGCAGCGAGAGGGCCGGTTCGGCGGTTGCTGCGGAAGCCGGGCAGGCTCTGAAGAAATCAACGATGGAACTCGGCGGCAGTGACGCCTTCATTGTCCTGGACGATGCTGACATTGATACCGCCGTGAAGTGGGGCGTTTGGGGGCGCATGAACAATACCGGTGAGTGCTGCGTAGCCGCAAAAAGGTTTATCCTCCACGAAACCGTCGCCGACACGTTCCTGGCGCGCTTCAAGAAGGAACTCGAGGCGCTCGTCCCCGGTGATCCGATGGACCCCAAAACCACGTTGGGCCCGCTGTGCACCAAGGGTGCGCTGGAGTTAGTGGAGCAGCAGATTCAGACGGCGGTGAAGGGTGGCGCGAAGGTGCTCACGGGCGGCAAGCGGCTCAACCGCCCGGGCTACTTTCTAGCACCCACAATCCTGACCGATATTACTCCGGAGAACCCAGCTTTCCATGTGGAGTTCTTCGCCCCGGTTGCATTGATCTTCCGCGTGAAGAATGAAAAAGAGGCGATCGACCTTGCCAACGACTCTCCCTACGGGCTGGGTGGATCGGTAATCACCAAGGATGTCGAGCGGGGGAAGCGCATTGCCCGCCAGATCGAGACCGGGATGGTGTTCATCAACCAGTCAACCTGGACCGCACCCGACCTTCCGTTCGGCGGCGTGAAGAACTCCGGCTATGGCCGTGAACTCTCCGATCTGGGCATCGGTGAGTTCGTCAACAAGAAACTGATCCGCGTGGCTTGATCGCCGGCGGCAAGTTTCAAAGCGCGTTCTACCCAGTCTGGGCGCGGTTGGCTTGCCGGCTGCGGCCTCGGTGGCAGTGCCATGATCTGAAGGCCGAGACGGGCGTGACAAACACGCCCGTCAGCCACTCGAGTCCGGAAGGCGGCGTCAATGGAGTTAACTGAGAAATCCTCTCCAGCAGCGACCGAACCGGCCTTGACCCAGCCCGGAACAGCATCGAATCTTCACCGACATCGTTGTGCCGGGCCAGGTTGTCGAGCGCCAGGCGTCGAACCATGGCTGGCGTACCCTCGAATGCAACCTGATGCTGGGATACGCTCTCTCGCTTGGCTTGATCGCGCTTCTGCTGCAATGGGTAGCCAGCCATGCGCACCGGCGATCCTTGGGGGTCGGGTTGAGGACCGCGCGGACCAGGTGAGGAAAACATGAGCGATGATCCAAGACGTCCCATACTCGTACTTCTAACCAGCCACTGGATCAGCATGCTGGGAATTGCTCTGGTGACGACCGCGGGGTTTTCCTGGCTGTTCGTCCTGCCCACGGAGCTTCGCGGGCACACCAGCAATCCGTACATCGGCATTGTTGTCTTTATGTTTATCCCGATTATTTTCATCCTCGGCCTGGTATTCATCGCCTTGGGGGTTTTCCTCGCGCGGCGCCGGATTGAACCTGCCGAGAAAGGACTGTTAGAAGGCCCCGGCCGGCGGATCTACATCCGGAGACTCGCTATTTTCTTCGCCGTGACCACCGCTGCTAACATCGTCATCGGGACACAAGGCACCTACCGAGCTGTTGAGTACATGGAAACGCCACAGTTCTGCGGGCAGAGCTGTCACGTCATGAAACCGGAATTCGCCGCCCATCAGAATTCGTCGCACGCCAATGTTCTGTGCGTGGATTGCCACGTATCCCCGGGCGCGGTTGGATGGGTGGAAAGCAAGAAAGCCGGTACGCGCCAGTTGTTGGATGTCGTGTTCCACCGTGTCCACTACCCGATTGAGTCCGCCATGCAATCCAACCGCCTGGTGCCCTCCCGCGATACCTGCGAACAGTGCCACTGGCCCAAGAAGTTTGACGCCGTCAAGCTGCGCGTACTTTTTCACTTCAAAGAGGACGCTACCAATACCCAGACTCAAACGGTACTAATGATGTTAACCGGCGGCGGTGATCTGGGTGGCATTCACGGTAAGCATCTCGGGGCCGGAGTTGAAATCCATTACGCCGCCAAGGATGCCCAGCGCCAGACCATTCCCTGGGTGGAGTATCGAAATCGCAGCACGGGTGAGACTCGAACGTTTCTCTCCGATGGCTCAACCACTCAGTCTGTTGCGAACCTACCGCGCTTTCAGATGCAGTGTGTCGACTGCCACAACCGTCCGACTCATACGTTTGAACTTCCAGAGCGCGCCGTGGACGAAGCCATGGGCCTCGGGCTCATTTCGCCAACCCTGCCCTTCCTCAAAAAGAAAGCCATCGAACTGCTTAAGGCCAACTATTCGAGCAATGAAGAAGCGTCGCGCGTGATCCCGGAAGCGCTAACTCGTTTCTATCAACAAAGCGATCCTCCCACTTCATCAGCGCGCGCAAAGGAGATCTCCCGCGCTGGTGCCGAACTTGCGGCCATCTACAATCGGAACGTGTTTCCCGATCTGAAGGTTACCTGGGGCACTTACCCCAACAATCTCGGACATACCGACTTCCCGGGCTGCTTTCGCTGCCATGACGGATCGCACGCAACTTCCGATCAGAAGCTGACCATTACCCAAGACTGCAACACTTGCCATGAGCCCCTTGCAATTGAAGAAGCAACTCCAGGGGTGTTGAAGACGATGGGACTCGCAGAACGCATCGCGAGCCTGCAAAAAAGGTAAGGATGAAAGACGGGCATCGCGGTTCGCGAGCGCCAATGAGCGGGTAATTGGTCGTTGAAGAAAATAGAGGAGAACGATCAAATTCGTATTGCGAGTTGGAGCACCAACAACTATGCAGGTTGCCCTAATGAGCCCCTGCTATATCGACGTTTTCTATCCGCAAGTCGGTATCGCCACACTAAAACTTCTGGAGAAGCTAAACGTGGATGTCGCCTACCCGTTTGACCAGACCTGCTGCGGTCAGCCACTAGCGATGCACCAGCGAAGGATGCGCTGAAGCCCCGCAAGTGGGTCGCCCCTGAGTTCCTGTGGAATCAGGTGCACCGGCGAATGTCGCCGCTCAGGATCGTAGGGAAACTCGGGATCCGCGCAGCAATCGACAAACCAACCAGCTCGTCATTTCTTTAGTGAGCGGATGAATGCCACCGTGTCCTTGACCTGATCAGCCGTCAATGATTTGTAGGCAGGCATTTTACCCTTGCCGTTTGTAATGATCGCGGATAGATCGGCGTCGCTCATGTTCTGGACATCTGGGGAACCCAGATCGCGAGTCTTCATTACTTCTTTCCCTTTGCCATCCGCTCCATGACATCCAGCGCACTTGGCTTTAAATGTGGCCTCGCCAGCGGCAATATCGGCCTTCGCCGGCGAACCTAACAAGTAAGTACCAGCCAATATCGCTCCGGCTAGCATTATTATTCCGGCGCTGTTTGTCTTTCTCTTCGGCATCTTCTTCTCCTCGAACAAATCTTCAGCGAGGACTACGCTCATCCTCAGGAATTCCAAATGCGCTCCTTGAATTGTGCAATTCAAGTGCCGAACCGATTCGACGGACACTCATAGCAGAGGAGTGGCGGGCGTCATTCGGAAGATGAGATTCGGCCTTATGATTTCTCCTTCGGGTAGCTAAAGCTGGTGAAAATCTCTGCAGCAGACAATGATGCAGTTCGCCTGCCAAATGCACCCTCAAGCGAGAGCGCAGCAACTACTTGGAGACCGGAGAATTTTCCTTTGCGAGATTGCGATTCCCCAACAAAATGTCCAAACTACCGTCGGTTTCTGGACAGTTGTCCGAGCGCTTACGACACTTGAACCTAACCTTCCTCCTTCGTGGATTGTATGAAGGCACTCGTTGAATCAGTGAAGCTGCATATTGGGTGATTCAGGCGTCGGCCGTTCAGAACGGGTCAAATTTCTTTGCTTGGGGACGTCGTCAGGGGAATTCGCCTGTTCGCCAAATCATCACGAATGATCGCGACAGCCGAGCTAAATTCCGGAATCGTCTCTGATCGCTGACTGTGATTCGAAGCTCAGCTGCGTCAGGCTTGCCTCAAGTTCGACGAGCCTGCCTAGAAGAACGACAGCACCTGCGAGCTCTGCGGAGTTCTGGGGCGAATAGTCGGAGCGATGCAAGCTGAGGCGCAACAATGATGTTCCATGTGTCGCCGGCCGCATGATTTGTTTCTCTGTAACGAAATTAGCGCGGGCCTCTGCCCAGCGAGTTAACAAATTCGACTGCCGCCAGTCGTTCGGCAATCGCTGAGACAACCCCAACTTCAGGCCGCAGCCGCACCAAGACAGCTCTACCGCGTCAGTAGCCACTACCCCTATCAATACCGCCAGACATAGCCAGAGCGCATCTCCGACATTGGTCTTGGCGGGCGCATGCCGATCCCACAATGGAATCCCAGCGGCGTTTACGTTGATGAAAGCTATAGCGGCGGTGTAGTTTGTTCGCGCAGCGACCGCATAGAAAGCCAGGACAATAGTCCCGATAATCCAGACAAAATGGAGCAAGGGAATATCGATTACAAACCAGACCGATACCAAAATATATGTCGCGGGAATACAACTAAAGACTGGCCAGCTTTCATGACGAGACTAACGCCGGTCACCGCCAACTCGTCAGTTTGATCCCACGAGGCCCTTGGAATACGCAGATGCGAGAGCTTGCATCTCCGCCGGCGTGAGCAGCGCGGCAATCGTCCGCATGGGCATATTCATATCGTTCCTACGTGTCCCTTGGGCAAACGCCTGGAGTTGCTGTTCGATGTAGAGTGCGTTCTGGTGGATCAAAGCTGGCGTGCCAATCAAGTAGCCGCCGGGACCATGACAAGACGCGCAAGCCGCGATGCCGCGTTTCGGATCGCCGGCGAAGATCAACCGTTGCACCGAATCGTTGTTGTGGTAACTGCTATTGGGACGCGGCATCCGTTCTCCACTGTTTTCGGGCAATCCCGGCAGTGCTGCATAGTACGCGCCCACATCCGCGGACTGCTGCGGAGTCAAGGATTGCGCGATCGCTGGCATCACATCCGAAAGGCGCGACCCGAAGCGATAATCATCGAGTTGCTTGTACACCGAGAGACTGTCGAGACCTGCCAGATTAGGTGTCCCGGGCTCAGTAGTTAGACCTTGTTCCCCGTGGCAGCTGGCGCAGTCCGCCGCGACTAGCTTGCCGCGCTTCGGGTCGCCGCTCGTTGCCTGCCGAACCGTGCTCTCCGTCCAGGCAATGTGGGTGGGGACCTTAAGCGGAGGCTGGGGGGCGGTGATAGCCATCTCGTGGACGTGCAGACCGAGAGCGTGATACGCCGATTCCTTTACCGAGTACGGTCCTCGAAGTCCCTGATACCTAGGCAAGAGCAGGAAGCCCGCTACAAACCCAACAACGAGTGCGGCCACCGCCACGGCCGCGGGAATAAAACTCCATGAATCGTGGAGGCCGAACACCCGACTGGCCCGGCTCATGGTTTGATCCCCGGGGTCAAGTAGTGCGCGGGAGCATCTTGATTGTGAAGGAAAAAGAACTGGCCAATGGGATAACCGTACGAAATCAGTATAAGTACCAGCAAGACGACATTCCAAATGACAAATCCATTAAGCAACGGGGGCACTGCGGCGGGTGGATTCACAGCCAACGCATAACGGATCGGAGGCATGGATGTCGCCACCGGAGCGAAACTCGATCGCAGCAAGACATAAAAGAATGTCAGCACCGAACAAAGCAAAATCACTCCTCCGAGGACCGACAATACGTCCAGGGACGCGGTTTTCGCGACGACGGGATCGGAATAGTCGAAGATGGCGTAGCGCCGTGGCTGGCCCATGAGCCCGGCAATGTGCCAGGGCACAGTCATGATCAATATTCCCCAGAACCATAACCAGAGTTGAATGCGTGCCGCACGTCTCGTCGCCAGGGGCCGGCCTGTCAGCCGCGGCCACAGCTCGAAGGCAATGGCAAAATAGACGATAACGACCGCGCCTCCGAATATGAGATGGAAATGCGCAGGTACCCAGGACGTGTTGTGAATCATGGAGTTCATCGCGTAGCTCATATTAATGAGACCGCCGAACCCGCCGGGCCCCAGCAAAAGTAACGAGAGGGCCACGCCGAGAACCATGGGCTCGTCCCAAGGCAACGCTCGGACCCAACCAAACATACCTTTTCCACCTCGCGCCCGGCCTGCGATCTCCAGCGAAGCCGTGATCGTGAAAACAGTCAGCAACGTCGGCAGTGCGACCATAAACGTTAACACCGCCTGGACGAACTTGAACCCAGACCCATGTTCGGGATCCATGAAGAGATGATGCAGACCCACAGGAATGGAAAAGACGAGGAACAATATAAATGTGACGCGGCCCATCGTGTCGCTGTAAAGCCTACCGCCAGCGGCTTGCGGCATTAAGGTGTAGTAAGCGATGTAAGCCGGAATGAGCCAAAAATAGACAATCGCGTGCAATGTGACCGAAAAGAGTGTCCGCGCCAGTCCCGCGTCAATGGTGTGGCGCCATCCGAGGCTGACCGGCAGGATCTGGAAAATCACCTCGCTCGTTGCCCCTAGGGCCGTCCAACCCCAAAGCAGAGCGCATGCGGTAATGGCGAACATTGCAAGGGGCACCGGCTTTCCCGGGTTGTCCCGTTTCCACCCCCGGAAATTGACAAGCATTACCCCAATCCAGAAGTAAGACCCAATGATGACGAGCGCCACTCCCAGGTAGTACCAGACGCTTCCCATGAGCGGAGGATAAAACGTATACAAAACGGATGAGCGGCCGGCCGCAACCGGTACGACTGCCATTACAGACCCGATCACCGCGACAAAGAAGCCTGCCCAAGCCCATTCTTCACCCAGCAGCGGCCTTGCGAGCGCCGACGCGGCGATGGCGTAACCGAATCCCATCGCGAAGAACGTCGGAAAGACATAGGCCATAATTGAACCGTGCGCGGTCACAGCGGCGTAGTACGTATTCGGATCGTCAAGGGGAGCCCGCAGAGGACTCCGCATCAGCATCTGCCACAAGCCCAGGCCGGCGGCTGGCAAGAAACTGAGGAACGCCACCCACAGGTGGGCGAGCGGAAGCAATCTACTGCGCTCCACAGTTCATCCTTTCCTCCGGCGCTAGATTCTTGAATTGCTCCTTCGGCACGACAACGATGCGCGCCACCATGGCGTGATGACCAAACCCGCAAAATTCATCACAGGGCATTTCATAGTTTCCCGCGCGGGCAAACTTTGTCCTCACAGTTGTGACATAACCGGGAACCACCATCGCATTGGTGTTCGTACCTACCACGAAGAAACCGTGTACGACGTCAGCGCTGGTCAGACGAAAACGGACCGAGGTCGCGGCCGGTACGACTGCACATTGTGGAACGAACATATACTGCTCGGCGATAATCCGAACCGTTATCGAACCATCGGGTTCCGCGGCTGACCCAAGATTGCTCTCCACGAATTCCCCTTGCAGATGCAAAGTGGCCGGATTGATCGCCTCTACATCGCTCATGGGATTCAGCATCTGCGTTATGCCCGTGAGCACGATCGCGGCCAGCATCAAGCCGAGCATCGTGGCCATGGCTAAAAGCCAGCGCCTTTCCGTGCGGACGATGACGGGTTCCGGAATCGCACCCGACGGAACTTCATTGTTGAGTTGCTCAGCCAACGCCCCCCCGCGCCATAAACAATACGAAGTAGAAAAACAACCAGCCGATGAAGAGCAGTCCCACCGCGCCGGCTGCTATAATCAGCGCCCCTCTTGGACCGTCCTTCAGATCCTCAAGCGCCTTAGAACGAGCGATCCCGGGAGCAACGCCTTCAGGATCGCTCGCGGAGGCATAGTGATGTTCTTCGTCCATCGCTATTTTCCTAACTTCACTTGGACACAGGGCGCGACAGTTGCTCGAAATAAGCAACCGCCGCTGCGATGTCCTGGTCGTGCAAATTGCGGGCCTGATCTTTCATCGGCCACCATGATTTAATACTCCTTCTTTATGCCGAGGGAACTGGATAAAGGGACAATTCGCGAATCGCAACTGAGGCATGTTCATACTCTAAAACGGAATCGTTTGCAATCCCCGGGGACTGGCTCCAGGAGTCTCGTAAGTTTGGAAGAACGGTCGCTATGCGAGATAAATTTGGCGTGCCTGGGGTGCGTTCCAGGGGTGTGAGCTACATGAGCCTATTTTCGGGTGACGGGATCCTGCGGTGGAGTGCCTTGGCGGAGGAGCGTCGATGTGTGAGTAACGACAGCGGGTCAGGGAGATCGAAAATCAAGGGTTTAATGATGCCAAAAACCGTCACGGTCTCGAACATATCTGCCATCATCATCCCAACAGCTTGTTGCTCACTTGGCTGCTCGCCTTCTTGGCGCTGACCATCGAGCGGCTGTACCGCTTACGGTATCTGCGCCGCGGTACCCATCCCCCGCGTACCGCCGCCGATTTCGTTCATCTGCTTTGGCTCAGCTTGTCACGACGTGCACTTGCCGATACCAGCTGACTCATAAATTCTTCGCGCCCTCCATCACCGGCTTTTGGCGCGGTGATACAGCACCCGACTGCTAACGTCTGCGATCGGAGAATCGCTTAGCCAAAAAGCTTCGATGATCTCGCCGCCCGGTTTCTGTTGTCGGTAGAACAGCACGCGTACAGTTTTCCAACGCAGCGTTTCCCAAGGATCGAAGTCCTCCGCATCCCAAAGTTCCACGCGATCAGAGCCTTGTGCAAAACTGAGTTTGGGAGGCTGCGAACGAAAGCGTTTCTCGGCGGCGGCCAATAACTCGGGCAAATTGGCTTTCAGACGGGCCACGATCGGTAGGCCGAGATCGCCCACGGTATGGAGAAAAGGTGCGGTGGCAAATCCCCCATCCACCACCACGTAGGCTGCAAAACGCACACGCCCACATGTTCGATGGCCCGGCGCAATAGACGCTGCCCGGCGGCGTATTTGCTATCGCCGGGTCCGTAAGACTCGACATCAAAAGGCAGCGACAACCCGGTCCCTACGACACTGGCCAAGACCACATCGAAGCGAGACCAGTTGGGCCGCGTGATCTCGGAACAGGCTTGAACCCGGTCCGGGCGGAAAGTCATGTACCAGAAACAGTGTGAGTTTCTCCCTCGCCAGATTCCGGTGATCCTCGGCAATCATCCGGGCGACGCCCGTAAAGTTCAAATCCATTGTTACTGGCAAGGTTGCATGCGTGGAGGAGTGTCGCGTTCGCCCGGAAAATCGTTTCGGCCCGCTTCACATAGCAAGGGAGTCCGTTCGCTATTTGATGAGTCTCGCCCCGAAGTGTCGCGGCGCGGACGCACTGTCGGATTTCTGCCCAAGACTGCCGACACATTTAGTTCGTCCTGTCTCCAAGTGTTTTTTGATTCAGTCACTTAAAAGTCCATTGCTTTTGGCACATGCATTGCCCTTCAGCAGACGTGAGAGAAAGGCAATGAGTACAGAAACCAGAATGGCAATTAAGCACTCGACATCAATGTCACCGCTTTCCGAGAGTGGCGTTAGTGTGCGTTAGGAAACCAAAGTTGTCTCGCATTGGGATCGGCAAGCGTGGGCCGAAGTAGCTCACGCGTTTACCTATGAAATTGCATGGATACCGGAACGGCAGTGCTGGCGGCGTTTCCTGTGCTCCATGGGAAAGGCCACCTAAAGGATTGCATCAAGAAAGTGAAGGGGAAGTTATGGCAAGCACAACAAAATCGGTCCACATACAAGAATTGGATGCGAAAAAGAGGAGTTCCACGTCGCGACATTTCGAAGATGCGCTGCGGCAAAGGATCGTAGGGCAGGACGAAGCGGTGCAGGCGCTTGTCGAGCTGTATCAGGTATTCTGCGCTGGGCTTCGCTCCCCGGGTCGTCCCGTCGGAAACCTGCTATTTCTTGGGCCGACCGGCTCTGGCAAGACTCGCATTGTTGAGGCCGCTGCCGAAATTCTGTTCGGAGACAATCGAGCACTGATCACGGTGGATTGCGCGGAATTTCAACACTCCCACGAAATCGCGAAGCTATTAGGTTCTCCTCCCGGGTATCTGGGGCACCGTGAGACGCACCCCCTCATTACCCAAGAGGAACTAGACAAGAGCCACCGAGGCGAGTTGAAACTCAGCTTCCTGCTGTTTGACGAGATTGAGAAAGCCAGTGGTGCGCTCTGGCAATTGCTGCTTGGAATCTTGGACAAGGCTACCTTAACGCTTGGGGACAATCGGAAAGTCGATCTGTCACAGACGGTGATTTTCCTGACTTCGAACCTCGGCGGAGGAGAGATCACGGAATTGATGCAAAACGGGATGGGTTTCATCCAGCCGAAGGATATGCCAGCTACAGGGCTAAACGAGAAGGTAGAGAGGACTGCGACAGAAGCAGCGAAGAGAAACTTTTCTCCAGAGTTTATGAACCGCCTGGACAAAGTGGTCGTGTTCCACCCCTTGAAGCACAAAGAACTTGACGAGGTGCTGGAGATTGAACTGCGGCAAGTGCAGAAGCGCGTCGATTGTACAACGACGCCTTTTTCGTTTCGCATAACGGCCGAAGGGAGGCAGTTCCTACTGCAAGAGGGCACCGACCAGAGATATGGAGCGCGCCACCTGAAGCGCGCCATCGAGCGCTATATAATCTGCCCGATTGCCAGGCTGCTGGCCACCGCGCAAGTGCGCTCGGGGGATGTCCTTCTGATCGATAAGCATCCCGGAGCAAAGGGTTTGGCATTTCTAGTTGTTGACGACGAACATCAGTCTGTCTCTGCCCCGATTCTTCACGCCGCGTCATATTTGAGGAACCTTGCGACCGCAGAAGTTCGAGGTTAGCGCATGGCGAGCGTTACCTAGCCGCGGGTGCGCTATCTGGCGCTACTATCTATGTAAGCCACTGAGCGTCCGCTCGGAAGACGGTGTCGGACTGCGGAAAGCCTGTCGCCAACGAAACTTCGAGAATCCCGAACCTACTACGTCGGATCCGGGGCGAACTGAGTATCCGCGCCTTCCTTGAAGACCACATAGGCTCGCTTCCACGGAGCGTTATTGATCAAACGGCGGCGGCCGCAACCCCCTTACCTAATCAGCGGCCACGGCGCCATCCAGCTCGCCCTCAAGCTTCAGTTCTGACCAGCAAAAGAATGCTGCTCGGAGTCACGAAGAGCGCTCCGCTTCGGTTTCTGCCGTCGTGTCTTGCCTTCGACACTGTCGACTTTCGACCCAACCCCCTTTCACACATACGCTGAAGACTCTTCAACTTAGAGCCCTCCAGCTTTGGTATCGGTGTTGCACCATGAGCAAGGACGGAACTCTGTTCACCTAGCGGCCGGCGATGCCCGAAGCCAAATCAGGGATCAATGACTGATTGGAAAAATTCTTGATGATGTCGAGGAAAGATCCTGAGGAAGAGCTATGAAGTCCCCTGAGTGTATTCACCTAGGTCGCGGCACGCTGGGAGCGCAACGCCATGTTTGCGGGTTCTTCCGCAGCCCCGAAGAGGAGTATGAAGTCCTCATGCCATTCATCAAAGAGGGATTCGAGCGGGGAGAGAAGGCGCTGCACGTCCTGAGTCCGCAACGAGAAGACGATCACCTTAAACGTCTTCAGGCGGAGGGTATCGACACGGCATTTGCCCAGACACGCGGTCAACTCGACATACGCCCGTGGCATGACACCTATTTGCCGGATGGGCGCTTCGAAAAACGACGAATGCTTGCCTCGATGGAGGCGATGTTGAAAACGGGTGCATCGCAAGGGTACGATCGCACGCGACTGGTCGCGCATATGCAGTGGGGTGCTGCGGGCATGCCCCGTACCGCAGACTGGGTTGAATATGAAATCTCGTTGAACCAAATGCTTCCCAAGTACGATGACGTTGTGATTTGCACGTATGACCGGGAGGCGCTCGACGCGGATCGGATAGTGGATGCCTTACGATCACACCCGATGATTATAATCGGGGGCCTCCTGCAGGAGAACCCCTTCTACATCCCTCCCGACGAATTTCTTAGAAAACTTCGCGAGAAGGACGCTGAGCAACTTCGCGTTCAGGAACTCGAGGCGGCAGCCCATATTCAGCGTGGGCTCATGGGCGAAGACACCTTGCAAGTTCCGTTTGCGCGTCTAAGAGCACAAAATCGTTCTTGTCTAGACCTCGGAGGAGACTTCTTCAGCTTTCTCCCCGTTGGGGATGGCGTCGCAGTTGTGGTAGCCGATGTTTCGGGGAAAGGCGTGCCGGCGGCCATCCTGGCTTCGTTGCTGCAGGGCATCATATACGAGGCTCTGCGGTCTCGAGTCCCATTCCCGGAAATTGCTCGGTCCGTCAACAGGTTTCTTTGCACTCGTAATCTTGGCTCAAGGTATGCGACTCTCCTGATCGCCTGTTTGCAGCCCGACGGTGCGCTGGAGTATATGAACTGCGGTCAAGTGCATCCGGTTCTCGTTAACCATGGAGGGCACATCAGCCGTCTGGGTGAAACTAATCTTCCCGTTGGACTTTTCCCTCTCGTAGATTATGCAAGTGCTCACACTCGCTTGAAACCAGGCAATCATCTAATCATTGTTACGGATGGCATCACGGAAGCGGAGAACACTGCGGGTGAAATGTTTGGGGACCACCGCCTTGTGGAATGTGCTGGAGGAGAAATGCCGCCGGAGCAGATCATCAAGTCTGTTCAACTCTTCTCCGGCGAACATTCGTTGCACGATGATTGCACGGTTGTCGATCTCACATTCATGGGTGGTCCACAAATGAGTCTCGAGGATTCGCGAGCCGGGGCTCACATTAACTCCGGCAGGGCATAAACATCGATGGCCATCCCGCGAATGCGGGCGCGATAGTGAACTGACGGCCAGCTCTGCGTTCGGAACGCCGCTGTCTGCAAGGGGCGGAATATTCATACCCTCGGCTCGCACGGTACGGACGCTGTCGATTCCGCTGAAACCTAAGATCCTGCGCAGGATACGGCTCGACAAAATCCACTTCGCGACGACGTTTCCCTTATTTTGATGGAGATTCGCTAGCATCCCGGGCGGGCCGGAACAAACGAAACCGGGCTAAAGGCCATCAGCATTGAGGAGCATCAGCATCCTCGCCGCCGCAGCCCGGGCCTTTGATGTTATTTCCCCTTCGGAGACTCGAGCGCGGCCGTACAACGCATTTTCAAAAATGCCTGCGCGGAGCAGCGCGGTAAAGGTTTCCGCCGCGGCGTGCCTGTCGCTGATCTTCCACTTTTCCGCGGGAATCCACCGCCCAGGATAGCGTACGAAGACGTCGTGGGTTCGCTCGATCACCTGCGCTTGGTTACGCCTTCCCAACTCTGGAAAGCGGTGCGCATCCCGGACCACAACTCGATACAAAGCCAGTTGCTTGTCAGAAAACAGATGGTGCAAGTACTCGATCCCGGCAGCAACCAATGCGCTGTGGGGAGGTTTTTCGAACCACGGCCTCTCGGCCTCGTCTTTCGCTTCCTTCCAGTGGCCGCTCACGGGATCGAAGGCCTCCGGATTACAGCTAGCGAGCAAGATCAAGCGTGCGGATAAGAACAGACCCGTCCGATTCGATCTGCCTGGCCAGATATTTCCCGCGTGCAAAGTCCTCAATGGCTTTCCTGTTGGCTCGGAATACTTGGAGCTTGTCCCTGCCGTCGCCTCGAAAGTGATCATCGAGCGCTTCCTGGCTGATTTCACATCTCACGCGTACGCCGGCGTCCTGGCCCCAAAAGACCACGACTTCGCGGTCAAAGATCCACTGCTCATCGGGTTCAGGAAATTTAAGTTCGTGACGTTGCGGTATCTCCTCGCCGTGAGCTTTGTCAACTCCGCCGTAATCGAAACCCTCGAATCCGTCGTTGACCACCGTTTCCAGATTCCGCACCTCGTCGTCCGTTAATTGCTCGAATTCCCCGGTCCTGCGTCGTTTCGGCAGCGTGCCTTTGTTCTGGCGGATAAACATCAGGAGGTTTTCTGCTACGCGGTCGGGCATCTCCACCATGTTCATGATTCTGCGCAGCGCCTGGTCGTGACGCCGCAGATACTCGATCTCGCGTGGAAGGTCGTATTCGACGGTGCGCTCCACGCAGGAGTAGAGAAACTCCGCTGCGTCCGTGGCATCGAAATATCGGTACAAATCCGCCGTGTCGTTCAGCACTTCGACGTTATGCTCCGGCGTGGGCCGCCACTCGATAAAGTCCATCAAGGGTCGCGAGTGTGCCTGCAGCGTCTTGCGATATTCATCGATGCGGTCATACATCACGGAGGAAACCGGGAAAACCACTCCGGGTGGCGTGTATTTCCGTTCCGCCAGAACGTGGTGAACGAGACACCGGTGCAGCCTTCCATTTCCATCCTGAAATGGATGGATGTAGACGAAACCAAACGCCGTCACGGTTGCCTGCAGGACCGCGTCCAGGCCGTCCGCGCCCATGCGCTCGTTGGCCTCCAGCATGCGCGTCATCAAGTCGACTAGATCTTCGGGCCGCGCACCGATGAATTCGGGCAATGGGTCCTGATTGCGGTCACGCTCGCCGAGAAAGACGTCGTCGGGCCGCAAACCGACATGCACAAACCTGCGATCTTCGATCAGCACATCCTGCAGACGGAGGATTTCGTCGAGGGTAAGTTTGTTTTTACCGGCTTGCAGCACGGCCTTGCCCCAGCGTTCGAGCCGGTTGCGGGGAGGCCGCTCCCCTTCGATTTCAAAGCTGGCGCGGCTGTCGGCCAGCAGCAGGAAACTCGCGGCGCGCGTTACCACATGAGCGCCTGTGCGGCTGAGCGTTTCAGCGGCCTTCTTCGCCAGGCCGCGTTGCGTAAATTGATCGAGCTTCTGAGTGCGACGAAGCACTGGACAGTAGGCGCTGTTTCCCAAAAGGTTGTCGCGCACACGGTGGCGCCGCGACAGGCGTGGTTTGCCGGTGAAGTAGGCTTCGAAATCGAGAAGGTCCACCGCCGGCACGCCTGGGTCGTCCGGAATGTTCAAGACTCTCCCCGTCAGCAACTCATAGAAATACCAGGCTCGCCGTGCCGGTATACCGGTGGGCGTGGCTTTGACGAATGCTTCCATCACCTCGGGGTCGACGGATTTGAAGACTCGTTTGAGAACCAGCAAATCGACATTCTCAGTGCGAAAAGCGAAGCGAAGTCGAGATGGTCAGCGAACGTCTCCCCCGGCCAGTATCTCTTGTCATAGACACGCCATCGTTCCTCGGTCCGGATGCTCCGGCTGATGTGGCCGTCGGAAATGCAGGCGGGAATGCGGACGGGTGCAGGCACATTGAGCGCATTCGCCAAGGCTGCCAGACCTGCCAGACGGCTCTGGCTTGGCAGTGTGGCGTTTTGGAAGCTCGCAACTCTCGTGTTTTCAATCTTCATCGTCGAGAAAGCCTATTGAACGTCGAAATTCGTTATTTTCTGTATGTCTATGTCGAAAAAACATATCACTGCAGCCCTCGAAAAACAAGCATCGACTGTCGATATATGAGTCCGTGGCAGAAGATACGCCGAAAAACAACTACACTCTGACGCTAGCTGGGTTTATTGGCGTTAGATTTTTGGATATCGAACCGCTGAGGCGCGCGTGAGTACGCCACCAAATTCGAAGATCCCAAACTGCCTCGACTTACCGAGCGTCCTATGACCAGCATGAAATATATCGGCGTGGATGTGCACAAGGAAAGCATTTCGATGCTTCATTGCAAGAACGTGCGTCCAGCGTGCCGGAAACCATTTCGATGATCGTTCCTCCTTTGGAGCGGTTGAAGCGAAGCACGCAAACGCTACTCCACAAGGGGCGCCCTTTTATATTACGTCGGCTATTTGTAGAAGTGGTTTATTCTCGGCAGCCGCTCACGCGAGTGGAATTTGGCCAACTTCCCTGCCCTGGTTTGAGTGACTAGCCCTAGTCTAACCATCGTTGGAGGTTGCATGCGTTTGACGATGCAGGTGGATATTCCGAAGGGTGAAGGACATGTAAACGAGAAAGCCATCGTAGCTGGGGTTGCGCTGGGCCGTCTCAGCGTTAGAAAAATGGAAAAACCAGAGGCCCACTTTCAGGGAGTGGTTGCCATGAAGCGGCACGTAAAAGCCAGGACCAAAATCGAAGGTGAAGTTCATCCGGCGAGAACCTGGAATAGGAGTTTGCTTGGTGAACCCCACTATTCCCCCATCAATGTCGAAGAAGGTTTGCAAACGCCAGTTATTGCGGGGTACGAGTTGGAGGCCGATCGAGCCTGCCCCGCCATTAGGTGTACTGACGGCCGCTCGCAGTGTCTCTAGACTGAAGAACGAGAGGCTTGAGGGAGGATAACCAACAAGCCGGAACGAAACATTATGAACATTGTTGATCGCCAGCTCGCAAGGCGTTCATAACCTTCGAAAGTCGACCGTGATGAACACGGGTTCGGGGAGCGGTTTCCTGCGCGGCATTGTCGAGGGCACCGAACGGTGGTGGCATTGCAGTAGACATAGACTCTTCTCGGTGCAGGCCGGTGCATGTCCTTTTCCAAAATTACGCACCTGCCGGTTGGCGCGCCGGTCGATCAGAGAAGTTCTTATAGGACCGAAAAGGAAGCACTTAGAAAAGATGGAGCGGTGAATTAAGGGACCACCAAATGATTCACTGTCGGTCGCCGCTGTCACAGTCGCGGACACTTTCGTCATCTCGACACTGTGCAGCGTGAAATTCGACGTTGAATAGCCGCCAAATCTGCAAGGAGACGTGCCCAACCGTCGTCGTGCAGAAGCTGACCTTGGACGGCCTTGGCTGACGCGAGATAGCGCCGCGCTCAGATCTGGCTTTTGAGGACCGCCGAATAGCAAGAGGTCGTAAGCTTCTGCAACGAGCAGAACGGGCCTCCAAGTGTGAAGTTCTGAAATCGCACTGATCTTGTAAACGAGCGACTGAACAAAGCAACCTCTAGACAAGGGGGAAGTTGAATGGTGACTGAATGCGGGTGTCACGGACGCGTGGGCGCCAGAAAAGCGTCGAGACATCCGACACTTCTCTCAGTCCGCAGTCTCCCGAAGCGAGCTCTTTCCGTCTTCAATTCAATCAGTTGCCTCGGTCTAGCTTAGAACGCATCTTTGGCAGGCGAGTTGCTGTTCCGGTGTTGAGAGTTTTCAGCCAGTCTTTAGCAAAGCGAAGGCCGGCGTCAAAAAAGGAGTAGCCATGCAGCCGCATTCCACCCTTTCCTGGTGCCGTCTTCCGCGGAGGCACTACCGGTTTCCGGTCCTTGACGCTATTCGACATCCCTTTGGGCTGGGCCGCTATGGCCAGAAATCTGTCGACGTTTACACCGAGCCCGAAAATCACTGAGCTGCTCCGCACCAGCGACGAGAGAACGCGTGCCATCTTCGGGTTCGTCCGGGGGGCTGCCGTGCAGAAGTTGCTCTGATACCGTAAATGAGTGGAATTGCGCTGCCATGACGAAACATCCATTGCCCACTACCTGCTGTCCCGTGTGTGAAACGGTCGGGTACAACATAATCCTAGCCGATCGAAGATGTAGGCAGATCATTCTGGGGAAACGATGCCAAGGGACAATTCAAGACACGCTTCACCCTCGTGATTGGGCGGAATGTCCATCGTGCAAGGGAACTGGTTGGACTCGCGCAAGATGCACGGAATGCGACGGGGTGGGTTGGCTGTTCGCCCGTGGGAGGCTGCTAAAATCACCATTAGCGCGGGATCCAAAAACCGGCACCGTTCTTGGATCATAAAATCGTCTCCGGGAACAATCTTCTATGCTTGGCTCATAAAGTATTGCCCTGAACTTCTTCCCACAAAAAGCAGGGCGATCCGGATCAACACTGAAGGTGGGCTGTAACAATAAATCTTTCATTCAACAGCATCCCCTTGGGGCCCGGCTTCATCCAACGTACCAAACACATTCCCATTACGGGCCGGAGACTCAACTGGCCGTTTCCTGCCCCCTTCCTTTAGCCGTGAAAAGAAACCTAAGGCGATTGATGGCTTTGACGGCGAGGGCAAGCCTCTGGTCTGGGCTGAAAGTTCCTTCGGGCATTTGCGAGGCTCCGGCTACTGCAGGACAAGGAGTTTCCTGAGTGGCTGCTCGAGCAGGGGGAATTCGAACCGCCCGATTCCGACAGAGCAGTTTATCGGTTAGGTTTCGATACCCAGTCGGTAACCCGGCAGATATATCCTTAGCAGCTAACTGGCTGCGCCCGCAGCTCTTCCGGTCGTCCCCAGTGGACGTAAGAGGGTAAGCTGATCGAAATACATGGTTGTCTTAAGGATTCGACCGTTCCTGATTTCACTCACTGAACATCCGTTGATACACGCACGGCCGCCGGTGGCAGGCATGCCGTTAAGTTCTCCGTCGTTCGTTCCCGTGGCACGCCAACGAGTAACAACATAATCGCCACTAGCGATCATTTGTTGGATATCAAAGTGAAGATCCGGGAACGCTTTCAGATACACAGCAGTATTTCGCTTGGCACCTCCCGGACCACGAATCGGGCCGGGGAACGAATCGCTTTCCAGAACATAGGAATCGTCGTGAAGCTTCGCGAAGCGGTCCAGGTCGTGCGCGTTCAGGGCATCGTACAATGCCTCGACGAGTTCACGATTCTCAAATTCGGACATGGGTGCTCCTGTCTCGGCATACTGCAGGCAATGTAGGGCAAGACGGAGAGCGTAATCTGGCGGAGTGGCGCGGTCAATAACGAAGGTGATCTGAAACTGTGAGCCTGTTGTTTTCGAAATCCGAGAGGCTCAGATTCCCCCAATATTTCATGCGTCCGCCAGCCGTGTAATAGGCTACGACTTGTTCTCGGGTGTGATCATCCTTGCCGATCATGGAAAGCATCTTGATGTTGACGCCGGATTTCTGCAGGGTGTCGACCACTGCCAGCGAGTCCAGATGGTTGCTGAAAACTGCCATGACGCGTTGATTTTTCACGGTTATCGCCTGAAGGTTGCGTCGACCTCAAAAATGGCATCGTCGGGGGCGACCCAATCGTTCTCTAAGCTTCGGACGGTCGTTTGCTTGACCTCGGCCCGAGTTCAGCGATTCTACCGAGACTTTTCCACGAGCTCTCTACAGCGCCAGCGGAGTGCTTCATGAGGCCCTGAATCACACTTGGTCCCCAAGACACGGCTTCATTCACGGAGTTCAAAGCCAACCTCGAGCGGTTGTGAAGCCAGACGGGAAGTCTGTTCAGAAGTTGCAGTACAGCTGGCGACACTCATCAGGTGTTCCTGAACCGAGAACGCGTGGCCATTGCGACCCCCGGGTGGACGGAGGTAGGTCCCGTCAGACTCCAGGATTCGGGCTTTTCGCGTGTCCGCTAGGTACGAACCCAGGATTTCCGTGTGAACACGCCGGCGAAGTTGTGGGTCCTTCAGGGGAAAAACGACTTCCACGCGCCCGTGGAGGTTACGTTCCATCCAGTCCGCGCTGCCGAGATACACTTCTGGCTGGCCGGCGTTCTCGAAGTAGAAGATACGACTGTGTTCCAGAAAACGTCCCACGATACTACGAACGCGAATACGACTGCTTAGACCGCGAACGCCAGGAACCAGCGCACACTGCCCCCGCACGATCAGATCGATTTCCACCCCCGCCTCGGAGGCGCGATACAAGGCTTGAATGATGGGTGGGTCCGAGACGGCATTCACCTTGACGATCATCCTGGCACGGCGGCCGCGACGCGCATGGCTCACTTCGCGATCGATCAGCGCTAGGAACGTGTCAGCCATGTCCCGCGGGGCCACCATCAGCGGCGTGTAGTCGGCCTTCTCGGAATATGCGGTCAGGTAGTTGAACACGTCGTGAACGACAGAGGTAATCTCTTCATCGCAGGTCAGCAGGCTTAGATCGGTGTAATAGCGTGCTGTGGAAGGATTGTAATTCCCGGTGGCGAGATGCGCGTACTGGCGGATCTTTCCGTCGGGATCCTGGCGAACGATCAACAGCAGCTTGGCATGAGTCTTTAAGCCGGCAACCCCGTGGAAGACTTGTACGCCGGCATACTCAAAGCGGCGCGCCCAACGAATATTGGATGCTTCGTCGAGGCTGGCTTTGAGTTCCACCACGACGGTCACTTCCTTCTTTGCTGCAGCCTCGAGAAGCGCACGTGCGACCGGCGAATGGGCACTCGTGCGGTAAAGCGTCTGTTTGATACAAAGCACGCACGGGTCGCGACTGGCAATGCGCAGAAAATCGACGACCGTGTCGTAGGAATCGTAGGGATGATGAAGCAGAACGTCTTGCCGCCGCAGGGAACCAAACAACGCATCCGCATTACCGCTCAAGCGAAACTGGCGTGGCCTGAAAACCGGGTATTTCAAGTCTGGCCTGGATATCTCTTCGTAAACCTGGGACAGGCGCCAGAGACTCACGGGACCCTCGACCCGGAACACCAGTGATTCATCCAAACCAAAAGTGGACACAAGCCGCGCGACAATCTCTGGATGGGCGCCGGACTCGATTTCCAGACGCACAGCATCACCCTTGCGCAGCCGCGCGACCTGTGAGTCGATCGCTTCCAAAAGACTGCGGGTCTCCTCCTCTTCCAAATACAAATTGCTATTGCGTGTGATACGAAACGCTGCCCAGGCGAGAATCTTATAGCCGCGATACAACCTCGGCGCGTACGTGGTCATAAGGTCCTGGAGCGAGACAAAATGAAGGGCGTTATCGGCCGCAGGGACTCTCCAAAGGCGTGACAACGCGCGCGGGACGGTGACGACACCAAAATAGGGTTTACCGTCCCTAGCACGTAACAAGAACGCAATACACAACAGCTTGTTTAAAACATGCGGAAATGGATGTGACGGGTCGACGGTCACCGGGGTGAGCAGCGGATAGACCTGGGAGTAGTAGTAATTTCTTGCGACCTTCACTGCTTCGCCGGAGAGTTCGCGGACGGGAACAATGCGGATCGCTTCTTTTGCAAGCGCCGGAATAAGCTCTCGATTCCAGCATTTATATTGGTCGGCGACGAAGACCTTCATGGCTGCCGAGACCTTGGCGAGTTCTTCGGCGACGGTGAGACCATCGGCACTGAGTTCGTGCGATCCATGTTCGATCTTCTGAAGGAAACTCGACACGCGGATTTCCACGAATTCGTCCAGGTTGTTCGCGGTGATGCCGAGGAACTTAACTCTTTCGAGCAACGGATTGGCAATGTCACGGGCTTCCTCGAGCACACAGCGGTTGAACTCCAGCCATTGCAGGTGCCGGTTGAGATAGCGACGATGGTCATCTAAGGAAGTGTGCTTTATGAATCCTTGGGTCTTTCCGGTGCGTGACACAATCCACCCGCTTCGAAGACCTGAACCCCGATACTCGCAAACGCCACTCATCCCCGGAATGGCAGCGTCCTCAGCACGTCTAGTCCAATTGCTCAGGGGTGCGTCCCAGCATTTTGACCATCCGATGCGGACCGCCTTCGACGATCAGAACTCTCTGGCCGTACACCCTAAGTCCTAAGTTCACTCGTATCTCATCGTATAGGGCCAGCGGGGCCACTCGACCGCAAGCGTCCCGTTTGTCTCCTTACGAACGGCCTCTTCCGTGACACGGATTCTTCATGTTTTTATCTTCCGCTGCGAGAGCAGGAAGCGGCGCCACACACCAAGTTCTGAAATCCAACTGATCTCGTAGACCAGTTCACGTTCTTCGCTTTCGTGCTCTCGTTCATTCCACATCTTGCGATTCTCTGTCTCCCAACGCGTGTCGATTCCCGTAGGAAACGTCGCGCCAAAAAGAGCTTCTGCGTGAGTAATGCTTGCGGACATCGGTACCACCTGCTGGGCTAAACACTTTCTAGACTCATGGGCAATCTGCAACCAGCTCGTGGTTTTTCCTTGCACTTCCCTTTCCATTCCAGGGAGTCGCCGTAGGTCTGTTGGTGGCGTCAGCCGCGAGCCGTTCGCGGCTGACGCGAGATCGTTCGCGTAATTCCAGGGAAGTGTTTGAGACTATTCAGTCTGGCGTTTGCAAGGCGTGCCCAAGCTTGTTTCGCTTTGCTGTCAGATAGCCCAGGGCCGAAGCTGAAGCGGGGATCTCGAGGGGCAGCCGTTCCGTGACCGATAGGCCGTAGCCCTCGATAGCGACTGGCTTGCGGGGATTGTTACTTAGAAGCCGTATGGAGCGCACGCCGATTTCGCGCAGGATCTGCACCCCAATGCCATACTCTCGTTCATCCGGTTTGAAGCCAAATCGCTCATTGGCCTCCACGGTATCAAAACCTGCGTCCTGCAAACTGTACGCACGAATCGTGTTGGCGAGGCCCATCCCCCGACCGGCAGGCTTCGTCGCTGGATCAATGGCCGCGAGCACCGTGGCGGCACGATCCGCAGCCGAGATACCGCTAGTCGTACGCTCGCTCGCCTCAATGCTGACACAAAACGCTGTCTCGAATCGCGATCCGTTATTTGACACCATTAGCGGGATTTGCAGTTCATCGAGTCGCTCGGGCGTCATCGCCAGGCAAATCAAACCACGGCCGAACTTCGCCATGAAGTTGATTGCTTCGGGGGTGATCTTTTCCGCTGCCATGGTCAGATCACCTTTCATTCTCTCGACCTTCGTCGTCAGCGACGATCACCATCTCACCCGCGCGCATCGCCGCAATGGCGTCCTCGACCCGCGCGAATTGATTTGGGGAGTCGTGAGCTGCTTTCAGAGTTTCGCGCGTTTGAAGCATATGCGCAGTCTCCCCATTGTAGAAGTTTACGCTACCGGTACGTAACTCTCAGTCTGAACAAGAGCGGAACATCACAAACGCCCAGACAAACAGTCGGGCTAAAGCCATACGTGCGCTGATCCGCGAGACCTCTGTGAGGGTAAGTGCACGCCGGTTTCCATAGTCTGTGACCCCGATTTTTTTGAGTTTACAATTCTCCTTCAGCGTTCCATCCCGCTCCGGAACTTTGGGCTGGCCCTGAACGCAGTGAAATTCAATAGCGCTGGCACGAAAACCGCGCTGTGCGGTCTAAGATGTCGAGTCCGGCGTCACCAATCTGACAGTGACTGTTAGACAGCGACATCGTCGGCGCGTCTTCGACCCCAGGGCTCTTGCTGACGCGATCCTACAAATCCGTGCTGCCAGCCCTAAGTACTTAGAATGTCCTAGATTAAACGACTTTTCCGGCACAAGGGATTGGCCGCTGAAGTGCTTGGTAGAGTTCGGTAAAATCGCAAGGGAGCTCGACTTGAGGACGCCTCCATGTACCACAGCAGCAGCCGCGTTCTTCATCCGCGGTGGAGGCCGGTGATCCTTATGGGGTACGTGTGGGATCTGTGGCGCTCGATCGAGGCATAAGTGCGTTATCCGACAGCTCCAAGCAATGTAATGAATGCTAACGATTCAACGGCCGCCTTCAGACAGCAGAGGGCACCACTTTCCGAGCTATCCATTCTGGTGCCGCCACTCGTCGTGGATCTCGACGGCACGCTCTTAAAGACCGATCTATTGCTCGAATCCCTTTTAAGTTTGTTACGCCGCTCGCCGCTCTCCTTGTATCTGCTGCCATTCTGGCTTCTGAAGGGACGCGCGTATCTAAAGCAAGAAATCGCCCGCCGCGGACGTCTCGACGTCACGCTGCTACCGTATCGGACGGATCTTCTCGAACGCCTCCGGGTCGAGCATGAAAAAGGGCGCCCGCTTGTGCTCGCAACGGCCAGCGACAAGCAACTCGCGCAGCAGGTGGCGGACTATCTGAAGATTTTCGATTCGGTGCTGGCCAGTGACGGCAGCACCAATCTCTCCGGAGAGTGCAAACGAGCGCGCCTGGTGGGTCAGTTTGGGGAGAGAGGTTTCGACTATATCGGCAATGAGAATCGTGACCTGGCGGTGTGGTCGGCGGCGCGAAAAGCAATCGTGGTCAGCCAAAACCGGCGGTTGGTGCGGGCTGCTAAGAAAGTGACGGTGGTTGAGAGCGTATTCGAACAACATCGCCCGAGCCTCAGTGAATATTTAAGCGCGCTGCGACCTCAACAGTGGCTGAAAAATGTTCTGATATTTATACCTATCTTGGCCGCCCACAGTTTCATGGAGCTGCCGCTGCTGGGAAAGACTTTCCTCGCTTTCCTGGCGTTCTGCTGTTGCGCGTCGGCAGGGTACGTGTTCAACGATTTGTTTGATCTGGCGGCGGACCGTCACCATCCGAAGAAACGGCTGCGACCCTTTGCCTCCGGCCGATTGACGCTCTTGTACGGGCTCGCGATGGTTCCCGCCCTGACTGCTCTAGGTTGCGCATTGGGCTTATTGGTCTCGCCACTGTTTTTGGCAATTGTGCTGGTGTATTTCGCGACGACCTTTACTTATTCTCTCTACCTAAAAAAGATAGTTCTTCTAGACGTGTTGGTCTTGGCCAGCATCTATACGTTGCGGATCTTTGCAGGTGCGGAAGCGGTCGGGATCGTTCCATCCAGTTGGCTGTTGGGATTTTCCATGCTCCTGTTTGCGAGCCTGGCGTTCGTGAAGCGCTATGGCGAGCTCGTGGTCATGCGAAGCGTTGACGGAGACCAAGCCACGGCACGGAGCTATGAACTCGGCGACGCGGAGTTGCTGGCGACTAAAGGAACGGCGAGCGGGTACGCTGCGACTTTAGTGCTTGCGCTTTATATTTCGAGTGGCGCCGCCGAGGCTCTTTATGGAAGACATCAACTGATGTGGCTCGCGTGTCCGCTGCTGCTCTATTGGTTGGGTTATATCTGGCTGGTGGCGCATCGCGGGAGAATGCGCGACGATCCCCTGGTATTCGCACTCCGCGACCGAACAAGTCGAATTTTGCTTCTGCTTATGCTCGGCGCGGCGTTGCTGGCTATGTAGCCTTCCAGAGGATTGGCAGGCGGCTCATGCTACCTATAGCAAAAAGGGATACCACTGCAAGACCCACTTGGCGTGGACTGCCGTTGCTTGCGGCTATTTTGGGCGCCGGTGTGGCGATGCTGATCGCAGCGACGGACCAGGATGTCATGGGCCAAGGAGCGATGGAGCCGAAAACCCAAGCGGCAGAATACAACGCCGCGGTGCCGAAGACGATCGAGGAACTGCAGCAGTTTCGACAAACAACCTCAAACAACATCAAGTCGGGCGGGGGCACAGAGGGTACCGCTACGTTGGTCAACCTCAATCCGACCATCAACGGGTGGTATTTGCTGAAAGTGGTCAGGCAGCACGGCTCGGAGTCGTCCTACCATTTGGAAAATCCCGCACCGCGCTCTCGAAAGTTGATTCTGGATCCGAAATATCCGCTCGGAATCGAAATCCTGGAGGGAAAGGCGCAATATCCTTGCAACCTCTTTGAAGGTGGAGCAACAAACTTCTTGGAACAGGCGAGGAACTCGCAACTTCCCTACGCGCCGCTGTGCGATGGGCGGGTGTTCCTGAGAAACCCGGTCAAGGGACACCGTACAAGCCTGGAGGCCGGAGCCGAGTTCTTCCGCAAACAAGTGTGGGGCGGAGAGAAGGTGACCACTGTTTTTCATCACCTGTTAGAAGATAGCCATCGGGAAACCGCGGCGATACATACCGGTCCAGCAGGTGGTGCTGTTCCCGTAAATGGGGAAGGGCCAGGCGCTCTTCCCTTTCCCGCTATGATCGATCCGAAATATGCGGATCGCGTGATCACGCCCAGTGGGCTTGGGATTGCTTTGGAAAATTCCGGCGGTGCTGGAGTGCGCCCCGGAGCATGGTACCCGGCAAGCGGGAATCCGGGGATTTACGTCAGCCTGATCGAGCCGGAATTAATCGATAGAGCGATCTTGGAGAGCTACAAAACGATGGTCAACACTCTGGACAAAGTCGAGGCCGCGTCGCTCTGCTATCTGGTCGCGTTTGACCTGGACCGGTTTGATCTTGGCTATGCGCTCGGTACGGACTATCCGGGGGTGGAGTGGTCCGAACACATTCAACCGGGAATCAAAGATGCGAAACTTCCGGGTCCGGATGGCATCGGAACCATCGCGCCGCTTGTTTCGACGGGCGTGGTTAGCCCTGAAAATACGCGGAGAACAGTGGCGACGTTCACGGGCGGATTTAAGCGCGAGCATGGAGCCTTCAAGTATGGAGAGTTAGCCTCGAAGAACCATGGGAGCCACTACGGGTTTCTGGAAAGCGGCGCAGTGTTCAGCAAGCTCCAGCCGGGTTTAGCGACGATCTTTGTGCTCGATGACGGTTCCCTAGAGATGAAAAGCTGGGAGTCACAGGATGACCAGTTGCTAGGCAAGCTCAAGTATGCGCGGCAAAACGGGGTTGCCCTTGTTGAGTTCGATGAGCGGTCGCAGTCGACCGTTCCAGGCGGGCTGGTGAACAAATGGGGCCCCGGAAACTGGTCCGGCTCCGAAGATATGGCGTTGCGCACGATACGCGCTGGTGCTTCGCTGCAGGGGAATGGCAAGAAGCACTTCCTGATTTACGCGGTGTTCTCTGATGCGACGCCTTCGGCCATGGCTCGCGTATTTCAGGCCTATCGATGCCGTTACGCCATGCACCTGGACATGAACGCTCTGGAGCACACCTATTTGGCTATGTATCGACAGGCCGGGTCGCAACTCTTCGTGGATCACCTCATCACTGGAATGAGTCAATTGGACAAATCCGATTCCGGCGGAATTGTCCCGCGTTTTCTTGGCTATCCGGACAACCGAGATTTCTTTTTCGTCACACGGCGCAATGAATGACAGGGAGGTCAAGCGATGAGATTTTGGAGGCTTCTGGTTTCGGGATTTCTGGTCATTTTCGGCTTCGTGCGATTCGGCTCGTTCACCGCGTCATCACAAACGCTGAAGGAGCAGAATGAAATTCTCTTCCAGCAATTACAGCGGGAAAATGGACTCTCCGACGAACAAATGGATACTATTCGAAAAATATTCGCGAAGTCAGGCTATATCGGCCAGGGAAATCCGGCCGTGACGCAGCACCCCGTTACGCCTGACGAGTGTAAGGTGAAATTGAATAACCTGGGCGTGCATTATGAAACTCCGAGATTTGAGAAGATCTGCAAAGCCAAATACATGGCGCCCCTGTACGACCCATCGAAGGAAAAACCAGAGGACGCTAAGGCCTGCATCGATCAGTTTGAATTCCCCGACATTCCGTGTACATATCCAGTCGTTTGGGTAAAAGCCCGCGAAGCCGCAGAGATCTGTTGGGCCATGGGCAAACGACTTTGCGATGCCCATGAGTGGGAGGGCGCGTGCTCTGGCGACCTTGAACCCCCGGATTATCACTTCGAAGTTCTGTTGGGATTGACTCCGGAAGAAGCGATTCACAAGATGCGCTATCTCCATAACCAGGCTGACAGCCCTACCCAGTCTTGGAGCTACGGCCCGACGTATCAAAAAGGAATCTGCGCGACCGGAAGCAAAAAGACTCCTGATTGCAATGGAGGCAGCTGGAAAGGATGCGGCTCCAACACCTACCCCACCGGAGACTTTCCCGCCTGCCGCAGTTCGCTGGACGTTTACGATCTCAACGGGAACGCGGCGGAGCATATGAATTTGCCGTTGAATGAAAGTCAAATGTCGAGCCTCGGCAGTACCGAGCTGGGGTACACAGAGATGAAGGGTAGCTGGTTTGTCTTCGACACCATTCGGGCCCATCCAGACTGGTGCCGCTGGCGTGCACCGTTCTGGCACGGGACCCGCGTCATGGACGAACACAGTCACGCAAACTATCATTTGAGTTTTCGCTGTTGCAAGACCCTGAAGTGAGACGACAAATGACCGCTCTCTCCGATTCATTGCGAACGATCGTCGTGGCAGGCACTGATGCTTTTTAGCTTTCCCGAATACGCGTACATTAGCAAGGCGCTGGGTGACCTTCCTGACTTCCAACCAGGGCAATTCTCGGTCACGCCCTACGGGAATCAGGAATTGCATGCCGCGGTACATAGCCCGGTCTCTGGTGAGCAATGTTTCATTCTTGGCACCATTGCTCCTCCCGCTCACCAGATGGCTGCAACGCTATTGCTAGCTCACACGCTCAAAAAGGAAGGAGCCAAGCGTCTGACCGGGATCCTCCCTTACCTCGCCTACTCGCGCGAAGATAAAATGAAATCCGGCGAGAGTCTCGCCACGGCATGGATGGGAAGTCTTCTGAAGGCTTCCGCGTTTGATGAGATATGGACGGTGGACCTGCATAGCGAGCAGGACAAAACACTTTTCCCCCTGGCCCTTGAGTCCTTTTCTCCGTCTGGGTTAATCGCTGCGTGCATAAGAGACCTGGGACTCACCGACGCAAGTATCGTTGCGCTCGATAATGGCGCTATCCCTCGTTGTGCAGCTGTGAAGTCGCGTGCGTGCATGAAGTCCGGTGACCTCGTCCACTTCGAAAAGCGGCGTACCGCCAGCGGGATTATCCATTATGGTCCGTTCGGCAAGGTGGAATCCACAGCTGTGGTCATCGACGATATATTAGATACGGGCGCGACTCTGCTCTCGGGATGCGAAAAACTGGTGTGCTCTGGCGCGCAAGAGTTATACATTTTCGCGACCCATGGATTGTTTACTGGACAGGCCTGGCGGGATCTCTGGTCTCTTCCGGTGAGACGTGTTTTCTGTACCGATACGATTCCCGCCTGCAGAGATATTCATGATCCGAGGATTACCACGCTGCCGATAGGACCGCTATTGCACGAAAAAGTGGCATCTCTGCGGGAAAACGCCGAGGCTGCTCCCTCCCCTTAGAATGGTTCGCGGGAATCAGTCTTCGGAATTTTGAGGCCGTCGGAAGTGCGAGCTTATGCTTTTTGGCTAATTGCGAACCGGAGAGATCGCTTGGTAGGCAAATAAGGCTTCCCAATTAACGCGGATGGGACCCTCGTCACTGAAAACTTTGGCTAAAGTCGGGTCACGCAAAATGTCGTTCACGGACCGTGGCTGACCGTCGATCAACGCTGTCTCACTAATCAGGCGAATCCCGTGGCTGTAGTCGGCGTAATTCGCGCCATGGACGGTGCTCAAAGGTTGAATTGGCTGCCCTGGTCCGCGATGCCAGCCGTAAATTGCAATCCGTCCAACGTTGGCAAGCAACCGGTTCGAGGTCACGACGTCTTTTTTGTCCCCGGATACCAGTTCACCCGACTGCAAGCCCAGGGCGCGAAGCTGGTCTTGAATCATGTGGTTGTGGGTCCAATAGTACGCGGTGGAGGTCATCTGCGGACCCGCCGGCAAAGGCTGCGGCGCGAGGTGGTGTGATTGCAGATAGATGGCGTCAACCATCTTTCTGGTCGGCAGAATAAATCCGAAGCGCTCGGCAACCGTCGCGGCGGTATGAAGATTCATTGGAATTCGCACGAAATCGGCGTCTGAGCCGAGGGCCAGATAGTCGGGGGTGACAAAGATGATTGCGGCAACGGGGGTGCCGTGCGGAAAATCGCAGTGGAGTTGAACTGGCACAAGCTTCCTGAGAAACTCGGGAACGTTGCCCTTTAGAAGCTCCTCTTGAATGGCCTGTTCCCGCTGCTCGCGGCTCATTTTCGAGACGTACTGCACAAACTGCGAGCCCGTTAGATCGCGTTTATCCCTAGCCGGGATGCTCCTGGTTAGTTTCTCCTGCTGAACGACCGTGTCAGCGGGACCACCCGGACTTGCCAACTCCGGAGAAATGATCAAAGAAGCGCAAATCAGCACGCCGATGAAGTTACGCTGTATGCTGGCCACTCGCAGTGCTCGGTTCATTCCACCTCCATTGTAGTATGGCCAAACGAATCGACGCAACGTTGCCCTAGCCGCTGGAATGCTGGCCTGAGCGGCGCTTTGCAGATGGGCCATTTGTATCCTCATCATACAGAACACGGGCAATCGGGTCGGCGACGCATAACAAAAGGACGCGTGATCCGGGATGTAAAATGGCCATTTGAGTGCTCCAGTTCAACGGGAGTTGTGCGGCCCTAGCGAGACCGCCTGGGGGGCGGCTTGGAATTTGAAAACGTGTAGGATAGACACCAAGCGAGACGTGTACAAATGCCAGCCACTCGGGAGCTCAAGATGGAAATCCGTGCTGAACTTCCTTCCGGCACGCCTACTGGTGGCGCCTACTCAGCAACCTTGCCTGACATAACTGCAACCCCACTAGTCACCGAAGAAACGCTGTCGTGGGGACGTTATCCGAGGACTGCACATCATTATGTGCACAAGCCTGCGTGGAACGATCAGTTACCGGAGATTCTCAAAGCGGCGGCGAACGGCTTTTTGCTGCCTCATGGTCTCGGACGTAGTTACGGTGATTCTTGTCTCAACGCTGGCCGTGACCTGATTGACTGCCGGCGGCTCAACCGCTTCCTCGCGTTTGACGAATCAACGGGGGTGCTGCGCTGCGAAGGTGGCGTCAGCCTCTCCGACATTCTCGAGACATTCCTCCCTAAAGGATGGTTTCTTCCGGTCACGCCTGGCACGCGCTTCGTTACCATCGGCGGAGCCATAGCTAATGACGTCCACGGTAAGAACCATCACTGTGCTGGAACATTCGGAAGCCACGTCCTGCAGATCTGCCTGCATCGCACGAACGATGGTTTAATCTTTTGCAGTTCCAAAGAAAATCCCGAGATGCTGGGCGCTACCATCGGAGGTCTCGGTCTGACCGGCGTGATTGCCTGGGCCGACATCCAGCTCAAACGCGTGGCTGGTCCCTGGATCGACGCCGAGACTATACCGTTTGAATCCCTGAAAACTTTTCTTGACTTGAGCCGCGAAGCCAACGATCACTTCGAATATACGGTGGCCTGGCTAGACTGCTTCGCCGGTAAGAACCCTCGTGGCATTTTTTTCCGCGGCAACCATTCGGCAGCGCATGGTAAGGCATTCCATCCGAAGCGTGGCCCGAAACTGCCGTTTGCCCTTCCGGCCTGGATGCTCAATCGTTACTCCGTTAAAGCGTTCAACACTGCGTACTATACGTTGCACGCGGCCAAGAAAGGCGCGGGCGTTGTGGCTTACGACTCGTTTTTCTACCCGCTCGATTCCATCAGGCAATGGAACCTGCTGTACGGTAAACAAGGTTTCCTGCAATACCAGTGCGTTATCCCGGAAACGAATCTTGCAGCCTTCGAGGAGTTACTCGATCGCATCGCACGCTCGGGGATGGGCTCTTTCCTGGGTGTTTTGAAGCAATTCGGCTCGGCACCACCGGCGGGCATGCTCTCCTTCCCGCGGCCCGGACTCACCATCGCGCTGGACTTCGCCATGCGGGGAGAGCGAACGCTGGAACTCATGAAGTCACTGGATGAAATTGTGCGGCAAAGCGGCGGGGCGCTCTACCCCGCCAAAGACGCGCGAATGAGTCCGGCCTTGTTCGAAAGCTCATTCCCAGGCTGGCGGAATTTTGTTCCGTATATAGATCCCAAAATGTCTTCCTCGTTTTGGAGACGTGTGACGGGAACGCAATGATGGACAGCGCACAATCCGCAACGAAAAATCCCGCGTCCACATCGCAGACGACGGGATCAGAACTGCGATGAAAAAGATCATCATTCTCGGTACTACGTCCGGCGTTGCGCTGGAAGTCCAGCGGCAACTGGCCCAACTGGGCTGCGAGTTTCTCCTCGTAGCTCGCTCCTCCCAACGCCTGCTGAACTCCGGAAGGATTTACTCCTCCGCGGCGCACAACAAGTCCTGACGTACTCTGCTAATTTAGGCTCCATTCCACAGCACCCCGGCATCTTCGAATTTGCCGGGCGCATGTTTCCCAACTTTGACACCGTGCTCCTGGCTTACGGCTCCATGCACAATCAGAAGGATGCCGAAACTTCGGTCGATATTCTGCTGCAGGAGTTACAGGTCGACTTCGTCAGCGCCGCGCGATCCTGACGCTGTTCGCTTCTGAATTGGAACGCAGGCGCACCGGGTGCTTGGCCGCCATCACCTCCGTCGCGGGGGATCGAGGACGCCGCTCCAACTACGTCTACGGTTCCGCCAAAGGTGGTCTGTCGCTCTTTCTTCAGGGACTACGCAGCCGCCTCTATCCAGTTGGTGTCCGCGTGATTAAAGAAGCGCCATAATATCTTTTCCGGCGGTCTCCGGATACTGAGTCAGTTTGCCGTGCTTCCAACTTGCGAGCCCTTTCGCCGTGCCAATCCAGACAGTGCCATCGCGTGTGGCGAGCAGGCGCCGAATGTCGGCGCTGGGGAGATGTTCACTCGGAGGCGGCGTCCAGGGAACGTTGCGAACTCCGTCGAAGCGAAACAACCCGAATTCCGTTGCAAGCCAGAGATAACCGTCGGGCGTTTGAGCAATAGCATGGATAGTCCCCTTGGTAAAGCCCTCGCGTACTTTCCACGACGTGTGCGCGTGCTGACTCAAATCCAGCGCCGGGTCCAACGCGTAGGCCCCAGGGCCCGGCGCGATTAACAGGATGGCCGCGCCCAGCGCGATCCCGCACCACCGCTGTCCACACCCTCTCTCCATATACGCCCGCATCTTACTCTCTTTTTGGACAGACAATTTCACGACGCGGGTCGAAACGGAACTACCGCCTTCACCGTGGTTCCGCGCCCCGGCTTGCTCTCGCACTCAAAGGTTCCGTTCAGTTGGCGCACACGCTCGCGCATATTGATCAGCCCCAGCCCTCCGGATTTCCCGCTTCCGTCGCGATTAAAACCGACACCGTCATCCGACACCACGAGGCAAACGCTACCGTCGGACCGCGTCAACCGAACTTGCACCTGCTTGGCCTTCGCATGTTTCGCAACATTGCCGAGTGCCTCTTGGGCGATGCGGTAGATGCACAGTGCCGCCCCGGGCGATAATTCTTCCACACTCTTATCACCCTGATACGCAATGGGAATGCCGCGTAACTTGCTGAACTCTTGGCAATACGAGCACAGGGCAGCCGGCAGCCCCTTTTCGTGCAGCACCGCAGGATGAAGCTCATGAGACAACTCACGTATCTCCGTGCCCATCTGGATCAGCGCTTTCTCCACTTCTCGCACTTCTGCCTTGGGTTGGGAATCGGGTGCAAACTCAAGCGTCGCCGTAGACAGTTGGAGAGTGAGCGACGTAAGCTGCTGGAGAACACCGTCGTGCAGTTCCCCGGCGATGCGGATTCGCTCCTCCTCCTGCGCTTTCATTAGCCGTTCATTCAGCGCACCGATCTCGGCTTGATGTCGCTCTAAAACCGCCTGACGCTCTTCTAAAGCACGGACGCGAAGGCGATAAACGGACCAGAATATTGCCAGAAAGGTGAGCACACACAGCGCGCGAAACCAATTTGTCTGGTAGTATGCCGGAGCGACGGAGAACTCAAGCGTATCACCTTGCTCGTTCCACACCCCGCTGTTGTTGCTCGCGATTACGCGGAAGTGGTAGTGGCGGGGAGCAAGGTTCGTGTACTGCGCCTGGCGATTATTGACCACCTCTCTCCAGTCGGTATCCTGCCCCTCCAGCTTGTACTTGAAATGAACCTTTTCCGGAGCCACGAGGCTGAGAGCGGTGTAGTCAATCTGCAGATCGCGAGTCCGCGCTGGCAGACGCACCTGCGCCACTGTAGCACCTGGCAGATTCTGCCAATAACGCTTGTGGTCGGCGACGATTTGCTCGATGCGCACCGGCGGCGGGAGCTTGTTGACAGCAAGATGACGCGGATCGACGACTTGGACGCCTTCTCCCGTCACGAACCACACTTTGCCATCGGTGGACTTCGCTACGCGAGGACCATATGCGCTAGCCGTACTCGAGCGGAGCCTGACACCGTCCGCCGCATCCCAAACCGTGGTTTGGATCCTGCGCTTCGGGTCGGCAATCCACGCGTCCAGTTCCGTCCGCGTGATGCGTACCAGGCCGCAGGACGTGTACAACCACAACGAACGATCGTCGTCCTCTATCGCCCAGTGAACCGCGTCGCAAGGCAAACCATTCCTGTTTGTGAGCGTAGCGATACGACCGTCTTTAATCCGACTAAGGCCGCCCAACTCGGTTGCAGCCCACAGCGCCCCATCCCGATCGAGTTGAAGATCGGTCACACCGCCCTCGCCTAGCCCATTAGCGGCTGTATATGACGATTTGAGCTGGCGATCCTTGAAATGCCACACGCCCCCGCCGACCCAGAATCCAAGCCACACTCCGCCTTGCTCACGATCTGAGAGTAGAATCGCGGCAGCTTGGGGGCGTCCCAGCTCTGACCAGGGGATCTGCTCAACCAAACGTCCCTCGAGCAAGTGCAAGAGACGCTGATGCTCTGCAAGCCAGAGATTGCCCGCCTTGTCTCCCGTGATGAAATGTACTTCTCCGCCAGGTACGCCATTTACGGCAACAAACCTGCCGTCCTTGAAGTACGCAAGTCCGTGACGCGTGGATGCCCAGATTCGCCCACCATCGTCCTGAAACAGAGACTCCGGCGCATCATCCGGCAGTCCGCTGGCCGTACCAAAGATAGTAGTTTGTGAATTCTTCCACCTGGTCAAACCCTCGTGGGACCCAACCCAGACGCTTCCATCTGTGGCAGCGAGCACGGACTGAGTAGCGTCGCTGGACAAACCCTGTTTCACAGAAACAGTGGCGACGGGAAGTTCTCGAAAACGGTCTAGTCCTCCAGTGCTGGCGACCCAGACGTTGCCTTCACGATCCTCGAAGAGACTCAAGATGACGTCGCCGGAGAGGCCATCTGATTTCGTAAATACATCGGTCCGGCCGTGATGGACATGGATGAGCCCCCGCTCCACGGTTCCGATCCAGAGACCGCCATCGCGGTCGCGGAGCAGCCGATTCGCATCGACATCGGGATCCCGGAGCAGCTTATTCGAGTTGATTGTGCCTCGAATTGGATACGATTCGACCTTGTCACCGGCGAGCTGCAGGAGTCCTGCGCCGTGCAGGGCAATTAACAGCCGTCCGTCGTCGCATTTATTTAGGCCGATGAGCTCCGTTGGTGTCCGATATCGCCTTGGAGGACCGGGCCGTATCCGCCAAAGGCCAGACTGTGCACCAGCCCAGAGATTGCCTGAGCTGTCCTCATAGAAAGCCCAAACGGCTCTGCCGAAGGCGCCGTCCCTACCGTAGCATTGCACGCTGACGTTTTGGATCGCGCAGAGTTGTCCGGAAGTCTGAGTGCCAGCCAGCGTGCTGGCCCACACCGTTCCCTCACGGTCCTCGAACAGCGATGCCACAAACTGCCGACCAAGTTCCTGGCGCCAAGTCAGCTTGCCGTTACTCCAGGTTGCAAGGCCAGCAAACGTTCCAATCCAAAGGGTGCCATCGCGCGTGACGAGTAGAGCGTTGATGTTCTTCTCAGGGAGTTGTTGGCCCGCCGGTGGTTGCCAGGGGATACTGCGAACGCCGTCGAAGAGAAACAATCCGAATTCCGTGCCCAGCCAGAGAAACCCATCGGGCGTCTGGGCCATCGCGTAGATGTTGCCGAGCGAGAACCCGTCCCGGACAGTCCACGCGGTATGCGCGTACTGACTTATGTCCAGCACAGGATCCAAGGCGTATGTCCCAAGCCCCGACGCCAGCACCATACCCAACAGCACGCAACCGACGATGGCGCGAATCCCGAGCAGGCCCAGCGCGCTCACGCGTCGTCGTTCTCTGTGCGCTCCGTCCATGGCGCTCACATCTTATCGCAAACGTGCAGTAACACGAGTCCGATCGAGCGGGTGTGATCTCGGCTGGTAAGCTCGATTCGGTCGGAATAGCCCATAAACAACTCGAAAAGGTGAATCACACAATCGACTTAAACTGCGGTTGCCTGGCCATTCAAGGTCGGTGCTAACTTACGACACTGACTCGGGGCCCGTAGTGTCGCCATTTAGACAGAACCGACAGACGGCGGCACGCCGCATTCGACATCGGCGATTCCTCTTTGGTTGCGGTTAGAGTGTTTCATGCTTGCATCTTGTCTGGCCTTGTTTCTTGCATTGGTAATCGCAGGCAAAACCGTCGCGCTTGAGTCCGACCGATCCATTGCTTAAACGTAATACGCCACTTGTTGACCGCTCGCCTCAGCTAATCCGCCGCTTTGGCACACGATGTGCAGAAATCGAAGTTGCCATACCAAAGACACTTATGGAAGTAGCGCCCAGCTGCTGAGATTGGAGCCACATTTTGTTTACAACCATGATCGGCGCGCTGCTCCCGATTGTCGTCGTACTTCTCCTTGGGTTTTTCAGTGGGTGGCATAAAGACTTCAATGGCGATCTGGCCGCCGCATTGAACCGCATGGTAATGCTCATTCCAATATTCGATTCAATCCCTCTGGACGGCCGCACAGCTGCGTCTTCCGATCCTGATCGTTGTCCCGAAAAACGATGAATATTGCATTCTCAAATCATTCGCCGTACTGGAGCGGACGCCGGGGGTCCCGGGCCTCGACATCCCTGGCTTTGACGTGGTCTCTATTGCGAAAGGGTATGGGTGCGAAGCCGCGCGCCTCGACGATCTTGAGGCGATCAAGAAGGCGGCGGTCGCGGCCTGGAGCAAATCGAAACCGACAGTACCGGAGATCCCGATATCAGCGCGAGTACCGTCCCTGGTGTGATGATGGGCAGAAAGCGGTTCCGGTCCTAACGCAGTGACGACTGAGTGCTCTGATCTAGGCGCGGAGAGAGTTCGCTATAACTTTATGAGTGATCCAGTTGTCCGTGAACCGTTCGTGGCGATGCTGGCTGCTGCCGGCTTGTACTTGGCATTGCCGGAGCCGCTTTCCGTGGGTCCCAGTTGGCTGTTGCTGGTAATCATTGTACTTTTGTTGGTTTCGATCCTGGTGTCCAATCTCTGCGGTCGCTATAAGATAGCTCGGATTCTCACATTTGCGGCCAACATCACCATCACCATCGCCATGATCGCCTCCTTGATGCTTTTGGTCCGAGGCATTCCAGAACATCTTGAGACACCGCAGGCATTGCTACGTTCGGCGAGCGCACTTTGGATCACCAATATTCTGGTGTTCGCACTCTGGTACTGGAAGCTCGATGCAGGGGGTCCGCTGATGCGCGATCAGCCTAATGGTCTCTCGAACAGCTCTTTTCTTTTTCCACAGATGATGAGTCGGGAGAAACCGGATTCGTCATGGAAGCCCAATTTTGTGGACTATCTGTTTCTCGCATTTAATACCAGTACGGCTTTCTCGCCGACAGATACGGCAGTTCTATCACGCTGGGCAAAAATCGGCATGATGCTCCAGTCGTTGATATCGCTCATGATCGTTGCCTTGCTCGCTGCGCGCGCCGTGAACATTCTCTAAGCGTCGGATAACTCCCGGTACCGTTGTAGCACCAAGTTCCACCAAGCTGGCTCTCTGTTACAGCAGGGGCAAGCGAAGTACAAACCGATTCGGCCACGGAAACGAGACGTTGAGTGACAGAAGGCCCTGCACGCATACAGGACCGCATGATCTCGACCATTTGTCTTGTGCAACCACTTTTTCCACACAAGGCAACACGTTCGGTGAAGATCTACTTGCGATCTGGTGAAGTCGCGTTGAGCAAACTCACCAGCGGTTCGGCTGCAGGCACAACTTCCTGGGTGCCGGTCACGATCTCTTTGGGGCCCACTTCCTTGCCATACAGCTTCTTGTTTGCCTCATTGTCTGTGTCCATCGACGCACCTTCCAGAGACACGCCAGCAAAGAGTCCCTTGGACCTCGAATAGGTCAAAACGTCCGAACTCATAGCGGCAGCGTTGTAACCAGTTGCTTGTGCGCCCGTTGGGCCAGCGGCCGCGGCTGCGTTGGCGCCAAGTTTCGCCTTGCCGTTCAAGATCGCGTCGACGCCCTTGTTGTGCATGATCACCAGTACAAAATCGGTCGCCGTGGAACCGAACTGTATGCCAAGGCTTTCCTGATCCAGCGCGTACATCGTCGGCGCGCCCCAAGCTCCGTCCATCTTGTCGCCCTGACGACACACGAGCACGCCGCGTCCGTAGCTGCCGCCGATACCAACAGCAATTTTCTTGACGCTCGGAAAAACAAGCACGCACATGGCCTGATCGAGAACATTTGTCGGGAGGCCCTTGTCTCCCTGGAGTATTTGCGTCATGACCCCAGCGGATTTTGCTAAGCGTTCGTCTTCTCTTTTCTCAGCAAAAAGAGGGATAGCCACTGCTAAACAGAGTGCGAAAATTGCGCGTCTAGTCTTCATGAATTTATCCTTTTTGATGTTTTTGAAATACTGAGGGAAGATTGATCTCCACGTCATCGTGCGGGCTGGTAGATTGCTGCCGCGCAATTCCATTCGCCGTGTGTGTTCCTCATTGTTTTGCTGCCTCGCGATGTGTTCTGCGGGTCCCATGGCCTGCAGACCCCGGGACTTGCCTCTTCCATTGCAAGCGGCCCGTGGCAAGTTGTACTGCTCTTCTGTCCTATTCATGTCCGGCAAGAATCTCCCAACTCACTCCACTGACACCGCCTTCCAAACTCAATCGGCTGACAATCTGTTCGAGCACCGCGTCCTCACGGCCGGTGCTCATAAGAATCGCGTGCACGTCCACTTTGTCCGTATGCTCTACGTCGTCACTCTTTAGCGACTTGAGAAACAGCGGCTGTCCGCTCAGGGACCGCAGAAGAAGCGCACGCAAATGAGCTTCCTGATCAGCTCGGGCTGTGATCCGAAACAGATATGTAACCTCCTCATCCGCAGCGCCATTCCCCCGATTTAGGGCTCTTCCAATAGGGCGCAGGCCGACATTTGCGCCGACAACTGCGAGTGCACCGATGACCGCCGATCCACGCATGCCGTAGCCCGATAGCGTCCCAATTGCGGCTGAACACCAAAGCGTTGCCGCGGTGTTGAGCCCACTGATGTTCAACCCGTTTCGCAAAATTACTCCTGCTCCCAAAAAACCAATGCCCGACACTACCTGGCCAGCAACGCGAAAACTATCGTCCGGTTGTGCCGCCAGTGCGGAAAGCATCACAAACATCGCAGCACCTGCCGAGACCAAAGCGTTTGTGCGCAGGCCGGCCATCCGCTGCCGCCACTGACGCTCCGCGCCAATGATCGCCCCGAGCAGCAGCGCCAATCCCAGCCGAATCGCAAAGTGATGCCATAACATTTCTTCCAGCGCTCTTCGTCCCTTGTCACTTCCGCCTGTTTGCTGGCGTACCACTCTCGATTTTTTGCATGGCGATAACTAGAAGCGGTACGAAGCTCCCAACGCAAACTGCGAGCGCGCGTGCAACTGCACACCCGGCATTATCTTGTTGGCTACTTGAGCCACACCGAAATCAACATTCAAGGGTAGTTCGGCGCGAGGGATCACCCGCGCAAAATAGGTTAATGTCGTCGGTAACTCGGCTCCCGGCAGACCCTCTATTTCGCGAGGCTCTTGCAGAACCTCTGAGCCGAATATGACTTTGCTCTGTGCCGGCCCAGGAACCACCAATCCAACAGCGCCAAACGCCCGGGCTTGCCAGTTAGGCGCGTTGCCCGCTATGCCCAGCACGGAGGCATTCGTGCCTTTGACGCCGACATTGGCCACGATCGGCAAGGCTTTGAAGTAAGTGATCGTCTTGGTAGCAACCAGGTAAACGTCCTCGTTGTGCGTATCTTTGCTGTCGAGGACTCCACCCACTCGCCGTACATTCGTGCGTGCCACAAATCCAATGGAGATCGCGGGGATATAGCTGTGCTTTCCTGCGTTTTCTCCCAGCACATTAGCTTTGCCGTGGAAGATGTTGAAACCACCATCGAACAGCGGACTGAGAGCAGGTACCGACCCATCCGAGTTCAACGCCCGGGTGTACCCTGCTTCGAATCGTTTCAGGAAGCCGACCGTCCCCGAGACGTCGAAGAACCCTCCGAGCACATTGCCGCCATCCAGGTAATGAAAACTCGCGGCCGGAAGGCCGAAGCCTCCTGAGGGGGAAGCGCTGGTGTAGGCGAAGGGCGTTACGAAGGCTCCGGTTTGCCCCTCCCAGTTGAGGTTTTGCGCATGCCCAGCTGGAACCACCAAGGTGAGAAATATTGAAAGCAGGCTCCAGCCCCAGCTTGCGCGTCGCGCAGACGCCGCGTGACGACCGAAGTATCTCAGCAAGTGCCAAAACGTCATTCGTGATCCTCCCGACCAACTTCATTTGGGAAAGCAATTACGAGACAGCACTTGCCCTTCCAATGCCGAAAATCCCGCTTGGCCGTCAGCATCTGCCATTGTTATCAGCAGGAAAGACGTGACGCGTTTTCTTCAGAAGGCGAGGCGGCACCGGAATGGATGTCGAAGTCTGACGCATCGATGACGCGTGGTCGCATAGACGACACCCCGCGCCCGGTGAAGCTGGCAATTTTTGAGAGGCCGATTTTATGCCAGCGCGTTTCAGGGCCGAGTCTGCTTGCCGTCGGTAGTGGCCTTCAGTTGCGTTTAACGAGGCCAAATCGCGGAAACACCCCCGTGAGGCCACTGCCGGTCAGAACGCATTAGTGGCCATCGTGGCCTTACTGGAAGATTTGCCATCGACAGCATTGACTTCGGATACGCTCCTCGTGTGGAAGCAAGTCTGCGGTAAATGACGCGAAGAGCAGCCACCACCGGCACAGAGAGATAGATCCCGATGATGCCAGCGATAGCGCCGCCCATCATCACTGCAAATATTGCCAGCAGCGGATGAATCTCCAATTCGTGTCCCATTACCCGCGGGGAGATCCCGTAATCCATTAAAACTCTCCAAAGACACAGCAAGCTCAGCATCAAAATCCAATGCGAGTGGGCGAGCGCTCCGGATCCGACAATGATTGCCGCTGCGATCATCCAGCCAGCGACGGGTATGAATTCCAAAATTCCTGCGAGCACGCTTAACACAAGAGCGTCGGGAAATCGTAACAGCAGCATGGTGCTGAGGCAGTAGATCAGCGACAATCCGCCGAGCGTCACCTTCGCCCTGATATAGCGCTGGAGCATTACATGTAAGTCGCGGGCCAAGGTCCGCACGAAAGTGCGATTGTGTTCGGTGGACAGAAGCACAATAGCTTGGTTCGCGAGATTTTTGCCATCACTTAGAAAGAAGATGGATAAGATCGGGATGATCAGAATTCCGCCAATTACAGCAGACGCGGTTCGCTCTACCTGAGCAACGGATGCTTCGACATGGGAGCGCTGCCGCAGAAGGAAAGCCCTGAACCACGCATCTTGTGCATCTGTCCAACCTCGGGTAGTTCTAAGGTCATCCGCTATCTTCCCAGTCGAAACCTTGTCAGCGATCGTGGGGATTTCTTGCGAGAGCTGGCCGAAGGAATTGTGGAATGCGGGAGCCAGCGCATGACTGAGCACGGCTACCACGATGATGCAGCCGAGATACGCCTCGGTAATGTGCGGTCCCCTGAGATTTTTGAAAAAGAGAGAATGGCGCTGCAGAAACCGAACGATCGGATCGATCAAATAGGAGAACAAGATTGAAAACAGAAAGATCACGATTACAGCCCGCGCCACATAGACGAGGGTAGCGGCGAGCGCGAACACAAGAGCCGTCGCTAATGTCTTTGCGGTGCGGCAATCGAATACGCTCATAACATTCTTCGCTCCACCTTTCTCACGGCTCGCTCGACTGGCTTTCGTCCCGCGGACTCTTCGAAAACTCAGAGAGATCGGCAGGTTGGTCTCTAATAGCCAGAACGCAGCCTAAGGGAATCAACCCCCGTGGAGCCCCGAAAACCGGATCATCACTCTCACGATGGGGCTCACAGCGGCAATGACTGATAGGCACGAACACCCAGACGGACCGACGAGACAACACGGCAAGCAGGAACCCGCGAGACCTCTGCATTGAGTCAAAGCACGCTGATTTCCAATCTTTGACTGCGATTTTCGGTTTTCCGGTTTTCAACTCAGCGCTGCGTCCCACTGCCGAACTTCGGAAGAGGGTTAAACCCTTTGAAATGCAATGACCCCCGCACGAAAGCTGCAGTATGAGATCTAAGATGTCGAATCCGGCGTCATCAATTTGACAGTCACCGTTAGACAGCGACATTCATCAGCAACTCTGACTCCCCTTTCGGAGGAGCAAGGGCGGTCGCATGGCTGGGCTTGCTTGCATAACAGCTGGCGCGGTCGACAGCAACGCAATGAGAGCCGCCAGGATTGTCAAAGGATCGAGCGCGCCACGGTGAGCCGCATTTGCGCCAAGTGTGATGGCCACGGAAATGCAAGTGCCTTGGTGCCTCCCCGCAACAAAAACACTCTGCCCCGCGCCGGCACTCTAGCCCGTTGCCGCCAGTTGCGGACACTAGAACTAAATAGCCATCTTTCTTACTGCCGAAGGTTCATGGCCAAACCTAGGGCTCCGGAAAACTCAGTCCCACTATCCGGACGTAAACGAGACTTTTGAAAACATTTTATCGAAGCAACTGTACCCGGGGCCAAGGCGAGCGGATGCCCTAGACATCCCCGCTGCCGGCTGTCCAGGTGCGTCGTGCGCTACACGAAATGCAAGGTCGTCGACAAGGGGTAGTGGTCGGACGCCGAGACCGAGCGGTACACCTGTGGTTGGTCGGGTCGAACGGGTCCACGCAGAAAAATCCAATCAATGGCCCGTCCGGGTTCGAGGAGAGTATCCGGTGTCGTTGTTAGGCGCTGATTTCCAAAGGCATCCTGAAACTGCGCTCGACTCATTGCTGCTGCAATGTCGCCGCCCGAGGCGTCTAGATTGAAATCGCCCGCGAGCAGAATAGGTGTATTCACGCTGTATTGCCGGGCATCTTGCAAGGTTTCCTCAAGCTGGGACCCGCGTAGCCGATCGTCGCCTTTGCTCTCGAGATGCAAGTTATAGGTAATGATTGTTTTCCCCGCGATGCTGGCAGCGCTGACCAGCGCCATGCGACCTCCGAGTCTTTCTTGAAAAGGATTGATTTCGGGAATAAACCAACGAGGGCGCCAGAAATTGGATTGCTGCTGAAATCGAATAATACGGGGACTGGATAAAGGCCAGCGAGAAAGTGTGGCCTGACCGTGGAACGCAGGCGATGCGCGGGTACCCTGGGTTAACTCCTGAAACTCGCGCCCAAACACGTAGTTCAACCGCAACTTCTTCGATATTTCCAGCGCGATGTTTAAGTGCTGTGTACGCCGGGCATTGAGATCGGCTTCTTGCAGCAGAATGATATCCGCCCGCACGCGGGACAGGAACTCCATCACGCCTTGAAGTTTTAAACCGCGATTAATATTCCAACTGACGACCGTAACAGAACTGGGCGGGAAGAGACTTAGACGTGGGCTCGCGAAATTACCTGTTTCAATCTCTTGCATTGAGGTCACAGTCCGCTATTCTCCGCGGGGAATCACGGCGAGGATAATAACTAGAGCATGAAACGGCAAGGTGCTTCCCTGTCGGAACTCGAGAATGTCGAGCCGATACCGACCGTCAGCCAGGCGAGGGACGAAGGCTCGTGTCCTCTCTCGATGGATTTCTGCGATGCATCGATAGTAACGAACACCGCTGACCATCTTTGAACCTCGTCTCATCCTCAGGCGATCGATTCTTGGGCCGCGTTTTCCGGAGCCTTCCGCCTCGCAATGTCTGAAGTGTCTTTTCCGATGAAAGTGCGAGAAGAGTAGAGCGCGATTGGCCAAACCAAATTTGCTGCTATCACGCTCAGAACAAATGCGACATTCATGATGTTTACGAGTGCAAAGACAACCAGCGCATAAGGGAAAAAACATCGCCGGAGAATGAATTCGGTATGTCGGGCGCAGTACAGGAGTGGATTTGTCCGGCGACCTTCCGCGTGGCTTCGCCAGATGCTCAAGAACTGCTCAGGACGCCCGGCGGCGAGGCGATGTCGCTGCCATCCAACTGCAAAGAAGCTGGCCATGGCGCCTAGGAGTAGGAAACCACCCCACAGCAAGGTCACTTTCGTACCTGAACTTCTCCACTGTCCTATGATAATTCCAGTCAAAAGGAAAAAGTAAAACACATAGTCGCACACGGTCTCGAGCCAGCATCCAAAGTCTGACTCAAGCAATTTCAAGCGGGCGACTTCCCCATCGCATCCATCTAGAATGCTCGCAAATAAACAGAGAAACGCGCCGAGTAGCGTGTTCCAGTATCCCCCCAGAGTGAAGAACACGGCGGAACAGAAGCCAACACCGAGTGTGAAGATGCTCACCATGTTTGCGGTGATTGGAAGCTTCACGAGCTGCCGGCTAATGGGAATGGAAATGCGGCGATTAAACTGAGCATAGATGCCATCAGTAGGCTTCACCAGCCAGCGGTCCAGCTTCTTTTCGGCTATCCGACGGTCCTGTTCTGTTCTCACTCGCTGCCATAGATCCTTCTTCACGTCGATAGAAACGATAGAATTTTTTGCAGCGAGCGATGCATGCAGTTCTACTAGAGGATGGGCGTTTGCAGCACCACGCTTTCCAAAATCGTGGAGCATGTCTGTAGGCAACGCGCAAATTCCGGCGAACTGCTGGTCGCTCGTCAGCGCCAGCGCCGTATGTGAGACACTCCATTCACTGGCTTGCCGAATCACGGCGGGGTTGTAATTCGTGTTCCCATCGATCAAGACCAAGCGGTGGCTGCCTGCTTGACTGGCGGCGGAGTGCAGTCGTTGTGCAAGAGAAGTGTCAGCGATTTCGTCGAGCCATTGTACGCAGCTGGAAAGGCGTCCGGTGGCGATCAGTTCCGATTGAACAGCCGCTCCTGTCGTGGGGCCGGTCACGACGATGATGCAAGCGGGATGCAGTTTTTGCGCGGCCAAGATCGTCCGGCACGCCATGGGCAAAGTGCCCACTCGAGCCATTGGTGAGTTCGCGCCTGTCAGAAAAATGACGAAAGTGGCCCCGTTGGATGAGGGGAGATTCTTGGAAGCAGTTGTTGGCGTGGCTGTATCTTCGGTTTCGGTTCCAAGGTTCGCGGTGCGGCTCCAATCGGTTTTTCTAGCCCGCGTCAGGAAAACGAGACAGAGGCCGCCAACAAGGGCCCAGAAGAGTGCCCGCAACCGTCTTGCCAAGGCCAACGCCATGGCGGTCGAACTGCTCAGGCCAAAGACCCTGCCGATAAGCATGTTTCCACCCTCATACGTGCCAATGTTTCCCGGGTTGAAGTTGCCAACAGCGTTTACGAGCTTAGTGAGCGCTTCCGTGATAAGAGCCCCGGAGAAGCCAATGTGCGCACCCAGCAGCCACAGAACGATGCTCACCTCCAGTATCGCTAAGCATTGGGCCACCAAATTTAGTGAAAAACTGCCCCAAAACAGCATGGGGATGTTGTGATGAAAATCGAAGAGCGCAGTTTCCATACTCTGAATCAACTCGATGCGCTGGTCGACCCAACCTTTCAGAAACGGAATACGTCCGATGGAACGCGTACTTCTGGAGAGCAACGGCCAGCGCTTTGTTATGGTCATCAGGATAAGCAGCAGGAATGCCGTCGATCCAAAAACAAACAGCTCCCCATAAATGCGAAAGATGGGGTAAATCCAGAGCATTGGTAGGGCGGCCAGAATCCCCACGATTGCCACGACAACTCCTGTGACTAGAAGAAATCCACGGTCGAGGGTTACCGACGCGAGGCTCTTGGACATTTGTGTTGCGCACCTTAACTGCGTGACCCGGATGGCGTCCCCAAAGGTTTGCCCGAGTATTCCGAGTTGTCCGGCAGCATCTGCGCCCAAACGGAGTCCCAAGAGGCGGGGAAACGAAATCCTGTGCTGATCATTGCCTAACGTCATTTGCCAAGCCCGAGTTTTTGCAAGATGCGAAATTCCTGCTAGGGCTATAACCAAGATGAAACCCCAACCCAGTTTCCCAAGGTCCTGCCACAGGTTAGCGGGCCCAGCGCGCCACGCCAGACAGGCAAACAATCCGGCGCCCACCGCAATCACGAGAATGCGAAGCGCTGGACGCATACTTGACCGGGCTTCAAACATGAACGAGCCTTTGCAGCATTGGGCTGTCAGAAAAATCTCGTCCGAAGATCGATTCGGTGTAGGCGAAGGCTTCGGGGGTGTCGACGTCTTGCCAGTGCCCGTTGCCAACGTCAAAACCATTCAGCTTTCGCTCAAGGGCAAGTTGGCGCATGCCATCCGACAGCGAGCAATTGCCGTCTTTTTTCGCGGATTCGAGTCTCTCAAACAAAACCGGGCTGCACAGAAACATCCCGGTATCCAGCGCGTCGTAGTGGAGGAGGTCTTTGCTGATGTCGATAATGTGGTTCCCTTGGAGCTTGACCTTGGTTGCGTCGCCCAGGTCGAAGATACGATCGATGTTGTAGTCCACGCCGAGAATGACCTCATCCTGTTCCAATGGTTGGTGCAATAGCGCTTGAGCCGTTTTCGGTTCGAAGATGTGATCTGCCATAAGCAGAAGGAAAGGCTTCCGCAGCAATTTCTTCGCAGCCAAGGCCGAAACGCCGTTCGCTTTGTGATAATCGACATTCTCTACAAAACTGATGGAAATGTTTTCCAGCGGATGGTCAGCAAACCAGCGGCGAATCGCATCGGCGCGATAGCCCACAACGATGACAAACTTCTCAATTCCAGCGGCGTTTGACGATCGCACGATATGTTCCAGGAGGGGCGCGCCGAGAAGTGGAACGAGAGGTTTCGGAGCGCTACCCGACAAAGCGGCAATGCGGCTCCCGTTGCCGGCAGCGAGAATCAGGCATTCATTTACCTCTGCCATTGGCTACCTCCGCGAGCTGGTGTATGGTTCTGCTCATGGTTTGTAAGCTTCCTTTACAGACATCAGATTGACCTCGGACGACGGCTGAGTCTTAGGTACGTAGTCGAAATAGTCGATCTTCACATCAGTAGTGCCAAAGAACCGAGCGTCGGTGACGCTTTGTGTAGCCAGTGGAAACCATAGCGGCCCACTTTTCTGATACACCTGAACGAAATAGGTGCTTTTGGTCCAGAATGACGGATTTCTTGCTGGTCTACCTTCCGCACGTACCAAGGCATAATCCTCGGCGTCCACCCAAATGCGGCCCTGGAACAGATATTTATCCTTGCGTTTCGGTTTGATTTCCAAAACATAGGCCAGGCGGCCGGTCACCACTTCTGCGCGGACAATTTCAAAATCATAGTTTGTGAAATTGAGCCGGGACATGGCGCGCTGCTCGGGCCGAGAAGTCTCACTCTCGGATTCGAGCATTTTTCGCAATACGTGCGTGTTTGCGGCTTTCCATCCTTCTTCAGAAATGACCTCGAAGTGTTTCGTGCCGTCCTGATCACCTTCTACCCGTACAACGAGTTCGGCGCGCTTCTGCACACTTTGGTTTTCCAGCACATACCGCCGCATTCCGGCGTATCCCTCAGTGGAGGACTGGCGTTGGAGATCGAGGGCAGCCATGCGGCTAATGATTTCCTCAACCCCTGGAAGCTTCCCGGAGTCGCTGGTCGCGAATAGGCAGGAGGCTTGGAGCAGGAACAAAGCAGTCAGTGAGAAATAGGTTTTCATATTTAGAACTCCAAAACGAATTTGCCGCGGTATTCGCGCCACGATGAATTGAAGAACCCGCCGAATCTCGCGCTTGCGAGATTGTTCTGCACGTCCCGCGGATCAAAATGATTGAACAGGTTGAAGGCCCCCGCGCCCACGCGGGCCGGGATACGTTTCCCATGAAAGGGCAGCAAAATCCGTCGTGAAATCTGCATATCGAAGGAGGAAAAGATTGGGAAGCGATCGACGTTCCGTGATCCCACGAAAGCACGGTATTCGTCTTCCACAGAGTAGGGAAAGCCAGTGTGCAGGTCGTACACCGGTACCACAGTGAGTTTCCAGGGCGCAGCGATGGACCCCCAGAAAAGGAAACGATTCGGTGCGTCGAAAGGCAATCGTCCCCGAGCGTTCGGCTGGATCACCGGTTGCGCCAGATTCCCAAAGAACTGATTCAGATCGTTGAGATCTCCACATGCCCGGGAGCGGACGTAAGAGACGTTCAACAAGTGTTCCCTCGTCTTGAAGCGTGCGGTTACCTGGAACTCCCGATAGGAGTCGAAGCCGCTGTTCGCGAGCTCGAGCACTCCGGTTTTGCCTTGCACGACGGGTGAAACAATCAAGTCATTGCTGGTATTGCGCTGTTCATACGCGACGCGCAAGGTAAGAGCCGAGAAAACCTGACGATCCAGTTCCAGGCTCCATGAAGTGCTGCGCGGATTTCGCAATCGGGCGGCGAGTTGATTGCTGTAAGGCACGGAGCTGATTGCCTGGCCGTTCAGGCCGAGAAGGGTGACGGTGCGATCGGGAAGATCGACAAAGCTGGCCGCCATGAGCGGAACGCGGTCATAAAAAAGGCCAGTGCCGCCCTTCAGCAGTGTCTTTCCATCGTTTGTGAGTGCTAGAAGAAATCCAGCGCGAGGTGCAACGTGGGTGGAAGCCGTGATGGTGTCATAGTCGAATCGGACGCCAATATCCAGCGTCAGTCGAGCGTTGATGGTCCATTGATCAGCCGCAAACCAGGCACTCTCGTTTTGCGAAACCTGAAACGATGTAGGGGGCGTGAAAGCGATTCGCTCCACAGGTAAATTGGAGATCCCGTCGAGTTCGACGGGCAAGAACGTCTGCCGGCCATCGTATGAGGAGTGCTCGTAACTCAGACCGACGTCGAAGTGGTGGGAACCCGCGACTTTCCAGGGTGCAAAGTGATAGCTTTCCTGCCAACCGACGCGCGATGTGCGACGCTCTTGGCGATTGAAGAACCCACCGTCCGTCGTTTCCAACAAAATACGGTATGGATCGTCGCTTTGACCAGAGACGTCAGCGTTAAACCGCTTGTAGCTAACCTGCGAGGTCAACACGCCGGAGCCGATCAGGTAACTGTCTTGCACGTTTAGTTGATAACCGCGCTGGTGGAAGTCGGGCGTCGACTGTTGCGTGTTAAAAGTGTTTAAGCCGAGGTAGTTGAGTCGTTGAGGATAGAAGGCCAGGGATGCGTTGGCAGTCTGTTTCGAACTGATGGTCAAGTCGAGTTGGGTATACGAATCGAAGCTTTCGAGTTTTGTGTCGCGCTGGAACGGTGGGAGGCTATTTACCGGCGTTTCCACGAACCGATATTCAAAGGATTGGGTGATGGCGATCTTGTCTTTCAGGACAGGCCCGGTGAACGTCATTCGGGGCGTCGCAGCGCCGATGCCCCGGATACTATCGTCGCGATCGCGCAAACGGGGTACAAAGTTCTGGAACGAGAAATGGAAGCCTTCATAGTTGCTGATCTTGGTTTCGACGCTGGAAACCGCCCCTGTGAACCTGCCGTACTTGGGATCGTAGGGGTTGGAAATGACCTGTACCGAAGAGACCACGTCCACGGGAAGATTGATAGCAGGGCTGCCCGTAACGGGGTCGGTAACGTTCGCACTGTTGACTAGCGCGCCGCTCTGCGTACTGCGTGCGCCCTTGAGATTAACGTGACCATCCGGTCCTCGAACAACACCAGGAACAAGGGGCAGCGAACCCTCGAAACGCTCATCGACACTGGGAGCGTCGCGTAATGTCTTGTCAGAAATGATTTCACTGGGCGCTGCGGTCTTGCTTTCAGATTGATCGGCTGTGACCACCACGGAGGTGCGAACCGCGTCTGGTTTCACTTCAATGTCTAGCCGAAGGTCATTACGCTCGACGGAAATGGTTTCGACGGCGTTGAACCCGGACGATTCTGCTTCCAGGGTGTACGTTCCGTATGGCACCGCCGCAAGTTCGTATTCGCCGTTCTCACCTGTTTGTGTTTCGGGTGACGTTGAACCTACAAGTCTGACCTTTGCGCCGGCAACCGCAGATTGCTTTCCTGCCGAATCTCGAACAAAGACCGTTCCACGTATCGTCGCGCTTTCCAAATTTGACTGCCGGCTTCGTGTGACTGAAGCAAAGCAGCAGACCAGCCATAGCGCGAGCGTGATTTTTTGGGTTGCCTGTAACCCTGTTTGTTGATGAATGCATCGGGTTCGTCTGGCCCGAAGAAGAGGGTCGCCGTCCTTTGGGATTCGAATGTAACGTCCACGGTCCATGTTGTCCCGGTTCTTGCATAGTGCAAGGGTAGTTCCAGAACTACGCGTCTATCGGTCCAGGCACTTCGCCCTTGCAAAAGTCATGGTTCCGTGGTCAACCTGGACTCTGACTCGGTCCTCGCGAACATGACGTTCCAACGCAACCCGCCACACGGGCACGGGCGATTCCTGTGTCGGTCCTGATGCGATCTCCTGGCAACTAGACACGGTAGTCAGTTACGCCCCACTTCATAAATTCAATGCATCGAGCTTGCCAAACTTGCTTTAGTACATTTCACGGGTGGATGGGGGAAGCCACTGCAATGAAAAGATTGCGACGATCCGAAACCGGCAGCACGGCCACAATGATCCGGTCGAGTGTCCAAACTCCGTCAAGATGCAGTCGACCGTCGAGAATCCGTCACAACTGCGGACACGATCTCTGAACATGTGGATCAAAACAGGCAACGTGCATTCCATCTCTCGCGAGACGTCCTCCCGAAGAGGTCTTTGGTAGTTGACTTGCATCGTCTACAGTGCAGGACGAACTCGAAGGAGATCATGGAACCCAGCCGTCTCATCCGCAAACCAAGAACCTGGCACAAGGTCATGAGTCGAATCGCCAACCGTTTCGGCTGGGCACAGTGTATGCCCCCGATCGTGGGTCAACTTGATTCCGAACAGAAAATCGCACCTGGGACAATCCGTGATTCACGCGAATTCGTTCACACCGCCATCTCGGATGACGTCCTGCTGATACGCGCTGACGTTCTTGGCTTCCGACCGGAGGAACTCGAGCTCACGATCGAGGCTCGTTGTTTGACCATTGCCGCAAGGCGAAAAGCCCCACACCATCGGAGGCTGGACGAAGTTATTTACCTCGATCAATCTCCCGATGTAATGCTCCGGATCCTGCAGTTGCCAAGGGAGATCGATCCGAAACGATCAACGGCTACCTTGCGAGGTGGGATTCTCGAAGTTTCGCTGCCGACAGCATTTCCGCAGTGCCACACGCTATTCGGAGCGGACACGCATTGGGTTGCATAGAGAACAGCCGGTGCAGCCAGAAGCAGAGTCGAAACGAGCGTGGGCAGCCTCAAAATTGGTGTTCAGAAATTGGGCTCAAGATGCGCACACAGCAGTCGATCTGAACCCCGGGCGGCGGACGTCGTTCGGCACGATCCAGCGACTACCGGCTTCAACAGCCGCAGCATGAATGGCGGCAGTGCCTGGCTGGCATACCACTTCAATAGTTGGCTGAGCGGAGTTGCAGATTTCGGTGGTTATGCTAGGTACACCCTCCGACAGCTTCGGACGGTTCGCGCCATTTGCTCAGGTGTTTGTGGGCGTTGCGCATGCCGGCAATTACTGCCCGCGCAGTGGCGGTAGCCAGAACCCTTTCGCGCCGGCGATCGGCGGAGGCATGGATTGCCGCTTAACGAATCATATCCGCCTCCCCGCCGGTGAAGTCGATTACCTTTGGACACATATCTCTGAAGTGGACAACGCGAATACGCGAGTGCAAAACAATCTTCGCGTCAGGACGGAAGTCGTATTCCGCTTCTGTGAGCAACCCCTGTTTGAGATTGCGGAGATCACACGCTGAGGTGCGCGGGAGCCGCGCCCTCGAACAAGACCGTAGGAGCGTCTGTCGCGTGTCAAAGCGTCGAAAATCGGACGAGCCGACACTGAATTTGACTAGCTATTGCTCTTTCGCACCACGGTATTGCTTGTGTCCAACCAGTGCTTTCAGTGGTTTACGCACAAAACATATTTGGCACCTGCGTTGCCTGACTGAGTCACGTCGCTCGATCAACACGCTCTCGTTTCGCGAAACAAATAAGGAAGACGCACCATGTGCAGTGCAACGACCTACGCGGCTCCGGCCAACCACAACCGAAGAAGGGCGCGCTATTTGCTGATTTATCCGGTTGAAGCACACGCGCAGGTCATGGGAGCCATGGAAGCCAACATCCCGTTCTCGTTCCATGCAGGCAATGCGAAACTTCCGGCAGGCAAGTACCGGATCCACGTGCTGGACGATTCCGATGCGGCCGAAATGGAAATCACCAGCGCGGACGGGGCGATGTCCGCGCTCTTCCAGGTCCAAGACGCAGGAAGCAACACAACAGCGGCTAGGAGCGAGCTGATCTTCAACAAATCGGGGAATTGCTATTTTCTCGCGAAGTTGTTCCAGGAAGGCAGCCCTAGCGGTAGGCAGGTACTGGCGTCCCGCTACGAAAAGAGTATGAGTCCACAGACGATGGAAGGCCGGGAACACGTGCCCGCACACCCCCGAATGCACGGAGGAAGCTGTTGCAGCTGTAAGTGAAATGCATGGGAGCATACGATGGCAACCGCAGGACTGATTTCCTCGGATTGGAAAAATAGTGGTGGTGCGCTGTCCGGCGATCCCCACGCAATGACCGACGAAGGACTCGTGGCAGTCGCCAAGGGCGGTGACGGAGACGCGTTCGACGAGCTCTGCAAACGCCACACCCAGAAGATCTTCCGTACGGCGCATCGCATTACGCGACACCGCGAGGATGCGGAGGACGCGGTTCAGGAGTGCTTTCTCAACGCGTTCATTCACCTGAGAAGTTTTGATGGAAGGTCACGATTTTCCACCTGGTTGACACGCATCGCGATCAACGTCGCGTTGATGAAGCTGCGCAAGAGCCGTGGCTGCCGGGAAGTTCCGTCAGAAAATCCTGTTGAGACCAGCGAACTCCGGCCCGAGCATCGACTTGCCGACCCATCACCGAATCCGGAAGAGCGGTATGCAACGACGGAGTGGCAAGCAGCCTTAAAAGATGCCATCGCCACATTGCGGCCCGGAATTCGGAAGGTCGTCGAGATTCAACTGCAGGAATGCTCTGTGGCTGAAACAGCAGAGATTCTTGGTATCTCTGTCTCAGCAGTAAAAGCACGGCTATTTCACGCAAGAGCCGCTTTGCGCCAGAGATCGCAGTTGCACCTCGCGGTTCCGTCGATTTGGACAAGTTCCGAGCCAAGTCCACGCGCTGTCAGGCGAGTGTCTCGACCTGGTCGAAAACAGACGGAAAGGTCGTTTATCGCAGTTGAAGTTGGAGTTCAGGCCAAAGGAATTTCCCTGGAGGCCAATGCCACATTTTGAAGTACTGTTCTTTGGATGAACAGGAATTCTTGGACGCCGTTTCATATCGAAAGCGACCGAACCACGGACAGAATCCCTGGATAGGTCAGTGATCATCTCGGACAGGCCTGTCACCGATGGGGCGCAGAAAACCTACCACATTGCCGGGAAGCGGTCTATTATTCGGCGTTAGCGACGGTATTCCCAGGTAGCAATTTGCACGATCACTCGTCCGGGACGTCGCACGGGAGGTGGTGCATCCCTTTCGGAAACCTGACAGCCGTGGCGCCGATTTTGAAGCCGCTGGCTCGAATCGGGCTGTGCATCGTGACGGTAGTCGCGCTTACGGCCGGGCTGTCGGTGGTCCACATTCATGATCGAGTATTGGTCGGAACGCTCGGCCTTCTGATCAGTGTCATCCTCACGGCATCGGTGGGTTGGGGCATTCGCTACGCCGTATTCCTCTCCTTTCTCGCGGCGCTCGCATTCAGTTGGCTAATACAGCCTCTCGAACGTTTTCATTTACAAGACGAGCGGGTTCTGGCGGTCTTGGCGGTATGTCTCGTCGCTGCGTTTACAGCCAGCCACCTGTCGAATCGTGTGCGCAACCTGATCCGGGCTGCGCGCCAGAGGGAGAGAGAGCTTCGCGATGTTATCAACGCGATTCCGGCAAGCGTCTGGAGCGCGTCGGCCGATGGCGCGGTCGATTTCACCAACCGGCGTTGGCAGGAGTTCCTAGGCGCGCCCCCGGAGGATGCAATGGGATGGAACTGGCAGGGTGCAGTTCATCCTGATGACCGCAACAAGTTCCTCACCGATTGGCGCGCGGCCCTGAAAAATGGGCAACCCATGGAGAGCGAAGCACGGGTGCGGCAGAAGGACGGAGAGTATCGCTGGCTTTTTATCCGTAACGTGCCGGTTCGCGACGAAGCCGGAAACGTTCGCAAATGGCATGGGACGGCCATTGATATCGACGATCGTAAGCGCGCTTCAGATACACTGCGACAGATCGAAGCGATCTTATCCCAAGCCCAACGCATAGCCCAGATCGGAGTGTGGGTGACTAGGTCGCCGATGATCCCCGAGTATTGGTCCCCCGCCGCCTTTGAGATATTTGGAATTGATTCGGCCGGCGGACCTCCGCAGAACTTGCAAGAGTTCATGGCCCACGTACATACCGATGATCGTCAACGTGTGCTGCGCGAGACTGACGTTCTGGAGACGGGCCGCGTATTTGAGTGCAAGTACCGCATTGTCCGCCCGGATGGAACGATCAGGGTCATTCGCGAGGTGGGCTCGCCGGTCCACGAGACCGATGCTGTTCAGCGGTTTGTCGGTGCTTGGATGGACATTACCGAGCAAGAAGAGCTGACCGGGGAACTTCAGCGGCGGGAAGCCGCTCTGCAGGACAGCGAGGAACAATGGCGAGCCGCCTTTGAGAGTAACCCGACGATGTACTTCATGCTGGACGAGGCCGGTACCATCCTGTCAGTAAATCCATTCGGTGCTGAGCAACTCGGTTACAGCGTGAGCGAACTCGTGGGCCAGTCCGTTATGAACGTTTTCTGTGAAGCAGATCGCGCGGCCGTCCTCGCGCATGCCGCCGACTGCTTCCAGAGGGTCGGTACGACAATGAGGTGGGAAGCCCGGAAGATCCGTAAAGATGGCACGATGCTTTGGGTCCGCGAGACCGCCAACGCCGTCTCCCTCAAGAAGCAGCCCGTCCTGTTGGTCGTATGCGAGGACATCACGGAGCAGAAGCGCGCCGAAGAGGCTGCCCGCCGTAGTGAGAGTGAGCTTCGCGATTTGATCGAAAACGTTCCAGCGATGGTGTTCATCGCTTTGCCCGGGGCCTCCAATGCGTTCGTAAGCCGGGGATGGCGGGAATATACAGGCTTGTCGGCGGAGGACACCGCGGGTTCTGGCTGGCAAAGCGTGACCCACCCGGAAGACCTGGGACGACACATGGAGAAGTGGCGCGTGTGCTCGGCAAGCGGCGAGCGGTACGAGGATGAGACGCGTTTCCGCCGTGCGGCGGACGGGGAATATCGCTGGTTTTTGGTCCGCGCTGTGCCGCTGCGCGACAAAACCGGAAATATTCTCAGATGGTATGGCGTCCTGACGGACATTGAAGACCGCAAGCGGGCCGAGGAAGCTCGAACGCGAAGCGAAGCTTATCTCGCCGAAGCGCAGGGGCTGAGCCACACTGGTAGTTGGGCCTGGGATCTCGGGACGGACAAGATGGCCTACTGCTCCGATGAGGTATATCGAATTTTCGGAGTAAATCCCCGGGAGGGAGTACCGGGCATCGCAAAGCTTCTGGAACGAGTGCACCCGGAAGATCGCGACAACGTAAAAAAAACCCTCGAGCTTCTGCCTCGAAAGGACAGCATAAACGCCGCCCCGGAACTCGACTATCGTTTGGTCATGCCGGACGGCAAGGTGAAGTACATTCGTAGCATTCGGCGCCCAGTGTTGGATGACGCCGGGACGGTAACCGAAATCATCGGGACTGCTGTCGATGTGACGGCACGGAAGCAAGCCGAAGACAAATTTCGCGGGCTGCTGGAATCGGCGCCTGATGCCATCGCCGTCGTGAATCTTGAGGGCAAAATTGTTTTGGTCAATGCGCAATTGGAAAAGCTGTTTGGATATCAGCGACGAGAGGTTCTGGGTAAGGACATCGAGATGTTGGTGCCGGAGCGGCTCCGGAGTAAACATCCAGAACACCGCGCGACATTCGCCGCCAACCCTCGCGCGCGGCCCATGGGGTCTGGGCTGGAACTGTACGGCCTGCACCAGGATGGACGTGAGTTTCCGGTGGAGATCAGCCTCGGCCCGCTGGAGACCGAGCAGGGCGTGCTGGTTTCCAGCACCATTCGCGATATCACCGAGCGCAAGCGGGCGGAAGAAAAGATTCGGCACAGCGAAGCCGAGCTTCGACAGCTTGTCGACGTGATCCCCCAGCAAGTCTATGTTTTCGACGCCGATTGGAGCCCGCTTTTTGCTAACCAACGAGACCGTGAGTATACCGGTCTTACTCTCGAAGAGGCGCGGTCTCGGGATGCCGTTACCAGAATCTTTCATCCTGAAGATCGGAGGAGGTTGGAGGCACTCCGTCAGCGCGCGCTTCTCCACGCTGCCCCGTTTGAGCTGGAGGCGCGAATAAAGGGAAAAGACGGGCAGTATCGCTGGTTTTTGATCCGAGACAATCCATTGCGTGATGAGCAGGGGCGCATTCTTCGGTGGTATGGCACGCGGACCGACATCGAGGACCGCAAGCGCGCCGAGGAAAAGGCGCAACAAAGCGAAGGGGAGCTTCGGCAAATCGTAGACGTTGTTCCACAGCACATTTTCGTTTTGGAACCAGACGGTGGATTCCTTCATGTGAACCGGCGCGACCTCGAATACTCTGGTCTGACCCTGAAAGACGTTCACGCGGCGGATTATCCTAAAAGAATCTGGCATCCAGATGACTGGGCGAGATTCCAGCACCATCGCGAAAATGCAATTGCACAAGGAATTCCATGGGAAGCAGAGGCCCGACTCCTCGGAAAGGACGGTCACTATCGCTGGTTTCTCATTCGCCTCAACCCACTGCGCGATGAACTCGGTCACATCATCCGGTGGTACGGCACGCGGACCGACATCGAGGACCGAAGACGGGCCGAGGAAGCTCTGCGGCGCAGTGAAACCTATCTGGCGGAAGCGCAAAGGCTGACCCACACGGGAAGTTGGACCTACGAACGTAGCGGAGATGCCGGCGACTGGGCCGTCCGCTACTGGTCTGAGGAGAACTTTCGAATCTGGGGCTTCGATCCACTGGGGGGGCTTCCGACGCAGGAAATGGTGTGGCGACGGATAGATCCGGAGGATCGCGACAGAGCGCTCGGACATGGCGAGAGAGCGGTGGCGACCAAGAAAGATTACGTCAACGAGTTCAGAATCGTGCTACCAGACGGTACGATTCGACACATCCTTTCGTTAGCGCATCCGGTTTTCAGTGCGGACGGAGAAGTGATTGAAGTGGTGGGAACTCACGTCGACGTTACGGAACGCAAGCGCGCCGATCAAGAGCGCGAGAGGCTGCACCAACTGGAAGCAGGTCTTGCACACATCAACCGGGTCACTACGATGGGAGAATTGAGCGCCTCTTTGGCCCACGAAATCAAGCAACCCATTGCTGCGGCGGTTACTAATGCCGAAGCTTGCTTGCGATTACTGCAACGCGACCAGCCGGATTTGTCAGATGCCCGCGATGCGGCCTCGGGAATGGTCGCCTCTGTCAACCGTGCGGCAGACATCGTCGACCGGGTGCGCTCTCTCTTCAAGAAGGGTGTTGCACATCGGGACCTGGTTAATGTAAACGAAATCGTCCGGGAAATCGCGGGTCTCTTGAAGAACGAGACAGCCCGGCAGTCCATGACCATGCATCTGGAGCTAGCGGACAATGCTCCCAAAGTTGTGGGCGATCACGTCCAATTGCAGCAGGTATTCATGAACCTGATGCTTAATGCGATCGAGGCAATGAAGGACACTTGCGGTGAGCTCACGATTGAGTCGCAACTGACTCAGGAAGGTGGCCTTTTGATTTCAGTTATTGACACCGGCGTGGGGCTCCCTGCCGAAAATGCGGACCGGATCTTCGACGCCTTCTATACCACGAAACCAGAAGGCTCGGGCATGGGCTTGGCAATCAGCCGGTCAATCATCGAATCCCACGGTGGCCGTCTCTGGGCCGAAACCAATTCTGGACGCGGCGCTACATTTCGATTTACGCTGCCACACCAAATACCAGAGCCCACATGAGTCCTCAAACTGAGCGAACCGTATTCATTGTTGATGATGACCCCGATATTCGGGCAGCAATGCGCCGGTTGCTGAAAACCGTCGGTCTGCACGCAGAGCTATTTGCCACCGCAAAGGATTTCCTGCAGCGAAAGAGGCCAAGCGGACCTAGCTGCGTCGTTTTGGACATGCGACTTCCCGGAATGAGCGGACTCGAGGTTCAGCGCAGCTTGGTGGAGACAGGGGTCAACATTCCTATCATTTTCATAACGGCTCACGGCGACATTCCTATGACGGTAAAGGCCATGAAATCAGGCGCCGTGGAATTTCTTACCAAGCCGTTCCGAGATCAGGACCTTCTGGATGCCATTGAGCAAGCACTTCAGCGCGACCAGGTGGCACGACAACAGCAGAATGAGCTTGTAGCGTTGCACGAGAGGTACAGAAGTCTAACCGCACGCGAGCGCGAGGTCATGGGACTTCTGGTTTCCGGAATGCAGACAAAGCAGATCGCCTCGAAACTCGGAACCAGTGAAATCACCGCGGCGGTCCATCGCGGACACGTGATGCATAAGATGCAGGCAGGTTCCCCTGCTGAATTGGGTAGAATGGCGGAGAAACTGAAACTTCCTGCCAACAACCACTCCTGACTCAGGCTCTCCCGAGGGTTCCTTGCCTGGCCCGCAACTTATATACCTATATAAGGTGCCTATAAGAAATGACAATTGTGTTCCTCGAGGGGCGGAGATAATTTATTGGCCACCATGGTCCCCGAATTGAGAACAAAGCTAATCGCTGTCGTCGATGATGACGAATTGGTCCGGATCTCATTGCAACGGCTGCTGAAAGCCGCTGGTTTTGCCGTGACCTTATTCGGATCGGCCGAGGACCTGCTGAAGGTCGGCCAGTTTAAGGAAATTGCATGCCTTATTGCCGATATCCGAATGCCGGGCATGTCCGGCCTGGATCTTCAGGCAAAGCTGAAGGCCGAGGGCAGCGCGACTCCGATCATCTTCATCACTGCGCACGGAGACGAAAAAATGCGCCTTCAGGCCATGCGGGCTGGGGCCGTGGGGTTTTTGGCTAAACCCTTTGACGCTGGCATTCTGCTTGGTCGCGTTCGAGCGGCCCTGGAAGCGTTCAATGGCAGCAATGACCTGGTGTAACGGGTCTCAGGAGGACGTAGTGGGGGGCTTCTCTAAGGACAGTCCGGGGGCCCAGGACCATAGAGGGCCACAATTCCAGCAGATCGTGGGTCACAGTGCAGCTCTGGAAGCTGTGCTGCAGCAGGTCGAACGCGTCGCGTCGACTGCGTCCACGGTGCTGGTTCAAGGAGAAACGGGTACCGGGAAGGAGTTGATCGCGCAAGCGATTCATAACCTAAGCACAAGATGCGGTCGTCCTTTCATTAAGCTGAACTGTGCCGCCATTCCGTTTGATTTGCTCGAGAGCGAGCTCTTTGGTCATGAACGAGGAGCCTTTACCGGAGCGATAGCGCAAAAAATCGGTCGATTCGAGTTAGCCGACAAAGGAACCCTGTTCCTCGACGAAGTCGGGGATATACCCTTAGCTTTGCAACCTAAGTTGCTACGGGTCTTGCAAGAGCAGGAATTCGAACGTCTGGGCAGCGGCCGCACCCACCATGTAGATGTCCGTCTGGTTGCAGCGACCCACCGCGACCTCGCGGAAATGGTCAAGCGGAACGAATTTCGCAGCGATCTGTATTACCGTCTCAACGTGTTTCCAGTTCTCCTGCCCGCTTTGCGGGACCGGCGTCAGGACATTGTGCTGTTGGTCCAGCATTTCGTGGATATTTTTTCCCGCAAGATGGGTAAGAAGATAGAGCACATTCCCGAGGGAACCTTGGATGCGTTCAAGTCCTATTCGTGGCCCGGAAATATTCGTGAACTTCAGAACGTGATCGAACGCGCGGTAATCCTGTCGGATGACGGAGTGCTTCCGAACCCGCTGCCAACCGCGCGGATCGAGCCCATTGTTTCCTTTCCCGTGCGAAGTACGCTCAGGGACTCCGAACGCACCTTGATTTTGGAAGCTTTAGAGATGAGTCGCTGGGTGGTTGGTGGACCAAATGGCGCAGCCAACAGGCTAGGCCTGAAACGCACCACCTTAATCGGCAGAATGAAGAAGAACGGAATCTGCCGGCCCTCCCATGAGCTTGATCGATATCGCGGTGTCGAACCGAGTCCCGCTTGAACACCGCACCGCGCATTCTCATTTGGCCTACACATTATATCCAGTCCAGAGTCCTATCAGGCACCATCAGGATTGCTCGTGAAGACGATCGTGATACGCTCCATCCTGCTCACGATGGGGACCATGCCGAACATCGCGTCATAGTCTCCTGACACACGATGTTCGCTATGCAGTAATCGCAATCGATCGGCAATTATCTCCGGCAGCACGAGGTTCTTACGCAGGCCTGCATCGAATCGAACTAATTGTGAGTTTGCTGCTCTCGCCACCTGAGGACTTGGTCCCGCAGAGTATTGATGCTGTTTACCATGGTGTCGCCTTCGACGGCTTCCGGCGCGTGCGCATGAAAGTATGGGTCGCCTGTCTTGAGTAACAGGCGAAAATCGTTTCGTAAGTCTGGCGTTTGGGATGCGTCACTCCTCTTTCCGTGCAGCAGATGCTCCATACCCCGTAGTGTTGTTTGGACATCTGCGACAAATCGTCGAAGTTCCGGTGAGGCGGGGGTAGCGGCGTTTTTCGGCTCAACTGCTCCAGACTCAAGTGTCACTGACGTTCGGACACTTTTCAAAAAAGCGTCGAAACTTGGACACTTTCTCTGCCGGTCGCAGCCTCACAAGGCAAGCGTTTTCAGTCCTCAACCGTTTGCCGCGGTCGCGACGGGAACCCATCTTTGGCAGGCGAACTGCACTATCGTCTGTCGTCAAGGGTTTTCCGCCGGCCTTTGGGTAAGCCAAGGCTGGAGGCGACAAGGAGTCATCATGAGGCCACCTTCCATCCTTTCCTGGTATCGACTTCTGCGGGGGCACCATCACTTCCCTGTGTTTGAGGCCATTCGATGCGCCCTGTGGCTCGGCCGCTAGCGTCATGCATCTCGTAAGCGAAGTTCAAAATACCGATTCGGAATTCCAACTCTCGCTTAATGCCCTGGATGCTGCGATATTGCAACCTACGGCAAGATCTGTAGACGAACCGTCCGCCGTGGGCCAGCGTGCCGTCGACTCCCGCCGACTAGCGATATCTGGGTCGCACGTGCTGATCGGGTTTCTGGTCGTTTTGTGCCTCGTAGAGCTGTTCGTGGTGGGGATTGTACGATTTTTGCTTTTCGCGCGGTAACAAAAACGAGGTGACGTGATGTGCCTGGCTGTGCCTGGGAAGATTGTGACCATCGTGGAAGAGAGCAACCTTGGGCTGCGTCGCGGGAAGGTCGATTTTTGCGGAATCCGCAAGGAGGTTTGCCTAGATTACACGCCAGAGGCAAGGCTGGGAGACTATGTTCTGGTTCATGTCGGCTTCGCACTGAGTACAATCGATGAACAAGAAGCTCAACGGGTGTTCGAAGCACTGCGACAACTCGATCAGCTCGATGAGCTGAAAGAGGGCGCGACGTGAAGTTTCTCGACGAGTATCGCGACTACTGCGCGGTTCAACGGATGGCGCAGGCAATCCGCCGCGGCACCACTCGGCCCTGGACGCTGATGGAAGTTTGCGGCGGACAAACGCACACGATCGTCAAGACCGGTCTCCAGGATCTGCTCCCCGAAGGAATCACGCTCGTGCACGGACCCGGCTGTCCGGTATGCGTCACGCCCGTCGAAATGATTGATCGCGCCGTCGCGATCGCCCGGCGTCCTGGAGTCATCCTTTGCTCGTTCGGCGACATGCTGCGGGTTCCCGGCTCGACGCAGAGTCTTTTCGACGCCAAAGCCTCGGGCGGGGACGTGCGCATCGTCTACTCGCCGCTAGATGCTTTACAACTGGCCCGCTCAAATCCCACGCGGGAAGTTGTTTTTTTTGCCGTGGGATTCGAGACCACCGCCCCGGCCAACGCCATGGCCATCTGGGAAGCCGAGCGCCAGGACGTCCCGAATTTCTCGATGCTTGTGTCGCACGTGCTCGTGCCTCCGGCCATGGATGCCATCTTGAGTTCCCCGGATTGCCGCGTGCAAGCCTTTCTCGCCGCAGGCCACGTCTGCATGGTCATGGGCTACGAAGAATACCTGCCCATCAGCCAGAAATACCATGTGCCCATCGTGGTCACCGGGTTCGAACCATTGGACCTGCTTGAGGGCGTGCATATGGCCGTGGCGCAGCTCGAAAGCGGTCGCGCGGAAGTCGAGAATCAATATTCCCGTGCGGTACGGCGTTCAGGGAACCGCCCTGCACAGAAGCGAATTGCCGAAGTGTTCGAGGTAACACGGCGAGCCTGGCGCGGAATCGGTGAAATCCCCTTGAGCGGATTGCGGCTGCGCGAGTCGTACCGTTCTTTTGACGCAGAAGTTCGCTTCCCGGTCAACGTCGATGGCGCCGAGGAATCGTGCGAGTGCATCGCAGGGCTTGTTTTGCAGGGCCAGCGCAAGCCTTATGACTGTCCGGCCTTTGGAACCAGATGTACGCCGGATACTCCGCTCGGAGCGCCGATGGTTTCCTCAGAAGGCGCGTGTGCGGCTTACTTTCACTTTGGAAGGCGGAGAGAAGATGGCGATTCTATCATGTCCATTGCCACGGCCGGCCACTAACCGGATTTTGCTGGCCCACGGGGGGGGAGGTCGGCTCACCAATCATCTTATTGAAAGCGTGTTTCTGTCCGCTTTCTCGAACTCCGCTTTGGAGGCACAGCACGACGGCGCGGTGTTTTCTGCGAATGAAACCCGCCTGGCGATGACCACCGACACGTACGTGGTACAACCACTCGTCTTCCCTGGAGGAACGATTGGGGATCTCGCGGTCAATGGGACGGTCAATGATCTTGCCATGTGCGGGGCAAGGCCACTGGCCTTAAGCGCAGGATTCGTTCTCGAGGAAGGTCTGTCCCTGGACACGTTGCGCACCATCGTCGCCTCGATGGCAAAGGCGGCCCGAGTGGCAAAGGTGCCGATCGTGACCGGCGACACGAAAGTTGTGGACAAGGGCAAAGGAGACGGCCTTTTCGTTAACACCGCCGGTGTCGGAGTGGTCATTGCGCCAACGTTGGTGGGACCGGAATCCGTTTGCCCTGGAGACGCAGTGCTCGTCAGTGGCGATCTCGGCACGCATGGAATTGCGATTCTTTCGGTTCGCAACGGCCTCGAATTCGAAGGCGAGGTGAAAAGCGACACCGCTCCTCTTTGGACTGCGGTCGAGGCGCTATTCGACGCTGGCGTTGAAGTGCACTGTCTGCGCGACCTGACCCGCGGTGGACTTTCCTCAGCTCTTAACGAGATTGCTTCCCTCGCGCGCCTTCGTATTACGGTCGAGGAGGCGAGGATTCCCGTTTCCGGCTTGGTGCGCGGCGCGTGCGAATTACTGGGTCTCGACCCTCTCTACGTGGCAAACGAGGGCCGTTTCGTGGCCTTTGTTTCCGAAGGCCATGCGGACCGTGCACTCGAAGTCTTGCGCTCACAAACTGCGTCTGCTTCTGCCGTGCGTGTTGGAATGGTCCATGAAGATTCTCGCGGAATTGTGACTCTGCAAAGCCGTGTCGGTGGTCACCGCGTTCTCGACATGCTCAGCGGTGAGCAACTCCCGAGGATTTGTTGAGATCTTTCTGGCAGGAAGAAGCACCTAGGCGATCGAGGTCCGCAGATATGAAAAAAACCGGAAAGGCTCTACTTGAGCATTACAAGCTTTGCGCACGCACCGCGCATTACCACGCCAATGGCTGCTGGTACTGGGGTCTGGAGCGATTCCCCGGGGTGTATTTCGACGCATCTGGCTATCTCATATTCCCCACAAAGAAGGACTATTCAGAATGTGACTACCTGCAAATCGGTCCAGTGAATACGCGAGTGCGGGACAAGGACGCGGGGATCTCAGGAATTCCAGGATATGTCAAGCTCGACCCCGCCCCCAGTTCCCTCCGAAAATTGAAGTGCTGTGATTGTGGCACGATTAGGTTGGTATCTGAACGGTACATCCAATCGGACATGATTTCGCCTTCTTGCGGTCCCTGCGCTGATTCCGAACTTCTAGAAGGTCCAGCATGACGAGAACGCGCCTATCCATGGGTCTTCGCCGCGCCAAGAGCGGAACTGACGAATTCGCCCTACTAGACGAGGAGCTAAGGTCATGAGAAAAATTCTGGTTGTTGATGATCTCGCGGAGAACCGGGAGCTCATTCGCGATGCCCTGGCCTCCCCGGAATACGAATTCAGCGAGACCGGGAACGCTTGCGAAGCGCTGCAAATGATGCGGAACCGGCCTGCCGACCTCGTCATTTCCGATGTGAGGATAGCGGGAATTTCGGGTATCGACCTGCTCAAAGAGCTTCACCGTGAATATCCCGAAACTATTGTGATTCTCATCACAGCCTTTGGCACTGTAGCAGGAGCCGTCGAGGCAATGAAGGCGGGAGCTCTAGATTACATCACAAGGCCACTCGATACTCGCGAACTACGCTTGCTCGTCGAGCGTGCTCTTGCACATATTGATCTGCAAACGGAAGCGCGCTTTCTTCGCGGCATATTGGATCAGAAGTGCGGATTCGAAAAGATACTCGGCCACTCCCACTCCCTGCTGCAAATCCTGGACCAGGCCGCCAGGGTCGCTCCGACCAATTCCACGGTCTTAATCCAAGGAGAAACGGGTACAGGTAAAGAACTTCTGGCCCGGGCAATTCATGCCAACAGCAGCCGCGGCGGCCATCCATTCATCACCGTCAACTGCGGAGCCATTCCTAGGGACCTTCTCGAGACCGAGCTGTTCGGCCATGTGCGGGGATCCTTCACCGGCGCCCTGATGGACCGGAAAGGGAAAGCCGAAGCGGCCCACGGGGGCACTCTGTTCCTCGACGAGATTGGGGAGATGCCTCTTGAACTGCAAACGAAGGTTTTGCGGCTCATAGAGCACGGCGACATTGAAAAGGTTGGTGCGGCTGCCAGCGCTCGGGTGGATATCCGCATTCTTGCGGCGACGCATCGCAGCCTGCCCGCCATGGTCGAAAGTGGAACGTTCCGCGAGGACCTCTACTATCGCTTAAACGTAATTCCACTTAGCCTCCCGAGCCTACGGCAACGCGCAGAGGACATTCCCGAGTTGGTGCAGTTCTTTTTCGAGCGAGGCCGGAACAAGCACGGCCGCCAGGACCTCACGCTCCCAGAAAGGCTTCTCCACCGCTTTTCGGTGCATCGATGGCCGGGTAACATCCGTGAACTCGCGAATACCGTGGAACGCATCGTCGTTCTCGCGCGTGGGAGGGAGATTCGTTTGGCCGACTTACCTGCCTCCCTCCAGTGTGACCCTGGCCCCCTCGAAGTCATTAATCTCGATCTTCCGCCCAAAGGGATTAGCTTAGGCGGTATCGAAAAAGAAGTGCTCCTGCGAGCATTGCAAACATGCAATTGGAACCAATCCCGGGCTGCACGCTACCTCGGTCTGACCCGCAAGACGCTCATCTATCGCATGCATAAACACAATCTCGTCGCGCGCAGACCACTATGCCTCACACCCGGTAGGCCTGCCGCGACCGAGATACCGTGGGCCGCGGATGATTCTCCTCAAGGAGAGGAACTCACGGAACGAGCATCATGACGACGGTAGGCATTGGATTCGGTTCCACCCCCGGCTGACCCAATTGCCGACAATCGTTACCAGCGGTTGCTGGAGGCGGCCCCCGACGGTATCTTGTTAGCCTGAGACGATTTAAAGCGAAACTGGACCCCGGGGGCCATCTGCGTAATTCGCGACGTGACGAATCGCAGGCTGCCAAAGAACAGATCAAGATGTTGCATCAGAGTCTCGAACAGCGCGCCCGGGGCTTGGCGGCAACGAATTTCTCGTCGCTCGCTTGAAGTCTCTGCTTTATATTCCGTCACGCCGCAGCGCAGCAAGAGCTTATCGCTGGTTTCGAGAAGTCGGCCTGTTCCTGAAAAATTCCGTGAAGCGCCGAAAGCAATTCCCTTGCGCCTACGGGTTTTGTGAGAAGAGCTCGAACTCCCAGTCTTTCGGCATTCATTTCATCTTCTGGACTGAAATACCCCGAAGCCAGGAGCACAGGGATGTCCGCTCGCACATTCCGCAACTCCCGAGCCAGTTGCAGGCCCGACATGGCCGGCATGGACAGATCCGTGACCACGGCATCGAATACCTCTGGTCCCTGCCGGAATTGCCTTAATGCCGCTTCTACGCTCGACAACCCGGTTACCCTATATCCCTTCTGCTCCAACGCCGCGGTGCCTACGAATACCAGCACCGGGTCATCGTCTACAAACAAAACGTGCTCTCCATGACCCGCAGGCGCGCAAAATTCCGCGACTCGCACATGTTCGACCGCCCCGGGCACGGCTGGAAAATAAATCTGAAAGGTCGACCCTTTGCCCTTCTCGCTATCAACCCTGAGAATCCCGCGATGAGCCGCCACAATTCCCTGAACCACAGATAATCCAAGTCCGGTGCCTTTGCCCGCGGGCTTGGTGGTAAAAAAAGGATCGAAGATGCGCTCCACAGTCGCCGCATCCATTCCGCACCCGTTATCGCTGACCGACAACCGCACATAATGTCCCGGCGGTATCTGCGAATAAAGGTGGACTTCTTTTTCCCGCACCACCGGCGCATCCAGTTTGACTTCAATAAGCCCCGTCGTGTCACCGATCGCGTGCGCGGCATTTGTCGTGAGATTCAAGATCACCTGGCAGACCTGGGTCCCGTCGGCGCGTGCCAGCGGCAGTTCCTGATCGTGTGTATATCGGATCGCAATCATGGCCGGCAGAGTAGCTCGCGCCAATTTCAGAGTCTCTTGCGCCAAAGGGTCCAGGTCCAGCTCTTGCAGATTCTGTTCCTGTGGTTTGCTAAAACTGAGAATTCGCCTTACAAGATCAGCGGCTCGCTGTCCGGCCTTTTCGATCTCCACTAAGCGAGCTTGTACGGGATGTTCCGAGGGTAGCTGCAAAATGGCCAGCGCCGCGCTGCCACTGATCGCGGCAAGAATGTTGTTAAAGTCGTGGGCAATGCCAGCGGCCAAGGTTCCCAACGCTTCGACTTTTTGCGAGCGCACCTGTAAGCTTTCGGCGCGTTTCAGAGCGGTAATGTCGGCACTTACTTCCAGTGTGCGGACTGGCTTCCCGTTGGAATCGCGGTAGAGCACCCATTGACTGGCGACAACGACCCGGTGTCCATCGCGTGTTCGGTGGACGAGTTCACCCTCCCACGACCCCTGTGCTTCGAACGTCTTTCGAATCTCTTCGAACTGTTGCGGAAATTCGGTTTGCAACAGTTCATGGACGATTTTTCCTAGCGCCTCTGTTTTCGTGAATCCGTAAATTCGCTCGGCGCCTCGCGTCCACAAAACGATTCGATTCTCGATATCCCGGACAAGTGCCGGCGCAAGGTCCAGCAAGCTTGCCTGCTGCCGGATTTCCTCCTCCACATGCTTGCGTTGCGTGATATCACGGGCAATCTTGGAAGCTCCGATCACTCTTCCGGAAGTGTCACGCAGCGGCGATATGGTCACAGCTACATCTATCCACCTGCCGTCCTTCCGGATTCGCTGCGATTCGAAATGCTCAATCGTTTCGCCCTTGGCAATCCGGTTGAGAATTTCTTGTTCTTCCTCCCGTCGCTCGGGCGGGAAAAAATCCGCCATGCATTTTCCGATGGCTTCGGCTGCCGTATAGCCAAATACTCTCTCGGCCGCCGGATTCCAGCTCGTAATTACGCCGTCCAACGTCTTGCTGATGATGGCGTCGTCGCTGGAGTCTACGATGGCCGCCAGTTTGGCGCTTGTCTCGGCGGCTTTCGTCGTTTCCGACGCGTCCCTCGCGATCGCTGCAAGCAATTTTCGGCTCCTCACTCTAATCTTCGAGAGGAGGGCCAAACGCCCAAATGCGCTTGGCATAGGCGACCGGAAATTGCGCCAGAACTCGAGCCAACGGCGACCTGGATCGATGTGAACTGCCCCCGGCGCCGAGCCATCAGTTATCGACATTTCGGTCTCCTGCCCTTCCTCGCCATTGTTAAAGCAGTTGTCATACCAAGACGGTCGTCGCTGCTCTTTGTTGTAACCTGTTATTTCGTAAGAAAAGCGCCCAAGAAACCCGCTAGCAGGAGCGCACTTCTGTCGAAGGTTCGACGTGTCCGACCTTCGACAGTAACGGTAAGCGACAGCTCACCGTGAGAATGCCAAATGACCGGGTCGGCCTAACCAATTCCCGCCACGCGTAGGACTGGGATGGCCGCGAAACTGAGCCCTTTGAGGCGAACTGTACTGCTGCCTTATTTGAGGCATAGGTCGGCCCACGAGGAACCGCGTGTGCCGTTTTCTGTGGTGTTTGATTGAGTGTGTGTTCATCGCATAAGGGAGCATCAGGAATCTACTCGCAATTGGCGGTCCTGGGATCGCTGGGTGTCCGTTGGGATCGGTTTCGGCAATCCAAGTGCACAGTAAAGAATCGAATTGCAAGTTCCAGGAAACGAGCGCTCCCTCGTTCCGAATTGCGGACGTTCCAAGGTCGCTGCGGAGGCCAAGTTTGCAGGCTTGGTCGTAGGACGCCGCCCTCGCGAGCGGCTCCGCATGACTCAGGGCCGATATGGGTCGCTACTCCACTTTCGTATGACTTTTTCATTCACTACAACCTCGCCGGTTTAACCGGCGCACAGGAGAAGAAAAATGGAACACAAAACACCGAACTTCGGAGTAGTTGTACTGGCCCCTGCACTACTGGCCGTCATTTGCCTGTTGAGCTCGCCGGCGAAGGCCGATGTTGCTGCGGGCGAGGCCACGTTTAAGGCCAAGTGCGCTGGATGTCACGGAGCGGATGGCAAGGGAAAAGACGTAATGAAGACCCGCGATCTAGCTTCCGCAGATGTCCAGAGCATGAGCGACGCCGACCTTTCCGGCATCATCACAAACGGCAAGGCGAAGATGCCTGCCTACAAATCTTTGACGCCCGATCAGGTCAAGGACCTGGTGTCCTATATTCGTTCGCTCAAGAAGTAACTGGCGGGCGTGGTCGTCGTCGATTTCTGGCGTGAGACAAAAAGATCAGGGGCTCCACGTTAAGCATGCCCCCGCTTCCGTGGGATCTCTGTGCAGCGAGGCAGTTGCCGGGCTCCAGCGCATCCTTCGCTGGGGCCCGCGCGCTGTTTGAAATTCTATTGGGAATTTTGATAAACGGAAATGAGGCGTCCGCGAGATGAGTGCGCAGAATACCATGAGGGATTGGGCTCGGTTAATCTACTACCTGAGTCAGAACATTATTAGCTTGATCGGAGTCGTTTTAACGACCAGCTCTGCCACTACGTTGATCGGCTTCTGGATCTACGACTTCATGCTGCCGGGCCCTCCGCACCCTTACATCGGCATCTTGCTTTTCCTAATTCTGCCCTCAGTGTTCGTGTTCGGCTTGATTCTCATTCCGATCGGCATTTTCTTGCGGCGCCTAAGATTGCGCGCATCCGGCCAGCTGCCCGCCATTTACCCCGAAATTGACCTGAACACACGATTGGTTCGCAACGGTCTTCTCTTCGTTGGGATCGCGACGATCCTGAATGTCATGATTTTCAGTTTTGCCTCCTACCGCGGGGTCTCCTACATGGATACAACCACGTTTTGTGGACAGACCTGCCACACTGTGATGGCGCCGGAATTCACTGCCTACCAGAACTCACCCCACTCACGCGTTGATTGCGTGGACTGCCACATCGGGCCTGGAGCGGGCTGGTTCGTTCGCTCCAAGATTTCCGGGCTGTACCAAGTATATGCCGTAGCTTTCAAAAAATATCCCACTCCTGTTCCCTCTCCGGTCAAACACCTGCGACCAGCGCGCGAAACGTGTGAGCAGTGTCATTGGCCGCAGCGTTTCTCGGGAGACAGGTTCCTGGTAAAGACAAATTACAAGGACGATGAAAAGAACACGCCGCTGACCACGGCTCTAGTCCTGAAAATCGGCGGCGGCACCCGGGCAGGTTCCATTGGCATTCATGGACGCCATCTGGACGATGGAGCGCGCATCCGCTACCTGGCCATCGATGCCGAGCGCCAGGTGATACCCGTCGTCTACTATACGGATTCCAAAGGCAAAACCATTGAATTCAAATCCACCGATATCAAGGCAACCAAGGAACAACTGAAAAAAAGTGAAACCCGTACGATGGATTGTATCGATTGCCACAACCGCCCCACGCACGCGTTTGAACTCCCGGAAAGCGCCGTGGACCTCCGGATGTCCCAAGGATTCATCAACCCTGAGCTACCTTATATCCGGAAAAAAGCCGTCGAACTCCTCAAGGTGAATTACCCGGACCGCCAAACCGCCAAAGCGCGCATCAAGGAAAGCATTATCACCTTCTACCGCGACCGGTATCCTGATGTGAACAACACCAAGCGGGGGCTCGTCGAGCAATCCGCTGAAGCTGTTGCCGACATTTACCTGCGCAACGTTTTTCCGCAGATGAAGGTGACCTGGGGCGTTCACCCCAATAATATCGGCCATAACGATTTCCCGGGGTGCTTTCGCTGCCACGACGGTTCGCACACCAGCGCCGACGGTCAGACGATTTCCAACGACTGCTCCGCATGCCACAACCTGCTGGCAGTACAGGAGGAAAATCCCAAGGTCCTGAATGATCTTGGTTTGCAGTAGCTGACCCGAAGAAGATGGTTTGCTTTCAAAGAATCGGGAGAAGCCATGAAATTTCGCTTGGCGTATGACGAATCCCATGTGCAAAACGGGTGAACCGGGGCCCAATGGTATGGGCGCGGAAACCCACAATCGGCACTCGCTTGTCTTGTTGATTGCTCTGCTTTTCTTTTTAGTGCTCAGCGCCTTCGTCCGAGATGATTGGGTCGGTGAAGTCGTTGTGGCCCTTGCTATGTTCGCAGTGCTAGTTGTAGCCACACTGAAGATATCCGATAGACGCACCCTGCCGTGGCCAGCGCTCCTGCTGACAACTTGTTCCCTATTGATCACGCTTATCTGTGTCTTCCACCCCCTACACACCCTGCGGATGGTGAACTGGCTCTTCTTGTGCATCTTTCTTGGCTATGTCTCGGTCGCTCATTTCTCGTTTCTGGAACGGTCAGGTGCGATCATGAGAGCCAAATTAGACGCGTGCCTGGGCCTCTATTTGATTCTCGGAATGTTCTACTATGCAATTTTCAACTTGATGCAAGAGATTCATCCCGGATCGTTTATGGAGGCGGCGCCAAGTCCTATTCAAGCTTCGCGCCATTCTCTTCTTTATTTCAGTGTCGCCACGTTGACGACCGTGGGATACGGCGATGTAGTTCCGGTTTCGCGACCGGCCAGAATGATTGCAGCTCTTGAGGCCATCACGGGTGTGTTCTACGTCGCCATCACCGTGGCTCGTCTGGTGGCTGGATATCAGCAGAAGGCTCGCGCGAGAGTTTCATGACTTCCAATTGGAGGGAGTGTTGTCCATCAACGCGGTTACCGCCCCTGTCAGGCAATCCATCGAAAAAGGAGTGAACCTTTTGAGGCAGCCAGGCAATGGTGCCGGCCCAATTGGGGCAGCCGACGCGTGGAAAGCTCAAGTCAAAACTCTCTGTCTCTTCATTCGCGTGCTAGTTGACGAAAAATCTTGGCCAGTTTGGCAGTGAGCTTGCACTTCACTTGTTCGAGCATGCGGCTTCGAATCCAGCTGAAGCTGTCGACGCGCATTACGCGCCAATGGCACTGCGGAGAAAGAGCAGGTGAAGTATGAAGAGGTGGCTAAGTGCTTGGCGTCCTCAATAATTCGGTCAAGGTTCTCGGAACGATCGATGAGCGATTACTGCGCTGCGGTGTGAGCCGCCGATCGTTCCTGCAATTCTGTTCATCGCTGATGGTCGCCGCACCATTTGGTCTGTCCATCACTGACAAGAAAACCCCTGAAGAAGTCGCCCAAGGCCTCGGGAAAGCAATTCGGCCCCCGGTGATCTGGCTGCATTTCCAAGACTGCACTGGCTGCACGGAAACACTACTTCGCACTTCTCACCCAGATCTTGGTGATTTAATTCTGAATGTCATCTCGCTGGAGTATCACGAGACGCTGATGGCTGGTTCGGGTCACCAGGCGGAGGCGGCACTGCAGGAAGCGGTAGCCAAATACACGGGGAAGTACGTTTGCGTCGTCGAAGGTTCGATTCCCAAGCGCGACAATGGGGTCTACATGAAGCTCGCGGGACGGCCGGCTTATCAGGTCCTCGATGACGTTGCCGGAAAAGCCGCAGCGGTCATCGCTATTGGCTCGTGCGCTTCCTGGGGAGGCATCCCCTCGGCCGACCCTGATCCAACAGGTGCGCTAGGCGTTGCCGACCTAATGCCGGACAAAACCATCATCAATCTGCCTGGTTGCCCCCCCAACCCCTATACGCTCTTGGGCGTAGTGCTAGAGTACGCCTCTTCTGGCACTCTGCCGGACCTCGATCAAGAGCGCCGTCCGAAGTTCGCCTATGACCGGAACATCCACGAGCACTGCCCGCGTCGCGCGCACTTTGATGCCGGTCGTTTCGTAAAACAGTTTGGAGACGAAGGGCACCGCGAAGGCTGGTGTTTATACGAGATGGGGTGTAAGGGACCCGACACCCACGCCGGTTGTTCGACGCGCCACTTCAACGAAATTCCCGACGTCTGGCCTATCGGGATTGGCGCACCCTGCATTGGTTGCACGGAGAAAAGCATTGCGTTCCGAGTGCCCATGTTTCAAGTTGTGCAAATCCACACACCAGCGACACCGCCGGACACGTACGCGCCGATCATTACCCCACAAGGAACAATCAGCCCGTTAGCAACTGGCGTTGCCGGATTGGCAGCCGGTGCGCTGTTGGGAGCTGGCTACGCCGCTTCGCGCAAATTCTCCACCCTGCGGGGCGACGAAAACGTTCCAGGCTCCAGCACGCCCCCAACGACCCAATCAGCGGGTGGCCCGGAGCCGCGAGAGCAGGGGAAATGAGCATGAACCAGGGCATGAATCGACGCCAAGCTCTCCGAGGAATTCTCGGGCTCGGAGGAGCTGCTGCAGGAACTCTCGTTGCGCCTGCTGCGCCTCCGGAGGAGCATCCCGAACATCCCGTCGCACCGGCCGACGCAGTCGGCATGTTGTACGACAATAGCATCTGCACCGGTTGCAAGGCGTGCATGACGGCCTGCAGCGAGGCCAACGGTTTGCCTCCAGACACTTCCCTATCCGGTGGCCTGTGGGACATGCCCACAGGTCTTAACGCAAAGACCAAAAACATCATCGAGTGCTACAAGGAGCCGTATGGGTCAGGCTTCACCTATGTCAAACGGCAGTGCATGCACTGTCTGGATCCCGCCTGCGCCGCCGGCTGTCCGTTTGGAGCATTGAAGAAGAACGAGTGGGGCGCGGTCACGTGGACCAGTTCGCTCTGTATCGGCTGCCGCTACTGCGAAGTCTCTTGCCCCTTCGACGTGCCTAAATTCGAATGGGATAAATGGAATCCCAAAATCGTCAAGTGTGAATTCTGCTTCGACCAACGGTTAAAGGAGAACCAACAGCCTGCCTGCACTGGAGTGTGTCCCACCGGGGCAGTAATCTTCGGCAAACGCGCGGACTTGCTTGAAAAAGCAAAGCAACGCATTGCGGCATCTCCAAACAAGTACTTCGAGAATCGCGTCTACGGTGAGCATGAAGCGGGTGGAACTCAGGTCCTGTATCTCTCCAACGTTGCATTCGAGAAGATTGGCCTGCCCAAGTTAGGCTCGACTTCGCTGGGTCACTACGCCACTAAGGTTACGTCGAAGATCTATAAATGGCTCTCAGGGCCAATCCTCGTTGCCGGCATTCTCGGTGCGGTGATCAAGCGAAACTGGAACCGCCATGAGTCCGAGCGCCTTAAGCGTGAGAAACAAACGGGCCTTCCGGAGCAGCTATGAGTGGAGCGAAGAAGTTTAGCGACTTGCTTTCTGTTGCCAATCTGCACAACACGACGAAAGGCACCGGGGACGAAGACGGCACTACGCTTGTCAACCACTGGCAGCGCGGGGTGCCCGCCTTTAGCGAGCCGATAATCACACCAGCACTCCTGTTTTTCGCGGCTCTCGCCGCCGTCGGCTTGACCCTCGCTGTCGTGCGGTTTGTCTCACCGCTCGGTCGATTCTCAGGGATGAACGATGCGTATGCCTGGGGAATCTGGAAGACGTTCAATGTCCTGACTCTGACTGCCCTGGGCTCCGGCCCGCTCGCGCTAGGAATGGCGGCATGGGTCTTCAACCGGGAAAAGCTGCACATTGTCATGCGGACCGCCCTGGTGAGTGGCTTTCTTTTCTATGCAACCGGTCTGGTTGCTCTCGGCTTCGATGTGGGGCGCGCGTGGAATTTCTATAACATTTTGTTCCCATGGCGCTGGAACGCCGGATCAGCAATGCTCGAGATTTCTTTTTGCATGCCGGTCTACTGCGCAGTGTTCCTGGCCTTCGAAAACCTTCCTCTGGTTCTGGAACGCTTCTACTATACGGGCAGCGACGCGACCAGGGCGTTCCTTCGCCGATGTGCTCCCCCTCTGCGCCGAATCTATCCGTTTATGATCACCGGTGCGTATGTATTTCCCCTCATGCATCAGTCCTCCTTAGGAGGACTGATGCTCTTGGCGGGCGACAAGGTCCACCCCCTCTGGCAGACGCCATGTCTGCCGTTCCTTTATCTGTTGGCCGCTAATCTGTGCGGGCTAGGCTTCGTCACCTTTTTGTTGCTAATGGCATGTCTGCGTTATTCGAGGCCCCTGGACCAGGGGGTGCTGGGTGAGCTGGGTAACTTGCTGTCGGGAGGCTGTTTCCTTTTCCTCGCCGTTCAGTTCGTGGACCTCATTTGGCGAGGTCAGATGCATGTTGCTTTCGCCTTCGATAAGATGAGCTTGCTTTTCCTCTTGGAGACTGCCCTTATCCTTGTCCCCGCCGTTGCACTCCGGAGCAGGGCTTTGCGCGAGACGCCGCGAAGCCTATTAAATATGGCCACGCTCGCCTGTCTGGGGGGACTCCTGTACCGGTTCATCCCTACCACCATCGCGTTTTTCCCTGCGCATAAGGCTAGCTACTTTCCGAGCGTGCCCGAGTTGTTGATGACCATCGGATACATTTCCCTCGGGGTTGTAGCTTTCGGCCTCGCGGTCAAGTACTTCGCCATTCTGCCGGGAGAGATCAAGGATTGGAATTACATGTTCAGACTCGTACGCGCGCGTCGCGCGACTAAAGGAGAAACACCATGGCCCGCGTCTCTATCGACCCGGTAACCCGCATCGAAGGCCACTTGCGCATCGACGTGGAAGTGGATTCTGGGACCGTGCAAAAGGCCTGGGCGTGCTGCACGATGTGGCGCGGCATTGAGACCATTCTGAAAGGGCGCGACCCCCGCGAAGGGTGGGTCTTTGCGCAGCGTTTTTGTGGAGTGTGTACCACGGTCCACGCGATGGCTTCCGTTCGCGCCGTGGAAGACGCATTACAACTGGAAATTCCGGCAAACGCCCAGTACATCCGCAACCTTATATTGATCGCCCACGCCTTGCACGACCACATCGTCCATTTCTATCACTTGTCCGCTTTTGACTGGGTGGACATCACGACCATTCCCAAAGCGAATCCGGCGCGCGCAGCTTCGATCGCCGAAGGTCTCAGCAACTGGCCGGGAAACTCGCGTCGTGAACTCGAGGCGGTCCAGGGAAAAGTCAATGGCCTCATCGAGAGCGGCCAACTTGGCATTTTCTCTCACGGGTATTGGGGGCATCCGGCGATGCATCTCAGTCCGGAGATGAACCTTCTCCTGTTTGCACACTATCTCCAGGCCCTCGAATTTCAGCGTAAGTCGAATCAAGTCGTCGGGATTCTTGGCGGCAAAACGCCTCACATTCAGAATCTCGCGGTCGGCGGGGTGATGAACGCCATCAACTTGAACAGCCTCGCGACCATGAACATGGATCGCCTCGAAATGCTGAATTCTCTGCTCCAAGACCTGATTCCGTTCGTGCAACAGGCCTATTTCGTGGATGCCTGCCTGCTTGCGGCCTCCTATCCAGAGTGGCTCGATTACGGCCGTGGCGTCGCGAACTATCTGGCCGTCCCTGATCTGCCGTTGGACGCGCGTGCCACAAAGTTCGATCTTCCCGGAGGGGTCATCACGGATGGGAATTTGCATTCCGTGCGGCCCGTTGTCGACTGGCACGACCAAGCTATCCGCGCTGTGGTTGCGGAGGATGTTACGCACGCGTGGTATCAGGGCCAGGGAGCGCAAAGGCCTTGGGAAGGGAAAACCCAGCCGGACTACACCGACTTCCAGCCCGACGGTAAGTATTCGTGGGTGAAAGCACCAAGATATGACGGCAAGCCCATGCAGGTCGGACCACTGTCGAATATCCTTGTCGGCTATGCGTCGGGGCATCCGCTTACGCGCAAGTGGACGGACGCAGCACTCGAACGGATTTCTTCCGTGAGCGGTTCGCAGGTAGCCGTCGAGCAGCTCCAGTCCACCATGGGGCGCTATACCGCACGAGCGATTCGTTCCGCGATGCTCTCTGATGTAGCCGTCAAGCATTGTCAACAGCTCACGAGCAATATACTTCACGGCGATGCGGCCACTTACAATCCGCCGGTATTCCCCCAGCATGAAGTTCACGGCGTTGGTATGCACGAAGCGCCCCGCGGCACTCTCTCCCACTGGGTGGTCATCGACAAGGGCGTTTTCTCGAACTATCAGGCTGTGGTGCCAACAACCTGGAATGCAAGCCCTCGCGACGACAACGGAGTTCCCGGGCCGTACGAAAAGTCACTTCTAGGAAATCCAGTGAATGACCCGGCCGCACCGCTTGAGGTCTTGCGCACCGTGCATTCCTTCGACCCCTGCATGGCTTGCGCCTGTCACACGCTGGACGCGACTGGTCGCGAAATCGCCCAGGTGAAAGTGTTGTGAACTGGCACACCAGCGCGGAACGGCCGAAGATCTGCGTCATCGGGTTGGGAAATGTTTTTCTCGGAGATGACGCTTTCGGTCCACTCTGCGTGGAAAGATTCCGTTGTGAATACGTTCATGATGCAGGTGTAGAGATTCTAGATCTCGGACCTCCTGGCCTGGATCTGACGCCCTATTTGTACGCCCGGGACCTAGTCGTCATTGTTGATGCGGTTGTTTCGGACGAGAAGCCCGGTACACTGCGCGTTTATCATGGAAGCGGTCTTCTGGATCGCCCAGCCATGCTCCATCTTACGGGTCATGACCCAGGCCTAGGGCAGTGCCTGGCTCAGCTGAAGTTGGCTGGCCGCGCGCCTTCGAAAGTCATAATCCTTGGGGTGGTCCCCGAATGCTGCGACTTGGGTAGCCGGCTCAGCGCTTGTGTTCTCGGAGCCGTTTCCGCAGCGGTCTATGCAATCGTATTAATGCTGAATGAGCATGGAGTTCCGTGTAGGCGCCGTCCTGTGCAGCTGTCTTCCAACCTTCGGTGGCAAATCGGCCCGTCCACTGAACCGGCCCGAGCGAAAGTGTGCTCAGGGGAATCGAGCGGAGCGTGAATCTCGAACGAAAGCTGGGCTCCAACCGTTTGGTCGAATGATTGACAGCCCGGCCGCGAAACACCGGAGCCTACAGACCTTCGAAGAGACAGTGGTCAGCCTTTTATGCCATCACCAGGAACAAAACGGTTCGCGCCAGAAGATGGCTGAAATTTCGCAAACCTTATCGAAGACAGTCTCTTCCGGTCTGGGTGCAAGGCGAGGTCGCCAAAGGCCGTCCGGGGGCCTGTCTGGATGACTTCCGCTGTTGCGGTTCCACTGACGACGGACGTGCCCTGAAAAACCATGTTGCGAGTATCCGCCTTGGTTGAGGTGGCGCTTCCTTTTCCGCAGGCATCGATTCGCCCGTGAGCGATGCTTGTAAGACGTAGAGATCGCGTGCATTTAGCAGGCGGCAGTCCGCAGGAACCGGATCTCCGGCAGAAAGCCGGACTATCTCTCCAGGAACAACGTCCCGCCGCTGAATTTCCTTCCACTCGCCACCGCGCAGTACGGTTGCCGTCGGGGCAACTTGCTGGCGCAATTGCTCGACGGCTTGTTGAGACCGATAGTTCTGCGTCAGATCAATAGCCGCACTCAGTAGAACGATCGTGCCAATGATCCCGGCGTCTACTTTCTCGCCCAGAGAAGCCGACACGACGGCGGCGATCACCAGGATCAACACCAGCGGATTAGCGAATGTATGTAAGAGGTTGGGAAAAAACGAATAGTGCTTTGTCGCTGCCGGCTCATTCGGACCAAGCTGGTTTAAGCGCGCCTGAGCTTCCTCTTCCGCGAGGCCGGTCATCGCGGGGTCAGTCTCATTGGCGTTAGGGGACATGGTAAGCTCCTTAGTCGACGAGCCTCTGCGGGTCCTCAAAAAACCGTGCGGTTAGAGCCCCAAACACAGCACCTCCGACGTGAGCTACGTAAGCCACTCCTCCCGTTTGCACTTGTGCGACCACGCAGGCACCAGCGACCACTTCAGGACAACAGCTTCTCCGCCACGCAGTTCCAATAGGAAGACGAACGCGTTCACGGCAATAATTGCGATTGTGCCAATCGGGAATCTTGTAGGCTGTCGCGACGCGTCGCCTAGTGGAATCATAGCGCGCATGCTGTGTTGCTCCGTTCGCCGCACACGCATTAGCTTTGGCAAAATATTCCCACGAACTTGTCGCCATGTATACCTCCGTGCGCGATGTAACATTGCCAATATGCACGATCACCGTCCCCAATTTCGGAATTTATTTATTCCTGGGCTGGCGCTTTCTTCGAGTTGAGGAATTATGCTCGCACCCAGGGTCTCGACCAGCGGCGTCTTCACGGTAATTAGAGAAAGAATAGGCAGGCAGCGAACGCCGACCTCCATCGCTTGGGATATGGCACGCTCAAAGTGCAGCGGCTTTCCTTTGAACGGAGCCACTCGAGTGTAATAGGTGGCGCGGCCCCCCCCAGTGATGCCAAGGAGCCCACATAGCTCAGGCCGCCGAGTGGGCCGCCTGCCGATATTGGACACAATCTCCATGTCACGCGGCCAATGCCTGAACCTCGTTGTCATAGATTTCGAATACCCTGTTAAGTCGAGAAAGTTCCAAAGCTTCGCGGGCCGAGTCACTAAGGCCAAACAAAATAAATCGGGAACCCATGTCGCGAGAGGCTTTCAACGCCTCGACCAGTGAGGCGATGCCGGAGCTATCGATGTAACGTACCGCAGTCAGATTCAAAACTACGCGGGACGTGTGGTTTTCCTGGATTTCGCGCAACAGCAAATCCCGTAGTTCAGGGGAGCTTGCAAAATCGACGTCTCCTGAAACGTCGAAGATGGTTGTTTTGCAGAGGTGCCGAACGGATATTTTCACAGTGTGTGTCCCTCACGGAGTATGGTTCGTCTTCGCCAAATACTTGATGAGCCTCATTCGGTTGGTGCGCCCCTTGCGGAAAAACTCCACGGTGTCCATCGATTCGCGAATGAAATGCAATCCCAAGCCGCCGGGCTTTATTTCTTCGAGAGGGCGCCCGCGTAATTTGCTGGGATCGACCGCAGGGCCGCGGTCACAAATGAGAATTTCGAGCCCCAATTGGGCCTCGCCGTGGTCCTCGCGTTCCGTGCAGCGAAAATACGCAATGACGGGTTGATCGAGGCGATTGTTGTAGGAATGCCGCGCGATGTTGGTTAGAGCTTCGTCAACCGCTCGGGTGATGGACCTGCACTGCGGCGCCGGGAACCCCAGCGTCTCTGCGAGGCGTTCGACCGCTCCCCTGACGGTACAGAACAATTTCGGATTGCTGCGTAGCGCGAGTATCAACAGCCAGCCTCGCCGCGTGGACTCCGCTTGGACATTACGCGCTTGAGGAAAGGTGTTCATCTGTGAGCGCTTTCTGGGACATAGATTCTGAGAACAGTAGTGCGTCAAAAGCGCAAGCCCGGCGAAAGACGCGGCAGAGGCAAGCGAATCTTTGTGGCCGGTGGCCCGCTCTCCTCGACGACAAAACTCAATGTCTTACCGAACGTGCACCACCATGAGCGAGACGTCGTCAGTCGGTGGCCCGCTCCGCCAGGCAGCCACTCCGTCGAGAATGGCGTTCTTCATTTTCTCGGCAGGTAAGGACGACGCTTGCCGAACCATTTCCTGGACGCCCGCGATGCCGAGCATGTATCCACGTGAATCGAACACTTCCGTAATTCCGTCGGTATAAATGACGATACGGTCGTCGGGCTGGAGTTGCACCTCCACGGCGCTTTCGTTTCCGATAGCCTCAGGCAGTGCGCCAAGAATCATGCTGCGGGAATCGAGCAACAGTGGATTCTGGTCACGACGCGCGAGCATCGCCGGCGGATGACCAGCTCCTGCGAAAACCATGCTGCGGCTGCGCGCATCGATGCGCGCAGCCGCCATGGTGACAAACATCCCGGAACCGGCGATGTCCTCGATGAGGAATCGGTTTAATTCCTTGAACATATTCAGAAGTGGCATGCCACTACGGAGGTGCGCAGTCGTTTCGGAGTAGATCCGGTTGGCGACGAGCGCGGCGCCTATTCCATGGCCAGAAACGTCAGACACAAGCAGGCTGAGGTGCTCGTGATCCGTCGCGTTGACGAGCGCGAAGTCGCCTCCGATGGAGTGCACGGGATGATAAAAAGCGTCGATACTAAGCATGTCCCAGACGACGGATCTCGGAGTGAGACTGTGTTGCACCCGCGCGGCCAGTCGCAGGTCCTCCTCGATCTCCATCTGTCGACTCTGAAGGTTCTCATTGGCGGAGCGGAGTTTCTCTTCGGCTTGAACCTGCTGCGAGATGTCCGTGAAGGTGACGATCCCGAATCGGCATCCGGAATTTTGGAATGTGCGTGAACTGATGATCACCGGTAAGCGACCGCCACCTTTTCGAGGCAAAACGAAGGCGTAGCGGTTGTGCCCCGCTTGGAAAGCAACATCAACTTGGTGCTTCAAAAACTCCCGCTCCTGCGAGGAATAAAACCGCGAAGGGTCAAATTCGGCCAAGTCTTGCCGTGAAATGCCGGTCATTTCCACAAACCGGGAGTTTGCAAAAAGAATCCGGCGCCGGTCATTGGCTATGATGACACCCTCGTTCAGCACTTCGAGCACCGTCTCCATCTGCCCGAGCCATTCAGGGTTTCCGGTGTCGATCGCGTCCGTCGCATTCATCGGCATTTGATGATGTGTTTCCCCGTACTTCGTCGAGCTGACTGCATGCTCAGATTCGCATCCTTCGTCATTCGCGCTCATCAGGATTGACTTATTCAGGTGTCCTGCCCACGGCGTGGATGATCTCGTCATTTGCCTCGGTGTAATCGAGTTGGGACTGCAGAAGCAGCGTCCGGGCGTCGAGCTCCTGGGCAGTTCCCATATCGGCCTGGGAGCTGAGCGCCTCTCCGCGCGCCAGTTCCTCATGCAGAACTCGATTGGATTCGGTACGTAAAGCCAGCAGTTCCTCAGATACACCCCGCATTTGCTGGGTGCGTTCCAACTTGTTGTATGCGGTCTCCACCGCCACCTGGACCTCATCCGTAAGACGGGCAAGACTTTCTCTCGCCTGCGACAGCTGAGCCTCGCGCTCATGGAGGAGCGCACGCTTGCGCCCCGAGTCGAACAGGTCGTAGCTGAAATGCACACCGAAACTGCCGAAATTACGGGCCAGAAATGGAACGTTGTCTTGATAGCTGTAACGAGCAAAGGCGTCCACATCCGGCAAATAAATATCCGTTTTTGCCAGGCGAACCGCGGCGTTGGCTTTCTCTACTTCGTGGCGCGCTTCGATGATCTCGGGATGGGATGCGAGTGCCTGGGCGACACACGTTTCCCGCGGGCAGGCTGGCTGCACTTCCGCAGTGTTGGCATCGAGATCCACCGCCGTTCTGAGTGGTAGTCCCATCACATCGTTGAGCTGTAGCTTAAGGTCCGAGAGCTGTATGTCGGTGGTCAGTAGCTCCTGCCTCGCCTCCAGGAGTTGCGCCCGGCTTTCGATCAGGTTCTCTTCCAGGGTGCTGCCAAATTTCACCTGCTGGACGCGCTCGCTTTGCAAGTCCTGCAACGCCTTGATTCTGGCTTCGGTGGCGGCACGGTGGAGTTGCGCGATCAAAACCTTGTAATAGAGCTGATGAACCGTGAGGGCAACATCGTTCTCCGTTTGTTGCATTTTCTGTTGGGAAGCCTGCAACTCCGCTTGCGCCATGTCGTTCACGGGTCGGATCTTCAGTAGCGTGGTCAGGGGCTGTGTCAGCTGGGTGCCACTGGTCGTCAGGTCACGACCACCCTGGTTAATGACCGAATTTGCAGCAGGAATAGGGCTGCCTGCTGCCGTGCCAAGACTCCCAGCATCGATTTGTATGAGCTGTGTGTCAGTCAGATGGACAAAGTTGCTTTCATTTCGGATGGTGGGAAAGTACGCGCTCTTCGCAACCTCTTTGGCGTGCCGCATCTCCTGGACTTTATATTCGGCAATGTGGATGTTGTGGTTATGCTCCAGGGCCAACTGCACGGCCTCGTGCAAAGTAACGTGGCGAGCGGAAACAGAATTGCTCGTCTGTCCAAGAGTGGGAGAACCCGAAAGCGCCAAGGTGATTGGCAACAGACGTAATTTCCAGTTCACGAGTTGGTCTCCTTAACTGGCTGCGAGATGCTGAGGTCGCCGTAGTTCAGCGGCGACTTGAGCAGCAAGGCGGTCAAAAGAAGCCCGAGAACGCAAGACCATGCCACCAGAAGGAACCCGTCGATGAGGCTCAAACCGTACGCCTGAAGACGCAGCCGGGCTCCGATCAGATCGGCGGCACGGGCACCCGCGGCAGCCAGGCCGGATGATTTGGCATAAACGCCCGCCGTCAAGGCGTGAAGATTTCCGTCTGTAATCCAGCTACCCCGGGTTACGTGCAGACCCAAAAGGTTGGAGTGCAGCTTCTCGCGCTCGGCGAGAAAGTGGCCCATGTAGATGGCCCCCGCGGTTCCACCAAATAAGCGAATGGTATGAAAGTACGCAGAGAAGGTCAGGATCCACTGGGGTTTCGTCAACCCGCCTGTGAAGACTGCCTGCAGGACAATGCATCCCACAAGTCCTATGAAAGAAAACGACTGGCCGACGCCGGTGAGCAGCTCGGTGCGATAGTAGTTTGCTGCCGCCCAGGCAGTGGTGTAGTGAGAATTCAAGTAGACAGCGAAGGCCGTGCAGGTAAAGCCCGCAGCCATCAGCAGACGCGGATCCAGTTTGCGAAGCAGCAGGAGCGCAGCGATAAAAGCAACCGGCAACAGGGGAACAGCGCTCCAGATCACCGCTGGCCCGATCCGGTCGGCTTCGAAGCCGCGAATAGCCAGCGACTGCGGAATCAAGATGATGGTTCCGACGAGCGTAAACCGAAACCAGAACAGCAGAGTTCCCAACAGTACCGTGTTCCGTTTCCAGAGATACGGGAGCGCCACCAGAGGGTTGGGACCGCTTAGTCGCCGTATGAGCGCGCACAGTATGAGGAGCGAGCCGGACCAAAACAGAGCGTTGAATACTCCGGAGCGCCACCAATCGAGCCTCTGTCCTTGCTGGAGGGCGGCAAACACCAGAGCCAATCCTGAGCTCAGGTACAGGAATCCAACAAAACTAGGCACAGGACCGCCCTTCTTTCGGGCAGGGGCCGGCGGTATCCCCAAATAGATGCAGATCATCATCACCGGCGCAATTAGGGCCGAATTCCAGAACATCCAGTGCCAGGAAAGATGATCGCGGTACCAGCCGTAGAGTGACGGCGCTATATTGACGGCCCCGTCCACAAACGTAGAGTAGAAGGCGATGGTGAACGGAAGAAACCGCAACGGAATATTGCGCAGGGCAAAAGTCAGCGTGAGTGGATAGAAAGTGCCTGAGGTCAGCCCAGCGAGGATCAATGCCGTAACCAGCAGACTATAGCTGTGTATAAGCGGCAGGAAACCACAGGTCGCGGTGAATATTCCAGCCGCAAACAGAAGGACGCGCCGCGGTCCGAGTAAACCCCCGAGGAACACGCTAAAGGGGCCGATAAACATGAGCGCCGCGTTATAGGCGCTGTCAAGCCATGCACCTTGGTCGTAACTAATGCCGACGTGGCCCTTCAGATCTGCAAGACCCATCGTAAGCATGCGACCGGTGAGCGTGACGAGCCCAGCGCCAATGACGACCCCGAGAATCCCTAACAAGGGTCGCGTCGACGTTTCCGAGGGCATCATCTCGGCCGTAACATGTGCAAGCTCTGCCGGGGTGGGTAGACGAGTTATAATCGCTGTAGTAGCCATAATGTTCCGGTTATCGTCCCGTGTGTACTGTGGCAATCACAGAAAGACCCGGTCGCAGTTTGGCGGCCAAGCTGGGATCATCCAGGGCGATCTTTACCGGAACGCGCTGCACAACTTTGGTGAAGTTGCCGGTGGCGTTGTCGGGCGGCAGCAACGCAAACTGCGATCCGCTTGCGGGAGAAATCTCGATGACTTTGCCATGAATGACCTGGCCGGGGTACTCGTCAATTTTAAGTTCAGCGGCGTCCCCAACTCTAACGTTTGTCAGTTGCGTCTCGCGATAGTTCGCCTCGACCCACTTTGTGATATCAACAAACGGAATCACCTGCGTTCCCGGAGAGACCAACTGTCCGGGGCGAACCTGCCGTTCCCCGACGGTGCCGTCTCCAGGCGCCACAATTCTGGTATAGCCGAGGTTCACTTGCGCGACGGTGAGCGCGGCCGCTTTGGCGTGAAGGTCGTCGACGAGCTGCACCTCCTGCGACTCCAAAACCACCTTGGCGCGACGTTCGGCCTCCGCCGCCGACTCGTTGCTGTGAAGCATCGCCTCTGCTTCCTTCAGCTCAGCTTGCCGGCTGGCCAACATCGCCGCAAAGCGCCGCTCATCGGCGACTACCTGCTCAAGCTTCTGCTGTGTCGTGGAATGAGTTTCGAATAGCCCCTCTTGTCGTTGGCGTTCTTCTTGCGTACGCAGCACGTCCGCTTGTATGGCTTCTATGCCCGCCTGCGCCGCTGTTATTTGAGCGTTCGCCTGATCGATACCGGCGAGGGCCCGCTCGATGCGTGCATCTTGGAGCTCTTGCTGCCGTCGATTGTCTTCGATGGCTGCTTTTGCAGCCTCGACCGCCGCTTTCGCCTGGTCAACCTGGGCTTGATAATCGTTGTCTTGCAGTTCGACTAGCAGGTCCCCTTTGTGCACCTGCTGATAGTCAGAGACGTGTACGGTGCGAACAATGCCGGCAACCTTGGTACTAAGCGGGGTAAGGTCGCCGCGAACGTAAGCGTCGTCGGTAACCTGTTCCGGCCTGCCGCCTTCCCAAGAATTCCAGTTGCGGGTAATGGTAATCAAGACGGCGAGAGCGAGTAGCACAATGAAGAGAGGTGTGAGGTACTTCTGCCAACGGGGCACAGATGGTGGTGCTGCGTTCTGCTGTTGGCTCGGTGCTTCCGGCTTCGCTGCTGGGCCTGTGGGCTCGACGTGAACGGGAGAGGCGGCCATCAATCACGCTCCTTCTTCGACGAAAGATATAGCGTGGGTAGAGTCTTCATTTCTCAGCTTCCCAAAGGGAGTCGATGCGGGCTGGTACACCCTGCCGCACGACACACCTGTCAACGAGCAAGAGTATTCGCACCCGTACTTGAAACCCGATGTGCAACACAGCGTTTCCCCTAGTCATACGGGTAGCAACGGCAATGCCATCGCCGGGAGCGCCGTAAGTCGATGAGTTTTCATCGCGAAATTGAAGAGTAGTCGTGTCGAGAGTCCAGACTGTCGAAACCATGACACCGGGACGCGACACACCGCCGCGGTTAGTAACAACGCACAGTCCTCCGCCTAGCGTGGCGGCACGCGATTTATTTCTGGCGTCGATTTTCCATTTGCAGCTGCTCTTTTCTCTGCTGCTGACTTGATCGAGTTTTACGGTGAGAACCCTTTTTCCGCCCAAGCCGTCGCCAACTAGTAGACCTCCGTTCGTTCGTGATCTCATGCGAGTTGGCAGTACAGATGCATGTACTTTCATTCCGCGGTTACAGGAACCGACAGAATGCTGCGTCCGGAGCATCTAGATCATGAGATTAGCAGCTTACACAGCAGGTGTGTTTCTGATCGGCGCCAATTGCGCTTTCGCTCAGAGCGCCCCTGTTTCTTCCAATCGCCCTTGGCGCTCTTCCGTGGAGAGGCAGATTGAAGAAGATGCAAGAGGACTGCTGGATTTTAGGTTCGACATTGATCCAGACCACGGCTACACATTGGCGGAGCTCGTCGATTTGGCGGAATCGCATAATCCTGAGACGCGCGTTGCGTGGGAGCGCGCACGCGCTCAGGCAGCGGCTCTCGGTGTCGCACGTAGCGAGCTCTATCCAACTCTCGCTGCAGCTGCACTTTCCGGGGTCACGCGCAGCCAGGCGTACCTGACTGATCGTTTCTATCGCCAAACCATCGGGGATTTTCAGGTAGCTTTGGATCTCAACTACACTTTGTTCGATTTCGGGGCGAGGTCCGGCCGGATCGCCGCGGCGCGAGCGGAAGTCCTCGCAGCGAACTTCGCATTTAATGACACCCACCGCACCATTATTTCCCGAGTCCAACAAGCCTATTACCAACTTCTGACCGCAATGGGACAGGAGGATGCGGCACGCGCGAGTCTCTCGAATGCGCAAGCGGTGCAACAATCCGCAGAAGAACGTTTAAAAAATGGACTGGCGACTCTACCGGACGTTTTGGAGGCTCGTAGCGCTACGGCGCAGACCGAATACGAGCTGCAATCCGTTCTGGGGGCTGAACAGATTGCCGCAGGAAACCTCGCAACCGTGCTGGGAACCTCCGCGACGACCACGATTCACGTCCAACCCCTCGAGGAGTTGCCAATTCCCCAATCGTTCGATGAGAGTGTTGATGTCGTGATCAATCGGGCGCTGGTGCAACGTCCCGATCTCATGCAGCAAGTGGCCGATGTGCGTTCGGCAAATGCCAGGGTCAAGGAAGCGCAGGCCGCCTACTATCCCTCTCTGAGTTTCACCGCCAGCCCCACCGCGCAATCGTTGTATGGCATGCAGCAGCAGTTCCCCTGGGGTCACACGGCCGGTCTAACGGGTGGAGCGGCCTTTAACTTGAATTGGACTGTCTTCGATGGCGGCGCACGCAGGAATAAGCTCGCCGAGGCAGAATCCAACGTCCACGCGGCAGAAGCGCAAGTGCATGTGGCGCGCGATCAAATCGCCGACGAGGTCTGGACCGCCTACTCCAATTTAAATACGGCTCTCCGGCAACGCCAGGCTGCCACGGCTCTGCTCGAAGCCACCAGCCGGTCATACGATGCTGCCCTGGAATCCTATACCTACGGTCTTCGCAATTTACTGGACGTGACTGCAGCCCAGCGAACGCTCGCACAGGCTCGCTCCACCGACGTACTCGCTCGTACTCAGGTCCTCGCCGCCCTAGCGGATTTGGCTTTTCGCAGTGGCGATTCAATCGCCCGGAGTCCCAAGCCGTGACCGCTCCGCGAAATGGCAGGTATGCAAGACGTCCGCTCCTGCTTTTTTCTATTACTCCGCTGCTCTTGGGTTGCTCGCGGGCGCCTGCCGTCGACGTTCTAGGCTCATTCTTCCCGGCATGGCTCTTTTGTTTCGTACTGGCGATCGTGCTCACGGCTTTCGTCAGACTGGCGCTGCTGCGCCTGCGCATGCAAATCGCTTTCCCTATTCTCGTTTATGCGAGTTTGACGGCATTTTTCACATGCGCGCTGTGGCTCATTTTCTTTTACTGATGAGTTCTGCGAGCGAGGTGCAAAAAATGGCAAACGACTCCACCGCGACAACCCCACAGCAGCTTAGCCGCTGGGTGAGTGTGGGCATCGTGCTGGCTACACTCGCGCTCGGCCTTGTGGTCCTTTACCACGCCAACCACGCTCCACGAACCGACGATGCTGAAGTATTCGCCAATTTCATCGGCATCGCACCGCAAGTCGAGGGCCCAATCGTCCTTTTGAATGTGCGCGACAACCAATTCGTGAAGAAGGGCGACCTGCTGTTCGAGATTGACGAGAGGCCCTACCAATACACGTTGGAAAGAGCCATTTCCGAGCAGGAGGCGCTCGAGGGGCAAATCGTTGACGAACGACGGAGGATTGCCGCCCAAGTCAGCGCGGTTTCTGTCTCCCAAGCTGGCATTCACACCGCGCAAGCCGACGTAAGCCGTTCGTCGGCAGCCGTCGAGCAAGCGCGGGCGGACGTGGCTCATGCCGAGCAGGGCGTTAGCCGCGCGAAGGCGGAGTGGACCTACGCCAGCAATAATTTGCATCGTCTGGAGCCGTTGCTTGCGAAACAGTTTGTTACCGTAGATCAGGTGGACCGGGCGAGAACGTCCGAGATCTCCCAGGCCGAAGCTCTGAAGCAGGCCGAATCGCATCTGCTTCTTTCTCAAGCGGAGCTCAAGTCGGCCCAGGCGCAGTACGAACGTTCCGGGGCCGCCCTCGATGAGAGTAAAGCCCAACACGAACAAGCGCGCAATGCGGTGACAACGCTCGAACCACTTGTCAACCAACGGGGCGCGCGAGGGTCGGCGGTGAAGGACGCCCGCTACAACCTCAACAACTGCCGCGTATATGCGCCTTTCGATGCTTTAGTGACGAACCTGACCATCTCCGAAGGCGCTTACGCCCATATCGGCGAGCAAGTGTTCACGCTGATTGACTCGCGGACATGGTGGGCAATCGGCAACTTTCGCGAAGGGCTACTCTCGCACATTAACCCGGGGATGCGGGCCGATGTTTACGTCATGTCCAAACCCAATGTCCGCTTTTCGGGCGTGGTCGAAAGCGTAAGTTTCGGAGTCACTCCCGATCCCGATCGGATTGGGCACTTTGGCCCCGGCCTTCCGGATGTACAGCGGTCGCTCAATTGGGTGCATCTGGCCTCACGATACCCGGTCCGCGTTCGCGTAGAGAGGCCCGCACCGGACCTATTTCGACTCGGCGAGTCAGCCGTGGTCACGATTCGGGGAAACTGAAGATGGCCACGGGCGTCCAAAGCCTGCCGCAGTCGTCTGCTCCGATGATTTGGGTTCGACAATTCCTCAAAGAGGAACTCGCACCCTACCCAGGCCGGGCTGCCCTGGTAGGGCGGATGACGATCGCCGCTACTCTTATCATGATCGTGTGCATGACGTTCCGTATCCAGTTCGCATTTCAAGGTGCAATTTATGCGCTCCTGATTTCTCGTGAAAGCCCGCGAGCCACGGTGCGGTCGGTGGCAGTCATAGCGAGCGTTACGGCGATCGCGGCGGCATACCTGCTGGTCTCAGCGCGGTTTGTTATCAGTGTTCCCGAGCTTCATTTTCTCTGGATCATCATCTCCTTCTTCCTGGTTTTTTATGCCATTAGCGCCGTGACCGACTACACCGCGGCAGTAATCTTCGCGATTATGAATGCGGTAGTAATTCCGTTCTGGGATCGCCATGGGCCAGCCGAAACGAATGTGGAAGATACACTGTGGCTGTGTTTGGCTGTGTTGGTGGGAGTAGTGATTACCGGGGCGGTAGAACTGGCGTTTGTGAGGCTGCAACCAGGAGATGAAGTTGTCTTGCCTATTGCGGAGCAATTGGATGCCATCAAGAATTTGTTGACTTGCTATGCAGAATCCCGTGCGGTTGATCCCGCCACGCAGAAACAAATCGTCCACCTAGGGACACGCGGAACGTCTTTGTTGCGACGAACCTTGCAGCGCTCGGATTATTCACCGCAGTACTCCGTAGAGATTGGTGGTGTTGTAGTTCTTGTAGGCAGGCTCGTCGACCTCGCGGCAACTCTGACGCAGGTCCGCTTCGAATCGTCAGTCAGCGATCAGAGACGATTCCGGAACTTAGCCTCAGCTGTCTCAATCATTCGTGATGACTTGCTGAACAGACGAATTCCGAATCCTATCCAAGTTAATAACCATGGACCTGCGGTGAGCCACGCTCCTTTACTTGCGGAGATGGAGCATACCCTTACGCTCATCCCTCAGGCGTTTGCGGATTCTCGGTCCATCCAAGAGTACTTGCCGTCAGCAGAGGACGCACCGCAACGAAGACGCATTGCCCTTGGCTCGCTCGATAACCCTGAACACCTTCAGTTCGCCCTCAAAGGCTGCCTAGCCGCGAGCGTTTGTTACGTGATTTACAACGCCGTTGCTTGGCCGGGCATCAGCACGGCCGTGACCACGTGCCTGCTGACCGCGCTCTCCACGATTGGTTCATCTCGCCAAAAGCAGCTTCTTCGCATCACAGGAGCCATCATTGGTGGCTTTCTAATCGGAATGGGCTCGCAGATATTCATTCTGCCCTACATCGATTCGATTGCGGGATTTACCATTCTTTTCATCCTTGTCACCGCTTTCGCTTCCTGGATCATGACCTCCAGCCCTCGGCTGTCATATATGGGAATGCAGGTCGCGGTGGCCTTTTACCTGATTCACCTGAGCGAGTTCAAAATGCAGACGTCGCTCGAAGTAGCGCGAGATCGCGTCGTCGGTATCCTTTTGGGTCTCTTCATCATGTGGCTGGTCTTTGATCAATTGTGGGGTGCGCCCGCCGCCGTTGAGATCAGGCGTACGTTCATTTCCAATCTCCGGTTGTTAGCGCAGTTTGCTAGAGAACCGCTTTCGAGGGACCGAAGAATTGCAATCGAACAGGGTATTACCTTGGGAGAGAGGATTAACAGCAATTTCGATAAGGTAAGGGCTCTCGCCGACGGTGTGGTCCTCGAATTCGGGCCTTCCCGAGAGCAGGATCTCGCATTGCGCAGCAGCATTAGGGAGTGGCAACCGCAACTGCGCACTCTTTTCTTGATGCGCATTGCCTTATGGAAGTATCGCGTTCAACTCCCTGGCTTCGAACTGCCGGAGGCCGTACGTGTGGCACAGCAGGAGTTCGACTATAAGTCCGCTAAAGTGCTGGACGACATGGCAGACCGCATGGAGGGTAAAGCATCGCCCTACAAGGACAACTTCGAAGATTCCTTCGAGCAACTGCAACAGACGGTGCGGACTTGCTGTTCACAAGGACCACAAAAAGCGCTCGCAGCTCAACTGCAGACTTTTCTTGTTCTGTCTCGGAACATTGAGTCCCTGACGATGTCCCTAAGTAAGGGAGTCTGACCGCTATTGAGCGGCGGCTTGCGTCAGCGCCAAGCACCATTGGCTCATTGCGCCACAGACAGGTCCTGCGGATCGCGGGTGCTGTCGTCGGTGGATGTCATGCTGGGCATTGGGACCGCCGATCTTCGCCAATCTGCCGATCGTGACGAATACCAACGTCCGCAGGACCGAATTTCCAATTCTTTTCGGGATCAATAGCTGCAAAGGGCCTTGCCGTCATCCATTTTGGTGCCTTCTGCGCATTTTGCGCCTGGAGCTCCTTTACTTGCCGCTCATCGAGCTCGTGATCGTTTCCTTCTGCACGAGTTTCAATCTTCTCCGCAGCAACGCCCTGCGGCGCGGCCCGATCGATAGTAACAATTCAAGAATACCCAGCGGGCCAAAGCACATCCCGGAGTCAAAGCCGCAGCGTGTAGAACTGAGACGGCAAATCAAATGAGCCTTTTTCCGCCGACCCTGCAGTCGGGCTGCCTCATTTGAGGCAGGTAGGGCCCGCCGTGTCTTGAAGCACTCCGATAAATGGCGCTGATGAGCTTGCTACAAGCAAAACTTGGAAATGGAAACAAATTTGCTCTGCTTTCAGTGTGCAGCGAGTTCGAGCGCGACGAAAACGAGGCCAACAATTGAGCAAGTGCGAGCTGAATCCGGGTCCATTGCAGGTTAACCTACACTCCAGCGAAAAGCTGGCATTGCGTGCGCAGGAGTGTGCACGGTGGGTCGGGACAGAAGACTCGAAACGCTCTAGAAAACGAAGGATCAGCTGAGGAAGTGCTACGCGCCTTGATTTGCGCGCACTCCATGGCACTGACGCATCATGCACTGCAATCTTATCCAGCCTGACTCGATTCCTACGGCTTGCAAGCGCGCTATCCTGGAGATCGCGTTTGCAACGGCCGCTGTGGCTGTGGGTTCTACCATTGGGACCACAGCCGTCAGCCGAGCACTTACCCTACCGAGGGCCCGTCGCCAGAAATCCTTGGTGCACGCGATCTCGCGCTCACTTAGATTCGCAATAATCTTGTCCGGTTTAACATTCCTCTGCTTCTCTCACTCGCCAGCTTTAGGGCAGTCGAAACCTGTCGACCATTTACCTGAAGCGATCAATCTTCCCGACACACCCGAGCCAACGCCATGCGCCACACAGCAGGAACAGCAAAGCCACGGCACGGTCAGCGGCAGGGTCATCGATCAAAACGGTAACGGTGTCGCTGGCGCGGACGTGACATTTGTGCACGATCAGGTATGCATCATCCAGCTAGTACAGTCCGATGAGGATGGTCAATTTACTTTCGCCTTGGTTCCTTCCGGACCATTTCAACTACGCGCCGCTGCGGATGGCTTCGCAACGCAAGCGATCTCGAGCACCCTGCGTTCCGGCGAGAACTACGTCGCCCCTCAGATCACCTTGTCCTTAGCCACGCAGATTACCGAAATCTACGTCTCACCTAGCCCACAAGAAATCGAGCAAGAGGAATTCAAAGATCTGACAAAGCAGCGCGTTCTGGGCATTGTTCCCAATTTTTATGTCAGCTATCTACCCGAAGCTGCACCGTTAACCTCCAAGCAAAAATTCCAACTTGCTTTGAGAGCCACCACGGATCCGGTATCTCTGGGCGCCGTCGGCATGATTGCCGGAGTAGACCAGGCAGCCAACCGCTTCAGTGGATACGGCCAAGGCGCTCAAGGTTATGCCAAGCGCTATGGTGCTTCGTACGGCAACTTTGCCTCTCGGTTGTTCATCGGAGGGGCCATCCTGCCCTCAATTCTCAAGCAGGATCCTCGTTATTTCTACAAGGGCACGGGCACAAATCGTTCGCGCTTCCTTTATGCCATTTCTCGTACCCTCATTTGTAAAGGCGACAACCAGCAATGGCAGCCAGACTATTCCTCGATCTTCGGCGACCTGGCTGCAGGCGGCATTTCCAACTTGTACATTCCAGAAAAAGACCGTCACGGCGCATCATTAACCTTCGAGAACGCCGCCATCTCCCTGGGGACCAGTGCTGTTATCAACATCCTCCAGGAATTCGTGCTGCACAACGTCACCTCAAGGAGACAGTAGGAAATACTTGGTGCGTCCATGCATACAGACAGAGAAGCCGGTGAGAAATTGAATCGTAAGGAGATGAGTCACAAACAGATCGTGACCCGCGGTCAGAAGGTTATGCCTGCCGCCAAACCCACTAGTGACTGTATTCACCGCGCCTTTAACACATCGCAAGTGAGCTTCCCGCGACGGGCGTTTCGAACAGCGCCTTTGGTCGCTTGTGGGTCAACTTTGTTGCTTTGTGCGGGCGTGCACGCTCAGCATAAGCCCACAATTGAAGTCGCCTCGGCGAGCTACGGCCTGAACATCACTGAGCGTGCTTTGGGGAATGCAACAAAGTACATAAAGTCGGCCTGCGATGGCAAGAGGAGTTGCAACTTTGCCGTGAAAGTCGTTGCAAACGCAATCTCTGATTCCGCCTTGGGCAAGTCTAATGATTTTGACTTCGTCTATCGCTGCGGCGACAACGTGAAACGACGTCACATAGATGGGGATTCAACAAAGAAAATTGTATTGCTGACGTGCGCCGATTAATGTGCGTTAGCGTGGCCGCTGAAGGAATTCACCGTACGGTTGCGGCCCGCTTATGAGAGAGAACTGTTCGGTGACCAGGGATTTCCGCGTTGCCTGTATGTAGTTTGTTAGGTAATCCCGCGGGATGGAACGAAGGTAAGGATTGACAAGCAACGCGAACATCCATGGCACGCTGCGGCTCAACGCGACAAACTCGATTTCCACGTAAACGCCGTTGTCCTTTTCTAGATAGCGTGTATAAAGGTTCAGCCGCCACATATATCCATGGTCATCGCCGACAGGCAATTCCTTCTCATCCGGCTTGCCGGGGTTTTGCACCTCGGCAATGCGAACAGATCGGGCAAAGCCGTAGCTCCGGGAGCGAGCGGGTAGATAATAGTCCACGCTGAATTCCGTATTGTATTCGACGGTTACAATAGCGTGACGGTAGAAACGGTAGTAGACCGAGAAATGCTGACCGTCATGCGCCAGCACCTGGGCTCGCTGGACGTCAGGCGCATACAGTTGCGGATGGCGAGGGTAATCCTGGGCAAGCGCCACGGCCTGATCCAGCGTTGTGCCCGGAATGAATCCAATCGCCAGCCAGTGGTGAGCGAGTCCATCGGGTACATGAATTTCTTTTCCGTCGTCTAGGGTGCGCATCGGCTCAATGACGACATCCCCGCTGTGAACACGCGCCAATATCGCGTTTCTCTCCCTTTCGGGAAGGAGTTCGAAGTGCAGAAAATTCCTTGGACCAGCCACTTCGCTCCGTATGCGGAGCTCCGTGAGTTGCACATATCGATCGAAGGCCTGGGCAGTGCGCAGTTTGAGTTCGCTTGCAAGGCTGGGGGACGGGAATTCGAGTGCAACACAAATAGCTAAGAGTAGAGCAAAGAAACGCCTCGGTACGCTTGGTGCTGTAGCACCAGCTGTTGCAGGACGTTCCGCACGGTGGGGTGCATGCTTTTTGGCCCTCAAAGCTTCGGACTCCTCAAAAGGGAAGTGTCACGGTCTACGAAAACAACCAGACACAAAGGGCTGCGAAAACGAGCAAAGCCACTCCCAGCGAAAGGCCATTGAACATGCCGCACTTGTAGCCATGTGTATAAGCCCGCTGTCGCAGTCTTTCCATGTCTACTTCTTGTGGATAGATGAAGATCCGCCGCTCGATAAAATCTTCACCCGACACCATGATCTCCTCGGTTGTAGTCATAGCCCTTAACTCCATACCACGTTGGGTGCCCGTCTGTGTGGTCAGTTGCACTACGGCTGCCAAAGGCGCCTCCTAACCGAGATAGCGGCAACTGATTGAATAGAGATGCGCTCTGCTGTGTGAGACTGCAAACCCGACAGTGAGTGTCGGGGCATTCGACACTATTCTCGTCATCTGTCGAAAGTGTCGAACCTCTGCGACACTACATCCGGACACCGTTTGTCTTGCCTTTGTTGGAAGCGCCCGGCAACGCGTTCATTGCACCCGGCACTGGCGACGCCCTTATTTCAATCGCTTACGAATCCTTCTATTTGCGACACATTTAGAGGAAATGGCGAAACAGATCCGGCCTCACAAAAATGAGCACAGGAGAAGTCTCTGGTGCGCCACAAAATGGGCACGCTGCCACAACTACCGCAGTGCTGCCGTAGCAGCCTCCCCAAGCTTGATCTTTCGGCACGTCAATTTCGAGGCAAGGCAGCAAGTTCGGGTCGTTCAGCAAAATATAACGCTTTGGCCCTCGTATTGCACTTCTCTTGAGTGAGGCGCTTACAAAAAGTGGAATGCGAAGCCAGTACCAACACCGGATTCTTCCTCCCGGTTCTCGAAGAGATCGCTCCCGGTCTTCCATCCTGGAGACTGCAGTGCCCGGCCAGATTGAAACGCCCATTCGGAATTGTTGCACCTTGAATCCCTGTGCTCCGCACAGCTCACTAGACTAGTTTCTGTCGCGAAACGCAAAATACCACGTCTAATTAGGCGTTCGTAGGCTTTTCTCGTTGTTTTTCTCTTGACAGGTATATGTGCAGTGTGGCACATATACATTCATGAAAACGAACCAATCCGAATCTCCTTCCGATGTCTGGCGCTGGTTGCAGAATCAAACGGAAAGCCTCGGGCCCGCCGTTCTTGGCTCGCTCAGCTTGCGCCGCAGTCCTTGTGTTCGCGAGAACTGCCCGGCTTGTTTGTCTGGCGAACAGCATGCCAGTTACGTCCTGTACGGCCGCCTGAAAGGACGACGGTTTGCTGTCTATGTTCCCGAAGAACTTGTGCCGGAGGTACACCGCTGTTTGGAAAACGGGCGTGCTCTGCAGGATCTGCTCCACCAGGCCGCACCGCGTTATGTCAAAGCTTTGAAACGGGAGCGGGACGAAGCCTGGAAAAAAGCAGAGGACTAAGAGGTGCCCAGGGCTACCAAGCGACAGATCAGTTTTGCCGATTGGGAGTTGCTGCAGCAGGGCATCGTGCTGGAGCCGCTGCTGCAGAGCATCTCCGATTTTCTTGACGACCACGAAGAGATGATCGAGGCGGTACGAGGCGATCTGATACGAGGTCTGAAGAATCCCGAAACCGGTCGCAGCGGATTGACGCCGCAGCAGTGCTGCGTTCGCTGATCCTCATGCGCGTCAAGAACTGGGATTTTCGCGAATTGCGCGAACGGATTGCCGACGGATACACGCTGCGCCAGTTCACGGATTTCTATTGTCAGTCGGTGCCTAAGCACGATGCGTTCAACCGCGCCTTTAACCGGCTGACTCCACGAGACGCTGAAGGCCGTCAATGAGCTGGTGGTGCAAGCGGCGGTCGATCTGGGTCTGGAAGATGGTCAGAAACTTCGTGTCGACACCACGGTCGTGCAGACCGACATTCATCATCCGACCGACAACACGTTGTTATGGGATGTCGTTCGCGTGGTCACGCGCTTGATCGGCCGCCTCGCCGAGGCCGTTCTGCAGCGTATTGAGGGGTTTCGCAATCGCACGCGGGCGGCGCGGCGTCGGATGCAAGAAATCCAGCGGATGACGCCCAAGGCAACGGCAGGAGCGGCAAACCGAGAAATATCGCGAACTCATCGGAATTACCGAAGAAGTCGTGAACAGCGCACGAAAAGTATTGCAGCAGACCCGCAAAGCGCGCGGCAAGGATCTGGTCGCCGACCTGGCCATCGCCGAACTTCGCAAGGAAATCGAGCACTACTGTGATCTGGGAGACTCTGTGATCGATCAGACGCGCCGTCGCGTGCTCCAAGGAGAGCAAGTTCCCAATGCCGAAAAGATCTATTCCATCTTTGAAACCCACACCGATCTGATCAAGCGCGGCAAGGTGCTAACACCGGTCGAGTTCGGCCACAAAGTCTTTCTCGCGGAAAGTGCCCGAGGGTTGATTACGCAGTATGAAGTGCTGCAGGGAAACCCTGGCGATGATCAGCAGGTGGAACCTTCCCTGGAACGCCACAAGGAAAACTTCGGCCGCGCTCCCGAGTTGTATAGTTCGGATCGCGGCTTCTTCAGCGAGAACGAATGTGAAGTCATGCAAGCGAAAAGGCGTTCAAGGTGGTGTGCATCCCGCAGCGTGGCGGCAAGAAAACGGCGAAGCGCAAAGCGTATGAGAAGAGTCCTATTTTCAAGGAAGGACAGCGCTTTCGCGCCGGCATCGAGGGGCGCATCTCCGTGCTGTTCCGCGGTCGCGGCATGAAGCGTTGTCTTGCCGAAGGGCGCCAGCGCTTTCAGGTATGGGTCGGCGCCGCCGTGCTCGCCAACAACTTGCTGAGAATTGCGGCAATGCTATCGAAACGACCGTCTCGCAGACGAAGAGCTGCGTAAACACGATCTTTCCGCTTTCTCTCTCCGTGAGGCCGACGTATTTTTCTTACGCCCATTCGATCCCGAAATCCATGATCGCAATGGTCTGCGAACGTCTGTCCAGACGCGCTAAAATCCCTGAAATTTCCATTGCCTAGTCGATTTCTTTCGCCAAAATAGGGTTTCGCGACAGAAACTAGACTAGGGGTTTTGTGATTTGCTCGAGAAGATGCAACCGGCAATCAGCCCTGAGTCAAGAAGCAAGGGATGAAGGTGAAGAGGTGTCATGGACGTGAACACTTTCGGTCGTGCGGCAAGGTTCTCAAGGCCCCCGTTGGGCAAGAAGATTCTAGTTTCCTTCATGTCGTTGGCTCTTTGTTTCGCGAGTTGCCTTCAGGACCTGTCCGCTCATCAAAACGAGCAAACCCAGGCGACCTCATCTTCGCCGCCACACGCGCCACAAACTCCAGGGCAGTTGCAGCAATTGGTAGCGCCGATTGCGCTCTATCCGGATTCGCTGGTCGCGCAGATCCTGGCGGCTTCCACCTTTCCAGAACAGGTCGTCGAGGCCAACCGTTGGCTGCAAGCACATCCTGATTTGAAGGGCGATGCTTTGGGCCAAGCTGTGGACCCACAACCCTGGGACCCGAGCGTCAAGGCCCTGGTTGCTTTTCCATCCGTCCTGGGAAATATGGACAAGAACCTCGCCTGGATCTCATCTCTAGGCGACGCTTACTACAACCAGGAACAAGATGTAATGGATGCTGTACAGGCGATGCGCCAGCGGGCTCAAGAGGCCGGCAATTTGAAGACTACGCCACAGCAAACCGTAACGACGGAGGGTTCGACGATCGTCATTCAGCCAGCCAACCCCGAAGTCGTTTATGTCCCCGCCTACGATCCGTGGGTGGTTTATGGAGATCCCGTAGTGGCGTGGCCGGGGTGGTATGCGTATCCCGGAATCTGGTTTGACGGCCCTTTCCTTTCCTTCGGATTCGGCTTCGGAATCGGCTGGTTCGGCGGTTTTGGATGGGGCTGGGGTGGTTGGGGATGCGATTGGCATCATCACTATGTAACTCATGACCACGGCAGGTATTACTCAGGGAGCAGGACGTTTTACAACCGGAGTTCTTATTATCGTGGCGGGGGCGCACGCGGGGGATTTAACGCTCGCAACTCAGGGGATAGACCACCCAACGCCGGGCACGGAGGAGTTTACAACCGTCCCGGCGCATCGACTCATCCTTTCGGCGGAAACACCGGCGCTGCTAGAGGATACGCCGCACCGCGCGGTCAGAGCGGGACCCGTTCGGGCGCCTTCAGTGGCTACGACCATGGCGGACAGACAAGGAGTTATTCTTCGCGCGGAAGCACTAGCTTTGGCGGTGGAGGAGGCTCCCACGGCGGCGGCGGAGGGCATCGATAAGGCGGGAATTCGTAAGGTTCGTGGCAGGCCACAAAATTTAGAATTGGAGAAAGGGATATGCGGCGGACGAAGCTGAACTTCGACAAATTTCATTGGCTCGATCTTTTCAAATTAGCCACAGTCAACATTCTTTTGACAGTGTGCTTACCAACCGGGTCCATGGCGCAACAGCTGAGCCAGAAAGCATTTCCCTCGCCGGAGGATGCGAGCAACGCGCTCTTTCTGGCAGCGCAAAGTAACGACGAAGAAGCGTTGCTCGAGATCCTCGGACCAGAGGGGAAGCAAATCATCTCGTCGGGTGATGAAATTGAGGATGCCCAGAACCGCGCGAATTTCGTCCGGAAATATCGGGAAATGCACCGTCTGGTGAAAGAACCGGATGGAACGACGACCTTGTATATCGGCGCAGAGAATTGGCCCAGCCCCTTACCAGTGGTGAATAGAGGTAGTTCATGGTATTTCGACACCGCGGCGGGCAAGAAAGAAATCCTGTACCGGCGAATTGGTCTGAATGAAATGTCGACCGTCCGCGTTTGCCAGGAGCTCGTAGCCGCGGAAAAGGGATATTACTCCACACAACACAACGAATACGCCCGGTACATCTTCAGTGAAGGAGAGCAACACAATGGCCTTTACTGGAAGGCTGCTGAGGGCGAGCCCCAGAGTCCCATCGGGCCCCTGGTGGCGTCGGCCATTGCCGAGGGCTATGCCCCGGGCCGAGACAGCGCTCCGACTCCTTACCGTGGTTACTATTACCACATACTAACGGGTCAGACGAAAAATGCTCCCGGCGGTGCGACGAGCTACATCCTCAACGGCAAAATGACCAAGGGGTTCGCTTTCGTGGCGTTTCCAGCGGAATACAGATCCTCCGGTGTGATGACATTCATCGTAGGAGTGGATGGAGTGGTGTATCAGAAGGATCTTGGCAACAAGACCGCGGTTCTCGCCAAAGCTATGAGGCAATTTAATCCGGATTCGCATTGGCAAAAAGCTGAGGACCAGCACGAGCAGTCTGAGCGGAAGCAAGAAACAAAGTGAATGAGGCCTTCTCTTGTTCAGCGTAGTTCCCTGGGACCTCTCAAGGCATCCCTGCCACGCTCGACAAGATTTCCGACCGTTCTCTGTCCGGAGAAGGTTTCTTTCCAAAAACCAGCGGGAGGAAGGCCGGGTCGGATGCGGAAAAACAGGAGCGTTGATGAACAAACGCTTATGCACTTCATCGACCTTGACCGGCGTATTCTTATCAAGACGATGGCGTGCCAGGGGAAAAGTAGGAACCGATCCACATTTTCAGAGTGCCGTCGTGCCAACTCTCTCGTGCCATGAGGTTCGGCCTTAGCTCTCGATCATATCGGTGCTGCAGTACCTTTGCGTCGAGTGGCACCGTTTTGACAAAGCGAAATCGTAAGAATTCGGTGCGAGAATCTTCAACTTCTTGAAACGGTCTGGAAAACATCTCCTTCAATCGAAATTCATAATCCTCTGGCATCGTGGCCACGCCGACGTGTTGCAAATGAACTTTGTGTTTCGCGGCCATCTTTGATCCTCGTCCCGCGAGTCGTTCGAGCTCTTCGATTCGATAACGTGATATCGCAGAGATGTATCCAGCACCTTGGGCCATCCAGAGACACTCGAAACCTTACTGCCAGGACTGAACGCACGCCGCCAGGTGCGCGGCTTTGGAAATACCTCCTCTCGATTCCTGAAAACTGATTGAGTGGGTCGTTTCAGGCTGCTCACTAGCGATAGATTTCCTTGCGATGGCCGACGCGAAGGACCAGAACGATCAAGCGGCCGTCTTCGATCTTGCAGATGAGCCGGTAATCGCCGACCGGGTATTTCCAGAACTCTCCAAGGCGCGAGCCGTGCAACGCCTTTCCGATGCTGCGCGGATCGTCAGCCGGCACCGAGCATTCATTACTTTGCACTTGCAGTTCAGCATGAACCATGGCTACAATATGGATGCAAGATACATCATTTATGATGCTTTACGTGACTATGATTTAGATCTTGGAAAAATAATGAATCAAATGTGCGCCCCCGCACAACTATGAATCTGCAGGCACGAATCGATAGGTATCGGGAAAGGGACATCCAGGAGTTTGACGCCCAGGTCCTTCTACTGATCGAAGAGAGCGCGGTCGCACTCTTCAACTCCTTCCCAGATCATTTCGTACTCTTTGGCGGCGTCACTCTCGTATTCTTTCACGACAGTCCTCGCGTGTCTCGCGATTTGGATCTTTTGTCGCCCTCGGGGCAGCCGCCAGGCGCTGCAGAGATACAACGGGTGGTCCACGATGCGATACAGCCCGTCGCCGAAGCCCTCGGACTTGGTCAAATCGAATTCAAACAAGACATCGTAACGGCGGGGCTCGAAAGACAATGGGTGCTGGCGAATCAAAAGCCAGTCTTCAGCATTGATCTCACGACCATCGGTGGAGGAGTCCTAAAGTCGCAAATCCTCCAACACACAATCGCCGGAATACCCAACAAGATTGTCCTGGCTCCCAGCGCAAATTATCTTCTGTTCCAGAAATGTGAGACATTCCTAAGCCGCCGCTTTGTGAAGCCTCGGGACGCTTTTGATATTCATCTGCTACTTTCGCGCGGCGCGGCTATGGACAACTCTCTGCGCGCCCACTTTGAAGACTTCCTCTCCATAAATGAATTCGATGCAGAATTCATCGATGCGCGCATCCGAACCATTACACCAAAGCTCTGCACGGTAGAACTGCGCCCTGTGCTACCGCTTTCCGTGTTTCAGGAACTTGAAAAGCGCGATTTTCAGCCTATTCAATCTTCACTTCGAACCGTCTTTGCGGAGTGGCTTGAGGAGTCTTTAGGATGAATTGGACGACGGTTTTGACCAACGAAGCAAGGACGAACTGCATCGTGCGGCTCGACGAGTTGGCCCGTAAATACAAACGGTCGGAAACCGTAGTTCGCAATGCCCTACGGCGTCAGGAACACAACGGACTCGTCGAACGCGTGTCAACCAAGCTCTATATCAATCACCTCAACAGCCAATTTTCGCCGCGCGACCTTGTAAACCTTCTTCGCCCCAAATCTTACATCTCGCTTGAATCCGCGCTTGTCAAAGAAGGCGTCATCAATCAGAGCCCTTCCGCGCTCTCTTGTGTGGCGCCCGCCCATCCTCACTCCTATCACACCAAGTCTGCAGACATCGTTTACAGAAAGATCTCGCCTAATCTGTACTGGGGTTATGAAGAGAAAAACACACGCTACAACAAATATCTGATCGCGGAGCCAGAGAAAGCCCTCCTCGATTGGATCTACCTCACTCGCCAAGAGGGACTCCCCACACCTCTCGATGAATTCCAACTTCAGTTTCTGTCGGTCTCGAAACTCCGCAAATACGCGGAGAAGTTTCCTCGCACAGTGCAACAGACGTTGAACGACCTATTGTTAGAAAGAGCTTTCCCCTCTGAAAATCCAACGCGTCAAGAACGGCGACGCCTCACCTCCTAAAGAGGTCTCGCCAGATTGTCGCAGGACCTAACGGCCCCTACTGCCGTTCCATTGGGTCGGGTATCACTGCGCTTCGGTCTTTTGCGTTTCATCGAAGCGAAGCGGGGACGCTTGATCGTGATTCTGACCCGCAAAGTCAGGACTACCTCTCGCCGCCAATCAGCAAAGCGCCATCGCTTAGCAACCGCAAAGCTGGGTAGCCGGTTGTGCACGGATTGAGAATGCGGTTTGCTCACCTCTCCGCTAGGTGAATGATGGACACGCAGTTTTGCGCAATCCCATCAACCTTGCGATATGAGAATAACCGCGGGCGTAATATTCGTGTGCATCGGTGCAAAGCGTCATGATGTTTCTCCCTAGAAAAAGAACTTTGCGCCCAGCTGGACCAGACGGGGTGGGGCAGCGCTGATGGCTCGGCCGAACGTGGAACTGTCGATATTCCCGTCCACGGCCTGTGGTCCAAAAAACTGTGCGTGGTTGAAAGTGTTAAAAGCTTCCAGCCGAAACTGGAGGGATTTCGATTCCGTCAAAAGAACCGTTTTCAGGAGGGCCATATCAAAATTGTTCATCCCTGGTCCGTAGAAGAAGCGCCGGCCGGCCGTTCCCGGCGAGCCCAGGGCGTTGTCTGTGAACGCTGCCGGATTGAAATAGGCCTTGCCGTTGCGGGGATTCTTGTTGATATCTAGAGCCGCGCCGGTGGCGTCAGGTTCGTCCACTCCGAAGTTATTGATTCCATTTGGCTCGGAACCGAGCAAAGAGTTGTCCCCGAAATTAACCAGCGTCACGGGCAGGCCGGAACTGAAGCGTGTGATTCCGGATAATTCCCATCCCTGCGTCAGGCGGTTCGAGGCCTGGAACAATCTGTCGATCGGAATCTGGTAGCTGTAACTCACCACGAAGTTATGTTTCACATCGAAAGCAGAGAGCGCCCTGCTGAGCGACGGGTCGAGCGGGTTTACCGCTTCCCCTAGGTTCGACGATTGATCGAGCGACTTACTGAATGTGTATCCCGCCAGCACGTTCAGGCGTTTGCTGGTGTGGCGCAGTGTCACCTGCAGGGAGTTGTAATTGGAATTCCCGATGGTCGCTTGGTTGGCATTACTGCCAAAATTCGAGCCCAAGGGCCCGCGCGTTCCCTTGTAGACCTGCCCCGTGGAAGTGATGTACTGGCTGTCTTCGCCGAAGGGGCCGCACGGGGCTTGTCCCGGTGCCAGATTCGCCGGATTGCTCAAGAACAAGCAGAGCGACGGGCTGCCCGGGTTCGCTTCTTCCAGCACCAGAAGCCGATGCCCTTGCGTGCCTACGTAGCTGAAACTAAGTACGGTGTTTGCGCCCAACCCACGCTCGAGCGAAAGCATATATTCCTCGGTGTACGGAATGCGATTCGTGGTGGGGTAATTCGGGAGTCCGGTAATCGGCTCGAATTGCGCCCAGTTGACGTTTGGGTCTGGGTTGCTCGCACTGGTGTTCAGCGGGGCAAGCGTGACCGGGAAATACTGCCCCAGATTCTGTCCGGTCGCGGCCGTTACGAAGGGCGTGGCGAATAAGGGAGGGGCCGGGCTCGTGTAAGTCGTTCCGTAAGGAGCGTTGGCACTCATCACGCCAATGGTGAGAGCTTCAATTGCTGTATAAAACATGCCGTAGCTTGCCCGGATGCTCGTCTTGCCGGGACCGCCCCACAGTTTGGAAAGAATGGAGCCGCCCGAGGCATTGGGCGAGTAAGCCAAGCCGATGCGAGGCGCAAAATCGCGATTCCCTGGAGGCGCCAGAGTGCGCGAAACGCCCGGATCGGTGGGATAGAGGATGCCCGCAGGAGCTCCCGGGAAAACCACCGACTGTTGGCCCGGCACGAACGTGGCGATTTGGTTGTACTTCTCGTACCAGGGCTCGATGCGGTCCCAGCGCAGGCCATAGTTGAATGTCAGACTGCGCGCCACCCGCCAGCTATCCTGGGCGTAAAGGCCAATGTACTTGTTGCGGCCGTAAAAGGTTTGCAGCTGGCTCTGGTTGTATTGACTAGGAGCGCCGATCAGAAAGTCCGCGAAGTCGGAACCGGTTTCCGTTCCAAAGAAAAGGAAACTGCCGTTAAACTGCGCGATGGCGTTGACATTCACTTGGTCGTAGTGGAATTCGCCGCCAAACTTGATCGTGTGAGTTCCGATGACTTTCGAAAAGTTGTCGAGCCACTGGAAGGTGTTCTCGATCTGCTTTAGCTCGTTCGTATTGGTGCCAATCGTGAAGCTATTGAAACCGACGCTCTCCACTCCTTCCGTCTTTGGCGAAAGCGGCACGATTCCCGGGGTCCCAGGCCCGACCTCGAAACCCTGAGAAGCCAGGCTGACACCGACGCCGCCGACCGGTTTGCCTAGGTCGTTGGCATTACGCATAAAGCTGAAGTGAAACTCATTCACAGCCGTCGAGCTGAGCGTTTTCGTATCGCCGAGGTCGATTAATTGCGCACGGCCCGTGTACAAGGCATTGAAGCCTGGCACGTTCGCTCCGCCTTGCGCGACTGGGTACGGATTGTCCTGCGACCAGTTATCCAGGAAGTAGTAGGCGGACATCAGCCCAAAGCGCGTGTTGGCGTCGAGCCGGTACGCCCCTTTGTCGTCCCGCAAGGTTTCGTTGTAGGCGGACGTGGAGAATGTGCCGTTCGCGTTGTTCGGCGTGGGAATGTATTGCAACAGGTTCGTGGCCGGCGCAGACCAGGCGCTCTGCGGGATGACTGCGCCGGGAAAAACGCAGGTGGTGTTCGTGCATCCGGGCGTGTAATAAGGCTCGCCCGCCGAGACTGCGTAACCCATTTTCTGCGAAAGCAGGTTGGCGAAATACGGTCCGCTCACCGTGGTGGGCACCAGGTTTCCATTGGCATCCGTGGTTACGAAGGAGTTTGCCAAATCCGACAGATTTCCCGAGCGATCTTGTCCCGAAGGGACGGGAATTTGACCGGAGTCTATTCCTTGTGTTGACCGGGTCCCCTGATAGTCGCCGAAGAAGAAAATCTCGTTCTTCCGGATCGGTCCGCCAAACGTGCCGCCGAACTGGTTTTGATCGAAGGCGCCGCGTGTAGGCGAAAAATAGTTCCGCGCATCGAGATCCGTGTTGCGGACAAATTCGAAGAGGTTACCGTGAAACTCATTTGTGCCTGACTTCGTGACGACGTTGATCTGGCCGCCGCTGAATTCCCCGTACTCGGCGTCGAAGTTGTTCGTTAGAATCCGGAACTCCGCAATGGAATCGAGATTGGGGACAATCGCTGTCCCCATATTGACGTCTTCTTCGACATCGCTTCCATTCACGATGAAACTGTTGGCAAATTCCCGCTGGCCGTTGATCGAGATCGTCCCGGGATTCAAAACCCCGGACGGGGAGAGCGCGCTCGCCCCCACGTCTTGCACGGTGTCCGAGGTAATCGAGCTAACCGGCGCGACACCGGGCTGGAGCGCGAGCAGGTCCGTAAAGCTTCGGCCGTTCAGGGGCACGGCCGTCATCTGCGCGCCCGAGATGACCTCGCCGTTCTGCGTGCTGGTCGTCTCGACCTGCAGCTGATTTTCGATGACGGTAACGGCGTCCGACCTCCCGCCCACCTCGAGAACGGCGTCCACGGTCAATGCGCTATTCGCGTTAACGACGATTCCCGTGCGCCGACAGGGTCGGAAGGACGCGCTCCCGACGTCAAGATCGTAGCGGCCGATCGGAAGGCTAGGAAACGAATAGAAGCCCATATCGTCGGTCTCGACGGTTTGCCGGATTCCGGTGTCGCTGTTCGTTGCGGTAACGCTTGCTTTGGCGACGACCGCCCCGCTCGAATCTGTCACTGTGCCCGAGATGCTTCCGCCTACACCGGCCCAAGCCAAAAGTGCGGGCAATGACAGTAGCGCCAGCAAGGCGAAGAACGCGACAAGGGTTGTGTTCGACTGTCTCCGGAACCGCAGGCAACCGGGCAGCGGATGCTCCGAAAGAGAAAGATGGGGATGATTCCTGACAAATCGGACCCCAGCCATGCGGTATTTCTCCTCATACACCCGGGCTGGTTCCCTCATAATGCCGAAGGTCGTCAGCCCATTCGGGTTGTCGATTTCCGATCCCCACAGCCCTTTCCGAATAGATTTTGCTGGGGACCGTCGTAAACTCTTTCAACTGAAGTCAGTCTTGCTCTTCCTCGCGCCGATTGCATTTCGCATGCGACCTGTTCGCAACTAGAACGCAAAGAAAGGAAATGGCTCGCGGCTAGCTCCCAGCCTTCCTGCACCTTTTGCAATGCCCGCCCACTCCCAACCGCACCACCCAGATGTCGAACCCGCTCTGCTTGGCGATATCTTCCTTCAGCTTCTCGAACGAGGAACTCGCATGCTCCGTAATGGCACCGCACTCGAAACACACCAGGTGAAATTAATTAGTTGCAAATTACTTACAACTAGAAGTTATCATTGGACTTCATGAGAGATCCTCCGTCAAGACGTAATATATTAAGTATCTTCAGCTTGCAGCGACGTGCGTAAGAAGGCATCGAACGGCAAGCGATCTAACATCAATTGCAATTAGCATATACGACTGAAGTGGTCGGATTTAACTACATTTGTTGGATGCGGCAACTGATTAAATGGACGCATGGACTAGCATCGAATATCCGCTCTAGAGGAGTTATCCAAACCTAACCTTCGGTCAGCTCGTCGCTCGAGTGCGCAGACCGCAAGAGTCCAGACATGAAGGTCGAACTCTGCCTATCCGTTCAATTCATGTCGGGGTCACCGCGCCTGTCATGCCGGCTTTAATGGCCCGGCTGTGAAGCAGCGACGTCGCCTACGCGTTGTTGCAGATGCTGCGGCGACTGGGACTGGCGGGAACGGATTTGGCCCAGGCCCAGTCCTCCACCATTCGGCTCAAGGTGTTGAATATCGGCCCGCTGATTCGCATCACGGTGCGCAAGGTGTGGGTCGCTGGCCGGTGGGTACCCCTATGTCGCGCTGTTCCAGCAAGTCTATGAAAAGCTCTGCGCCGTGCCGCTAAGGCATTGAAGAAGAATGACTCCTAACAACTTTTTCCTCGCTTATGTCAACCGGCGGCAAGGTGTGCGCCGAAACAGCCTGGGAGAGAGAAAAACTCTTACACCAAACGAAAACCGAATCAGCTAAACGACAGCACCCCACGAAACCATCCTGCAACTCCTAATTTGAACAAACTTCATTTCACTTCTGCCAGCTGTGAAAGATCGCGGTTAGTTAGCGCACCTGGAGAGACCGTGGCAGCGGAAAAGCGTCACCTACTGGATCGTGTGGGGCCTGGCAATGACGCCGGAGCGTTTTCGAAAACAACCATCTTTAGCACGAACGGCTTCCGTACAGCCATTCCGGTAAGCAGTTGGATGCGTTTCAGAAGCGGCTGACGACTGTGCACACACGCAGATAATTTCCAGCAACAGAACGATCAGTGGCCACAACCACCACAATTTCCGCTGCCACAAGAATCCCAGCGCGCCCGCGCGTGCGCAGTGGTTTCGGTTCTCTCTGTTGCAGATGGATTATCCTCGTCCCTATGTACGCCTGCAAAACCCGAGAATTGTCTTGCAGGCCACCTGCCGCTCCGCGCTACTTTCGGACCGGCGGCGAATTAGCGCTTACGGAGCGACGAGGTCGGGGTGGCGGCACCAGCCACGGACACGCTGCCATCGGGATTGTGCGTTGCATTGTGGCAGACCAGGGTGCATGTGTTTGTTGCTGAATTGTATGAGATTGGGCTGGTCTGGTTTTGCGCCACCACGCCAATGTCGAAATTGATCAGGCTATTGCCAGAAACATTGCCGCTCGCCGCGCCCATGCCGTGGGCCGTGTGGCACGTCGAGCAGGACAGGCCGTCTTGCGAGACATGGTTGACATGCCCGGACCAGCTGGTGGCGGAAACCACGATGCTGAGATTGTGGCACTTCGCGCATATCGCATATGGCCCTTGCGGACTGGTATCCGGATTGGGATAGGTATTCGTCACCGTTCCCCCGGGGCTTGCGGCCTGGCTGAACTGATAGTTTCGCTCCAGGATGTGCGGATACGTCGAGCCGTGCGGCCCATCCGGTCCCGTTCCTCCGAATTCCCGGTTGTCGTCACTATTGTGGCAATCCGTGCAGAAAATGCGCGTGCCCATCAGGCGAGCCGACTGTCTTGCGCGTCGACGGCGACGCATTGCGGAGCGACCAAGGGATTTTTGCCGGTGTCGATGCGCGACAGGAATTTATATTTCTGCTTTTCGAAATCGAAGATATGCACGCCGTGGGCACCGGGGTCGGTGATGATGATGCGTCCCTTGGAATCTGTGGCGATGCTGTAGGGGCGCACCATGTTGCGAAATTCGGGCGCGCCTATGACCACGCTGCAAGTTGATGTCTCGATGAGTACTCGCGAGTGGTTCAAGCTGCCATTGGCTCCGAGACGATCGTTACACCCTGTGGTTTGAAGCCACCTATTGGCCAAAGCACTTTGGGGAGCCCATTGCGGGAAAGCCGCACGATTTTCCGCGCCGTTCCGCGGCAAATCGGCCAAAGAGCGCCGCCAATTGGCCCATTAAGACCTATGGCCGATTCGGCTCCGGCGCTCAGCTTGATATGGATGGAATAACTTGTGTTGGCCGCTCGCCCACTTTGTGTTTCCACCAAGGCCAAATCCGGCTTGCGATCTCCGTCGAGATCCGCAAAGACAAAACGTTTGTCATTGTTGCGAGATTGAAGGACAATCCGAGGCAACAGCTGAGTCCCGGGATGACCATGAGTCAGCAGAATTCCGATGCCCACCCAAATCAGGTAGACCATTGCTCTTTGCCAGAATGCAGCGGTTTGTTTCGGAGAGCTTTTCACAGTTGAACTCGAGCGGCCGGAACGCGAGGAGCAGAGCTTTGACAGGATACACGGGAAGAGGTGGAAGGAAAAGCGAGGGGCATTGTGATCATTGTGATGCACGTCACAAACACTTGTGACGCTTGCCGCGGCACCCTGTTCGCTGAGTCTCTACCCTTTTTCCTAGCCTTCGCTAGCCGACGCTTTGTGGCCGCGTCCCGAATCTTCGTTTCGCCACACTAAGCGGATTGGAATGAATACGATAGCGGCATGAAAGAGGAGGCTGGGTGGATTCTCCGGGGGGCCATAGGAGCCGCACACATGCAGACGTCAACAGGAACCCGCAGTCCTGAGGTTGAGAGCGGCGTTCCATCCCAAACGGTCTACGGATTGGCAGCGATTTGCTTGATCGTCGGCATGATGTTTGGATACTTCCTACTGGGAGGCCATGCCGACCCGGCCGCTCGGGTGAAGGGCGTCTCAAGTACTACGACGGCAACTGTATACCCTGGGGGCCACCCGAAAATGACTCTGGAACAAATGAAGCAAATGGCGGACGTTCAGGCGTCGACCTTGGTAGAAAAAACAAAACGCGACCCCAAGAACACCGTTCTGCTGATGCAAATCGCAGCCATTTACCAGGCATCGCATCAGTTCACCGAAGCCGCAGAATATTTCGACAAGGTGTTGGCGCTGGACCCAAAGAATGTGGACGCGCGCACACAAAGAGCTTCCTGTCTTTTCTATTCGAACGACGTAGACGGAGCCATTACCGAGTTGAACCGGGCGCTAAAATACAATCCGAAGGACCCGAACGCTCTCTTCAATCTCGGGATGATTCGGTATCGAGGGAAGAACGATGCTCCCGGGGCCATCGCTGCTTGGCAACAGTTGCTGAAGACCAACCCAAGTCTTGATCGCAAACCCATCGTGGAACAAATGATCGCAGAAGCCAAAGCTAGTAACGGCGCAAAAAACTGATAGCGTATAGGACTGCCATCTATTGTCCACCATCACTCTTCTGATAGGTCTGATAGGCACATGGCTGGCTCCCACTGAACAAGCATGCTACCGTCAACGAGTGCCACAAGTGCTCATTAAAAATGTAGCCCAATTACCGCCGTTCGGACGAAGGCAATATACGGACGACCGGCACATGATGATCGTTTGAGGCGCTTTTCCTTTGAGGTTGACGTGCTGCTCCCCTTGCTATTTATAAGAGCATCGGAAAAAGATAGAAGTCGCTGGCAATCGGTGTAGACCGGAATGAGTGACCGCCATCTGAAAGCGATCATTGTGGGAGCGGGGCCGGCCGGACTGACCGCAGCGTATGAACTGACCAAGGCAAATCAACCCGTGCTTGTGCTCGAGAGCGACCCGGAGTACGTCGGCGGCATTTCACGTACGGTGAACTACCGCGGATATCGGTTCGATATCGGCGGGCACCGGTTCTTCTCCAAATCCCAGGACGTGGAAGACCTTTGGACGGAGATTCTGGGGGCGGACATGCTCCAGCGTCCGCGTTCGTCGAGAATCTATTACGGCGGGCAGTTTTACGCGTACCCCCTGAAGCCATTCGAAGCGCTTTCGAAGCTTGGCCTTTTGGAGTCCACGCGTTGCGTGTTGTCGTTTATGGGCGCGCGTGTGTATCCGACCACGAACCCGAAATCATTCGAAGACTGGATCGTCAATCAGTTTGGAAGGCGGCTGTTTGAGATCTTTTTCAAGACCTACACCGAAAAAGTTTGGGGCACGAGCTGCCAGAAAATTTCCGCGGATTGGGCGGCGCAACGCATCAAAGGGCTTTCTTTGGGCTCCGCAATCAAGAACGCCGTGATGCCGAAACGAAGAATGACCGACCAGAATCAGGTGGTGAAGACGCTGATCGATACATTCCGTTATCCTCGATTGGGACCGGGAATGATGTGGGAAACCTGTGCCCGCAGAGTACGAGGCATGGGCGGTGAATTGTTGCTCGGACGCAGCGTAGACCGGTGCCGCTTCGAATCGGAAACCGGGCATTGGACGGTGACGGCACATACGCCGGACGGACGAGTTGAGGAATACCGCGCCGAGCACGTGATTTCGTCCATGCCAATGCGCCAGTTGGTGGGAGGGCTCGAGCCACAGGTCCCGGAAGCTGCGGTACGCGCCGCGAAAGAGTTGCGATATCGGGATTTCGTGACCGTGGGTGTAATTCTGCGAGAACGGAACCGCTTTCATGATAACTGGATTTATATCCACGATCCGACTGTTAAGGTTGGCCGCATTCAAAACTACAAATCATGGTCGTCGGATATGGTGCCGGATCCGAATTACTGCAGTTATGGTCTGGAGTATTTCTGCTTTGAAGGCGACGGACTGTGGACGGCCCAAGACGAAGAGTTGATCGCGCTGGCGAAAAGCGAATTAGAAAGAGTGCGGCTTGCCGTGGCAGCGGATATCGTGGATGGCTGCGTAATTCGGCAGCCCAAGGCATATCCCATATACGACGACAATTACAAGCAGCATGTGCACACGATTCGCCAAGCGCTGGCGGAGCATTGTCCTAATCTCCATCCGGTAGGACGCAACGGTATGCACAAATACAACAATCAGGATCACGCGATGATGACCGCGATACTGACCGCGCGAAACATTCTGGCCGGTGAAATGAAATACAACACGTGGGCCGTAAATGAGGACGGCGAGTACCAAGAATCCGGCGAGGCGGGCGCAAACTCCGTTTGTTCGATAAACGAGGTCATCCCAAGCACCGCAGGACCATGAGTCACGGGTAGTTCTTGTGGTGGTAGGTTTGTTACAGCGACAGTCTTCTCCGGACAGCAGAATCCAGTCGTTGGACGAGCGTGAGCATTCCCGATCGCAAATCCGTGAACAATCCGTCACACAGGTCACCAACAAGGAATGTGACGGCCGTCACAATGAACTGTGACGCTAAGCGCGGCACCCCTATTCCGTAGCACCTAACTTAATGTTGGGTTCGCTCAGGCTCGTGTGAATCCGGCCCTTATGGGTCAATTAAGTATTGTCACACCAGTAACTTAGAGGTGAGCGCCGCAACCCAAAACGCAGGAAAGGAGGCGACCCACGTGACCGAACTGAAGACAATCACGCGTAGTTCATGGACAAATGCCCAGGCCTTAGCGCTTGCGCTATTTTCTTTGCTCTTAGGCCTGTGTGGCGGATTGACCGTCCGCCGAATCTTCGCCCGAACAACCGTGCGGACCGTGACCTCGGCCTCTGCGTCGACACCGCACCTGCCTAGCAACCAGGCCGCGGCCTCAAACGTCGGCTCGATTCAGGACATACCTTCGCCGGCGGAGCTAAAACAAGCCGCTGACGAACAAGCTGCGCCGCTCGTCGAGCAATTAAGGGCCGACCCCAATAACGCAGACCTCGCCACAAAAATCGGGAATCTCTACTATGATGCGAAGCAATATCCGATCGCCATCGATTATTACGAGCACGTGCTGAAGTCCCGCCCGAAAGACACTGAGGTTCGAACGGATCTCGGCACGGCCTACTGGTACGCGGGCGACGCCAATAAGGCGATCAAGGAATTCCAGCAGGCTCTCCTCGACGAACCGAACAAAGCCAACGCACTGTTCAACCTGGGAATTGTGGAGTGGAAAGGCAAACACGACGCGCCGGCAGCCATAGGCGACTGGCAGAAGCTTTTAGCGACGAATCCCGGATTTGCGGCGCGCGCACAAGTAGAACAGCTAATTGCGGAGGCGCAAGGCTCTGCTCAGCAGAGACCGTAATGTGGATATCATGTCATATCGGCGATTGATTCTGCGTGTTCTTTGCGCTGTGTGCAGCCCTATTGCCGCGGTGGCGCAATCCGCGCCCAACACAGATTTTCTTTCCTTTCAGGAAGTCCAGCCGGTTCTGCAAGTCATGCGCGGCAACCTCCCGAAGGGACTGAGTGAATCGGGGACGGTGACTGCGAGTTTCTGGACGGATTGGGCAAAAACCGAGGATGCAGAAATCCGCGGGCGGTTGGAGCGCGGCGAACAAGACACTCTTACAAATCTGCTTCGCTTTGGCGTTACATATACAAAGGAATACCGCATCGACGACGAATATCTGCTGCGCTACGGGCAAAGCTCGCTTGTGAACGCATTCGCTGAGAATCGCGCCAATGATCTGATCCGTGCGATGAGTGCGTCCAATGCCAGCGAAGGCTTTGCGCGCATGCGTGCCTTCCTTGAGAAGAAAGGCTATTCATTCAAGACGCCCGAAGAGCGCAAGAAGATTAGAGTGTATCTGCTTGCTAATCTGGCGCTTATGCGCGACGAGGTGGTGCGTTACACGACCGAGGTTCAGCGCGGAAACCAGTCTCAGCTGTTCCAGGATCGGGGCATATCGCTTGACACAAACCTTTGGCCGGACTTCCTCATCCATGTGCACTTAGCGAACATGCTCAAGACCGGGCTGCTAAGCCGGGGTTCGGTGCACCGGGTTGCGATTGTCGGGCCGGGATTGGACTTCGCGAACAAGGAAAATGGCAGTGATTATTATCCTTTGCAGACGATCCAGCCGCTCGCGGTTCTCGATTCGCTGCGCCAACTGGGCCTTGCCGGTCCGGGAAGAGTGGAGGTTTACACCCTGGACATCAGTCCCGACGTGAACTTCCATCTTGCTCGCGCGCGCAAAGCCGCAGCTGCGGGAGCAACATACACTATTCAACTACCGTGGGACACAGGGGCAAGACAGACGCCGGAGTACCGACAAGCATTCATCCAATATTGGAAACAGCTCGGCTCTAGCATCGGCGAGTCGGTTCCTCCCGTCGGCGTTCCCACGCTAGCGGCTGCAACGACCGAGACACGCGCGGTGAAAATTCGTCCGGAGTTCTTGTTGTGCATGAGTCCCGTGGACTTAAACATCGTCTTGCAGCACCTAACGCTGACACCCCAGGAGGGCTTCGACCTTATAATCGGCACTAATATCTTCATCTATTTTGGCACGTTCGAGCAGGCCCTCGCTCGGAAGAATATGGCACTAATGCTGAAGCCCGGCGGCTTTGTTCTCTCGAATAATGAGTTGCCGGGCACGCCAGCCGATCGCTTAAGGAAGTCGTTGAAGACCTCGCAAATTGTAGCCCGCGATCCGGACCGCGCGGATTACATGTTCACCTACGAACGCCAAGAGTAGCGGATGGCGCGAATGCGCATAGGAACTTTATGATTGAGTCTGTCACTCGGGACGGGCGAGATCCTCAAGGGTGGCACGCTGCTCCTTTGCGGCAGGGTATGATTTTTCTGTGCATAGTCACATCCCTATACGCACTCTTGGCAGGCTTGCGGACGTTGACGGACTATGACCTCGGCTGGCAAATGGCCACGGCACGCTGGGTCGTCCAGCACCATCAAATTTCTTCGATCGACGTGCTGTCGTATACCGCGAAGGGGCAGCCTTGGGTATATCCGGTTGGCGCGGGTCTGCTCTTCTACCTTCTTTTTTCGATTGGCAAGTACTCGCTGCTTTCGTGGTTTGGGGCGCTCGTTTGTGTCTCGACGACGGCCATTCTCCTCCGACCTGCGTCTCTAATTTCTTGCGCTCTGACATTGCTTGCCGTTCCCTTAATCGCGCTGCGCACCGCCCCTCGAGCCGAAATGTTCAGCGTCCTCCTCTTTGCGACCTTTCTGTCAGTGCTCTGGACATATTACACGCAGGGGCGAGAGCGGCTATGGCTCCTGCCGATGTTGATGGTGTTGTGGGTAAATCTTCATCTCGGATTCATTGCTGGACTGGGGCTCGCGTTTGCTTACGTTCTTTTGGAGGCGACCGATTGGGTTTCGCCAGAGCGACGCTTCGGTGCGAGCCAACGATTGCGAAAGGCTTGGCCATGGCTCGGCCTGACGATCCTTGCCACCATCTTGAATCCGTGGGGATGGTCGATTTTTGGTGCGCTCCTACGCCAGGATCAAGCCATGGCGCAGCACGCCCAAACTATCAGCGAATGGGCGACCACGCCATTGAACTGGACAATCTTATGCGCCTCGTTGTCGTTGCGAAACGCCGAAGGCGCATTTTTTGTGCTCCTCGTCATCGCCGCGTTGGCCGTCCTGTCCGCAATTCTGCAGAAACAACTCGGAGCCGCTCTACTTCTGTCTGCAGCCGCACTGTTGAGCTTACGTCATGCCCGGCTCCAGGTGTTCTGTGCGGCGGTGGTGGTGGTCGTGGGCAGTACGATGTTGCGGACCGCCATCGTGGCAATCACCAATAGACTTGCGGGCATCCCGTCGGCCAGATTCGCTTTTCAGATAGCCGCAATATTGTTGTTAACCACGCTTGCGGTACTGCGGTCGAGCGATGTTGTGACCAATCGTGCCTATTTTCGGGCAACCTCGCTCGCGACTTTCGGAACTGGGCTTTCCTGGTGGTTCCCCGAAGGAGGAGTATCGTTTATCGAAGCACAGGCAGTTCCGGGCAACCTGATGAATGACTATAACGAGGGTGGGTTTGTTATCTGGCGCCTCGGGGCCGAATATCCCGACTACATTGACAGTCGAGCTATTCCGTTTGGCCCAGAGCGAATGGCGCGGGCTGGTCTACTGATGGCTTCCGGGCCAGACTCGATGGTCTGGCAAGAAGAAGCCAATCGTTACAATATCAACGTGATTCTCGTCGCCATTGGCCGTTATGATGGGTTGCAATTCTTCCCGGCCCTCAAACAGTTTTGTACAAGTCAAAGTTGGCGACCCGTTTACTTGGACGAGAGTTCCGCTGTTTTTGTGCGCGTTCGGCCCGAAACGAAAGAACTAATTGAGCGTAACGATGTCGACTGCGCGACGGCCCGTTTGCCTACGCGTGAAAACGGATCAAGGGCGGAGTTGTTCAATCGCAGAGCAAACGCAGCCGCCATTTTGCAAGCACTGGGACGCTACCGAGAGGCTTTGATATCGGCTGATTCGGCGCTGACAATTTTCCCAGAGTGCGCGTTCCTTCACTTTATAAAGGGCACCATATATGAACAGACCAACCAATGGAAAATCGCCGAGAAAGAACTTCGTGAAGCGACGGAGCTGCAGCCTGTGGCGGTTGCGCCATGGGCAACATTGGCCTCTTTCTATCGGCGTCACGGCCAGGTGGAAAAAGCGATCCAGACCGGGGAGCACGCCGCCGCCCTCTCACCTCGTCCATGGGGAATACTTCTGGAACTTAGCTATACTTACCTCGATGCTCGGCGGCCCGCCGAGGCTTTAGACGCGTTCGATCGTTCGGCGGCGAGCCTAGGCGCCCATCCACTAGCCGTTGTAGACAAGAGCTTCCTGGCCAGTATTGCCCACGGACGCGCGGTATCCTTTGATGCCCTCGGCAACCTGCCCCAAGCCGTAGCCTACGAGGAAGAAACAGTACGATTGGCCCCGCAGAATCGAGAGAGTTGGCAGCAGTTGGCAATGCTCTATGAACGGTTGGGGCGATTTGCGGATGCACAAAGAGCCGTCGAACGCGCCAACCGTTTGCCGCCGAGCTCGTAAACGATTCATCACATGCGAACGGCTAGTTGATCGGGACTTCGTTCCTGCCGGCTCGTGCCCGAGCTTTTTGGGCCTCCGCAACCCTGCCTTGCTGCTCGTAAAGCTCAGCCAATCGCAACCATGCCGTGGCACGTTCGGGCGCGCAAGACACGGCTCGTTCTTGTTGAGCCGTGGCTTCTCTGAGATTGCCCATCTCGTTCCAAGCTCGCGAACGTCCCTCGGACAGGTCGGCCAATGGCAGACGGACTTCTTGGCGGTCCCGTCCGGCAAGCACTCGATCGGCACGGTCGAACGAGCTAAGGGCCATACTAGGTTGTTTCGCTTGCAGGTATGCGCTGCCGAGCCAGAGATAGATGGGAAGGGGATCCGCAGAAAGTGTCGCCACGTGCTCACCCGCACTGAGTGCAGCACCAAACTGCCCAGTCTGATAATAGAGGTCGGCCAGTTCCGACCACGTGGCGATACCGTCTTCGAGGTGAGCGGCCATCCGAAGATCGTTCTGAGCGCCAGCGAGGTCACCCAGATTTTTCCTGGCCTTGGCGCGAACGAAGTAGGTAGCGGCGCTTTTTGAAAATAGCGACAATGCCGAACTGGCTGCGGCAACGGACTCCTGATTGCGCCCCAGCACAAAAAGCACCGCTGAAGCATTCGCCCATTGATTGAAAGCGACGGATCGACTCCCGCCCACAACCACACGCGGAACAGGAGCCGTTCGACAGTCTACTTGATTGCGGTCAATAATCTGCTGAGTTTCAGGCCGCGCGCGCACGAAAACAACCGAGACTTCATCGAGATACACTGGACGCCAGCTCGAGCTGTTGCAAAACTGCGCTAACGCATCGCCAACAAACTTCAGGCCCTCATAGCGCCCCAACGGAATAAGGATCGCGTTAATGTCATACTTGTCGGCTTCGTCAATCCACGCTGGCGAATCTGGAGAAGCCTGCATCAAGCGGCTCATGCGAACAAACATGTCCGGACCAAACGGCAGAGCGCGCCCGTCTACGTAGTCGAGATAACGCAACCCGAGGGCCCAGACAAGAAAACCACCTTCGTTGTAGGTATTGAAGAGCCGAGGCGGAATGCTCTCGCGCATAATGAAGCGGACCGCCTGTTCCGGGTACCACCACGAAAGTCCCGGACCAAACGAGGAGATATTGTTTGAAGAAAAGTAATAGCGATTGCTTACTAAGTCCCAGGATCGTACTGCGGCCAATGCGAGCAAGGCGAGCACGGCACACGCGAGGACGGCCTTTCTTATCGTCGGGTAGCGCACGCGTTCCCAAACTGCGGTAAGTTCACCAGATAGAATAGGCGCAGCGACTATCGTTACGGTGCACGCAAAAAGCCCCAAAAACCGCATGTGCTGAACCACCGCAGCGAGCGCTCCGATGAGCAGCAATGCGGCAGACCATTGCCGGCGAAGACACGCAACAACAGTCCCCAGAGCAGCTGCAACCAGAAGCGCAAATGCAGCACTATCGGGATCCCGAAGCGTCACTCCCTGACGAACCGTGTTCCAATTTACTGTAACCGCAGACCACTCATTGATCCATTGGGAATGGAGCGCAGTAGCTTGGTGTTGGCGGGCCAACGCGGAATAGAGATTCGCCCCCCAAGGATTAAGCAGGGTGACCAACCAAACCGCCAACAACCAGGGGCAGGTGGTTCTTATGCGCATCATTACTTCCGCACGGCTTTCGTCTTTGAAAAAGCGCAGTAGTTCACATGCCGGGTAGATCGCGGTAAGTACCAGGCCTAGAACAAACCCTGGATGGAGGTTGACCCACAGCACCATTAGCAGTGGCAATGCCCACAGTGCGCTGGTTCGCAAGTGCAAGTGCCCCCAGAGAATCTGGAGAAAGAGCGTAAAGATCAGAATGGTGAACATTTCCGCTCGCGGTGCGGTGCGGTAGGCGACGAGGGGAACAGCGATAATGGCGAATGCCGCCGTCAACGCCGATCCTCGATACAACAAGACCGCTATGGTCAGAACACAAGCGACGGCGCCGAGCCAGGATAGTAAGCCGTACCCGCCAACCAGGTGAACAAGATAAAACACCAGTCCGGATCCCACCGGATAGATCCAAGGTCGACCATACGCCGTATAGGAAAGGACGTCCGTCGAGGGAATGTCATGGTGCAGCCAAACCCAACGCCCGGTGGCCATCTGCCAACCGAGATCGGGATCCGCAACCGTACGCAACCCGGCAAAAAACGCATAGAGCACGGCTACAAAGCCCAAGAAAAGAAAGAGTGGGCGATGACCAGACGTGAACCTCGTGAACACCGGTTGGCGCTCCATTCTGAAGCTCTTCCCTTCCCTTCGCCAACCCGGGCTAACGGTCAGGCGAAGAAAACCATTTCGCACGTGTATTCGTGTTGTATTCTAGAGTTAAGTCAGGATCACAATATCTTTCGCAAATCAATCATGAAATCTGCAAAGCTCCTGCGTCTGATTGCCGCTCTGGCCGTGTTTGTGGCCACACATTACGTATATAGGGTGCAATATCGTCCGTACACCCGTATTTACAATACTGGTCTCGAATCGCTGCAATTGGCGAATTCCCTCGCATTGCATGGAACATTCTCCGATCCCTTCCAACCTCTAATCACCGGCCCATCCGCACACGTCGCACCGGGTTATCCAGCCCTTGTAGCCGTCATCATCCATTACTTTGGAAATGAAGGCATGGGCAACTACGTCTTGGGACGCGTAACTATTTTTGTCGTTAGTTTACAGTTGAGCCTCCTCCCATTCCTGGCACGACACCTTGGTCTCCGGTTTGAAACTGGCCTCTTGGGAGCAGCCAGCTGGCTTGTTGCCACAATTTCATTACAAAGATGGGAGGCCGACTATGTAGGACTTCTGGCCGTGGTTTTGGGTTTCCCGATGTACACCGCATTTCATCGCGCGCTGACCAAGCGCGAACTAGCCTGTACCGGAGCGCTGTGGGGGCTTCTGTTATTGCTCAATCCCTCACCGATCTTTGTCCTCGTTGGATGGTTGGTTGCCCTGCGTTTGTTTGCGAAGCGCTCTTCTTCCCAGCTGGCCATCCCCGCAATCGTAACTATGTTGCTCGTCCTTCCTTGGATCATTCGGAATTACCTTGTCTTTCATGAACTTGTATTTCTCCGAGACAACCTCGGGCTGGAACTCGCAGTATCGAATAATCCTTGTGCGCAATACTCATTTCCCTTGAATTTTTTCTCGAGCGACTGCTTCTCGATCAATCATCCGGACAAGAGCATCGGAGAGGCCGAGAAGGTTCTTGCTTTAGGCGAGGTGAAATACAACCATGAGCGCATGAAAGATGCGCGCCAGTGGATCGCCAAATATCCAGGACGCTTTGCGGAGTTATCGGAGCAGCGTTTTGTCGCATTCTGGTTCCCCTCTCGCGCAGACGAAGACTTTGATGCCGGGCCCATCCCGCGTCGGGCTGCACGGATGATTTCCGTACTGACAGCACTCAGTGTGGTCGGGCTCGTCCTATTGTGGCTACAGAACCGCGCGAGCTTTGTAATTCTTGTCATTTGGCTGCTGTTCTATCCGCCGATCTATTATGTTGTGCAATTCGACGAGCGCTACCGTCATCCGATCCTCTGGGTAAGCCTACTTCTCGGATGTTATCCCCTCGTCAAGGTGTTCTTTTTCGTGTTTGGGAAATGGGCACGATCTTCTGTCCACCACGAGTCGCAACCGGTCGTTGCCGGAGAATAATCTCCTTGCCATTAGTGCGCCTGCAGGTGGCAGGTCAGCGAGCAGGTATTTGTCGCTTTATTGTAGGAGATGGGCTTTGCCCCATTGGGGGCCACCACATTGATGTCGAAATTGACCATACGCTCTCCGCTGACATTCCCATTAAATCCGCCCATGCCGTGCGCGCTGTGGCACACGGAACAGCTGAACCCATCGTTTATGTGCGAGGCGTGCTGGGGGAAACTGGTATTCGCGGTGATTTGCGTCAAATCATGACACTTCCCACAAAGCGCATAGGGCCCATTGACAGTCAAATCAGGGGTGGGAAACAAGCTGTTAATCAGCTGGCCCGGAGCCGCAGTCTGCGAAAACTCATATCTACGTTCTAAAATATGCGTCCACCTTGAGCCGTGAGGACCATTCGGACCTAATCCCCCAAACTCACGGTTATCATCGCTGTTATGGCAGTCCGTGCAGAATATCCTGACACCGATTGGCCTTCCTGGGGTAACCCCATCGAGGTTCAGCATATTTGCCCGCAGGCTGGGCTGCGGAAACGCACTGTCGCGATCATGCACCACCGGATGGCTCGAGCTGGAAGACAGCGCGAACGGTGGTATCACGTTAAGTGGGTCCGCCGAAGAAACATAGCGGTTTGGCAGATAGCCAAAGATCGGGTTGGCGACCTTGCCGATGCTTGTTCCGTGACAGCGCAGGCAGTTTTCATACTGATTGACCGCCGGATTTAGGACGGTAACGCCGTCCGTGGCACTGATTCCGCTGACGGCGTTCTGTGACGGCCTGGGGGCGGGTGGTGATGTGAAGGAAGTGACCTGCATGGCGGCATGCGCATTATGGCAATCGGCGCACGTTGCGTGACGATTTTGATTGAGCAGCACAGGTTCTGCGGCATCGTGTGCTCCGCTGGCTTCCGTGAAGGGATGACCCACCTTGGGGGCGGCATATTCTGCAAAAACATTGGGGATGGCCGGCGACAAGTTGGTGCCGCCTCCATGACAAGAGATGCAATCCTGCTCATTCAAACCGCGCAGCAAACGGGCCGGTCCAGCGGCGTTGTGGGAAGCATGGCATCCACTGCAGGCGTTCTGGGAGACAGTCGGGTAGCCCCCGACCGGCGGTTGCATCCCGGTTTGGTTGCCGGCTGTCGCATGAATGCTGACCGCCCATCCACCGATCGGATTGGTTTTACCGGTGGTCGCCCGATTCGGGTCGTGACAAGCTAAGCAAAGCTGGCCACTGGAGCTATTTCGCACTAGGAAATTCGGGTTCAAAGGGTCAATGCTTTGCACGTGGCCATTGTGGCAGGTATTGCACTCGATGTTTCCAGAGATTAACTGGACCGCGCCGGTGGGATCCGCTGTTTTACCTGAGGCGACCAAAGACGCCGCGAGGTCTGGAGCGTCTTTCAACGGCAAAACCAAACTAAACGGATGTGAGCCCTGCAGATTGGTGCCGAACACGTCGAGAGCGTTCATGTTACCGGCCATGGGAATTGTCTTGTACGCGACCGTTGTGCCTGGTGCGACCGTGCCATCATGGCAACTCAAACACAAACTACTTGCCGCACCGAGCGTCGGTATGGTGCCGCCGGTTTCCGAATAGGTCGTGCTCGAATATGGCGTGTACGTTTGGTTCGAGAGTTGCTGATTCCACAATGGCGTGGCTCCGCCGACCCCGGAGTGCGGCGCGTGGCAGAACAGGCAAGCCAGCGATGAACCACTCGAAACTGGAGAGCCGCTCGCGGCAGTCATGTTGTGCACGCCGAGCACATCGCTCGTGATCTGTGGCCGTTGTCCCCAAACGGCTGTGCATGCCAGTGCCAGGAAAAGGAGCCAGAACAACCGTTTCACTGGGCACCTCCTGCGGACTTGCTGGGGAGACCGAAATAGTGGAAGACCTGGACACGGCGATTGAATGAATCCACAACGTACACAAAGTCCTTGCGATCGATAAACAGCCCCGTGGGCATTTGGAAGTTTCCGAAACCGGTTCCGCGCCGGCCGAAGTAATAGAGCAACTGTGCTTGACGGTTGAAAACCTGAACGACGCCCCACAGTGAATCGACTACATAGAAATCACCTTCCGAGTCCACGGCAATGCCCTTGGGGCGAAACATGCTGCCCGTGCTGTCGCCGATTTGCCCGATAGAAAACTGGTAATTCCCGGACTTGTCTAGGACTTGGACGCGGAAATTCATAGCATCGACAACGATAAGGTCATCACCGTGCAGCCGCAATTCGGTGGGAAAATTGAATTCCGCGTTGCCGCTTCCGTGTTTCCCGATCGTTCTTAGCACACTTCCGGACATATCCGTGACATAGATTTTGTCGCGGTAGGTATCGGACACATAAATCCGTTGTGCGGCACTATCAATGGCGATTCCCGTCGGCCTCTTGAAGAATCCTTCTCCATACTTGAGAGCGCCAATCATGCGCAAGTACTTCCCCTTCGAATCGAAAACGAAAATCCGCCCGCTGTCTGGATCGGTCACGTAGATGTTGTCCTTATCATCCACTGCCACGCATTGCGGCGATTTCAGCGAATCATTCCCTTTTGTAGAACGGGAGATGAATTTGTACTTCTGCTGTTCGAAGTCGAACACGTGGATGCCCGCTACGCCCGGATCGGTAACGATTATGCGCCCGTGCGAGTCGGCAACCACGCTGTACGGTCGAACCATAGTATGAAATTCCGGCGCACCGGCGACCACATCCACCAGCTTGGACCAAAATCCGCGTTTTGGTTTTACTTCGCGCTCCCAGCTAAAGCTCCGTTCGAAGCCGAGCTTCCGTCCTCCCTCGAGCAACAAATCTGGTACGTGGGGTATCTCGGCCGGCTGGCTTTTCTTGGATTTTTGGTCTGCCGCCGCTGCTCCGGGAAAAATGAGGCAAGCTACGAAGAGCAGCGCAAGCATTTTGTATGGCCATTGGTTTAGAAGAAGTTGAACCACCTCGAAACCCCAGCATAGACGGTATTCAAGTCGGACGGTGGCAGACCCGATGCGCTGAATCCCTGTACAAACTTGCTGTACCCAGCGTTGAAGCTGAGCTGCCTCAATTGCCATTGTAGTCTAACAGTAACGCTCTCACTCTCGTTATTGGAATTGGTCATCTGGCTGTTGGTATTGCTGAACGCCTTGGAGTAACTCGCGGTGATAGTCAGACGCCTAAGCGGCGACAATCCAATACCTCCTCCATACGAGTGTCCTCCATAAGCGACCAGGTTCACAGGCAGTATCGGAAGAATCGGAATCGTCGGAGGGGTAATTCCATACTGGTAGAGCAACGAGGTGCCGTCATTTTGCGAATAGGTTCCGGTGGCACCCAACCACCCCACGTTGAAACCCGTGTTATAGGTGTGCGAATTGAAGTGGTAGCCGGTTTGATTGAGCAGGGTCTGCGAGCCGGCGGCTCCCGCATTCCAACTGAGCCGCGGGCTGAATTTTCGGCTGGCATTGACGGAATAGCCCCAGCCTGAAGTGGTGTAGCCGACTAAAGCCGTTTGTCCGTTGAGCGAATAATTTCCAGAGCCGCTGAGCGTCCAGACACCGAGGTGCCGAGTGTAAGTTGCCAGAGCCAGAAATCCATTGGTGCTGTAGTCCCCGGTCAGCAGCGTCGTGTGCGTGTAGTCCACAGTGCCGCTGATGGTGCCGCCCCAAAGGTAGCGCCAATGATTAGCGCCGGCCGTGACTGTTGTCGAGGCGGCAGAAATTCCGTAGTAACTTTGGTCGCGATAATCGAGAGTAGCCAGAAGACTGGTGCGTTCGCCGAGCTTATACATCGCGTTGCCATAGAATTCATAGGAGTCGGAGGTCTGCCCGGGAGTCTCCGTTTGAAGAATACCGCCCGCGCTGATGATGGTCTGATATAGGGTACCCAGGAGATTGTCGGTGTAATTGAAAGTGCCGCCCAGGCTCAGATTATTGATCGGATGAAAATTGGAAGCTACAGTCACGGTGTTTACATCACCGGTATAGCGGTCGTCTCCAAATTCAGAATCGAAATTCGAATGAGTGTAGTTGGCGGAAAGCAGGCCGTGCCAGGGGAGTTCATGGCTGGCACCGAAAAAGTAATTATACCCATTGCTGTTGGTGCTCAGAATCTCCTGGGTACTCAAGACCTCTGGGAATGCTGAGGTATCGTTATAGTAGCCAAAACCGCCGTTGAGACGCCACCCATCGAACGTATAGTTGCTACGAAGGTTCACGTTGTGAAAGTTGGTGTTGCCTTCCGAGTCCGTTCCATACACGGAATAGTTGCTGGTCCCTTGTGAGTAGTTTAGCGAAAGTGCCGGGAGGTCAGGCAAGTACACGCCCCACCCGACGTTTAGTCCGTCCCCGTTACCGTGGGTGTAATAGTTTGGGTACCCGATGAGGCCAAAGGTGGACAAGCTGTCGTAGGTCTTGGAATAGGAGATCGACCCCGGAAAATTGCTTCCGCTGAACAGATTCACGCTAGCCAGCACCCCGCTGCTGTCGGAGATTGCCTGCGAGTCAGAATTGGCGCGGGACTGCCCATAATAGGGATTCACGTTGAAAGAAAGGAAATTCGGATTGTAAAAGTAACCAGAAAGAGAGAGATTGCCGCTCAAGTCCAGTTCATGATTCGAGGGGATCTGGTTTCCATAATCGTCGGTGTAACCAACGCCCAATTGGCCTTGCATATTGGTGCTAAGGTCGCTGCCGATTCTCACCTGGGCGCGGACGCGCGCTGCGGCCGCCATGGTGATCGCCCCAACTATACATATGGCCCATACCCTCACGCCACAGCCTTCCCTTCCAGAGCTACAGTTCCTCTACTTTGGCCTTGCTCCGGAGTCGCTTATCGAGCGCGGAACGCAACTGTTCCGTTTTTTGCTTTTGCAGGCGATCGATTAAGGAGCTCTTGACATCTTCGAATTTCAGTAATTGCGCGGGCGTGTGCGCATTGAGGCGAATTACCGCGTAGCTGTCGCCCAACCGAAGCAGATCACTGACTTGTCCTGGCTTCATTTTGAGAACGACGGCAACGACTTCGGGAGGCAAGTTGTCTCGGCTGACGGCATGATGATCGCCCATCATGACGTGGTAATCGTCTTCGGATATCTTCTCCGCAAGAACTCCAAATTCCTCGTAATCCTTGGTTTTTTTGGCTTGTTGCCAGCCGTCTTGCGCGCGCTTCTCAAGTTCGGCGCGTTGCGCTGTAGTGGCGTTCGGCTGTGACAGAAAACTGATGGTCTGGATGGAAAACGACTCCGGCTGGCGAAATTCCTCGGGGTGCTTGTCGTAGTGAAGCCTAGCCTGCGCCGGTATTACCACAGCCTTGGAGTTAACGTCCGTTAGCAGCACTTGCTCAATCAGCAGCGACCGTTGAATCTTCTTCGTCAATAAGGTTTCGGATCCATGGCACTCGCTTGCCAGATACTCTTGATATTGGTCAGGGCTTTTGAACTGAGTGCGAAACTCCTGCTTCGCTTTGGCGAGTGCGACAGGACTCACTTTCAATCCGCGGCGCAGGGCCTCCTGGTAGACCAACTCTTCAAAGACAATCATTCTCAAGGCGCCACTGCGAATGTCCGCTTCCATAGCCTTGGGAACCGAACCATTGTGTTCGCGAGCGTAGGGGAAAATCGTGTACATCTCGCGAAGAAGATCGCGCTGAGTGAGCACCGTTCCGTTGACCCTGGCGACCGGACGATCCAGACCAACGTTGGGGTTTGGTTCAGCGGCCGGGACGTTGGTAGTCGGCTCATGTGAAACCATCATCTGTGCCTGCGTGGGCAGCGCAGCAGCGATCAGAGTCAGAGCGAAAATGGTCAGCGCGTGCTTCATAGTTCCCCCTCGGTCAAGAACTGAGGGGGAGCATGCGGCTCCCCCTCAAGGTACAGGTTTCAGGTTGTTGGGATCGTGTAGGCGTTATTGGCTTCGTTGGCTTCGCCACCATGGCACTGCCGGCAGAACTGCGCAACGTTGTTGCCGCCACTGGTGGGATCATACGGACCACGCACAAAGAAGAACGTCCGGTAGAAACCCTTGGTTCCGCCAATGGTTCCCCCATAGACGTTCATGACGTGCTGGTTGTGGCAGGTGGTGCAGGCAACTGCCGGTGTGGTGCTGCCAGCATAGTTCACGGTGGAGACAGTGAAGCCGTAGTTCTGCTGGAATTTATAGAAGTTGCTGCCAGCAGGGGCCGTGAGTTTGCCGTTCACAATCGTGCAATCCCAGTTGTACTGCCCGCCACATCCGATCGTGGCCAGCGGTCCTACTGGGTGGTCGTTGGTGTAGTCGCCCTTGGTGCCGCCATCGTTACCGAGCCAGGTTGGGGCAGTGCCGCCAATGGCGTTCGGGATGGTTTCTACCGTGGTGCCCTTCATCATGCCGTTGACTGCAAGGTTGCCGTCATGGCAGCTCAGGCAGAGCATTACGGTCGTGGCTGGATCGTGGGCGCCCGCACTCAGGTTCGCCGGGGTTGTGATGGGGTATCCACCCGCATCGCCGAACGCGAAGGTCTGGCTATAGTAGGGGCCAACATCGGCGCCCCACAAGGCCGCGTCGCCGCTCGATGCATCGGTGGTCTTGATACCGTTGCCCCGCGCGCCGCTGTGTGGAGCATGGCACGCCACACAACCACGTCCATAGACCAAGTGAGCGCCCAGGACGTCGCTTGTCGGTGAGTAGGTGCTGTTTAACGTTGTTGGGACTTGCGCCGCCGCCATGCCAGCAAAGGCCAGGGCGGCGGTTAGTGCCAATATGACTTTCTTCATCGCTGATTTCCTCCTAAATGTGTTGCAACACACTTCAAAGTGCCTCTCCGAATCGGGAGGGCCAGGCCGGCCGGACCCGAACCCCCTCCATCTTGGCTGTCCGGAGACAACCAAAGCTGCTGGCGACTCATGGAGTCACCAATCCTTGCGCCTTGCGCTGCGCAGCGTTGTTCTGCGCGGCTGGTGGCGTCGACTGTGCCGGATTGTTGGCCGGCTTCGCAGGTGCGGCATCAGGCTTGGAGTCCTGCGCGTCGCGGCTGACTTTCTCTGCAGCCGCTTCTGCGTCCGTGATGTAGCGAAACACTTGGACCCGCCCCGGGAACTGCTCGGAGGTCACAACGTTGTTATTCTTCGGGTCGATGGCAATGCCGTAGAGGGCAGAAAACTGCCCGGGCCAAGTGCCGGGCTGGCCAAGGTAAATGAGGAGACGGCCCTCGTTATTGAAAACTTTCACCCGAGATTGCACTTCGTCAGTGACCCAGATGTGACCGTCCGCATCCACAGCGATGCCCTTGGGACGGGAAAAGTCCGCCGGACCGTCGCCGGACTTTCCAAACATGCTGACGAAATTTCCGTCGGCGTCGAAGATCTCGACGCGATTGTTCAGGGTGTCCGTGACGTAGACATTCCCTTCGTGGTCGACCGCGACGTGGGTCGGAAGAGAGAAGTTACCGGGATCAGTCAGGCTGTGCTTCTTACCCGGCGTGCCAATTTTACGGAGGAACTTGTGGGTATCCACGTCAAAGACGTCAACCACATCGTTGCTGGTATCGACCACGTAGAGAAAACGGTTTTCGTGGTCGATGGCGATACCGCCCGGACGATCCAGTACGCCAACCCCGAGGGAACCTTCTTCTTTGTGTTCCGGCCCGGGGCTGATGATGATCACTTTATGCAGTTTGTCGTCACTGACGAAAATGCGGTCGTTGTCGTCAATCGCCAGACCGTTGATCTCGCCAAAGTGGGCTTCGCGACCGTGGCGGATCATCTCCACCTTTCTGGCATTGTCCTCACCGGGCTTGAATATGAAGATGGCACCTACCGCCTGATCCGCGGCGTACACATTGCCCTTTGAGTCAAACGCGAGTCCATAGGTGCGCTGGAGCTGGAACGGCTGATCGAGGATTTTGTCCTGGGCGGGCTTGGTGCCGGCAAGACGGTCCATCCAAGTCTGCTTTTGCTTTGCTGGCTTTTCCCCGGCTTTACCGAAATCGATTTTCTCTCCCGTGAATTGCCGGACGAACTTCACCCTCGTAATCGCCGGCGGATTGGGCCAGACAATCTTGCTGAGATCGAAATTCGCGCGCTGGGGAAGGCCAGCATTCGGGTCAACCGGTTTCTTGCTTTTTTTCTGAGCCAAGGCGGGCGAACACAGCATCAGACACACCAGTAAAAAGGTGGTACAACAGCGACGGGGAGCGAAAATCTGCCGGACATCGCGCGCGGTCCCATGAACGGTCCCATCAATTGAGCGCATTGCCGATTCTCCCTTGGTGACATGTACTGCAGAATGCCATGTTGTTTTTCTGGTCCTTGACGAGTATTCCGGGCTCAGCACCGGCATGCGGCTGATGGCAGGTGAGGCAGTTTATTTGCGCAGCGCCTTTTTCTCGGCTGACCTGACCTGAAACGGGATGGAACTCCACGGGATGTCCCATGTCCGCGTGAAGTGGCAGAACCTTGACATTGTAAGGCTCGGCTATTTTGGCTTTGCCGCCGTAGAGAAGAATTACGTGTTGTGCGTCGTCGCGCTGCGCCTGCGTGTCAGGACCGTGGCATTCGAGGCACAAAGAGTTGACGTCTTTGACGCGTAGCAGCTTCTCGTTCTCATTGCCGTGCGCATCATGGCAGGTGCCACAACCATCCTTCACTACCGGTTGGTGATGTACTTTCTTTTTGTCAAGCAGCTCTGCCATATCGGTGTGGCAGCCGAGACAAATGTCGGCGCCGTTGGTCTTCGGCAGGCCGGGCTGACGGCTGGCATGCGGCGAGTGGCAATCGGTGCAATCGCCTGCCGCCCCAGGATGCTGGACTTTTGCCGATTCAATCTGCTTGGCGATTTCGTCGTGGCACATCACGCAAAGTGACTTTGCGTCTGCTTGCGTGAGAACCACCTTGCCGTCCTTTGCGGGCGCGTGGCAAGTGTCGCACTGCTTATCCGCAAACGGAGGGTGCATGAACTGCGCCATGAGCTTCGGCGTATCGGACTGATGTGGGTCGTGGCATTGCAAGCAATCCGCCGTTCCAAACGGCTGATTTGAATGCGCCTTCTGTAGGTCGGCATCCTTTGGATCGTGACAGTCAACACAAAGCGCGGGGGTGGCCTTGGTCAAATGAAAGTCGAATTCGACTTTGCCTGTTTCTCCTGTTTTATGAGTGATATGACAAGTGTCGCAGCCCATATCCAGCGCGGCGTGCCGGCTCCCCTTAGCGGGCACATTGACCCCGACGGAATGGCAAGTCAGGCAAAGATTCTCTTTGCCTGTAGAGCCGCTGGTGGCTTTGACTAGTTGATATTTGTTATCTGATTCGTGGGGGTCATGGCATTTGATGCAATCGCGGGCAGCAGGTTTGTGAACCGTACCTTTGAGGTCTGCAGGATTCTTGTCCGCGTGACATGTGAAACAGAGCGCGGCGGGGGTTGTGGTGATCAGCTTTACTCGCGTAACGTCTTTGTTGACGCGAACTTCGTGGCAGCTCAAGCACCCCGTCGAAATCGCCGTGTGAACATTCTTTCCCTTGGCCTTGTCCCCGTGGCATTCCAGGCACTTTGCCGCGTCTGCGTTCTTATCGAGTGGAACAGGATGGATGTCCGCAAAAACCGGTATCGCAAGCACAGAAATTACAAAAAGCACCGCGATCAGGAGCCCGGTAGCCGGGAAGAGGTGCCTAAAGGACTGGTCCAGGCCTACCAGCATTACAGTTCTCCGGCCGCCACTGAATTCGTAGTGCTCGGCGTCCGATTGGTCGGAAGTGATTTGCGTTCCCCCGCTAACACCAACGCAGTGGTGAGCGCGACTGCGACAACCAGGAGCAAAACCAGGTATGCGATTCGGTGGGAGCGATTTGTTTTGGTCACCGTCATCCTTACCGCCCATTCTTTGGCTGAGTGGGTCTCGCTTTCTTGTTGTGAAACCTCGGGGACGTTCGAACAGGATCGAAACTGTGTACTTCTGCCCAAACCTCCGTTATCGCATCAATGCACACCTGGTACCGAATCGGGGCGGACACACTTGGTGAAGGAGGACAGAAGTTAAGCGCAGCGATTGTTATGATTTACAACAGTGTACGTTGAACAATTCAACGGCACCTGATGTCGAGACATCAGGTGTTCTGAGTGATTTACCCCAATTGTGATGTGAAATCACACAGACCGGCGCAACGAAGAATAAACGGCTTAGGGGTTCCCGAAGCAAACAAAATACGAAAGCCTCCATTCCCTGCAGAGAGTCGAAAATCACTGCGTTAGTCACAATGGAATGACCGGCTCCGATTCGCAGGCATGGGTTATGCTGCGAATCGGAAGACAAGCAGTACAGAGCCACAAGCGAAGGAGCCGGTCGATGAAGAGAATAAAATTTGTTGGTTAACACGCACGCTCCGGATCAGACAGGCTCGCAGGTTCAACTCTCCACTGAGTTCTCGACCTCGCCGCTCCGGGCCGTGGCGATCTTAGCTCTAAGTGATTTTCATGGGGTTCCGCGGGCCGAAGGCCCTATGAGACAGGCTCGACCGTCTCGACGAGAAAGATTTAACGGAGCACAATTAAATTTTATTTGGCACCTGAGCCCAGGTTGCTTCAGAACTCGATGTGGTGAATTCCGACATTGCCAAGCACATCGATCACTCGAGCATAGCCTCCTCCATCCATAGGAACTAATATCAACGCTGGCGTTTCTATTGTCCTCAGTTTTCGGTAATCTAGGGACTGATTCAGAGGAGCGGATGTTGCGAGTGAACTTCCTGAGCGTTGCGTGCGCTGCTTTGCTGGTTTCTTCCGTGTGCTTGGCGCCAAACACGTCGATTGCCGGTGACTCGCCGCTCGGAGCGGAACATCACCTCCGGCTTTACCACACGCACACGGGCGAGCGCATCGACATCGTTTACCGCCGAGGCGACCAGTATTTGCCTGAGGCGGAAGCGCAGCTTGACCATTTTCTGCGAGATCATCGCACGGGAGACATAAAGCATTACGATCCGCATGTGTTCGATATTTTGTCGGACCTGGTAGCGGCCGTCGGCCATCCGGATGCGGAGATAGATATTATTTGCGGGTATCGCACACCGTGGAGCAATGAATTTTTGCGCGCGCGATCAGCAGGGGTTGCCAAACACAGCCAACACATGGAGGCGCACGCGATTGATATTCGAATTCCCGGGGTCGACACCCTCACCCTTCGGAATGCCGCTCTTGCGCTTGGCCGCGGCGGGGTTGGATACTACCCGAGGTCTGCCTTCGTGCACGTTGACACCGGCCGAGTGCGCACGTGGTGCTACGGATGCGGGAAATCCGATCCAGCCGTAGCCAACGAGCAGCAGTTTTGAAATTGCGTTGATCTGGTCTTGCGCATAGTTGACCTGTTGGTTTTCGCATCGCCCACAGCATTGACCCTGCCACCCCACTGCGGAATTTCTTGGCAAATCAGTTGGTGGTATTGATACTCGCCGGTGCGGCACAGTAATTCACATCATTTACGGGCCGGTCGTGCGATGAATTAGCATATCCTCGTGCTAGGAAGCGTTTGTTCGGGATGGGATTTCGGCGACAGGAGAGACGATGAAGAAAAGTGTCAAATTTGCGATGCTCGCTACGATCATCACGTTCACGGCCGGCAACGTGCCCGTATTCGCCCAGGCCGCTGCTTCCCCGTCGAATCCTCCGTACCTCGATGCTGCTCTTCCAGTAGCTCAGCGCGTCGATGATCTGATTTCCCGCATGACGCTCGAGGAAAAAGCTTCGCAACTCGTAAACCAGGCGCGGGCAATCCCTCGTCTCAACATTCCTGCCTATGACTGGTGGAGCGAGTCCTTGCATGGTGTGCTTCTGAACGGGACCACAGAGTTCCCCGAGCCGATCGGCCTGGCGGCAACATTTGACACGCCGGGCATTCATGAAATGGCGGTAGCGATCAGCACCGAAGGACGTATCAAACATGAGCAGGCAGTGCGCGCCGGCCATAGCAACATCTTCGAAGGTCTCGATTACTGGGCACCCAATGTGAACATCTTTCGCGATCCCCGATGGGGCCGCGGTCAAGAAACTTACGGGGAAGATCCCTTTCTGACCGCTCGTATGGGCGTGGCTTTTGTGACCGGGATGCAGGGTGAGGATCCCCACTATTACCGGGCGATTTCTACGCCGAAGCACTATGCCGTGCATAGTGGACCCGAGAGCACCCGGCATATTGCCGACGTAAAGGTTAGCGAGCACGACGAATTGGACACGTATTTGCCGGCGTTTCGTGCCGCGGTAACCGAAGGGAAAGCGGGATCGGTCATGTGTGCTTACAACAGCGTCAACGGACAACCCGCTTGCGCCAGCGAATTCTTATTGGTGGATCAATTGCGGGCGAAATGGGGTTTCCAAGGCTACGTCGTGTCGGACTGTGCGGCGGTGCGCAATATCTTCGACGGGCACCATTACCGGGCCACGCAGGCGGAGGCTTCCGCAATAAGCCTTAAAACAGGAATGGATAATGAGTGCATCGACTTCACGGCCAAAGTCACAGATGACCACGACTACGCTCCTTATTTGGACGCCGTCAAACAGGGCTTCCTGAAAGAAGGTGACATTGACGTTGCCGTTCGCCGGCTGTTCACCGCACGGATGAAATTGGGCATGTTCGACCCGCCCGACGCGGTGCTGTACAACAAAATCGACGAGGCCCTTCTGGACGGCGCCGCGCATCGTGCGCTGGCCCGCAAGCTAGGCGATGAATCGATGGTTCTGCTTAAAAATGACGGAGTGCTGCCTTTGAAGCCCACAGGAATCCGAATCGCCGTCGTTGGCCCTTTGGCGGAACAGACCGAGGTCTTGTTGGGCAACTACAACGGAACTCCCACCCGTACCGTTTCTGTGCTGCAAGGTATGCGTTCCGAATTTCCTGGTGCAGACGTTCACTTTGTGCCGGGGACACAATTCTTAAGTAAGAACTCCTCACCGATTCCGGCGGACCTACTTACCGTAGATGGCAGGCCTGGGCTTCGCGCCAGTTATTTCGTGGTGAAAGATATCTTTGCGCTGATGAATGCGGCTTCACAGCCGGTTCCGCGAGCAACTCGAGTGGAACCAAACATGGAGATCGCTAATGCAGTCTTGCCCCCGGAAGTTGCGCAGGAAACAGGAAGGGCGGTGCGTTGGGAAACCACTCTGACACCACCATCCGCCGGCGATTACTATCTCGGTTTTCGCGGAAACGGCTTCTTTCGGGTACGGCTGGATGGAAAAGTGGTCGCGATGCAATTTGACTCCGGCACCATCGAAACCAGGCTCGGTCATGTGTATCTGGAGGGCGGTAAGCCATACGCCGTGACTGTCGAGTATTCGCCGAGCGCGGGCGCCGCGCCGGCAGGAGAACTGGTCTGGTCCAAGTGGGACCCTGGACTTTCTGGCGAAGCCGTCGAAGCCGCCAAAAGCGCGGATGTGGTGGTCGCGGTCGTTGGCATCACCAGCGAGCTCGAGGGAGAAGAAATGCCGGTGAGTGAAGAGGGATTCAAGGGCGGCGATCGCACCACGCTAGACTTGCCGAAACCAGAGCAAGATTTACTCGAGAGCATTGCCGCCACGGGCAAGCCACTGGTCGTGGTGCTTTTGAATGGTAGTGCTCTCAGCGTCAACTGGGCCAAGCAACATGCCAACGCGATTCTCGAGGCTTGGTATCCGGGCGAAGAGGGTGGAGAGGCTGTCGCTCGGACATTGGCGGGAATCAACAATCCAGCCGGTCGGCTTCCGGTCACTTTCTACGCCAACGTCAGCGATCTTCCTCCGTTTGAAGACTACTCGATGGCAAACCGGACCTACCGTTACTTCAGCAGAACGCCACTGTATCCTTTCGGCTACGGCCTCAGTTATTCAACGTTTAAATATGAGAAGGTGAGGGTTTCCTCGAAGCACGTGAAAGCGGGCGCTACGCTGGCGGTCGATGCGGACGTGAAAAACGTCAGCGCACGCGATGGGGACGAAGTCGTCCAACTATATCTGAGTTATCCGAAATTATCTGGGGCTCCGATCCATGCTCTGTGCGGCTTTACGCGCGTGCATGTTGCGGCGGGAAAAGTTGCTCACGTTCATCTGACCGTCAATCCAAGAGACCTCAGTCACGTAAGCGACACGGGCGATAGGGTAATCTCGCCCGGCGATTACCAGCTTTCCGTTGGAGGCGGGCAGCCCAGAACAGCAGTCCCAGTCGCGGAGACGCACTTCACGGTCAGCGGCCAAGTCCAACTTCCGGAATAACGGCACCAGACGCCCGAGAGTGCTGGATTAATTCTGCGTTGCATACGCTTGGTCGAATCGTTTGGCCAGGGCCTGGTCGTAGCCATATAGATCTTCGAAGAAATAGATCTGGCCATCCTCTTTGGCAATGGCTGTGCCATAGACAATCAGGACTGGGATTGGATTGGTCAGATTCACTTGCTGTTCCTTCTGTGCCTTGAATGCTGCTTCCACCCGTTCGCGAGTCCATCCCGGATTATTGCGAAGCACCCATTCCGCAAGTGCTTGGGGATCTTCGACGCGGATGCAGCCATGGCTAAAATCGCGGCGCGTCTGGCTAAACAGCGCTTGCGCAGGTGTGGAGTGAAGATAGATGTTCTGGTCGTTGGGAAAAATAAATTTGATCAGCCCGAGGGCATTTTTTGGCCCGGGTTTTTGCCGGACCATCAATTTTCCAGCGCGCAACTGGGCCAAAACCTCTTCGCTGACGACCCCGTCAGTCACCGCCTGTCCGGAATAGGTGGCTACTTCAAAGTTATTCTTCTGCAGATAGGCAGGGTCCTTGGTGATTTTGGGTATGATTTCTCCCCGCAAAATGCTGGGAGGAACATTCCAGTTAGGCCAGAAAATCACATATTTCATCTGCTCTTCCATGACCGGGGTTTGCGTACGCATGGCGCGGCCGACAACCACACGCATGGTCAAGGCCGGCTCGCCCTGTGCGTCAAAAGCCCGCAAAGTAAATTCCGGAATATTGACGAGGATCGGCCGCTGGGTGAAATCATGAGGGATCCATCGCCAACGCTCCAGCGTCAGTCGCAAGGATTGGACTCGGTCATTCATGGAGAGGTTCAGTGCGTCGATGGTTTGCGGACCGAGCTTGCCCGCTGGATCGAGTCCGTGCCTTACCTGGAAGCGCTTTACACCCTCCACCATTTCGCCGGAATAGATTCGCGAATCTGGCGCCGAAGCAGAGGCCGGCAGATCACCCAGGAATTGCAAACGAGTTACCAGCTTCGCCGTAGCCTCGTACAGTTCTCCCGGCGCGATGGGCTTTTTCACTTGCGGCAGGGGATCGGAAACTTCCCGCTTAGCCATCTCCAGATACTTCTGCAGGGCCGCGAGCGTGCGTTGATATCCAGGATAAGGGGGCTCAATCGGCGCGAGAACTTCTTTCACGCTGGCGGCACCGACCACGTTGTGCCATAGGAAGGCGCCTGCGTTGTGTTTCTCGCGCTCGGGATCGAAGTCCTTGTGGAGCGTTTTCGGATCCACTTTACCGAGATGCAAGTCCGTGCCGTAACGAATGGCGGACACTGTTAACGCCACATCAAAGTTCACCAAGGCCGTTTCTGAGGCGCCAGACGGACTTTGCAACGATTTCAACCGTTCTGGCCAACGCAATCCGTCATAGTCCTTGCTGTCCAGCCCTTTCTGGTCCGCGTTTTCGAGGAGGCCGATCGACTCAATGGCTTGCGCCGTCGGCTTTCCGCCGCGGCTCCAGCCCAACCGGTAACCTGACTGGTCATAAAACTCCTTCACGGCGGCACTCTGGGCCGAGAAATTGGGCCATTGCAGGCTGGCCAGTTTTCCACTGGCTACGAGTTCACGCAATTCCTGTTCACCCGCTGCGCTGAGGGGTTCCAGCGAGCCAACTTGTTGAATGGGAGCCTGGCGGCGTGTTTCAGAGGAAATGGAAGGATTCGAACAAGCGATAAAACACAGTCCGATCATCAGAAACAACACGGCGCGCGTCTTCATGGATTCATCCCTCAGGTGATGGCAGTTCTCAGGATTTTACACGCAATACGGCTGCGCCGGATATCGCGTCACTCTTGAGCGCGTTCAGTGCCCGGTTGGCTTCGCCGAGCGGATAGACCTGCACATGGGTGTGGATGGGGATCTGCGCCGCCAATTTCAGGAATTCTTGGCCATCCTGGCGGGTATTATTGGCCACGCTGCGGATCAGCCGCTCACCATACAGAAGATCATAGGGGAACGAAGGTATATCGGTCATGTGGATTCCGCCTAGAATCAGGCGGCCACCTTTTCTGAGCACCTTCAGCGCGGCTGGAACAATTTCTCCCGCAGGAGCGAATACAATCGCGGCGTCCAACTCGACAGGGGGAGGGTCAAGAGTTCCGCCGGTCCACTGCGCACCCAGTTCCTTCGCCAGTTCCTGATGGCGCTTATCGCGAGTGGAAGCGTAGACCCGGACACCCCAATGATTCGCTACCTGAATGGCCACATGCGCGGCTGCACCGAATCCATAGAATCCCAAATTTGCGCCACGGCCGATTTCCGCCAATCGCAGGCAGCGATAGCCGATGATGCCGGCACAAAGCAGGGGTGCGGCATGCTCATCGATAAGTCCTTCTGGAATGGGATACACAAAGTCTTCGGGCGCCACGATCCATTCAGCGTAACCTCCATCGACGGTGTATCCGGTAAACTGCGGGGCATCGCAAAGGTTCTCTTCGCCGCGACGGCAATAACCGCAAGTCCCATCCACTTTATGGAGCCAGGCGACGCCGACCCGGGTACCTTTCGAAAACCGCGTTGTGCCGTCTCCCAACTGCTCGATTTTTCCGACGACCTGATGCCCGGGAATCACTGGGGATTTCTTGGGCGGGAGTTCGCCCTCAATCACGTGCAGGTCGGTCCGGCAGACTCCGCACACGTCCACGCGCACGAGCACCTGGCCGCGACCGGCCTTCGGTTCCGCAACGTCATCATATTTCAGTGGATCTTCTTGGATTCTTGCGGGAGTGCGAAGGACACAGGCCTTCATGTTCAACCCCAAGCCTGAGGGCTCCGCACCCTAGATAGGCGGCCAACACACGTGTTGTAAGCATAGTACCTCGAGTTCGCGTGTGACGGAAGAGCATTCCGGAAGATTGCCGCTTCCGGCGCGATGGAAATTGCGATAGTTTGTGCTGGCATCTTCACGGAGGTTCCATGCGTCCTGTCGGCATCACGCTTTCCGCCTACTTTCAATTCGTTCGCGCGGCGCTGCTGACGATTCTGGCGCTGACCATCAAATTTGCAGGAAGCATGGCGTCGCGCCTGATGGCTCTCGCCGCGGAGGGCAGCGGCATCCAGCGCTTCCTTTCTGGCTTCGGCAATTTTATTTTTTTGGTCTTACTCGTGTATGCGCTGATCATCGCGATCCTGGGAGTTGGGCTGCTGCTCCAGCAGAATTGGGCGCGCATGTTGACGATCCTATTTTCTGGCCTCGGGTTCGTGACGCTTCTGCCGCGATTCTTCCATTTTCATCCGTTCTCTTTCTTATTTGGCGCGCTGAACTTAGCCGTGCTCGTGTATCTGCTACTACCCCAAACGCGTTTCTATTTCGAGCGTAAATCCGGCACGGAGATTAAGCCCGCTTAGTGCGCACCGTGCGGCTTGCTTTCCACTGCACGAAATCCTAACCTGACTAACTTATGCCCAACTTCACTCCCCAGCTTCTGACCATCGGCTTTATTTATTACATCGTTTTCTTGTTCTCAACTACGTGCCACGAGGCGGCACACGCGCTGGTCGCCAAGCTTGGTGGTGACAATACCGCCGAACTCGGTGGCCAAGTTTCCCTGAATCCCATACCGCACATTCGGCGCTCGCCTTATGGCATGGTGGTGTTCCCTATTCTCAGTTTTTTCCTCATGAATGGGGGCATGATCGGATTTGCTAGTGCACCGTATGACCCCAACTGGGCGCGGCGCCATCCGCATCGATCAGCGTTGATGGCCTTAGCCGGTCCAGCCACAAATTTTTCCTTAATGATCCTGGGCGCCGTTGGCCTTCGCGTGGGCGCTGCATTTCACCTAGTGGAATGGGGCCCCGGTGGCGTACCACACGGGTTTCCAGCGGTAATTCTCTTTGTCCTGTTCTCATTGAATCTCCTGCTGGGAGTTTTTAATCTTTTGCCGGTTCCACCGCTGGATGGCAGCTCTGTGGTCATGCTGCTGATGAGCGAGGATCGCGCCCGCGCTTATCTCGATTGGATTCGCGGCGGCACGTTCGCCCTACCGGGAATCCTCGTGAGCTTGATTATTTTTCGTTATATTTTCCCTCCCGTAGAAAACTTCATCGAGTCACTACTTCTCTAAGAGTCCTGTATCTTTCGCTCACGACTCAGCAGATCATCGAATACAGGTCGTCTGGGCACCGTGATCGGTCACTTACCGTAGCGCAAAATCTCATCACCCTGTGCTCGGCCTGCCATCGAGCTAAGCACCAGCACCGAGACCATTGCCAACGCCATCTCCCAACTGGCTGCGAGGTTTGCTGTGATGGACTTGCAAATTTCTTAAAGACCCTCACAATTGTGCACACCCCTGCATTCGGCCCACCACACGATAAGTAGCATGGCACATCGTGGATGGGGTAAGAACAGTTCCTTAAACAATGAAACCTGAAGACTTCCTGGCATGAAACCAGGAAATCAAGGTGGGCGGGCACCTTGAATAGCGCCATTTTCGGTTCTTTGCACCAAAAGACGACTCAGGTTCGAAGCTAAGAATTCAACTAGTCCGGGCGCAAAGCGAGTCAGTTCGACGGATAGCCGATTTTTATGCGAGTGGTGGCCGGCGATAGCTTGCCGCGGCCCGACTGCAGAGAGCTAGCGAACCTCGACGATAACGAGGGAGACATCGTCCGCGAGGGGGGCGTTTCTCCATTGAGCCGCGCCATCGAGGATCGACTGTCGCATTTCCGACAATTTAAGGTGTGCTGCACCGAGGACTAGCTGTGCAAGGCCTTCGACCCCGAGCATTTCGTCGTGATTATTAAAGACCTCTGTGAGCCCGTCGGTGTAGAGTACCAAGCGATCGCCGGGTGCAAGATCAATTTCGTCAGCGGACTCGGAGGGTGCCGTCTCGGAAAGACAGCCGAGAATGCCGTTTTGCGAATCGAGCAGGCGGATGTGCCCTTTCGAAGCGAGCATTGCGGGCGGATGGCCTGCGGCGGCAAAAGCCATGCGTCGCCCACGCTGACTCAACCGAACTGCAGCCATAGTGAAGTAAAAGCCGTCCGTCTCAAGACGGTCGTGCACAAAATCGTGAACGCGTCGCAGCATGACACCCGGCTCCGCTTTGCGTTCGAGTGCATGGAGTGTTTCGGAGTAAATGCGATTCGCCATAAGCGCCGAACCAATGCCATGACCGGATACGTCGCACATGAGGATGGTTAGAGCTTCGTCGCTGTGCGGAAATACAACGCCAAAATCCCCACCAATGGTACGCGCTGGGCTGTAGTAGGCCTCCACCGAGACATCGTTCCAAACCAGGTTTTGTGGTGCGAGCGATTGTTGAACACGAGCAGCAAGTGAGAGTTCGGCATCAATTTCCATCTGCCGTTTTTCGAGTTGGGCATTGGATTCGCGAAGTTGCTCCTCGACGCGCTTCTGTGCGCTGATGTCGGTCACGATGAGCAGGACGTATTCCTGTCCATCCGGCCCCGGAATGGATCGCCCGCTAAAGATCGCCGGGATCCTTTCGCCATTTTTGCGAGGCAAGTAGAACTCACTTCGACTGCGTCCGTAGCGGTGGCCTGATTCATGTTGCCGCAGGAGGTACGGAATATCTTTCGCTGGGAAAATCGCATCGGGCGTTAGGCCGCGGATTTCTGCACGGCTATACATTCCGAGCCGGAGCAGCGCTTCGTTGGCAAAAACTACGCGAAGCTGATCATCGACAACGACCACTCCCTCATTGAGCTCTTCAAGGATGCTCTCCATTTGGCGGAGCCAATCCGGTGTCTTGATGTTGACGTTAGGCATGGCTTTGTTCGGTTGCATTCGTAAACGTAGATTGTGTGTCGCGGTCGAGCAATCGGGTAACGAGAGCGAACAGAACACTGGCCGATATTCCACACATCAACACGCCGGTGACCCCTTCCAGAGGCCCTAAGAGTCGCCAGTTGGAAGGGAGAACCAGATCACCATATCCCACAGTGGAATAGCTGCTCGCGGAGAAGTAAAAAGCGAGCTCCCATGACGGGAAGCAACGCATCCGGTAGAAACTCGCCCATAGAAAAATCACGAGCCCGTGCAGAATTACAATGGCGACTAACGATTTCGCTACCAAGGTGGCCGAGTAAACGGGCCCATGCTTGTGAGTGTCCCTAGTCAAAACACGCTTTAGCCACTCGATGAGCGCAGTGAGGCCGGCACATTGCAAGCAGAGTGTAAGACTCAGCAGAAGAACAGCCGCGGCAATTTGTTTAAAAAGAATCATCGCAAATCCTTCAACGAACTAAACACGCTCACTGTTTTACCCGAGCGTCTGTCCCATCGCCGCTCGGCCTAAGTCAAGCGGGCAAAGCCGTTGCCAAACCAACTGACCTTTGTCATCAGATGGTGTGTGGCGCCATTTCAGGGGCTGGGTGAGCTTCAGTCTCAGCCGCAGGTTGCTTCGTCTCCCAGCGAATGATTTTCAGGTCGAGGACGAAGATGCTGTACAGGACCGGCACCAGAAGCAAGGTAATAAACGTTGCTACCGCAAGGCCGCCAATTTGCGCATAACAGAGAGGCTGCCAGAGGGGCCCTCCTTCAAGCGCCAGTGGGAAGAGCGCCAGGATGGTCGCTAGGACAGTGATCATTACTGGCCGGATACGCTGGATGCCGGCGTCCGGAAGAGCCTGCTCCAGGGGCTCCCCTTTCTCATGCATTTCCTCGATGAAATCGAACAGTACGATGACGTGGCTGACGATCACGCCGATCAGGCTGGCGATGCCCAGAAAGGCCATAAATCCAAAGGGCGTATGCATGATCGAAAGGGCGATCAGAGAGCCAATCACTCCGTAGGGGGCAGCGGCGAATACCAGAAGAGGTTTCACGGCGTTATTGAATTGAATCAATAGCGCAAGGTAAATCCCGAGCAAAGAAATCAACAGAACGAGTTTGAGGTTGTCGAATCCTTCGATTTGTTTGGCCCGTTCGCCACCAATCCGGAGCTGATAACCCGGTGGGAGATTTTTCTGGAATTCCTGTATTTTTGGAAGGATTTGGTTAAGCACCTCAGAGGCGAGAACTCCAGGCTGGGGATAACATAGTATGGAAATGGTACGGAAATGCTCGCGGCGCCGGATGCGACTCGTTTCCAAAGAATTTCCGACCGTCGCGATCGACAGCAGAGGCACGCGGTTGTTGGTCTGTGAAGAGTACACATAGAGGTTCTTGATGTCCGCAAGCTGCGCACGTTCCTCCATGCGGAGGCGCGCCACAATGGGGATGTTCTTGTCGCCTTCCTTGAAGACGCCCACGGTTGCGCCGCTCATGGCTGTAGTCGACGCGTCGGCGACATCGGCGTTGGTAATGCCTGCAACGTTGGCGCGGTCTGGGTCGATCTGAATCCTCTGCTGAACATTGTCAGGGAACCAATCATCGCGAAGAACGGCGATGCCGTGCGCTTGCCCGACGATGTCCTGAGCCTGCGCGGCAATCTGCCGAAGGGTGCGAATATCGCTAGCTTCATTTGTCGCGTCAACGTCGGCCTGCCCGGAGATCAACAACTCGACAGGGTTGTCGACGGGATTGGTTTGCAGCTGGCGAACCGTAACCCACGCCCCTGGTACTTCCTTATCCAGGGCGTCCTGGATCGGACGAGCTAGCTTTGGCGAAGCCTCCTTATCCGTGATCTCAACAATCATTTGCGCATAATTGGTCTGCGGCATTTCCGGCGAGACCGAAAACCAAAAGCGCGGTCCCCCGCCACCGTCAAAGGTCGTCAGCGATTTCAGAAGATGACCACGATGTTCTTTGGTAGTGACGTCAGGCGAACTTTCAATCACCTGGCGGACCACTCTTTCGGCCTGCATGGCGGTATCGTTGGTGACGCTCAAGGGAGTGTCGTTGGGCAGCCAAATGTCCAAGTAAAACCAATACTGGACGTCTTCGGGAAAGAACTGGGTCTTAAGCCGAGAACCGAACAGTCCACCTCCGATCAGGAAAACCAAGGACCCGGCGAGTACCGCCCAGCGGTGTTTTATGGCCGTGCCGACGAGTCGGTTATAGAAGCCGTAGAATCCCCGCCGGCGCATCTCCTCGATGGTCGGCTGTCGCTTGGCCGGAGGACGCAAAATGTAGTAGCCCAGAAACGGAACAAAGGTCATCGCAACAAGGTACGCACAGAGCAGAGACGCGGTCATCACCACGGGGAGGCTCTTCAAGAACTCGCCGGTATTGCCGGTCAGCATCAAGAATGGCAGGTACGCGATGACATTGGTAATGGTCGCGTAGAAAATCGCAGTTGCCAGCTTTGTAGGTCCGAGCCAGCAGGCCGCCTTGCGCGGGAACTGTTCCGCCAAATGGCGTTTGATGCCGTCGCCGGAGACCACCGGCACGTCGACGAGAAGGCCCAACGCGATGATTAACGATGCGATGGAGACTTGTTGAAGATCGATTCCCAACATATACACGACGCCGAAAGTCATCGCGAGTGTGATCGGTATGGCCAGCGCCATAATCAGCGCCAGGCGCCACTCCCAAAATCCGAGCAGCGAAACAATCACCACGAGAATAATGGCTTCGCCAAGTGCCCGCATGAACAGGTGGATGTTCTCGTAGACTTGGAGAGGTTGATCTGAGGTGTGCGCCAGAATCAGGTCGGCGGGAAGGATATGGCGAAGGTCCGAAAGCTTCGAATTCACGGACTGTCCGAAACGCGCGATTTGCTTTCGATCGCGCATGTAGATTGCTAAAGTGATCGCGCGGCTGCGCTGCCAGTGCCCACTTGTGTCTCGCCAAGTGTAATAGTTGAGATACTGGGCAGGCGCTTGATAACCTCGGCTGATTTGGACGAGATCCCGTAAATATACGGGGGTACCCTCTGACGTAGCCGATACAGCCGCATCGCCGATGCTTTTTGCGGTATCGAATTGCCCGGAAGGAATGAGCGTGAACCTGCGCTCGCCGGTTTCAACAGTTCCGCCCGGCGCGATGATGTTCCGAGCCGAAAGCACCTTGGAGAGATCGGTAGGACGAAGGCCGTAGGCTGCAAGGCGATCCTGGGAGTAATCCAGATAGATGGTCTGCGACAAAACGCCACGACGCTCCACCTTGGAAACTTCGGGAGCACCCTGCACTGTTCGGCCAATCAGATCGGAAAAATTGTCGAGTTCGGCATAGCTGTATTTGTCGCCAGCCACCCTGGCCAGTTTCGCTCGTGTTTCCCTCGGATCGCGGATGATCGCGGGCTCCCAGGTATCGGGATGCAACTCAGATCGTTTTAGCCGCTCCGAAATAAACCGCTGGATAAACGCTTGAATGGAACTGTCATCTGCTTCCGAAACACCATCCACGAGAATGAAGCCGCTTCCCTGTATGATTTCCGAGTCTCGAATGATGCCGTCGTTCTGCGCTTCCTCTTGAAACAGGTATAAAGTGTCTAGAACCGCGCGTGGCGAAATGGACTGCGGAAACGAGTCCACCACCGTGATGCGGTGCCCTTTTCCGTTCTGCTGTTTGTTCTCGCGAGCCTTGCGAATCGCTGCTTCGACGGAATTGGCACGAGCTGCAATTTCGATGTCGTCCGCCTTGGGGCTCGCGACGGTCAGCATGAGCGCGGCGGTGTCCCCGAAATCGCTCTGGAAGGTGATGGGGCCGGCGCCCTGAGGCAACTGGGAATTTAGGGCATTCAGCTTGAGGTTGATATCGCTGAATTGCCGTTTGGTATCGGTAATGCCCTCGTCCAGTTGAATGGTGACAAACGAGTATCCGGGCAGAGATATAGACTTAATGCCGTAGTCCGCGTCGGTTCCGGGATGAATGGTCTTATTCTCGGCAGCAACGTCCTCAATTCGACGGGTAATGTACTGTTCGACTTGTTGCGCTGTGGCTCCGGGCCAGGGACAAGCCGCGACGCCCAGGCGCACGGGAATATCCGGGTCCTTGCGCTGCGGCATGGAGGTGTAGCCGAACCAGCCCCAAATGAGTACTCCGAGGAGAAGCATCCAGGAGATGTGCGGGTGCTCGACGAAAAACCTGGGGATATTGCGGCGATTACTGATCTCTTGTTCTTGTTCGAGTGCCATTTGTTCTATACCTTTAGGGGATAACCTGGATGAGGTCGCCATCCTTCAGACCAGCAGCTCCAACGACGACGACTTTTTCGCCTGGATTTACACCGTCAACAGCCACATCACTCTCGTGGGTTTCACCGAGTGTCACCTCGCGCAAATGGGCCACCCATTTCCCGCCCTGTTCTTTGGCGACGAAAATGGCGTAATGTCCAGAGGAACCGGGGTCAGCAACAACGGCGCTAAGGGGCACCGCGGGAACCTGGGCTTTGTGAACGCCTGTCAAGCTCAATGAAGCAATCATCCCGGGCTTCAATGACGCTTTCGGGTTTGCCACGGTCACCTCGATGGCAAAGACGCGATTTTTCTCATCAGCGCTGGCGGCAATACTGGTGACCCGCCCATTGTACTCTTTCGGATCGTCCTGCAAATGAATGCTGAATTGTTGCCCCAAGCGCAGACGCCTTACGGCGTAGTCGGGAACGCCAAAACTGATTTTGACCGCACTGGTGTCCGCGATAGTGAAGGCCGGACTCCCGGGTGCGGCGAGGTTCCCTAGTTCAATATTCCGGGCGAGGATATACCCTGAGAAGGGCGCGGTCAGATCCGCGTCCTGGAGAGCCAACTGCGCTTGATGCACATTTGCCTTGGCTTGATCCACAGCCGCGAGGGTCGAATCGAATTTCGCCTGCGCCCGGTCGAAATCGGGCTTGGTCAAGCTCTCTGAGGCGTAAAGCGTTTTCGCGCGCTCGTAATCTTTCGTCGCCTCGTCATTCTGAGCTTGAGCGGCATTCAGTGTTGCGGTGGCTTGGTCAAGTTGATTCTTCAAGTCCTGATGGCGAATCTGCGCGAGAACGGCGCCTCGCCCAACGTAGTCTCCCGAACCTATGTCGCGACGCCGACCGTCTGCGCCCATGATTTGTTTAATTTCGGTCACATATCCTGCGGACTTGAATGACAGAACCGCTTCCGAGAATGGCAGAACGGAAGCCGAGTAGCGCAAATCTTCTGAAGGCGAATACGAAGCCACATCCGCCACATGAACAGGTGTGGGAGACTTAGCGGCGACTTTACTGGGTTCCTGACAGCCACTCGTAGCCACAATCGTGGCGAATAGCACCGCCCCTATGACGAACCCCAATCGTTCCCTGTTGCTCCTCATAAAGTCCACCCCTCTCCGATCGCTTTCTCGAACGCCGCCCTGACTGGCTGTCGGGTCTAAAATAATTCTGGCTCTCATCGGTTACTCTTCCCCGATCGCTTTGCGCAGTTCGGCAAAAGCACTCCAATAAGAGGACAGGGCCTGCTGATACTGGAAATTGGTTTCGGAACTCTGAGCCTGAGCCTGGAGAAGGTCTCTTAAGAGTGCGGCCTGCTCCTTATATTTGTTGCGCGTGACGCGAAGCTGCTCCGCAGTCGCTTCGTGAGCGGTACGAGAAGCGTTAAGCAGCAAGGAAGCTTCCTGCCATTTGCGGTACTTCGCACCAACCTCTACGGCGACCTTCGATTCCGTCTCTTGGATCCCATTGCGCGCCTGTTCGATCGTTTTCGTTGCTTCGACAACCTTGTTGTGGCGGCGCCCCCAATCGAACGGCTCCCAGCTCAGGTAAAAGCCGGCGCTGGTAACGTTTTGCGGGAGAACCTGCACGTTGCTGATACCCTGATAGCGCAGGGACAGACTCAAGTCCGGGATGTACTCGGCTTTCGCGAGACGCCGATCATATTCGGCTTGTTTCTCCTTGAGCTGTGCCTGGCGGCACTCGGGGCGGTTCGCCAGAGCTTCGTGGCGGGCGGATTCGAGAGTCAGATCACTCGTGTCTTGCTCGGGAACGAACTCGACGCGAAAAGGTGTCGCAACATCGCGCCCAAGGAGTTGGTTCAAGGCTTCGCGCTGTGTCGCCAACCCATTCTCGGCGACGGACAACTCATAGCGCGATTTGGCTAGGCGGGCGTCGACGTCTAACGCATCGGCGCGCAGCACCGTCTTTTCTGACACGTATTGGATGGTGACCCGCTGTGCTTCTTGGAATGTTTTTACGGCCTCACGAGCGGCATCCACACTCGCTTGAACCGCAAAAAGGTTGAAATACGCGTTGCGGACTTCGGCAGCGATTGTCTGGCGTTCAGCACGCACATCTTCACGAGCGATATCACGTCCGAGTTCTGTCAGGTGAATGCCGAGGCCGATCTTGTATTGTTGTGTAAGCGGTTGATCGGCGTTGGCAGTGATGTAGGTGGTAAACACCGCCGGCGTGTGGATTTTGGCATTCGTTGACGGGATTGGCCCAGTGCCCGCATACGTGCCCAGGGAACCTTGCGGGATGGTAAAGTCAAACGGGTGCAGCAACTCGCCGCCCAGCATGTTAAATTGGAATTGTGGTTTCCGCCGGCTACGTGCGGTATTCACTTGGAAGTCGTATTTCTGAACTTCCAGGACCGAGTTCTTCACAAGTCGATTGTGCTGGAGTGCCAGACTCACCGCCTCATCGAGAGTCAGGACCGGCTCCTGAGTGTCGGCGTTCGATATTTGCTCTTGGGCCGATGAGGCCATCGGCCATGCAAGGGCGCCCGCAAGAACGATCACTGATAAATATTTAAATCTCATATTGTTGATCCGTTTGCTTGTTTCCGACTGTGAGTAATGCAGATCATATGCCAAGTTGTGCGCGTTGCAAGTAGTTGATCTACATGGGCAGGACCGGTCTGGGGCGTATCGCGCTGCCGGTATGCGGGCAGCGTCTCGCGGCAGTCGATAGGCGAGCAACGGGTTCGTCCCGCGAAGTCGAAAGACAGTTCCGTCAGTCGTTGTTCACCTGTATTTTTGAAGGCTGATCGAAATTGACCGCAACAGTGGGCTTAGGCGAGGCAGGCAGGGCAGGGTAGCCGATTGAGACGATTTCTGCTTGTTTGCACTAGCCAGATAGACTGAAAGTGAGAGGACCTTTAGATTGTTGTTGGCGAGCTATCACGATTGTTGAAAAACCCTTTTGGGGTTCGGGATGCCCCTGCAGCTGCAATGTGTTGCCGCAGCTTTCTTCTGCCGTGGAACACTCGGGCTTTGACCGCCGCGACCGAGAGACCCGTTTGTAGGGCCGTCTCTCGAGCCGATAATTCTCGAAGTTCCTTCAGCTCGAGCACCCTTTGCATCCTCGGGGCCAGCCGTCTGATCGCGATCAATAAAATCCGCGTTTCCTCTCGCTGCATGTAGGTGGCCTCGGGGTCTGGACTCGCATCGGCTATATTGAAGTGGGGTTGTGTTCCTTCAGCGCCATTCAAATCGTCAATAGATACCTCGCGTACCGCACGCGCCCGGCGCAAGAACATAAGGGCTTCGTTGATTGCGATACGCGTTAACCATGTTGAGAACGACGATTTCCCTTCGAAGTTGTCTAAGTAGACGAACGTTTTTTGGAAAGTTTGCTGAACGACATCTTCAGCATCTTCGCGAACCCGAGTGTAGCGCAGTGCAAGCGCAAAAATCCTCGGGCGATAGCGTTTCACAAGCGTTTCAAACGCCTCCTCATCTCCCATCTTGGCAGTGGCCACAAGTGTCTCGTCGGTGGCTGGATCATCGAACGAAACCGTGCCAACCAATGTTAGCTGTGCTGGCCCTATGTCAGCCGATGGATGATCTGTATTCATAGCGAGTATCTCTATGCGCCGTCAGCCACGCGCTAGCCACAGGCCGTACCGAATGGAGTCGGCGAAGCTGAATGCCTTGCGGTACCGCAGCACACGATACCACCCAACCACTTGCGAGCGAATACGAGAATCAGTGACATAAACCCTCCCGAGCAACACCGAGCGTTTGCGCTTTCGCATGTTGATTAGCAATGCGCGTGCCAAAAGAACATCCACACAACTTGTTGAGATGAGTGGGAAGTGAAGGCACGGGTGTCATAGACACGACATACGCCGCCCGCATCCGGGCGTTTCGGGACTTCGAAGCTCGTGACGGACTGCGGCGGCAGGAAATAGCGGCACGCACGAAATCGCCGTGGAAACCCAAATCCTGATTCTCGAAATGATGTACCTGCCAGCGTTTTCAAACTTTCTCGTTTTCGGACAGAGCTGCGTGAGCCCTGCGTCGGCCAGTGTTTCTGCGGGAAGCGCCTGACGTGCCCGTATCCGATGCCCGATCTCGAGCAAGGCGCAGGTGCAGGCGCTCGCATACGTCGAGCGTATAGGATGATGAAGCAGCGAACTCCGCCCCGCACCGACCAAAAAAAGATAGCACCTCTTCTCCCACGGAATCGATGAAGGTGACATCAGTTAGGTCTACGACCAGTCTCATCCCCTGGCGGCAGCGCGTTATGAGCGTGCGAGTGTTCTCGGCATCATGACCGGTGAATCGGCCTTCAAGCTTGAGGCCTAAACTGTTCGTGGACTCGCGGATCTCGACTCGTAGCATCGCACCTCCTCGGAGCGTCCCGGCCGCCAGATGCGTCGGCTGGAAAGTTTCCAAGATGAACCATGCAGGCGCTATGCCAGATGCTCGTCGGCGTAAGTGATTGAAATTGCAATACAATGCCAAGGGGGTCGCAATTCACCTGTGCCGGACCAATGGGCAGTGCCACCATGCGGGCGGCGGGGCTCACTGGCCGGTGTGAGGCCAGAGCTCAGAACCTTCGGAAGCAACGTTTCTAGATCTGCAGGATTGTTACTGGGTATAGGCAGCACGACTAATGCTCAGCTTTTGCATCTTGTTTTGGAGTGTTGTTCGTTTCAGTCCGAGGCGCTCTGCGGCTCCGCCTTGGCCGGCGATTCTTCCGGAGGCGGCTCTCAGGGCTTGGATGATGACCTGCCGCTCGGCCTGTTCGAAAGTGGATGCGGTTGAAGCAGCGGAGTGCCTCAGCTCCGCGCGTGGGACGTTCAATTCCTCCCCTTGGGTGAGAATTACGCAGCGCTCGATGAAGTTTTCCAGCTCGCGAATGTTGCCGGGCCAATCGGCATTCACCAGCGCTTCCATCGCCTGCTTCGGAATCGATTTGACGCACTTTTGCATTTGGCGGGAGTGGCATGAAACAAAATAGTGCGCCAGGAGCGGAATATCTTCACGCCTCTCGCGGAGCGGAGGGATCTCGATCGGAAAAACATCCAATCTGTAAAAAAGGTCCTCGCGGAATTGGTTGTTGCGTATCATGCTCTGCAGATCGCGGTGCGTTGCGGCAATGAGGCGAACGTCCACGCGAATCGTTTTCGTACTCCCCAATCGTTCAAACTCACGTTCCTGCAAAGCGCGCAACAGCTTCGGTTGCAGCTCCAGACTGATGTCGCCAATTTCATCTAGAAAGAGCGTACCGCGATCGGCCAACTCAAAGCGGCCTCGCTTCTGCATGAGCGCGCCGGTGAAGGCTCCTCTTTCATGCCCAAACAGTTCGCTTTCCACAAGCCCGGAAGGTATGGCGGCACAGTTCAGTCGAACGAAAGTGCGCTCGCGACGCGGGCTGAGGTTATGGATTGCCCGGGCAACGAGTTCCTTGCCGGTGCCGGTTTCCCCGTGCAGGAGCACAGTTGACCCAGTTGGTGCGACAATCGCAACCTGATCCAGCACTTTGCGAAGGGCGGCACTCTTGCCGACGATGTCCCCAAAGTTGTACTCGGAGCCGATTTCCGATTCAAGGTAAAGGCGTTCTTCTTCCAGCTCGCCCACATCGGGAAAGCTTGTTCCTGCGAGGCCTCCGAGGTCCGTGAAAGCAACAGCTGCGTCCCCCATACTTTCCTCCCTAACCTTCAGGCTTGGATCATGACCATGTTTCTCTAATGGGAGCCTGCGTAGAGTCTGCAATGACCTGGTCCTGATTACAACGGCCGATCGGACAATTGCGGTCTAGTGATATGGTGCAGGCGCAGGCTTGTACTTCCCGGAGAGGGAGCATTCATACTTTTGGAGGATTTGGTTTTATTGCCTTGAAGATGTGCTTCCGTCCATAAAGTTGGGCATCGATTGACCAAACCCCGGGTCCAATCATCGCGGCGGTGGCACCTAGGCTAACTAGCATGATGACGATCAGGGGGTCCCCTGACCGCGCCAAGAATATCCAGACCTCGACAATGGCGATCGCGGTTCCTGCTAATGGTGTCCACAGGCCAAAGAGCAGAAGCACTCCGGCGACAGCCGCCATCAGATATGGAAGGCTCGGCGCAAAGCTGCTCCTTTCCAGGAGTTGGGTGCCCGCGAAATAAAGCAGAACGGTGCTCGTCAGGACGCGTTGAAGCAAAAGACCAAAGCCGGGCCAGCCTTCCGCGAATGTGGAAAACAGACGTTGCAGAGTTTCCTCCGTTACTGGTCCCATGCTAATAGATACCTGGAAGATATCGAAACGGCATAAGGGAGGACTTACGAGTCATACTTTTGAGGGATGCCCAGTTCGATGATCCCGCGTTGTAGTCCAATGGTCACAGCATGGGTCCGATCGTGGGCGCCCAGCTTCGAGAGGATGCTGCTGATGTGGCTCTTGACGGTCGTTTCTCCGATCGAAAGCTTGTCGGCGATTTGCTTGTTGCCATTGCCAGCAGCAATCAAACGAAGCACATCAATCTCGCGCGAGCTCAGCTCATCCTCGGCAGCGTGCTCAGCCAGTTCCGCCGCGATTTCGGGCGGAATTCGCTTGTGTCCGGCATGGACACTGCGGATCGCGTCCAACAGTTCTCTGCGCACGTGTCCCTTCAGGATGTATCCTTGAGCACCTGCTTTGATGGCGCGCAGGACCTGAACATCTCCGGAATAAGTCGATAGGACTATGATTTTGGCGCTCGGGAATTCGTTCCTGATGCCGCTGATTGCTTCGATACCGTTCAAATTCGGCATTTGAAGATCCATCAGAGTAACGTCCGGACGGTGCCGTCGAAATTGTTTGATGGCTTCCTCTCCGTCGGAGGCCTCTGCTACCAGCTCCATGTCTGGCTCAGCATTGACCATGGCCGCGATCCCTTCGCGCAGGAGAGCGTGATCATCAACAGTGAGGACTCGAATCAAACTAGGATTGGTGCTCATGAATCCTCCGTTTGCGGAACAGACTAAATGGACCGCGTTTCCGCGGCCTTTCGTAAGCGATAGCCGCGGGGAGCGTCAATCGAATTTCTGTACCGACTCCGGCTTCGCTCCAAAAGTCCAATCGAGCTCCAATTCCACGTGCGCGTTCTTGAACACCTGGGAGCCCCCAGTGCCCGGCACGCCCACCATCTTTTAATATCTTTGGGTCCATACCCTTTCCATCATCCCGCACAATCAGGCGGAAAACGTCGTTCTCATAACGTATCTCGACCTCAATCTCCTGCGCGCGTGCGTGCCGGAAGGCATTTCGGAGCAGTTCTCGCGTGATCCGGCCGATTTCATCCTTGATCATCGGAGGCAGGCCCCGGCGCTCGCCTTCCACGATCACCTCGAAGCGGGGTGCGCCGTCCTCAGCGTGGTTGGAGGAAGCTAGTTCCTGACCGGTTGTTATCAATATTTGATCGAGGTCGTTTTCAGCGGATAGACTGGGACGTAACCCCTGAATCGAGTGCCTGCTTTCGTCCAGTGCCTGATCGGCCCGAATTAATGCGGCATCCAGAACCTGAGTTGCTTCCTCGGGGCGATTCGGAAGCATGCCGCGAGCCGCCTGGAAGCGAAACACCAGCCCGTGGAAACTCTGTAGAAGTGTGTCGTGCAGGTCCCTTGCGATTCGTGTTCTCTCGCCGATGCGGGCCTCCAGCGTCATCTCAAACTGCTGATGCAATTGGCGGACACGCAACTGATAGGCTGCCCAAAGCAGTGCCAAAATCACGGCGGCGCAGAGGGCGCGAAACCAATTCGTCTGGTAGAATGCCGGAGCGATGGAGAAATCGAGCAGGTCGCCTTGCTCATTCCACACTCCGCTGTTGTTGCTTGCGATCACGCGAAAACGGTAATGGCGTGGAGGAAGGTTCGTGTACTGCGCCTGGCGGTCATTGATCACTTCCTTCCAGTCTTTATCCTGCCCCTCCAGCACGTACTTGAAATGAACTTTCTCCGGTGCGACGAGGCTGAGAGCGGTGTAGTCGATCTGCAGATCGCGAATCCTCGCCGGCAGACGCAGGTTCGAAACTATGGCATCGCCCGTTGAGTTCCGCCAATAAATCTTGTGGTCGGCGACCATTTGCTCGATACGCACCGGCGGCGGCAGGGTGTTGATGCGGATGCGGGACGGGTCAAGGACACTGATGACATCCCCATTCAGGAACCAGATTTTGCCGTCGGAAGAGTTGGTGACCGAAGGCCTGAAACCCTTAAGGACGGCCACCGGGCGAACGCCATCAGCAACGTCAAACGTGGTTGCCTGGACCACGCGCTTGGGGTCGGCGACCCATGCATCCAGTTCGCTCCGCGTGATGCGCACGAGCCCGCAACGCGTGTAAAGCCAGTAGGAAGAAAGATCGTCTTCGATAATCCAGTGAACGGCATTACAGGGCAATCCGTTCGCGGTGGTGAGGGCCGCGACACGTCCGTTCGTTATCCGATATAAACCATTTTCGGTGGCGGCCCAAAGCGAACCGTCGCGGTCAGGCCTAAGCTCCAACACCCTCGGAGGGCCTGCCCGGTCTTCGCTCAATGGCAGGTTTCGGATTTGCCCCGCGCGCCAATAGGCTATGCCGCCGCTAATCAGACCCGTCCAGACACCGCCGTCTTGGTCAGGCACAAGGCCGGAGCCGGGCCCACCACCGATTTTCTGCCAAGACACCTGGTCAGTGATTTTTCCGTTGGCCAAGTGCACCAGACCGTAATCATTCGAGGTGACCCACAGGCTGAGCCACAGACCGCCGTGCTTGTCGCCCGCGATAGCATGCGTAGTGCCTGGAGGCACGGACGGCACGAGAGTAAACTTCTCCCCTTCCAACACCGCAAGGCCGCGATAGCCTGAAACCCATATACGGCCGCGTTCATCCTCGAACAGCGATTGGATGGCATCGTCGGGCATTCCCGGATGGGTTCGTTTCCTATATACCGTGATGCGTCCCTGCTTCCACCGATTGAGCCCATCTTCTGTGCCGATCCATATGCTGCCATCGCGCGCCGCAAGAATGGACGTAGCAGTCGCACTGGATAGCTGTTCCCGCACTGAGAGCGAGCCTACGGTCGATTCACGGAATTGATCCAGACCGTCGGAGGTAGCAACCCAGATGGTCCCTTCATGGTCCTCGAACAAGGCGATTACGCGATCGCCCGAAAGGCCGTCAGAGTGCGCAAACACGCTGGTTTTCCCCTGGTAGGAGTGAACGAGCCCATGAGCGTTAGTGCCGATCCACAGTCCACCGTCGCGATCGCGCAGGAGATGTGCAGCCGTCAAAGGGAGCGGCGCGCCAGGAAGAGGGTAATCTATCAGCTTTCCGCCGACGATTTGACGAACGCTATCCAAGGCAACGATGACACCTGAATCACCATCGCCTTGCGTGAAGGCTTGGAAGCTCGGAATTCTTGCCGATGGAAAGCGGGCCGGAGGGCCAGGGTTCCACCGCCATAGTCCTGTGGCCGCTGCGGCCCACAGATTGCCGTGGGAATCTTCATACAAAGATGTCACGACGGCGCCGAATCTGCCGTCCTCACCAAAGCAGGTGGTCCTTCCGCCGCGAATCGCGCACAGTTCCCCCGCCGGACCTCCAAACCCGCCCGCCCACATGGTTCCGTCCCGATCCTCAAAGAGTGCGATCACAGATCGCTGGGCGAGTGCGGGGTATATGGTTAGGCGACCATTCTTCCAACTCGCCAGCCCGTCGAAGGTTCCGATCCAAAGGGTACCGTCGTGCGCCGCCAGGAGTGAGGTAACCGCAGTGCTGGGAAGTTGCTGGCCAGGCGGGAGAGCTAATGGCACGGCTCGAGCGCCGTCAAAGCGAACCACACCGGACTGCGTGCCTAACCAGAGGTAACCGTCAGGGGTTTGCGTGATTGCGTAAACTGCGCCATTCAAGAAACCATTGCGAAAGAACCACGCGGAATGCGCGTACTGGCTGACATCCAGCGACGGGTCCAGCGCCAGAACTGGAGGAGAGCCGAGCAGGAAGATCAGCATGCTTAAGGCAAGGTGTGCCAGCGCAGGTTTCATTTGCGAGGCCGCCCGTTTAACATGGAGCTGCCTCTACAAATTCTGCGGATGTCCATGCCAGATACCCGCCTCATCAGTTCTCGAAAACTGCTCATTGCGGTCCGATTCTACCCGGCATACTCAGCACGACTGATATTCAGTTTGTGCATCTTGTTTTGCAATGTTGTTCGCTTCAGCCCAAGGCGCTCGGCGGCTCCGCCTTGGCCGGCGATTCTTCCGGAAGCAGCTCTCAACGCATCGATAATGGCTTGCCGCTCCGCCTGTTCAAAAGTTGATGCGGCTGAAGCAGCGGACCGCCCGGACGCTTTTTTCAGTTCCGCGTACGGCACATTTAACCCTTCCCCTTGCGTGAAGATCACGCAACGCTCGATGAAGTTCTCCAACTGCCGAACATTGCCCGGCCAATCGGCGTTCACCAGCGCCTCCATGGCCTGCTTCGGAACCGATTTGACGCGCTTTTGCATCTCCCGCGAATGGCCCAAAACAAAATAGTGCACCAAGAGCGGAATGTCCTCGCGCCTTTCGCGGAGCGGAGGTATCTCTATCGGGAATACATTAAGCCTGTAAAAAAGGTCCTGGCGAAACTGATTATTGCGGATCATGCCATCCAAATCACGATGGGTAGCGGCAATCAACCGAACATCGACATGAACGGTCCTTGTACTTCCCAACCGCTCGAACTCCTGCTCCTGCAGGGTACGCAACAGCTTCGGCTGCAAATCCAGGGAGATGTCGCCGATCTCGTCGAGAAATAGAGAGCCATGATCCGCCAGCTCGAACCGGCCTTTCTTTTGCATCAGGGCTCCGGTGAAAGCGCCCTTTTCATGCCCAAACAGTTCGCTCTCCACCAATCCAGAAGGGATCGCCGCGCAGTTCAGGCGAACAAATGTGCGCTCGCGACGCGGGCTGAGGTTATGAATCGCCCGGGCGAACAGTTCCTTGCCCGTGCCGGTCTCGCCGTGCAGAAGCACCGTGGACTGGGTGGGGGCGACAATCGCAACCTGATCCAGCACTTTGCGAAGTGCGGCGCTTTTACCAACGATATCCTCGAAGTTGTATTCGGAGCGGATCTCCGATTCGAGGTACAAGCGCTCTTCCTCCAGGCGATCCCTGGCGTCCGTGACGCGCCCATAAGCAATGGCGTTGTCAACCGCGAGTGCAATCTGAGTGCTGATTTGTGACAAGAGGTCCAGGTCCTCTTGTCCGAAGTGGTCCGGCTGTCGACTGCCCATAGTCATTACACCCAGTGGGCCGCTTGCAGTTGACATTGGGGCGATGGCCATCGAGGTAATAGACTCACTTTTGAGCTTTTCAACGATTCGCGTGGGAAACCGCTCAATTTCTTCGATCGACAGCAATTCCGGGACGTGGGCACGCAACTTATCGTAATCGCTGCCGCTAAGTTCAGACGTAAGGACCTCGGTCAACGAACCTTTGCCGCTGGGGAAATCCAATACGATGCATTCAAGGTGGTTCGAGTGTTTATCGATCAACCAAAATCCGGTGAAGTCGTTTCGAAAATAGGTCCGAATGGATGCCGCCGCCGACCGGAACAATTCATTAATGTCCAGTTTGGAAACGATGTGATTATTGATCTCCAGCAACAGCCTGAGGCGATCTCGCTCTTTCACGACCTGCCGCTGGTACAGCTCGACGTTATCCTTCGCGAGCGCAAACTCGAACGCGACCGCAACGTGCGAGGCGAGAGAACCAAGGAGCTCGACATCTTCCGGGACAAATTGCTGCCCCCGGTCCTTGGTCACGACAAGAAGGCCGTATCGTTGCTGAGAGCTAGACACTGGAAACAGATAGGTAGGGCGGCCGGCAGACTCGGCTGCAAATGGAGCCAGCTCGGGTTGTTTCAACATTTCCTCCGACACGTCCGGTAGGAAAACTGGTTCCAGATCCTCCAGCACTCGTGCCGCAGCGCCAATGCGCGAAATCCTCGTACCGATCTTGATTGCGGGCGCTTCTGCTTCTCGATCGAACTCAAGGAGATGCAGACTTTCTCCGTCACTCCCCAGGATGTAGAGGTGGGCTCCGTGGAGGCGACAGCTGCTGGACAGAACACGGCGAAAGCTTTGCACGACGGCCTTCACGGTGGGTTGTTCGACCATCGCTCTTGACACATCGAGCAAGGCCCTATACCTGCCGTCGGCCAGTGTCAACCCTCCGCTGTCTTCTCCTGGCATGCGCACGAGAGTAGCACCACCAGAATTGAGTTTCCATATTGAGCTGCAGGGCGTCCTCCGCTCAAACGCGTTCAGCAGCAATTAAGCCAGCCCAAGAATGAGTGGGTAGGCGCCTGCATTTCTGGCAGTTCAATCCCGAAACGAGCAGCGAGCTCGACGGGGCTGCTGAGCTTCGTGGTCACGGGCAGGTCCAGTTCCCGCCAAGCTTTGAGGCCCCCTTGCAGAAGCCAAACGTTCGAGATTCCTTTGCGACGCAGGGCCACAGCTGTGCGCGCACTGGTTAGTTGATTTGGTGTCGAACAGTACAAGACAATCTGCACATCCGACGGAACTCGGACCTTCGCTGAACTGCGCAGGGGTTTCGGAGAGACCCGCGCTGCCCCGGGAATCCCAGGAATCGTGGTTGTATTTTCCCGCCCTTCCACATCCAAGAGGTCCAGCACCGCAACCTTCTTACCGGCCTGCAGCTTCTCCTCCAAGGCCGCAGGGCTGATGGTTCGAAGCCGAAGCTCACGCATAGTGCGGAGCAATTCCCACGCTCTCCACAGGAGATAGCAGAGGACGACCGCTATTAGAATCGCAAGGATTCTGCTGATGCGACCCAGTGTGGCCGCCACGATATCCAAGTGGTCGGCAAATTGGTATCCTACGAAACAATACGCCGCTGACCAGAACAACGCGCCCGCGGCATCAAACAAAAGGAACGACACGGTCGCCCCGTTTAGCGCGCCCGCCAATGGCGGCATGAGAACGTCCAGACCTGGAACGAATTTCGCAAACGTTAGAACAACCAGCCCCCGTCGGGCGAAAAACCTCCGGGCGTTCAGCGCACTATTTTGTCCGTTCATGCTAAAGGCAGAAAGCCCGCGCACAATTCGATAGCCGTACCGCCGGCCAGCTACGAACCACGCGCCGTCTGCCAATACGCAGCCCGCCACACCCACCAGAATGACGCCCTCAATATTCAAGCTCCCGCTTTTGGCAAGAGCGCCCGCTATGATCAAGAACAGGACTGACGGAATGGGTAGACAAAGCTGGTTCGCGAATACCGCTAGGAAAATCATCGGATAGGTAATTGCCGGAATGTGGTTTGCTGTTATCAACGAATTGCTCCTCCATCCTTCCGTTATGCAGAACAGCGGACAAGATGAGTGGTTCTTCTATTTTGTTTTGCACTTCGGTGAATTTGCGTGCGTGCAAAGCCGCGCACGAAGTCTGACTGCGCCGATTCCCACTGTATGTTGAGGTGCGGTTTTCCGTCGGCTCCCTGAATCAGTTGCCAGTGCATTTTTAGAGCAGTCATTTTTCCTCCTCGGATCGAAACCCGCCGTTGCTGTAGGGATGGCCACTTCTATTCACATCAGGACTCCTATCCATCGCGCGCTCCTGCGCCCCGCCAGTAATGCTAAGTAAGACCAGAAGCTCGATCACAAAAAAGATGATAGTGACGGACTAGAGCCTTCACATTTCCTACTGTGCATCGAGATGGCCAAAGTTGGACGTAAAAGGGGCGCTGCTAAATTGCTGGTTTGAAATATAGATCACGGGAGTTGACCGGCCACCGCAGACGATTTCGAGTCAAGCGCTGCCCGCATTCGGGCACACGAGGCGGGGCAGCGTCTCGAAAGATCGCGCTTCTCAATATTTCCTTTGGCACTTTAGTTGCGGTTCGTACGGCGGTTCAACGAAATGCCACGCGACCTGCCATGCCGGCAGCGCGACGTTGGCACGCCACGGGACGTCATAAAGGAAAATGAGATATGCGTCGAAACACGATTCGAACCTCGCTGATGCTGCTGGTGATCCTGCTGCTGCCGATGCTGATCCTGGTGGCTCAGGAGACCAGCGGGCTCCTGATCGAGGGGCCGCACGGAGAGACAAGGGTGATTCAGGTACAGGGGAAAAGGTATGTAGAAGTGGATGAGTTAGCCCGGATCACGGGAGGATCGCTGCGCTTCGTCGGGAATCAGATCATGCTGACACTGCCCGTGAGCGGCGATACGGCAGCTCACGCTGAGCAGTCAGGGCCCAAGCCAGCAGTCGGCTTTTCTAAGCCATTCCTTACAGTGGGGATTGAGACCATGAGGGAAATCCTTGAATGGCACGCTGCGTTAAAGACCGCCATCGAGCGCGGCTATCCATTGTCGGATGAATGGATCGGAAACTTCAGGAGGCAAATTCAATCAAGCCTGCAGCACACGGAAGCGGCGGCGAGCACGGACCAGGATCAGAGGGCTCTTCCGCTACTAACCAACGAGTTCCATACCATGAACGCCTTGACCGACAAATACCTGAAAATCACAGTGAATAGAGACTATCTTGCGCCCAACTCCTTGGATAGTGATCCTCTGAATCAGAAATTATTGACGTGCTGGCAGTCGCTCGCGTCGATGGCCTCTTCGAATCAGTTTGTGGACGATGGTTCGTGCCAGTAGCCACGCAGGTGCGATTGGCAATCCGTCATGCCGATTCCGGTAGCAAAGCGGCCGGAACTCTCGGCAACCTGACCGACTCAAGCGTTGATCTGACCGCATGCCGTCAGGACGCCCGCCACCTGGCGCTCGCATTAATGCGGAAGCACTGCCCGACTTCTCCTTATGTTCTTCACGCAGGCCCACTTGAGCGAACAGTTCGAGGTACGGCTCTCGCTGGCCACTCAAATGCATTGGCCAGTTGAGCATTACGATGGAAAGTTCCCGCGAGTTACTGACAAGTTATTCAAAGGAGAAGTACGATGCGGCAAGAATCGCGAAACTGCAAGGCAAAGTTCGGCCCCGCATTGGTCCTGGCGCTCATCGGGTGCTCCGTGACCTGCGCACAGGACGTAAGAACCAACTACATGCCAGGAACTGATTTTTCGAAATATCACACCTATGCATGGGTCGATGAGGTAAAGGGCGTACCACGAGTCGGTGGCCAGCCAGACCAGATCCTGGACACCCAGGTCAAGCTAGCGGTCGATACACAAATGGCGGCCAAGGGCCTAACCAAGGTGGCTGACGGCGATAAAGCCGATGTAGTTCTTGGCTACCAACTCGTTATCGATCGGGAGAAGCAACTAAACGGTTTCGGGAACGGCTGGGGCGGCTACGGCGGCTGGGGCCCATGGGGCGGAAGCCTCAATTCATTTTCGGCGACTACTTCAACCGTTAACATCGGGACTTTCGTCCTTGGTATGTATGACCCAGCTGCCAAGAAGCTCATTTGGATAGGGGCTGCCCAACATGCGCTTGAACCCAGTAAAAAACAGGAGAAAAACCAGGAAAGGCTCAATAAGGGAGCGCAAAAACTGCTGAAGGACTTCCCACCAGGACGAAAGTAAATGAGGCACAACCTGATGGACGTACTCAAGATCGATAAAGCGCGTGGGATGTCTCACTTGCCTCAGCAAAAACAGATCGTTCGGCGGCAAACACTGAGGCTCGCCACCAAGGGTCGGAGCCAGGGATCAGGGAGAAACCGATGAGAATTCTTCTGCCTTACGACAAAGAACGAATACCTGTCGACATCGAAGACCAAAACTTTGTGGGATCACTGGTTTCAAGAGTGGAGTCCTACCAACCGGGTAAGTCGCAACAAGAGTTGGTCGAAGCCTCGCTGGATCATCCAATCGGCTCTTCCAAACTCGAGGAGCTTGCAAAAGGCAAGAAAAACATCGTCATTGTCAGCTCGGATCACACGCGCCCGGTTCCATCCAAAATCATTACACCCATCCTGTTGCGACGCATTCGTTCGGCGCAGCCGGATGCAAACATAAAAATACTTGTCGCAACCGGTTTCCATCGCCCCTCCACCAACAGGAGTTAATCGACAAATACGGGCAGGAGATTGTCGACCACGAACAAATCGTCATGCATGTCTCAACAGACGATGCCGCCATGGTCAAAATCGGCACGCTTCCATCCGGAGGAGAGTGCATTGTTAACCGGGTTGCCGCTGAAGCGGACCTGCTGCTTGCGCAAGGGTTCATTGAGCCACATCTGTTTGCTGGTTTCTCGGGCGGGAGGAAATCCGTGCTCCCCGGAATTTCTTCCTACAAAACAATCATGGCCAACCATTGCGCCGAGTTCATCAATTCTCCAAACACTCGCCCAGGCATTCTGGAAGACAACCCCATTCACAAAGACATGCTGTATGCCGCGAAAACTGCCGGCCTGAGATTCATCCTCAACGTGATCTTGAACGGTGACAGAGACATTATCGCTTCCTTCTCCGGAGGTTTGGAAGAAGCTCATGCCGAGGGATGTAAATTCCTGACGTCCTTGGCCTCGGTAAGTAAGGTTCCGTGCGATATCACCGTAGTCACCAATGGCGGCTATCCCTTGGACCAGAACATCTATCAAGCAGTAAAAGGTCTCACCTCCGCAGAGGCCACGAACAAAAACGGCGGCGTGATCATCATGATCGCCGGCCTGGCAGACGGTACCGGCGGTAAGGGCTTTTACGACAACTTGGCGCAATGCAAAACGCCGCAGGAGTTTTTGGACCGCGTGTCGCACGTCGACCGCAGGCATACGGTTCCCGACCAATGGGAGTCCCAAGTGCTCGCGCGCATTCTGAGTTGTCATCACGTGATTATGGTCTCCGACTTGATTAAGCCTGAGATCGTTACAGCTATGCACATGGAGCACGCCAATTCCTTTGACGAGGCACTTCGCCGCGCATATGAGCTTCAGGGCCGAAACGCCAGGATTGCCGTGATTCCGGATGGACTAGCGATAATCGTGCGTTAGACCGCGGACAAACAGACTCGAATCGAACTTCACGATTTCATTCACAGCCAATCGATCGGCTATTTGAAGGGAGAAAGACAATGCAGAGGGCAAGACGGCGCGAATTTTTGAAAACGGCAGGGGCTGCTGCTGTTGGAGTCACCTGCCTGACGGAGGGCGTAGGTACGCTCCATGGCCAGGAGAAACCCGATGTCGCAACAAAAGGCCAAGAGTTCAAGCCGGGCGAAAGAGTCAACACTTCCGGTATCTATGACGTGTTACACGACAGGATCGATGGCGACGACCACGCGGAGCGGCACCAGGTTACGGCAGTAGCCGGCACCATCTTCCCGCATTGCAGAGCGTGTCGTGAGTGGGTGCGATTTCGACTATACCAAGGTGCGATACATATCGAGAAGGATCCTCACTTCGCGGCCTAACCACAAAGGCAGCTTCAATGAAGCTACACGAAATTTTGACGTCGACTATGTTCCTCGCTGGGGTGCTTAGCAGCGCGGGAGCAGCAACTCTGGCGCAGACCACGACGCCCGTCCCATCTACCCAAGCGACCTATACGGACCAACTGTCAACTACAGACGCTCCGCAGCCATGGCCTTCGGAATCGCAGGCCCCTCTCGGACCGGCGTTGCCGGAGCAGATCAAATTGACGGGGTCGTTGATCCCACCGAATCCGCTCACGGATTGGGCGTCTGAGCACAGGCTTCGATTTTTCGGCTGGGCGAACGGCGGCTATACCTGGCCTTCAACTGGAACAGGATTGCTCCGAGTCGAACCGCGCGAGAATCGATTTGGCAATGAATGGCTGCTTGACTAAACTGCCTTGGTCCTGGAGCGAACCCTAAATGAGGAGGCGTGCTCATGGGGTTTTCGTTCTGAATTTTACATGGGCGCGGACGCGGCCCTGCTGCACCCGATCAACGGGTTTGGTCCATCGGACAATCCACGGTTCAGCACTGATTTCCGCCAAGCGTACTTTTCAATGCATGCACCGATCCTGACCGAGGGGGGCGTTGACTTCAAGTTCGGCCGGCAATACGTGCCCCTCGGTTACGAGACAACCATGGCTCCTTACCGCCCGATGTACTCGCTGGCGTACGCCTGGATCTATTCGCAGAACGGAGCTACAACCGGCGCGATTGCGACGATTCACGTCAATCCCAACCTTGATTTGATCGGGGGCGTAACGCTTTGCGTCAACTCACTGTTCGAGTTCCGTGGTCGTGCACCTTGCTACATCGTCCGTGGTCTGTATTGGCTGGATTCCGAGAAGCGAACCAAGCTTATCGGGACGTTCTATACGGGTCCGCAGCCCATCGCCGCCGCGAAAGACCATATCGGGAACTGGCAGACCGAGGTGGAGTTACAGCTCGTCCATGAAGTGAACCGCCGACTGACCCTGGTTTCGGAGACAAACCTGGGTTGGGACACACGCGACCCAGCAAATAATCTCCAAACTTCTAAATGGTATGGCACATACGGTATGGCAATCATTCATGCGCATAGGCTGCTCGATCTAAACACTCGCGCAGAATGGTTTGACGATGTCGACGGTTCGCGTATCGGGACCCGTGGAAACTACGGCGAAATTACTGCGGGCGTCAACTTCATGCCGGCAAGGATGATCAATTTCCGTCCTGAAGTCCGCTGGGATGTAGCCGGCAATCCTGTGTTCGGTCCCACAGGCACACAGAACCCGACAAGCCACCAATGGAGCGGCGCGGTCGAGATGTTGCTGAAATTCTAGCGGTGATGCTCAGTCCGCTGACGAACAGGTTGAAGTAAACTCTCTTTTGGCACTGGCGAAGAGATCGCTCTGGTATGAGGTTCGACATGCTGTCGAGGAGCACCTGGCAGCATGGCAGCGGCCACTCACGTTTAACCGACTACGTGCTGCCGCGGTTTGCCGTCGTACTTGCGACAGACTGAGGTGTTCATGAATCAAATTGACGAGATCGCGCACCTCATTCAGCTTTCGATCGCCCGTATTCCTTCTGACGGACGCCGGTACTCTGCTGAACGTGCTGAGCGGGCGCCTAGCTCGCATCATTGATCGTGCCCGCGTGCTTGAGCAACGCTTCGACGCGCCACAACCAACTCACGCAGACGCAATCGTGAATGAGTTACACGTCCTGGAGAGACGAGGGAGGCTGATCTACCACGCCATTAAGCTCAGCACGATTTCAGCGCTTCTGGTGTGCTTCGTTATCGCAGCGCTGTTTGTGAGCTCTATGTTGCACTATTCGACTCGCGTGGTTGTCAGTGGGCTGTTTATCGCGGCCATGCTGACGTCGATCGTAAGTCTGATTCTTTTCCTTCAGGAGGATTACTTCGCAATTGAGACCTTCGAGATCGCTTTGCCCACGGCGGCGCGGCAAAAGGAATCTGATCGCCGTATGCATCCAGTACAGGGCGGGAACTGAGCTTCTCTCTTCTGGAGTTTCTCCAAAACAGCGCAAGAACGCGAGAACCGCGCAAGCAACGAGTTTGCGGAGCCGGTGGGCCTAGCGGTTCCTTTTGGGTCGCACCAACACAACGATTGATCGCGGTTCCACTTGGTAGGTCGACTGCAGTAATGGCAAACCGAACTCCGAGAAGTCGTCCGGAGGCGGCAACCCCGTGTCCACAATTCTCACCCAATCCTGGGGTGTACCTTCCTGGATTTGGAACTGCAACTCTTGCCAATATGCATTGATCATCACATAGATATCGTCATCGTCCCGTGCGGCGCCATGCAGACAAAACGCCAGGCTCCGTGAATCTGGCGACAGATCGACAGCAGGTCCAACGCCGTACCAGGAAATGTCCTCGCGCCAGAACCTGCTGCGACAGAGAGAAGGATGTGATTTCCGGAACGCAATCATGTTTTTGAAGAACCGAAAAGTGTCTTGATTCGCGTGCAGGCTGCTCCAGTCGAGCCAACTGATTTCATTGTCCTGGTTATAGGGATTGTTGTTGCCGAATTGCGTGTTCAGGAACTCATCACCCGCGCGGAACATCGGGATGCCATTCGAGAGCAGAAGGAGACAGCAGAAATTCTTAGCCTGTTTCCGCCGAAGAGCCAACACTTCCGCGGGAACGCCCTCGTCTCCTTCGTGCCCACCGTTCCAACTGTAATTTTCATCCATACCGTCCTGGTTGTTTTGACCATTCGCCCAGTTATGTTTGTAGTTGTAAGAAACGAGATCATAGAGCGTGAAGCCGTCGTGAGAATCAATATAGTTCACGGTCTGGTATGCGTGATACGCGTAAGAGCGACTGTCCGGAAACAAATCGTCGCTGCCATAAATGCGACGCATAAGGTCGGGCACCAGGTTCGGCTCGCCCTTAACAAAACGGCGCACATCATCGCGAAAGCGCGCGTTCCATTGCAGCCAGGTCACCCCTGGGAATCCGCGCCCGAGTTGATATGCTCCGGTGTCCCAAGGTTCTGCGATCAGCTTCACGAGGCCCAACTCCGGATCGGCGGCGATTTCACTGAAGATCGGAGCATCACCCCAATTGAGTGACCCATCGGCATTACGGCTGAAAACAGATGCCAGGTCGAAGCGGAATCCATCGATGCGCATCTCGTTCTTCCAATAGCGCAGGCTGTCCATGACCATTTTGCGCACGTGCGGCTGGCTGAAATTCAAAGTATTGCCTGTTCCTGAATAATTGGCGTGCGGATTCGCTGGGTCAGAGGACGGCATGTAGTAACCTACGCCGTCAAAACCCTTGAAGCTGTAGGTCGGGCCGCGATGGTCGCCCTCACACGTGTGGTTATAAACGACGTCGAGCACCACGGCAATTCCTGCGTTGTGAAGGGCCTTGACCATTTCTTTGAATTCCAGATGCTGCCCATCCTCATCACGAGTAGAGGCATACTGCGCGTGCGGTGAGAAAAAGCTCAAAGGCATATAGCCCCAATAATCTCCTTCGTGCGGGTCTCGCTGAAATACAGGCATCAATTCGACAACCGTTATCCCGAGTTCCTTCAAATACGGAATTTTGTCAACTAGCCCGGAGTAGGTGCCGGCGCGCGATGAATCTACGCCAGAATTCGGGTTCTTCGTGAAGCCCCTTACATGAAGCTCGTAGATGATTGCATCCGATTCAGGCCGAGGTGCCGCCTCTCCGGACCAATCGAACGCATCATCGTGTCCGGTCAACACTCCCAGGGGTGCTTTTCCTGCGTTGGGGCCGGGCGCGATGGCCAGGTTGCGGTCAAATTCCGGTGGGAAGAAAACACATTGGGCGTAGGGATCGAGCAAAACCTTGTGAGGATCGAAGGTGTGAAGCGCCGAAACAACCTGTCCCGAGACCGAGTAGGCATAATAACGAGAACCTCGCATCTGATTGAGGGGCAATCTGCAGTGCCAGATTCGTCCCGACTTGTTGGAGACAAAATCGAATGGGAATGTGAGGGTCGGATTGGCCAAATCGTTGGCGGAATAGAGCAACAGAGTGACGCTCTCCGCATGCTCCGCATACACTGCAAAATTAAACGCTTGCTCATCTTCGATCCATGTGGCGCCCAGGGGTAACGGGGTCCCTTCTGTTTGTGTCCATGTGGGGCGTTTTGCATTTGAATTTACCGCCGGCCATGCACCGGATGCGCGGTTGTTGCCCGCAACCGCTCCAGGCGTCTTGCTGTTCACGTTTCTGACTCCAGTAGTCTGCTTATATTCATCCGTCGTGCCCGAAACTACGCCATGCCTTTAATCTGTGCAATCTGAGTGTCTTTATCTTGTGGCCCTTTTCCTTCGTTCCCTTCACGAGGAGCGAAAAGTGAAATATAAAGGCTCGATTTAGGGTCGACTCTCGAATTTGTCCGCTAGCCAGTCGAACAGATCGGCGTGCCAGAGAGTGGGGGCTCCCGATTGACAATGCTCCGCGCCCCCGGACTCCCGGTCGTAGATTTTCGTGGTAACCGAGCGAGCCGACGTTAACGCCTCTAGCATCTGCTTGACTTGCTCGAAGGGGACAAAGTGGTCTTCTTCCCCGGCTAGCAGCAACACGTCGCCCTTAATGCGTTGTGCCACCCCAGCGAGTGAATATTTCTGGAACTCATCTATAGCATCGAGAACATGCTCTTTCCCGAGAGACCACATCGCGTTGTCCAGAGCCCAGCGCACGCCGGGAGCCCGGGAGGCTTCCCAGTTAATCAACGTTTCGACCAGCCCTGTCATGCCCTGATCACGCAGCCAGAATATTACCTTGGGAACAAATCGCTTTGCCGACGCCCCCATATCAAAAAAGACATCATAGGCGACTACCCCATCGAAACGGTTGTCGAAAGCCGCGGCCCTGGGGGCTAGGTACCCTCCCATGCTCTGGCCGATTAAGACCATTTTCTTCGGGTGCTCATGATCAGCCAAGAATGTGTCCATTACGGCTGATGTGGGCTTCTCCCATTCATACGTGAAAGGCAGCTTCTGCTCTGTAAGCACCAACCCTTGCCCTGGACCGTTGAAAGTGAGTATGTCGTACCCATGGTCGTGCGCATCCTTGACGAGGTTGAAGTAGAGTTCTTCCAGAGTCGAATCATAGCCGCCATGAAATACCAGCAAGGTTTTTTTGCGGTTTTGCGCCTCGGCGGGATAGTAATTCATGGGCAAGCGGTAACTGTTGGCATATGGAGCTTCCATGCGCTCGTATCTGACGCCCAAGGCAGCGAGGCCATTGTAGAAAGCCGATAGGTTCTTTTGAGTCGCGATACTCCGTTTGGGATCCGACGGAGGGAGTAGGAATTCGGCGGTTACAAAGTAAGTATGGGCCCGCAGGAAAGCTGCGCCTTTGCTTTGAGGATCCCGGGTCCGCTCGGCAAGAGCCAAAGTCCGCTCGGCAGTAGTAGACCAGGCCTTATACCAGCCCTGGACGACCCCGGATCTAGTGTGCTTAATAGTCTCGAGGACCTCTTCCGTATCGGAACCACCATATGGTTCGTTGTCCAGTACTCGTAAGGTCAAAAAGTGGTAGGTCTGGTCTTTAAAAAAGCGGCTTTGACCAACATCAACTCTCATGTGTGTGTCCTTTGCAAACGCAAATTGACTTGCGTTGATCTAGCGTTTGCGCGACGCTTCGACCTCTCTGTCAATGCACACAGCCATTCGAAAGCGGTTGTTGACAACATCTCCTCGGTGAAGCGCCAGCGCCAATTTCCGTCGACACGACCGGGTACATTCATTCGACTTCCAACGCCGAGGTCTAGAACGTCCTGTAACGGCGCCACCGTCAAAGCTGCCACGGAATTCCATGCCAGCTCCATCAGCGCTGGTGCAGCTTGGACGCTATTCGGGAGCCGGCGATTAAGGTAGCCCCATAACGTTTGCTTCTGGGAGTCGGGCAGTTGTTCATACCATTCCCGAGTTGGCGGATTGTCATGCGTGCCCGTATAGACGACCGTGTTGCTGACAAAATTGTGCGGAAGATAAGGATTATCAGCGTGACCGTCGAATGCGAACTGTAAGACTCGCGTCCCGGGCACTTGAAACTGATCGCGCAGCATCGCCACATCCTCAGTGATAATCCCCAGATCCTCGGCGATAAATGGCAATCGGCCCAGTTCTCTCCTGATCGCCTGGAAGAAGCCACTCCCTGGGCCGGTCACCCACTCGCCGGACTGCGCCGTCTTCGCCCCAGGTGGCACATGCCACGCGGCCGCAAAACCCCGGAAATGATCCAGGCGAATCACGTCAACGTGACCCAACAGAGTGCGTACCCTATCGATCCACCATCGATAACCGGTCGAACCAAGCGCATCCCAGTTGTAGACTGGATTACCCCATAGCTGTCCCTCGGCGCTAAAGTAGTCGGGAGGAACTCCAGCCACGAAGCGCGGTCTCCGCCGTTCATCCAAAAGGAAAAACCCCGGATTCGCCCAAACATCGCTGGAATCTGGCGAAACAAAGAATGGCAGGTCACCAATCAGGGTCACGCCCTTGGCATGGGCGTGCTCCTTGAGCTGATCTGCTTGGCGCAGCAGTAGAAACTGTTCGAAGCGAAAGCGATCGATTTCTCTGGCCAACTCGCGGCGCGCCCTCCCTAAAGCAGCAAACGTGCGTCGGACCAAATCCTCCGGCCACTCGAGGTAATAGGAACCGCCAAACTTGTTCTTTAACGCTCGAAAAAGCGTATAGTCTTCGAGCCAGGTTTCCTGAGTTGCACAGAATTCTTCATAATCGGGACGGAGATCACTGCGCTCACCAGAAGTGAATCTCGTCCATGCTTTTTCGAGCAGCTTCTCTTTGAAAGGGATAACGGAATCGTAGTCCACAAGATCTGAAGAAAATTGTGATGCGCAATCACTCTCGTTGAGCAGGCCGTCTGAAATCAAGCCCTCAGGGCTGATTAGCAGAGTATTTCCCGCAAACGAAGACAAGGACTGGTACGGCGAATTTCCGTAACCGGTGGGTCCAAGCGGCAAGGCTTGCCACCACCCTTGGCCAGCGTGGTGGAGGCGGTCTACCCAGGACAAGGCGGATGGCCCGAGATCGCCGATCCCATATGGTGATGGCAGTGACGTCATATGCAGCAGAATGCCGGAACTGCGGTATTCCGGCGGGAACAGCGGAAGCGTGTTAGCGCTCATGGTTGACCCGCTGCAGACGAACCCAATGCGTTCTTCGCTACGGTATGGGACATGGTTCTGCCTTCCAGATGTCGCGAGCATATTCGGCAATGGTGCGGTCGCTCGAGAATCGTCCAGAGCTGGCTACGTTCAGGATGGCTTTGCGTGCCCACTCACCCGGATTTGCATACAACGCGCCGACGGCTTCTTGTGCCTGACAATACGAGCTCAGGTCCGCCAGGTGCATGTAGTAGTCCCCGTTCGTCAGAAGGATTTCGCGTAAGGGAGTGAAGACTCCTGGCTCATTCTGGCTGAAATGATCGGAGAAAATGAGATCCAGTGCCGCTCGTGTTTCCGGCTCATTATCATAGTGCCAGTGCGGGTTATACCAGCCGCGGCTGTTCTCCACTTGCTCTGCAGTAAGGCCGAACAGGAAGAAATTCTCTTCACCCGCCTCCTCGGCCATTTCGATGGTCGCGCCATCACGGGTGCCTACCGTCAGGGCTCCATTCATCATGAACTTCATATTGCTTGTCCCGCTCGCTTCGTATCCGGCCGTGGAAATTTGGTTCGAGACATCGCTCGCCGGAATCAAGCGTTCTGCAAGAGAGACGTTGTACTCGGGTAGAAAGACAACTTTGATTCTCCCGCGTACTGCAGGGTCGCCATCAATCGTTGCCGCGAGATTATTAATGAACTTGATGATGAGCTTGGCGAGATGATAGGCAGGTGCTGCCTTTCCGGCAAAGAAAAACGTTCGCGGCAAAATATCCAAATTTGGATTTGCCCGCAAGCGGTTATAGACCACGACGATCCGCAATGCGTTCAGCAGCTGTCGCTTGTACTCATGTATGCGTTTGATCTGGCAGTCGAAGATTGTGTCCGGATCGACCTCCGGTCCAGAGGCCGCCTTCAGCCAACTCGCGAATCGCACTTTGGCTTCCCGCTTGGAAGCGAGAAAAACGTCACCAAAGCTCTTGTCATCGGCAAGTTCTCGCAATGCAGTTAGCTCGGTTAGGTTGGTAATCCATGCTTCGCCGATGGCATCCGAAATCGCTCTGGCTAGCTTGGGATTGGCTTGCAGCAGCCAGCGCCGAGGAGTCACCCCATTGGTCTTATTGCCGAAGCGCTCCGGGTACATCTCCGCCAAATCTCTCACGGTGGTCGTGCGCAAGAGTTTGGAGTGGATTGCGGCGACGCCATTCGTGCTGTGCGAACCGACAATTGCCAGGTTGGCCATGCGGATTTTGCGTTGGCCACCCTCTTCGACCAGGCTGACGCGAGCCGTGCGACCGTCATCGCCAGGGAAGCGGCGGCGAACCTCGTCCAGAAGACGCCGGTTGATCTCGTAGATGATCTCCAAATGGCGGGGAATAAACATCTCAAACAGCTCGATAGGCCACTTCTCAAGCGCTTCAGGCAATAGTGTGTGATTGGTGTAAGCAAGCGTCTTCTTGGTTAAATCCCACGCCTGGTCCCATCCCAGGTGGACGTCATCCAGCAAAATCCGCATCAGCTCGGGTACGGCCAATGACGGATGTGTGTCATTGAGCTGGATTGCCGCCTTCTCGGGCAGCTGCTCCCAATCTTTATTGAATCGTCGAAACCGCCGAACGATGTCAGCGAGCGAACAAGCCACCAAGAAGTATTCCTGGACGAATCGTAGTCCCTTCCCGACAGTTGTTGAATCGTCAGGATAGAGTACACGTGTGAGCGACTCCGCCCCGAGCGTCTCGGCCAGCGCGCCCACGAAATCACCGGCACCAAATTCGTGAATATCGAAGTAGTCTGGTGCCGCCGCGGCCCACAGTCGTAGGGTGTTGATAGTCTTCCCACCGTAGCCAACGATTGGGCGATCGAACGGTATGCCGAACCAGGTTGACGGACGAGCGGGGATCGGCTGAAGGCTGCCCCCGATCAGCTTAAATGAGCAACCCAACGTCACTTCCACCATCTCGACAGGTCGCGCGACCTCCCAGGGATCGCCCCAGCGGATCCAATTGTCGGGATTTTCCTTTTGCCATCCATCGACAATGGTCTGTTTGAACATGCCGTACTCATAGCGCAGACCATATCCTGTGGCCGGGAGTTGCATAGTGGCCATGGAGTCTAGGAAGCACGCCGCAAGGCGGCCCAGACCACCGTTGCCGAGACCCGCATCGGGTTCCTGCTCCAGCAGTTCGAGCCAATCGATCCCTTTCTCCTTTGCCGCGTATTGAACCACTGGGCTAAGCAAGAGGTTAGTTATGTTGTTCGTCAGCGAGCGGCCGAGCAGGAATTCCATAGAAAGGTAGTAAACGCGTTTCGCGTTTGTCTTCGCATAGGTACTTCTGGTTAGCGTCCAACGCTGGGCGAGGACGTCGCGAATCGAATGCGAAAACGCCTCGAAACGCTCTCGCGCGGTCGCAACCTGCGGGTCGATGACGCGGTCAAAAACCAAGTGCCGGTCGTAAAATGCGTTTTCTGAACCGACAAATGAAATCGGACCGCACCCGTACTGTTTGAGAAGTTCCGAAAGGCGCCATTCTTCTGGTGTTCTAGGGGGTACCTGAACGCCTTCCGCGGTTCTAATAACTTTTTTGCTCATTGAAAATCCTTGACTTCTAGATTCACGAACTCGGCAGCAAGGTCCAGTCCCGTTTTGCTGGCGTAGATGGGCTTGCTCTTCCAGCGACGGGAATGGCCGGCTACAGTGGCCATCTCCATCCGGTGATCTCGGGGCTGTCGATGCCATGCTTGTAAGCGTGCGCGCGGCAAGCGATCTGGGCGTTGCGAAATTTCTCTTTGGCATGGCCACCGGTCTTCTGCAGTTGGGGAATTCGATCGATGGCGTCAATGGCTAGACTGAAACGGTCTGTCTCGTTGTTCATCGCCAGTTCCATTGGCGTGTTGATATTGCCCTTCTCCTTATATCCGCGCACGTGCAGCGTCTTGTTCTTGCGGGCATAAGCCAAGCGGTGGATCAGCCAGGGGTACCCGTGGAAGTTGAAAATGATGGGCTTGTCGGTGGTGAACAGCGAATCGAAGTCATTGTCAGTTAAACCGTGCGGGTGTTCCTTACTCGGTTGCAACTTGAAAAGATCGACCACATTAATGAAACGGATCTTGATATCAGGAAATTCCTGCCGCAGCAGCACCGTTGCAGCCAAGGCTTCCTGGGTCGGGATATCCCCGGCGGAAGCCATTACCAGGTCGGGTTCGCTTCTCTGGTCGTTACTGGCCCAGTCCCAGATGCCGATACCCTTGGTGCAATGCGTGATGGCTTCGTCCATGTTCAGATACTGCAAGTGCAGCTGCTTGTCGGAAACAATCACGTTGATGTAGTTCTCGCTGCGCAGGCAGTGATCGGCTACAGACAGCAGGCAATTGGCGTCGGGGGGGAGATAAATACGCGTTACTGCAGCGCTTTTGTTGAGGACCACGTCCAGAAAACCGGGGTCCTGGTGCGTGAAACCGTTGTGGTCTTGCCGCCAAACCGTCGATGTGATTAGCAGGTTCAGCGAAGCGATCTTCTGGCGCCAGGACAGATGGTTGCAGATGGACAGCCACTTGGCGTGCTGGTTGAACATGGAATCGATGACGTGGACGAAGGCTTCGTAGGACGAGAAGAAGCCATTACGCCCGGTCAGCAGATAGCCCTCGAGCATGCCTTCCATGGTGTGTTCGCTGAGCATTTCGATGACCCGTCCGTCGGTCGCCAGTTCGCTGCCATCCTGGTCCTCGGGAAAGTATTCGGCGATCCAGAATTTCTTGGCAGCCTGGTAGACCGCTTGCAGTTTGTTCGAGGTTGTTTCGTCCGGGCCGAACACGCGAAAGTTGTTGCTGTTCGAGTTCATCACGTCACGCAGGAAGTTCCCCAAGGGCGGGACATTTTCGGATTCGATGGTTCCCGGCTGTTCCACCTTGAGGGCGTAATCGCGAAAGTCAGGCAAGCGCAGCGCCTTCTTAAGCACTCCGCCATTGGCATGGGGGTTGGCGCTCATGCGGCGGCTCCCGGTGGGTGCGAGTTTCTTGAGTTCCGGAATCAACTTGCCCTGTTGGTCAAACAGCTCCTCGGGCTTCAGGTCGCGCATCCACTTCTCGAGGATTCGCAGTTGTTCGGGATTTTTCTTGACGTCGGCCATAGGCACTTGGTGGGCGCGCCAAAAACCTTCCAGCCGGTGACCACCTACCTCTAGCGGTGCGCCCCAACCTTTCGGAGAGCGCAACACGATCATCGGCCAGCGCGGTCGCTTAGCGACGCCAGTCGCGCGGCATTCGTGCTGGTGCTGCTGGATCTCCTGGACGCAACATTCCACGGTGGCCGCCATGGCTTGGTGCATGCTGTCGGGATCGGAACCTTCGACGAAATAGGGCGTCCAGCCGTACCCGCGCAAGAGGTTCTCCAGCTCTTCGTGGGTAATGCGCGCCAGCAGCGTGGGATTGTTAATCTTGTAGCCGTTCAGGTGCAGGATGGGCAGCACCGCCCCGTCGCGAATTGGGCTCAGAAACTTGCTGATGTGCCAGGAAGTGGCCAGTGGCCCGGTCTCCGATTCTCCGTCGCCCACTACTGCGGCGACGATCAACTCCGGATTGTCAAATGCTGCGCCGCAGGCATGCGAAAGTACGTAGCCCAGTTCGCCTCCTTCGTGAATCGAACCCGGAGTTTCCGGCGTACAGTGGCTGCCGATGCCCCCCGGGAATGAAAACTGTCTGAAGAACTCGTGCAGGCCAACCTCGTCGTCGCTCTTTTCGGGATAAATTTCGGAATAGGTGCCCTCGAGATAGCCTGGCGCTAATACCCCTGGCGCGCCGTGTCCAGGACCAGCCATGAAAATCATGTCGAGATCAAATTTCTTAATCAGTCGGTTCAGGTGGATATAGATGAAAGCTAGCCCTGGGCTCGAGCCCCAATGTCCGAGCAGGCGGTTCTTGATGTGGTCGGGTTTCAACGGCTCCTTCAACAAAGGATTTGCCTGGAGATAGATCATGCCCAGCGCCAGATAATTGCACGCGCGCCAGTATGCCTGAGTTTTCCGCAGTTCCTCAGCGGTCAACGGTGTTCCTTGCACCGTGGAGCGCGCTTTTCCATATGCACTTAGCGACCGCGGTGCGGGTTCTTCAATTAGCACTCTCGACGTCATTTCTTCTCCTTATCTTTCCACTCTGCGTGAGACAGGCTTCCTCGGCGATTCTTCCGCAAGCATCCTCACCACTGGTAAATTCACGGCGTCGCAACGGTAGCTTCACATTCAATGCTGTCTGCCGGATCAAGGGAGACTGTTACTTTGTTGTTCGGCGGCTCTATGCTTGATTTGCACGACGGTCCTTTCCGCAGGTGAACCTCGGTGCCTCGTTGCTTAAACGAGACTTCATCCATCGCGAACTTCATGAGGTGGAGGCCCCGGCCGTGTTCCGCCTGCAACCTTTGAGACGCCAGAGGATCCGGAACGGCAGTGGGGTCAAATCCGTTTCCATGGTCCTTAACGATCAGCCAGACTCCTTTTCCTCGCTCGCACCGGCAGCGAATCTCAACTACCTTATCGCGATCCATTTCGTTGCCGTGGATGACCGCATTGCTCAGCGCTTCCTGAAGGGCCATTTCGACGGCGAACTCGTTGCCCTCGATGCAGCGCCACGCTTCTATGAGTCGCATCAACTGCTGCACCATTGGCGAGATGGCTCCGATTTCGCTGGGCATCCACGCTTCGAGTTCGAGCAACGAAGGGCTCCTCTGTATACCGGCAAACGTTGGCCGCGAAGTCCGTTTCTGGTTCGAAGAAAATACTGGATTCATTGTGGAGTACCCCCATCAGCTACGCGCTAACCACAGGCCGCACCGAATGGAGTTGACGAAGCTGAATGCCTTGCCGTACCGCAGTACCCGATACCAACACGAACAGGACAGTCACCGACATAACGCCTCTGGCAGCACCAACCGTTGTGCCTTCGCAGGTCTATGGGCAATGAGGATGCCAAACCGCGACCTTCGCAAGTCCTTGAGGAAATGGCACGAGTATCAAACCGTCCGGAGTGGAGTTGACCGGATGTGGGCACTGCAGCGATTTCGGTCAGTGGAGAAACACCTGGTATCGGTGGCAAGGGAAGTTACGGCTTATCCAACCTATCCTTCCGGGAGTGGCGGTGGGTTAGACATCTGCATCGCGAACTTGAGGCGAGCATCAGGTCCAAGAGATGTTTGCGATCCACCCGAAGAAACTGCAGGGCTGAAGGCTCCACATCCCAACAAGAAATGAGCACACTGGAGACCTGGCCACGGTATTCCCGTCGATCGCGTGGTGCTCGCGTTTCCCACAGTGTCGTCCACTTGTCATAGGTTTTCGTGACTGCCCGGAAATCGGCAGGGCCTTATCTAGTGACAACACAAGCCGGGTCCCGGTTTTGCCGAATTCTTTATCCACCCCTATCTCATAAAGCAGTCAAGCACTTATATGCTCCAGGAATGCCTCGACGTTTGGCTCTCTGATTGCTCCTATTATTGGCGGAACTGACGATAGGAGGCCGCATATGGCAACCATTATCACGTTGGCGAACTTAACTATTAATCCGGCAGCGGATGGGGCGCTGGTCGCCGCTGCATTCGCCTCGCACGAATGCGCCTACTGTCTATCGCCAATCGGATCCGGAGAACGATGGGTACGGGAGAAGATTTACGAACCGTCCAATGACAACGGTCCGCGCTATCGTCGCTACCACGCTGATCTTTTCTCCGACGAAGAATTAAGCTGTTGGGAAAAACGCGTGATGGAACTGGAAGTTACTCGGACGGCCCGAGCTGCCCTCCGTATTGTGTAAACGGAGACGGGCATCCCGCTCGTGCCTTGATGACGGATGCCGATCATTCTGGTCGTCAGAATTACGGGAGGGACAGAAGTCGCAGAAACCGGACTGTCGAGTAAGACGGTCATACGTGCGTCCAGTCACTGCCTGACGGTTAGCACGGGGCATCCGGCGCCGCACACGATCTCATAAGCTGTGGCCCAGGGCATGTGCGAAATTGTGCCGGCTAGAGTCGCGCGACTTAAGCCCAATACGATCAGTTCTACTCTCTCGCCCAAAGCCACCTGCAAAATCTTTTCACTTGGTATTCCGAACTGAACGACAAACTCACTTTCGAGTGGCGCCTCTTCGTCGCAAGGCATCAACCGCTCCAGCCGCCGCACGCAAGTCATTCGCGCATTTTCCCGCATAGACATGATTTCGGATGAGGTGTACCAGCCAGAGATTTGCGGTACGGGAGCCGCTGGAACTACATGCAACAGGATCAGTCTTGCGTTAGTTTGGTTAGCGAGTGACATAGCGAGTGGCAGCGCACGGAGCGAAGCTTTGCTGAAGTCCGTCGCAAACAGAAACGTCCGAATTTCGCCCGTCAAGTTAACACGGCTCTCCCGGTATGAGTACGGGCCGACAGTTAGGACAGGACAAGTCGCATCTCGAAAGACTTCCTCGGCGACGGACCCCAGGAGTACTTTTTCAATGCCCCGGCGGCCGTGCGTTCCGACCACGACCAAGTCGACTTGTTTTTGGGACATTATTGACTGCAGTTCCTCCCAGACGCTGCCGCTGCGGATGATGAATACATGATCTAAGCCGTTCAGCGACCCATCGTGAAGCAAGTCACGCTGGAGTTGTTGCGCCTCGTCCGAGGCTCCTTGATATGCGAGTTCCAGCGCTTCAGGTCCGGCCATCAAATAAGCAGCAGGCGAAACGACATGAGCAATGTACAGCTTCGCTCTGTAATGGCGCGCAATGGCCAACGCATGATGAAGTGGCTTCACGGACGTGGGCGACAGATCCGTTGCCATCAATACGGACTTCAAGCGCAGATCTAGAGCTGAACCGGAGATTGACACAGACCCATCTCTTCCTCTGCGGTTGGCAGCCAATTGTTTGCCGGGAACACCACGGCGTCGTTGATCAGTGTGGCGGCACGATCGAAGCCGATCGAAACGCTGACGCAAAGATCGTAGAGCATCGGATCGAGCCAATCTCGCCCGTAATATTGGTAAATGTATTCGGCTCGTTGTGAATCCATTTCTGTGATCAGGGCTCGAGCGTCGCTGTGTTCAGGCCAACGTGCCTGCAGGGCCTGGACTCGTTTCTCGATCGGTGCATAGACAAGAACATTGAAGACGTCGCTTCGGCCCTGCAGCAGGCATTGAGCTCCACGTCCGACGACGACGCACTCTCCCGAATCCGCCGCTGCCTGGACCAATTGTGTGGCGAGATCGTGGACGGAATCCTGGTCAATCTCATCTAACCAGCGTGGGGATACGTTGGGACAACCCGCAGCTGGGTTAATCCCGGCATGTCGCAGACCGCGCCACCAGCGGGCCGCTTGCTCGTCGAACTGAGCAGCGGTTGCGGCATCGAGATCGGCGATACGGGCCATACGGTTTACCAAGTGATGGTCAAGGAGTTCCCATCCAAACTTCCGTGCAATTAAGGAAGCCAGTTGTGTTCCACCAGTTCCGCACTGGTGCGTGATTGTGATTACTCTGATCATGGTTTTTCCTGTTTCGGTTGCGGGCTCGGACCTTTATGGCTCAGTTCAGTTCGCTTCTCCGCGAACCAAGCCATCGCTCTGCAATTTGCAGCAAGCACAGTGTCGAGCGACAACTGAAGCCGTAATATGCAGTCCAGAATCGATGCGCGTGCGGTCGTCCTCAGAATGGCGACCGCCCTGGCGAGCGGATCAAGCTCGGCGACGACGATTTCGGGATCGATCTGCAACAGGAAATTGCGAAATTCCCGCAGCTTTGAATCACTGCCGTTCAAAAGATGCTCGGAGTGGATGCAATTCTGATGCACATACCTCGACTCGCACCGAGCAATTTCGTGAAGACTGTTTGTTATTGCGGCCTTAACGGTCATCCACTTAACCCATTCCGTGAGCTGCTCGCGGAATGGCAGGGGATACACCTCATTGGAGACCAGTTCACGTGCCTCGCTGACCGATCGTTCCGCACCTTCTGTGTCCCCCGTAATTACGAACGCCATCCTCCACAAGATTTCACGTTTGTCCTCGAACCCGGCCAGGATTTCGAATGTCGATGCGCGTTTCACCTCCGCGCTTTTCTTCTTAGCTGAATGGATGCAAGACATATTTGGCGTCTCCTTAAGGGGCCGCGCCCGGGCGAGTCAGAAACCGCCCGCGCGGGGGAGGGGAGCTGCTGTTTGCGGGGAATGCAACTCGGTCGGTGATGGGCCGGGCCTATGAGCGTCTCCTTTGAGCGTCAAACGAAGGCGCTCGCAGATGGCGCGTACATAACAGGTATCCGCCACAAATTTTGCGTTTAAGCCATGCAGCCAAAGCAACAGCTGTTCACCGACGGAATCAACATAGGTCACTTCCGACATGTCAACTGACAACCCGTTCGTTACAAAATGCCTGGAGACGAGTGATTTCACTTGAACTGCCCAGGCTGAGGCGAGCCGGCCTTCTAACTTGAGTATCAGGCCGCTATTGCTTTGGTTGAACTCCGCTCGAAGCATTGTTGTTCCTTCGGCGACCATCGTCAGCCGCCCTACGTCAAGGTCCATGGGCACACCGTGTACCAAGTCTTACTGCTGTTATCTCGCTGATCTTGGCCGAGATCTGAAATGCGTCCAGATTTGTCGGTGCCGCGATGTGGGCATTGCCCGAATCGGGGCAACGCGGCGAGCCGTTTGAACCTCATCGCTCGGAGGCGTGGGAACCATTCCTATGTCCAGCCTTGAATCTCTTCGTTCGTTCGGGCAAGGCGAACGCTGCTGTAAGAAACAGTGCCGTGCGTGCCTTTAACGAGTGACAGACACGGTTGACGACATGCGATTCTGAGGAAATTGCTTGCACCGTCTTGAACTCTTCTGGTGGTCGTGAGCGGCCGTACCCGGGTGAGGACGGCCACCCGGGTACGGCGGGGCGGAGTAACGAACGACTTAGTTTTGGTTTCCTCCTTTGCACGTTAGATCAAGCCGTTCGCAGACGTCGTCTCCGCCGAACTGCGATTGCAAAGTCCACACCAAGATCAAACTTTCGTGACCACCTGGATCGCCGGAACTCAGTTCCTGCAGCTCAACACCTGATGTAGTCCGAGGATCATTCCTCCTGAGCGGCTTCATGTCGAGTGTCCAGCAACCTGCAAGCCTCGTTCCCACATGGAAATCGGAAACTGCCACACTCTCGGATCGCCCTTGATGCATTTATCTATCCCCATTGGCGACTATGTTTGGTCGCTTCAACACAGTTCCATTCGCACGTCGGCTGCCAAATTTGCATTCGTTACGCCATCGGCCGTAAGTGCGATTGGGAAAAAACCTAGATGGACTTGCCCAGCGTGATTTTCGTGTGCGCGACCGGTTAAGGTGGCTCAGAGAACCTCCATTCCGTGAGAGTTTTCACGATTCACAAATTCCCGACTGCTCTGACCGAATCCGGGCAACACGCCCAGAATCTGGCTCTGTCGTGACCCGACTCAATCCGCCGAACCATCGCTATGTTCTTCCCGGCCATGCACTTGAGTGCACGGTTGCAGGCGCGATTCGGTGGTCCGTCGCATGCATTGATCGAATGCGAGCTTGCAATCAGGTATCGAAAAAATGTGGTTCGTTGTTGCGGTGTCCATCGAGACACGATCTATCGCTAGGAGGCGCAGGGGGCCGCGTTTCAGTTGCCCGCTTGCGAATTTGGAAGATGCAGTCGCACACAGTCAAACGTCGCGGGGTAAACAAGGTGAGATGTAGTGATGTTGCGGCGAAACTCCTGTTCCTTTGCCTTTTCACGTTTCTGTTTGCGATGCAGTCACTAGCGGGACAGAACTCGGAAGCCAAGGGACAGGTGCAAGGGAGAGCTTTTATTCAGGATTCCATGGGCCAGTCCTACATCGCAAACGCAAAGGTGACGCTGAAGGGAACGACAGTCGTGGAGGCAGAAACGAACGAGGGCGGCAAATTCGAATTTCTAGACGTGCAGCCTGGGACGTACACCATTGAAGTCGCGGCACCGGGACTAGCAGCAACTCAGGTCCTGACCGTTGAGATGGGCAAGGTCGCTGAAATCTCGCTGGACTTAAAGCCCGCAACAGTTCAAACTCCGTCACGGTAACATCTGCCGAAGAAAGCCCCGCAACCTCACCCTCCCCCTCGGGAACGGTCACATCCAGCACGCTCCGCAATGCGCCAAACATCGATGACCGGGCTGAGAGTATTCTCCCGACCCTCCCTGGAGTGGTGCGCGGCCCAGATGGGCGCATCAACATGAAAGGAGCGCGGAGTACGCAGAGCGGAGCGCTAGTAAATAGCGCCAACGCGACCGACCCCGCAACTGGCAATCCAGGAATCGCCGTGCCCATTGACGTTGTAGCCTCCGTCCAAGTGATTTCGAATCCTTATGATCCCCAGTATGGAAAGCTGACCGGCGCAGTTTCCACACTGGACACGAAAACCAGCGATTTCGAAAAGTGGCATTGTTCCATCCACAACTTCATTCCCCGCGCGCGGGTTCGTGACAACACGGTGTTCGGTATTGGTGCCGCCACGCCTCGGACAACGTGCACCGGCCCCTTGTGGGGCGATCACATTGCCTTCACGCAGTCGCTGGAATACCGATTCGTTAGAACTCCCGTTAACAGCCTTCCCGCATTTCAGCGGGATACGACGCTCGCAAGCTTTAATTCGTACACCCAACTGGATTTCAACCTAACTCCGAAACAGACTGGGACGTTTTCCGCCGCGGTTTATCCGCAGAAGCTCGAATACCTAGGATTAAACACATTTACGCCGCAACCATCGACATCGGACTACCACCAGCGCGGATACCAACTTTACGGTCAACACCGCTACCTTACCGGAAACGAAAGTGTTCTTACTTCGCAGTTCAGCTACAAGACCTTCGATGTGGATATCACTCCAGCAGGCTCCGGGCCTTACCAACTGTTGGTGGAGACAACAGAAGGTGGTTTCTTCAACTCTCAGACGCGCCGAGCTTCGCGTTTCGACTGGGAGGAAATGTATCAATTTGCGCCGCGGCATTTTCTCGGAACTCACGAATGGCGCGTCGGTTTGGAATATGCGCACTCCAGTTACAGCGGTCTCCAATCGTTTTCCCCTGTCGAGATCCAAGGATCTAACGGATCTCCAATTGAGCGAATCACCTTCACCGGCGGCGGTGGGGCCTATGTATCCCAGCAAGAAGTCACATGGTTTGCAGTGGATCGTTGGACCGTTACGCCACGCCTGCTTTTGGATGCAGGGCTGCGCTTCGACGGTGACACGGTAACGAGTTCGGCGCATGCCGCTCCACGTCTGGGCTTCCAACTCGCTTTGACCCGCAGCGGACGAACCATGCTGCGCGGTGGAGTCGGGGAGTTCTACGACCGCGTACCCTTGATGATTCCAGCCTTCCAGTGGTTCCCAGACCGGACCGTGTTTGCTCTCAACCCGGCGGGCCAGGTGACCAGCTCAACCGCTTATAGCAACCAGATTATCGGAGATCTTCGCAACCCGCGGAGCACGGCTTGGAATTTGGCACTGAGCGAAAAAGTATCCAGCGGACTGCTGCTCCAGGTGGGTTACGAGCAACGCACCACCGCTGACGATTTCGTCGTTTCCACAGTCGATACCGGCGCCGGCACCGGACGGATCACTCTTTCCAACAATGGAGGTCAGTCCTACAAGGAATTACAAGTAAGCGGGCGCTACCAGTTCCACAAGCACTTCATCAATGCCTCCTATGTGCGCTCCCGTGCGTATGGAGACCTGAACGACTTCTTTCAGTTCTTCGGGAACGTTCCAAAGCCGGTCATTCAACCCGATGGACAAGGACGTCTGCCGTTCGATGCTCCGAACCGGTTTCCTGTTTTCCGGCGAATTCCAGGCGCCATGGAAGCTGCTATTTGCTCCCGTGTTCGATCTGCACACCGGATTTCCCTACTCGGTGCAAAACGAGTTTCGCGAATATGTAGGACCACGGAACACGCGGCGTTTTCCCGAGTTTTCATCGTTTGACCTGCAGGTCTCGAGGCCAGTATCGATCCCGGTGGGGGAGCGCAGGGTTAGAGCGCGCGTGGGCTTCGCGGTTTTCAACCTTTTCAATCACTTCAATCCGCGCGAGGTGCAGACCATCGAAGAGAGCGCTCGCTTTGGTGGGTTCTTCAATAACGCGTGGCGCGAATACCGCGGAAAATTCACTCTGGAGTTCTAATTATGAGGATTCGAACCGCCGTCATTCTATTCCTTGCCCTGGGACCAACAACCATCTGTCGTGCACAGGAAGCTCCCCTTCTCTCTGCGGATGAGGTCATCGCGAAGCTGATCGATCATAACAGCGAAAGAGATAGGTTGGGCGCCGGCTACAGCGGCAGCAGGCGCTACGTTCTGGAAAATGAACACTTGAATAAGCGCGCCGAAATGCTGGTGAGCGTCAAGTGTGATCCCGACGGCACCAAGCATTTCGAAGTTGTCTCGGAAGAGGGTTGGAAATCCGCGAACACGCACGTTGTTCGCAAGATGCTCGAATCAGAAACGGAAACTTCCCAGCCACAGATTCGTCCGACCACCAGCCTGACTCCCGAGAATTATCGCTTCCAGATGCTCGGCAAGGATTCGCTGGACGCTCGGCCTACCTACATCATTCAGGTTGTCCCGAAGCGCGAGGATAAATACCTGTTCGAAGGCCGCATCTGGGTGGATGCGGAGGATTTTGCAGTCGTTCGAGTCGAGGGCAAACCGGCAAAAAATCCTTCGTTCTGGACGCGCAGCGTTCATTTCCTGCAGCAGTATCACAAATCCGGCACCTTTTGGTTCCCTCTCACGACAGAAAGCGTGACCGATGTGCGTATTTTCGGAAAAACAGAGGTCACGATCAGCTACTTCGATTATCAACCGAATTCGCCTGCTGAGTCGTCCCTGTCGGCTAAGTCGGTGATGGATCCGATTGAGGCAAATCATGTTCGACACTAATGTTGCTGTCATTCTTGCGGCAGGCCTTGGAAGCCGGCTGAATAGCGTTTCCGGTTTTCTCCCCAAGCCGCTCGTGCGGTTCGAAGGCATTCCTTTGCTTCAGCACGTGATGTCCGGGGCGAAGCAGGCGGGCATTGAACGGTTCGTGATCGTTGTCGGGTATCAGGGCGATATCGTGCGTCGCTGGTTCGCAGGCAGCTCACTTCGCGGTACACCCGTGACCTGGGTCGAAAATACTGAATACCACAAAAAGAACGGCATCTCTCTGCTGAAGGCCAGAAATGCCGTAGACCAGCCATTTCTACTGTTGATGTCCGACCACATCTTTGAGCCAGACACCGCTGCCTCTCTGCTTCGCCAGCCATTGAAAAAAGACGAGGTTATTCTTGGAGTGGATCACAAGTTGGATTGCATCTTTGACTTGGACGACGCCACCAAGGTCGTGCGCCTGGGTGATTACGTCATCTGTATCGGGAAGAGTCTCAAGAGCTATGATGCTGTGGACACCGGAATGTTTCTGTGCAGTCCAGCAGTTTTCGATGCACTCGAAGCGGTAATCAAGAATGGCAATTGCTCACTGTCGGATGGCATGCAGCATCTGGCCTCGAATAGGAAGCTACGAGCCTACGATATTGAGGATGCCAGCTGGCAGGATATCGACACTCCCGAGATGCTCGAATTCGCGGAGGTAAAATCGTCCTCCCACTTCTCACCTGTGCAGCAGATGGAAGAGGTGCCCCGTGTCTAGGTGGCGTCCAGACCCACGGATGGCCTTGCGATATGTATTCGGCGCGACCGGCGCCGCGCTGTTGGTCTACTTGGTTGTTCACGCAGGCCCCCGAGCGTTGTGGGTGAACGTGAGGCTGGTCGGGTGGGGTCTGGTGCTAGTGATCGCGTTGGGTGGGTTGTCGCACCTGGCTAAGGTCTGGGCGTGGCGGTTGACCCTTCCGCGCACGGTGCCCCATTCCATTTTGCGCTTGTTTGGATTGCGGCTGGTCTCGGAAGCGATGGGCCAACTCGGGTTTGCTGGTGTAGTGGCGGGCGAGGCAACGCGAGTCGCCTTGCTCGGGCCCGAGGTGCCAGTCGACAGCCGAATATTGTCAGTGACGCTTGACCGGGGATTGTTCATCGCGTGTGGGGCTTTCGTCACTGTTTGTGGAATCGCCGCCGGGGTTGTTGCGTTGTCGCTTTCAAATACGTTACGTGTTTATGCGCTGCTCTTCGCCATTGTCTTTCTCGGCATTCTGGCTATAGCGACGCTGGCCGTGAAGAACCGCTGGCCTCTGCTTTCAGGTCCGGCAGGTGCTCTCGCCCGAGTACCTTGGATCGGCCCTTGGGTCCGCAAAGAGAAATCATTGATCGTGTCCGTCGAAGAGAAACTCCTGCAATTTCATCGTGAAAGGCCATTCGCATTCTGGGGGAGTGTAACTCTGAATTTCGTGTGTCACGGTCTGGCCATCACCGAGGTCTTTCTGATCCTGCTGTTCATGGGCAAGAACGTGACCTGGCCGCGAGCATTCATTCTGGAATCCTTCACAAAACTCATCAACGTTGCAGGGTCGCTGACTCCGGGCAATGTCGGAGTGTACGAGGGTGGTACGATGCTGATCGCCACGCTGTTTGGACTGAGCGGCACCGTCGGACTGACTTTAGGATTCTGCCGTCGACTGCGCAGCATATTCTGGACCGTCGCGGGAATTCTTTGCTTTTTTATGGTCTCTAAGTCTGTCGCCCGTCTCAAGACGAGTGAGGGCTCCAGTCCAGCGCGCGAAAAAAGCCCGGCGCCCGTCGAGGAACCCCGCTCCAAGGCGAGCAGTGAATCATCCCCCGAAACGACCAGCGCAATAATATTCGCAGACGACTACCACGATACACGAGGTTTCACGCCAGAGCTCGCACATGTTGGAACGCTACCAATCATCCTCCGTGCCATTATTCAAGCTCAGGGCATTAACGCGAGACGGATCATTGTGGCGTCGAGCGGATTGGCCAGAATCGTCATACGACGCGAATTGCTAAGAACGGGACGCCTGCCCGAGAGTGTGGAATGGTTCGAGATCGGTGAGCGTGGGCAACTGCCTGAGCTGGTTCGCCAGGTTGCAGCAGACTCGGATCGCACCTTCCTTGTGTCGGCATGTGCGGCATACCACCCCTGCCTTTTCGAGATGATCCGCGACTGGGATGGCCGAGGCGCAGCGCTGGTTCTCGCGACCAACAGTCAGTTCGTGGGGATTGCTGCTCTTTCTCGTGGGGCCGCTCTCGAGATTGCCAGAGATTGCCCCGCGTCCGTCGAGACACCCGTTGAACTGTACGCGTGGTTCAAAGCTTCACATTCTGTCGTCTTCAAGGAGGTTGCGGCCGAGTCGTGGCAGGCCGTCGGCGCCCCGCCAGACCGGATGCTCGCGGAACGAAAGCTCGACCTATGGTTGGTGAAACCGACAGATGGCCGTTTTGCCTGCATGAATCGCAGGATCTCGATTCCCATCAGTCGCCAGCTCATCAAGTTTCCGGTTACGCCGAACATGGTGACCCTGTTTACGCTCGGGGTTAGTTTTCTGGCGGGGGTGTTCTTCGCGCGGGGCGGCTACTGGAACACCGTGTTGGGTGCGCTTCTGTCCGTTTGGGCCAGCATCCTCGACGGATGCGACGGCGAGGTCGCTCGCCTCAAGCTGCAAGTAAGCAAGCTCGGTTGCTGGCTGGAGACAATCTGCGACTACCTGTATTACCTGTTCATCTTTGTGGGAATGAGCATCGGATTGACGCGCAGCCGAGGAACAGACGCCTATCTGGTCTGGGGTGGCGTGTTGATCATTGGAGCAGTGGCCAGCTTTCTGGTGGTCGGCTCTGCGCGGCATCGGTTTGCATCCAGCCATCCCGAGAAGTTCCTGGCTTTGTGGCAAAAAAAGGCGGACAAGCAGAAAAGAAACCCGTTGATGTATATTGCGCGCCAAACGGAGTTTATTATCCGTCGCTGCTTCCTCCCCTATGCTCTTCTGGCGTTCGCAGTTCTGAACGTGATGCGCTTTGCTTTTATTGGAACCGCGGTCGGCGCGAATCTTGTCTGGATTATTGCCTTGTACTCGTACCGAGTAATTTCTGCGCGTTCGTCTGTCGTATCGCCTTCCATAAAGAACCCGAGACGTGAATGCGTGAGCGGCACAGCATTGGCGCGGAGTCATGGAACAAATTGAAGCAGGCTCGTTCACCTCTCCCGATTTCACCGAAGGACCGACTGCGTTTCGCGTCGTCAGTTGGAACATCGCGCGCGGCACAAAACTGGACGCCATCCTCGAATTTCTTCTGGGCAGCGATGCGGATATTATCTTTCTCCAGGAAGCTGACAGGAATGCACGACGGAGCACCCATCGAAACGTTGCGAGAGAAATCGCCCACCGCCTGAAATTGAATTACGTCTTTGGTTGGGAATTTGAAGAACTGGCGCAAGGCTCGCGTGCATCGCCTGCGTATCATGGTCAAGCCACCCTCTCGCGCTGGCCACTGTCTGATAGCTCGATTTTGCGCTTCCGCAACCAATCGAATTTCTGGCAATCGCGCTGGTTCATTCCCAACTTCCGCGCGCTGCAGAGGAGACGCGGGGGCCGCATGGCATTGTTAAATAACGTGCTCATCCCCGGCAGGAGCATGGCCACCTACAACCTGCATTGTGAAAGCAGGGGAAGCAGCAGCCTTCGCCATTGCCAGCTAGACGAGTTCTTGAAGCATGCGAACGGCTATGGCCTCGAGGTGCCGATGCTCGCGGCAGGCGATTTTAACTTCGACCTTTCTCATGGTGAAGCTGCCACGGCTCTTGCCAAAGTAGGATTTATCAATCCATTCGCGATATTACACGAAGCCACGACCCGATCGCACTCGCTGTCGGCGCGCGATCGCATCATCGACTGGATTCTGCTCCGGGGACCGTTAGCAGCAACAAACCCTAAAGTTCACAGTTCAGTTGTGGCGTCCGACCATTACCCATTGTCGCTAACGGTGGGCTTCTCGTGATGGCATTGCATCCCGGCAGCACGGCTTGAAAAATCGAAACACTTCATTGTGAATAGGACACCACAATGCTGACTGTGTCGACGATCGCTAGAACTAAGCCAATTCCGAGGAGGACGGCCACCCACAAAATTTGGTCCTCAATGCCGTCTGCCCGCAAGTACGAACTCATCGGATACGCCATAGCCAACAAGTTAATTAATCCCAGCACCAGCCAAAAATCCTCTCGCGCTTTCTGCTTTTTCATTCAACACCTCAACTCCATCGCTGCTTTCTGCCAGACCTAGTGCAACTTATCGGCCAGTTCGAGCTTGTTTTAAACCCAACGCCAATTTAGTGTTTCTGCGCATTCTGCAATGACGTCGATGCCCTCGCTAGGGCACTGCCGCAATGTCGGCAAGTCCGGACTGGCGACGTGTTCAGAGTTTGCATCAGGAAGGCTTGGGTCGATCACTTTTCTTGTAAGACCGACTCATGGTGTAGTGCCGAGCAATGCCCTCCCGGGAAGTGCACCACATGGCCATGAACGTAAGGCTTCTTGCCGCGCGAAGGCAGCACTAGCGAAGCACCTACTTGAACCTTGCCCCACCTCCAGAAAGAATCAAGCGGCCGAAAAACGCGCTTTCTGCAGAAGTGGTGTCACCGAAGTCGGCGATTCAGTGTCGTGCCATACGTTATCGGTAACTAACGAGTTTATACGTGCCCGAGTGACGTTCAGAAAATGAGGTTCACGAAAACCACTCCAACGTGGTGCGCGCTTCCGGTCTGCGGTCAGTGAGGGTTTGGCTTTGGCCGGATGTATCTTTTCATTTCAAGCCCAGCGGTGTGAAACTATCGCCCCGTTTGATAGCCAGCTGGATAGGCCGCGGCGGTCCCGTCTTCGGCACGGTCACTTCCATCCACAATTCCTCTCCGGCACTACGTACAGAGGGATCCATGGCATGCTCCGGCAGAAAGAAAGCTACTGGCTCCATGAGCGCCGTCACCTGTGCTCCCCGGTTGATGGTCCGTTGGCTTACATGAAGGCCGGTTGGATGATTGGCCGGCTTTGCCACCAAATGGCCGTCTCTTACGTTCAGCGTGACGTTGCCCATTTCCCCCGAGAAATTCCAGGGACTTCCGTACCCGTCTTCTGGTGACACGCGTAACCGTACGCTCAAATACCTTCCCCGAATCGGGAGATTTGGATCGTAGGCCACCGTTTGCACCCAGACGCGCGGCAACCGCGCTCGGTCCATTGCATACTTCGCGGCCAGGCTCGCCACCACCGCCAGTTGTGCGCCGGCCAAAATCAATCCCTTTTGCAAATTCGTCATTGCATTCCTCCCGACACGCGAGCGACCAATTTCCGCCGCATTCTCTCCAGCGCCCAGCCTCCGAACAGGAAGAGCACTCCCAGTCCGATGAGGCTTGCCGCCCGTCCCAATTTGTCCATCACATCCGAAAAGTAAAAAATGACTACTGTCAGCGCAAACCCCGCAACGCCCAGGTTGATTCGTTCGCGGCGCCGTTCGAGCAGTCCCCACCCGATCAGCCCGAGCGCACCCAGTGCCGCCCAAAAATAAGGTCCCAGGGTGCTCCAGGCATAAATGCGCAACGGTCCGGACGTGACGGAATCAACTGAGTGAAACGTTGCAATAACCAGAACCCAGACCGCCGACAATGCATTGACCCAAGCGGTTTTTCTTCGCAGTACAAACGCAAGCAGCAGCGGCGCGCCGATACCGATAATCCAGCCAAAAACGCACACCATCTCCGGCACTTCGGGACGACCGCGCCACGACCACAAAAATTGGCGTTCGACAAACGCCAGGATGGCGAGGGGCAAAAGCGAGATTCCTCCGATCCACGCCAACCCTCGCCGTAGTATGGAATCCTCCGCACCCGTTCGCCCCGTCAGATACGTGAGGGATAGCAGAAGCAGTCCATCTAGGATCAGTCGACCGCTGTTGGAGTAACCTTCCGTGCGAACTTGCCATTCGCCTGCCAGCCACGCTGGTACTAGCAAAGCAAGCAGGACGCTCTGCGGCCATTGTCGCAAGATCAGCCAGCCCGCTAGCGCCCCGATGGCCCACAGGAGAATTCCGCTCGGCCAGTGTTCCTGCAGGTTGAAAATTTGTGCGGTGAGAAAAATCCCCGCGCCCACGCAGATCGTCCCGATCGCATAAAACGTGGCCGCGAGTGCCGGGAATCGGTTTATGGTTAATGCTCCCGCGATTGGAAACAATCCCGTCAGCAGGAGCACGAGAGTAAATCGCCAAGTGGGTGAGAGTTCGTCCCAATGCGCCGCCACAAACAGCAGCACTCCCGCACACAGCAGCACCCCGCCCAGCCCTAGCGCCAACAACACCGGCCACCGCAAGCCTTCTTTCGAGCGTTCGGACTCCTCGAACGCTCGAATTCGCGCCGCCGTGTCCCCATCCATAACCCCGGCGTTGATCCAGCGATCGAGCCTCTTGTTCAGGACATCCGTCATTCGAGAGCCTCCGTTCATCGCCAACCACGGCTTACCACGCGCATTCCAAACAGCAGGCTGAGACCAAAACGCGAATGTCGACTAGCGCCTGCGCTCCTGTTCCGCAACTAAAACGGCCAGTTCTGCATAGTTCGTCGCCGCAACTAGTGAAAAGATACGTGAATGTTCTCGCGTCTCGCTTTGACGCCAAGCATTTCAAAGCCACGACGGAACTTTTCAAAACGGTTGTTCCACGATTCGGCGACGTTGCAAGACATCTCAAAAGCAAAACACGCGCACGATGCAAGCGCGGGAGCGATCAAGACCCAGAACATGTTGTCGTATCGCATGTGTTTTCCCTCTGTGCCCAACGATACGACCAAGCGAATTTAGCAGCCACCGCCCCCGTTACAGTTTCGCAACTGTCACACTTCAGACTGCGATACAATTTGCCAACAGGTTGGATTGCAGTAGTACAAATCACATGGACATCTGGATTGATAAGAGCAGCGAAGTATCCGTTCGGCAGCAGCTCGCAGAACAAATTATCTTCTTAATCGCTACGGAGAAAGTGAAGCCAGGTCAAGCTTTGCCAAGCGTCCGGGAACTCGCGCGACGCCTGAAAATTCACCACAATACCGTAAGTGAAGCGTACAAAGATTTGGCGCGCCGAACGTGGGTGGTCAGACGGAAAGGAAGTCGTGTAGTTGTTCGGTCAGAAGGAGAGCGGGCCGCACTGACGAACGGGCATGACCTCGACGACCTTATTAATGCAACGATCAGGGTGGCCCGCGAGCGAGGATATTCTCTTCAGGCGCTGCGCGAACGCGTGAGAACGCGGCTGCTCGCTGAGCCCCCGGACCATATCTTGGTTGTGGAAGAAGAGCTGGGCCTCCGGCGACTCCTTCAGGCGGAGATTCGCACGGCACTCCGCCGGCCGGTAGATGGTTGTTCCCTCTCCGAATTAACGGTACAACCCGGTTTGGCAATCGGTGCTTTAACGGTTGCGGGACAATATCTCATTGGCGACGTGGATCGGCTAGTGCCCAAAGCAGTTCCCGCCATCGCCCTAACATTTAGCGTGGCCGATGAACAGTTGGATCTCCTGCGCCGACTCGATCACCCTTCGGTTGTTTGCGTCGTTTCGGTAAGTCGAGTGTTTCTGCAGACCGCACGAAGCCTATTGGCCCCGGCGCTTGGGCGTCATCACGTAATGAGGGATTTTCTTTTTCCTCCCGAGGATCCGAAAAACTTACGAGCAGCCGATTTGGTTTTTGCAGATTCCATAGCACGATCGCAGCTCAGACATTCGAAAGTCCTCGAGTATCGACTCATATGTCCTAGCTCTCTGGAGTACGTGCGCACGGCGATGAAGTCCTATCAGATGCGCTTATCGTGACGAATGAGCGAATGGATTTAGAATTTCCCATCCTCGCTATGGGAACTGCGCACGCAGATCACTTCAACGACCATTCGGCCAAGTGGAAGCAGGTGGGAAACAGGCATGGGACGGGTCGACCACGCGAGCAAGGCTGTTGCTAGACCACGGACTCGCCGCAAGTACCCGAGAACGAGATGCTTTCTGCAGCCTTTACGCTGGCGCTCTCCTTCCGCAAGGAGTAGAATCCCAGTCGATTGAGCGAGCATCTAAGAGCAGTGTCCATCTGGGTAGAAAATATCTTGCCTGAGGGAAGTGGGATTCTCTGACAGGCCAGAGTGACACCAGTCGCGGCCATTTGATTCACGGAGGATGAGCATGATTATTCCTCCTTCATCGAAGACGGGACCTGGCCTTCACGAAGGCTAGTTGCACTTCGCCCATGCACGAAAATGTTGTGAACGCCAGTAGTGCTCCGAGTCCGGCTCTTAAACAACCGGGTGCCAGCGCGGGCATTGTGTCTGTCCCAACCAGTCTGCTAGCTCCTCTCGTAGTCGACCTGGACGGCACGCTGATAAAAACGGATTTATTGCTGGAGTCCGTCTGTAGCCTGCTGCGGCAAGAGCCGCTCGCACTTTTCGCACTACCTATCTGGTTGCTCAAAGGACGAGCACACCTGAAGCGGGAAATTGCCCAGCGTGTCCAACTCGACCCGGCTCTGCTTCCCTATCGAACTGAGCTGGTTGATTACCTCCGTACCGCACACGACCAGGGCCGGTCGATCATTCTAGCAACGGCGAGCGACGAGCGATTTGCCACGCAGGTCGCGGATCACCTGACGTTTTTTGACATGGTTCTGGCAAGTGACGGCATCACGAACCTTGCCGCGGAACGCAAACGAGCGCGCCTCGTTGCGCAATTCGGCGAAAAGGGCTTCGACTACGCGGGCGACGAAGCTCGCGACCTGGCAGTGTGGTCTTCGGCAAGGAAAGCCATCGTGGTCAGTCCGAACCCCCGGTTGAAGCAAGCCGCGGTGAAGGTCTCGCAGTTTGAACGCGCATTCGCAGAACCGAGCGCTAGCGTTGCCGAGTACTTAAGAGCGCTGCGGCCTGAGCAGTGGCTGAAAAACATTTTGGTGTTTGTTCCCCTTTTTGCGGCGCACCTGTTTACCGAACCGATTCTATTAGTAAGAACGATTATTGCCTTCGTGGCGTTCTGCTGCTGCGCGTCGAGCGGCTACCTTGTTAATGATCTGTGCGATTTGCCGGCCGATCGTCATCATCCCGCGAAACGCTTGCGACCGTTTGCATCTGGAGAATTGCCGCTGGCTTACGGTTTCGCAATGGCTCCCGTCTTGGCCGTCTTTGGCTGTCTCCTCGCGGGTTTGCTTTCCGGGCTTTCCCTGGGAATCATGGTCCTTTATTTCATCGTAGCAGCGGCTTATTCGCTCTCCCTCAAGAAAGAGGTGCTCCTAGACGTGTTCACGCTCGCCTCGCTCTATACGCTGCGGATTATCGAGGGCGGGCTCGCGGCAGCGGTGCCGTTGTCGGTGTGGTTGTTGGCATTTTCCATGTTTTTGTTTCTTAGCCTTGCGTTTATAAAGCGCTACGCGGAACTGGTCATCATGCGTAGTGTCGACGGGGAGCAGGCCAAGGCACGAAGTTATGAACTGAGCGACTCGGAGTTGCTGGTCTCCAAAGGGACGGCCAGTGGATACGCAGCGGTGCTGGTTCTTTCGCTTTACATCGGTAGCGGCGCGGTCAAGGTGCTTTACTCTACCCATGAGGTGCTGTGGCTGGTCTGTCCGTTATTGCTGTATTGGATTAGCTACCTCTGGCTGGTCGCACATCGCGGGAAGATGTATCACGATCCCCTGATATTTGCCGTACGCGACCGGACCAGTCGCATTTTGATACTGCTTATGCTCGCCGCAGCGTTAATAGCGATCTAGTCTCCCAAGAAGGAAGCGACGAGGCTCCTGATAACCTATGACAAAGATGAAGTGTCTACGAGTGAATCACAAACTCCTTCGCATTGCGCTGGGAGGCTTCGTCCTCGCGTGCACTGGGATGCTGCGAATGGCAAAAAGCTGGGAAGGCAGCACTCGCGGAATGGCAGCGCCGAATTCCGGGACGATAGAACATGAAGTGGAGCAGATGAAGTCCATCGTGAATCTTCAGCCCTTTCGTCAGGCGACTTCAAACGAAATAAAGTCGAACACGGGTACTCAGGGAACGGCGACGCTCATTAACCTCAATCCCGCAGTCAATTCCTGGTACCTTCTGGAGGTTAACTGGCAGGATGGTTCCCAGTCCTCTTACCACCTGGAAAATCCTCACCCGCGTTCTGAAAACTTGTTTCTGGACCCCAAATATCCATTGGGAATAGAAATCTCACAGGGAAACGCTCGGAATCCCTGCAACCTGTTTGAAAGCCGCGCAAACGGTCCGCTGGACCAGGCTAGGAATTCGCAAGCGCCCTATACCTCACTGTGTGATGGACGGCTATTGCTGAGGAACCCCATCAAGGGGCATCGCACAAAATTGGAAGCGGAGGCCGAATTCTTTCGCACTCAAGTTTGGGGCGGAGAAAAAGTCGCGGTAATCTTCCACCATTTTCTGGAAGACAGCCACCGTGAAACTGCGACGTTAACGGAGGCGAGCGGTCAAGGAGGCGCGCTTCCAGGCAGTGGCAGAGTAGAGGATGCTCCGCCTGCCGCACTCATTGATGCGAAATATGCTGGCCGGCTTCTGAGTCCCAGCGGCCTTGGGATCACCTTGGAAAATGTCCATAACGGGGTGGCACCCGGAGAGTGGTATTCCGCAATTGGTAATCCAGGCGTTTACGTCAGCCTCATCGAACCGCAGCTAATCGATAAAACGATCCTGGAGAGCTACAAGGCGATGGTGAATCCACTCGACAGCGTGGAGGCCTCGTCTCTTTGCTACCTGGTCGCCTTTGACCTTGACCGCTTTGATTTGGGTTATGAGCTGGGGACGGAGCATCCTTCGGTCGAGTGGTCCGACCACATCCAGCCAGGGATGAAGGACCCCAAGGCTCCAGGTCCGGACGGCATTGGAACCATTGCCCCGTTAGTTCCGACTGGTTTGGTGAGCCCGGAATTCGTTAGTAAAACGGTGGCCACATTCACTGGTGGATTTAAACGCACGCATGGAGCTTTCAAATCCGGTGAGCTTGCTACGAAAAACCATGGGAGCCATTACGGTTTTGTGGAAGACGGCGTAGTGTTGAGTAAGCTTCAGCCCGGTTTGGCGACCATCTTTGTCCTGGATGATGGTTTGGTGCAGATGAAGACCTGGGATGCACAGGACGACGGGATCCTGCCCAAAATCAAGCACGCGCGACAGAACGGGGTCCCGGTGGTTGAATACGATGAGAAACTGCAAGCAACCGTTCCGGGACGGCTAGTAAACAAATGGGGTCCGGGAAACTGGTCGGGTTCGGAAGAGACGAAATTGCGCACCATACGGGCGGGTGCAGCGCTGCAAGCAAATGGCAGAAGGCGCTTCCTCATTTATGGGGTCTTCTCCGATGCGACGCCCTCGGCGATGGCTCGCGTATTTCAGGCCTACCGTTGCCGCTATGCCATGCACCTGGATATGAACGCACTCGAGCATACCTATCTCGCACTGTATCGCCGGGCAGGATCGCAACTGTTCGTCGATTACCTCCTCTCGGGAATGATTGAGGTGGACAAAATGGATTCCGGGGAGGAAGTTCCGCGTTTTCTCGGTTACCCCGATAACCGGGATTTTTTTTATGTGATGAGGCGCGATCGGTAAGAGGAGGTACAAGATGAGAGCGGTCCGTATATTGTCTTTGGGACTGTTGGTTCTCTTGGGACTCGTCCGTTTCGACTCGTTTTTCGCCACATCTCAATCGCTGCAACAACAAAATGAAATCTTGCTGCAGCAGTTGCAGCGCGAGCATGGGCTTACCGATGATCAAGTCAACCAAATCCGAAAAATATTTGCCGAGTCACGGATTATCGGGCAGGGGAATCCGGCGGTCACCCAGCACCCGGTGACGCCCGACGAATGCATGGTGAAGTTAAAAAACGCGGGTATCCACTACGAGAGCTCCCGATTTGAGAGAATCTGCAAGGCCAAGTACATGGCTCCTTTGTACGATCCTTCGAAGGAAAAACCCGAAGACGCCAAGGCGTGCATTGACCAGTTCGAATTTCCCGACATTCCTTGCACGTATCCAGTGGTATGGGTCAAAGCCCGCGAAGCCGCGGAGATTTGTTGGGCTATGGGAGAGCGCCTTTGTGACGCCCACGAATGGGAAGGTGCTTGTGCTGGAGCTCTCGAACCCCCGGACTACCAATTTGATCTTCTGAAAGGATTGTCAGTTGAAGACGCGATTCATCGGATGCGGGCAATGCACAACCGGGAGGACAGCCCGACCAAATCCTGGAGTTATGGCCCGACCTATCAAAAAGGCATCTGCGCTACGGCGAGTAAGAAGACTCCCGATTGCAACGGAGGAAGCTGGACCGGATGCGGCTCCAACACCTATCCGACCGGCGACTTTCCCGCGTGCAAGAGCTCGCTAGACGTCTACGACCTGAATGGCAATGCCGCGGAGCACATGAATCTGCCGCTGAATGAAAGTCAAATGTCGAGCCTGGGCAGCAAGGAGCTGGGCTACACGGAGATGAAAGGCAGCTGGTTCGTATTCGATACCATTCGGGCTCACGACGACTGGTGCCGGTGGCGGGCGCCGTTTTGGCATGGTACCCGTGTAATGGATGAACGGAGTCATGCCAATTACCACTTGAGTTTCCGGTGTTGCAAGACCTTGAAGTAAGCGTACCTTGGAACACTGGTTAGTCGCTGGGCCTCGAGACTACCGACCATCCTGTGCGGTACCCAAAACTCTCGAGTCCAGGTGGATCGGACCTTCGTCGCTAAGAAGTCTAGAGGTGGAAGGATCCCGAAGAAGCTCGCGGATCGATTGAAGCTTACCATTGACCAGCGCCCACTCACTGATCAAGCGGATGCCGTGACTATAGTCTGCATAATTTGCACCGTGAACGGTGCTCAGGGGCTGAATGGGCTGCCCCGGCCCGCGGTGCCACCCGTAAATGGCGATGCGTCCCAGATTGAGGGTCAATCGATTGCTTATGACCACATCTTTCTTGTCGCCCGAAACCAGTACTCCTAACGGCGCTCCCGCGGCATGGACCTGATCCTCAATTATCTGATTATGCGTCGAATAGTATTCTGTCGACCTCATCTGTGGACCAGCCGGCAGAGGCTGCGGAGTCAGGTGATAGCGAGACTGCATATAGATCGCATCCACCATCTTTCGCGTGGGGAGAATAAATCCGAATCGCTCCGCGATGGCGGTAGCTGTATGTAGATTCATCGGAATGCGCAGGAAGTCAGCATCGGAGCCAATGGCAAGGTAATCGGGCGTGACGAAGATGGTGGCCGTGAGGCTTTGGCCATTGGTCAACTCACACTGAAGTTTAACCGGCACCAATCTCCTGAGAAACTCCGGAAGATTGCCTTTGGAGATCTCTTCCAGAATGGTTTCTTCGCGTTGCTCGGAATTCATCTTGGATACATACTGCGCAAACTGCGACCCTGTGAGATCCTGCGCGGCTCTCGCCGGAATGGCTCGCGTTAATTGTTCGGGTTGGATATTGGAACCACTGCGCTCGCCTGGAGTGGCGCTGAGGGAAAAAAACACTAGGCAAGTAAATGCCGCGAAGAGACTACGTTGAACGCTGCTGTGTCGCAATGCCAAAACCACCTTGCTGACATCGGAAGCACTACGTAGACAGTGTATCGCGTTCGGCGATTGCGTTGCAATTCTTGTGTTTTACTTTCTTTAAACACAGGTGCGGGTCTGGTCTGGCGATTTATCAATTCCATCGCTGCTTACTGCATCTATGTAGTATAAGAGCAGCGTGTCCAAGTGAGACGGGGCAGAAGTCTCGCCAAATGAACTCTTCTCCTCAATCTTCTTGCAACGCGCCGGAAAGACTGGCGCAATCAACGAGCTTGGCTAAAGGCCCGACCGCCGAACAACTTACGGAACGTGTTTTTTCCTGGGGGCGCTACCCCAGGACCGAGCATCGAAAGATCTACAAACCCGCTTGGAATGACCAAATACCAGAGATTCTCGCGGCCGCAGAGCGAGGCTCGCTGCTTCCCTTTGGCCTGGGCCGCAGTTATGGCGATTCTGGTCTGAACGCCGGCCGCGACCTGGTGCAGTGTCATCGGCTCAACCGCATCCTGGGTTTCGACGAATCGACGGGAGTGGTGCGCTGCGAAAGCGGTGTGAGTTTTGCGGACCTAGTCGCGGTATTCCTCCCCAAGGGGTGGTTTTTGCCGGTCACTCCGGGAACAAGCTTCGTCACGGTGGGCGGCGCGATCGCGAACGACGTCCACGGCAAGAACCATCATTGTGCGGGAACCTTTGGCGCTCATGTTCACCAGATTGCCCTGCATCGCTCCGATAGAGGTTTAATGTACTGCAGTTCTCACGAAAATTCCGAAATGCTTCGCGCTACGATCGGCGGGCTCGGCCTAACCGGCGTCATCGCCTGGGCCGACCTCCAACTGAAACGCGTTGCTGGTCCCTGGATAAATGCCGAGTCCATAGCCTTCGAAACTCTAGAGACTTTCCTAGAGCTAAGCCACGTTAGTAATGACCTATTCGAATACACCGTGGCCTGGCTCGACAGCTTCGCGGGGAAAAACGCCCGTGGGATACTCTTTCGTGGCAACCATGCCGCCAATTGCCAAAAAAAATTCCATCCGAAGCGTGGTCCAAAGCTTCCGTTTGAACTGCCATCTTGGGTTCTCAATCGTTTCTCGGTTCGAGCCTTCAACGCGGCTTTCTATGCGCTTCATGCGACCAAGAAACAAACATACGTTGTGGGTTACGATTCGTTCTTCTACCCGCTTGACTCCATTCGGCAATGGAATCTGATGTACGGGAGACGAGGTTTTCTTCAACACCAATGCGTTATTCCAGAATCGAAGCTTGACGCCTTTGAGGAGCTACTCGATCGCGTCGCGCGTTCCGGCATGGGCTCTTTCCTGGTGGTACTCAAGCAATTCGGCTCGGCGCCGCCTGCGGGCATGCTTTCCTTCCCTCGTCCAGGACTCACCATCACGTTCGACTTTGCGATGCGTGGCGAGCAGACGCTTAAGTTAATGCAGTCACTCGACGAAATAGTCCGGGAAAGCGGTGGAGCGATCTATCCAGCGAAAGACGCCTGCATGAGTCCTGCGCTTTTTGAAACTTCATTTCCAAGCTGGCGTAACTTTGTACCCTACAGGGATCCGAAGGTATCGTCCTCGTTTTGGCGACGGGTGACAGGCTCCTGATGACAGATACCGCGGGCACATCCGTATCGAGGGTAAGCGCAGCTGAATGAAAAAGGCCATCATTCTGGGAGCTACATCGGGAATCGCGGGCGAGGTCCAGCGGCAACTGGCGCAGCGGGCCTGCGAGTTGCTTCTCGTGGCCCGCTCGCCGCAACGACTTGCGGTGCTGAAGGCGGACTTGCTGGTACGTGGCGCACCCCTAGTGCTGACTTTTTCGGCGGACTTGTCTGTCATCGCTCAACACAACGGAATCCTAGAATTTGCGTGCCGCGAGTTTTCCGATTTCGATACCGTGCTCCTCGCCTACGGTTCCATGCACAATCAAAAAGACTCCGCAAGTTCCATTGAGGTGCTGGTAGAAGAGCTACAGGTTGATTATGTGAGCGCCGCCGCTATTCTTACCCTATTCGCTGCAGAGTTGGAGCGCAGGCATACGGGCTCAATCGCTGCCATAACCTCTGTCGCGGGGGATCGGGGACGCCGCTCCAACTATGTCTACGGCTCCGCAAAAGGCGGCCTCTCGCTTTTTCTGCAAGGACTTCGGAGCCGGCTTTATCCTGCTGGCGTGGGCGTAATTACCGTGAAACCTGGACCAGTCCAGACCCCAATGACCGATGGATTGCAGCACGCCGCACGCTTCGCCGATCCTCAACAGGTGGCTCGCGACATCGTCCGCACCCTCGACCGCGGTTCCCCTGACGTCCTCTACACGCCCAGAATCTGGCGCTACATTATGACCGCCATCAAATGGGTTCCAGAAGCCATCTTTAAACGCCTGCCGCTGTGATCAATTCCCGGCTGTGGTCCTGCGGCTAGGGGGCCACACCAGCCTGCCGAGCGATCAAGCCATCAATGCTGTAGCGGCCGGGGCCCGAGAAGATGAGCCAGACGAGAATTAACACGTCCAGAACTTCGGGGAGGTCTAAGAAATCATCGACCCAGGCGAGTGGGCCGCTCGTCTGAATGCTGTGTATCCGATTTGTTCCGCCGTGGCGACGATCATGTTGACGAGGAGCAACAGCGCACAGAGGGGCGTAAGCAGGCCGAGCACAAGGCCAGCGCCGCAGGCGAACTCGACGAGCGACACGAAGATCGCATTGGCATGCCAAGGGCTCGCGGTGGCACCAACCCGGCTTTGCGGCGGTCTTTCAGCCGGTAGCTCTCGCCGCGAATGTTGAAGGTCGTCGAGTGATGCAGCAGCCGATCCAGATCCAAGCCGCAGTTTACCTTTCCCACGTTTGTTTTGTGGAATTTAGGATGGCAGGCTACTTCTAGTCTTTATGTGAACGGTCGATGCAGGACTTCAACGCATCAGGCTGCGGGAGGTGCAAAGTCGCTCCGATTTCGACGCGACTGTAGTCTGTGATCTGGGGATTGGCGGTCGCCAGGCAGCGCCACGCGGTGCCATGGCCAAAATTGTGGTAGGCAATCGACCACAAGGAATCGCCCTTAGCCACCTTGATCTGCCGACTGGAGGTAGCTTTCGGCGCAGTGATAGTTTCGGGAACCACTACGGTGCTTCCCAACTTGAGCAATTCGGCGGGTCCGGTCATGTCCGTGTTCAATGCCCGGAGTTCCCGCCAACGCGCGCCATTTCGGAGATAAATTGCCGCGAGTTTCCACCAACTCTGTCCACGCTGGACCTCCACTCGCTGCATTCCAGCAGTAGTGGGCATCGCTGGTGCAAGCTTTACCGAGGGCGGAAGCGAATCCGGCACGCGCACGGGTGCCGCCGACAGGACACTTACGGGTGCAGCGGGTGCAGCCGACGGCGTGGTTTCCAGCGGCCGGGGCTGGAATGGAGAAACTCTTCCATGCGACATAACAGGTGTCGGTAGCGCAGAAGTGACTCGCCCATTCCGTACCCTTGGTTTCTCGATCGCCAGCGATTCGATTCCGGGTTTGGGGGCAGCAACGGATTTCTGCGGAACATCATAGGGAAACGCAGTGAATTTTTTCCCCCTGGCCAGTTCGGCCTCACGCTCGGCTATTTCCAGGCGATAGCGGCGCGCAATCTCGCCTAAAGATTCATTCAGATCGTTGGGATCATCCGGCGTTTTTTCGGCGTTCTGCTGGGCGGGAACGGCAATCTGCTGCTTTCGTGCTTCGACTCTAGCCTGGTCTTCTGGAGTCAGAATGGTGGGACGCCTGAGATCTTCTTCGGTGTAAACGTGCGGGGCAGGTCTTTGCTCGTCGGCCTTCCGTGCCTTTTCTTGCCGCGCTGCGCCGGCCACATCCTGGGCGCAAGTCCGAATGGCACCAATCGACAGCAGCAGGACGCCGCAACAAAAAGCGTTGCGCCATCCGAAAAAGGATCCCCGGACTGGGTCTCCAAATCGCATCCACCACACTCGCACTTCTGCGGAACCGGGGGACAGCCGGTCTTTCTGGACTTGATTCTTACCTTTTTGCTTTCGATGTGCAACAATCTTTTTTCAAGGCGAGGGGTAATCCCGCCAGCGGACGAGTGCACGATATTTTCGAGATTTTCGCACTTTACAGTGTTCTTTCGGTTGACTTCCCGCTAGCACGTTTGCCACAATCGTCGTCCCTGTCCCCGGATGGCTGTGAAATCAGCCATTGCGGAATAATTATGCGGTCGTGGGTGACGACGGTGAGCTTTATGCAAGTTACAGCCGGCCCCTCCCGCAGACGGACTTCGCGCATTCCGATCTCTACGGATGTGTGGGTCTATTGGGAATCAACTTCGGGGCGCGACATTTCTCGGGTAAAAGACTTGAGTCCCTCGGGGCTCTTTATCGAAACGCGCGCGCGCAAGCGGGAAGGCGATTTATTGAACCTGCATTTCCTTGTCCAGGAAGGGCAAATTCGCGCGGAGGCGGTGGTGAAACACGCCACCGGTGGAAAGGGCTTAGGAATGAAGATCCGCTCAGTTCCCTCTCAGGATGCTCCGCATCTTCATCGCTTGCTGGTGCGCTTGCGCGAGTACCCCAAAACTCCTCAAAACCGTTCGGGAGGGCTCCCGAGTTCCTAAGGGCCGGGTCACCTTTTGTTCGCAATACCATTGACAGGCCCGGCGCACGGTACTACCGTTCTTTGTGGCCCTTCCTCTAGTGAGCAATCCTACCGATAGAGGTTTTTATGTCTGCTCCGACGATAGAAACACCCACGACGCTCTCCCATCAATTCGAAGAACGCTGGGTGAAAATGCGCTCGCACAAACGCGCGGTAGCCAGTCTGCGCTTTCTTCTGGAATGGGAGGACGGCGAAAAGCGCCGGTGCGCGAATGCGGTTACGGTGGATGTCAGCCACTCCGGTTGCATGGCGGTTGTAGGAGCGGACTTGCCGCTTCGCCGCAAGGTCCGAGTGGTGCTGCCGGAAGCCGGGCGAAGCGCAGGAGGCGAAGTGGTGTGGCGCGGCCACGAGGCTTGGGATATTGGCATCGCACTTGACCGACCGGATGCCTCGTTCTGGGGCGTAAAGATCTAGTCCGTCTCGCTGGCGTTCCGAGGGGCACGAGGCCGTTCCCTGCCACTGCTCAAGTGATGTACCTGTAACTCTGCTGGAGAACCGTACGTGCATTCGGCTGAAGTAAGGGCCGGATTCATGAGCATTTGTTCGCGCGCTTGGTTCGACGGCCGCTCATCGCTCTACCTTCCGATTTAGACTCTCCCACGATCGAAATAAATCTCCGCTGCCGTGTCGCGCGACTACGAATGACCGTGCTTTGCATCACAGCGCCGTCCGCGGGCACTCCTGAGAATCGATATAACGCAGTGAAACACAGAGTGAGAGGGTTCCACAGATCCGGGACTCAGGATGAACTGCGATGAACCAGGACGATTTCCAGAGATGGCTTTCGACGGTAAGAAGAAACGCAGCAGAGCGGGAAAGCCGATCGGACACCGGGAAGATCCCGACGTTGCGGGTTAGCAATGATCGCTACGCCCACTGTTCTTCATTCGAGGATCGCTTAACGCTTGAAGATCGACAAATGCTCAGCGACATGGGAATAAAGATATAAACCCGCAGAAACACCGATAGCCACAGTTCTCACCTCAATCCTCTAGGTTGTCTGCTCCCATTCGCGCGTGCTTTGATGCCATTCGGCGATAGGTTCTGTTTTATTTGACGGAGGCTTGAGTTTTCGCGCCGGAGCCGGAATCCGCACTAAACAAGGTTACTTCCACACGGCGGTTTTGTTGGCGTTCCTGCCGGGTCTTCTCGTCGTTGACCGGTTTGTCTTTACCCAGGCCTACAATCTGAATGCGGTAGACGCACATTATGCTGGGCTACGAGGTAGGTTTGCACCGCTTCGGCCCGCCGGCGGCTAAGTGCCAGGTTATACTCCGCGGAACCGGTTTTATCTGTGAAGCCCTGAATGGCGATAAAATAGCGCTTGGCATTATTCAGCGAGCCGCTGGCCATTTGATCCAGTTGCTGCCTGGCGTCATCGGAGAGCTCAGCGGAGTTCACTTTAAAGAGTACGGTGACCGAGTTGCCCGCTTTGTAGTCATCCAGGTTAGCGATGCGTTCGTTCAACTCGGAGTGCAGTTCGTCCCGCACCTGGTCGGATTTTTTCGAAGCCGCATCGGCTCTTCCGATAGCGTCAGTCGCGCGAGCATCCGCAGCGGTGGCTTTTTCATCCGCGGCGTTGATGCGAGGCTCCGCTTCGTCGAGTTGTTTTTGGGTTTTCTGCGCGTTCTGGTCTACTTCATTAACCTTGGCATTCACCGGGTCCACCGTTTTCGCCACGTACTTCTTCGTAGCACAGCCCCCCAGCAATGCCACCGTCAATGCTAAACAAATGCCCATTGGCCGCTTCATTGTGTCTCCTCGTCGCATGAATTGGCTGGGCTAGTGCTTCCCGGGATCCGGGTGGCTGGGGGACGTAGAGGCTGGGGGAACTTGGTCCTGTTGCCTAAAGCAGTAGGCGCCAAGTCTCGGATGAGCTTATCCGGTTTTCTGACTCTCCGCTACTCTCCGCCATACTTTCCTTACTCTAAAACTGACACAAAACGCACCTGCCCATACAGGTGGCGTTGAAATCTCGGCTGCCTCATATGGGATTTATTGTCAGAGAGTTACCCGGATACAAAAAACGCAGTAGGGGCCCTTAGGTGCGCAACTGAGTGTTGCTATTTTTCTCGATCTGCGCCCTACACGTTGGCAGAGCGACGGCGATGACCGCTGGCAAGATAGACGGAAGCTCTGGGATCCAGTAATGGGTCGCCGGAGGATTCGATGCCATCGACCCGCGGGATAGGGTCGAAAATGATTTTGCGCTGGGCAGCATCACCTTCGGGAAGGACGCCTTTCAGCTCGATGTTTCCGAACTCCACGAGCGGACGATCCTCGGGCCACTGCATGGTTGAGTCATCTGCTACGTCACCTTCAGCGGCGAGTTGAACGAGAATACGCATCGTGAGGCCATCCCGTGCGACCTTACTCTTGATCTCATCGAAGAGGAAATTCGGGTCCTGTTTGGCGGCGGCCGCCGGGTCCAGGTACTGATTGCTATCCTGCGGAACAATCCGGTAACGCCCGAACTTCTGCAGCCCCTCCGCATTGGTGAACTTATAGGCGCTAACGGAATAAAAGGATTCCTTGGAAAAACTCGTGGGGATGGGCTTGGGTGCCTGCGCAAAAGCGAGGGCGGCAGGATGGGAACCAAGAAAGGCTTCGACGGGAGTGGGTTTCGGTGCGTCCGGCGCGCTGCCGGCAATGGCGCGCAGGAATTGGAGAAATTCTTCGACTGTGCGGACAGGAAAGCCGTTCACGGAGTGGCCGATGATGTCGGTGTGGACATGTTCAGCAAGATAAAAGCGAACAGCGATGCCCCGTGGGCTGGCATTCTCGTCGTAGTCCGGTATGGTCGGAACGCCGGCAAAATTCGAGAAGCGTACCTGCACAGGAATCGATGGGCGATTGACGTGGGGAGCCTTGGTGAGCGCTCTGCCGCCGGGGGAAGACGTGAATGTCCCGGAGAGAAGAATGCCCTTGGCGTGCACGGGCCGAAAACCGGGGTGAAGCCCAAAGAGGTTATCAAAGGCCTGCAAGGATTCACGGTTGAGAGAGTCGGATGGTGCCGTTTTCATTTCTGGTTTCGTCATGGGGATATTCCTTTTGGAGGGTATAGAAAACCAGTTCGATTCCGCAGGTTCGAAGAAGGATACAAAAGACGAGGATCACTACTTGTAGTTCTTCAGAATCACCTGGATGAACTTCAATACGAGGCCGAGAACAACCCGAAGCACGCACCCGACCCTGATAAACGAAGAAAAAGAGGCGATCTGAAGATCGGCTACTGCACATTCGAAGAAAGATTCAGAACTGGGCTACTGCGGATACTGCTTAATTATGGTGACTCGATCACCGGTGAAATGGACGAACACGGTTTTGTCCGGGGGATGGCCATAGATCCAGTCTTCGGTGTCGTTTCCCTGGGAATCGCGCTCGCGCACCTTACGGTCGGGCTTGCCAATGGCTGCGACGACTTCGTCGCGGTCCATGCCGACGGCAGCGCGGCGCTCGGTAATGGCTTTCTTCATTTCCGGGGGAAGCGTATCGATCCAATTGACGGAGGCGGAGCGGGCCTTAGAGAAATCCAGGAACGGGGCAAGGAGAGCCTTGAGTTCATCGGGCGTCAGGTCCGGCACGTTCTTGGCAAATTGCAGATAAATGGTTCCGCCGCGACCGGGCTGGAACCCCGGCGGACCTTGCTCCTGCCCGTTGGCGGGAGTGGTTGTTGTGGTGGTGGAGGGAATGGAGCCGCCCATGCCGAACTGAATGTGGTCTCGCCAGTTTTTCTTGGGACGGCCGCCCCCATTCACGTCGACGATGATGGACTTTTCGTGAAACTCCAGCTTGGTGACCTGCACATTGTCACCGGTGTTCACGGCCGCGCCATGGGCACTGACGGCACGGTTCAGGTTGCCCTCATCGAGCGGCTTGTCTGCATATAGAGTGATCCCGTCTTTTCCGCCGGGCAGGGGCTTCTTGGCTTTTGCGAATTCGCCGGAAACATAACGGATGAGCTCGAGCTTGGACATCTCCTGCAAGGTGTCGCTCTTTTTCGAAGAGGTCTGGCTGGATTTGTCTTGATTCTGACTGTTTCCCGCGCCCATGGAGGGGTAGAGCGGAATTCGATCGTCGGTGGTAAAGACGGTAGTGGAGTTTGTTTGCTCGTTAGGATTCGGAGGAAGCAGATGCGGCAGATCCGGCACGTCGGCGTAGACGCAAAGCAAGAAGCTAATCGGAATGGCAAATCGGAAGAACATATCTCGCAAGCCGGCCGGTTTCCCAGGACCTCAATATTCTATGATGCCTGGAATCGGTTGAGTAGCCGTCAATTTCGCTTTACTGGGCAACGACTTGGACGCCTTGCCGGTCAATGTACATGGGTAAAAGCTGCCCCCCCGCCTCCACTACCGCTTTTTCTACTCTTTCCCGGGCGTCGGGTTCAATGAGCAGCACTACGCAGCCACCGCCACCAGCACCGCACACCTTCCCTGCCAACGCTCCCTTGCGGCGAGTGGAATTGATGATGCGATCGATGGTCTTGGTGGAGATGGTGGGCAGATTACGCCGGCGGAACTGCCATTCGGCATGCATCAATTTGCCGGTTTCCCTCCAATCGCCAGCCACCAGGGCGTCGCGCAATTTTTGGGCGATCTGCGAGATGCGTTCCAAGTTCGTGACCACCGTTTTCTTATTGTCGATGTGGGCTTTGAAGACGCCCCAATTGTTGATGGCGGACTGCCGCGGCTTGCCGGTATAGCAAACGACGAGGCGGCGTTCCAGTTCGTCCAGATTCACGTTGATCTCGATGCGACGCTCGCCCCCGGGGATCAACTCGATGGCGGCCGCGCCACCAAATGCCGGTGGGTAGTGGTCCTGCATGCCGGTGGGGATGTGGATGACGATCGCTTCGGCATCGCGGCTGATGTGCACCCAGTCCACCTTGCTGCGGCCTGCGCCCGTGAAGCGGTCCAGAGCCGCACAGATAGCCACGGCCATGGCGCTGGAGCCTCCGATGCCCGCCCCGGCGGGGGCTTCGGAGTTCGTGGTCAGCGAGAAGCCGCCCTTGGGGTGGAAAAACTTCACAATTTCGGCGAGTAGGGGCAAGCGGTAACGCCTTGCATTGAAAAGATGCTCCAGGGAAGCGAAGGACTCGGAACGATTGGTGTCCAGGGAGACCAGTTTGATGCGATCATCTCCGGCCGGATGCGTCTCTACCACGCAAGACGCGTAGCGCGAAATGGCTGCGTTCACGGTCACTGCGCCGGGATGAAATAGATACAACGGCCAGATATCGAGCGTGCTTCCGGCAAGGTCTACCCGGGTAGGTGCTTTCGATTCGATGCGCATACCTATCCTTGAACGTGTGTGAGATGGGCGTGCAGGTTCTGGAGCGAATTGTACTATTTTACAGCGCGCTATGCGCCGTTGGAAGCCACGCGGTTTCGAGTGAGTACTTGGGGTCCGTTCTCCTTGCGGGCCTGCGCGGGATTGGGTTCGAAGCAACGCCGGCAGCGCGCTTCGTAGGCACCGCTCGCGCCCACGACGATCAATTCCTCATTCTCCACCAGACGTTGCGTGTGCACCGCGGGATTGCCGCAGCGGACACAAATCGCCAACAGCTTGGTAATCTCTTCGGCTACGGCCAACAGCCGGGGCATGGGCTCAAAGGGGCGTCCACGGAAATCGGTATCCAGGCCGGCAACAATCACGCGTTTTCCGAGATTCGCGAGTTTGGTGCAGACGTCGACAACTTCGTCACCCAGGAACTGCGCCTCGTCGATGCCCACCACTTCCGTTCGCGGTTGCAACTTATCGAGGATCTCGGAAGCTTTGCTGACGTTGTCGGATGGGATGCCAAGACCGGAGTGAGAGACAATTTCATTGGCCGCGAATCGCGAGTCAATCGACGGCTTGAAAATCTGCACGCGCTGGCGGGCTATTTCCGCGCGGCGCAACCGCCGGATCAGTTCCTCGCTCTTGCCTGAAAACATCGGGCCGACCACCACTTCGATCCAACCCATGTTGCCCTTGACGATGTCCACCGAGCATCTCCCGTCTTTATGTTTTTCCGCCCGCTAAGCGATCAATTCCAGAATACTCTTTCCCTTCCGACTTTCCCATCAGCCGCCAGCCGCCGCGGCCGCGCGGTACATCCTGGCGTTATAGAAAGGAGCAAAAGCTGACTCAACGGCGCGGCGGAAGGATTCCTGACGGGAAATGAGGTTGCAGGAAAGGACGCCCCAAGCGCCCTGACCATCGCGAATGCCCACTGCTCCTGCGAACTGATCGATGGCGACGGAAAGTTCCGTTCCGCGGGACAAGACTTCCGCGGCAAGGGCTTCCGGCAACTCGATGCTGCCGGAACAGCCGAAATGTCCATTGGTTCCGTCGCTGACGTAGGCCCAACTCTCCAGGAAAACGCGCTTCACGCCGTTTTCCGCAATAAGGTCCAGTCCGCCTTCGAGTCCGACAAAGAACTCGGCGGTCATGCTTTTCCCGCGAAAACTCGCCTGTAAAGCTTCCGCACGCTGGCGGGCGCCCTGCATGAGCTCTTCCCGCGAAGATGGCGTGTGACTTACCCCACTGTCGACTTCGAAGCCGTCGACCTGCAGCGATGCTTCTTCGCCCAATAGGGGAGCAATCGAGGCCGCCGCGTCCTTGACGGCATTCAACTTCGGCCGGCGGGTGCTGCCGACGGCGACGCGCCAAGTTGTCATAGGTGGAATGCCTCTGGCCGGATTTTATCGATAATCTCGCGGTTGGTTAATGCGTTCTTTTGCGGGCCTGAGGAAATCTCCCCGGCGACGTGAGCGATGTAAGCGACGTGAGCGACGTGACCGTCGAATGGATTTTAGCTCCGAGGTCGATTAAAATTGCCTGCAGCCCCAGCCTTGCTTTTCGCCTCCAAGGAGAAGCCATGCCAAAAAAGCCCAAAACCAAGAAGCCGGGTCTCGTCCGAAAACTGATTAAGCATCCCCACGAACCGGAGAAGGCCGAAATCAGCATCAGTGGGGCAGACGACTTGTACCGGGAAATCCGCATCGAGAACACGTTGGAAAACGAAGAAGGCGACAAAGTGAAGCTGAAGCAGGGAGCGCACGTCGAAGTCATTGTGGAAGCGGACGATAAGGACACGGTTACGAAGACGGAATAGTGCGTAAGGCCGCGCCGAGGCAACGCACAGGCAGGAACGGAAAGCGCGTCCTGCGACTCTGTCACTCGACGTTTCTTCTGACCGTGGAATTGGCGAAAAATAAATCAGGCTGCAGAGGTAGTTGATGGGAATGGAGCGGCCTATGAGAATCGAACTCACGCCTGAACCTTGGCAAGGTTCCGTACTACCATTATACTAAGGCCGCTGCGAGTCTTTATTCTTATAGCATGGCTGTACGGGAAAACCAAGCGGGCGCGCTTCTGATAAAACCAAAGATCTAACTTTTAAGACACTTGCGTTACGCGCGCGGACTTTACGATTGGGGAGCGGCGCTGGCGCTCCGCAAAACGCGTGGCCTTTTCCTGGTCGGTGTAAACTCTTCCGAAGGTTTCCCCATCCGCATAATTTACGGTAACCAAGAAATGATGGTGCCGACGCCGGCGATCTTTGCCAAATTCCGACTTTTCATCCCGCACGGTTTTTCTGGGAGATTTGCTCGCTGTTTTTGCCACCGAATTTTCCTCAATCTTTGGACGGCTTGTGCCGCTACTATGGCAAGAATCCTCATTTGGTGCAAGTGCCGCAAGAATCAATCCGTTCGATTTTCAATAAGGAATCATGCCTTGCCGATGCTTACTTTGTCCAAAAGGATACAAACTGATAACCAAAACATAATCAAAAGTTTGCTTCGTGTCTACTGCGGAATAGGGCAAATCTCATTCTTGCGATGGCAAGACCGTTGCCTTCCTGCACCCGGCTATTACCGGATTTTATGAAACATTTTGATGAGTTTTACGTCTCTACATATGAGATTTGATTATGCTGCTAGCGGCACAGAAGGAAGCCAATATGATTGTCATCGAAAAGCAGCCGCCTTTGCTCGAGGATCTGCGGAAACATTCCGCAGAGCAGTTGGCTGAACTGCGCCTGCTGTTGAATATGGGTGCTACCGGGCGCCCGGATTTGCGCCGCCCAGGGTTTTACGAACTGGATGGTACGGACAACGTTTACTATATCTTCCGCTACCCAACCGGTCATAAGGTATTGCTGGTTGCCGCCTGGCAGAGGGGCTTTGACCCAGTTGCCGAAATGGTGGCGTACAGCCGCTCCGCGGCATAGGCCTGATCTCAAACGAGATTTAAGTAGGACCAGGCAGGCGCACCAGCGTCCGCCCTATTTCTTATCCAGCTTCAGTGCCGCTGAATTGATGCAGTAGCGAAGGCCGGTGGGCCTCGGTCCATCATCAAACACGTGTCCCAAGTGGGCGCCGCAACGACTGCAAGTCACCTCGGTTCGCCGCATCCCGTGGGAGGTATCTTGGGTCTCCTCGACAGCCTCGGGATGTGCAGGATCGTAGAAACTGGGCCAGCCGCACCCGGAATGAAATTTGTTCTCCGAGCTGAACAGCTCCTGGCCACAGCAGACACATTCGTAAGAGCCAGGTGTGTCTGTCTTTTCGTACTCGCCGGTGAAAGGGGGCTCAGTCCCCTTTTGCCGGGTGACATAGTATTGATTCGGCGAGAGTTGCTTTTTCCAATCCGAATCGCTCTTTTGGATCTTCTCGACCATGGTACCCCCTATGCCGCTACCTTCTTACCAGTATCAGATTCAGCGCATGCCCTTGACGTTTCAGCTTCATGATTCAATGATGGTTAAGAGCTGGCTTTTGCGATCAAAAGACGTGGTATGCCCGAACAGATCGAAACCAAGTACACAGAGCAACGGCGGAACCGCCGAGCGAAGATATCCAAACCGCTACGGGTGCGACCTTCGGAGCCGCGCGATGAGCATTTTGAAGACCTGCCGATCAGTATAAATGCCTCAAAAGAAGGTATTTATTTCCATACCCGCAGGAACGGCTACTATAAGGGCATGCGCGTCTTTGTAACATTTCCGTTCACTTCCCCGCACGACCCCATGAATTGCGAATATGTGGCCGAAGTGGTGCGGGTGGAAAGCCTAGCCAACGGCCGCTTCGGTATCGCGCTTCATCTGAAGATGACCATGAACTACAGTGCTGGTGCGCCGCCGGGTTCCGTGACCTGCACGTGAACATTCGTTTTTTCGATTGTGGCTCCTGGAAATTTGGATTGCATCTCCCTAAGCCCCTCGTGTATCTTCGCATTCTCATGACTTCGCGGGCGCATCGACACCATCACAGCTTCTGGTCGCGCCCGTCACGGTCTGTCTAGCGCTTACTGAATCGCAAGCTCTACTGGACCCGCCGGCGCACAACGCCTGGCGGGTTTTTTGATTTAGGAGGGTGCCATGCAACTGGCGTTCGAAAAACTTGGCGGGCTCATCCCCGGGATCGTGCAGGATCATCAGACCGGCGATGTGCTGATGCTTGGCTACTTGAACGAAGAGGCACTGGAGAAGACGCAGCGCACCGGAGAAGTGCACTTCTTCTCCCGCTCCCGCAATCGACTTTGGAAAAAAGGCGAAACGAGCGGTCATGTGCTTCGGCTTCGCGAAGTCCGGGTCGACTGTGACGTGGATGCATTGCTCCTGCTGGTCGAAGCGGTGGGCCCAGGTGTCTGCCACGAGGGCTACCAAAGCTGCTTCTATCGTTCGCTGGAGGCGGATGGCAGCACGCTGGTCATCGCCGAGCGTGTTTTCGTTCCCATGGACATCTACGGCAAAAAGGACGCGAAATGAGCGTGCTAAAACTCGGCATTCCCAAAGGAAGCCTTCAGGACGCTACTATCGAGCTTCTGTCCCGTGCCGGCTGGAAGGTTACGCTCAGCTCCCGAAGCTATGTTCCTGCCATCGATGATCCGGAAATAGATTGCCTGCTGGTGCGCGCGCAGGAGATGGCGCGTTATGTCGAAACCGGGGCTCTGGATGCGGGAATTACGGGCCACGACTGGGTGCAGGAAACAGGTGCGGATGTGATCGAACTGGCCGAGCTTGTCTACGCGAAGCAGCGGCTCGCACGGGTGAAATGGGTGCTCGCGGTGCCTGAAGATTCCGAGATTCGAAGGCCGCGGGATCTGGAAGGGAAAGTTATCGCCACGGAAGTGGTCGGCATCACGCAGCAGTATCTGGCCAAACATGGCGTGAAAGCTCGGGTGGAGTTTTCCTGGGGGGCTACCGAAGTAAAAGTGCCCCAGCTTGCCGACGCGATTGTCGAGGTGACGGAGACTGGTTCGTCGCTGCGCGCCAATCGCCTACGCATCATGGATACCGTGCTGGAGTCCGCTACCGTATTTATCATGAATCGTAGGTCCGCAGATGATCCGGCCAAACGAGAGAAGGCCGAGAATTTAATTCTGATGCTGCAGGGAGCCATTGCCGCAGCCACCCGGGTAGGCTTGATGCTCAATGTGCGCCGTGAAGATCTTTCGGCGGTCCTTTCGGTGCTGCCGGCGCTGAAGAATCCCACGATTTCGGCACTGAGCAACTCGGATTGGGTTGCAGTAAACACCATCATTGAAGAAGCGGTCGTGCGCCAGATTCTGCCCCGGCTGAAGGCTGCTAAAGCCCAAGGTATTGTCGAATATCCGTTGAATAAGATCGTGCTCTGATGCGCATCCTGCAACTTACTCGGCAAACGGAAACGACGTTGATGAGAAGCCGCGAAGCTAAGGACCGCGAGGCGCACCGCGCGGCCATTGCCATCGTCGACGATGTGAAGCGGCGTGGTGATCGGGCACTGGATGACTGGACCCAGAAGCTGGATGGCATAAATGTGCGAGGGAAAGGTTTGTGGGTCACCTCCCGGGAAATGGCAGCAGCCAAAGGACGGGTGCGCCGGGCATTTCTTGGTGCGGTGATACACGCCGCCGCGAATGTGCGCCGGGTCGCCGAAAAACAACTGCCACGGGAATCGTTGCTAGAGGTCGAGCCAGGCGTGAGGGTTTCTCAACTCGTTCGGCCTGTCGATTCGATCGGCTGCTATATTCCCGGAGGACGATTCGCACTATTCTCCACGATGATCATGACGGTGGTGCCGGCGAAGGTGGCGGGAGTGAAAAGGATTGTGGTGGTATGTCCCCGGGCAAATGACGAACTTCTGGCGACGGCGGACGTGCTCGGCGTCAAATATTTGGCACGCGCCGGGGGCGCCCAGGCTATCGCAGCGCTGGCGTATGGTACAAAGCGAATCGCGGCGGTCGAGAAGATTTTTGGGCCGGGCAATCGGTACGTAACCGCCGCGAAACAAATCGTCAGTTCTGATTGCGCCATCGATCTCCCGGCGGGCCCAACGGAAGCGATAGTTCTTGCCCGCAGCGGCAACCCACGGTGGATCGCCGCGGATTTACTGGCGCAAGCCGAGCACGCACCTGACGCGGGCAGCTACCTCGTGACCACATCCAAGTCCCTCTCAAAAGAAGTGCAGGGTGAAGTCGCCGCGCAATTGGAATCGTTGCCAGCTACAAATCCAGCGCGCATTTCGATCCAAAAAACCGGAGCTATCCTGCTGGTCCATTCCTGGGACGACGCCGTTAGCTTTGTGAATCGATTTGCCCCGGAGCATCTCTCGCTGCCGGAAGGCTCGCCGGCTGAGCTCAAGAAAATTCGCGCCTCCGGTACCGTCTTTGTCGGGCACCTCAGTGCACAACCCTTTGGCGATTATGCCACCGGGAGCAATCACGTGCTGCCCACCGGAGGATGGGCCAGGAGGCGCGGAGGACTGTGCGCTGGCGATTTCGTAAAGCAAATCAGTGTGCAGTCGATTAGCCGCGCCGGTTACCGCCGCCTGGCGGCCGACGTGCAAATTATGGCGCGCGCTGAGGGCTTGCTGGCGCACGCCAACGCCATCGAGGTCCGTAAATGAAGGTCCGCCTTCCTGTGCGCAAAGCCATCCTCATGCGCCGCACTTACGAGGCTCCCGCCGAAGGCCGCGGCGGTAAGATCCGCCTGGATTTCAATGAGAACACCTCCGGCTGCAGTGTGGCGGCACGCAAAGCCCTGGCAGGCCTGACCGCGAAGCAAATCGCAACTTACCCGGAGTATGAAGTCCCTACGCACAAAATCGCGCGCTACTTCCGGGTGGATCCGGAAGAACTCCTGCTTACGAATGGCGGCGACGACGCGCTGCGCGTGTTCTTTGACACGTTTGTGGAGCCGAAGACGGAGGTTCTGATTTGCGAGCCAACGTTTCCAATGTACCGTTACTATGCGGAAATCGCGGGAGCGCACGTAAAGGTTTTGCGCTATGGCGCGCAAATGGAATTTCCGTTCATTGAGGCTGTCGCGGCGTTACGGAAAAAGCCGCGGCTGTTTTTTCTGGCCAACCCGAACAACCCCACCGGCACGCTGGTATCGTCCGCAGCGGTCCGCAAGCTAGTGCGCGCAGCAACTCATACCGTGGTGGTATTGGACGAGGCTTACGCAGAATTCTCTCCGGAATCCGCAGTTTCGTGGATCCGCCGCCATCCCAACGTGTTCGTCGCCCGCACATTTTCGAAGGCTGAAGGGATGGCGGGGCTGCGCCTGGGCGCAGTCATCGGCAATCGCGATTCGCTTAGGTTTGTGCGCCGTGCAATACCTCCCTATCCCGTGAACCTGGCGGCACTGGTGGCCGGGGTGGCCGCAGTCGAAGAACGTAAGACCATCGCGAAATACGTGCGGGATGTGAAGCGACTTCGTGGCTGGCTCTCCCGCGAACTACAACGCCGGGGTGCGCGGGTATTTCCCAGTGCGGCGAATTTCCTGCTCGCGGACTTCGGCGATGCCGGCCCATCACTTTTCCAGAAGCTGGCGCGCCACGATATTCTGGTGCGCGAACGGAAACACGATTTCGGCCCAGGTTATGCGCGGATAACGATTGGCACACGCTCGGAACTCCAGAAACTGCTGAAAGTTTTCGACCAAGGTAGCTAGGATTCCATGCCCAGAAGCGCACACGTTCTACGTCACACCAAAGAGACCGCTATCGATTTGCGATTGAACCTTGATGGCCACGGGCAATCCGAGATTTCAACGGGCATACCGTTTTTTGATCACATGCTGGACCTGGTTACCCGGCACGGTGGCCTCGACGTTCGCCTGAAGGCTGCCGGCGATTTGCAGGTCGACCAGCACCACACCGTGGAAGACGTGGGCATAGCGCTGGGCGAAGCCGTCAACAGTGCGCTGGGCAACAAACGCGGTATTCTCCGCGCCGGTTACTTCCTGATGCCCATGGATGAGACGTTGGCCGCGGCGGCCATCGATTTTGGCGGCCGGGGATTTTGCGTGCTGAAAGCGAAATTCTCTGCCCGAACGGTCGGCGGGTTTCAGACTGAATTGGTCGAGGATTTTTTCCAGGGTTTTGCGCAAGCGGCGCGCGCCAATGTTCATCTTCGGGTGTTGTACGGGCGTTCTTCGCATCACCAGGTGGAAGCAGTGTTCAAAGCATTCGCACGGGCGTTGCGGTTCGCCGTTTCGCGCGATCAGCGGCTGCGCAACGTGCTCCCCAGCACCAAGGAGCTTTTGTGATTGCGACGCTCATCGACTACGGTGCGGGCAACGTCACATCGGTGGCGCGCGCGCTGTGCCGGCTTGGCACGGAGGTGCGCACCACAAACCAGCCCGAAGAACTCACCAGTGCCACTTGCTTGATTCTTCCCGGGGTAGGTCACTGTTCCGCGTTGCTGCGTTCGCTGGACGCTCACGGACTTCGAGGACCTCTGCTCACGGCGATTTCGCGGGGCACCCCGTTTCTTGGTATTTGCCTGGGCCTTCAGGCGCTGTACCAGAGCAGCGCTGAGGCGCCGGAACTGTCCGGACTGGGCCTTCTACGCGGTCACGTGGAGCAGTTGCCCCAAAACGTGAAGCTGCCGCACATGGGTTGGAACCAAGTACAACCACTTCGCGATTGCCGCCTATTAGAGGGGATTTCGAGGGAGGAGTATTTCTACTTCGCGCATTCCTTTGCTGCTCCCGCCGGAGGACCAGCCAGCGCCGCGACCTGTGAGCACGGTCGAGAGTTCACCGCTATTCTCGAAACGGAGCGGCTCTTTGGGGTGCAATTTCACCCGGAAAAGAGTGGCGCTGCTGGGGCCAAGCTGCTCGACAATTTCCTGAGGCTCGCGGCATGAGCCTGGCGCATCGTATCATTCCGTGCCTCGACACCGACGGTTCGCGTGTCGTAAAAGGGGTGCACTTCGAAGGATTGCGCGATGCGGGTGATCCCGTGGAACTCGCCGCCCGCTATAACCAAGAAGGCGCCGATGAACTGGTGGTGCTAGACATTGCCGCTGCACGGGACAACCGACCCACGTTTCTCGAGACCATTCGTCGCGTGGCGGAACAACTCAGCATTCCCCTTTCCGCAGGCGGCGGGATTCGCTCGCTCGAGGATGCGCGTTCGGTAGTGCGCGCCGGCGCCGATAAAATCACGATAAACACCGCTGCCGTTGAACACCCGGAGCTGATCGGCGAACTTTCCCGTGAATTCGGGGCGCAGGCGGTAGTGCTGGCGATTGATGGAAAACGCGAAGCGGAGATGTGGCAAGTGCGCGTCCGGGGTGGCCGCGTACCCACGTCTTGGAATGCACTGGATTGGGCGCGGCGTGGGGTAGAGTTGGGCGCCGGCGAGATCCTGCTTACTTCCGTGGACCGCGATGGCACGCAGTCCGGCTTTGATCTGCCTTTCACCGCCGCGATCAGCCATGCGGTCAGCGTCCCGGTGATAGCCTCCGGCGGCGCGAAAGTGCCGCAGCATTTTTTTGAAGTATTCACAGAGGGCGCAGCCGACGCCGCACTTGCCGCCTCTATTTTCCACGACAATGTGCAATCGATCCGCGCACTGAAATTATTCCTGCAAACCAACGGGGTTGAGGTGCGGCTACCGTGCTAATTCCGTGCATCGATTTGCAACGAGGCCAAGCGGTGCAACTGGTTCACGGGCGCAGACGTGCACTGGCGGTAGCCGACGTTTTTGGACTCCTGCAACGATTTTCTGGTTACGAGTGGTTGCACGTTATCGATCTCGACGCGGCGATGCGCAAGGGCCATAACAACGCGCTAGTCCGTAAACTCTGTGTGGCAGCGCAGGGCAAGTACCAAATGAAGGTTCGCGTTGGTGGGGGTATTCGAACCGTGCGCCGCGCGGAAAGCCTGAGAAACTTGGGCGTATACCAGGTCATCATCGGAAGTGCCGCGTTTCGCCAAGGGCGTCCGAATATGACCTTTTTGAAGAAACTCGGCACGCGCATCGGCAAGAAGCGCATCCTCATCGCTCTGGATACAGTGAAGGGCCGTGTGGTGACGCACGGTTGGCGCACGACGCTATCCATCGAGCCGACGGAGGTCTTCGAAGCCTTCGGACCGTATTGCTCCGGCTTTCTGTGCACCGATGTGGACCGCGAAGGCACCATGACGGGCGTAAATCTGCGTTGGTTCCGCGCCTTGCGGGGCGCTACGAAACTTCCCGTGGTGGCCGCGGGCGGCATTTCCACCATTCGTCAAATCCGTGCGCTCGAAAAACTCGGTATGGACTCCGCCGTTGGGATGGCTCTATACAAGAATCGCGTGGGGTAATGACAACCAGACTGTAGAGGCGTTATTCGGAGTGTTCGCGGTCGATTGGAGAGAGATTCCTCACTTCGCAGACTCCGTTCGGAATGACGGGTCTAGGTACTGATCGAGCCTTGAGAAGGTGGGGGCGCTTTTCGCCGCACTGCACCTTGCAGTAGGATATTGAACCAAAGTGAGGTCCTATGCTGGTTACCTTCCGCCCTTGCGGCCCCAAAGATCACAGAACGCTGCTGAAACTGATCGTGGCTTACTATCGATTCGACAAAATTCCTTACCGATTAAGCTCGCTTGACCGCGGGCTCGACACGCTGCTGCGCAATTTGTCGCTGGGCCAGGCGTGGCTGATGGAAGTACACAAGAAACCTGTGGGCTACACGCTGCTGACGTACAACTTTGACCTGGAGTATGGCGGCATCGAAGGCATGCTCACCGAAGTGTATGTGGAAAAGCGGTTTCGCAATCACGGCGTGGGCACGCTCGCCCTTTACGAAGTTGAGGATTTTTGCCGCGAGCGCGGCATCCGCAATGTGGAGTTACAAGTCCTGAATCACAACAAGCACGCGGAGAAGTTTTATCGCAAGGCCGGATTTCAGATTCTTCCGCGCAAAGTGATGCTCATGCAGGTTCGGCCAGAGGAAAACCGTCCGCCGCGCCGGGTTATCGCAAATATGCATCCGTGATGTACTGCTGCACCATGCGCTGGGTGTTGAAAAAGGATCCGTTAATGGCAATGGCGTGCTGCATCACCGCGAGGTAGCGGTTGCGGTCCTCATAGAACATCGGCAAGATCACACTTTCCAGTTTCGAATATAAGCTCTCCGCATCGAGTGCATTATCAACCACGGCCTCCGGGGATGGATCGGTGCGATGCGATTCTCCAATGGACCAGCCAGTGACACCTTCGATGTGGCCTTCCACCCACCAACCGTCGAGGATGCTTAAGCTGGGCACGCCATTGAGCGCCGCTTTCATGCCGCTGGTGCCCGAAGCTTCCAGCGGGTACTGCGGGGTGTTCAGCCACAAATCGCCGCCGGAAGTGAGTCTGCCGCCAAGGTCCAGATTGTAATCGTCCAGGAACACGATGCTTACGGCTTTCTTCAGCGCTTTTTTGGCGCGGAAAATACGTCGGATAATCTCCTTGCCACCACTGTCCTTTGGATGGGCTTTGCCGGCAAAAACAATTTGGAAGGCCCCGACATTCTTGGCGATGCGTCGCAGGCGATCCAGGTCGCTCAGGATCAGGTCAGCGCGCTTATAGCCCGTGGCGCGGCGAGCAAAACCGATGGTGAAGGCCTCGGGGTCCAATTTTAATCCGGTCTTGCGCCGCACGGCTTCCAGCAGATCGTGCTTGGCCAGCAGATGCGCGGCCCAGACCTCTTCGGGCGGCAAGCCTAAGGCACCACGCAGGCTATAGTTATCTTCGCGCCAGGAAGGGATGTGCCGGTCAAACAAATCGCGGAAGGGAGGCGAACTCCACGTCGCAGCATGCACTCCGTTGGTGATCGCCTCAATGGGCACGTTCGGAAACATTCGACGTGAAACCTCGCCGTGCAGCTTCGCTACGCCGTTGATGTAGTTGCTCAGGCTTAGTGCCAAATAGGTCATGTTCAGCGAAGCGCCTTTTTTCGCCGCTTCCACCAAATCGGAATAGTCCTGCTCCACCTGAAGCATGCTCTTCACCAATTCCGCGGAGGAGGGATCCTTGGCGTCGAAAATGCCGGCAAGTTCCGGATTGAGACGGATCAAGAATTCCACGGGAAACTTGTCATGTCCCGCAGGCACAGGCGTATGCGTAGTGAAAACACATTTGCTGCGCACGCGTTCGATATCCTCTCCCTTAATGGAGGTGCGGCCGGCATGCTTGGCCTCTTCCTGGAGCAACTCCAGGGTGAGCAGCGCGGCATGCCCTTCGTTCATGTGGTAGCGCATTAGTTCCGTGTGCCCGAGGGCTCGCAACATGCGGACGCCACCGATTCCGAGCAGCATTTCCTGAGAGAGTCGGTAATAGGGGTCGCCGCCATAAAGAGAACCGGTCAATTCCCTGTCGCGGGGGTCGTTGTCAGGCAAATCCGCATCCAGAAAATAAATGGGCACCTCATAACCGCGCGCGCCTTTCGCGGTATAGCGCCAAGCCCGCAATTCCACATTGCGATTTTCCAATGTGACCGTGACCCGGGGTGCCTCTTCCACGAGGAACTTCTCTACGTTCCATTCCACGGGCTCTTCGGTCTGCGAGCCGTCTTCGGCGAGCCTCTGGGTGAAAAATCCTTTGCGATAAAGCAGCGACACGGCGACCATGGGCAGCCGGATATCCGCCGCTGCTCGAATGGTGTCGCCCGCCAGTACGCCGAGGCCGCCGCTGTAGCTGGGCATGGCGTTTTCCAGCGCGATTTCCATAGAAAAGTAGGCAACAAATCGTTTAGGTGGGTGTGCCAGATTGGCCATCGTTGTTGGATCTCCGTCGAGAACCTCGCTGCTGCATCCTGTCGAGGTTTGCTATCGCTCTGTAAATTGTATATTGTCTGCAAACATTCTCCGGCAAGCAAGCTAAGTTGCCGAACGTGGTACCAAGGTGTGAATTACTCGGCACCGCTGGTGGGCCTGCTCATGCCCTCGCTCTCGCCGAGATGCCTAAGTGCGCAGAAGTAATCCGTCTGGCCCGAACGGAGCTCTCTTGTGACAACTCAGTGCTTTGCAGTGCCGCAAGCTGAATACCGTAACTTCAATCTTTAAGCGCATCGTGCGCTGACCGGCCACAACCGCTCCTTTGCAAAGTCGCCGGTGGGAGCATCCCTAAAAGACGGCCTGCTTCACTGGCCTTTCGTTTTTCCGGGCGCGGCCTCGGCGCTCAATGCTCGCGATCGGATTTGCAGTGGGCTCGTGCGCTTTTACTCTTCGTGCGGCCGATGAACTTGTGGCCCCCCCGAGTCCTTGGTTCGCACGGCCGTCCGTGAGAGCACCCTCGCCAAATCGGTTATCATTTTTCGCCGGAAGTAACGAACAGCAGCGCTGATTTCGTCCAACAGTCGGAACCGTTGCTTCTGGAGGAGTGGGTTCGAGCTTGTCCCACCCCCCTGCAGCGGCGAAGGCCGCGTCGCCTGGACGGGAAAAGGTGTTGATCCATTGCTTGCTCATGCCGCACTGCTAGTCATCATTGTTGTGAGCATTCTGCTGATGGTGGTGCGTCCAGGCAATTTTGCCGAGGTTTATTGGATCGGCGGGGGTGTTTTCCTTCTCCTCGTTTTTCGGCTGATGCCGATATCGCTGGCAGCTCACGCCGCAGCCAAAGGTCTCGACGTCTATCTGTTCCTCGCCGGCATGATGCTGCTCTCCGAGCTCGCCCAAGAGCACGCCGTTTTTGACTGGCTTTCTTCCAGGGCAGTTGAAGGTGCAAACGGTTCCCATTCTCGATTGTTTCTGCTGGTCTACGCCGTGGGAACCGCGGTCACGATATTCATGTCCAACGACGCCACCGCGGTGGTGCTGACACCCGCGATATTGGCGGCGGTTCGCAAAGCGCGCGTCGAGCCCATGCCGTACCTCTTCGTTTGCGCGTTCATTGCCAATGCTGCCTCGTTCGTTTTACCGATTTCGAATCCCGCCAATCTAGTGGTTTTCCGAGGACAGATGCCAACGCTCGGAAGGTGGCTGCTGTGGTTCGCCGTGCCCTCGCTGGTGTCGATCGCCGTCACCTTCTGGACATTGCGTTGGATTTTCCGCAAGGAACTGCGCGGCGCGATGGAACGCGAAAATGAGAACCACGACTTGAACCATGATGGAAAACTAGTGCTCGCAGGACTGGCGGCAACCGCAGTGGTGTTGCTGAGCGCCTCGGCGTTGGGCCGGGATCTGGGTTTACCGACGTGCATCACCGCAGTGGCGATCACGACGATGGTTTGCTTGCGAACGCGGACGAATCCCGCGCCGCTTCTTCGCGAAATCAGTTGGAGCACCCTGATGCTGGTTGCCGGCCTGTTCATCATGGTGGACGCGGTCGAAGGCGCCGGTGCCATGAAATACACAAGTGCATGGCTGGCCTGGGCAGAATCGCTCGCCCCGTTTGCGGGGGCACTAGTCACGGCTTTTGTCGTCGGAGTGGCTGACAATCTGGTCAACAATCTCCCGCTGGGGCTGCTGGCCGGCAGTACGTTACAGGCAGCGCATGTCAAAGGTCTATTCTCCAGTGCCGTCTTGATCGGGATCGATCTGGGCCCCAACCTGTCGATCACGGGCTCACTCGCCACGATTCTGTGGCTGATCGCGTTGCGCCGCGAAAAGCTTAACGTAAGCTTCTGGGGCTTTCTGAAGGTCGGTGCGCTGGCCATGCCGGTCTCTCTTTTTCTTTCGATCTGCAGCTCCGTCGCGGTGCACTGGTGCTTCGGGGGACAATGAATTTGGTCCCAGTGCACGCAAGACGAATGACGTGAAGGTACAACTTAAGTGACGGTGATTAAGACCAAGGGAGTTTGACAATCCTGCGTTTCCTGATAAACATCCTTTTCTCTGGGACGGAGCCTTCAACTATGGTCAGATGGCGGCAATTTACAGCGGTCTTTCCGTTTCTCGTCAGCATGGTAGTCTCGGCGCAAAATCCTCCGATGGCACCGGTCACATCACGGATCGACGTGCAGCCGGCCCAATTAGTCGATACGCCGGTTGGGAGCAATTGGTTGTCTTATAACGGTGATTACACCGGGCGGCGTTTCAGTTCGTTGCGGGAGATCGACACGGCAAATGTCGCGCAACTCCACGCGCAGTGGGTGTTTCATGCTCCGAATTCCAGCCATCTGGAAACTACGCCAGTGGTAGTGGACGGGATGATGTTCGCGACGTCCGCCAACGATGCGTACGCGCTGGACGCACAAACCGGTCAAACGGTTTGGCACTATTCGCGCCCCATCACCGAAGGACTGATCGACGATGCTTCGCAACATCACAATCGAGGCGTGGCCGTGTGGCACAACCGAGTGTACATGGAGACGGACAACGCTCATCTGCTGTGCCTCGACGGGCGCTCGGGGCACCTGATTTGGGACGTTGCGTATACCGACGGAAACCGAAACTACGGGGCCACTAGTGCTCCCCTAGTGGTCAAAGATAAAGTGATCGTGGGAACCTCCGGTGGCGATGATGGCGTGCGTGGTTTCGTCGCGGCTTACGATGCGAAAACAGGGAAAGAAGCTTGGCGTTTCTGGACCATCCCGGGCCCGGGAGAGTTCGGGTCCGCGAGCTGGCCTGGTGACAGTTACAAGCTGGGTGGTGGCACCACGTGGATGCCGGGAACCTTTGATCCGGAGCTCAATACCATTTTCTGGGGCACAAGCAATCCCGCGCCGGATTTCGACGGTGGTCCGCGCCCCGGCGACGATCTGTACACCGACTGTCTGCTGGCTCTCGATCCCGACAATGGGAAGCTGAAGTGGTATTTCCAGTTCACGCCGCACGATCTTTTCGATTATGACGCGGTGGAAACCCCGATGCTGGTGGACGCAACGTTCCAAGGTCAGGCCAGAAAGCTGGTGGTGGAGGCCAACCGCAACGGTTTTATTTATATACTGGATCGCAGTAACGGGAAATTTCTATCGGCGACGCGATTCGCGGAAAAGCTAAACTGGGCAACTGGAATCGATGCTACCGGCCGGCCCGTTCGAACGGAGCTCAAGCCGACCGAGTCCGGCACGCGTATTTGTCCCGGGATGGTCGGGGCGACCAACTGGCACTCTCCCGCTTTTAATCCGGGGACTTCCCTGCTCTATTTCATGGCGCTGGAAAGTTGCGACATCTACATGGCCAAAGGCCAAAAGTTCGTACCCGGTCAAACGTATTACGCCACGGGAGTCCGGCGCAGCGACACGGACCAGAATCAGAAAATTCTGCTGGCGTACTCGATCGGTAGCGACAAACCTGAGTGGCGCTACGTGCAGACGGGCGAAGGGCATTCGTCGGCGGGGGTCATGACCACCGCCGGGGGATTGGTTTTCTTCGGCGATGACGCGCGATCGTTTGAAGCGGTAGACGCGGCGACGGGAACGGCGCTGTGGCACTTCTATACGGGGCAGTACATCAGCGCGTCTCCGATGACTTACGCGGTTAACTCCAAACAGTATGTAGCCATCGCGGCCGGCAGCGACATTTTCAGTTTTAGCCTACCCTAGCCCAGGAAAACATTTCGAAATTTTTCGCTACAATTCGTAACCATCTCTTTTTCGAATGGATTAGGGTCAAATTTCCGATGCTGGCGCTGATGAATTCCAATGCGTAGAGATGTAATTTCCGCAACGCATCGCTTCAGATCGCTTCAGATTGTCTTGACTCCCGCAAAATTTCATCCTAAACTCCGCCACCAATTGGGGGGTGTTCCGTGTTCAATCGCTCTAGGCATGTCATCTCGGTAATTTCAATCGTTTTAATACTACTCAGTAACGCCGCCTTAGTTCGAGCTGATGTAACAGGTTCGATCCAGGGGGTGGTACGCGACCGCTCTCAAGGAGCCATCGCCGGCGCGCAGCTCACCATCGTGAACGTGGAAACGAACCTGAAATACACGGCGACCACTGGCGCGGATGGGTCGTATCGGATCCTCGCGCTGCCCGTGGGCATGTACAAGCTGACGGTAAACGCGACGGGGTTCCGTCCCTTCGTCGAAACCGACATCATTCTGAAAGTCAACGACCAACAAGAGATCGACGTGACCATGGAAGTCGGTTCCGCGCAACAGGAAGTGATCAACGTCGAAGCCAATGCCGTGCAAGTCCAGACCGAAAGCACGCAACTGGGAGACGTCATCGACTCGAAGAAGATGCTGGCGCTGCCGCTGAACGGCCGTAGCTACGTCGACCTTCTGGGCTTGCAGGCCGGCGTAGCGCCTGCGACCGCCAGTACTATCGGCGGTGACCGGCCGGTATCGGGCATTTTGAATGCAGGTAACATCTCCGTGAACGGGCAGCGGGAAACTGCGAACGCCTTCCTGGTCAACGGAGGGGACGTAAGCGAGGGGCGGAATCTGGGCACCGGATTTATTCCGAACTTGGACTCGGTGGAAGAATTCCGCCTGATTACGAACAGTTTCGACGCCGAATATGGAAAATTCAGCGGCGCGGTGATGAACGCTATCACAAAGTCCGGAACGAACGCGTTTCACGGGGATGCGTTCGAATTCCTGCGCAACGACGCATTTGATGCCACGAACTATTTTGCACCATCAAAATCCGAGCTGCGACGGAACCAATTTGGCTACACCTTAGGCGGCCCCATCTGGAAGGATCATCTGTTTTTCTTCTCCGATTACCAGGGGACGCGGCAAGTGCAAGGTGCGGAAACGGGCCTTGTTACCGTACCGACAGCGGCGGAACGTCAGGGCCAGTTCGACCCATCGGTATTCGCTACGACCAACAGTGCCGGCCAGTCAGTACCGACCACGATCGATGGCCCCTATTGGGCGCAAGTGCTTTCGCAGCGCTTGGGTTACACGGTAACGCAAGGCGAGCCTTACAGCGTCGTGGGTTGCACCTCGACGACGCAATGCGTATTTCCGGGTGGGGTGATCCCGCAAGCCGCCTGGGCACCGCCAGCTAGTCACATTCTTGCGTACATTCCGACAGCGACTTTGCCTGGCGCCGTGAACAACTATTCGAACAACAGCCAAAGAAACGTAGCCAACGATGACAAAATCGGGGAGCGCGTGGACTTCAACAATAAGCTGACCGGAAACTGGTCGTGGTACTACGGCTACGACAACTCGAGTGTTGACGATGCGCTTCCAGCCGGCGGCCAACCCAACGTGCCGGGCTTCCCGACGGACACGCCTTCGCGGGCGCAGCAGTTTGTGATGAGCAATACGAAAACTATAGGAAGCACGGCGGTTAACGAAGCACGGGCCACCGTCTTCCGGAATGTGCTCCACAAGGACAACCCTGCGGGAAGTTTCGCGAGCCTTTCGTCGCTTGGTTTCGTGACGGGAGCTAATACCCTCGGCATTGCTCCGCTGCCCGGATATCCGGAGTATATGCCGCAAGTCAGCCTTAGCCTCATTGGCTTGAACATTGGCGTGCCGACACTAAACACGTTCCAGCCGAACACGACATACACGGTGAGTGACGTATTTTCGAAGAGCGCTGGGAAACATACGTGGAAATTTGGAGGGGAGTTCCGTTACGTGCAGGTGAACGAACGAAACTATGCCAGCCCGAACGGACAATTCACATTTGATGGATCGGCGACTGGATCGGACACGGCGGACTTCCTGTTGGGCGCGACTTGCGTATCCTGCGGAGGTGCATACATCCAGGCTGCCAAACAGGTGTTGGATTCCCGAACGAAGTATGGCGGTGCGTTTGCGCAGGATTCCTGGAAGGTAACTCAGAATCTCGTACTGAATCTGGGTTTGCGCTGGGAAGTGAGCACGCCGTGGTACGACACCCAAGGAAAGATCCAGACCTGGGTTCCAGGAAAGCAGTCCACGGTGTTTCCACTTGCGCCTGAAGGGCTGATATTCCCGGGGGACCCTGGAATTCCCCGGACACTGGCTCCGACGCGCTATAACGACTTCGGGCCTCGATTGGGCTTGGCCTATTCGCCGGGATTTACGGATGGAATTCTGGGCAAGATCTTCGGCGGTCCGGGGAAAAGCAGTATCCGGGCAGCTTATGGGATCTACTACACTTCGATTGAAGACCTAAACCTATTCTACGAGGTGGCGGACGCGCCGTTCGGCCTGTATTGGCAGTCTCCGGCGTCGGTAATGTTTGACCAACCGTTCTTAATTCGATCGAGCGGGCAATCGCTGGGACAGCGTTTTCCCTACACACTGCCAATTCCGGGTGCCGCGTCCAACAAGGATCTGAGCTTTGATGTGTTCGAGCCCATCAACTATTCTCCGGGCTATAACATTCACAATAAGGTGCCTTACGCGGAGCACTTCAATCTGTCGATCCAGCGCGAGCTAACTAGATCAACAGTGCTGACGTTGGCGTATGTCGGGACCGCGGGGCACCGCCTCATTGCGCAGGACGAAGCCAACGCGGGCAACCCGGCTCTGTGCCAGCAACTGAGTGCCGAGGGGGCGTTTGACGTAACCGCACAAACCTCCGGCTGCGGACCTGGTGCTGAGAATGACGTTTTCCAGCTTCCGACAGCAACCGTCCCTTGTAACACGGCAAGTCCGACGCCGCTCCCTGGATGCGTTTACGGCACCCGGATTCGCAGCAGCGCATTTCCATACGCGCTACAAACCACCAATTACTGCCCGGGTTCGGCGACGCTCGTCTGTTATGGCTACGGCAACACGAATACACTGCTCACCGCCAACTCCATCTACAACGCCGGACAAATCACCGTTGAACGTAAAGCGAATGATGTGACGTTTTTGGCCGCGTATACGTTCGCGAAGGCCCTGGACAATGCTTCGGGGTTCGGCGACTTGGTGAATTTCATAAATCCAAAATGGAGTCGGGGGCTGTCGTCGACCGACATCACCCACAACTTCGTGGCCAGTTACATCTGGGCCATCCCGTTCGATCGCGCTTTCGGGAACGCGCCGAAACGCCTGACGCAGGGCTGGCAAATCCAGGGAATCACACGATTCGCGACCGGATTCCCGATCCAGTTGAATCAGGGGAGTGGTGATTATTCGCTCTACGGCAGCTCCTCGACGGACATGCCGAATCGCGTGGGTCCGGTGCAAATCGTAAATCCGCGCAACGCGAATCCCGGGTGTCCTACGGTCACGGGATGTTACTTCCTGCCGAGCGCCTTTGCGGTGAACATGACACCGGGGACATTTGGAGACGCAAATCGGAGATTTTTCTTCGGTCCTGGGTTTAATCAAACGGACTTCGGCATGTCGAAGCACACCGCGATTAATGAGAGATTCTCGTTCGATGTGCGTTTCGAATTTTTCAACATTTTCAACCACGCGCAATTTATGAATCCTGATGGGAACATCAGTGACACGAACTTCGGAATTGTCACGAATGCGCGCGACCCGCGAATTGGGCAGGTCAGCGCAAAATTCTACTGGTAGTTGGCTTGTGCGGATGCTGTCGGCGGGATAAACCCGCCGCTACGCACTGGCGGTTCAGGGCGGGAAGCGCACTCCCGCCCGACTCGTTTGGGCTAGCCGCGCATATGTTAGGCTGAGTGCGATGACGCGCGGTTGGACGGATTCGATTCTTCGATGGGGCAGGCTGAGGCGACTCTCGTGCGGAGTAGCACTCTGTCTGGCTTATTCGGGTGCGGCGCTCAGCCAGACGGCACAGAGCTACCGGCAGCGTGCTAATACCTTCGCGCAATCCAAATCGTGGGACGAGGCCATCTACATGTACCGGAAAGTTCTGGAGCTCGAGCCTAACGATGCGGAGACGCACTACGATCTTGCGCTGGCCTTGAAATACAAGGAAGAGACGAAGCAGGCGGCGGAGGAGTTTGAGTCCGCGGTTCGGCTCAAGCCTGGATGGTGCGAGGCGCATTTCGGGTTGGGCGCGACACTGTATGAGCTGCGCGATCAAGCTGGCGCGTTAAAGGAACTACGCAAGACCGTGACATGCGAGCCGTCGAACGCTGATGCGCATCGGTATCTCGCGCATATTTATTCCGATCAAAATGATTTCACGGCCGCGGAACGCGAGCTGAATCGCGCGGTGACGCTGAAGCCTTCGGCAGAAACTCATTTTGAGTTGGGGGAAATGGAAGGCCAGCTTGGAAAGTTGGATGCTGCGGCAGCGCAATTTCGGACAGCGCTGCGCCTGAATCCGAAGCTGGCGCGAGCTTACGTGATGCTGGGGATCGCATTGCGGCGTCAGGGCGATCACAAAGGAGCACTCACGAATTTTCGCCAAGCGGTGGAACTCGATCCCACAGACCCGAATGCGCAATACAACCTGGGGATGGAGCTAAAAGCCGAAGGAGACAATGACGGCGCGATCAGCGCGTTTCGGAAGGCGATCGAACTGAAGCCGGATTTCGAGAAGGCTCATTACAGCTTGGGAATTGCGCTGCGCTCGCAAGGGGATACGGCGGCGGCGCATAAAGAGCTGGATGAACTGAATCAGCTGCATGAATTTCGGGCAAGGCTGGCGCAGGCCAAGCTGCTGATCCTGCAGGGTGTGGACGCATTGAAAAAGGAACAGCTCGATGAGGCGCAGATTTTTTTTCAGGAGGCCATCGAGCAGAGCCCGGAGTTGCCAACTGGCTACTACTATTTGGGCGCGACCTGGGAACGGAAGCAGGATTATGGGCGGGCCAAGGAAGCTTACGACAAAGCGCTGCAATTGAAACCGGACTATGCGCAAGTGCACACGAGTTTGGGACTGCTCTACTGGCGGGAGGGCGATCGCGAACACGCGCTCCAAGAGTTTCATCAGGCGGTGATGTCGGATGGCGATCTCCCGGAAGCGCACTATAATTTTGGCCTGGCTCTGGCGCAATCAGGTCAACTCGACGAGGCCGTTCACGAGCTGAATGAAGCACTGAGCCTGGACCCCAAGTACACGGACGCGAGGATTCAACTGGGATTGGTGTTAAGTGCGAAAAATGATACGGCGGGCGCCATCAGCGTGTTTCGAGAGCTTGTGCATCGCGATCCGAATTTTGCCGAGGCGCACAACAATCTGGGCTTGGCGCTGTTGCAAGCCGGAGAGAACGGGGCGGCAAAATCGGAATTTCTCGAAGCGGTTCGTCTGAAGCCTTCCTACGCGGAGGCGCACTACAACCTCGGATTAGCACTTCAGAAGCAAGGAAAGGAGGCGGAGTCGCGTGCGGAGTTCGAGAAAGCCTTCGAAATCGCGCCGGAATTAAGGAACGCGGCTCGCCCTTAAGATGTTGTCACCAAGAAACGCAGTTCTACTGTTTCTTAGCGCACTCGGGGCGCTCACCTTGTTGGTGTCCGGCGGCAAACTGCCCGCGGCCGTAGACATGCCGGCGCAGCCATCACAGCAGAGTGGTGACGCCAAAGTCTGCGAGTTCTCGCCACCAGGAGCTTTTTTCTCCATCCCATACGTTTCGAACGCTTCGGAGTTAAACACGAATCCCGACTCTGCCACCTGGGCCCACGCGGCCTCTACCTGGATCGAGAAAGACTGCTCACACCAAATCGACTATCCCAAGTTGAAGACCGAAGTTCGCGGATTCTGGACGGACTCCGATTTGTATCTGCTGTTCATCTGCCCGTACACGGAACTAAATCTGTGGTTGCCGGCGGACAACAGCAAGGACCGGCTGAAACTGTGGGACCGCGACGTTGTGGAATTTTTTCTGGGCGACGACTGGCAGGACATTAAGGTGTACAAGGAATTTGAGATTGCACCAACGGGTGATTGGGTGGACCTGGCGATCGATTTGAATCACGACGCCTACGATGCCAAGTGGAATTCCGGTTGGCAGCGCCAAGGACGCATCGATGAAAAGAATCACATCTGGTATGCGGCCGCACGTGTGCCGCTGCGCTCCGTCAGTGAGAAGCAGGTGCAAGCCGGCACAAAGTGGCGAGTTAACCTCTACCGCATTGATGGGCTGGGAGAGGATCCAGTGCGACACTTCATGTGCTGGCAGCCGACGTGTGTAATCAATCGCGATCCGAATCACGTGCCTGAGCATTTTGGGACTTTAGTTTTTTCAAAATAGAAAATCATTCCGGGAGAAACACATGGCCTTCGCCAAAGAACCAAACCGTCGCAGCTTCATGAAAATGATGGTGGCATCTCCGTTGCTAGCGCAAATCGCCGCGCAGGGACTTTACCTAAAGTCCGCAGCGGCGATCGGGCTGAATCCAAACAGCAACGTATACAGCCGGCTCGGGGTGAAAACCGTGATCAATTGCCGGGGAACCTGGACGTACCTGAGTGGCTCCCTGCAATTTCCGGAGGCGCGGCAGGCGCAAGAAGAAGCCGGGAAATACTTCGTGAATATGGTGGAGCTGCACAAGGCAGTGGGGCGGAGGTTGGCGGAATTGACCGGGGCAGAATCTGGACTGATCACATCGGGCGCCGCGGGCGCCATGGCTGCCGCCACAGCAGCGTGCATGGCCGGAAGCGATCCGCAGAAAATCTGGCAATTGCCAGACACCACCGGGCTGAAACACGAAGTGATTATGGTTGGTGGGCGGAGCGCGTTTGATAGCGCCATCCGGCTGGCGGGGGCGAAACTGGTCCTCGTCGACAAACCCGACGATATCGCGAACGCCATCAACGCGAAAACCGCGATGGTTTATACGACGGATCTGAAGGATAAGCTGGAAAAGGAAGCCGCAATCGCGAAAGAGCACAACGTGCCGTTGTTGCTGGACGACGCAGCCGGAATTCCTCCAGTCGACAACATCAAGCTGTACGCTCAGATGAAGCTCGACTTATACACTTTTTCAGGAGGCAAGGGTTTGCGCGGCCCGCAGTGCAGTGGCGTGCTCCTGGGGCGCAAGGACCTGATCGACGCGGCCTTGCGCAATTCGTGCCCGTACGAGGGCGCTGTCTGCCGTCCCATGAAAGTTGGGAAAGAAGAGGTGATCGGCCTGCTGACCGCGATCGAAACCTGGTTGAACACGGATTCCAAGAAGCTCTACGACGAATGGAACGCGCGAGTCGACCGGATCGCCAAGCTGGTCGAGACCGTGCCGGGAGTGCAGACGGAGATTTACATCCCGGACGATGGCAATCGCTATCCGACTCTGCGCGTCTCCTGGGACCAGGACGCCTGGGGCTTCAGCATCACGGATTGCGTGAAGAAACTTCGCGACAGCGATCCAGTGATCGAGGTACTCGGCGTGGATAATCCCAGCCTGGTATCCGCGGTGCACGAAGGCGTGGAGCAACCAAAGCCAAACGCGAAGGAAATCAAGAAACATAATCATATTGAACTGGTGTCCATGACCATACAGCCCGGAGAAGAAATGATTGTCGGGGACCGGTTGCGAACGATCCTGGGCGCGGCGCGCAAGGGAAAAGCAGCGTGAGACGCTGCTTATTAGCGGCTGGGTGCTTCGTCATCTGTGCAGGTTCCCTATTCGCGCAACCGCCCAACGGATTTGACGCCGGCGACTATGTCTACATTTCCGGGCAAGGTCCTCATCGCCCCGATGGAAGCACTCCAGGTGAGTTTCCCGGCCAAGTCCGGCAGTGTCTGGAGAATATCCGCCGGGTTGTGGAATCGGCTGGACTCTCCATGGAGCACGTCGTCTATGTGCAGGTGTATGTCACGGATGTGAGCCACTACAGGGAGCTCAACGAAGTCTTTGCTCAATACTTCCCGCATGACGCGCCGGCGCGGGCCGTCTTAGGAGTTGCTCAGGTTCCTGAATCGCCTATAGAGATTACGGCCGTTGCCGTCCGCGAACTACGAGGCAAGCAACCCGTGACCTTGCCCGATTTTTCACAAAGCAAAGCGTATTCTCCCGGCATGCTGACACACGACCGCCTGTTTGTTTCTTCGATACCTGCCAGCGATTTCACAAACGGGACGACCCCACCCGACCCAGCAGCGCAAGTCAACATGGCGCTGGACGGGATGAAGGCCGTGGTTCAGGCGGCCGGCCTCACGTTGGCCAACATGGTCTTCGTGAATCCCTATCTAACCGCGGCGATACCGATGCGCACGATGAACGAGCGGTATGCGCGGCGCTTCGAATTTGGAAATACGCCGGCGCGCGCTACCATCGAGGTGTCCAGTCTGCCGGAAGGTACGCAGGTCACTTACAGTGGTGTGGCGGTTCGCGATCTTAGCCAACGGCGCTCCATCCGCCCAAAGAATATGCCGCCGAGCCCGACGGCCAGCCCGTGCGTTTTTGCGGGAGACACGTTGTATTGTTCCGCGAAAAGCGGGTTTATACCTGGGCCGAACGGTGGAGTGTATGCCGCTTCGACGAAAGACCAGACCCGCCAGACGATGCGTAACCTTCTCGACAATCTGGAAGAAGCGGAGATGAACTTCAATCAGGTAGTCTCCACCACGATTTACCTGGATGACTTGAAGGAACTGCCAGAGTTTTTGAGTGTGTACGAGAGATATTTCAAGGAACGGCTACCTTCGCAAACAACAGTTCAGCAACTCCCGCCAGCCGACCGGACGCCCGACAAAGAGGAGCACTACCCCGACCTGGAGCAAATGTCACTCATCGCCGTGCGTGGCGGAGCCAACGCAACAATGCGGGCGTTGCCGTGAATTCGTAACGATCACAACGTAGGTTCCCCGGGAGGTCAATCATCCTTGGGAAGCGGAACCAACACTCTCACGGCGAGGATGTGAGCCTTTGCGGAGACAGCGTTCTGATTGTAGAAGCCGACAGTGCAGTTCTGGCGAAAATAGTAGGCATCACCCGCTTTAGCATGGTGCAAGCCCTCGACTCCATCTATCCCGCCACCCGCCGCCATTTGCCCTTCGCCATCGAGCACTAGATAAACCTCTTCCGCCACTTCATGATGGTGCGGCGTATTTGTGCCGCCGGGAGCAAAGTCCATCAGGAAGAAATCGGCCACCGTGTAGGTGGCGTTAAGGCGGTCGCGCTTGGCGGAGCGTGGCCCGATCAGAAGTTTGTAGAGCACCGAATTTGGATGGCCCTCGACGGTCTCTTCCTTTAAATCAGCTAAATTAGCGACGGCCAACTCCCCGGGTGGCGAGAGCCGAGTGTCTGGAGGGATTCGAACGGTCGTCAGCAACACCCGAAGAGGTTGGTCGGACGGATTGGAAACGCTGTGCCGCACCGTCGGCGGCAGATAGGTGAAATCATTTTGCGCCAAGGGATGCGATTGCTCGCCGTAGTGAAGAACCCCGCTGCCAGCCAGCACGAAATACAACTCCTCATTGTGCGGATAGTCGACCATCTGACAGTGGCCGTGCGGTATCACGGTCAGCTCCCCAAAACGGACAACGCTCTTCGGCACTTTGGACTGTGTATCTCCCTCACCAAAAATCGCAGTGTAATGGCAGGAGTCGCTGGACAAGTCGATCTGGCGTACCGGAAGAGCGGAGACGTCGCGATACAACCAGGTAGGCTCGACTTTGCGCTCCTGTGCGAAAAGTCCCGATGCGATAAACAGAAACAGGGCGATTTGTTTTGGCACTTCCAGAACCTCCGCCGACGGGATCTATGTTCCTGGACCCGGACACTATAGCAAGCCAAATGCGCGGACGCATTTGCGATTCTGAGAGGCTGACGAATCCCACTCGGCTGGCCGACGCGTTTCGGTTCGTTCGCTAGCAGCCTGCGACGCAGCCAATCGCTCGGAGCGCAAAGCTTGGCATGAAACTACTATTCGGCACAGTGATCGGGTCAGAAGACTGCAGCCTTTGTGCCACCGCCGACTGCCCCTAGTGGTGGCAATTTCGCGCGTTCCGTCTTAAAGTGGTAGGCGACCAGGTCGGAAGTTGAGGCCATGAAATTGGCTTCTGTAGCAAACGTAGCCTCCGGCCTGCTTCAGAAATGGCAGAAGTTCGACTACCTTCTCGCTGCCATCCTCAATCCTTCCGCCGCGCTAGTACCAAATGTCCGGCCGCCGAATCTAATGGTCCCAGGAAGGAATGCTTCATGGAGAAAGTAATACAACCTCGCACTCAAGTCCTATCCAGGGCCGGAGGGGGAAATAACGAATCGGGCCTATTTTCGAGCGAGCCTGTGCTTAACCTTCAGAAGTTGATCTTTGCCGGCTCCCCGCTGTCGGAAGTGCTTGCAACCATCGCGCAGTTGGTTGAATCGCAAGCGGAAGGCATGTTGTGTACGATCTGGCTACCAGATGAGGACGGAAGGCAACTCTATTGCGCAGCAGCGCCTAGTCTTCCTGGATTTAGTGCTCACGTGGGGACCATGACCGTTGGTCCGAAGGGTGGATCCTGTGGCACTGCGGTTTATCGCAGGGAGGCGGTGTATGTGAAGGACATCGTAACCGACCCCGTGTGGGACGACTACCGTGACCGCGTGTTGCCGTACGGGATTCGTTCTGTATGGTCGCGGCCCCTATTCACAAGTGAGGGCAAGGCCCTTGGTACTTTTTCAATCAATTATCGTGAACCACGCAGCCCTGGCGCTAACGACCTGCAGTTGATCGAGAACGCCAGCCACATCACCGGGATCGCAATTGAGCGACACATGAACGAAGCAGAGTTGCGGCGCGAGCGCGACCGGCTTCGCTTGCTTCTCGAAATCACCAATAGCATGACATCCAAGCTGGACCTTCGCGGCTTGGTGGATGTGCTTTCAACGAATCTGCTCAGAGTCACGCGATGCGATTTTTGTGCCTTGCTGCTACCGGATGGTGATGGCGGGGAATTGCGCTTGACGATTTTGTATAACCCGGAGTCTCGAGGGTCGATCGCCGACGGCGCGATCATACCGATCCACGGTTCGATCTGCGGCAAAGCATTTCGAACCGGGAAGAGTCAGCACTTTGACAGCCTAGAAGAGCTACGCGATGACCCCGAAAGCTTCGGCAATGACGTGGGTCGATTTTTTTATGAACGAATCGTGGCCGAAGGGTTGAGGTCTGGTTGTGACCTCCCGCTCATCGGCAGAAGCCGGGTGTTCGGTGTGTTGAGCGCCCTTAAGCGGTCGGAAAGGGCATTCGAGAGAGAGGCCGTCGAGTTTCTCGAACAGGTATCCCGCCAGGTAGCGATGGCCGTGGAGAATACATTGGACTACGAAACGGCGATCAAGGACAGAGACAAGGAGACAAGACAAAGGCGCTATCTCGAGGAGGAAATTCGCGCCGAGGTTGGTGAAATCGTCGGAGAGAGCCCGGTGTTGAAGACCGCGTTGAGCCTAGTATCTGTGGTGGCGCCCACCGATTCGAGCGTGCTCATCCTGGGAGAAACGGGGACCGGCAAAGAACTGGTTGCACGCGCGATACATAAACTGGGCAGTCGCAGCGAGAAGGCGTTCGTGAAACTGAATTGCGCTGCGATACCTCTCGGACTTCTGGAGAGTGAGCTGTTTGGCCATGAAAAAGGAGCATTTACCGGCGCCATCGCTCAAAAAACGGGGCGCTATGAACTCGCCGACAAAGGCACGCTCTTTCTGGATGAAGTGGGCGATATACCTCTGGAACTTCAGGCTAAACTCCTGCGCGTTTTACAGGAGCAGGAATTCGAGAGACTCGGCAGCAACCGTACGCACAAAGTAGACGTCCGACTGATCGCCGCCACGCATCGGGATTTACCCGCGATGGTGAAACAAGGGACATTTCGTGAAGACCTTTATTACCGGCTGAAAGTGTTTCCGATCCTCGTCCCGTCCCTGCGACAGCGCACGGAGGATATTCCGAGATTGGTGCGGCATTTCACGGCGCTCTACGCTCAACGCATGAACAAGCGAATTGACGTAATCCCTGCGGAGACAATGGATGCTTTGGTGCGCTACCAATGGCCGGGAAACGTTCGCGAACTGCAGAACTTCATTGAACGCGCGGTAATTCTCTCCCCGCAATCGATATTGCAAGCGCCAACCTCCGAGTTGGAACCGTTTCAGACTCGCAAGGGACTCGATGTCCCCATGAATGGTTTGGCGGAGGTAGAGCGGGAGCACATCCTACGTGCCCTGGAAGCGAGCAACTGGGTGGTCGGGGGCCGAACGGGGGCAGCCGAGCGCTTGGGGATGAAGCGAACGTCGTTGGTCTACAGAATGAAGAAGCTGCAAATAAGTCGACCAGCCGATGCTCAACAGAAACGCGGAGCTAGCGGCGCGGCTGGCGACGACTGAGTTTGCCGAGCAGCTGCTGAGGATCAACTACTAGTGGCGGCGGGTCCGACGGAAACCCGTCAGCCGGCGGACATCCGTCAGCAATTTGCCAGCGGGGACCCCAGGTATGCCAGCCTTTCCCCGTGCCGAATTTCAGGCACCAGAATGATTTGCATCGAAAGTTCTCTCTTCGGGTGAGCTTCGCCTTTTTGGCATTCGGCCTGCGCTAAAGAGAAACGAAGTGAGGAGAAACCCTTATGAGCGATGCGACAGCTACAAACCGCGCAGGGACGAGCCGGTATGATGCAAGATTCAGCGTGCCTCTTACGTCCATACACCGGGCCGAAGCCGATGGCGTACAAGTGTTTTATCGCGCGGCCGGCGAAGCAAACGCCCCGGTAGTTCTCTTACTGCACGGGTTCCCAACCTCATCGTTCATGTTCCGTGAACTCATTCCCAGGCTGGCTGATGACTACCGCGTGATCGCGCCGGACCTCCCTGGTTTCGGGTTCACCGAGGTGCCGGCGGAACGGCACTATTGCTATACGTTCGATCAATTGGCGCTCACGATCGAGGCCTTTACTCAAGTGCTCAAAATGAACCGCTACGCAATCTACGTATTCGACTATGGGGCGCCAACCGGCTTCCGCTTGGCGATGGGCCACCCCGAGAGGGTTACGGCGATCGTTTCGCAGAATGGGAACGCATACGAAGAAGGACTTGGTGAGGCCTGGGGCCCGATCCGGAAGTACTGGGCTGCACCTACGGCAGAGAATCGGGACATACTCCGCCAAAGTGTTTTGACCGCGGGAGGAACGCGCTGGCAATACACCCACGGGGTCGCGAATCCCGAGAGTGTTCCGCCCGAGTCATACACCCTGGATACGGCTCTCTTCGAACGCCCGGGAAACAAAGAGGTTCAGCTCGATTTGTTTCTGGATTACGCCTCGAACGTAAAGCTTTATCCGAAATTCCAGGAATATTTCCGTAAATCGAAGCCGGCCTTGCTCGCAATTTGGGGCAAGAACGACCCGTTCTTCATTCCCGCAGGAGCGGAAGCGTTTCGGAAAGACATACCTGGCGCGAAGATTCAGTTCCTCGATACCGGGCATTTCGCGTTGGAAACACACGTCGTTGAAATTTCATCCGCCGTCAGAGGCTTTCTCGAAACGAACGGTGTCAGGCGCCAGAGCGGAGAACGTATGGGTGCGCGATGAATTCCTTCCCTCAGAACTCCACCGTCGTTTTAGTCCACGGAGCATGGGCGGACGGCTCCTGTTGGAAGGACGTTGTTCTCCCGTTAGAACGGCGGGGACTTAAGGTCATTTGCGCGCCGATCCCGCTTACTTCGTTGAGTGAAGACATTTCTGCGCTGACTCGTGCGCTCGAGCGAACGAGCGGCCCCATTGTGTTGGCTGGACATGCTTACGGAGGAGCTGTGATTGGAGCGATACGCGACGAGCGAGTGAAGTCGTTCGTTTATATTGCAGCGCTCGCACCCGACGAGGGAGAAACCGTCGCACAGGTGTTTTACCGCGAGCAACCCCATCCGGAAGCACCGAAGTTGGCCCCGGACAAGCACGGTTTCATCTGGATGCCGGAAGAAGGGTTTGCCCGGGCAGTCGCCCAGAAAACTTCGACCGATCAGACGAAGATCATGGCCGCAGTGCAGCGACCGATTTGTGTTCAGTGCATTCAAGAGGCGGCACCGGCGCCGGGATGGAAAGCGAAGCCGTCCTGGTTTCTCCTTGCGGAAGAGGACCGCATGATCAGCCCAAAAACGCAGCAATTTATGGCCCGCCGAATGGGCGCGAAGATCCGCACGAGCCGCGTGGATCATAGCCCGATGTATACCGCAACCGATCTGGTGGTTGACGTGATTTTGGAGGCGGCGCGCCTGACTCTCAGCGGTGGGAGCCTGCCCAGTCGAGCGGCAAATGGTTGAGGGTGCAATCTCCTGGACATCCCTCGATCTCGCTACCATCGATCCCCAAGACAGAGGCTCATCGGAACGTGGAGGACATAATGGAGCGTCGTATGTTCCTTAGAACCCTCACAGGCGCATCTTTCGGTACTTTCTCAGAGAGTTCAATCGCCGGACTTGCGCGAACGCGACCCAATCTCCAAGCCAGCGCACGATTTGCTGGTCATACTCCGTTCGAGACCGCACAGGTCAAGGTCTCAGGAAACACAATCTTCGTGCGCCGCTACGGAATGGGACCGGCCATTCTGATGGTGCACGGCTTTCCCCGAACAAGCCTGATGTGGCGATTCCTGGCGCCGAAGCTCGCGGAAAATAACACCGTAATCTGCGTAGACCTGCGCGCGTATGGCCGAAGCGGGATACCAGCTTCTGCCGATGACCATCTCCCTTATTCAAAGCAGGTCTGGATTATTTGTCTTTTGTGACTGAAGCCACTGTTGCTCCAGTGCGGCTACAGCCTTCTCCGTATTGCCAGTCTGTTGAGCTTGCAACCACGCGGCGCTCCCCAGTAAAAGCAAACCGCTTAAGCACCATATAAATATTTTCTTCATAACCGTCCTTAGTTTTCGAGATTTTGTAAAAACAATCGGCCGGAAGCCCTATCGCGAGGGCTAAAGCATCGAAGATATGTAACGGAGGCCGACTTGTCTGTTCTGAATTGTACAGTTTGCAACGCCGATGTCGCCGACCAGGCTAAATGCCCGATTAACTTGGTTAACCAAGCGGGTGCTAGCCGACATCTGTCCGGTAACCAGGACCTACAGACGGTTCACCCGAACTCAGAAGAAATGGCGCATAACTAAAATGTTGGTGGTCTTCCATCGCCCGTCACGTTTGTCGTCAAGCGTTTCGAGAGGAATTCACGGATTAGATTCCCACCCACTCGTCCCGCGAGGCCGACGGCGGCATTCGTGAAGACGAGGTGCGCTCCCCGATTCGCTTCCGGATAGTACAGATTGGAGAGCGCTGCTGAGCACACGTCGCCAAGGAAATAGGAATAGTTAGGTTCGGTACGGCCGATATCGCTGCGGGTGACAAATGCGGAGCCTACCGCATGTATGAGGCGGGACTGAAAGGAGCCCGAGCCCTGGTAGTAGTAGCGCGGGTCTTGGTGAAGGAGCGTGGGGAAGACTGCATGACTCAGCAAGTCACTGCTCCGTCCGTCCACAAACTTTGCGGCGTAACGCTTGCCGTATCCCGACGCACCTTGGCCGTACCCGGCGAAGGAGTTGTTGGCCTGCTCGATGCCGGCTGCGAAGGCGACGCCGATAAATGCAACCGGATCGAACGTGCCCCGTACCGCGAGCGAGAACTTCTGTTTCCAAGTGAGCGGTGCGGCATCATAAATGAAGCTTGTATAGAAGTTTGGGATGACGCCCATCAGTCGCTGCTTCTCCGCAGCCCTTATTTGCTCAGCGGCGATCAGATCGGTTGGACGGACCATCACCTCGATGCTCGCCGTTGCAACTGACAATGAGATGTCAGGCATCATGTAGACCTGCTGGTCCGTGGCCAGGAACTCGACAGAAGTAAAGGGCGCAAAACCCTTAGCGTTGACGACCACGAGATAGGAACCGGGAAGAATCTTTAAGAAACTAAATTCGCCGTTCTCATCGGAAAGCATCTCATGCGATTGCGTTCCATCACTATGCATCAAATTGACGTCTGCCCCGGAAACGGTGGCACCGCTCACGTCCAACACTGTGCCTGCGACGCTGGCTAGCCCCTCCGCAGCGTGTGCCTTGGATGAAGTTGCTTCCGGGAGGGAGCTACCGCTAGGTCCAAGCCCGGCAGTTTGTTGCTGAGCGGGCAATCTCCCAGAAGCCAGACACAGCAGAAGCGACGCGCAGGAGAGAACAGTATAGAGATGGGAGCGTGGGGCTATTCTCAAAACGCGCTTAGGCTGAGAGGAAGCCATATAGCCGGGCTCAGCTAAGCTCACGGGGCCGGTGCGAAGAGGTGTAGGCCGATACATCAGGAACTCCCAGCAGGTTTGCCTTTACTGATGCAACTCTTAGCGCAGATTTGTCACGTGTAAGAATGCCGCGCCGGGGGCCGTCTGCTTTTTCAGTGGAGCATACAGAGAAGTGAGCTGCTGTTCCCTATTGCACACTTTGCGTCGGGTTACCGGAAATCCTCCCAGCACCCACTTCGATACGCCGTTAACCAGGACTTTTGCGAATTCGCAATTTATCCGAAGGATTTGACCTTGTTCCAGGCCTCCGGCCACGGCAGAAGCAGATGGCGGCACACGAAAACATCCCTGTACTGACCGACAGCGCTGTTCTGGATTCCGTACCGGTTGGTGAGGTGTCCGGCGAGTTCACATGACTGAAAAGCCTGGGTAACGAGGGGAGGAAAACCGATCACAATCAAGGTCTGGGGCGGAGGATCACCATACCCGCGGAACCAGTAAGTGTTCGACCCGCTGATGGCATCCGGCAGCCCGTAACCAGCGCCGTAGAAGTGCATAGCACCGGCTTGGCCCGCATCAGCGACGAGAATGCCCAAATGAGCGCGATCTTCCGCCGGCAAGGAATCGCGGATGTGCGCAGCGGTCTCGGCCATTTCCGGCCAGCCGAATTCTTCATTGAAATTGCCGCCATTCAGATGGTCGGCCCCAACCCACCAGGGAGAGCCCGGTGGAGCGAGAGGCAGGTACGCCAGGGCCATTATGACGCCGCTCACAGCCAGTAGCGCCGACGTGACCCAGAGCACAATACGAGCTCGACGCGGCGCCAGCGTCCCGGCCCAGCCCACACCCCAAACGGACCCTGCGGCGATAAGCATCGGATAAGCAGGCAACAGATAGTAGGGACGGCCATGCGCGAAAAGGAAAAGTACCAAGGGGACCACGTACATCCAACCGATCGCCCGGTAGCGCTTTCCGGCAGGAAGAGCGAACAAGTAGAACAATCCGGCCAGCCATAACGGCGCAGTGAAGGGATTCCCGGTCAAAAGCTGTTTGAGCAAGAAAAAATCCGTACTGCCGCGCCGGACGTCGCGTGCGTGAATGCTCTTCAGAAAATCCAATGAGATGAAATGGTGATGCACCTGCCACAAAAAGTTGGGAAGGCAAATCACTGCAGCGATGGCTACGCCAAACCACAGCCACCGAGTTCGAAGATGGCGGCGCGCATCCGTCAACAGAACCCCTGTGATGATGCCCGCCACAAGGAAAGCCATGGTGTACTTGGTCATGCCGCCCAGGCCAACCACCGTACCGATAGCAAGCCACCAGCGAGGGTCATCGGAACGCAGCAGGCGGATCATCAAGTAGGCAGCCAGCACCCACCATAGATAATCGAAGGCGACGTATTCAAAAAGGCTCCCGATAGGAAATGAGCCGATGCCCACGGCGACTGCGGCCAGGAGTTGCGCTGCCCGTTTGCCGCCGAGTTCACGGGCCATGAAGCCAGCGACCACCATCGCAATCGTCTGTGCCAAGGCGGCAAAAGAACGCAGTCCGAGCAGCGACGGCCCGAAGAGGGTCAACGAGACGCGAGCCAGGAATGGCTCGAACGGCGGATATACCACGTAGCCCCAGTCAAGATAGCGGGCGTCGTCGAGAGTGGCCAGTTCGTCGCGGTGGAATCCGTATTGGCCGTTGGTCAGCATGTGCAGGAGCAGGCTGAGCAGCGCCAGCGAAATCAGCATGCCGAGGTCACTCGGCCTAACCCAGCGGCCCTTCTCGGATGTTTCCGTGATTTCTTGTGTCAGGATTGGTCTGTTCATTGGCTGGCGGTAATCGATCCGTGACGATGCATGTCGATTGAGTAGCCAAGCACTACTCTAACTCGCGAGGGCGCCGGATCATGTGCCCGGTGTCACGCCGCCCGGCGTGAGACCGCGGACAGCGGCGACCGATCGTTCGCTACACGAGTCCGGTCCTGATAAGTTCGCTTCCAGGGAGATCTGAAACTCCTCGCTCAGCCCAAGAACTTTGCCGCCTGGCTGCGGCCGCGGTTTCGGCAAGACTGAGTGGTCTACTTGAAACGTCCCTTCGGCGGCCCCGAATATGTACTGCACTATCTCGGCCGCATAACAGAGATAGAGCTGCTCGGCACGATCGGTCCGACCCTCTAAAGAACGGGCAATCCGACAAGAGAAGTCCGTACTAAAACCCTCATGTCCGATTTCGCCGTTTTTTACCAGGCGCTTGGCAGTTTGTCGTCGGCCGTCTTGCAATTACTCCGAGTTGCCGACTTGATGGGCCATGACAGTCAAAATAGTGTAGACTCGCGCTCGGCAGTCGCCTACCTCCGAGAAAACCACGCATGGAAGAACTCGACTTAGCTAAAGAGCAAAGGAACGAGCGCCTCAAGTGTGTGTTTCTTTTCGGGGGCGCAGCGATAGTCGTCCTCGTCGTGCATCTCGCCACCAACGGCAACCTCGGCTTCCACACCGACGAACTCTACTACATCGATTGCGGCCGACATCCTGCACTCGGATATGTCGACTTTCCGCCGATAGTCCCGCTGCTCGCGGGTCTGGAGACGGATCTCCTGGGAGCGACACCGTGGGTTCTCCGCTTGCTTCCGACACTGTTGGGCGCGTTCATGGTTGTTCTCTCGGGCGCATACGTGCGGCGCCTTGGCGGCTCGCTCCGCCTGCAGGCCCTCGCCTTATTGATCGCGATCACAGCGCCCTACTTCCTCGGGGCAAACTGGGTCTATCAGACCGTGACGTTCGATGAGGTGACCTGGATGGTCGCGCTCTATTGCTTTCTGTGCCTTGTTCTAGCGCGCCGGCCCAGGTATTGGATCTACCTAAGCATCTCGCTTGGCATTGGCCTTGAGGTCAAGTACACGATCGGAGGTCTGGTGGTTGCCATCGGGATCGCCATCCTGCTGACTCCCACGCTGCGTTCGGACCTGCGGACGCGGTATCCGTGGATCGCGGCCGGCATCGCGCTGCTCATCTGGGCACCGAACCTTGCGTGGCAGGTTGAGAAAGGTTTCCCTTCGCTTATCTACATAGCCAATCATCAAGGCTCCGGTGGTGGCCTCGTCGTCAACGTGGTCCTGATCGTGGTCTATCTCTTCTTCCTGATTCCGCTCTGGGTAGCGGGATTGGTGTCGCTGTTTCGCAGTGCCGACCTGCGGCCCATCGGGATCGCCTGCCTTTTTCCTCTCGTCCTTTTCATGTTCGTGGGCAAGTCCTACTACGCGGTGGGTACCGTGCCGATCGCCCTTGCTCAGGGGCTCGTTGCGATCGGGCGCGTCAAGCGGCCGAGGCTGCGCTCTGGTTTACAAATCGCAGTCGCGGCTGCTTGCGCGCTCCAGCTGCTCACGTTTGCTCGGCTGACACTTCCCATCACGCCGCCGGACCGGATTCACTCGCTCGGCCTCGACGCCAAGAATGAGCTTTTCGCCGACAGCGTGGGATGGCAGGACGTCGCCCACGAGGTCGAGTCGATATACAGCAATCTTCCCAGCTCGGAGCGAACTGGAACGATCATCATCTCGGCCTTTTACGGTGTGCCCGGGGCGCTGCGGATCTATGGCGACAAGAGATCGCTCCCCGTGGTCGTCAGCCCTCAGCTGAGCGGCTGGTACTGGCTTCCCCGCGATCTAGAGGCGACGAACGCGCTGATGGTCGACTACCAACCTTCGGATGTTAGCTGGATGTGCTCATCCGCGACTCTCGTGGGGTACCTGACGGTTCCGTACGGCGTGCACGGCCTGGAGCAGGGCGCGCCGGTCACGTTCTGCGTGCTCAAAGCCCCGATCTCGCAAGACTGGAGCCGGCTCCGCAACTTCTCCTGAGGATAGCACCCGCAATAACCGCCAAGGCACCGGTCTTTCTCACTGCGACTGGCCACACTGTATGCAGCGGCTTGACCCTTGTTAAAGCCAAAGTGTTGCTTTAGAACGCATCGTTTCTAGCACAGGTTCGGTCAAGGCCAGGCAATCGGAACTCGGCTCCTTTCCTCCCGAGCCCTTGGTCGTTTCCACTACCAAGTTTACTCAGGTCGACGGGAGCCGATGCCATTCATGAAATCACATGATTTGATAACATTGCTGGCTCCCTCGATCCGTTGCTGAGAAAGGATGCGGAACCGAAACCAGGTTCGTTCTGGGTAAAGAGCAAGTCCGGATGGTCGGCTACGATGGGCGGATTCAACGTGGGCCGCTGTGGCACTGTTGCATGTTCTGCCATGTGGCGACGGAGGAACCGATCCCCTGAAAATTATATAATTGCCGGGCTGCGCGCGCTGGGCGCTTTGGCCGTCGTCGACGTTGTGCGTCTGGTTGAACGCTTCTTCCGCTGGAGTCAGCGGCAAAATCATGGTGGGCGCTCCGGCAGAATCCAGCTGCTCCTGAAATCCGGTGATACCGGACTGCGCGTTGAGGTCGGTTGTAAACGACCAGGAATCGCTGAGCAAGGTCTGGTCTTCGGCGTTCGGCTTGCCTATAAATGTGTCCCTGTACAGCCAGACGGACTAATCCTGGAATAGCGCGCTGTAGCCTCCATCTCGTCCGAGAATATCCGGGTTTGTTGGGATAACGCCAAGATCCTGCGCCTTGATGATCGATAAGGCGGACGCAGGCCCCAAGGAGGGTGAAGGATACCCACCACAGCTGGACAGTCCAAGAATCAGGAACCACACCGGCAAGATGCGGGCCAGGCTCCTTAGGCGGCTTCCTCGACGGATGAGAGTGTACTCGTTGCTGACCAGCTTAAATCTCCGGAAAAGGAGTCGAGTTCTCATCGAGCCGTTCCGTTCGACAAGGACCTGTGTCTCGCTTGCCTTTTGCACTGCTTATCTTCTGATTACAAGATAGGCAAATGGGTTGCGCCTAGAATGCCGTCCCTAGGCATTGGTCCATCGATATGGAGTGAACGGCTAGTAGACCTGTGCCTTCATTCTTCGCTGCATCTCTTCCGGCGCCACTTCCTCTTTGAGCGTCGCAATGGTCCACACGTTCCCGAAAGGGTCGGCGACTAGCCCCTCGCGGGAACCGAAGAACATGTCCGTCATCGGCATAATTTCCTTTGCCCCGGCGTCAGTCGCACGCTTGAACAATTCGTCCGAGTCTTCGACGTAGATCTGCGCGACAAGCCCATGTGCAGGCCAGCCTTCCATCGATTCGCCGATATTTAGGACTGGGGACCAAATTCAGCGTTCGCTCGGAGCCTCTCACGATACGTCATCGCACTGGATTGGCACGCAAAACGTAAAAAATAAACTTCAGGGAGGACTCCTTCCCGAGAATTCAAATCAAAATACCGTGCATATTGGGAACAAAGTTTTGGTTTTCAAGGGTTGTACCCTTCCCATAAGGAGATGCGTTCCATACAGAGACGTGTCCTAAAGGAGTGTCTGGCCGGTATGCCTTGCAAGTCGTGCGGTTCATTCAACCAGAAGAAATTCAGCGCGGAGATGGGCATCCATTTTCTCGGACTGGAAAATATTGATAAGCCCACGGTGTGGGTGTTCCCCGAGGTCATGGTCTGCTTGGATTGCGGCATGGCGGAGTTCTCTGTGCCGAAAGCTGAACTGCGCCAACTCGACCAAAGCGACTCCGCTGCTGCAGGGTGACGTGGAACGAAATCTTTGCGTCATCACAACAGAATCGAAGCTCATGGCAATGAGACGCTTTGGCCTTTCAGGTATCGGTGAACTTGAAGCCGTTTGAGCTGCTGATAAATTGCTCATCACGAAGAACCGCATCCACAGCATGCAGTAATTCGCGTCTGGCATCTATCTTACGAACGTAACCCAACGCGCCCGTGCCCAAGGCTGCCCGGATGACGTCCGGGTCTCTATTCTGACTTACGAAGACTATTCTGGAGTTGGGAGAGAGTTGTCGTATCTGCTGGGCGGCTTCGATTCCATTCAACTTGGGGAGACCGATGTCCAGCAGAATTAAGTCCGGCTTCAGGTCTTCGGCCTTCTGAACGGCTTCTGGACCATCCGACGCTTCAGCGATGACCTGGCATTCTGGGCACGACTGAAGCAGCAAACGGACTTGGCGTAGCCAATCTTCAAAATCGTCAGCTATGAGAATGCGAATCTACAAGCGATAGAAGCTGTTGACATCGTCATTCCGGCGGCCTAGGTTTGTTGCCTTGCTTGAAGGCGCGCCCGTTGCCTGACGGGTACACTCTCTGGCCGGGGGGTCGCTTACCCATACCCGTGGCGGCCCCTTTTAACCTCACATGCAGCCCGGGCGCTCGCGCAACTTCATAACTGTAGGCGATAAAAGGGCATATCTCTGTACGCGTTTGGATCAACTTACGGGCCTGTCATGTCTGTCACTGAGGTTTAGAGCCAAATTGACGGAGAGAGAAGCCCGGAGCAATCCGGGCTTTCTCTTTTGCTGTTTTGTATTTCCTCAACGCGGCCTAAATGAAAAGCAGATGGGATCGTGAACGGCTGCCGCTTCAGCCTTAGATTCCGTAGTTCCCCGGAATCTCTCCGCTTGTCGGAGGCTCCGCATTGTCGCAAATCCGCATGATATGGTCCGCGCGCGCTGAGATCTCGTCCCAGTTTTTCGGCACGCCTTCAAGGGTAAAACCTCTCGCGCGCTTGCCCAGGACCAATGGCACTTGTCTGAACAGTTCTTCTAGCCGCCGCCACGCGTCGTCGAGCGAGTACTTCTCGTCGTAGAGTAGAACTCGGTTTGCGTGCTCCCTGAGGTCCTTCGCTTCTTGCCTCAATCGCTGGATTGTCATTCCGTCTCTCCTTCTCTGGGACACGGAACGCCCCGCGCCGCGCAAAGTCTTCGTCAGTCAATTGCGGGGGGCGAGAGAAGAGTGGAGCATCCGAAGGAGCCGAGCAATGAAGGCGCTTGAATTAGGGTGCTCAACCATAACCTTCACCTTCGAACGAAGCCAGCGTATCACTTTTCAACCACCCGACGGGCGTAACACGCTATCGACTCACTGGAGAAGGGTTTCCTTCAGCGATCGAGGCTGAAGATCAATCTGGATGCTGCTGGCCACGTTTTAACTTGATTCAGCGTCCCCCAAACTTTGGCAGCTATGGTCCCGACTCAGCAGACAACCTCAAAAGTGGGCGACACCGAAGATGCTGAACGATGGATGGCAGTGATGAGCAAAATGGGATCGCCTCGTCAGAGCGACCCTTGCACGAAGGTCTTTCCTTTGGGACCCCTTTTAGGGCAGGCTACCGCCTGGTGGCCCGGTCGGTGATGGCAACTGAGTTAGGGGCGGAACCCCGAAAGTAGCCCCGCCCCTTCGCTACTCACCTCGCTATTTATTGTGCCGAAGCTCCTGCAGCCCGTTCCTCGAGCTTGGTCTCGACCAAGCGCCGGATTAGACGGCGGTTGCGCTCTGCGAAGGCGAGCTTATCTGCCAGGCAGGTCTCCAAAAGTACGCCCACACCGTGATGGCCTGCCAAGTCAGCTGCTGCAACTAAAACCTCATACTCGGCCATCCGTAGGTGTGCGAGATGGTTCAGTTTTGCCAATACGAAGAGACGCTTGGCGACTGGGGATTGGATCTCAGCCACTTCCCTGCGGAAATCCTCCAGGAAGGTTTCTTGTAGCTGTCCAGTGGATGTTCCTGGCTTCTCGCCGATGATGCGGAAGCATTCGTCAAGTTTGGCGAGAATCTGTTTGGACACGAAAGCCCGTGCTTCTATCGCCTCCTTGATCTCGGGTTCCTCAGCGTGCTTACCGATCTCTTGATAGATGGTCGATTGCCGTTCGGTCCTATTTCGCACATTGCTAAGCAACATCAGGAAAACTTCTTTCGGGGTTCTTACTGGCATTGTCTTTCTCCATTCGGCGAATTTCGGGCGGTATCTCAATTGACTACGCCCCTGGAGGCACGGTAGCAAGCTGTCAAAACTACTTAGTATGGATTTGTGCCGACACGGAGGCAGGTACTTGCGGCAATCGCTCACGACGAACTGCCCCTTCGCGCAGCTACCCAAAAAAGAAAAAAATCGCTGGGGAACCGGCTTGGACAGCAGAGGAAAACTCAAACCCTACTCCAGCAGGGGCGCCCTTTTTGTATTGCGTCGACTTACCGGGAGTTAAGCTGTCTCCTATCATAAGAATGGCTCCTCCCTTTCGGAAGGAGCCATCTCTTCGCGATTCTGCCCTTACGATTCACCCGCCCAGCGAATCGCATATCGCAAATTCTTTCCCAACTTTTTTGGACTTAATCAGGTCTCCACGCAACTGGGAGAATCCCTAGCATGACAACCGCCGGGACATTTAGGGCTTGCTCGAGATCAATCCTTGCTTTAAGGCAAACAAGACTATGTCGGCTGTGCCACGATTCCCGGATATGGTGTTTGTGGAACTCCACAGTTTTTTCGCTTATGGCTAAGACATCTGCGATCTCTTTGATAGGTCGCCCCTCAGCTAGCAACTGGACAATTCCTTTTTGTTGCGGGGTCATCTCCTTCGAGTATTGCTAACCTTCGTCGCAACCCAGTCCTCAGCTCTCAGCTTGGGCGTTAAATAAGGATTGTGATGCAAGACCTCATCTATCGCCTTCAACAATTCCTCTCCCGCGGAGTGTTTTAGGACAAACCCGATTGCCCCAAGTTCAAAAGCAGCAGCAGCCAGATTTGGGTCGTCTCGCATCGCTAGAAAGACGAATTTGATGTCGGGGACCTGTTTTTTGATTTCTGGGGCAGGATGCCCGATCAAGTCCACGATGCTTTACTTTACACCATGTCCACTTCCACGCTCATTCGCTGCGGCCAACTTTCCTCCCCCCTCAAGCGCCGCCACCAAATCTTTCGATCCCGATCCCCAGCGCGAGATCGTTTTGATCGCCTGCGTAAACGGCACATTCAACGGATGCACCCGCTCTGCACTCAAGATGTACACCGCACCCGCCAGCGGCGTCGGAATCGACGGCACGAACACCGTGAACCGCCCGTCTCCCAGTTCTTCAATAATGAACGCCGGCACCAGCGCCTCCTCGACCTCTGCAAGCGCCGGCTTCCACGCCGCCTCCCGATCCTCTCCGGCCAACCGCTGCGTAAGGCTGCGAATCAGCGCATACCCCGGCATCCGGTCAAAGAACGATTTCTCCACCCGATTCCACAACCGGTGCCCGACCGTGGTGCGTAACGCCACGCCAATCAGAAAGCAACCCACCAGCACCACCAGCAACGACAGCACCTGATCCGCCGGAAGCCACTTCGGCAGCAATTGCGCGAACGGCTTCATGATCCCCGCCAACGACTTGATGCCCTTCAGCACCAGCAACACCGCTAGATAAGTCGGCGCCACCACCAGCGCCCCCGCCACCAGCCGCCCTAAGACAAATTCGCTGAGTTTTTTCATCGAGCGACCCTCCTTTGAGAAGGCCGGTCTCCGACCGGATGCGCTAGGCTCCCAATGTTTCGACGTGCTCGAGGCACAGGAACAAGAAAAAGGAGGCCGGCGATGCTCCTCCCTCGACCTATACATTTGCATGCAAACTTACTAGGCACCATTAGGTATTTCCCTAGGTGCGTAGATGTACAGTCCACATTTAGCGTCTACTTCGGACTGGCGTTCACTGTGATCCATCCCAGCCGAGAACATCCCTTTCGGACTGTCCTTTGCACTCACGACTACCGACACAAGAGATGCCTTACTGTCCCGGAGAGGTTTTTATTAGGGAGAACCGCAGAGGGCTCGCAGTTTTGGCTCTCATGTTGGTCGTTCGACTACACCCGAGTCTTATGAGTAAGACAGGCCGCACTACGGCGCTAACGCTGATCCGACACGGTTCTGACGAGTTCACCTATCGTGAGGAGCCATGCAGAAAATTGCCGTAATCGTGCTTCTACTTTCTAGCTGTTAGTTTGAAACATAATAAGCTACTTTCTCCCCGCCCTCTTCCGTGTGATACACCGTCACTACCTTGCCTTTTGCTATACCTGAACCCGTAGCTTTGCCTGCGTCTTCCAAAGCCTTTCCACCTAACTCAAACGTCTTTCTTGCTCCATGGACATTCTTCACTACGATTGTCTTGGTGTCTTTATCAAATTTTTCAACGGTGCCATCCGTAGCCTTGAAGCCATCCTCGCTAATCTTGCCGACCTCCATCGCACTTTCGTCAGCGCCTTTCCCTGTGGTCCGTGCCACGATTTGCGTCCCTTCTCTTAAGCCGTTGAACCCGTCCTTAGTCCCTTTTACCGTTGCCGCATCCGTGACCTTAATCGTGTGGTCCGTTCCATCGGCAGTCTTCACCACAATTGTCTTCGTGGTGCTATCCACTTTCTGGATCGTTCCGAGGATTATGTTCACGAAATCCTGCGCCACGCAGATACCCATCGTCAGCATCGCGCAAACTGCAAAGTATCCCAATTTTTTCATCGCCACATTCTCCTTTTCTGTGTTCGAGTCAGTTGCCGGCTGAGGTAGCAGCGCCCACCCGAGGTCGAGGCCCGTAGACACCGTGCCTAGCGCCCACCTTCAATGCAAACGGCGCTATCGAACGCGCGCGGAGCACCTCGCCTCACATCGGTCATTCGTGGAAACGCGCTTCCGATAGAGCACCAACGTTTTTATCGGGCACTTGGTTCCTGGACTCAGTTGTACCCTGCCATCGCGGTGCGAGATGGCTTCTGCTTCTGCCAAAGAATTTCGGAGTCAGTGGCTTCATTTGGATAGAAGCGCTCCGACTCAGCATTTGCGGGAACGAGGACAATATCAACGCGGCGATTGTAAGCGAGCCAGGTCGCTTGGGAATCTCGCGCGCGCTTTTCAGGAGGTTTGTTTGGGTTTCGATTTTGGAGGTCGCCAACCGTAGTTTTGTCCAGCGGTTTCTGCTCGCCGTACGCGGAGGTATCGATCTTCTCGGCTGCGATTCCCTGCGAAACCAGGAACTCCTTAACCCGCTGCACGCGCAACTCCGATAAGGACTGGTTGTAATCATTCCCCCCGCGCTCATCCGCGTTTCCGCCAAGTGACAGCTTCGCTTCTGGGTCATACTCCAGATACTGTTTAAATCCGGCGGCAAGGTTGATCAGGATTTCCTGCTGGCTGCGAACCAGGCCCAGCTGCGGATCGTCTTTGGTGGGGTAGGCGGTCGGAAAGAAAATACTATGGAGCAACACAGTCGGAACGGATTCCATGGAGCCCTTCAGGTGCACGACTACCGTTTTGGTGTCTGAACCGCCGCAGGCATTCGTTGCTTTTAGCGTGTATTGAAAGTTTTCGTCTACCGGACCATTGCCGCTTTGCGTTGGGCTGAGGGTGATGGATTTCGTGCCGCTGGCATCCACGGAACCACCCGGATCCAACGAAGCAGCGTCAGAGTTGGACGACGACCAAGTCAGCGTGGTGGTCCCTTGCTCGAGGATCTTGTCGCCGATGCGGCGGTAATTTACTTCCGTCGGCGAAGCGCTCAGCGACGATTGCACAACAGAGTTGACTTCCACCGTCGTGCTCGGCGTCGTCACGCCACCTGGCCCTGAAGCGGTAAGCTGATACATGGTGGTTTGCCGAGGCGAAATAGTTTTCTCTCCTGACGTCGGGACGGGGCTCATTCCGCTCATATCCGCTTCGACAGTTTCTTTGGAAACCCAGGCTAGCTGCGTACTTTGGTTGCAATCGATTTTCGCCGGATTGGCAGAGACAGATCCGCTGACAGGTGCTACAACGACCGTGGCGCTTGCCATGCCGGCCGTAAAGCGTGGCGCCAATTTAGGCAGCTCGCATTCGGGGCGATATGTTGGGCACGACGAGCCACGCGGCCAGGGCTTGGTCTTTTCTTTTCCATTCGAGATATTAACAATCACGCGCTGGTCTGCCGCAACCGTGATCGGGCCTGACCACAGTTCCTTGCTATCCCGCGTGACCGTCACTTGGTGCGTTCCTGGTGGCACAATCAATTCCTGGTGCCAAATAATGTCGTGATCGAACTCGTCCACGTGGCCAACGAAGTACAGTGGCTTTTTGCCATTCAGGAGAACGGCGGCTGCGGTTGCCCCGTGGAGCCTTCCTGCTTCCAGTTGGATGCGGCCGCGTGGGCCAGGCACGGTTGCACCAGCGGGTTCCAGCTTTATGTCCAAAGGCAGGGTCTTATCGGAATCGATGGAGACCTCTTGCTCGACAAACTTGTACCCGTAGTTCGCAACAACCACACGGTGGGTGCCGACATCGAGCTTGATGACCCGATTGCCGGGACCAATCGCCTTGCCGTCGACAAACGTGTAGGCCTGTTTGGGGACAACCGACATTTTCAGCTTTCCTGGTTTCGGGTTTTGCGCAAAGGCAACCGAGTCGAGTAAAACGGTTGCGCCTACTACCAAGCAAAAAGTTTTGACTCTTTGAGCGCTCATAGAAATACCCCCTACACACCTCTCCGCGCCGTCGGGCAAATTGCGCTGACTGCGGGACAGATTGGATGACCAGTGGCGGTCGCAACTGGTGATTCTGACGGAGGCCACGCAGCCCGAGTTCGGGCGGTAAGAATGTCAGGTCCGATTGGAAGATTTATAGCGTTCCCGTGTCCAGTGCTACTAGGGATTCCCCCAGTGTCCAAGTCTAAGAGCTTAAGGACAGGTAACTCGCGAGGGGTGGGTGCAAACCCGCCGATCTAGAAAACACAATAGGACTCGGGGACCCTCCATTTACATGCACCCAAGAAAATATCCCCGAGTCCCAGCTTCCAGTGACATCGTTGGGTTGGCACCCACTTCTTAGGGTCATCTTGTCATCGTGACGATGTGGGTGCGGAACCCGAACCCACGAAGCAGAACTTGCTCTCTTTCGGCTGCAAGAGAGTCTGACGAACGTTCTCCGGCATTCGGGCAGCAAAAATATATTCGACCGGGACTGTCCCACGATCGTGTGTTCTCGATGCCGTTCGAGCTACCAGGTTTATGTTTCTTTTTTGGGCCTGGAAAAGAGCCGCCTCGGCTCGCCGGGCCCCCCGCTAGTGAGTGGCCGCCTGTATGATGCCGAGCGCACCCAGCCCGAACACCATCAGTTGGACAGCAACTGCGGTAAGCAGGATCCCGAACACGATCTCGGAGATACCCAAGGCGACGGGGTTCAGGCGCTTGGACAGCTTGTCGATGTTGGCAAAGATCAGGTAATCGACCGCGCCGACCAGCAGGACGAGTCCCAGGACCAAGGCGGCGCTCGCGACCGAGACGATCTCGCCGGATGCAATGATGAGGATCGTGACGCCGACCGGGTTCAGCAGATAGGGCACCGCGAGCGGGTAGACCGCGATCTGCATCGGATCCTCTGGGATCTCCACCACCGCCTCGACCTTCTTGGTCGGCTCGATGGCCATGTTGATGGCGAGGATTGCAAGTACGATCGCGCCGCCGACAGCAACGGCGCCGCCGCTGATGTGGAGCAGGCGCAGGAGAAACCAACCAGTGGCGAACAGCACGATGGCGGTGACCACGGCGGTTACGACCATTCGCCGGCCGACAGCCCGCTGCGTCTCCGCATCGAGGTGCTTGGTCTTCTCGAGGAACGGCACCAGGGCGACCTTGGGACCCATGCCGATCAGCAGGAGCAGAAGCAGCTTGACCACGAGTCCAGCATCGATAACCGCGAAATTCATTGCGAAACTCGCTTTTGGGTAAAATATGGATACGCCATACGCACGTAGGGGGATAGCTCCTCTGAGGGGAGGAGGCCATCCCCTTGCGGTTTCAGCCCGTAGCCAATTCATCTGCCCGTACGAATCGCACAGGCTGTGTCAGAGCATCGTAAGCCCCTGTTTAGACCTAGCCCTGCTATACAAGCAACTGGGAGAATCCCTAAAGCCCCTTGCCATGTGAGGGAGTCTGAACATTCCCACTTCCTCATCGTTCGCTTGTGACGAGCGCCAGACCTTCAGACGCCAGGCGGCGCAAGAGGCGGCCTGCTGCGGCAGCCAAGTCGCCAGGTAGCTCCGTTGAGACGGGCTCGCTGGTTCGGACTACTTTTGTATGGACCTCACGGTCGGTCCCTGTGACCTGAAACTCCACAGCTCCGACCAGTCGCGTCTCCCCCGCAGAATCGAGGTCCCATATGAGGAGCGTCGCGGCTAGCGCTCGTGCGCGGCCGGTATCGACGAGGCGCAGATCTGGATTCGATGCCAATTCGAGGCGCAGTGCCGTGTCCAGATACCGGTCGGGAGCGGACGACCACCGCCAGACGGCGTCCTCGGTCAACTCACCATTCGGTTGCTGGTGCAGAACACGGCGGCCGATGTGTCCGCGTGCTTGTGTATCGAGCAGCCGGACGGGAGTTGCGTTGGGAGCCTTAGTCACTTGCGTCGCTGGTTGCGGCAGTTGGGGCTCCAGCAGTTGCGGCTCAAGCATGTGGCTCGGTGTCGTAGCGGGGCGCCGCAGGCAAGCTGCTTCACACAGGCAGATGATCGTAAAGAGCAGATAGGCGCCTGATCGGGAGACGCGCGTCATCGGTGTTTTCCCTCTGGCGGTCGTGGACCATAGACCAACGACTCGGGTTGCTCCTCGAGCATTCGCGAGAGCTCGCGCAATTCTTGGAGAGAATCCCGAATGGCCGGTAGGTTGCGTCGGAGATCGTCCGCCGCCAGTCTGGAATTGTCCGCCGCTTCGCGCGCTGCTTGGGTCGCGGCCGGAAGGTCTGCGGCCTTGATTGTGGCCCGCGCCTCTTCAGAGAACTTGACCAGTGACCCTTCGCTGCCGATCACTCCGTCCATGTCGGACCTGATCTGCTCGATCTGCGCACTTGTCGTCGCAAAGAATTTCCGGGAGTCGGCACTCAGCGTTGGTAACTCGCTCTCGCGCATGATGCGGTCAGTGTTGTCGAAGAATCGGTCGCTCCGATCGAGGCTATCGGGCATCCGCGCGACAACCTCTCTGAGGGTCTGCAGCGTCGCAGTAGCGCGGTCCAAAAGCGCAGGCAGCCGATCCTGCGCCATCTCGAACGGCGAGGTCACCGACGGAACGTAGGGCCGATTCGGTTTGAACCCAAGCTCCATCGGCGGGGGTGGATTCTCGGGTTGATCGAGCAATAAGTACGCCTCACCCGTTATTGGGTTGCCCATGAGCTGGGCCCGAAGGTGGGGGAACACGCCTCCAACATCGGTAAGCGTCCGGAGCCGGTTGACGTCCAGGCCAATGGTGTTAAGGCGATCGAGAAACATCTCGAAGTCGATTTGGACGATCGTGCCGTGTGGGTTCACACGTATGTCTGTGACGCGGCCCACTGGCACGCCCCTAAGCCGAACGGGGCTAGAGACGTCCAGGCCGAAGACATTGTCGGTGGTGTAGGTGACCATGCCGATTGCGGGACGCTTCTTCAGCCGTTGAATGAAGAAAACCGCCGTTACCAAGAAGAGGACCAGTGTTAATACTATGAACAAGCCAAGGCGCGCGTAGCTCTTCTCGACAGCCATTGGGTTACCCTCCCTTATGCGCGGACATGCCAGGCGCCGACCGCGTGAAGAAATTGTGTACGAACGGGATCTTTGATTCGTCGCGCAGTTTGCGCGGGTCGCCCGCTGCCACGACGCCTTTGGCGGCTTTGTCCAGCACGATGCAGTGGGCGGCCACAAGAAAAATGCTCGGCAGTTCGTGGGTCACAATAACAACCGTGATGCCTAGATCGTGACTAAGCGTAAGGATGAGCTGGTCGAGCTCGACTGCCGAAATCGGGTCGAGACCGGCAGACGGTTCGTCGAAGAACAACAGATTGGGCTCGAGCATGAGAGCACGAGCAATGCCGGCTCGTTTTTTCATGCCGCCCGAGATTTCGCCGGGTAGATGCTCGGCGAACGGACCAAGCCCGACGAGGTCAAGCTTGGCCTGGACGAGCTCCCGCGCGGTCGCGCCGCGTATCGCGGTCCATCTAGTCAAGGGGAGAGCGAGGTTTTCTGCGAGCGTCATCGAGCCAAAGAGCGCGCCCGACTGAAAAAGCACTCCGAAGCGCGGCACGCCCTCGTAAAGGTGCGGCTCGCCGACGCCGTCGATGCCGATGCGCCCGGCTTGGGGCCGCTCGAGTCCGATCAAATACCGCAGCAGCGTGCTCTTGCCGCTCCCCGATCCACCGAGGATTGCAAAAATCGTTCCGCGCTCGACTTGGAAGGTGATGTGCTCCAGGAGCACGCGCGTCCCCCAACCTACCCGCAGATCGTCGACAGTGATGATATGTGGCCTTGATAGAGGCATGTTCAGATACCTATGAGTGCGTAAAAGAACGTGAACAGAGCGCTGATCACAATCACTGAGAAAAGGGCCAGTACCACCGCGGTCGTCGTCCGGGTCCCGACAGCGGCCGCGCCGCCGCGTGTGAGTAGGCCTTGACCACATGCGATCAATCCGATTGAGAGCCCCAGAAATGGAGTCTTGACGAGACCCGAAAAGAGGTTTTCGGCACTGATCGCGTTCAAGGCCACCTCGACAAAGGCGCCTGCTGTCATATGCGAAACGACAATCGTGGCCCCCAATCCGCCGACAAGGGCCAGTACGTCGCCAAGCCAGGTCAAAATCGGCACCGTGATGACGAGAGCGAGACAGCGCGGCACGACCAACCATCTCACTGGGTCGAAGCCCATCGACTGCAAGGCATCGACCTCTTCGGACACCTTCATTGTGGCGATCTCCGACGCAATACCCGCGCCCGATCGTCCGGCCATAATCATTCCGGTGACCAATGGTCCAAGGTCTCGGAAATGTGCGACGACTACCATCTGGGGGACAAGGGCGATTGTTCCAAAGCGCTCGAGCTGCGAAACGCCGAGAAACCCGATGATTGCGCCGATCAGCAAGTTGGCAGCACTCGTAACCAGCAGCCCGTCTGCGCCGATCTCTTGAATCAGCCTCGGCAACGAACGCCAATCGACTGATCTCGGTGTGGCCGCAGCTTTTGGAAGCGCGACGGCACAGCGACCGGTGAAATCAAATGCTTCGTTGGCCTTGCTAGGCACTTCAGCCGCTAGAGCTCCGATCCGCGTCAGCGGATTCATCACACGTGTCGGGCGCTCTGGGAGCCCCACCCGGCGCTCGCGATAACTTGCGATTAAGCGTGCCGCTTCGCGGTTGGGGCCTTCAATCACGCGCGCGTGGCGGCCGCCCGCATCCAGCTGATCGAGAAGCCTCGCCAGCAAGACTGCACCGGCGCCATCGATTCGTTCAAGCTGCGCTAAATCGACATCGACCGAGCCACAGCCAGCTAAAAGTGCCTCCGCGTTCACCACTGCTCGTGCAACCATCGTCGCATGGGCCAGGTCGAACGGACCGGTCGCCACTAGGCGCGCGTGGTTTCCTTCTCGGTCGGCTCGGATGGCGACACTCATGGGGCAGGTCTCTCGAGTTCAGTTCGACGCGTCAAACAACGGAGCCAGAAACGATAACGGAGAAGCGTCCATTTTCGTCGATGCAAGCGGGCATCGGATTGGCATCCTTTGCCGCCAATCCTCTGACTAATTGAACCGCGCACTTTCCGTTGCAGCTTCCTCGACCTACATTCACATGGAAACTTACTAGGCACCATTAGGTATTTCCCTAGTTGCGTGCATGTCCAGTCCACATTAGCGTCTACTTCGGAGTGGCGTTCGCTGTAATCACACGGTGATTCATGTCAAGTGAGGGCATGCCCTTCGGGACTGCCCTTTGCACTCGGGACTCACCGACACGGGAGATGCTCTTACTGTGACGGAGAAGTCTACAGAGAACCGCAATCGCAGTTTTGGCTCTCACGTTGGCCATTCGCACCACCGCGGTGTCTTGTGATTGCGACAGGCTGCACTACGGCCTTTGCTTTTAGTGGGGGTTGTCATTTTGTGTCTGTGGCCCGGGATTAAATTCGATAGTCGGTCTTTTTCGATGGAACCTGGCATCGTTAGTCCAAGTAGAGCTGCCTTGGTAGGGTTGGCGGTGCCAACCATGATGTGGCATCGATCTCGTCGGCTGAAGCTATTTTGGCTTCTTTGGCTTCCTGCGGCTTGCTTTGGCCAAACTACTGGTGGTGGTTTAAGGACGGGGTCGAATCCTCTCAACGTAGACGCTCCGTCTTGTATTTCCCAGGTTAAGCAGTACATCGCCGTGAATTGCCAAATTACACCGACAGGGGGCGTGCAACCATACAGCTATGCGTTTACTGGAGGCTTCCCAACTGGGATGTCTATGTCCACTGGTTTGGGCGGTGGCTTGATCAATGGCACGCCCACAGGGATAACTGGCGAGCAGGCCACAGTGACGGTAACGGATGCAAGTGGGGGAATCGCAGCAACTTCGTTCATGATCACGCCGGTAGGGTTAACTGGCTCGGGCCCATGCGGGAGTGCCGTTTGCGTCACGGCAGCCAATTACGTGATCAAAACGGCTGAAGGTTATACCATCACAACGTTAGCCACGGTGCAGATGGCGGCAACAACCTATTGGAGTGACGGCAGCATTCTTGATGTAACTTCCATGGCGACCTGGGCCTGCACTCCGATCCCGCAGTGCGGTTCGGTATCAGCAACTGGCCTTTATGCGGCTGGAAATTCCGTCGGTACCTACCGTGTGACGGCAACGTTCTCCGGAGTAATGAATAACGGGGGATCGGGTGTCGCGGTTACTGTGGCCACAATCCAGGCCCACACCAAAGAGAGCGACCGGGTCGCAAATTCGGGCGTGGTGATGAGGGAAGTGCTGCAACTGCGCAGCGGCATACCCGCGGCGGTGCTACAGAAGGCCGAATGCGTCATCGTTGTGCCTTCAACGCTCAAGTTCGCTGCTGGCGTAGGTGGAAGCTACGGGCGTGGCGTAATGACTTGCCGAAGTGGGCCCGACTTTCAAGGGCCGTGGAGCGCTCCGTCCATGATCGCGCTCGGCGGAGGCAGCTTTGGCTTGCAGGTTGGCGGGCAGGCCACCGACTTTGTTCTTCTGCTAATGAATGACCGTGCGGCTAGCAGTATATTGACGAGCAAAGTAAAGATCGGCGCTACGGCGTCGGCTGCCGGGGGGCCCGTTGGACGTGAATCAACTGCCGCCACGGATGCATTCCTACGCGCCGAGATCCTTTCCTACTCACGCGCTCGGGGACTCTTTGCAGGAGTCTCGCTGGAAGGTTCCACGCTGCGGCCCGACAACCGGGCCAACCGGAACCTTTATGGCAAAGACGTCAGTGCGAAAGCAATCGTCCTCCAGGGTGAAGTTTCGCCGCCACCGTCCGCGCTGGAATTGCTATCCGTGCTGAACGCCAAGTCACCCACCAACAGGTCAGCGGGCGGTGCTCCAACTAATCGTCCGCCGGTGGCGTCTTGTTCAGCTAATCCGACCCATGTTATCGATGGAAGTGGCGAGACCGTTTTGGTCCGAGCCGATGCTAGCGATCCAGACGATGATCCGCTCACCTATAAATGGACGACAACGGGTGGGGCCATTGAAGGTACAGGATCGCAAGTGCGGTGGAACCCCGCAGGTGTGGCCCTGGGCACCCATTCTGTCACAGCGCGAGTGGATGATGGCCACGGCGGGAATGTGAGTTGCGTGGCGGAGATCCGAGTGGACCCGCGACCCAACCAGCCGCCAACGATCAGTTGCACCGCGACTCCAAGCTCGGTACAGCCGGGCGGTCGCACGCACATCACTGCGGTGGCGAGTGACCCTGACAACGATCCGCTAACATTTAGCTGGGAATCGACCGGTGGCCAAATCGTCGGCTCCGGTTCGGAAGTTGACCTCGATACTACCGACGTTGTGCCCTCACACTACACTGTGACGGGCCACGTCAGCGATGGACGCGGTGGCACCGCGGATTGCCATGCCGAAATCACTTTGGAAGCTCCGGCGGTGGAGGCCAAATTGGCCATCCGAAGCATCTATTTCCCGACGGCCCTACCTTTACCCACGGCGCCGGACAAGGGCTTGACGGAGAGTCAACAAACTACCCTCTTGTCGCTAGCGGGCGACTTCAAGGAATATCTTGCAAGCAATCCCGATGCGCATCTCGAGTTGCAAGGCCATGCAGATCGCCGGGGAAAACCGAAATACAATCAAGCTCTTTCTGAGCGCCGGGTCGAAATTACGAAACGCTTCCTTGTCGCACTTGGCATTCCTGAAGCAAATCTTGTGACCAAAGCGTATGGGGAAGAAGACAACCTGACTTCCGAGCAGGTAAAACAGCTGGTGGCGCAACACCCCAACCTAAGCCAGGAACAGAAGGATAAAATCCTGAGCAACTTGAAGGTGGTGACCCTGGCGCAAAACCGGCGCGTGGACATTACCTTGAGCAGTACAGGGCAACAATCCGTTCGCCAGTTCCCGTTCAATGCTGAAGATGCCTTGACGCTGCTCAGTGCAGGGACGAAGAACAAACATTAGAACTGAGAAATGTACTCTGCCGCTGGTGTCCGGCAGGTGAGATAGGCTTGCCTCATTCATATGGGGCTCGCTAGTTCATCCACACACCGATTACTCACTTTTAGGGGTAGTAGGAAGGGTCGTATGCTTGTCAACACTACTGTCCGGTTGTTGAATTCTCATATCGACGTAACTGTCTGTAACCCGCCGGCTTAAGCGGCATTTCGACTTTTTTCGATTTGAACTGCAAACGGCGTTTTTGGCTCCTCCCGGCTTGGTCTGATTCTGCGAAACAATGGGGTGTGAATAACGGACGAACTGTTTTTTCGCAGCTAATGGATTTTCTGCCCGCCTACGAGTTTCAGAAATGTGTAAGCCGCTACCGCGGCGATCACAAGGTACAAAACTTTTCCTGTCGAGACCAGTTTCTCTCCATGGCTTTCGCGCAATTGACGTATCGAGAAAGTCTCCGCGACATCGAAACGTGCCTACAGTCTATAGGCAGTAAGCTCTACCACATGGGGTTCAGAAGCAAGGTGGCACGCTCCACTCTGGCCGACGCAAACGAATCACGCGACTGGCGGATCTATGCCGACTTTGCGCAAGTCTTGATCGCTATAGCGCGCCCGCTCTATGCGAGCGATCCGATCGATGTCGATCTGGACCAGAGTCTGTATGCTTTGGACTCCACCACCATCGATCTTTGCCTCTCGCTCTTTCCTTGGGCCAAGTTTCGTGAGCACAAGGCGGCGGTGAAGATGCATACGCTGCTGGATCTGCACGGCAATATCCCCACGTTTATCCGCATTACGGACGGCAAAGTGCATGACGTGAACATTCTGGATGAGTTCTTTCCCGAAGCCGGTGCGTTCTATGTGATGGACCGCGGCTACATCGATTTTGAACGCCTATTTGTGTTCACACTCTGCTCAGCATTCTTCGTCGTACGCACCAAAGAGAATGTCTTGCTGCAGCGGCGCTACTCCCATCCGGTGGACAAGACCACAGGCGTGCGATCCGATCACACCGTCATTTTGACCGCGATCGATTCCGCGAAAGCCTATCCCGATTCCTTGCGCCGAGTCAGTTATCTCGATATCGAAACGAAGAAACGACTCAAGTTCTTGACTAACAACTTTGTGCTTCCCGCATTTACGATTGCCCAAATCTATAAGTGCCGTTGGCAGGTGGAATTATTTTTCAAATGGATCAAACAGCACCTTCGCATCAAAGCGTTCTACGGCACCAGCGAAAACGCCGTGAAGACTCAAATCTGGATCGCCATCTCGATTTATGTGTTGGTGGCCATCGCTCGCAAGCGTCTTGGGCTGGAGAAGAGTCTTTACCAAATTCTACAGATTTTCAGCATCACGAGTTTTGAAAAAGTGCCCATTTTACAGGTGTTCGAAGCATTCGACTCCCGATCGGAGTTACTCGATAACTCTGATATGGAATGACCTGTCAAGTGCAATCTCCTGTTTTTTTCTTTTCTTCCTCTCTTCCCCTGTGATCCTTCCTTGTGAGGCAGCGCAAGTCGCGGTCGAGGCGGCTATTGCGACGGTTGATCACTCTGATATTCGCGGGTCGAAACCGCATAATCGTGATCCGTCGGGAGCTGCCTCGGACTAAAGGCGCGGGTTCGGTCCGCAGACCTACCGCATAGAGTTTTCGAGGATTCTCCTTTCCATGCGCCTCTCGACCGCTACTCACGCTGCCTCCTGGAAAATTCTTGCTGCATAAAAAACTCACCTCATGCCGCCCGCCGTTCGGGTTCCTTCTGTGCTGCCTCTACTTTTACCCCAATGGCCCAGATAAAACCCAATAGCTCACGCCCGATCGCGGTCACAACCTTCCCTTTTTCCTTTCCTCGTGCCGTCAGCTTCCGATAACGCGCATGCAACCGATGCTGCGCTTTCCAGGCGATCTCTCGCACTTCTTCGCTGACCAACTCTTGCCGCTTGCGTAAAGCTGCACCTACGTTTGGCCGGTGGCGGTACGCCCAGGCGGCCTCCACGACCACGCGCCGTACGTGCGCATTCCCGGTCTTAGTGATGCCCCCTCGCCGGCTACTTTCTCCACTGGAATGTTCGCTCGCGACGATCCCGCCGTAGCCCATCAACTCCCGAGCCCCTGGGAATCGCGATATTTCTCCCAGTTCCGCCACGATCGTCACCGCCGCGACTTGAGCCAACCCCCGCAGGGCTTGCAATCCCTCGATCACCGCACGCATCTTCGGTGTTGTCGACTTCACTGCTTCATCGATGGCCTGGTCCAGCCGTGTGATGCGGGTTTCTGCGTGCTCCACCTCGTGTAAGTAATCCAATAAGGTGGCTTCCTGCGCCGCTTGTTCGAAGTGGACTTCCTTTTTTACCCACGCCATGTAATTCAATGTCCAAGGCTTCACACCGCTTGCCGGCCGCCTCCCGTGCCGCAAGAGAAACTTGCTTAGCCGGTGTTTCGCCCGCAACTGATCTTTCTTAGCCGCCTCCCGGGCTCGTACCAGATCTCGCAAGGCCTCCTGGGCCGCATCCGGTACCCACACCGCCGTCAACTCTCCGGCCCGATAATTCCGCGCCAGCTTTACCGCATCGCGTCGATCAGTCTTCACCCGCTCGCCCGATTTCACCGGTACCAGCGTTGGGGCCACTACTTCGCACTTCGCCCCCAGTGCCGTCAGCTGCCAGTACACGACATAACCTGTTGGGCCCGCCTCATAGCAGAAACACAGCTGCTCCACAGGTCCCAGTTTCTTGACCAGCTTCCGAATCGACTCCTCCCGATTCGGAATGACCCCGAGCGTTCTCACCTCCCCGTCCTGCTCGGCAACCGCCACCGCAATCGTTTCGGCATGGACATCCAAACCAACAAATTTTATTCTTTTCATCGACCGGCTCCTTCGCTTGTGGCTCTGTACTGCTTGTCTTCCGATTCGCAGCATAACCCACGACTGCGAATCGGAGCCGGTCATTCCATTGTGACTAACCAGCTAATTCTGTTCGGCTTATGACCGGACAGTAGTGGCTTGTCAATATGCTTCATGCGGGCCAGAATTGCCGCTAAGCGCGAGAACGGCCATCCTTAGCGGCACGCGTTTTACCTGCTCATGTCTAAGAGCCCGCAGTCCCCTACTGTTACAAGTGTCTTCGCCCATGCCAGGCACCATTAGTGGCTCGCGCGAGCGGGCTGATTGCGAAGGGCCATTGTATTTGCGATTGACGCGCGAACTATATAGCGCTGCGGTGCGCTGCCGACGTAGTAAAATGGATAGCAGGTGACTAGGGTCAGCGAAGACTTGGAGCGTGCACCAAGGATGGATATTTCCTCGGGAGAGACAATGAGGATTTCATCCACAACATAGCGCGCTCTTTCCTTCTGCGTGATCAACTCAATCGCATCGCCCTCGTGAACGTCCTTCAGCCCACGGAAAAACCCGTCTCGATGTCCAGCGATTCCAACATTGCCTTGCTGGCCTGGCGCGGGCGTGCCCTCGATGTGACCTACGGCGCGGTTCAGCGTGAAATCATCCGTGCCGTCCAAAACAGGAACCTCAAGATTTATCGAGGGAATGCTCAGCACAGCCAGAGGGGGACTAGCCTCACTGACGAGGGTCGCCTTGTAAGCGGCAATTCGTTGTGGGGACCAAAGCCGGAAATCAGGGCTCGCTCGGTCCTTCCGCGAAGTGCCGGAAGCGCCATCTTTGGAAGCTGTTTCTTGGGCTTGCCAAACCCCGCTCAATTCCGAGTGATAGGAGAGAACTCCATGGATAGGCACTGCCATGTAAAGCGATAAGAGCAAGAGGCCCACGATCAATAGAAGCTTCTCAAGGCCGAGAACTTTAATGTTGTTACTCCACTCCAATGATAGCCTCGATTCCAGGCCATGGCCTGCGCCAAGCTGAGGTATTGTGCTCCATCCCCGTCGAACGCGCTAGATGCAAGCGTATTGCTCCAGCTACGGCGAGGCCAACGCTTCTTAGCGCCATCACAAGTCCAGCCACCATGCGGGCAAGTACTCAATGCGCTGGGCGAAATGCATGCGGCAACTACAGAAGAAGCCGGGGTTCGATACAATTGCGAAAAGTGCGAGAATGTGGACTGCAGCCCAGTAAACGATTTCAGAAATCTCTTGCATTTTGGCTTTCCTACCGCGCCCCTATATTCTCACGGTCCCGGTCGTTGGGATACAAGTTCGCTCGCTAAGCGCTCAAACTCTTCACGGACCTGGCGGTTCCAAATCCGCTGTTTTGTGTTCTCCGCAACGCACAATGAATACCCCGCAGCCGGAGCAGCATTCTTGTCATTGAGTCCGACCAACTTCTCCAGTACGAATGTGCGCTGTCGCCTAGTGAGTCCGCTGCGCAGCTCCGACCTTTTGGTCTCGACCCAAGCCTGTTCTCTGGCCTGCTCTAAGGCAACAGCCGCGTCCGACCCCAGGAGGACAGGCACTAGGAGAACTCCTTCCCGAGAAGTCAAATCAAAATAACGTGCATGTTGGGAACAAAGTTTTGGTTTCAATGGTTGTACCCTCCCATAAGGAGATGCGTTCCATACAGAGACGTGTCCTAAAGGAGTGTCTGGCCGGTATGCCTTGCAAGTCGTGCGGTTCATTCAACCAGAAGAAATTCAGCGCGGAGATGGGCATCCATTTTCTCGGACTGGAAAATATTGATAAGCCCACGGTGTGGGTGTTCCCCGAGGTCATTGTCTGCTTGGATTGTGGCACCGCGGAATTTGCTGTTCCTGAAGCTGAGCTGCGCCAACTCGCAAAGGGAGATGCCGCCGCGGCAGGTTAACCTAGCATTGAGTCTTACTTCTTACTGAGAATACACGGCTGAGTGTTCCGCACAGATGCTCTGGAAAACGTGCTCGCCTTCTCCGTTGTGAAAGCTGCTCAGCGCGTACCCGCAGAGGATGTCCACCTCGAAGGTTCTTGCCACGTCGTTCCAGAGTTGTTCAAGCCGAATCGCGGCGTCCGCTTTGCTTTCCGCCTGCAGGAGCGCTACTGCTTCACCGAACACAACAATCCGCCGCTCTTCTGATTTCGCTGCCCTAGCAGCAGCTTCAATGAAGCCGCCAATGCGCTCGAAAAATCGAACCGGGTCAGGCAAACCATTCACCATGATTACTGAGAGTGTGTCGGCAGCATCCAATGAAATGTAGGTACCCTGTTGAAGGGCACCATCTGTATCCACACCCCCTGCCTTCAATCTCTGAAGAAGACTATCCCTGTGTGACTTCGTAGCGAGCACAATCGCCGCGTTACCGGCCCTTAGGGCGGCAGCAATGAGGCGAGTAACGCTGTCTAGAAGAACGGTGTCATCAGAGTAGAACAGAACCTCATGGCTGTGAGGGGCTTGCCCCTCTCTCGGGGAGGCGCCGAATTTGTGGCCCTTTAAGTCGCCGGTGAGCTCGTGGCCTTTTAAGCTGCTACTGACGAATTGCTTACCCCGAAGAACCGCATCCATGGCAGGCAACAGTTCGCGTCCGGCATCTATCTTACGAACGTAACCCAACGCGCCCGTGGCCAAAGCTGCCCGGACGACGTCGAGGTCACTGTTCTGACTTAGAAAGATAATCTCGGAGTTGGGGGAGCGTTGTCGTATCTGTTGGGCAGCTTCGATTCCACTCAAATTCGGGAGACCGACGTCCATCACAATCAAGTCCGGCTGCAATTCTTCGGCCTTCTGAACAGCTTCTGATCCATCCGACGCTTCCGCGATGACCTGGCATTCTAGGCGGGATTGAAGCAGCAGATGGACTTGCCGCAGCCAATCCTTGAAATCGTCAACTACGAGAATGCGAATGAATGACAAGTCGCTACTCCATTTCTGTTTTGTTAGGGGCGCAGCAACGCAAATTAGTTGCACGGAATCTCCGATTCCCTGCAGCTGCGAAAGAATCGTGTTACGGAGTAGTTCGGGATAGACCAACTACTATCGCATTTGCACCATTCATAGCAACCCTGTCACCGTCCCATGTCTTAACGGCGTAAGCGTCTTTCCAGGGTCCTTGACAGTTCCAATGGGCGGAGAAGCCCCCTTAATCGCTGCAGTATCACATGTCAGCTGGCTGCCGTCGTTGCCTGCACGCAACCTTGGGATTGCTCTAGCGCAATTTGGCATCTCGGTTCGTTAACACGCTAGGTCCTGTAAAAACACGGTAATCGGTAAAGTCAAATGCTGGGTGGGCCAAGTTACCGATTCGCGGACTTACCAGGATTTGACCAATCACCCAGAGCACTAGTTAGAATAGAGTCTCGTAAGTCAGCGGGGGGGACATGGCTTGTAATTCATGTGGGTCAGTTAATCAGGGAAAGTTCACTTCCGAGATCGACATTCATTTTCCTGGACTGAGCAACGTAAAAAAGAGTCCAGTCCTGGTGTATCCCGAAATATTGGTGTGCCTCAATTGCGGTAAAGCGGAATTTACCGTTCCCAAAGACGAATTAGCCCTACTCGCTGAGAGCGATGCCACTGGGGGTAGTTAGGGCCTGGGACCTGTCAAGGAGCAAAATCGGATTGGGAAACGTAGGACTGACCGGCGAGCGCCGCTTTTATCGCAGGCACCAAATGGCGCTTCATGCTGAACTTTTGCACGTAGCCCAACGCTCCCGCTTGCATGCAGGCCTCGACGAACTGTTTTTCTCTGTGTACCGTCAGGAAAACAATCTTTGCTGTGGAACCGGATGCCTGGAGTTGGAGCACCGCGTCAATTCCACTCAATATTGGCATGCTGATGTCAGTCACGACGACGTCAGGGAGGAGGCGGAAAGCTGCCAACACCAATGCCGCGCCGTCGACCTCCGTTCCTACAACGTCAAAATAGGGAGATAATAGAGTCCTTTCTGCCTCGAGCAGAGCCCCATGATCATCGGCTAATAAAACGCGTGGGCGACTCAATCTTCGCCTCTCAAAAGCACCCAGAGGCGCAAAACCTAGCGGGGTTCAGGATGCTTTGCTCACAGTACCTGTGGGAATGAATGCCGCACCACTGGGGGAATCCCTAGGATGACAACCGTCGGGACATTTAGGGCTTGATCGAGATCAATCCTTGCTTCAAGGCAAACAAGACTATGTCGGCGGTGCTACGAAGGTTGAACGATTCCCGGATATGGTGTTTGTGGAACTCCACAGTTTATTTCGCTTATGGCTAAGACATCTGCGATCTCTTTGATAGGTCGCCCCTCAGCTAGCAACTGGACAATTCCTTTTTGTCGCGGGGTCATCTCCTTCGAGTATTGCCGCGCCCTAACCTTCGTCGCAACCCAGTCCTCAGCTCTCAGCTTGGGCGTTAAATAAGGCTTGTGATGCAAGACCTCATCTATCGCCTTCAACAATTCCTCTCCCGCGGAGTGTTTTAGGACAAACCCGATTGCCCCAAGTTCAAAAGCAGCAGCAGCCAGATTTGGGTCATCTCGCATCGTTAGAAAGATGAATTTGATGCTGGGGACCTGTTTTTTGATTTCCCGGGCCGCATCCAGCCCATTCAACAACGGCATACCGACGTCCACAACAATCACATCCGGTCGGAGTCGCATGGCTTCCGCAACCATAGCTCGACCATCCAGTACCACCCCTAAAACGGTGTAGGTCTTTTCCAGATAGACCCGCAATGTTTCGGCGAACATCGCGTGGTCATCTGCGATTAAGAAACGCGGACCGTTGCTGCGCGGGGATACGCTTTGCATAAGGCTCCTCTCTGTGCGATCAACAAAAGCTGGAAGAGCGACACCCGGGTCGCCAAAATTTCATTGGGTCAAGGAATGTAACTCGGGGGGAGCCTACCCAGTTCCGCTATCGGCTGGAACTGTCAGTTTTGACAGTCTCCGTGTTTAATTTTCATTGATCTTCGACATTGTTGGATGGTCAAAATTCTGACGGGGAAAGTCCGGCCTAGTACTATGCAACACTCCTCTAGTCGATTAATGGCGAAAACCGAAATCTACATTCTCGTTAGCGCTTGGCATAGAATGTCATCGAAGTCGCCGCGTCCGCGCCACCCGCAGACGATACTCTCGGGAACGCTCCTGTTCTTTTCAAGTCATTCCATCGGCGGTTCTCGTAGAAGGTGCAGTTCTTTCGTAACCGTCCAGTTCCAACCGTCTGAGTGTGAGTAGTCGAAGATGATGGCCCTGTGGAAACATTTGTATGTGTCCACATAGAGGAATCGTGGACACACTAAGTCCAGGGTTAGAGGTCCGAGGCTGGCGAAAGCTATTCCGCGAAGGGTGTCTGGGCATTCTTTGGGCACGACAGCGGATTGTTTTGGCGATTCCGCTTCAAGAACTCTGCTTGTGATTCATCACTCAGATGGGTGAGGTTACGCACTCCTATTTCCAATTGAGGCACACCAAGAGCCCGGGAAATACCAGAACAGGGCTCTTTTTTGCATTTCTCAGTTCTGGAAAATGGATGTCGGGCTGCTATTGCCGCCGATCGGATAACTGCGACTAAATATAAAGTAGGAAGCAGGCACCTGTAACGTGCCAACTACGGTTAAGAAGAGACTGCATGCTATTAGCGACTCTCTGCCTCATGTCATCCACGCTATTCACTTCAGCAACCCCCGTAGACGCCCCCGTTTTCGAGATTACGCCAGTAAACAGCTGGATTAAGTTCGATGTGAAAGCGTCTGTGGGGATCTCCGGTAAATTCGACAAGTGGGATGCCAGCTTAACATTCGCATCTCCTGACGAAACGACAGGCGTTTTAGAGATCAAAATTTATGCCGACAGCGTGGATACCGGAAGCGGCATGAAAAACGGTAAGCTCAAGGGCAAAGATTTCTTTGACGTAGAAAACAATCCGGTGATTACGTTTAAGTCCACGAAGATTGTGCGGACCGGCCACGACATCTATGAGGTGGATGGCGACTTCACGATACGCGGGGTATCGAATCCCGAGAAACTGGCGCTAGTAGTTTCTGGCAGAGGGACAGGCTCAGGCGAGATTAAAGGAAAAATGGTGTTCAACCGTAAGGACTATGGAATGAACAAGGGTATTCCGTTCGTCTCCATCGCCGACCATGTTGAGGTAAATTTCCATCTCAAGGGGAAGCGTGTCACTGGGCCACCTTTACTCGAAAAGTAACAGCGAAGCTGACTTGGGCAGGGCGGCGCATTCTCTAAGGTCAAAAGCGTGATGTTGCGACGCGACACAATCGTGCCGGTGCCTCAGTGAGGACGTTTTGTCGAACTAATTTCTCCAGACAACGGCGCGGCCTGCGACGAATTGGCAGGTTAGGCTACGCTTTGCTGGAGCAATTGCGATACCAGCTCGCTCGCTAAGCGCTTAAACTCTTCACGGACCTGGCGGTTCCAAATCCGCTGTTTTGTATTCTCCTCAACGCGGCCTAAATGAAAAAGCAGATGGGATCGTGAACGGCTGCCGCTTCAGCCTTAGATTCCGTAGTTCCCCGGAATCTCTCCGCTTGTCGGAGGCTCCGCATTGTCGCAAATCCGCATGATATGGTCCGCGCGCGCTGAGATCTCGTCCCAGTTTTTCGGCACGCCTTCAAGGGTGAAACCTCTCGCGCGCTTGCCCAGGACCAATGGCACTTGTCTGAACAGTTCTTCTAGCCGCCGCCACGCGTCGTCGAGCGAGTACTTCTCGTCGTAGAGTAGAACTCGGTTTGCGTGCTCCCTGAGGTCCTTCGCTTCTTGCCTCAATCGCTGGATTGTCATTCCGTCTCTCCTTCTCTGGGACACGGAACGCCCCGCGCCGCGCAAAGTCTTCGTCAGTCAATTGCGGGAGGCGAGAGAAGAGTGGAGCATCCGAAGGAGCCGAGCAATGAAGGCGCTTGAATTAGGGTGCTCAACCATAACCTTCACCTTCGAACGAAGCCAGCGTATCACTTTTCGGTTCTGCACGAGAATTCGTAGAGACGCGCATTTTAGGCTGCTTTCTGAAGAACGATGAATTCGGTCTTGGTGACCGCCATGCGTTGCGCCTTGAGCAGGAGATAGGCGAGGTCCTTGTAGCCACGGCCCCTTCGAGGAAGGGTTTTGATGTTGCCGTTGACGGCTTCCACCACCCCAAAGCGTACTTTCGTGCGGCAGTAGTTCAAGATTCCGTCCAAGTGATCCAGTAGCATGAACGCGGGATTTTGAAACGGTAGCAGCCGGTGCCAGCGCAGTTGATCGATCCAACTTTGCAGATAGCGCAGCATGGCTCCTTCATAGCGGTAGGTCCACAACCGTTCCAGACTTTCCTTTAGCCGGTAGGCTTTCATCACCCTGCGGTTGAGGGCGAACAGCTCGTTTAACTGTTGGCGTTTTTGACTGTCCAGATTCATCCAGCGAGTCAGCAACAGCCAGCGCTTACCCTTCACTACACCGCGCATACGCCCGCCCTTGCGAAAGAACTCCGCTCGGCGCACTTCAGCGATGGCTTTATTGGCATGCTGTAGAACGTGGAATTTGTCATAGATAATGCGGCAGTTTACGACCCATTGCTCAATGCTATTCGCAAGCCGCCTCGATGCGCTTCCGCTGGCGCTCCGTCAATTGGCTTCGGAAAAACTCATCGAGGATTTCTTGTTTGCGATTCTGGCACGGCAAGTCACGT
>CAVZMQ010000001.1:0-294155 GCA_963776365.1 Candidatus Acidiferrales bacterium | reverse complement strand
TTTTTGTGGATTGCCAGGAATCAGCTGAATTGCTTTGAGAATTCGGGGAGCCTTCCCAGTAAGGATCTTGCTCGCAATCAGATCTGGTCCTGCATACCAGATAGGAGTTTTGGAACTCAGATAGTTTAGGCCAATGTTTTGCGTTCGCTTGTTCCCCTTGTTGTCATACACAGTTCTGACTGGGAGAATGTCGTCTTTCGGTTTTACCAGAGCAAAAAAGGAAAGTTGCTTCCAGAAATTCTTATCGAACGTTCCGTTCAATTCCGCTTTCGATAGCAGGGCTCTGGCCTTTGCCCGATAGTTTACAAACCGAATTGAACTGGATGTAAGTACATTCCAGTTTCCCAAAAGTGCGTTGACGGTCTTAATGAGCTCGTTTAGACTTCCATCGCACGCGTAAGGGTCGTCAGCGTACCAATTTTTACTTCTTCTCCGTTGAGAATTTTGGATACAGTTGCTTGGGCTGAGGCGGGATTTGCGTTGGCAATAACGCACACCCTGGTCTCTCCATCGTTTCCGGTCTGAGACATCCGCCACGCCCATCTTTTTCTTCTTTCGGAGCTCCTTAATCGAGAAATCGAGCATGCTGGGGTCTCCACCTTGCTCCCAATGACGATCCGTCTCTTTTCCAATGGGAACTATGTCACCAGTGAGAACGGAAACCCGGCGCAACAGCCCTGCGGTATTCGGAGCGCACGGAGTTCCATCGGGACCTAGGGACTTGACTTCCGGATGCTCCAGGTATTGGCGCAGAGCAATCTGGAATGAGTCCGGCACAACCGTGTCCATCTCTTTGCGGAGGCGCATTGTGATTCGATAGATTTGTTCATCCCAGAGATTGATGCCCCATAGGCGCTTCCATTCAGACCGTTTCGATTCGAAAGGTACGATGAACTTGAAATTCGTTCTGTCGAATCCTGTGGGATAGCCCCCAAGGTCGGAAAGAAGCGGGAAGAGGAAAAAATTAAAAGCTGACAGCCAGTCTGGCCGGTTGCGACGCATCACATTGGGTGAACTCATGGTCATGCGCATCATGGCTGGCAGGCTGAGCCAGTTGGGGATTTTTCGTCTCAGTTTGAGTTCTTTCCGAAGCAGCCAATCCCACGCTTCCAAAACCCATGCTGGAACGTCTTCGGTTTCCTCAGTCAGATCCTCTTCGTTATCGCTGTGCTTCTCGCTAGTGGTATGTCCCGTATATAACCTTACAGATCAAGTCCATTCTTTTTTCCCCTTGGCTGGGTAGATCCGGGTGCGATCTGCTCCATCTTCACCCGCGCGCGCTCGATCTTTTTGATGATCTCTTCGACGGTGGCGCTCCAGATGAACGGGTTGGGGTTGTGGTTCCAAGCCTGCAGAAATGCCTCGATGGCTCGCTTCAGATCCGGCACACTCACGAAACTGCCGCGGCGAATGGCTTTCTCAGTCAATTCTCGAAACCAGCGCTCCACCAAATTCAGCCAACTGGAACTGGTCGGCACAAAGTGGCATACAAAGCGGGGATGCTTCCTCAGCCACGCTTGCACGTGCGGCTCTTTGTGCGTGCCGTAGTTGTCCATCACTAGATGCAACTTCAGCTCCGGGGGAAACTCAGCGTCTAAGCGGCGCAGAAACTTCCGCCACTCCTGATGCCGATGCCGGCCGTGACATTCACCAATCACCTTGCCATCCAACACCTGCAGTGCCGCAAACAGCGTGGTGGTGCCGTTGCGCTTGTAGTCGTGCGTCATCGTACCGCACCGGCCTTTTTTCAGCGGCAGCCCCGGCTGCGTCCGATCTAACGCTTGAATTTGGCTCTTTTCATCCACACATAGCACCAGTGCCTTGTCGGGTGGGTTCATATACAACCCCACCACATCGGTCAGCTTCTCGAGGAATTTCGCATCCCGCGACAGCTTAAAAGTGCGGCTCAGGTGCGGCTTGATATTGTGCAGCTGCCATAAACGGTTCACCGTGTTCTTGCTGACCCCTTGCGCCTCCGCCATGAGCCGGCAACTCCAATGGGTCATACCCTTGGGTTTGCTCTGCAAGGTCGCTTTGATGATCCGGTCTCGCTGGCCTTGCTCATAGTGCATTTTGCGCCCGCGACCGGGAGCAATCTCCCAGACCTCCCCGATGCCCTGCTCGTGCACACGCTTGCGCCAAAGCTGCACGGTGGGCCGGCTCACGCCGAGTCCCTCGGCGATCGCCACATTCTGCTGACCCGCCACCGCTCGCAGGATAATTCGGCAGCGCAGCGCTACCTGTTGAGGCGTCCCGTGTGCGGACTCCCACTGTTCCAGTTGAGTGCGCTCAGCCGGTTGCAACTCGATCGCCAGACCTGTGTTCGGCATGACAGAGATCATACCAAGCACTAGAATTCTGTCAAGCTATTTATGGGACACTACACTAGGCATGAAGAGATAACCGAGACCATGTCCACTAGCCTTCACAATCGAGAAGTGATTCCCTGTCTGAGTGTAAAGAGCATACCAGAGCGAATATTTGTCGCGTATGCCTTCGAGACACCGAGTGCCGTTCTAATGGCGGGGACTGTCACGGATGAGAGCCAAGGCTGAATTTGTTCGTGCGAGCTCAACCGGGTCGTTGCAACACCATCTAATAAGTTGATCTGAGAACACTTCCCTCAGAGAACTGATCTATTGGGCTGTCCTCAATCAAAACCTAGCCAGGGCAGAGACCTTAGAGCAGAGGCGCCGAATTCAAACTACCCCTTGTTCATAGTGGCTTCAGAGGACCGGCGGAAAAAGGTGTTTGACGAACTAAGTCGGCCTACCTTCTCTGGTCCGTGTCTACGGCTCAACGAAGTGATCAAGTTTTTAGGCTACAAGAAACTCCGTGAGATCGACGAGTCGTTTAAGAACGCGAAAAACTTCGATACGAACGTCTTGCTGGCGTCGGGCCAAGGCATTCCCCTGCGCTAGACATAATCCCAATGAGCTCGACTTAGACTTCCGACGCAGACTACTGGGTCATTTCTGCTGAGCGCCGTCGTCCCCTGTAACCAAAAACCGATGCCTGACGTCCGAAAGGGTATGCCAGCCAGCGCTTCCGCCATTTCGCTCCTGGTGAGCCGGCCAGCGCCGATGATGTCCTTCTCATGATGGCGGAAACGGATCATGGAAAACACTAAAACACGCAGTGAGGCGGCGATCCTGGTTCTGGTGGTATTGATCCTCGGCGTTCTGCTCGGCGGGCTAGGGAACCATCTGTGGGGCGAGCGCGTCTGGGGCCGCCAGAATCCGCCCGGCCCGCCGTCGCGCGGCCAGATCGTCAACGATCTGACTCGCGAGCTGCAGCTCACTCCCGAGCAGCAGCAACAACTCGGCGCCATTGTGGACGAGACCCGAGCTCATGCCGAAGCGCAGCGTGAGCAGTTGCGCCAGCAGGTCCGCGCGCGCATGCGCGCAATCCTCACTCCTGAACAATTGCCCAAGTTCGAAGCCTTTATGGCCCGCATTGACGAGCAACGCAAAAAAAATCAGCAGCAGAATCCGCAGCACTAGGTTCAAGTGGCCGTATAACGCGCTAGAACGAAACCGGACACTTCTTTGGTAAATGGACCCAATGCGTACCGCCTGATTAATGCAGTGACGGAAAAGTGGAATCGGCGTCGTCCATTTCGCGAAATTTCACACGCGAATCACGATTTCGGCGGAATTCTTCCATTTCACGCGGGCACAGGTTCCGTTTAATTCCGGCGGTATCTCGTCGCACACGTGAGATTGCATCGTGACGGTCGGGCCGTCGACGACGAGTCTGTCGTTTTCTCTCCCTACGCTTCCAAGCGCCGAGGGTGTATCACTTTTCCCCGCCTTATAGCTTACCCCGTCAAGAAAGCCGCGGGGTCCGTTATAAGGGGAAAGCGATGCCATTCTGAGGGGAGACGATTGAAGGAACAACTGTTACAGCCTTACAAGCAGAATGAAAATGGGGCCTCCGGCTTGCCTGCGGAAGCCCCGCTTTGTTTTACCAATTCCCGTTGGAGTTACCGCCAAACAGATCGGACATGACGGCGACGCCTGGGTCACATGCGTGGTTTAGACAAGGCAGCCCGAAGCCGGATTCTATGGACTTCAGGAGCGAGAAGCTGGTGTAGAAGTTTCCGCTCTTAATTCCGGGCTGGTTTTGATAGTTGGTCTGAACCGTGAGCACCACCTTGTTCTGGTTCTGCGGGGGGAATTGGCCAGTCTGAGTATGCGGAGGATTATAGCCAGCCGGCGGATTCGTGAGGCCGCTGTAGTCGTTCTCATCCCAGACGATTATGATCGCGTTGTTGCCCTGATGCCAAACCGGCGAGGCCTCGATCCCCTCGACGATCCGCTGGATGGTCACGTCTCCTTGCTGGATCAATCCGGGATTCAGTCCTGCGTGTAGGCCGTCGCTGCCGGGGTCTGCAGCGCAGAACGCGCCCACGCCGCTTTTTCCATGCTGATCATCGCATTGGTCGGGCGCGATGAAGGAAAAGGAAGGAACATTGCCGGTCGCCAAGTCCGCATACAAACCGCCTGGACCGCCGAAGCCGACGACGTTTTGGATGCCACTGCCCAGCTCGACGTTTAAGAAGTAGGCGAACGGGTTGTGCTTGACGGCGTAGAGCGCTACGAAGTCGCTCGAAGTCAGCGGCGCGAGGTTCGTAAAGTCTGTAAGGTTGCTCACTGTACCGTTGCTATTGTCGACCCCGTAAGCACCGCCGAGCGGTAGGCTCTCCTGGTAGCTTTTCCAACTCTTGCCAGCCTCCACCAGTTGGTCCGCAATGGACTGGCCCACGGTAAACGCCTGGGGCACTGATTTAAAACCATCGATATCAGCAAGATAGTTATAAAAAGGCGGCGTACCTCCGAGCGATGGAGGTATCGAAACTTCGTTCCAATAGTCGACCGCGGGCGTCTCGGCATCCTTACCCACTCCGCTGATCGGGCAGACGTTTCCGGTATCGACCGGGACCGGGGCATTTCCGGCATCGTTATCGGCATTTACAATTCCGCTCGACAGATTGGTCGTGCAGTTCGTATCACCCCAAATTGGGGAATTGTCGCTGCGGATGCCGAAATTGGAGCCGCCCACGATTTCCAGGTAATTCGTCAGGCTCGGATGTCCGACCGCGAAATAGTTGGTGGCGAGATTGACTTTTTTGCTCGCGATGAGGCTATTGAGATAGGGCTCGTTGGGATTACCGATAACCTGATAATAACCGTGATTCTCCATCATTATGACGAAGACGTGATCGAGATGGGGAATAGCTCCATAGCCCGGGCCGTCATTGGCGAACACGGGGCTCGCTAAACTGGCAGCCGCCAACAGCGCAGTCGCCGACTTCAACGTGAATTTCATTTTCATAGGCTCTCCATTTGTATTTGATTTCCGCCAGGTACCGTCAAACGTTTAGAACCGGAGGAACCCCGGCAAGCGCGCACGACAATAAAGTGGGTTTATTACAGCAAGAAGGCTGATGTGTCACAGATAGGTCAAACGATGGCAGCTCGATTTTGTCGGGGAGGGGTGCGCCGATCTGCGGCCAATGCCCGGTGCGGGCGGCAGGCGTGTCACCTCGAACCCCGGCTAGGTTGCGGCCTGCCACACGGCGGCCCGTCAGCGAGAGGGCGGCGACGAGGGAGCGGCGGCGTAGACCTTGATCCAGTGGTTGCGCATGCGAGCCTTGATTTGTGTTTTGCCCTCATTGGCGATGATCAGCTCGGATTCCTGGACGGGCATGTGGCAGTCGATGCAGTTTTCGCGGATTTTCGCGCCCAACTTGGCGAATTCGCCGCAGTCTTTGTCCTGGTGGCACTTCAGACACTTTTCGGAGTAAGCAGTGGGCTCGCGTTCGGGCGCGTGAACGTCATGGCAAGTGCTGCAGGTCATCTGCGAAGCCTGGTAGCAGCGGCTTCTTTGCGTCAGCGCCACCTGATTGCCATGGACGTCGACCCGGGCGTCTTCGTCCGGTCGTTGCAGCTTCACATAATTCTCCAGCGCGCGGCCCGGCACATACGTGAAAGCCGGAGCCACCTCTTCACCGATCCCGCCGTGGCATTGCGCGCAAACCTCGATCTGGCGATCACGCGATAACGAGGACGGATTCACGATCGACGCATTGCCCGGCGAAGATGCCGGATGCCGCCGCTGCTCTTGCACATGCTGTCGGCCTGGACCGTGACAGCGTTCACAGGAGATGCCGAGCACGTAGCCAGTTTTCAGGTAGTGATTTTCTGCCCTGGCGGAAGCTAGCGAAGCGAAATAGGTGGCGTGACACTCCAGGCAGCGAGGAACGATGGGCCGGTCGAAATCGGCGATGCCATCGGAAAAACCGGGGCTGTTCACCCAAGCATGCAATTCTGTCCAATACGACACCGGCAATTGGAAGAGCCGATCGCCCCGCCAATACAAATAGGTCTGACCTTTTTCACCCGAACCGGTGACGATATCGATGCGCTCGGAATGAGTTTTCTGATCTGGCGGCTGCCAGAACACCGCGATCTCGAAGAAACCTGTGGGACGCACGTCCATGCGGAAATACAGATCAGGATTGCTGGTTTTAAGCACATTAGCGCCGGGTACGAAGCTGCCCGCGATGGAATCTTTTGCAGGCGGTTGCGAAGTCAGATGATGCGCGGTGCGTTGAAACGTCTCCGCGATAGCAGAGTGGCACTCGCGGCACGCCGCATCGCCCGTAGGCTCACGGCGCACGGAGCTTGAGCGATTCCTGGCGGGCGGTTTAGCATCCGCGGCATGCGGCGTTGTGGATGGTTGCGCAGCGATGAGGTTCGCAGCCCAAGCCAGGAAAAGCGCCATGCCAATGAATTTCCCTTGTCGCAGAGGATTCTCTCCCGGCGAATACCCCTTGTGACGTTGCGTCTACTCGAACAGGTTGCAAGAAGGCGGACGCCTCAGTGTTGTCCGCCGGCCTTTTCTTTGGTCGCCTCGCTGCGCACCTTGGGCCAGTCATAAGCCGGATACTTCGGTCGCTTGATCGGCGGAACGGGATGTTCTTTCAGATTGGTGAGAGCCACGGAGACAGCTTTCTCCAGTTGGGGGTCGTGACCTTGACGCCACAGCGCCGGATCGAGATCCACCTCAATGTCCGGAGCAACGCCGATATTCTCCACGTCGAATTCGCCCGTATTCGGATTGAACAGGCCGAAGCGCGGCGCGGTGATCTGCCCGCCATCGATTAAGGAAGGATAACCGCCGATACCAATCAGCCCACCCCACGTGCGTGTGCCGATGAGTGGCCCGATATTGAGGCGCTTAAACATCCAGGGAAGCGCATCGCCGCCGGAACCCGCGTACTGATTGATGAGCATCACCTTCGGACCAAAGATCACCTGCGGGAGATTGATGTCCTTGCCCTCGCGGGTCATCGCGGACATGAGCAGGGGACGGCTGAGCCAATCCACAATGTAGTCGGCCAGCCAGCCGCCGCCGTTGAAGCGCTCGTCAATCACCGCGCCTTGCTTGTCGTTCTGCGGGAAATAATAGCGATTGAAGTTAGTGAAGCCGCCAACGGCGGTATCGGGCAGGTAAACGTAAGCCAGTTGGTTGTTGCTGAGCTCGTCTACTTTGCGGCGGTTGCTGTCCATCCATTCGCGGAGACGCAACGTGCGCTCGTTGCCGATGGGCACAACGGTCACCGTGCGCGCATTTGTGCCGCCGGGGTCCGGACCTACTTTTAGCTGCACTTCTTTGCCGGCCCGTTCGATGAAGAAGCTGTAAATATCATCGTTGCCGTGCAGTTCACGGCCATCCACCGCAAGGAGATACTCGCCCTGGCGAACGTTGACTCCAGGTTCGGTGAGTGGCGCGCGTAGGTCGGGGTTCCAATTCTCGCCGAAATACACCTTGGCGAAACGATAGCGGTCGTGATCGATGGTGTAGTCTGCGCCTAGCAGGCCAACATTTACTTGCTTCACTTCGGGCCGATCGCCGCCAAAAATGTAAACGTGCTGCGCCGTGATTTCGCCGAGCATGTCGGCAAAAATGTAGTTCAGATCCGCGCGGCTCATGACGTTATCGACGTAAGGCTGGTACTGCGCCATGAGTGCTTTCAGGTTGGCGCCATGAAGATTCGGATCGTAGAAGAAGTCGCGCTCGATGCGCCCGACTTCATGGAACATCTGCTGCCACTCGGCGCGAGGATCGACGTAGATCTTCATGGCTTCAGTGTGCAGTGTGCCATCGGGCTTTCCAGGTTCACCCGGCTTGCCGAGAGCGTCGACCGGCTTGATGGCCCATGATCCGTGAATCGGTCCACCGGGAGGCGCTATGGGATTGAGCGGAGGAAGCTGCTCGTAGAGCGCCTTCTCGCCGTTCGAGGAGATGGCGAAGCCGCCGATGTTGTCGAGCAGCTTTTCGGTTTTGCGCGTGCAAATATCGAATTTGTGCACCAAGTGGCCTGTAGGACCGCCGGTGTCGACCGTGGGCCCTTCGGTTAGGTACAAAACGTGGGTTTTTCCCGCCAACAGTCGGTCGTAGTTCTTGGCCGGGATCGGCAAAGCCAGGATGCGCTGATTGATGTTGTCGAAGTCGATCTTTACTTCGGGAGTTTTCTCCGCATCCTTGGCCGCCTGCTCGTCCTTCTTTTCATCCTTCTTCTGCGCACTGGACTTGTCATCGCCCTTTGCGGACGTGTCCGCAGCCGGTTTTTCAGCAGGCTTACCCTCTTCCTGCGATGGCTTGCAATCGTCGGCGGGCGCGGCGGACTTATCGGAAGCAACTTTCTCTTCGTCGCTCTGAGGCGCCAGCGGCGATTTCAGATCGCTTCGGAGAACGACGACATAGGCGCTGCGGGTGACGGGAATTTTGAAGGCGCCCATGCTTGCGGCGAGCGTGGGACCGACATCGGTGCTGGCGAAGAAGTAAAGATATTTGCCGTTCTTGTCGAAGGCGGCGGAAGCGGTATCGCTCAAGCCATCGGTGATTTGGTGCTTGCTACCATCGGCCAGTCCGTAAATAAACACAGCATGCAGCGAGCTGTCCAGTTGGCGGGTGTAAGCCATCCAGCGGCTATCAGGTGACCAGGCCGGGTTGAAATTTGCGCCGTCGAAGGGATTGGTGTCGACCAGGACCGGTTTGCCCGCATCGATGTCCACATACCAAAGGTTCAGCCGCTTGTCGGTGTAGGCGATTTTCTTGTTGTCCGGGGACCAAGTCGGCGAATAGAAGAAAGAGGGCGGTTTGCCGAGATCGATCTTCCGCACGTCGCCCATGCCGTCTTGCGAGCGGAGATGCAGCGCATACTCGCCGGACTCGTCGGAGAAGTAGGCAATCCACTTTCCATCGGGCGACCAGGAAGGATCGCGATCCGCAGCCCCCGGAGTGTTGGTGAGGTTGCGAATGTCGCCGTGCTCAACGGGTACGGTGAGGATTTCGCCGTGGGCTTCAAAAACGGCGCGAGCGCCCGTCGGCGAAATATCGCCATTTTCAATGTGCTCCCCGGCGTCAACGAAGTGAGGCCGCACAGCGGGGAAATCGCCGGTCACATGAATATTGACCGCGTTCTGCTTACCGGTTGCGGGATCGAACACATGGATGGAGCCAAACTGCTCATAAACGATGGCGTCGGGACCCGCGGAGGCGGACTTGATGTCCATGCCATTGCTTTGCAGCGCCAGGCTCACTTGCTTGTTGGCGGGGTCGTAAACATACAAGCTAACGGGTCCATCGCGATCGGACAGGAAATACACTTTGTTGCCGAGCCACATCGGCGTGGAATCGTTGGAATTCTTGCGCGGGACTTTTTCGACGCTAGAGTCAGAAAGCTTTGCAATCCAAACGGGTGACGCGGTGCCGCCGCGATAGTGTTTCAACCCGCGCTGGAACTGCCAGGATTCGCGGAAATTCGTAAAAGGCACATACGCGAGCTCGGAGCTGTCCGGCGAATAGGAGCCCTCCACCGCCATCGGGAGCGGAAGAACTTCCGGCAGGCCACCGGTCAGGCTCATGGTATATAACTGCGTGAAACCGGCGTAGCTTCCGCGCGGCGAGCGGAACAAAATGCGCTTGCCATCACGGGTCCAGCCGACCACCTGATCGCTGCCAGGATGCGAGGTGAGCCGCTTGGGAACACCTCCAGCCGCGGGCATAACGTAAACATCTTCATTGCCGTCATATTCGCCGGTGAAGGCGATCATGGAACCATCCGGAGAGAAGATGGGATCGATTTCGATGCCGATGTCGCTGGTGAGGCGGCGGGCCTCGCCGCCGTTGCGATCCACAATCCAGAGGTCGCCGCCATAACTGAATGCGACTTGTGTCTTGCTGATGGTGGGTTTACGCAGCAACGCGTACTGATTTGCTAACTGAGCGAATAGAGACTGCGCGGTAAGCAATAGAAGAAGCGACGCCAGCAGCGGCAAAGCGAATCTACGCAATTCAGACACGCGGAATGGACGTGACATGCGAACCTCCGGTGGGATAGTTAAATCGGGGGAACACAAGACAAAAGTTCAAATCCTTGCAACCCAAACAGCAGGAGTCTAACACATCAGTTGCGGAAAGAGTCGCAACGCGAAACGTGAATCCTCCGGTGCGGAATTTCCCGATGGACAGAGGGTAAGCCACTGCGCTATGGTGCGGATTCGAAGTATTTCTTTCCGGGCGCGAATGGACCTTCCAGCCCCCCTTGCGAGAACGCGCCGAAGGCGGGACCGATGAGCAAAGTGACCCTCGCCGCGCTGACATTATTTTTGCTGCAATTCGCTGCTCGCCCTAGTTTGGCGCAAACACCGGAACCTCACGACCCCGCGGAAAGCTCCCAGGAGACGGCCGCCTCTTGCATGGAGAAGCCTGCCGGGCACGGATTGCACTTGGTGTGCGCCCAGCCGGCCTTCCCACAGACCGACGACGAAGATGACAGCGTGGTTGCGTCGGGCGTGCGCATCATTCTGAAGTTGCCCGAGGGTACTGCCCTGCGCATTGCCATCGATCAGCGCACGCGCATTTCGCATGTCGGGGAACCGGTGCACGGGCACGTGGTGGACGCGGTCTACGCTTTTGATGAACCAGTAATTCCAGCCGGCAGCATCGCTACCGGCCACGTAACCAAAGTAGTGCCCCTGCCCAAATGGCGATACGCGCAATCCTATGCCAACGGAGATTTCTCTCCCTTTCACCCATACCAGGTCACGTTCGATCGATTGCAGTTGCCGGATGGGCGGGAGCTTGCGATCGAAACCACGGTATCCCGAGGGGCGGCAGAAGTTGTGCACCTGGTGAGCAAGAGCTCAAAAAGCAACGAAGAGGAAACCGAAAAAACTAAACACAGCGCGGCCCGCGCCGCTAAACAGGAGGTGCAAGAGCGCATGCGCGAAGCGAATGCTTCAGCGCACCAAGCCGCCGACGAAATCCGCGCGCCTGGGAAGATGCAGCGGGTGAAAAAATATTTGCTGGCGCAATCGCCATACCGGCGGCAATACCTGGAGGTCGGCACACGGTTCAACGCGTCGCTGAATCAGGAATTGGACTTTGGCTCCGAGACCCAGGGTCAGGACCAACTGGCGAAGCTTGGCAATTTGCCTGCCGCGAATACACTCCTGCACGCACGCTTGATTTTGGAGGTGAGCTCGGCTACCGCGACGCGCGGATCTCCGGTCGTGGCGGAGCTGACCGAACCAGTATATTCCGCAAACCATGAATTATTGTTGCCGTCGGGCAGCCGGCTGATTGGCAGAGTGCTGGAGGCCAGACCCGCGCGACGATTGCACCGGAATGGAGAGTTGCGCGTTATCTTTGAACACATGGAGGTTCCCGGCGGCAACTTTCAGGAAGTGCAAGGCACGATAGAAGGCATTGAAGTGGACCGTGCGGCGCACATGAAGCTCGACGAAGAGGGCGGCGCGCGCGCCACGGATAGCAAGTCGCGGTACTTGTCCACCGGCATAGCCGTGTTACTGGCGGCAGCGGCGGCGCATCCCGATGTGGAACGCGGAGGCAATGTGGATGCAGCAGGCGATCCGGCTGTGCGAGCCGGCGCGGGCGCTTCAGGATTCGGGTTGGCGGGTACCTTGATTGGCTTGGCGGCCAAGTCCAACGCGGTGTCCATTGCGTTTTCAGCTTATGGGGCCACGGCTTCGATCTACACAAACTTCCTGTCGCGCGGTCGAGAAGTGGTTTTGCCCAAGGATGCGCCGCTGGAAATTGGTCTAGGAACGAAGCACCCCGGCAAACCAGCCAAAACGCACTAGCGCCCGTTCTGGCCTAATCCGGCGAGCACCAACGCCAGCGCGAAGCCATCATAGCCTTTGCTGCCGACGGTCTGAATCTCCGTGGCGGAGATGCGCGATTCAGCGGAGAGGCGTTGATTGAACCGGCGCACACCCTGGACGTCGGAATCCTTACTCACCGCATCGATCACCGCTCCATCGCGGATCACATTATCGGAGATGATCATGGTGCCGGGTCGAGACATCTTCAAAGCCCAATCGAAGTATTCCGCCATGGTGGATTTGTTGGCATCGATGAAAATGAAATCGAATGGCCCGCGGCCTTCTGCAAGAAGTTGAGGAAGAGTGTCAAGGGCCGACCCTAAACGCAGCTCGATCAAGTCCGATAATCCCGCGCTTGCGAAATTCGCTCGAGCGACCTCGGCGTGTTTGGCATCGGCTTCCAGTGTAAGTAGGCGGCCGCCGGCAGGGAGTGCGCGCGCCATCCAAATGGCGCTGTAGCCGCCGAGCGTGCCGATTTCCAGGATACTTCTAGCTCCCATGGCACGGGCTAAGAGGTGCAGCAGTTTGCCTTGAGACGGCGACACCTGGATCGGGGGCAATCTGGCCTCACTGGCCGCGTGCAGTGCGGCGTCCAAGGCTGGATCGCCGGGAATGAACATGCTGTTGATGTATTGATCGACCGCGGTCCAAAGTTCTTGAGTCACGAGAACCCCCCTGTGATGAACGTGTCGTTTAAAACCGCCAGCCATAGCCGAGCATGAGCTGAATGCTGTGCTGTAGCTTGCCGCCAGAAATGGGCTCGGTGGTGCCATCAATCGTCAGATGGCGCGTGCCGAAATAAAGATGAGTATCGCCGATTTCGATGCGCAGGGTGCTCCGTTCGCTGGGATAGAGTTCGACGATGCCGCCGAGATCGAGGACAAAATTGGTGGAGCGCCCATACGTGTAGGTGGGCGACGGCTGGGTGGTGTTGATGCTGGTGAGCGCCTCGGAGTAGCTGTTGAAGCCGGGGCGCACTTTGCCGAAGAAACCGAAATGATTGCGGCGGATGCCACCCTTCACTCCCAATAGTCCCTGCAGAATCGTGCCACCGTCATGAGGGCCGGCCATGTCCGGTTGTCGCGGAAAATACAGCAGGTCGCCATCGAGGTAAAGGACGCCGTAGAAGCGGTAAGAGGCATAACCGCCAAAGCCCGGTTCGGTGCGGACGTTGTCGGTCAGGCCCTCGCGCGCGAGCATCATGGCGGCAAATAGTGGACCAAATTCCCGCTTGCCGGGGACGTTCACTTCCTTTTCGTTTTCAATCCGGGCACCGGGGCGATAGGCAACGCCGAAGCTGAGACGCGTGGTGTCATTGATCTTTCCTGGAAGTACGGCGGAGTTGCCAGGGGTGGTGAACGCAGGAACACGGTAAGGATTGCCTTCGATGTCGAAGCGTAGAACCCAACGAGGAGAGGCGAAGTACTCGATACCGCCGCCAAGGTTAAGAACGAAATAGGTCGCAGGCTGGTCGACGTACGAGATGCTTGGCCCTTGGCCAAGGACTTCCACACTCGAGAAGTGCAGCAAGCCGGGTCGGACCAGCCCGAAGACAGACAGGCGATGGGTTTGGATGACTTTCGCGCGAATGCCGAAGACCGCTTGGGTGGTTTGCCCGCCTTGCACCAAGACAAGAGCAGCGCCGCTTTCAGGGAAAAAATCCACCTGCGATTCGAACGCTAAGCGGCGGGTGAAGTTCCAGTCGAAGCGCGCGCCAACGCCGGAAAAGTTTGCGCCTTGCATAGCCAAATTGTTTTCGCGGATGGTGGAGTACTGCGCACCCAATTCGACGTGCGTGTAATGGTCCTGCGCGGGAGTGGAGCGCGGCAGGAACATGGAGCAGAGCAGAACGGAGGCGAAGAAAAAGGTTTTGCGGAACATGGTGCCGAGCAGGTTGCCTGGTCCTCCACTCTTGGGAAATGGCAGGGAGAAAAAGTATGGCACGCGAAAGAAGAAAATGGCTAACCGTTACCGCGGTCAGGCGGGATGAGTTTCGCGGTACTCCTTGCACGCTTCGATAAAGCGGTCCACATCTGTTCTTAGCAAGTAGTACGGAGTGGACAAGCGAACTTTCGAAGGCAAGCCGCCGCGAATGCGAATCTTCTTTTCCTTCCACATCCAGAGCTCGGGTCCAGGCATCTGGTAAGGTTCTACGGTGACGGTGGCGATGCCGCAGCGCAGGGCTGGGTCGGGGGAAGTCCAGGAACGGGCGCCCAGGCCCTGCATTTCGCTAAGGATGTAGTCGGCCATTTTGCGATGGCGCTTTTCGATGCGGTCCATGCCGATTTGATGCGCAAATTCTATCGAGGCCTGCAGGCCGCACAGGGCCGGCACATTGGAGCTTCCAATGCGCTGGAAACGCTCGGCGCGAATTTTGGGTTCGTCCCAACCCTCAGTGGCGATGGTGTTCCACATGCGATCGATTACTTCATCGCGGACGTAAAGGAACCCGGTGCCTTTGGGAGCCTGCAGCCATTTGTGAGGGCTGGCGGAATACATGTCGCAGCCGAGCTCGTGGACATCGAGTTTCATCATGCCGGGAACGTGCGCACCATCAACCGCGGAGAGAATGCCTTTGGTGCGAGCGAGCGCGGCGAGTTGCTTCGCAGGGAGGACCACTCCGGTAACGGTAGTGATATGGCTGAAGAACAGGACGCGAGTGCGTGGAGTTATGGCCTCGTTGAAGAGATTGCAAACGGTGGCGGCATCGGGAACCGGTCGAGGAAGAGTGACCTTCTTCACGACGATGCCGTAACGCTTGGCCCGGAGATTCCAGGGATTTTCTCCTCCAGGATGCTCCTGATCGGTCATCAAAACTTCGTCGCCGGGCTTGAGGTCCAGGCCATTGGCGATGTAGCTGTTGGCTTCGGTCGCGTTACGAAGCAGGGCCAACTCATCGCGCTTGCAGCCGATGAACTCGGCGAGGGGATCGCGGAATTGATTCCAGGCGGCGTAGCCCCAGATGGGATAATCCTCCGGATCGGTTTCAGCCAGGCGCTCCGAATCGCGATAGCCGTCGAAGACGGCTTTCAGGACGGGAGTGGGAGAAGAGCCCACGGTGCCATTGTTTAGATAGACTTCATCTTCGGGGATCAGGAAAAGTTTACGGACTTCGGTCCAGTAGGCTTCCTCGTCGGTGTCGTAGAGAGCGCGACCGGGAAGTTGGCCTGGAGAGTGCGCGAGAATATCTTGGCAGGCATCAGGCAAGGGAGAGCTGCCAAGAGCCGCCAAGCCGGCAAAGGATGAGAGGAACCCGCGACGGTCGAACATCGTGCCTCCTTGGCACCAACGGCGGATTCTATCTCGAAACAGGACTGGCGCGCGGGGAAACGCCCGTGCGGGCCGACGAGTTTCGCGCCGGCGGTATACTGAACACTTCCCGGTGGGGGGAAGACCAAGATGGATAGGTGGACCTGCGCGCATCGACCCGCCGTTCTGTTGACTGTGTTTCTCGGGCTGGTGCCTGCCGTGTGCGCACAGAATCCGCGGGGAGCGCTGCGCGGAGTGGTGCAAGACGCCAGCGGTGGGCGGGTGGCGGGCGCTGCCATTGTGGCCAGCAGCGAGAATCTGTCGATCACCCGCGAAGCTCAGAGCGACGCACGCGGGGAATTTCGACTGGAGGATCTGCCTCCCAGCTGCTATTCGATTCGCGTGGAATTTCCGGGCTTCGAAGCGGTCCACTCTGAAGTAGCGGTAGCGGTTAGTTCCGTGCGGGAGATCACGGTTGTTCTGCAGCCGAAGGCGGTGGCAGAAAAGGTCCTGGTTTATGCCCGCAAGCCCTCAATCACGACAGCGCCCTTGGACACCGCGAGTGCGGTGCATCAAGGAATCATTTACCGGCAGGACCTGGCGACGATTCCATTGGCGGCGAGAAGTTTTGCGAACATCGCGTATCTGGCGCCTGGTACCGAGCCGGTTGAACCTTCCGATCCCACCAAGGCCCGCATCACGGCGGTGTCTACCGGGGGCAGCTCTGGTCTGAATAATGAGCTTTCCGTGGATGGCGGAGACAACTCGGACGACTACATCGGGGGCTTCCTGCAGAACTTTTCTCCGGATGCTATCGAAGAGTTTGCGTTCCGAACCGCGCAGGAGGATGCCGACACCGGCCGCACCACGGCGGGCTCGGTCGAGATTATCACCCGCAGTGGAACCAACGAGCTGCATGGTGAGTTTTCCGTGTACGAGCGCGCGGCAGCGCTAAACGCACGATTTCCCATCGATAATCCCGCGCCGAATCCGAAGCAGCCATTTTCCCGACAGAATTACGTCGCCACGCTCGGTGGGCCGATCGTGAAAGATAAGGTGTGGTTCTTCACGTCGCTCGAGTATGTGCACGAGAATGCCAGCATCGCGTATAGTCCGGCGAGCACTACGCAGTTCGACGCGCTTGCCCAACTTGCTTCGATGGGCCTGATTCCCGGCGTTAGTTCGATTGCCGTGCCCAGCACTGTGGCAGTGCCGTTTCGCGATTATCTGGCGACACTGCGATTTGATTGGGCCCAGTCGCAGCGGTCCCGCTGGTTTCTGCGCAGCGCCGTGGATACCTACACCACACACAACGCATTGGTACAGCAGGGCGCGCTTCCATCCACGGGCGCGACTTCCCACAACAACTACTTCAACGCGGTGATTGGGCAGCAGTTCACCTTTGCGCCGGAGTGGACCGGCTCGCTGGTGTTGGAATTCAGCGGGCTGCACCTGACGCAGACGCGGAATTCCGATCTTGGCTTTGCGCTGGCGTTTCCCTTCACCACAACCTCCAGCGCCATTACCGGATTCGAAACGTACGGCGACAACCAGTTCGTGACCGCCATCGCGAATTTCCCGGTGCTACGAAATCAAGAGAAGTATCAAGTGCGGTATGACGTCGATCACGTTGCGGGACATCATGCGCCCCGGTTGGGAGTGAATTTCATCCACGAACCAGTATTGAGTGGCGCGCTCACGGCGAATGCCGAGACCCTGGTGACGTTTCCGCAGGATCCGACGTACTACCTGGCCAATCCAGCGCAATTTGCGATCGACTATGCCGCCGGCAGCGATTTCAAACCGGCTGGCGACGGAAGCTTTTCGCAAAATGTGCAGCGCCTGGGCTTATATGCGGAAGATTCATGGCGGGTGAATTCGGAGCTTACGATCAATTACGGTTTGCGGTACGACACCACCTTTGGGTTGTTCATCGCGTCCGGTCGCAGTCAGATTTTTAATCCTGCGCTGAGCACCGGATTGGTGAATGGAATCCCCCACGATTACCGCAAGGCGTTTGCGCCGAGGCTCGGCATCGCGCAGGCGTTGGGCAGCTCACAAAAGACCGTGATTCGCGCAGGCGTGGGGCTTTATTTTAATGACCTGGCCCAAAACGGCTGGGTGACCGCGTTGCAATCCGTGAATGCGGGCAGTTTGCAGAGCGGGCCGATTACCCCTGCTCTGATCGACCCGCATTACCACACGCCGTACGCGTTGCATGCCACGGCGGGAATTCAGCACGCGGTGAGCGCTAACTGGATTGTGAGCGCCGACTATACGCACGAAACGGGAATGCATGGCTACCGCAATTATCCTTACGCTGCGGCGGATGTGTTTCGCTCCGACAATCGCTCCAGCTATGACGGCTTGTCGCTGCGAGTGCAGGGAAATGTGGCGCGGCGCGCGCATCTGGTGGCCCATTACACGCTATCCTCGGCGAAAACCTGGGGCTGCGTATTGGGCGAGTTGTTCGACTACGTAAATGGTGTTTGCAATCCCTCGGACGCCTTCGCTCCCGGAGACTACGGCCCATCCGGAGAAGATGTGCGCCATCGCTTTGTGTTGGTCGGCACCTTCCAATTGCCGGGCGGCTTTCAAGCATCGATGCTCGGACAGGCGGAAAGTGCGCGGCCGTTCACCATGACGACACCAGTAGGCACCCGCGCCGTAATCAACGGAGTGGAAACCACACTGGATGAGTTTCGCGGTACACCGTATGTTCAATTCGATTTGCGCGTGACACGCCCTTTTACCATTCACGAGCGCTGGGCAGTGACGCCGTTCGCGGAGTTCTTCAATTTGTTCAACCGCAACAACCCCGGGGCGTTCTTTATCACCGATATTTCGGCCTTGCCGACGCCGGTGAACAATTTGGCGAATGCGACGGCGTTCTGCTTGAATGCGTCGTGCTCACAGACCGAACCCATCACCCGCTTGAATCAATTGCGATATCCGGCGGGAGCGCTGGGGGATTTCTTTGGCCCGGGCACCACCGTGGGCATACCCTTCGCGGCACAACTCGGCATCAAACTTTCATTCTAAACGGGACGGGGGCGCAAGCTGCGCAAATGCTGACAAAACCGCGTTGGATTTTGCACCTGGAAGGGGCACTCATCTTCGGCGCTGCGCTTTATCTTTATCGTGCCGGGCATTACCACTGGTGGCTGTTCGCGGTGCTGTTTTTGGCTCCCGATCTCTTTATGATCGGATACCTGAAGGATGCCAAACTGGGGTGTGCATTCTATAACTCGGTTCACACGGTAACCGGACCGTTGTTGCTGCTTGGCGGGGCGCTGGTTTTTGGGGCGCCCCGGTACATGCCATACGCACTGATTTGGCTTGCCCATATCGGCTTCGACCGCGCCTTAGGCTTCGGATTGAAATACCCGACATTTTTTAAAGACACGCACCTGCAGCATGTTTGAGAGCTGTTCTCCACGGTCGGGGGCAGGCCTGTGCCTAAGGCGTTACAATAGATGGATGCGTGAAGGGCGTTAAGGACCATGTTTGAGAACCTGACCGAACGACTGCAACGAACCTTCAAGAATTTGCGCGGGCAGGGCAAGCTCAGCGAAGAGCACCTGGACCTGGCGCTCGGCGAAATCCGCGAGGCGCTGCTGGAAGGCGACGTGAACGTCGGTGTGGCGGATGAGTTGCTGGCCAACATCCGCAAGCAGGCGCTGGGCAGCGAAGTGATGCTGCAACTTTCTCCGGATCAGCAAGTGGTCAAGATCGTTCGCGACGAATTGCTGAACTTGCTGGGAAAGCATGCCAAGCCGCTATTCGCATCGCGGCCGCCTTCGGTGTGGATGATCGTGGGATTACAGGGTTCGGGCAAGACCACCACCACGGGAAAACTGGCGAAGTGGCTTTCGCAACATGGGCACCGCCCAATCGTGGTGTCGACCGACGTGTATCGTCCCGCGGCGCGCGAACAACTGAGCCAAGTTGCTAAATCGATCGGTATATCGCTGTGGCCGGGGGCGGGCACGGACAAGCCGCTGGAAATTGTGCGCGGCGCGATCAAGGAGGCAAAGTTATCCGCGAGCGACGTGATCATAGTGGATACCGCGGGACGTCTGCACATCGATGATGAATTGATGGGCGAGCTTTCCACGTTGAAAAAAGAACTGCAACCGAGCGAAATGTTGTTTATCGCCGACGCGATGATTGGGCAGGACGCCGTGCGGTCGGCGGGCGAGTTCCATAAGCGGCTGGGGCTGACCGGGGTAATTCTGACGAAGTTGGATGGCGACGCGAGGGGTGGCGCGGCGCTTTCGATCAGCAAGGTGTCTGGAGCCCCGGTAAAGTTCGTGGGCTTGGGCGAAAAATATGATGCGCTGGAGGGATTTTATCCGGAGCGTATTGTTTCGCGCATTCTGGGCATGGGCGATATTTTGTCGCTGATCGAGCGCGCGGAATCCGCGTTCGACAAAAAGGCCGCGATGGAACTGGAGCGAAAGCTCCGTAAGGAAGAGTTCACCTTGGAAGATTTTCGCGACCAGTTGCGGCAAATCCGCAAGATGGGTCCGCTGGAACAATTGGTAGATATGCTGCCGAAGGTGGGACCGCTGCAAAACTTGCCGAAGGACGCCACGGTAGACGAGAGCAAGCTGAAGCAGGTGGAAGCAATCATCAATTCGATGACCAATGAGGAACGCCGCGATCACCACGTAATTGACGGCAAGCGACGGAAACGCATTGCCAAAGGCAGTGGCACAACGGTGCAAGACGTGAACCAGGTGATCAAGCAATACCTGCAGATGCGCCAGATGATGAAGCAATACGGCGCGATGGCCGCACGGGCCAAAATGAAGGGGCTGGGCAAACTGGCCGGCTTGGGCTGAAGTCTGCAGTTGTCGATTGTTCCACGCGTGCAGCAATCATCAATGTGATCCGATTTCTTACCTGGAACCCCGGCAACGCGGGAAGGCTCCGCGCCTCACGATGACAGGGACTTAGTGCAGAGGTGCGGCGGGTTGCAGCAGCAGGTCGGCGACTTTGAGGGAGAGTGCGTCCGGGTCGAGATCGGTGCGGTTGCTTAAGACGATGATGGTGAACCGATCGTCGACGAAGCGCTGCATCGTGGTGCGGAAACCCTGGGTACCGCCGTCGTGATAGTTGCGCGCGTGCCCCTTGTAAGGGTCGAGGAACCAGCCAAAGCCATACCGTACGGGATTTGGATCGCTTGAGCCCGCGGTTTGCGGGTTACGCGGCCATTGCGGATCGCTGCCGTCAGCGAGTTTCACCGGGGTGAGCGCGGGTTGCATATCCGTGGCGCTGAGTAACACGTGCTTCGCCAGGCCGTCATCCCATTTCCCCAAATCCTCAACGTTGGAATAGATGCCGCCATCGCCAAGAGTCGCAGAGGTGGCACTCTGATCGGTTTCCACGAGCTTATTATTTTCTTTCGAATGGCCGAACGCGCGGCGGTCAATTTCATTCACGCCCTTTTCGTAGACAACGGAGTGATTCATTTTGAGCGGAGCGAAAACGCGTCGCTGCAGGAATTCGCGATAAGGCATCCCTGAAACTTTCGCGACGATCAAACCCAGAACCACGTAGCCCGAATTGCTGTACTGCCAACGCGTGCCGGGGACGAACAGGCCCATAGGCGCGGCCTTCAGCAGACCCAGAACCTGCTCATCGTTAATCTGATGGTCGGGACTCCACTTCGCGCCCCCCTGCCGCTCCTCTCGCTCCATGAGTTCCTCATACTCCGGTAAACCGGAAGTGTGGCTGAGCAGGTTGCGGATGGTGATGTCCTTGCCGTAGGCGGGGAACCCGGGAAAAATGTCCGTGAGGTGATCGTCGTAATGTAGCTTGCCGTCGTGGACCAGGAGCATAATGGCCATGGCTGTGAATTGCTTGGTGACGCTGGCAAGCCGAAAATTGGTTTGTGGGTCGATTTTTGAAAGTGAGCGGAGGTCACCCACGCCATAACCTTTTTCGAAGAGAATCCTGCCCTCTTCATTGACAAGCACCGCGACGCCCGGACCTGTGGGTTGAATCGCGCTGAAAACAAAGTCGATCTGCGTGTCAAGGGAGGTGCCCGTCCGCGCTAGGGCGGTAATCGCAGCGATAGCAGCGGCCATCGAGAGGGATAGCATCAGCGCTACCTTAGCCATGCGTGGCATGCAGTACTCCTAAAAACACAGAGGATAGCACCCCTAAGGGGCCGTTTATCTGCTTGTAACACATCTGAGATACTTATGAGCGCTCCTCTAAAGGACACTTATGGCTCGTCTTTCACCGCATGACCACCGTTTTTACCTCAACCGCCATCTGCAGTGGATGGCCTTTAACGAGCGCGTGTTGGAAGAGGCGCGCGACACCCGCAATCCCCTGCTGGAGCGCGTGAAATTTTTGGCCATCACCGCGAACAATCTGGACGAATTCGTGGAAATCCGGGTTTCCAGTTTTCTGCAGAAGATCGAGCATGGCTCGCAGCAAATCAGTCCAGACGGGCTGACCGTGGAAGAGGAACTGGACCACGTTTCGAAGGCCATGCACCACTTCGTCGCAGCGCAATACAAATGCTGGAATAGCGAGCTACTGCCGGCGCTGGCCAAGCACCAGATCCGGGTATTGCCCGTGGATCAGTTGAACACCAAGGCAGCGGAGACGGCCAAGCAGTTTTACGACAAGCGCGTGTATCCCATGCTGACGCCGGTCACCGTGGACCCGACGCACCCGTTTCCCCACGTCTTGAATAAGGCGTTGTGCATCGCGTTTTTGCTGCGGCGTCGAAAGCGCGCTGGAGAAAAGCCGTTATTCGGTGTGGTGACCGTGCCGCGAGCGCTGCCGCGATTGCTGCGGCTGCCTACCGGCAATGGCGGGATTCACTTCGTGTTTCTGCAGGACATCATTTCGCGATACGCCGAGAAGCTATACCGAGGCTTCGAGATTCTGGCGTCGGCGCCGTTCCGGATTACGCGAAACAGCAATTTGTATCTGGAAGAGGAAGAATCGCGGACTTTGCTGGAAGCGATCGACTCGCAAGTTGCGCAGCGGCGCAAAGGGCAAGCGGTGCGCTTGGAAATTGAAGTAGGAGCGCAGCCGGAAATCGTGTCGCACCTGGTCACCACCTTTGAATTAGACGAATCACTGGTATTTCGTGTCGCTGGTCCCGTGAATCTGCAGCGGCTTTTCCATCTTTATGACGAGACGCCCAGGCCCGATTTGAAATATGGGAAGTTCGTGCCGCGGCAGGTGCACATTGGCCATGACGCGGACTCCCTGTTTGAAGTGCTGCGGCAGCAGGATGTTCTATTGCACCATCCCTATGATTCGTACGACCCGGTGGTGCAATTCCTCCAGACTGGGGCGCATGACCCGCGGGTGCTGTCGATGAAGCAGACGCTGTACCGCACCAATAACGATTCGCCCGTGGTGCAAGCGCTTCTGGAGGCGGCGGGCAAAAAGGAAGTAACCGTGGTGGTGGAGCTAAAGGCCAGCTTTGACGAGGCTTCGAATATTCGTTGGGCGCGCAGCCTGGAAGACGCGGGCGTGCAAGTATTCCACGGGCTAGCTAATTTGAAAACGCACGCGAAGCTTTCGCTCATGCTTCGGCAGGATCCGGATGGAAAGATCCGGCGGTATGCGCATTTGGGAACCGGGAACTACAACCCGTCCACGGCACGCTTTTACAGTGATTTCAGTTTCTTTACCGCAGATCCGGGGATTACCGCAGCGGCCCATGATGTGTTTAATTTCCTGACCGCGTATGCCGAAAAGACCCATTACCATCCGCTGCTAGTGGCCCCGAAAGATATGGCCAAAACCATGATCGCACTGATCGATCGCGAAGCGCGCAATGCGCGTAGGGGCAAACCTTCCAGGATCATCGCCAAGTGCAACGCAGTGGTGGATCCTCCGGTAATCCGGGCGCTGTATCGAGCGTCGCAGGCCGGCGTGGAAATCGATTTGATCGTGCGGGGGCAATGCACGCTGGTGCCAGGTTTGCGGGGAATCAGCAGCCGCATTCGGGTGCGCAGCATCGTAGGCCGCTTCCTGGAACACAGCCGGATTTATTATTTTGAGAATGGCGGCTCGCCCGAGGTGTATCTCGGAAGCGCCGACTGGATGCCGCGCAATCTGTACGAACGGGTGGAAGTGGTGTTCCCTCTCAAAGAGGAAACGTTGCGCGAGCGCATCTGCAAAGAGATTTTGCCGGCGTACCTTGCCGACAACCAGAAGGCCAGAGAGCTGAACTCGGATGGGCAATACACCGCCGTCCGTCCGCCCAAAGGCGGGAAACGATTCTCGGTTCAAGAACACCTGATGAAGCTCGCAGGAGGGTATGTTAACGGATCGGGAGCGGGGCACGAGATACATCACAAAGTTCCTTATACTAAGAGTGAGCCAGGGACCGTCCCCATCGAACCCGCGCAAACCCTCGAGCTGGAAGTACAGGACTCTACAAATGCAACAGTATGATTTGGTAGTGATCGGGTCAGGCCCGGGTGGGCAACGCGCGGCGATCCAGGCTGCCAAAGCAAAAAAAAGGGTAGCGGTGGTCGAGAAACAAACCATGGTCGGAGGGGTGTGCATCAATACCGGCACGATCCCTAGCAAGACCATGCGCGAGGCGGTTCTGCATCTCTCGGGATTCAATCACCAGGCATTCTACGGCTCCAACTACCACGTAAAAGAAAACATCACCATGAGCGATCTCAATTTCCGCGTGACACGGGTAATTGAGAATGAAGCCGCCGTGCTGCAAGACCAACTGAAACGCAACGGTGTGGACCTGTATCACGGAATTGGGTCATTCACCGATCCGCATCACGTGCGCGTGGAAAACACTACGGGGTTTAACGAGTTGGAAGCGGAGTACGTGGTGATTGCGACGGGTACGAAGCCCGCGGTGAACCCGAAGGTGCCGACCAACGGGCGCAATATCGTCAACAGTGACCAGATCCTGGGCATCCCCACGGTTCCCAAGACGCTGATCGTGGTGGGTGGTGGCGTCATTGGAGTGGAGTACGCCTGCATGTTCACGACACTGGGTGTGCGCGTGATCATGGTGGAGAAGCGGCCGCGGTTGCTGGAATTTGCAGACGCTGAAGTGGTGGAGGCGCTCAGTTACCATATGCGCGACCGGCGCGCCACGATGCGGCTTGGCGAAGAAGTCGAAAGCGTGGAAGAAATGCCGGATGGGAAAGTGGCCGCGAACCTGGTCAGCAAGAAGCGCATTCTGGGAGACGCGCTTTTGTACGCTGTGGGACGTCAGGGAAACATCGACCGGCTCAATCTCCAAGCCGCCGGAGTACACGCGGACGACCGTTGCCGCATCAAGGTGGATGCGGAGTATCGAACCTCACAGCCCCATATTTTTGCGGTCGGAGACGTGATCGGCTTTCCCAGCCTGGCCTCCGTGTCCATGGAACAAGGGCGCTTTGCCGCGGCCAGGGCGTTTGGGCTGCCCGCGGAAACGGATCCGGCGGGATACCCCTACGGGATTTACACCATTCCGCAAATTTCCTTTATTGGAAAGACCGAGGAGCAACTGACGGAAGAAGATGTGCCCTACGAGGTGGGCGTGGCGTATTACCGGGAGATCGCGCGCGGGCAAATCAGTGGACACACGGAAGGGCGCCTGAAACTGCTGTTCCACCGGGAAACTTTGGAGATATTGGGCGTACACATCTTCGGGGAAGATGCGGCAGAGTTGCTGCACATCGGGCAAGCCGTACTGCTCTTGAAGGGGAAAATCACCTACTTCATCCACACGGTGTTCAACTATCCCACGCTGGCGGAGTGCTACAAAGCCGCGGCATTTAATGGACTGAACCGCTTGACGTAGGAGGTGTACGGAATTCGCGAGAGCCGGGCCGCATTTTTCACCAACGCAACTCTCCGAGGGTCCGCGGCCAATTTTGGCGTTCAACAAAAGTCTTGGGTACTGAGGAATGCCGGCTTACTCCACTTTTTCTCGCGCGTCAGGCCATTCTGCAACGAATAATCCGTAGACAAAATTGCCGGAAGAGATCGCCGCGCGCACGGCTTGGTACCCTTTCAAATAGGTAAGGAAGTCGGGGCCAAGCTTTGCGGCCAAGGACCAGAAGGATTTGTTCTTGATAATCTCCAGACCAACATCCCAGGTTTTAGCGCAATTTTGCGTAAGGTCCTGGCGATGAGTAATGCGGAGTCCGCTGGCCGCGAGGAAGGTCGCGTATTCGTCCATTTCGCGAAGCTCCACGAACATGGCTTTGTCGATCGGAGCGATGAATTTCTTTTTCTCGGCGGCCGACAGGCCTTCCTTCCGGAACCAGTCGGTCAACGCAAACGTCCCGCCAGGCTTGAGGAACTTCGTAGCCGAGGCGAAAAACTTCCCTGGGTCGTGGTAATGAGAGATGGATTCCATCGACCAAAGCACATCGAAAGGTTCGGCGAAATCAAGGGATTCGGCGTCCATCAGTAGAAACTTTGCGTCCAGGTTCTGATTGGCCGCGCCACGATTGGCCATTTCCACTTGAACCGCGGAAATGGTGATACCGGTGGCTCGAGCGCCATAATGTTTGGCCAGATACAGGCTGCTGCCCCCGTAGCCGCAACCGATGTCGAGGACCCGCGCACCCGGTGTGAGATTTGCGAAGCGGGCAAGATGCTCGATGAGCTGGATCTGCGCGGCGTCTTTCGATTCATCACCGCGTATCCAGTAGCCGTGATGCAGATGTTCGCCCCACAACGAGTGGTAATACGGGCTAAGCAAGTCATAGTGCTCAATGATTTTGTGTTTTTCGTTGGGCCGAGCCATGGTCGATGCGGTTTCTTTCCTATCAGTTCGGGCGCGGATTCCCAAAGAGATCTCCATTCTAACTGCTGGCCGGCGCCAGTCCAAATCGCACGTGAACCGTGTCCGGGGTGCCAAAACAGAACGCAGGTGGCGATACAGCGTTGCTCAGCATATAATCGCGGCGCTCTAATTCCAAACTTCATCGAGAGCGAAGGCAGTTTCGAAGGACTTTATGAATCGGAAGAATCGGTCTGTGCGGCTACTGCTGCTGAGTTTTGTATGCGTCGGAGTTTTCAGTAATGGGGCGAATGCCCAGGCCCCCGAGGCGCCCGGCAAATATCCCAACTTCCCGAGCGAGACTCCAGCGAAATTCGCGCCGGTGGCCCATAGCTTCGATTACGACCGGCGCGACGTCATGATCCCAATGCGCGATGGCGTGAAGCTGCACACTGTCATCGTGATGCTCAAGGGCACGAAAAACGCGGCCATTCTCCTGACGCGCACGCCCTACAACGCCGCGGAAATGGTCAGCCACGCGGCCAGTGCGCATCTCGGTCCCAGTTTGGAAGGATATGACAACGCAACCGACGTGATTCTCGAAGATCGCTACATCCGAGTGATTCAGGACGTTCGCGGCAAGTACGGCTCGGAAGGCGATTACGTGATGACCAGGCCGTTGCATGGGCCGCTCAATCCTACTCCTGTGGACAATTCGACGGACACCTACGACACCATCGAGTGGCTGATCAAGAATGTGCCGGAAACCAATGGCAAGGTGGGAATTCTGGGAATTTCCTACGATGGGTTTCTCCCGCTGATGGCCTTGGTGAATCCGCATCCGGCGCTGAAAGTGGCCGTGCCCATGAATCCGATGGTGGACGGCTGGAAGGGCGACGACTGGTTTCACAACGGCGCTTTTCGTCAACAGAATATGCCGTACATCTACGAGCAAGAAGCCACGCGTTCGAACGAACTGGCGTGGTGGTCAGGCTCTTACGATGATTACGACCTGTATATGAGGGCGGGTTCCGCCGGTGAGTTGGGGCGGCAGCATGGCATGGAACAACTGGGCTTCTGGCGCAAGATTCTGGAGCACCCGAGCTATGACTCCTTCTGGCAGGAGCAAGCCATGGACCGCATTCTTGCCGCGCAACCCCTGAAAGTACCCACCATGCTGGTGGCGGGATTCTGGGACCAAGAAGATATTTACGGTGCGCCGGCGGTGTTCAAGGCGATCAAGCCCAAGGATGCCGAGAACGACAAGGTGTTCCTGGTGATTGGGCCGTGGTTTCACGGTCAGGAAATTGAGGATGGCAGCACGCTGGGCGCACTGCATTTCGGGAGCGATACCGGGCTTTATTTTCGGGAGCAGATTCTGCGGCCGTTTCTGGCGCAATATCTGAAGGACGGAGCGCCCAAGGCGGATGTGGCGATCGTAACGGCGTACGAGACGGGCACGAACACTTGGCGACGTCTGCCGGATTGGCCGGCCGGTTGCGCGACGGGCTGCCCGCCCCAACCCACCCCGTTGTATTTGCAGCCGGGGCAGAAACTAAGCTTCTCGGCACCGCGGGACACGTCCGCAGCGTTCGACGAATATGTATCCGACCCCGCGAAGCCCGTGCCTTACCGTGCGCGGCCGAGCCAACCGGTAGGCTATACCGGCCGGTTTACCTGGCCGCAGTGGCTGGTGGACGACCAGCGGGAAGCTTCGGGCAGAACGGACGTGCTTACCTTTGTCTCCGATGTGTTGACCGCGCCGGTGAAGATCAGTGGTCAACCGGTGGCGAACCTGGTAGCTGCGACCAGCGGAACGGATTCCGATTGGGTTGTTAAGGTGCTTGACGTGTATCCGGATGAAGTCGCTGCGGAAAGCTGGATGGGCGGCTACCAGCTGATGATATCGGCGGATATCTTTCGAGGAAGGTATCGCGAAAGCTGGGAGAATCCAAAGGCGATCGACAGCGGTAAGCCGCTGGTATATCGGTTTGCGCTGCCGAATGCCAACCACGTGTTTCTGCCGGGGCACCGAATCATGGTACAGATTCAATCGAGCTGGTTTCCCTTGTACGACCGCAACCCGCAGACGTTCGTCCCAAACATTTTCTGGGCCAAACCGGAGGATTATCGCAAAGCGGTGCAGCGCGTGTACCATGCTCCGGGCCAGGAGAGCTTTGTGGAGCTGCCGGTAATAGACAACCCGTAGGAATTTGCCTGAGCGCTTATTCAGGGAGGAAAGTTTGCCGGAGGGCGGAAGTTCACGTTAGAATAGAAATTCCTAGGAGGAAGCACCGTAGTGTTAACTATTCGATTAGCAAGGATTGGAAAGAAGAAGAAGGCGTACTATCGCGTGGTGGTGATTGAGAGGACGCGCGCCCGGGACGGGCGTGTACGCGAAGCGGTGGGAACGTATGATCCGCTCAAGAAGCCTGCGGAAATCAAGCTGGATTCCGAACGCATCAAGTATTGGCTTGGCGTAGGGGCACAGCCGAGCGATACGGTACGTAGTTTCATCAAGCAGCAGAAGATCGCATAGACAACCGCAGCGTACCGGCTCACGTTCCGGCTCATATTCTCCAGGTCCAGGTCCCAGTGGCGGAGGTAACAGACGCGCTCTCTCGCGGTCGGGGGAGGTTGCGCGGGCGATGGCACAAGCTCAACGCACACGGGGGGCCCGATGAAAGAACTGGTTGAGGAGATAGCTAGAGCGCTGGTGGATCATCCCGAGGGAGTGCAAGTCAGAGCAGTGGAAGGTTCGCAAGTCACTGTTTTGGAATTGCGAGTTCATCCCGAAGACTTGGGCAAAGTGATTGGGCGCCAGGGCCGAACGGCAAAAGCTATCCGCACGCTGTTGGGAGCGGCCGGAATGAAATTGCACAAGCGCTTTACACTTGAGATTCTGGAAGATTGAACGATAGCGAAAAAGCAAACCGCTGGGTGCTGGTGGCGCGCGTTGTAAGACCGCGCGGAAATAAGGGCGAAGTCGCTGCGGAGCTGCTTACCGATTTCGCCTCGCGATTTTCCAACCTTACGCAAATCCATATCCGCAAAGACAATGGTGAGCCTCGCGCATTGGGTCTGCAGCATTTTTGGATGGACCGAAACCATCCCGGCATGGGTATATTCCACTTCGCGGGATACGCGACCATTTCCGATGCGGAAAAGTTGCGTGGGTACGACGTTCTCTTGCCGCTCGAGCAGCGGGTGGTCTTGCCGGCTGGGCAATATTTCGTCAGCGATTTGATCGGCTGCGCCGTGTTTCACGAGAAAGCGACGCGGGCGCTGGGCAGTGTGCGGGACGTTTTTTTTACTGGTGAAGACGTGGCCGGCACGCCCATCTTGCAGGTGGAAACTGCGGATAAGCGCGAGTTGCTGGTGCCCTTGGCGGAGGATATCTGCCGGCACATCGACGTGGCGGGAAGACGAATTGATGTTAGGCTCCCGGAAGGGCTGAACGAGCTAAACGCACCGGAATGACCGGCGTACCGGCGCGAATTTATCCCAATTTCCATGCCCATCAATGCGCTTTGACTTAATCACCATTTTCCCGGAATTCTTCACCGGGCCGCTCAACTATGGGATCGTCCGGCGCGCCAACGAGGCGGGATTGGCACAGATTCACGTTCAGGACTTGCGCGAGTTCGCCAAGGATCGTCACCGCACCGTGGATGACCGGCCGTTTGGCGGCGGCGAAGGCATGGTGCTGAAACCGGAGCCACTGTTCGAGGCCGTGGAGAAACTGCTGGGGTATGGGGTCGGGGACGCTGCCGCTAAGATCGCGCCCGAGCCGGGAACGGCAATTTTGCTGATGTCGGCCGCGGGAAAGTTATTCACGCAGGAAACGGCGAGGCGTTACGCGAAGTTGCAACGCTTGATTCTGATTTGCGGGCGCTACGAGGGCGTGGACGAACGCGTAGCCGAACATCTGGCCACCGAGGAAGTTTGCGTGGGAGATTATGTGTTGAGTGGAGGCGAGTTGCCGGCGGCTATGGTCGTCGACGCGGTGACAAGGTTGCTGCCGGGTGCGCTGGGCAATGAAGCGTCCACGGAGAATGAATCGTTCTCCGAACGGGCGAGTGCTTCGGACCAAACGGGCTTGCGGACTCCGGAAACGCGCCCCGCGCCACACAGCACTCGCCAGTGGCAGCTAGATTTTCCGCACTACACACGGCCGGCGGAATACCGCGGCTGGAAGGTGCCGGAGGTGCTGATGGGCGGGAATCACGCCGAAGTGGCCAAGTGGAGGCAGCAACAAGCTTTGGCGAAAACGCGCCGTCAGCGACCGGAGTTGTTAGGAGAAAGCAACTAGTCAAAACGCCTCAGCTTTGGCTATAATTAGTGTTTGCCTTAGAAGTGCTGGCCCCGCCTGAGTGGGTCTGCAGGGAATACTGAAAATGAATCCGGTCATTCAAAAGCTACATGAAGCACAATTGCGTAAAGACCTTCCCGAATTTCGCCCCGGGGACACCGTCCGCGTGAATGTACGCCTGCTGGAAGGCGAAGGCGAGAAGGTGAAGGAACGCATCCAGTCGTTTGAGGGTGTGGTGATTTCGAAGAAGGGGCGCGCCAGCAGCGCGACGTTTACGGTGCGCCGAGTGAGCTTCGGCACTGGCGTGGAGCGCATTTTCCCTCTGCACTCGCCGTCAATTTCCTCGATTGATGTGGTCGGCAGGGGCAGCGTACGGCGCTCGCGGTTGTACTATTTGCGGAACCTGAGGGGCAAAGCGGCGCGAATCAAGCGCGCCGGGCGCGAAGAAACAGAAGCACCCGCGGCCGCTGCAAAAACGTAATCCCCCCAAAAACGAGCTCCAGCAAAGGACAGGCAGAAACGCCTGTCCTTTTTTTGTGGCCACCCGACCGAGGAATCGAGATGCGGCGAGTCGGAATTCGGCTAGAATCGGGGTCGTTGTGGAAAGCGAGTGTGCGGATATGGAGCGCCGGAGAGGGCGGTGGCACGGCTTCGTATTATTCACGGTTACGGCGTTGATTTTAGTGAACGTGGGCAGAGCGCAGGAAATCGGTGTGGCGAAGACGCCGCCGATGGGCTGGAACAGTTGGGATTCGTATGGCGAGAGCGTCAAGGAAAGCGATATACGAGACACGGCCGACTGGATTGCGAAGAATCTGAAGGCGTATGGCTGGGAATACGTGGTTGCAGATTCGGGTTGGTATGTCACGAATCATGGCGTGGGCTTTAATGCGCAGAAGGCACAATTCAGTTTGGATCAATACGGACGCTATACGCCGGCGGTGAACACGTTTCCTTCGTCTGCGAATGACGCGGGGTTCCGGCCATTGGCCGATTACCTGCATGGTCTTGGGCTGAAGTTCGGATTGCACATCCTTCGCGGCATTCCCAAAGAAGCGGTGGCCAGGAATTTGCCCATCGAAGGAGCGGAGTTTCACGCTCGCGACGCGGCGGATACGGCGGATACGTGTCCGTGGAATCCGTTTAACTACGGCTTAGACACGACAAAGCCAGCGGCGCAGGCGTACTACGATTCGCTCGCGAAGCAATTCGCGGAATGGCATGTCGATTTCGTGAAGGTGGATTGCATCGCGAGCCGCCCGTATAAGGGCGAAGAGATCCGCATGATGAGCGAGGCGCTCAAGAAAAGTGGCCGCCCCATGGTGCTGAGCCTGTCGCCGGGAGCGGCGCCCCTCGAGAAAGCGGACGAATTGGCGCGTTACGGAAACATGTGGCGGATTTCCGACGACGAGTGGGATGTGTGGCAAAGCGGCGAGAGCTTCCCGCAGGGCGTAAACAACCAATTTGAACGAGCGGCTGCATGGGCGCCGCACTCGCGAGCGGGAGCGTGGCCGGACGCGGATATGCTCGCGATTGGGGAGTTGAAGCCGTCACCCGGCTGGGGCGATCCGCGGACAACCCGCTTGACGAAGGATGAACAACGCACATTACTGACGCTGTGGGCCATTTTTCGTTCGCCGCTGATTATGGGTGGGAACCTGTTGCGTTGCGATGAGTGGACGAAATCGTTGCTAACGAACGCGGAAGTGATTGCCGTGGATCAGCATTCGCGCGGCAATCGCGCCGTGGAGACCACGCCAAAGGCGGCGGTCTGGGTAGCGGAACGTGAAGCAGGGGATGGCTACTATGTGGCGGTGTTCAATCGCAGCGATGAAACACAGACGCTGCGCTACGAGTTCCAGCAGTTGGGGCTGAACGGAACAAATTATGCGCTACGAGACGTGTGGAAACGGCAGGACTTGCCGAAGGCCAGCGCCATCGCGGTGACTTTGCCGCCTCATGCTTCGGTGTTGTACTCACTCAAACCCTAACCCCAGCGCATCACGGACCAAACGAAGCTAAAATCAACAGCTCGCGTTCGGGACGCTGGCAGGCGCTTCCCTGCGTGGTACACTTCGGCGAACATCATTCTATGAACCGACTCTGCTCTTCCCGTTTCGAGCGAGCGGCGCGGAAGCTTGGCTGGACGCGCATAGCGGGTCTCGATGAAGCTGGCCGCGGCGCGCTGTTCGGTCCCGTGGTCGCCGCCGCCGTCATTCTGAATCCCAAACGACGCATTGTCGGGCTGGACGACTCGAAGAAGCTGACCGCGGATCGCCGGGGAGAACTGGCGCCGCGCATCAAGGAGTACGCGCTGGCTTGGGCCGTGGCGGAAATGGATGCGCAACGCATCGATGCGTGGAACATTTATCAGGCCAGTCGCCAGGCCATGACCGCCGCGCTGGAGCAACTCTCAATCCGACCGGATTATCTGCTGCTCGATGCCATCAAATTGGATGTGCTCATCGAACAGAAGTCGCTGATCAAGGGAGACGCGAAGAGCGTTTCCATAGCGGCAGCCTCGATTCTGGCCAAGACCCACCGCGACATGCGCATGGAAGAGTGGGACGCCATCTACCCGCAATACGGATTGGCACAGCACAAAGGTTACGGTACGCCGGAGCATCTGGAAGCGTTGCGGGTGCACGGACCTACGCCGCTGCACCGGTATTCGTTCTCGCCGGTGCGCGAAGCGGGGTGCTGGGCAGTCGGTGCGGTACAGGTAGACTTGCCCCTGGAAATTTGGCCCCGGGGAGACTGAAGGAAAAGCGTCGAGTTCGAGGTGGTTATGAACGCGAGGCCTGATTGGACGAGCGTGCCCTCGAGCTGTGTAGGTTGCGGCCCCATTCTGGTATAAAGTGCATCCGAAATTCAGGAGAAGCCACATGCGCCGTTGGTTCTGCTACTACCCCCGCATCGTTGCGGCGATTTTTGCAATATTGTGTCTGTCTTCCATGAATGCCACTTATGCGCAGAACTCCACGGGACCACAGCCAGTGCCTTTACCTGCGCCTATTCCCTCCCCTGTCGACAAGGCCTACCCCGACACAATTTCGCTTCGCGTCGATCTCACGGACGTCAATGATCGTGTGCTGAATGTGCAGGAAACAATCCCTGTAAAGTCGGGCGAGATCACCCTGCTCTATCCCCAGTGGCTTCCGGGAACGCACTCGCCCTCCAATCCGGTGGCAAATCTCGCCGGGCTGGTGGCCACCGCGAATGGCAAACGTGTTTCGTGGGTGCGCGATCCCGTCGATATGTGGGCTTTTCACATTGACGTTCCGAACGGCGCAACCACTCTGGAACTGAGCTTTCAATATCTGGCACCGGTCAATCCAGAACAGGGACGCATTTCGAACAAAATCGCCGATGTCACCTGGAACAGCGTGCTGCTCTATCCGGCGGGATACCTTGCGCGGCGCATTTTGTTTGCTTCCGAGCTGCGCTTGCCGGAGGGCTGGAAGTTGGCCACGGCGCTGGATGTGAAATCGCAAAGTGGGAACCTGGTTCAGTTCAAGGAGACTCCCCTGAACACGCTGGTCGATTCCCCGGTGTACGCGGGCATCAACTATAAGCGCCTGGACCTCTCGTCGGGGCCCGACAACCCGGTATACCTCGACGTTTTCGCGGATAAGCCCGAGCAGCTGGAGATTACGCCGGAAGAACTGCAATACCACAAGAATCTGGTGATCCAGGCGCAAAAGCTGTTCCACTCTCGCCACTACGATCGCTATGAGTTTCTGTTTTCTCTCAGCGACACGGTGGGCGGCAAGGGCTTGGAGCACCACCAGTCGAGCGAAGACGGCACCCGCGCCAACTACTTTACCAACTGGGCCGCAGGCGTCGGTGGCCGAGCCCTCTTGGCGCACGAATATACGCACTCGTGGAATGGCAAGTTTCGCCGCCCGGCGGATTTGTGGACGGCGAACTTCAACGAACCCATGCGCAACAGTCTGCTGTGGGTCTACGAGGGCCTGACGGATTATTACGGCAATGTCCTGACCGCGCGCTCGGGACTGCGTACACCGGAACAGACGCGCGATGTGCTCGCTCAGATTGCCGCGTACTTTGAGATCAGCCCGGGGCGCACCTGGCGCTCGCTCGAAGACACGACCAACAACCCCATCATGACCGCTCACGGTGTTGTGTCGCAGAGTTGGCCAAGCTGGGAGCGTTCGTACGATTATTACCCGGAATCAGACCTCATCTGGTTGGAGGCCGACGTAATGATCCGCGAACAGAGCAACGGGAAAAAGTCATTGGATGACTTCGCCAGACTCTTCTTCGGAATCGACAACGGAAGCTTCATCACCGTCACCTACACGTTGGAAGATCTCGTAAAGGTTTTGAATACCGTGCAGCCTTACGACTGGGCAGGGTTCTTCCGCGCCCGGGTGTACGACGTGGCGCCGCCGGTTCCTACGAGCGGTATCACTCGCGGCGGTTATCGGTTGGTTTACAACGACACCGAACCGGAGTGGACGAAGCACATGGACCCGTCCCGCGGAACGAGCTTTGCCACGTCGCTCGGGTTCTCCCTGAAAGGCGAGGACGGCGATAAGGCGGGAGCCACCATCGGAAACGTGTGGTGGGATAGCCCGGCGTTCAAAGCGGGCATGACGCCAGGGATGAAATTGCAAGCCGTAAATGATCAGGCTTTCAGCAACTCTAGCCTGCGCGCCGCCATCGTGGCGGCAGAGAAGAACAACGCACCAATCAAACTGCTCGTAAAACGCGACGAAGAGTTTCTCACTTTGAGCATCGATTACCATGGCGGCTTACGCTACCCGCATCTCGAAAGGGTCGAGTCAACGACTGACCGCCTGGATGCAATTCTGACGGCGGTGGAATAGAACGAACTCAAAATATGATGGAATTCTCTGCCGGGCGTATCCCGGTTAGGCCTCCTCGCTATTCGCTATTATTTCGCCCCAATGGTTTCGTATCTGCTACGGGGATAACTGTGTGCTCACAAACCAGCGCGGTTTGATTGACGGCCCGGAAGCCGGGGCGTAGCGTGAAAACGTAGGGTCGCAGGAGTCTCAGCGCCTGCACTGCGTCCAGGAGAAAGTCGCGACGGCTTGGGTGGGAGAGCTGTCGCCGATAGCGCATGGCTTATAACAAAAGCAAGTTAGTCGAAGCCGCACAGAAACTGCTGAACCAGGGGAAGGTGGCGCAAGCCATCGCGGAGTATCAGCAGATTTTGAAGTACGAGCCGCGCGACCAGGTCACGCTGATGACCATCGGCGAGCTGTACATCCGCCAGGGCGAAACCATCCAGGCCATCGATTATTTCGAACGCCTCGCGCAACTGTTCGTGAGCGACGGGTTCCTCACCAAAGCCATCGCCGTCTACAAGAGAATCGCCAAGCTGGCACCCGAAGAAATCCGGCCTTTAGAGAAGCTGGCCGACCTGTACGTGCAACAAGGGGTGATGAGCGAGGCACGGCCGCTGTTCCTGCAGTTGGCGGAATTGCACCTGAAGAACAACCGGCAGCCGGAAGCGGTGAGCTTGCTGAAGAAATTGCTGTCCGCCGAGCCGGACAATTTGCGGATTCAGGTGCGCTTGGCGGATCTCTATCAGGCCATGGGGCAGTCCGGGGAGGCGCTGGAGGCGTATGTTTCCGCGGCGCAGCGGGCGTTGGCCCGCGGCGATCAGGAGGAATGCCAAAAGCTGGCGGACAAGGCGCTGCAGCTGAACTCGAAGCAATTGGATGCGCTGATCGTGAAGGCGCGAGCCTTCTCGACGGTTGGAAATGTGGCCAAGGCCGCCGAGATCCTGGAACGGGTGCCCGACCTGGAAAAGGGCGGCGAGCCCGCGGAATTGTTGCTGGACTTGTACCTGAAGAACGCCAAGTGGGATGAGGGCACCGGCCTGGCTTTGCGGATTTTTGCCGGCGATGAGAAGAACTTCGGCGCCACGCAAAAAGTGACGGAAGTGATGATGGAATCGGGGCAGGCCGAACGCGCCATGAGTCTGCTGTCGCGCATTCGCATCCCGATGACCGACGCCGGAGAGCATGAAGCAGTTACCCATTTGCTGAATGAATTGGCGGCACGGCTACCGGGTAGGCTGGAGCCTTTGGAATGGCTCGTGGATACCTACGGAAGAACGAGCGATTCCTTCCGCATGCCGGACGCACTGGCACAATTGGGCGACGCCTTGGTGGCCTCCGGGAAACTGGAGCGGGCCAAGGAAGTTTTTCAGCAGTTAGTGGATCGCGAACCGGAGAGCGATCCGGCAAAGAAGAAATTGAACGATGTTCTGCAGAAGCTAGGCGTAATTGACGCGCAGCCCACACCGCCCGCGGACATCGTCGTCGAATCTGAGGACTTGCAACCGGAGTTGACGAAAGCGCCCGCGCCAAAAGTGCGGCCAGGATTGGAAGAGGACGCACCGAAGGCTACCGCCGAAAGTGCGGCGCCAGGCACCCCGGCGGAACCCGAGCTGGATGAAGAGACGCAAAAGTTTATCGCCCAGTCGCTGACCGATGTGGATCTGTTCGCCAGCTATGGGCTAACGCAAAAGGCCATCGGCCTTTTGGAAGCGATTCTGCGGCGCGCGCCGACGCACACGCCTACTCTCGAAAAACTGTTGGATTTTGTGCTGGGGGCTGGTGACGACCGGCGCACGGCCGAACTCGCCGCTCAATTGGAACACATTCATGCCACCCGCGGAGACGCACGCAGCAGCGAACGATTTGGCGAGTTGCGCCGGCGATTCCAGCGAGCGGCCGGCTTAAACGATGATGAGATTGCGGCCGCGGTTGCCGCGGCGATGCCGCAGCCGGTGGAAACCGTGCCTGTGGAGGAAGCCCCGGCCCAGGAGACACCGGTGGAAGTTGCTGCCGAGGCCACCGTCGAGGCTGTACCAGCCCCGCAGGTCGAGGCATTGGTTCCGGAATTAGCCGAGGCGGAAATTCCGGAAATCGAAATCGTGGACGAGCCCGGTAAAGTGGAAACCGCGGAAACGCCCGCTGCGACCCACGAAGAGGTAGACCTATCTTCGGAATGGGCTTCCCTGTTGGAAGAGACCAAGGAGCCGGAGCCTCGAACAAGTGAGAAACTACCGGCCGCGGGGACTCCCGCACCGCCTGCGCCCGTGATGGAAGAGTTCGAACTGCCAGAATTGGTGGTGGAGGAACAGAAAGCGGATGATTCGCCGGCCGAAGCGATTCCCTCGGAGCCGCTGGTCGCCGCCTACGAGGATACCGGTCACGGAGACCTTCATGTGCCTGTCGAGTCGCTGGATGCGGAAGACTGGACCGCGCAGGTGCTGGACGCTTCTGAAGAGCATGCGCTTCCCGAGCACGAAATTGCGCCCGCACCGGTGGACGAGGAAATCGGACAGCATATAGAAACGCTCTTGCCCGACGAGGAGCCGACGGCGCTACCCGTGCCGGAACACGCAGATATTGCCTCCGAGGGGCAAGAACCAGCGCTCGAGGAGCCACAAGCGGCATTGCCAGAAGCGCCACCACCGCAGCCGGAGTTGGAGCTGGATCAGGAATTCGAGCTGGTGCTGGAACCGGAAGTAGTGGTACCGCCGCATGAGATGTTGGCGCAGGTACCGCCGGCGAAAACGCCTGAGCCCGTGGACGAGGTGGAATCCGCGGCAACCGAGGAAGTAAAGACCGCCGAGCCTGTAACGTTCTCTTCGGACCAGTTTCTTTCCGATTTGGCCCGGGAGATTGATGAACTCGGCTTGGACGAATTGACACCAGCCCTGTCGCAGTCGCATGAAGCGCACGCTGAGACCGCTGAGCCAGTGAAAGAAGCGGTTGGCACCGGCAGCGAAAGCGGTCCTTTGAAGGAAGTCTTCGATGAGTTCCGCGCCGAGTTGGGAGAAATGGGCACGGAAGATGAAGACCTGGAGACGCATTACAATCTGGGTATCGCCTTCCGCGAAATGGGATTGCTGGAAGAAGCGATTGGCGAATTCCAGAAAGTAGCGAAAGCGAATGATCGCGGAAAAGCGTTCCGCTATGCCATGCAGTGCAGTACGCTGCTGGGACTGGCGTTCATGGAGAAGGGCCAGCCGGAGATTGCCGCCATCTGGTACGAACGTGCGTTGACCACGCCGGGGTTGGATTCGGAAAGTAAACTGGCGTTGCGGTATGATTTGGGAGTGGCGCAGGAATCGGCCGGCGATTTGGAAACCGCACTGAAGAGTTTTTCTCAAGTCTACGCGGTCAACATCGATTACCGCGACGTGGCGGAACGAATTGCCGCGCTGCAAAAACCAGCTCGCTGAGCGCTTGCCCCACACAACCAGGGTCCACCCAGGGAATGAACCGAATTTTACGTGCATTAACGGTGGTGTTGTTGTTTGAAATGGGCGCGCTGCTGCTGTACCTGCCGTGGTCGACCTTTTGGGAGCAAAATTACTTTCTAAACCATTACCCATCGTTGATGCCCCTGGTGCTAAATCCTTCGTTGCGTGGGATCGTCAGCGGTATTGGGGTTCTGGATATCTTCGTGGCTTTTGGAATGTTCAACTCGCGCCCAACGCCCGCTCGTGTCCCTCCCACCTCCAATTCGTAGATTGAAACTGTGCTATGTGACGGATCGCAAGGCGCTGGCTGTGCCCCGGTCCGATCAGATGCGTTTGCTGCTGGAAAAAATGGAGAGCGCCCGGCAGGCGGGCGTGGATTGGATACAGATCCGCGAGAAAGACCTGACTACGCGCGAGTTGGCAGCGCTGGTTCGCGACGCCGTGCGCCGGGTTCCCCGCTCCTGCAGCATCCTGGTGAACGACCGCTTGGACGTGGCAGCCGCTTGCGGCGCGGGCGGCGTGCACTTGGGTGAGAAAAGCATATCGGCGGGCGAGGCGAAACGGTTCGTGCGTGGCCGGGATCTACGTGAGGATTTTTTCGTGGGGGTGTCCGTGCACTCGCTTGAGGCCGCGCAAAAGGCGGAACGGGAGGGCGCCAATTACGTGCTCTTCGGTCCGGTGTACGACACTCCATCGAAGGCTCCGTTTGGACCGCCACAGGGAATCGAGCGGCTTGAGGAAGTTTGCCGCACTGTGGCGATTGCGGTGATCGCCATCGGTGGAATCTCATTGCAAAACGCCGGGGAGTGTCTGGCGGCGGGCGCTTCGGGCATTGCCGCGATTCGCCTGTTTCAGGATGCTACGGACATTGCCGCCGTCACCCGAAAGCTTCGCAGTAGTTGATACCTCAGCGCTCTTGCAAACGTCGAAGCAGCCGAATCTGTCCGGCGTGATAGACATCGTGGAAGGCAACTCCATACAACATGCGCAAATCTTTGTCGGAGATTGGAGATTTGAGGATCTTGCCGACGCTCTCGACCAGCGCGCGATGTTCATTCCGCAGGATGGCGCGGTCGGCGCGCCAAGCAGCTTCGTGGGCTTTTCCCTTTTCTGGGCGGGGGAAGAAGTTACTCCCTTTTAGAACGAAAGAGCCGCGCTTGCCGCCCTCGAGCTTGCGCCGCACCACGTATTTCCAGTACGCGGCGTGAAGAGTTTCCTCCCAAATATTGTGGCGACCGGGCGAAGGACGCCAGGCGGCTTGCTCGGCGGTGACGCCCCTGAGCGCCTGCCCGAGGTTGGGGCCGTGCCAGGTCTTCCTAGAGAACGCTTCCTCAAGTAGAGCGAGGATGATGGCATGGTTGTTCATGACTGCTCCACAAAGCTAAGCGAGTTACTTCGAAGACTCGATGGAGTTAACCGCGTCATTGAGAATCAACGCGAGTCGAACGCCCGCTTGAGCGATACGCTGTTCCACGATAGGGGCGCTGGCTTCCTGGTAGGCCTGACCCGCAAACAGGTTCAGGTGCAGCATGCGTTCGCCGATATTGTTGGCATCAGTGCAGGAATGGACGGGGGCCGGCGTTTCCACGGGAACTTTGGGAATAAGCGCGCCATAGACAATATTCTCGGCGAGCGCGTGGCTCTCCCAAGCCCAATCGTCGACGTGAATGCCCGCAGCTTGCCATTTGAGAAAATCGGAAGAAAACATTTCGATCAGGAAGTCCGCGTACTCCCGGGGTTCGGCCCCCTCCATGTCGCGTTCGACGATGGCGGTATCCCAGACGCCGTGCAGATTGGGGATATAGGAGTTGTGGTCCAGGTGGGGACGGCGACGAAGATAACGGACTGGGACACAGTTACCACCCTCGTCGTTATTCGTGGTGGCGTGGAGAGGCATGTGGAGGTCACCGACGAAATGAATGAGGTAGCGGACGGCGTCGGCGCGGAGCTCCGGGTTGGCGGTAGCGTCTCTCAAGACGGCCAGCTGATCGGCAATCGCCTGGGTGATGCACCCGTCGCTTCCACAGAATTGCGCCAGCGGGGCACGCGCCGCGCCTCTCGGGATGTCAATGTAATGCCAAGGACCATTTCTCCGATCGTTGCGGACGTCGTCCGGCCAGGTGGAAGCATCGGCCATTAAATCGCGGGCCGAACTTCCACAGTAGCGTTTGAGCTGGGGATCGATGGGATTTTGCCTCAGCAATTTGTCGACGAATGCGAGCGCTTGCGGCGTCAGCTGCTTTTCGGCGATGAGCGCGACCGTCTGGTGTCCTTGGCAGCCCCAGGCATACGATGCGCGACAGCCTACCAGCAATAGGATCGATAAGGCCAGCAGGCGGAAAAGGTTCATGCCATGCTCCGCGTGGGTCCTGAATAGGTGAATTAAGCGCTTAGCCAACGGGCCACAGGCTTCCAAGACTCGGTGTGGTCGCAGATGACCCGAAGGGCCGCGGTGATGGGAATGCCCAGGATCAGGCCCATGCCACCCCAGACCCATCCCCAGAACAGCAAGGAGATGGTGATGGCGACGGCATTCAGTTGCACCTGGCGGCCGACGAGCTGCGGTGCAATGAGGTTTTGCGCCACGACGTGAATGCCCGTGAGTACTAACGCGATAAGGCCAAAGTGGCTGACCGCTTTCCATTTCAAGATGGCTAAGAAAAATCCGGGCATCCAAGCGAGCACCGCGCCGATGTAGGGAACCATGTTGAAGAGGCCGGAAGCAATGCCGGCCAGTACCGGGTAGTCGAAGCCCAGGGCAAGGAAGAAAATGCTGCTCATCGCAACCACAACCAGAGTGACGACGGACATGCCGATGAGATAATCACGAAGAACGTTGCGGAGATCGTCCAAAGTCTCCTTGACTTGCGTGCGGCGGGAAATCGGGAAGAGCTGCAAGGTGGAATGCCAGGCTTCGCGTTTTCCCGCGAGCATGAAAAAAACGAGAAACGGTACAAACGTGCCTTCCAGCACGAGTGCGTAGAGCGAGCCGATACCACGAAGAAAAAGATTGTGCACTGTTCCGGAATCGGAGGGAGCAGCTGGTTTCGCAGCACCCGTCGGCGTGGTTAAATCGCTGACACTCCCTTCGATCCCGCTGATCTTGCCCTGGACAGTGCCCAGGGCGTCGCGCAGGATGTCGCGATATTTCGGCCAATTGGCGGCGAAATCGGAGCTGCGCACCCACAATCCGTAGCCCATTGCTCCGATCACCGCGATCAACAAGAGAACCATAATCAGCGAGCCGATCGTCCGCGGAATGTGGACGCGTTCCAAAAGCTCGACGGCGGGATCAAGAAAATAGGCAAGCAAAACGGACAGCAAGAGGGTGATGACTACGCCGGCGGCATAGTAGAAAAACAGCAGAACCACCGCGCCAGCCAAAATGCGCAGACTCGTGGAAGTAGCGGAAATGCGCAGAGCCGCTGGCGGCGTTTCCGTGATGGACAAGCGACACTCCTCGTACCGAACACGGTAACATACTCGCGTCTCCGGCGGGACACCGGCAGCGGAAATGTAACACCTGTTTAACAACCCGGGGTTACCGGCCGGGGATAACCGAATAAACAGCCTGAGCCGCGGCGCGGGAGCGTCGCAAAAGCCCTGTGTTAGACTGCCACGAGATTATTGGTTGGAGAAAGCTAAACTCGAATATGGCGAAAGCACTGTTCGGCACAGACGGTATTCGCGGGGTTCCTGGGATACCGCCACTGGATGAACCCACGTTGTACGCCGCAGGGCGAGGTCTCGGCGAGTATTTAAGACGCGAGCACGGCTCGGCGCACGTGCTAATTGGGATGGACACGCGCGAGTCGGGTCCGCACATCGCCGCATTGTTGGCTGCTGGATTAGGCGACCGAGGGGCCACGGCGGAATTTGCGGGCGTCATCACGACTCCCGGTATCGCGTGCCTGGTGCGTCAAAACGATTACCAAGCCGGGGTAGTCATTTCCGCGTCGCACAACCCGTACCACGATAACGGGGTGAAACTATTTTCGCACGAGGGGATGAAATTCCCGGATGCGGAAGAGGAGAAGATCGAGGCGGAGATTTTTCGCTTTCGGAGCGAGCCCGTGCCGGCAAAGCGTCCTGCATTGGTGGCCAAGCATTCGTTGCATATGGAATACCTGGAGTTTTTGCGGCGCCACGTGCTCGCCGGAGCGAAGCTCGATGGATACCGGATGGTTCTGGATTGCGCGAATGGGGCGGCCTACCAGCTCGGGCCAGAATTGTTTCGTTCTTTGGGAGCCGATGTGGTGGCCATGGGAGTGGCGCCAGACGGCCGCAACATTAATGCGGGCTGCGGCTCGCTGTATCTGGAGGGACTGCAGGAACGAGTGAAGAAGGAAGAAGCTCAATTGGGGGTCGCGTTCGATGGGGACGCCGATCGCGCGCTGTTCGTGACCGCAGGCGGCAGCATCGTGAACGGTGATGGCGTGTTGCTAGCCGTGGCGCGCTACCTGAAATCGCAAAACCTGCTGAAGCAACAACGCGTGGTGGCGACCTCCATGTCAAATCTAGGGTTGGAACGGGCATTGGCGAGCGAGGGTATTACCCTGGCGCGGGCCGCCGTTGGGGACCGCTACGTCTTGGAGGAGATGCTGAAATCGGGCAATAACTTGGGTGGTGAGCAATCCGGGCACATCATTTTTTTAGACGACAGCCCGGCAGGAGACGGGTTGCTGACTGCCGTGAAGATGGCATCTTTGGCGTCGATGCGCGGATCTTTGGAGGCGCTGGTGCATGGGCTGAAGGACTATCCGCAAATCATCCTTAACGTGAAGGTCAAGGATAAGCCGCCGCTCGAGTCTCTTCCCGAAGTGTCGCGTGCCCTGTCCGAGGCACAAACGACGCTGGGTGAAAATGGCCGAGTGGTGCTGCGGTATTCGGGAACGGAGCCTTTGGCGCGTGTTATGGTCGAAGCCGAACACCAGGCGGACGTGGAGCGATTTGCGGGGTCAATTGCGGCCGCATTGCAAGGAGCAATCGGAGCTGCCAGTTAACAATAACGTTTTTGTAAGTAGAGACAAATGAGCTTGTTAGCGACCACGCCGGGGAATTGTTCCAAAGACTGTAGGAAAGCTGTCAGAGTCTGTGGGATTTTGTAGATTCCGGGCGATGAAATTTGCAATAACGCGCCGTCCCGTTCTCGGTAAAATCCATTTTATCAAAGAGATGCGCAACCCCTTGAGGGGCCATAAACACTTGGCAAACGGCGTGCACTCTACACGCCTAATTCATGACTTTGGCTTCCCGGGGTGGCCGGAACTCAACCTCGACTGAGTTCCGGTTATTGGGGGGTCAGATCAACATAGGGGGCTTGCACCGGCCCCCTTTTTTATTTCTCTCCTTTTTATAATTCCCAAAGCGGCTTCGAATGGTTTCGAGAAACAGCCTCCCGCGGCATGGAAGAGCTAATTGTCACGCTGTTGCGCCAAAAAAGTGAGCGGCCGGTGGGGGTGCCGGCCGCTCTGGCGTGGGGGATGGAGGGACTACTTTCGGAAGATCAATCCTTCTCAGGAGTGGCAGGCCGTTCCACTGCGCTCGCCAGCAGTAGAACGACACACAGGAGCAAGATCGCTATGATCATTCCGCCACTCCGGATGCCGAACCGAACTTCCGATAACAAGACGATTGTGCCGGACACCGGAAAAGCGGTCACTAGCCAGGAAGGTTCAATTGGAGGAGTACTCCGGCGTGGCACTTCGGTACTGTACCTGGATAGAAGGGATGTTTGTGCGTCACTGGCCAGCGCATGCGGGGCTACGTTATGCTTCTTGAACCATGCATGATCTAAGTTATTTTCGGGAGCATTTGGATGAGTTCGCCGAAATGGCGAAAAAACGCAATACCACTTTGGACCTCGACGGATTTCGCGCCTTGGATAAGGAGAGGCGCGAACTCATCCGGCAAAACGAGGAGCGAAAGGCTCAGCGAAATAAGGCTAGCGATGAAATTGTTCGGCTGAAGAAAGCGCAAGAGAGCGCCGATGCGCTGCTGGCGGAAATGAAGCAGGTCTCCGAGAAGATCAAGCAGGTGGACGAGCGCATCAGTGAACTGGACAGCGCACAGCGGGAATTTCTGTTGAGCGTTCCGAATGTTCCACACTCAAGTGTCCCGTATGGAACGGGCACGGAGGGAAATCAGGAGGTGCGCCGATGGGGAACCGCCCCGAAGTTCGATTTTCAGCCCAAGCCGCACTGGGAAGTGGGCGAAAGGGCGGGGATACTGGATCTGGAAGCGGCGGCGCGGATAACCGGTGCGCGATTCGCGGTATACAAGGGTTGGGGAGCGCGTCTGGAACGGGCGTTGGCGAATTTTTTCCTGGACGTGCACACGCGCGAGCATGGCTACACGGAGATACTACCGCCATTTCTTGTGAATACTGCCTCTTTGATGGGCGCGGGGCAATTGCCCAAATTCGCCGCAGACTTATTCAAATTGCAGGACACGGATTATTGGCTGACGCCCACCTCGGAAGTGGAACTACACAACCTGTACCGCGATACGACCGTCAGCGCAGAACAGCTTCCGATTCTTGTCACTGCGTGGACGGCTTGTTTCCGCTCGGAAGCGGGCGCCGCCGGAAAAGACACGCGGGGCATTTTGCGGCAACATCAATTTCAAAAGGTCGAGCTGTTCAAGTTTACGCACCCCGAGAAAAGTTACGAGGAGCACGAAGCGCTGGTGCGAAACGCCGAAACCATTCTGCAAAAACTGGGCTTGCACTACCGCACGGTGCTGTTATGTACGGGCGATATGGGGTTTGCTTCAGCGAAGACCTACGACCTGGAAGTGTGGCTGCCCTCCAGCCACGAATTCCGCGAGATTTCGTCGTGTTCGAATTGCGAAGCGTTCCAGGCCCGGCGAGCTGGGATTCGCTTTAAGCCCAAAGCCGGAAAAAGCGAGTTTGTGCACACCTTGAACGGTTCGGGCCTGGCGGTCGGGCGCACTTGGATCGCAGTTGTGGAGAATTACCAGCAGGCGGATGGATCGATTGTGATCCCGGAGGCGCTCCGGCCGTACATGGGAATCGACCGCATTCCCGCCGCGAGCTGACGTGTTCCGCCTCTCGCCACTAAAGCTTTTAGAATGTTGCAATTGAACGCAGCCTCGGCCCAAGCACGACGACCCACCCGCGACCAATTGGTCGCGCAACCCCTTGAAATTGCTGCTTTTCGTTTGACTCCCTGAGGAGCCGTGCATACACTCGGCTCAACGCTGCCAAAAGCTTACAAGATTGGTTTCAGAGGGTGGGCGGCGGAAGAGATGTAACCATGACATTTATTGCTCGCATGTTGCGGTACTTTTTTTGGCTCGCAGTGGTCACCGGAACTGTGGCGCTTTTGCGCAAAATAGTCGGAGACATGGCCGTTGGCGGTGCTTCCGCAAACCCACAGTCGGACGACCCGAATGCCGGCGCGAACCAGAAATTGGTACGCGATCCGATTTGCGGAATGCATATCGCCGAAGGTCTTGCGGTGCCGCTCCGGCAAGGTGGAGAGACTGTGCATTTTTGTTCTACGGAGTGCCGCGACAAGTATTCGAACGGCATACGGGAACTTTCGGCCAGCGCTTAAAGGTGCTTGGCTGGCCAGTACTGAAGAAGTGAAGTCGGGCTCGGTTCTAAGCAGGTAGACATTTCACCGCAGAGGAAAGGACCGAAGCGAATGGCCACGGTCGCAAAACCCCCAATCCCCAGCCGCACCGTAAGCGCTCCACCGATTGTGCCGCGCATTGCCCCGCGGGAGGAACTCAACCCGTTCCGAATCGCGCAAATTCAGTTTGATATGGCAGCGGAGATCTTGAAGCTGGATCATGGTCTACGACAGGTCTTGCGTACCCCGAAACGCATTTTGGAAGTGTCTCTGCCCACGAAAATGGATAACGGGCAGGTCAAGGTGCTCACCGGCTTCCGCGTTCAGCACAACATCGCGAGAGGACCAGGGAAGGGCGGGATCCGCTTCCATCCCAATGTCACTTTGGATGAAGTAAAGGCATTGGCGGCATGGATGACCTGGAAGACGGCGGTGGTGAATGTGCCGTTTGGTGGCGCGAAGGGTGGGGTAATCTGCGACCCGAAGCGGATGTCGAAGGCCGAGCTGGAGCGCGTGACGCGGAGATTTGCCAGCGAGATTCTGCCGCTGATCGGGCCCGACCAGGATATTCCCGCACCCGACGTCTACACCGACGCGCAGACGATGGCGTGGATCATGGACACGTACTCCATGATGCGGGGCCACACCGTGCCGGGCGTTGTGACCGGGAAGCCCATTTCCATTGGCGGGTCGTTGGGCCGGGCGGAGGCCACCGCGCAAGGATTGGTTTACGTGGTCGAAGAAGCTTGTAAGGTGAAGAAGATTTCGCTACGTGGGGCCACCGTGGCGGTTCAAGGTTTTGGAAATGCCGGAGCGACAGCGGCTCGGCTGCTGGCGGATCGCAAAGCCAAGATCATCGCGCTCAGCGATACACGCGGCGGCGTCACCAATTCGCGCGGCATCGATCCCATCAAGGCGATTCGCTATAAAGAGCGATCCGGGACCGTGGTCGGCATGCCCGGAGCTAGCAGAATTTCGAACGACGATTTACTGGCGATGAAGTGCGACATCCTGATTCCGGCGGCGCTGGAGAACGTGATTACGTTGCAGAACGCGGAGATGGTCAAGGCGCGGATCGTCGCGGAAGCAGCGAACGGACCGACTACGCCGCACGCGGACGAAATTCTGGCACGGCGCGGAATTACCGTGCTACCAGACATTCTGGCAAACGCCGGCGGCGTCACGGTCAGCTACTTTGAATGGGTCCAGAACCAGGAAGGGCTGCTGTGGGATTTCGATGAAGTGAATGTGCGGCTGCAAAAGATCATGGTGCGCTCATTCCGCGACATGGTCGAAGCAATGAGAAAGCACCACGTGCCGCCACGCGCGGCGGCGATGACCCTCGCCGTAGGCCGAGTCGCTGAAGCCACGCTGGTGCGTGGCTTGTTCCCCTGAGGCCGCAGTCGCTCGATCGGGTCAACCCCTGATCTGAGCAATCCATCTCGCAGCAAGTGCGCTCTTTCGACGCGGGCGCTGGCTGTGCCGCAAAAATTTCCTTGCGGAGAAAATTTAGTCCGCGTACATTCGCAAGTGCCGGGCGTTTTCCGGTGCGAAGTTAGGAATTCGCACCGGCGAGCGTGACCGGCTATTTTGTTCCCAAAACAAGGCGGACGAACCAACCATCATGAGTCATCTTCATGCGCAGGGAATTGCGGTGCCTCCGATTCTGCTGACCATCGCCGGCTTCGATCCGAGTTGCGGCGCCGGCGTTGCGGCCGACCTGAAGACCTTCGCCGCCCATGGATGCTACGGAGTGGCTGCTATTACCTCCTTGACAGTGCAGAACACCCAGGGAGTGGAGGCCGTACACAATACGCCGAGTGCGGAATTGCGGGAACAACTCGAGGTTTTGCTAAAGGATTGCGAAATCGCGGCGGTGAAAATCGGGATGCTCGGCAACCGTGGGAATGCGGTAGCCGTGAGCGAGTTTCTGGACGCGCACAAGTTTGCTCTGGTGGTACACGATCCGGTGATGAAAAGTTCAAGCAACTCGGAGCTCCTCGACAGCGGCGGCGTGAAATATGTGGCCAGCGAACTATTGAAGCGTGCCAACGTAATCACCCCGAACGTGCCGGAAGCCGAGATCTTGACGGGGATCACTATAAAAGACGTGGCGGACATGGAGGCGGCGGCGCGAAAACTGGTGGAGATGGGCGCGCGGGCAGTGATCGTGAAGGGTGGCCACATGGAAAAGGCCACCGACGTGGTCTTTGATGGGAAAGACATGCACCAGTTGGGTGGGGACAAGGTGAAACTGGACAACACCCACGGCACCGGGTGCACGTTTGCTTCGGCTCTTACGGCGCAGATGGCGGCCGGCCGCGGACTCGTAGAAGCCGCAACATTGGCCAAAGCCTATGTGATGAAGGCCATCGAGAAGGCCTATCCGGTCGGAAAAGGCCGCTTGCCCGTGGACCATTTCTTCCGAATGAGGATTGAACCTCTGGCGCGTGGTACCCACGAAGTTCCACAACATGGACTACATCCTGCCGCCGAGCCCGCCGCGCATTAAGTCCAGACCTGCCGACAATTAACTGGGTTGCCAAGGGGATGGCACTCCCGCGAACAGTGCTGTATTTTTCTAGTTGGCTCGAGCGAGAAATGTAGATACGACGGGCTCAGCGGAACAACGGCACTTTGGAGGAACCTCCAGAGTCGGCAGCTTCGTGCAAGGAGGAGGATGCAGAAAATTTTTCGGTGCAAGAAATGTCAGCGCGGAATGAGAGTTGTCGGCTCCACCGGGCTGAACAAGGCAGTGCGGCGAATTGCAATTTGTCCGTACTGCAAAGCAGAGAACAAGGTGAGTTGGCCGCGAGGCGACCCGTTCCGCGTGCAGCGAATCGCCACCAGATAGAGCCGCTCACCAACCACCACCACCTCCTCCCCCTCCACCTCCTCCTGATCCTCCGCCCCCACCCCCACCTCCGGAACCAGGCGCAGTGGCTGAAGAAGAAATGGCGGAAGTAAGCGAACTACCGAACGCAGAGGCAAAGCTCGCCCCGGAGAAGCCGTTCCAGGCTGCGCCGGAGTAGAACGAGGGAACATACCCGCTGGAAGCAGCGGCTGGCGCCGTGCCAGCCGAGGCCAGCAGGCCGGAAAATTTCTCTGCCCAATCCTGTTCCACGTCGAGCGCGAGCGCGTAGGGTAGGAATTTTTCGAACACCGCGGGTGTTTGTTCAGGAGGTGCCGCCCGGTTGAGGCGGTCGCCATCCACTCTGCCGAGAAACAGTTTGAAGCCTTCGACCTGATCCATCAGCAGGCGGCCGGCGATGGTGGGAGCCTTCATGAGGTGAAGGAAGAGGACATGAAGGAAGCCCGAACCAAAAACGTACAGTACGAAGGTGATGGAGGTGAGCTTCCAGAGAAACCAGAAGGCCATCGCTTCGAAAAAGACAAAAGGAAGGGCGAAGCAAGTAACGAAAATGGCTTTGCCAATACCGCCAGCTTCACCCAGTAACGAAGAGCGAGAAGCCAGCGCGGTTTTCCAGGCACCGAGAGCCCTCATAACCAGTCCATAGACAGCAATGCTCCAAATACTCAGCCAAAACGCTAGAAACGCGCCGACAAAAATCTGCTGCGCCCCGAGAATCAGGAGATAGGAAACGGCGATGACGATGGAGAGAACGATAGGGGCTATGAGGTAACGGGAGTTTGTGACGAAGTAGACTTTTTGCTCGGCCGAGCTCAGCCACTTCTTGAGCCCTTTCAGCGCTGCGCTGATCTGCTGATGATTCTCTTGATGCAGCCACAACTGGCCGCGTCCGTCGAACAAGGAGGTGGCAATTTGCTGCTCGTCGGGAGTGAGCACGGTGGCGGGTTTCCCGGTGGTATAGAGGATATAGGAACCCGCTTGCTCTTTGATGGTAAGGAAACCGCGGACAGCCATGTCCAGAATGGCGGCTGAAAAAGTTTTATTGTCAAAGCCCATACGCAGAAGGTAGCGAGTGGCGGCGGGAGAAAGATTCGCTGGGGGCTCATAGCGCGCCATGACGACTCCCGCAGCAGGATCGCGACCTACCGAGGACCAGGTAATGAGGTAATAGAGCAGGAGAACGAGATAGCCGACGATGAGGATGAGCGCTTCGCGATTGTCCTCAAAGAAGAATTGGAGTTTCTGAGCGAATGTGGGCTCGGTGACGAAACCTTTCGGCCATCCCAGCAGGATAGAGAAGCCTTCATGGACTCTGAGAGGCCGGCTGGTTGAAAACTCGAAAGCTGAATCCGATGCTCCGGCGCTGAAATTTGATTGAAGGCTACCCTGAGGACCGGTATAGGCCGTCGTGGCAACCTGATTAGTTGGAATCGCGGGTAGAAGATGAACGGTTGCGGAGGCGTGCTCGATCGGGAAGGCCCAACCGTTGCCCGTGACATTCCAGAAAAGTTCGTCGTGGTCTTTGAAGAAGCCAAGTTGGCGGGTGGTCGTGTAGCTAATGGTATAGACGTGCCGGCCTGGCGAGATGATCTGGTTAGCATCGCCGAGGTAGATGCGCTTGCCGTTGGCATACTTCTCCAGGCGAAAAGGTTCCTCGATGGAATCGCGGGTTGCCCCGAGCATCTGGAAGCCGACGACATAATGATTGTTGAGGGGATCGCGGTAGTCGGTGGGGAATTCGCGATAAATGCCGTGGCGAATCTGGTTGCCGGCGGCGATGACCGTGATACTCTCGGTGACCGAAAGCGAGGCGTTGTCCTGGAGCGTGATGTCACTATGAAAGTCGAGGATTCGTTCTGTTTGCGCGCGGGATGACGGGCCACAAATGAGCGCGGCCAGAACAAGGAGGAGGAACCTAGGGAAGATAATGCGCATGGGATCCTTGAGTTAGTTTAGCCTTCCTGACGCGGCAGAATAATAGGAGTGCAGCGAGAAGGTTATTTGCTGAAATGCAATACTGGCGAGCGCGAGATCGCCGTATGATGGGCCTCCCGAAATCGAGGAGTTCTAAAGGCCGGCGGTGGCAAGGAGAATTCTCGGTGAAATCCGAACCCTACTGTCGCGGTGTGCAGAACATGTTTTCGACCATTGTGGCGGTGGCCCTACTCACCGTCTGCCTGTTTTGCGAGGGTGTGGCTGTCTCGCAAGAGAGCATTCTCGTGGTGGGCACGGCGAGCGGGAAAGTGCGCGGCGTTTCCCGTCCCGGAGGCGGAGCGCAATTTCTGGGGATTCCGTACGCCCAGGCTCCGCTGGGCGAACTGCGGTGGCGCGCACCGGTTGCACCGAAGCCGTGGAACGAGGTGCGCGATGCGAGCACGTTTGGGGCGCCCTGCGCGCAGCCAGTGCTCGGGGATTGGAACAAGCGGGACGCGGAATACAGCAAGGAAGACTGCCTATTTTTGAATGTGATCAGCGCAGAATGGCCGGTGAAAACGAAACTGCCCGTGATGTTCTGGATTCATGGCGGCGCGAACGAGGGAGGCACAGCATCCAGCCCGCTGTATAAGGACGGGACGCTGGTGCAGCACGGGATTCTGCTAGTAACCGTGAATTACCGCTTGGGCGTGTTGGGGTTCTTCGCTCATCCCGAGTTGACGAACGAATCGGAGCACAAGGCTTCCGGAAACTACGGCTTGTTGGATCAGATCGCTGCATTGCGATGGGTGCACGATAACATCGCCAACTTTGGGGGAGATCCCGGGAACGTAACCGTGTTTGGGCAGTCGGCTGGCGCGCAAGACGCAAGCATGTTGATGACGTCGCCTCTCGCGAATGGACTGTTTCAAAAAGTAATTGCGGAAAGCGGTGCGGCGATCGATCCTAACATTCCGTCCCTGGCTGCGTCGGAGCAAGCCGGAGAAAAGCTGGCGGCGGCTTGGAAGGCGCCCGCGGGTGCAGACGCGATCAAATTTCTACGCCGGCTATCGGCGGGAGAGCTTTTGCAGAGTGTGCCGGCGCGCGCACCCGACCAGCCACGACTGGCGCAACCAAATATCGATGGGTGGGTGCTTCCGCGTTCGCCGTTGCTGGCCTTCGCGGAAGGGCAGCAATTGGGTATGCCCATGCTGATTGGGTCAACGGCGCGCGAGTTTGGCTCGGAGGCTACCCCCGACGAGCTGCGAAAAGCCATTGAAAATATAGCCGGCAGCCTAGCTCCAAAGGCGCTGTCGCTCTATGGGCTTGCCGACGGAGGACAGGGCACTACAGATCCTTTGTATGGGCCTCCAGGAAACCAGTGGATTGCCGATATGATTTTCCGTTGCCCCGCCACCACGCAGGCGCAGTGGAACAATGCGGCGAAACATGCGACCTACGAATACCAATTCGAGCACGCCATACCGGGGCAGGAAGCCGAAGGCGCGGTGCATTCCACCGATCTGCCCTATGTGTTTGGGTACTACCCGAAGCGAGGAAATATCGCCGGAAAGTTCACGGATGTGGATTTCAAGCTTGCGGATCTGATCGAGAACTACTGGACAAATTTTGCGAAACACGGAAATCCAAATGGGGAGGGCCTGCCGCACTGGCCGGAGTATGACGGCGCGCAGGCGTTCATCGAGTTTACGGAGGACGGACAGGTGGTCGGGCAAACGGGCGGTTTGCGCCGGCCGCAGTGCGATTTGCATCGCGAAATACTCAAGCAGAGGATGAGCTCGAGCCACTAGCGAGGTCCAGAATTCTAACGCTGCCTTGTGACCGTGCGTGAGGTGGAGGTTGAGAACCTTCGTCGCGAACGGAGTGCCTCAGGATGACACCAACAGTTTTTCTAGTGCGGAAACCTAGTGCTTGTAGACAATTTTGCCGGCGACGATGGTGGCAACGGGACCGCCTTGGAAGGTGTGGCCGTCGAAAGGAGAGTTGCGTGACTTGCTCGCGGATTCCGCGACGTTATAGGTCCACGAGCGATCCAGGGAGAAGATGGTGACATCCGCAGGTTCGCCGATGGCGAGCTTGCGCTGTTTGCCTAAAACACGGGCCGGGCCGGTGGTGAAAAGCTCGATCATGCGCATCAAGGGAATGCGGCCGGAGTGGACAAGTTGCTCGAGGGCCAAGCCGATCGCGGTTTCGAAACCCAAAATGCCGAAGGGCGCTTTGTCGAACTCCACGTCTTTAATTGCGGGCTCGTGTGGCGCGTGGTCCGTGGCGATGGCGTCGACCGTGCCGTCGGCGAGCCCCTCGATGAGGGCTTCGCGATCTTCACGCGCCGCCAGCGGCGGATTCATCTTGAAGCGCGAGTCGTAGGTCACGTCTTCGTCAATCAGGGTGAAATGATGCGGGGTGACCTCACACGTGACGCGAATACCATTTTGTTTGGCGAAACGCACCTGGGCGAGAGACGATTTCGCGGAGAGATGCGCGATGTGCAGGCGCGCGCCGGTGAGTTCCGCGACCTGGACGTCGCGCGCGACGCAGACCGATTCGGCGGCCGCGGGCATTCCCGGTAGACCCAGCCGGGTGGACGCGATCCCTTCCCGCATGACGGCCCCTGCGGCGAGCGAAACATCTTCGGCGTGCTCGATAACCGCGAGGTCGAGCGAACGGCAATAATCCATGATCTGGCGGGCGAGTTTCGCGGTGGCGATGGGTTTACCGTCGTCGGAGACGGCGACAATTCCTGCGTCGCGCATGGCCGCGATGTCCGAGATAGATTCTCCCTTGCTGCCGACGCTCGCGGCACCGATGGGCCAAACGCGAACGTGGCCATAAGCTTTTGCGCGATCAACGATGAAGCGAGTGATGGAGGCATTATCGTTGACGGGTTTGGTGTTGGGCATGCAGCAGATCACGGTGAAACCGCCGCGCGCGGCGGCGTGCGAGCCGGTTTCAATGGTTTCTGAATTTTCCTGGCCGGGCTCACGCAGGTGGGCGTGCATGTCAATGAATCCGGGCGCCACAAGCAGGCCGGTGGCATCCAAAGTCTGAGCGCCATTTGCATGCGCGATCTTTCCAGTGGGTGCGATTTCCGCGATGCGCTCGCCATCGAGCAAGATGTCCCGCGGGGAGTCGGTCTTCGACGCAGGATCGAGGACCCGCCCGTTTTTAATCAGAAGCATGCGCAGATTCCTTGGGTGCGGCAGCTTTTCCTTCGAGGGCCGGATGTGTGCCTTCCGAAGGGCCGAGCATCAGTAGATAAAGAATGGCCATGCGGACGGAGACGCCGTTAGTGACTTGTTCGAGAACAGCAGACCGCGGGCCGTCCGCGACATCGGGGGTGATTTCGGTGCCGCGATTAATGGGTCCAGGGTGAAGAATGAGCGCGTCGGGCTTGGCGAGCTTCATGCGCTGGGCGTTGAGTTGATAGAGGAGGATGTAATCGTTTTGGGATAGCGATGGTTCGTGGAGGCGTTCGGTCTGCACGCGAAGCACGATGATGACATCGGCGTCTTCGAGGGCTTCTTCCACGCGATACACGCAGCGGATGGGGGTGCCAGCCGGGCCAATGTGTTCGAGTTCGCGAGGGACCCACATCGCTGGTCCGCACAGGGTAAAGCGGCAGCCGAACTTGCCCAGAAGATGAATGTTTGAACGAGCCACGCGGGAATGCGAAATATCCCCGAGGATGGTGACGTTCAAATCATTCAGGGTACCCTTACGGTCCCGAATGGTAAGCGCATCGAGCAAGCCCTGCGAGGGATGCTCGTGGGTGCCATCGCCGGCGTTGACCACGGGAATCTCCAGATGGCGGGCGACAAAATCCGCGGCGCCGGAAGAGGAATGGCGCATCACAAAGCAATCCGGCTTCATGGCGTTCAGGTTATTGGCGGTGTCGAGGAGAGTTTCGCCCTTTTTGAGGCTGGAGGCTTCGGCCTGAAGATTCATGGTGTCCGCGCCAAGGCGAGAGGCCGCGGTGCCGAAGCTCAGACGTGTGCGCGTGGAGTTTTCGAAGAAGGCCAAGGCGACCGTCTTGCCGCGGAGGGTGGCCAGTTTCTTTAGGGGATTTCGTTGGATTTCCTGGAATGGTTTCGATTGATCAAGAACAAAAGTGATTTCGTCTGCGCTGAGGGGTTCGATCGCGAGCAAATCACGAAAGCGGTAGTTCACATTGAGTCTCGTAACGAGCCAAGGCGCTTCGCGGAGCGTGCAGGGGAAGCGCTCCCCTGATCGAAATACATTTTAACCGAGATGCGGCGGGACGCAAAACTTCAAGAAGATGCTTCAGAGAACGGCACGTTCGGCGTGGACGACACCGGCTCTGAGAAGAGCCGCAGTTGAGGACTCTGGGCAAGCCTTCGTCGCCGATGGCACTCGGCAGGATGACACCACAGATCAAGTTTCGACGCGATCGACCAGCACCACGCGTTCTTCGTTATCGATTTCCTGCACCCGGACTTCGATAATTTCGCTTTCGCTGGTCTGGACGGTCCGCCCGACATATTGTGCTTCGATGGGCATTTCCCTGTGGCCCCGGTCGATCAGCACACAGAGGGAGACACGCTTGGGCCTGCCGAGATCGAAAAGCCCGTTCATGGCCGCGCGGATAGTGCGGCCGGTGTACAGCACGTCATCGACGAGCACGAGATCCATGCTGTCGACCGGGAAATCGATGTGGGAAGACTGCAAGACGGCTTGAGGCGCAACTTTCGAAAGATCGTCACGATACAAAGTAATGTCGAGAGTGCCCACAGGGACCTCGACGCCATCGATTCCCCGCATGGCGCGGGCAATGCGTTCGGCAAGGGGAACCCCGCGGCGACGCACGCCAATGAGGGCAAGATTGCGAGTGCCACCGCTTTTCTCGACGATTTGATGAGCGAGGCGTTGTAAAGTGCGGTCAATTTCCGCGGCCGACATGAGTTGACTTTTTTCAATGATTCGCATATCGGCGTAAATGCTAACACAACTCCGCGAAAGGCAAACTGCGGGCGCTAGGGTTCATCCTAGCGAGAATAGGGGCGTGGTAAACTGCGCCGGACAATTAGGAGAACACTTGATGTTTTTTCGCTATGCGCAAGCGTGTCGCTTGCAGCACATCGGGATAACGGCACTGCTCGCAAGTTTCTGGGCTGTTGGCGTGGGGATGGCACAGGCACCCACGACTAAGACCGTGGCTCTTAAGGCTCCAGCGGCCCGGCCGAGATTGGTGGTGGTCATTGTCGTGGATCAGATGCGCGCAGATTATGTGGATAAGTTCCGCGGGCAGTGGAGCGGCGGGCTGAAGCGGCTGGTGGACGAAGGCGCGTGGTTTCGAGGCGCGGCATACCCGTACGCGGCTACGGAAACCTGCCCGGGGCACGCGACCATCGCGACCGGCGCGTTTCCGATGGACCATGGTTTGGTGGCGAATGCCTGGTGGGACCGCGATACGGCAAAAATGGTGACGTGCACGAGCGATCCCAACGTGAAAAACACGGCTTACGCAGGAGGCACAACGAAAGGGGGAGATTCCGCGTGGCGCATGTTGTTACCGTCCTATGCAGAGGAACTGAAGTTTCAGACCGGGGGTGCAACGCGCATCGTGACATTTTCATTAAAGGCGCGAGCGGCGATCCCCCTGGCGGGGCACAAGGCGGATGCTGTCACCTGGTTTGACCCCAGCGGAGCTTGGGTAACGTCGTCGCCTTACGGGAGCATGCCGTTTATCGAGGAGTTCGTGAAGCAACATCCGGTGAGCGCGGATTATGGCAAAACATGGTCGCTATCGTTGCCTGAGAATCGGTATTTATACGACGAAAAGGCCGAAAGCGCCGCCACCGTGAACGGGTGGGGGAACGAGTTCCCTTTTGCGTTGCGAGGGAAAGAAGGATCTAGTGCACCGGATCAGGCTTTCTATGAACAGTGGGCCACGAGCCCCTTTGCAGACACTTATTTGACGAAATTGAGTGAGGCAGCGGTGGATTCGCTGGGTCTGGGGAAGAGCGGGGCCACGGACTTTTTGGGCATTGGCTACTCCTCGACGGATCATGTAGGACATACGTTTGGGCCGCGGAGCTGGGAAATTCAGGACATGCTGGTGCGGCTGGACAAGGATTTGGGCGAGTTGTTCGCGCATTTGGATCAGAAGGTGGGCCGCGGCAACTACGTGGTGGCGCTCACGGCGGACCATGGCGTGGCACCGATTCCGGCGGATATGAAAAAAACGGGGTTTGACACCGGCGTCTTGAGTCTGGTTGATCTGCAATCGCGGATGGAGCAAGCGCTGGAGCCTTTTAACCTGGCAAAGCAGCCCATCGCGCGAATCGCGGGAAATGAAGTTTATTTCTCGCCGAACATCTACGGGCAACTGCGGCACGATCCCGCCGCAATAAAAGCGCTGATAGACGTGACCCTGAGCACGCCGGGAGTGGCGGAGGTGTTTCGGGCGGAGGAACTGAGCGGCGGGTTCAAAACCGTTTCCCAAACGCGCACCGCGGCGCAGTTGGGTTATTTTGCAGGGCGTAGCGGAGACATGTACGTTCTGCAGCAGCCTTATTGGCTCACGAGCGGATCCGCAGACGGATCGAAACGGCAAACCGGCACGGGCCACGGCACTCCGTACTACTATGATCAGCGCGTGCCGATTTTGCTGATGGGATTCGGGATTCACCCTGGGGAATACTTCGAAGCGATCACCCCCGCGGATATTGCGCCCACGTTGGGGGCGCTTACCGGAGTCACGCTGGCGACGCACGACGGACGTGTGCTCGGAGAGGCGCTCGAGAAACGCCGCGAGGTGGGCAAGCAATGAAGCTCGATGTTCAGCGGTCACTGCGCGTCCGTGCTATTCTCGGTAGCCAACGTGAGTTCTGCGAATCCCGTTGACCTCGGTGTGCAGGTCGGCGCTCTGCGCCTTGCTAATCCCGTCATCACCGCTGCTGGCACTTTTGGATATGGGGTGGAGTTTGCTCACCTGGTGGACCTGAACCGCCTGGGAGGGCTCGTCACGAAGGGCATCTCCAAGGAGCCCATCGAAGGTGCCGCCGCCCCACGCCTTCACGAAACTCCCTCCGGGATGCTGAACGCGATCGGACTTCAGAACATCGGAGTCGAAGCGTTCGTCAGAGATAAGCTGCCGCTGTTGCTAAAATACAACACTCATCGGATAGTGAACGTCTTCGGCTACTGCTTGGATGAGTATGTCGAGGTCATCCGGCGGCTGGAGGATGCCGAAGGAATCTCCGGCTATGAGCTCAACATTTCCTGTCCCAACGTAAAGAAGGGCGGGATGCAGTTCGGAACTGATCCAGGTTTGGTCAGCGAGGTAGTGACCGCTGCCAGGAAAGCGGGGCCAAGCAGGCCGTTGTGGGTAAAGCTGATGCCATTGGTGACAGACATCGCGTTGATTGCCCATGTTGCGGAGGAGGCGGGAGCTGATGCCCTGACCGTGGCGAACACGTATCCTGCTTTGGCTGTTGACCTTAACACTGGACGGTCCGTGTTGGGAAATACCACCGGAGGCCTTTCTGGCCCAGCAATCAAACCGATTACTTTACGACTGGTTTGGGAGGTCCGGAAGGCCGTGAAGATCCCAGTGGTAGGGCTCGGTGGAGTTGAGACGGCGGAAGACGTGCTCGAATATCTGATGGTGGGAGCGTCGGCGGTACAGGTCGGGACAGCCAGTTTTGCTGACCCGAAGGCCAGTGAGGAGATTGTCGGCGGGCTATCAAAGGTACTAGGAAGGGTTAAAGCTAAAGGGTTCAGAGAGATAACAGGAAGGTTGCAGGTCGAAAACGGTTGACATAATGCGGTACTAGTGCTACATTCATCGAGTATTGTGTAGCTAAAAGAACACACTATGCGACGACCTCTCTTCATGATCTGGGCTGCGATTCGCTGGGTGCCTCTCATGCTCCTGATTGCGCCGGGAATCGAGGCGCCCTTAGTGGCGCACCTGAGCGCCCCGGTCCACCCAATTAAGGTGTGGGTTGGAAACGCGAGCTGGTATGGGCCGGAGTTTAATGGCCGAGAGACCGCCGATGGTGAGCGGTTCAACGCCGAGAGCCTGACGGCGGCGCACCCGAACCTGCCATTTGGCTCGTGGGTGCGAATTGTGAACCCCCGAAATGGGAGATTTGAGGTTGTGCGCATCAATGACCGGGGTCCCTACCAAGAAGGACGCGAAATTGATGTATCCTATCGAGTAGCCCGGAAGATTGGTCTGATTTACTCCGGAGTGAGCCAAGTGCGGCTGGAACTGCTGCAGGTGCCGCCAACACACTCCCGCCACGAAGGCGACTCGGACTAACCAGATTCGGGCGAGCCCCGAACCTTGAGCTTCGACGCCCATCCACGCAGCAGCCTGATTGTAGCCCTGGATTTCGATTCCCTGACAGCAGCGGTGAAATTTGCCAAGCAAGTGGCGGATCTTGTAGGTATGTTCAAGATCGGCAGCCAACTGTTCACCAGTGCTGGGCCGGAAGCGGTGCGGCAAGTGGCTGAATTGGGCGCGGGCATTTTTCTCGATTTGAAATTCCACGACATACCGAACACCGTGGCCGGCGCGGTGCTGGCGTCCGCGGCAATGCCAGGGGTTGCCCTGGTGAATGTCCACGCGCTTGGTGGCACGGCGATGCTGCGGGCCGCGGTGCAGGCGGTCAGCGCGGGTGTGCCGATGGGCGAGGATCGCACGCGACTGTTGGCGGTTACGATTCTGACGAGCATGGATCAGAAGGCCATCCGAGAAGTAGGCCTAGGCGGTCCACCGAAGACGCGGGTGCTGAAACTGGCCAAGCTAGCGCAGAAAACGGGAGTAGACGGGGTGGTCGCCTCGGTGCAGGAAGCAAAAGCCATCCGCAAAGCGTGCGGGCGAGAATTTCTGATTGTCACCCCAGGCGTGCGGCCGAAGGAATCAGGGGCGGCTTTAAAGGACGATGATCAGGCGCGAACGGCTACACCCCGAGAAGCCATTCGAGCAGGTGCAGATTTTATGGTGGTAGGACGTCCCATTCTGACGGCCACCGATCCGCGTGCAACGGCGCAGGAAATAGTGAATGAAATAGCGGCTGCCAAGGGCTAACGTTGGACGGCAGCGTTCGAGACGGATCCTTCGGACAGCGCATCGCAAAACCCATGACTCTCGAATCGCATGGTTCAGGTTCAGTGGCTTCCATAACCAAAAGCATCATTGTCGGCACCGCCGGGCACATCGATCACGGAAAGTCCACGTTGATTGAGGCGCTGACGGGCACACATCCGGACCGTTTGGAAGAGGAGAAACGGCGCGGCATCACCATCGATTTGGGATTCGCTTTTCTGGAGGATGGCGATGTGCGTTTCGGGTTCGTGGATGTGCCGGGCCACGAACGGTTCGTCAAAAACATGCTGGCGGGCACATCGGGAATAGACCTGGTATTGCTGGTGATTGCGGCGGACGAAGCCATCAAACCACAAACGCGGGAGCACTTTGATATTTGCCGTCTGCTGGGGATCAAGCGCGGGGTAATCGCCATCACAAAAGCCGATCTGGTCGACGGTGACACCGCGGAGTTGGTGCGCTTGGAACTGGAAGACTTCGTGAAAGGATCATTTCTGGAAGGTGCGCCGATTGTGGCGGTAAGCACGAAAACCGGCACGGGTCTGAGCGAATTGAAGAACGCCTTGCGCGAGGAAACCCACAAGATAACCGAGAAACAGGCGGGACGCTATTTTCGATTGCCCATCGACCGATCCTTTGCGGTAAAGGGCTTTGGTACGGTGGTGACCGGAACCCTGATTTCCGGGCAGGTTGCGGTTGGAGACGAAGTGGAATTGCTACCGGAGCAGAAGCTGCTGCGAGTGCGCGGGTTGCAAACGGGCGGGCAGGCCGTGGAACGGGCGCAAGCGGGTCAACGCACAGCCGTAAATCTTGCGGGGATTGACTACGGCGCGGTGCAGCGGGGAATGGTGATCGCGGCTCCCCATCGCTTCGCGAAAACGCGGCGAATCGATGCGCGCATGGAATTGCTGGCCAGCGCCGCTCCCCTGAAGAATCGGGCGCGCGTGCACTTCCACGCAGGTACCGCGGAGATGGTTGCTACTGTTTATCTGTACGAAACATCCGAACTGCTGCCCGGAGAAGCGGCGTTAGTGCAATTGCGGTTGTTCGAAGACGTGGTGTTGATTCGCGGTGATCGTTTCATTGTGCGGCAATTTTCGCCGGTGCTTACCATCGGCGGAGGCGAAGTTCTTGATCCCATGGCAAGACGCCCCGCGCGAAAAGATTCCGGACGCACGCAGTTTCTCGAGAAGGTGGAGAAGGGGTCGCGCGAACAGATTCTGGAAGCGATGGTCGAACGAAATATCCTCGGGGTAGGAATTCAGGAAATTGCTTCGCGAACCGGCTGGATGGATAGGGAGATACAGGCGGCCGCGGAATGCCTCGTACAAGCGGGAACGGTGCGGAGGATCAACAGCGAACCGCTGCTATTGCTCACGGAGGCCGTCTTTCAGGGAGTCGCGAAGAAAATTCTGGCGCGCCTCGAGGCGTTTCACAAAGGGAATCCCTTGTTGCCGGGAATTCCGCGAGAAGAGCTGCGAGCGGCGGCCGGCCGGCGAGTGAGACCGGAGACGTTTCGAACATCGCTCGAGGAATTGGCGCGTCAAAACAAACTGGTGCTGCAGGGCGAACTGGTGAAGAAGCCAGGCTCGGAAATCACGCTCACTGCCGACGAAGTGCGAGCCAAGGAACAGATTGAGCAAGCTTTCGCGAAAGCGGCGCTTGCGGTTCCCTCGGTGAAAGAGGTGCTGGGCGGCCTGAAGATCGACAGCCGACCCGCGGAAAAAATCCTGCAGATGTTGTTGCGCGAAAAAGTACTGGTGCGCGTGTCTCCGGAACTGATTTTTCATCGAAGCGCGCTGGAGCGATTGCCGGTTCTGCTGCAAACCTACAAGAAATCCAAAGGCGAGAAAATTGGCGTACCTACGTTCAAGGAGTTGACGGGCATTACCCGCAAATATGCGATTCCCCTGTTGGAGTACCTGGACCGGCAGCGCTTAACGCGGCGCATCGGGGATGAGCGTGTTATCCTGTAACCGACGGATGAGAGCGAATTCCGGCGTACACAAAGCGGAGATGGATCATGGGTGAATTCAGTATTTTTCACTGGCTGGTGGTGTTAGCCATCGTTTTGATTCTGTTTGGTGGGCGGAAAATTCCTGAAGTTATGAAGGGGCTGGGGGAAGGTATACGCAATTTCAAGGATGGCATGGCCGGCGCCTCGCAAGCCCCCAATCAGCCGGTGCAGATGTCCGCACCAGGCGGAATCACCGCCAAATCTGGACATGGGCAGGTGGCCCTGAGTTGGAGCGCGAGCAGTGGGGCGAACAACTACAACGTGAAGCGCTCCGGGACCAGCGGCGGACCGTACGCGCTGATCGCTTCGACGGCAGCGACCAGCTATTCCGATGATGGCCTGGCAAGCGGCACCTACTACTATGTAGTAACGTCAGTGGGGTCTTACGGTGAGAGCATCAATTCGGTGGAAGTAAGCGGCACACCTGCCTAGACGGAGTCTCGCGAAAATCACCAGTAGATTCCAGGCGAATTTGCCAGGGAGTCAGTTTCTTCCTTGCGCCCTCCTTTGTGTCTAAAACGATAACTTCAACGGTTTTGCCCGCAAACATCTGCTCTTCTGGCCAGTAGAGGTCTTGCAACTTTTTGCTCAAACTTGGGTATTACCGAGTACCCCGGGAAATCGAACGAGCAAGCGAAAAGGAGAAGCAAAGCCATGAGGATGCATTTCTCGAAGTGGACGGTACTGCCTGCAACGGTGCTTTTGCTGGGCACAGTGGCCCTGGCACAAGATTCGTCTTCGAGCCAGACACCCGCAAGCACGCCGAAACCCGGCGAAGTAGCGCAGCGCAAGGACAACCAACAAGACCGCATCGCCAACGGGGTACAGAGCGGGCAGTTGACCGCCGGTGAGACCGCCAACCTGGAATCGAAGGAAGCGGCGATCAATGGAGAGACCCGTGCGGACCGGGCAGCCAATGGCGGAAAATTGACGGGTACGGAAAAACAACAGATTAACCAGCAGCAGAACCAGCTCTCGAAGCAAATCTACAATGACAAGCACAATGCCAACACCGCGCACTATGGTAATAACCAAGTGGGCCAGCGCCGCGAAAACCAGCAGGACCGCATCGCGCAGGGAATCAAGAGCGGTCAGTTGACGGCGGGTGAAACGGCGAAGCTCGAAAACCAGCAGAAGAACATCAACCAGCAGGTGCATGCGGACCGTGCAGCAAATGGCGGGAAGTTGACCTCGGGTGAAAAGGCACAGGTCAACAAAGAGCAGAACGCCGCATCGAAGAACATCTACAACAAGAAGCACAACGCCAGGACCCAGGGAACCAAGTAAGAGCAAACGCAAGTTCGAATGGAGCGCCCCGTTATTCCCGGGGCGCTTTGTTTTTGCGGGCAAGAGACGAGTTGGATTGGAGAGTGCCGCAATCCTACTGCGATTCGTGGTCTTCGGACCAGCCAAGTTCGCGCAGGGTGGCGATCAGCCGGGAAAGCGGCAGACCGACGACGTTGAAGTAGCAGCCCTCGATACGCGGGATGAAACGGCCGGCGTAACCCTGTATGGCGTAAGCGCCGGCTTTGTCGTACGGTTCATCGGTGGCCAGGTAGCGCGAAATCTCGTCGCTGGAGAGTAGAGCGAAGCTGACGAGCGTAGTTTCCACGAATTGACGGCGTTCGATTTCCGGCAGTCGCAAAACGCTAACGCCGGTAACGACCGAATGAGTACGGCCGGAGAAAAGCTGCAGCATGCGGCGCGCGTCGTCGGTGGAGCGGGGCTTGCCGAGAATTTGGCCGTCGAGAACGACCACAGTGTCGGCGGCGATGAGGATGGCAGGGCCAATGGCGCGCGCGGCCACGAGTTCCGCCTTCGCGTGGGCTAGGCGCAGAACCATCTGTTGCGGGGTTTCACCCGGGTAAGGAGTTTCATCCACGGCGGAAGAGAGAACCGCAAACGAAATGCCGGCATCGCGAAGAATCTGGGCACGTCGCGGCGAGGCCGAGGCAAGAATCAGCTTCATGAACGTGTGCTCGCGGCCAGAATACTACACCGGCCGAAAAGTGGCAGCTGTGCTTTGGAGCAGAGCAGGAGCCTGTCAGTGGAGCAGGTTCAGATGACCACGGATTCCTGATACTCGCCGAAGACGCGGCGCAAAGCATCAGAGATTTCACCGACGGTGGCATAAGATTCGACGGCATCCAGGATCGCCGGGAGCAGATTTTCGGAGGTTTTTGCGCGACGTTCCAGGTCGGCGAGTGCTTCGTGGACTTTTGCGGAGTCGCGTTTTAGGCGCAGGGCCTTCACGCGGGCGACCTGGGTGCGTTCGATCTCGGGGTCGATGCGAAGAGTGGGAATCTGGCGATGATCCCCAGCCAGGAAATCGTTCACACCAATGACGATTTGCTCCTTCTTTTCGACCGCGCGCTGAAAGTCGTAAGCTGCGCGCTGAATCTCGGTCTGCACGAAGCCGGATTCGATCGCTCTGATCATGCCGCCCATGGCCGCAATCTTCGCGAGATATTCTTGGGCGCGGTTCTCCATCTGGTTGGTGAGGGATTCTATGGCATAGGACCCGGCAACGGGATCGATGGTGTTGGTGACTCCAGTTTCGTTGGCGATGATTTGCTGGGTACGAAGAGCGATCAGCGCGGAGTCTTCGGTGGGAAGCGCCAGGGCCTCGTCCATGGAGTTGGTATGCAGAGACTGGCAGCCGCCGAGGACCGCCGCGAGCGCCTGGACGGCTACGCGGACGATATTGTTTTCCGGCTGCTGCGCCGTAAGCGAAGAGCCCGCGGTTTGCGCGTGGAAACGGAGCAGCAAGGAGCGCGGATCTTTCGCATGGAATTGATCGCGCATAATTTTGGCCCACAGGCGCCGCGCGGCGCGAAATTTCGCGATTTCCTCGAGCAAATCGCTGTGAGCGTTGAAAAAGAAGGAGAGCTGCGGCGCGAATTCATCGATGGGCAAACCTGCCTGCAGGGCCGCTTGCACGTAGGCGATGCCATCGGCCAAGGTGAAAGCAACTTCCTGAACCGCAGTGGAGCCGGCCTCGCGAATGTGGTAGCCGGAAATGGAGATGGTATTCCACTTCGGAACCACGTCGCGGCACCATGCGAAGATATTCGTGACCATGCGCATGGCGTGTTGCACGGGATAAATGTACGTGCCGCGGGCAATGTATTCCTTCAGGATATCGTTCTGAATTGTGCCGGACAGCTTAGCGAGACTGGCGCGTTGTTTCTTGGCCACCGCCACGTACAAGCAGAGCAAGATCGCGGCGGTAGCGTTGATGGTCATGGAAGTGGAAACGTTTTCGAGTGGAATCTGGTCGAAAAGCATTTCCATATCTTCGAGAGAATCGATGGCCACGCCAACTTTGCCGACCTCGCCAAGAGCGAGAGGGTGGTCGGAGTCCATGCCAATCTGGGTGGGCAGATCGAATGCGACGGAGAGGCCCATCTGGCCCTTGCCAAGGAGATATCGATAGCGCTGGTTGGATTCCGCGGCAGAGCCGAATCCTGCGTATTGGCGCATGGTCCAAAACCGGCCACGATACATCGTGGGGTAAATCCCGCGAGTGAAGGGAAATTCGCCGGGAAAGCCGAGGGCTTCGTGGGGATCCCAGCCGCTTAGAGAATCGGGAGAATAGAGCGGCTCCAGCGGTTGACCGGAGATAGTGGCGAAACGCGATTTGCGGCCGGGCTGAGATTTGTCGTCGGACATAAGGAAGCTGAGACTTCCAGTTTACAGCGAACGGGCGCGGCGGAATGAACTGACGGCAAAAAACACGAACAGGCCGGCTACCGCGACGGAAACGACAATGAGCCAGTGCGCGACGTCGCGGGTCCACGCACGCAGGGCGGAGTTGAGCCAGCCCAAGGCCATAATGGCGAACATCGCGCCGGCCGCCTCGTAGAACAGCTGCTTCAAGGCGCGCCACAGACGTTTAAATCCGCGCGGTTCCGGGGAGGGAGAGATGCGCGCGACGGTGGACATAATGGAATCTTAGCTCAGAAGTGGCCGGGATGGTGGCACCCGTACGAAAGGACAGGGATATGGCCGGAACGACTGTGAATACATTGAGGACAACGGTAAAAGGTCAACTTGTATCCAACTTGCGGTAGGCCTAAAATCGGTTTAGCAGTACTGGGGGAGCGGCTTTGCAACTAGACGATCACCTCAAAAACCTGTTGCGTGAGCTTGGGCATGCCATCAACGACACGGTTTCAGAATCGGAGCGCATCACCGGGGCGATTTCCTCGGTTCGGGCGCACGGCTACGACATCGTGCTGAAGCTGGACGCCACGATCGGCCTGGCCCGGCGCGATGGCAGCGACACGCCGAAAATGAGCACGCAGGACCGGCGGTTTCTGGAATCTCTCCGCATCCAGGTGGACCAGGAATCCATGGACCAGGAGCCGGACAAACGGCAGCCCGCGCGGCTGACGATGACCCCCCAGGACGTACGATTTTTGAAATCATTACGGATCGCGACGGACGATATCGAATGAAGCGACGTTGGACCATGGGAGCGGCTATTCTGGGAGCGATGGCAGTTGCGGTCATCGCGGTCCCGCACGCTGCTGCCCAAGACCCCATCCTGACACCGATTATCGTGGACGAAGTGGCCCCGATCATAATCAAGACGTTGACGCCGAAGCCGAAAAACGTGGGTCTGGAGAAATTCGAAGGCACCATCGTGAATGCGAATATCGTGCAGGTGACCGTGAAGGCCAGGGGCAACGACATGGCCATCCAGACGTTCCCGCTGACGCAGACGGTCTCGGCGAAAATGCAGAAGATTGTGGACCAGGGCGGCTACCAATACGGCGACAAAATCACGGTATATTACGATCCGGCTTCACATGCCGCCGTAAAGATAAAAGGCAAACCGTCGCGACCCCTCTGAAGTGGAGGGAGTCATGTTGCGTGTTCCCGCTGTTGCCGGCCAGTTCTATCCCGACAATCCGAAAAAACTCTCCGCGGTCATCGAGCAATACACAAAGCGAGAAAACCCCGAGCAACCCAAAGTGAAGGTTCGGGCATGCCTGGTGCCCCATGCCGGATACATGTTTTCGGGAGCCGTGGCGGGTGCCGTGTTTGCGCGGATTTCGCTGCCCAAAAGGATTTTGCTGCTGGGAGTACGGCATTATCCCCAGGGAGAGCCGCTGGCAATAATCTCTGAAGGGGCGTGGCGAACACCCTTAGGTGACGTTCCCGTGGAAACGCCGCTGGCGCTGAAACTGGAGAAGGAATGTCCCGGACTGCGCGAGGACAGCGTGGCCCACGCGTGCGAACACTCCCTGGAAGTGGAATTGCCATTTTTGCAGGTGCTGGCACCGGGATTCTCGTTTGTGCCGATTGCGGTTGGAACGCTCCGCTATGACGAATTGCGAGAGATGGGAGAGGGGATTGCGCGGGTGTTGGCGGAATCACCCGAAGAAATATTAATTGTGACTTCGTCCGATATGAACCATTACGAGGACGACGAAACGACACGGCAGAAGGACGAGAAAGCAATCGAACAGCTGTTGCGAGTGGATCCGCAGGCGTTGTACGACGTGTGCCGCCAGGAGCAAATCTCAATGTGCGGGTTGGGGCCAGCGGTAATCATGCTGACCGCCATGAACCGTCTGGGGGTGGAGAAAGCCGAGCTGGTATGCCACGCCACCTCGGGAGACATCAACAAAAAGAGGCATGAGGTGGTCGGCTACGCGGGGATGACTTTCGGCTAAATTGCTGTTGCTTCGAAGAAAAACGGCTCGCATTGGGGTGCGAGCCGCTCTTTCAGAAAAACTTCAAACCAAATTCGATCAGTGGTGTCCGCCACCCGAGTGTCCTCCCGTAGAGGGAGCGCCTGTGGAATGAGACGGACTCACCGTAGTGCTCGGAGCGGCGGCTGAGGAATTACCCCAAATGCCGACCGCCTGGCCATGAGACGCATTCCCATTGCCTGTTAGTGGTGGCGAAGGAGGGTTGATGTGCGGGCGAACCGGAATGGCGGCGCCGCGCGCAACTGTGCCCTGAGTTTGATTGTGATTCGGGCCGCCCGCTGCCACAGTCTCGTGGGAAGCGTTGGCCCCGGTTGTGGCCGAAGGAACCTTGGCCTCTTCGGTAGCAGTTCGGGAAGCCTTGCCATTGACGAAGCGGTGCTGACCCGGGTCATACACGATGGAGGAATCGCGACTCAAAGTGACGGGGCGCGCGCCATAGTTTCCAGAAAGAATTGTGCGAGAAGTACGAGTGGGGTGGGTGGTAGTGGCGAAGGTGGTTGCCGTCAAGCTGCTGCGCGGCGGGTTTTTGGTTACTGACCATTTGTCTCCCGTCGCGGGCACTACATTAGCGGCAAGGGCGTTACCTTGTAGGGCATAGATCCCATGGGAGAGATTCAGCGGGGTCCTGCCGGGACGGTCCCCGGGATTCGAGGGAACCAATCCGACGGTGTTGCCCGAATGAACCCAGACTCCCGTCACCGGGCGATAAATCGGGCCGTAATAGCCCCCATAGCCGCCACTGTAGCCCATGCCATAGCCGCCACCGTAGCCCATGCCATAGCCAAAGCCAGTGGGCATCCAGACCCAGCCAAAGCTCGGACTGAGGATCCAGCCGCCGTAGTGGTAGGGGAGCCAGCCCCAAGGCGCAGAACCGATAAAGTTCCAACCGAAGAACGGGTCAGAATACCAACTGCCGAAGCTGAAAGGGCTCCAGCCCAAGCCGACTCCGTAGGGCTGCCAACCGTAGCCATACCCCGGCACATTATAGAACGAGCCGTAGTTGTAGAGGTCCGCGAAGCCGGAAGTGTAGTCCGGCGAATTCACATATTGGCTGGTGTACACGGTAGCGGTGGCGACGCTGTCAATGCGCCCGGAAACCCACTTATCGAAATCGTCGCTGTCGGGAGTCCGCGCAATGACTGGAGCGGTGCCATCGTTCATATTGATGGCATAGGACTGGCCTTTTTCGAGGGTCTTGGACGATTTGTTGCGCAGAACATTGATTTCGCCGAGTTCCACGTTCACGTTGCTGCCGTCGTCAAAATTGTCCAGGCGAAAGCGGCTGCGGCCATTGGCCTCCACGCTAAAATCGCCGCCGGTCACGCTGAAATAATCACCCTTGGCAGGGTGAACATAAAAAATCGCGCTGCCTTGGCGTAAAATCAGGCGCGTGATGTGGGCGCCTTCATCGAGCGAAAGATCATAGAACTCAACTAAAGTGTTGGCGCTGAGGAACGCCATGGCGCCGTTCTCGAACTCCACCTCGGCGCGGCTATTCGCATCTGTGGCCAGGGCATAGCCCTCGCGGATGGGCAAATTCAGGGGAGCCACTTCCCAGACGGCCTTGGGATCCTCCATAGCATCCTTGTGAAATTCACGGGAGAAGCGAACGTCGCCCTGCACCAGGCTGAGGCGAACGATCCTGGCATGACTCGAATCCGCGTAGGCGGCGGGAGTGACCGTCCAGGTCCCAATCAACAGGAGAGAGCAGAGCAGCAAAGACAACCTTTTCATGGGACACCTCGAAGGGCGGAGACCCTGCAACTTAGACGATAGCGCAAGTCGGCGGGTTGCGTGGATAAAAAATGGGGTTGGTCTCCCTGCTGCAGAGTAGGCAGCGCTCAACCGCCGCAACCGTCCGTGTTTCGACCGCGCGAGCGGAGGCGGAGCGGGATATGATGCTAGCTTTCCATTGGATCGCAAACGAGAAGAGTTGGGCCGCGGAGGCTAATGTGAGCGCTAAAAGCACCTGCAAGCACATTCCCTGGAGCCAAGTCGAACACGAAGAACTGAACGAGTTCATTGGCCGGGAGATGGTGGTTGGAGACAATCTGATGCTGGCGCGGGTGTTCCTGAAGAAAGGGGCGCACGTGCCGTTGCACCATCATCACAATGAACAAGTGACCTACATTCTGGAAGGCGCGCTGAAATTCGCGATTGATGGCAAGGAAATTGTGGTGCGTGCCGGCGAAGTGTTGTGCATTCCTTCGAACCTGCCGCACGAAGCATGGGCTGAAGAAGATACGTTGGACCTCGATGTGTTCAATCCGCCGAGAGAAGATTGGCTGAACAAGGCCGACGATTACTTGCGGCTGGGCATCCCTAGGAAATAACGCCGGCCGATCAGTAGATGCCTTTTGCATTTCCGAGGGCTTGGATGACGCCATTCACCACGGACAAGGTGTAGGACAGAAGCAGGCAGGCGACGCATCTAGACCGGGCGAGCGAGTTCATTAAAAGCGCTACCAGATTTTGCACGCTTGCTCGCGGACCATCGGGTCGCCTTTCTTGCACCCAAACGCTTTTGCGAAAGCTTCCATGTTCGACAGCGGACCGTTGCCGCGAAAGCGCGCCAACGGGTGAGGATCGGTATTGGTTTGCAGCCGCGCGGCTTCCGGGCGTTGATTCGCTCCCCAGACCTGGGCCCAACCGAGGAAGAAGCGCTGCTCTGGGGTGAAGCCGTCAATGTCCTTCGGCCGGTTGCCTTGAATTGACCTTTCGTATGCGGCGTAGGCGATAGTGAGTCCGCCGAGGTCGCCTATACTCTCACCCAGAACCAGCTTGCCGTTCTGATGCAAACCCTGCTCCACCTCGTAACCATTGAATTGATTCACCACACAATCGCCGCGCCCGGTAAAGTTCTTGCGATCCTCGGGCGTCCACCATTCGTGGAGGTTCCCCTGGCCATCGAACTTGGAGCCCTGATCGTCGAATCCGTGGCTGATTTCGTGGCCAATGACGGCGCCGATGCCGCCATAGTTCACCGCGTCATCCGCGTTGGGATTGTAAAAGGGCGGCTGGAGGATGCCGGCAGGAAACACAATCTCGTTCATGCTTGAACTGTAATAGGCATTCACCGTGGGAGGAGTCATGCCCCATTCAGCGCGGTCCACGGGCTTGCCGATCTTGGCGAGTTGCCGTGCGTATTCAAAGGCGACGCTGCGCTGTACATTCGTGTCGTAAGAAGTGCGGTCGATGACGAGTTTGGAATAATCGCGCCATTTCTCGGGATAGCCAATTTTGACCGTGAACGCCTCGAGCTTAGCGAGCGCTTCCTTTTTTGTTTCCGAGCCCATCCAGGAGAGCGTGGGAATATCGTCGCGGAGAGCGGCGATTAGGTTGTTGACCATCTCTTTGGCGCGAGCCTTCGCAGCCGGCGGGAAATATCGGTCCACATATACCTGGCCAAGGGCTTCGCCGAGATTGCGGTCTGTAGATTGTACACAACGCTTCCATCGCGGCAGGATCTCCTTCGTGCCCGAAAGCTTCCGGTCGTAGAAATCGAAGTTCTCTTGGACAAAGCGCTCGGGAAGCGCTGGCGCATTCGCGTGCAGGACGTGCCAGCGCAGATAAATTTTCCAATCCGGGAGCGAAACGCTCGAGAGTTCCTGGTTCATTTGCTTGAAAAATTCGGGTTGGCGAATGTTGATGGTTTCGACCTGCGGAGCGCCTTCCAGGCGAAGGTAAGTTTCCCAAGCCCAATCGGGCGTGAGTGTCTGCAGTTCCGCGATGGGCATGGGGTTGTAGTTTTTTTCAGGATCCCGCAGCTCCACGCGAGTGCGCGAGGATTTCGCCAGTGCGGTTTCGAGATTCATCACCGTTTTGGCTTCCGCAGCCGCTTTATCCGGCGCGTCGCCCGCGAGTGTAAACATGTTGGCCACATGTTGCTCGTAGTCGGCGCGAAGCTGCTTGGATTTTTCGTCGTCGCGGAAATAATAATCGCGATCCGGCATGCCCAGGCCGCCCTGGCTGGCTTGGGCAATCACCCGCGAACTGTCCTTGATGTCCTGGCCGGAGCTAAAGCGAAACAGAATGCCGGCTCCCAGTTGCTGAAGTTCCGCGATCGTGGCATTCAACGACTGTGGATTGTAGATTGCCTCGATCGCTTTGAGCTGCGCGCTGATCGGTTTTAAGCCCGCAGCTTCGATGGCCGTGGTGTCCATGCAACTGGCATAAAAGTCGCCGATTTTTTGTTCGTTCGAACCATCGGGTGCGCTGGCCTTGGCGCCGGATTCTAGGATGCTGCGCATGGCGGTGAGATTGTTGTCGCGAAGCTGAGTGAACGTGCCCCAGGAGGAATATTCGGCGGGGATGGGATTGGCTTTCATCCAACTGCCCATGGCGAACTCATAGAAGTTCTCGCAGGGCTTGCAGGACTTGTCGAGATTGGTGAGCGAAAATCCCCACGGCGAATCGGCGGAAGCGGTGGCGGAAAACTGAGCGCAAAAAAGAAGCACGGCGGCGAGAGCCGAAACAGTGGAACAAACAAGCAGTAAGCGGAGTCGCTTCATGACACGATTCACTCCTGTTTAGAATTCGGGCAGGAACAAGGGAGCATGTGCCGCAACCTGCGGGAGTGTAGCAGAAGAAAAGCCAGGCGTGCAGCTCGGCTGTTATTCCGGTGCAGCACAGTCGACGGGAACCGCGTGGAGCAGTTCGGTGAGCACCTGAGGCCTGATGCCGACCAAAAAGCCGCGGCGGCCACCGTTGATATAGATCAGAGGGAGAACCAGGATCGATCGTTCCACGAAAATGGGGAGTGCTTTGCGCAGGCCAAAGGGCGAAGTGCCGCCGACCTGATAACCGCTGTGACGTTGCGCCCCCTCCGGCTTGCAGGGCTCCACGCGCTTGGCGCTGATCTGACGAGCCAGAGTTTTCAGGCTGACCTGCTGGTCACCGTGCATCAGGATGACCAGTGGATTCGCGTCCTGATCCTGCATGACCAGAGTTTTAACCACCGCGTGCTCGGAAACACCCAGTTGCCGCGAGGATTCGGCGGTGCCGCCATGCTCAACGTAATCGTAAAGGTGTTCGGTGAAGGGGATGGCGTGCTGACGTAAAAACACGGTCGCTGGAGTCTCTGATGCGCGTTCCTTTCGTGCCATTTCGACGGAGGAGCGGCGCTTTACTTTGCCGGAGGCAAATAATCCTTGTCGTATTTAGCGAGGTCGACTTTACGCCAATCTCCGCGCTCAATCGCTTCCCGGATTTGCGCCGGAGTTTTGCCCTTGCGAGTCTGCTCGTAGGAGTAAAACACTTCCTTCTGACAAACGTCGCAACCGGAACCATGGCGACTTACGAAGCAATCCAGCAAGCTACCGTGGCCGTGTGCGCGATCACAGTGGCAATAGCATGGCTGCTGATAGAGGACTTTCTCGACGCGGCCGGCGAGCACGTAGGCATTAAACACGACCTTTTCGGTATAGATGGACGGCTCCATGGTGGCCGGCAAGTCTCCTGTGGGAGGCTGCGCATGGAATGCCGGCACAGGTTCGGTCGCATCCGTGGAAGAGTGATCCATGCTCGGCATTTGCGGTTGAGATTGTGAGGTCGCGAATTGGGGAAGGAGCAAAAGCATCGCGGCCAGGGTGACGAGCGCGAAGCCAGTGAGAAGTTTGCCCGTGTTTTTCATGCTTTCCTCTTTTCAGGCGAATACCCGATCAATCCACTTTACGGGGAATCTCCGGGGAATTCCACCGCTATGCGGTGTCAAGCAAGTTGGCTGGTCGCTCGTTGCAATGCACTCCATGCCAACAGGTCGGTCGGATCGACACGACCAAAGGCTGCATCACTTCCTTGCGGATCGGGCTCCGTCCAACGCCAGACGGCGGCACCGCATAGGCCAGCGTCGCGGCAAACGCTGAGCGCGGTGGAAAGAGAATAGGACGCGCTGGCGGCATGGCCGGCGGGGAGTTCGCCGAGCCACAGAGGTTGGTCCAATGCAGGAAGAGCGGCGAGTTGCTGTGCGAGCTCGCTGTGGACGCTAGCCAGTGATGAAGGATAGTAATGCGCCTGGTAATAATCGAGACCGATTTCGGTCCACGCGCGCACCCATGCCAAACAGGCGGAGCCGAGCGTCGCGGGAAGCGCGCCGAATCCGTGAACGGCCTCCGCAATTTCGGCAGCGTAGGCGCGAAAGTCCGCAAGGTGAAGTCTTGCTTCGGGTAGGGGATGGAATTTCCCGAATTGCCCACTCCGGTTCGTTGGCGATTTCCCAAGCGAAGACGGCCGGGTGCGCGCGGAATTCGCCAAATAGTGGAATCAGGACGTTGTGCAGAAACGCTTCCCGGCCCGCAGCGAAATGTAGAACGTGTTCGTGCGGGTGAGGCGGACTTTTGCTAGGGTGTTCCTGCAGCCAGAGAAAATCGAAAATAGAAAAACAGATTTTTAGCTTATGCTGCTGGTGGCGACATCGCGGAACAGAAGTGCGTGTAGCTCAGCTGGGAGAGCAGATCTGCCCGAAGATAACCGAGAGGAGGTTAATGGGCGATTCAAGTGCTTTCGCCACAAGCGAGCCAGTTGGCGGAGCACCATACCTTTGGCTCATTCGCTTCAGGAAGACCGTCTCAAAGCTGCCGTAATGGATCAAAACGGGGTTCTCGACTTCTACCAGTTTGGACAAGAACTCCCGCCAGATGCGGCCCTCGTCCGAAGGACTGTCAGCCCAAAGGCTGTGGTGAACGACAGAGTCGCCCGCTTTGATTCGAACGCCAATCAGGTAGTAGAAGTCTCGATCGGGCAAACCCTCGACATCGGTGTAAACAGGTGTCCCTTCGATCTTCATTTCTGGGCTGCCCACGATATGGATTTTCTTCTCCCGGATTGCAAGCGCCTTCAACGAGTGGTGGTACCTCTCTCTCTTGTCCCTTAATCCTTGTGGCCGGCGGCGTGGTCGGAAGGTGTGAGAGAGTTGGGTAACGGTGAAGATACCCTTGCTGTTGAAACTGGTGCGCTCCTTTTCTGTCATGCCGCTGAGCAGGCTGAGGTCATCTTTTTCAACTGCCTTTGGTCGACAGCGGTTTTGAAACTCGCACTCGGCACAGTGGCGGTTCAGAACCAGGTCGGGAGATGAGGGACTGGCAAGCAGCGTACCAATCTTGTCGGTCAACTTGCGTACATCCCTTGCCAGAGCTGGGGTTTTCACTTTCAGGGTCGCATAGTTCTCCCCATACACGATCTTGCCGAGGCCGACCTCTCGGCTAAGCGCTTCCGACAATACTCGCGCATCAAACGCCAGCAGAAGCTTGTCGTCCCGGCTGAGTTTGTTCCTGAACACGAATCGAATCGGGACAAACTGCGCAGTTCGCCCTCGGCCGGCCGAGGGAATTTGTTCCACTGCCTGACAGGAGCATTGCAAGTTCTGACTCTGCACAGCGAAATCTATGCCCAAGTGCCATTGAGCCGGCTTAGGGCTTTCCATGGCCTGTGTGCCGATGGCACATTTGTCAGGGGCGACCCCTGCCACCAAGCGTTTGGTTCCTTCGATGCGGAAGGCATTGTTCTTGGTTTGAAGCCAAGCGCTATAAGCGTTTTCCGTGCCAGCTTCCCCGCATGATCGAAGGAAGCATTTGGTGGGGCATTTAAGGAAGGTTTCAACGAGATCGCTAGTGATAGTCATACTCACGCGCTTACAAGGCGACCGACTCCGCCGATCCGCTAAGCCAATTGCAACATAACCATTCGGCTGAAGGGAGGGAGTGCCTCACAAAAAGGGCTATCCGGAGCGAACACGTTTGAAATCAGCGTCATTCAAGAAGATGAAACCAAGAGCGCTAACCAGGTAATCCACGTGTTCCTTATTGCTTTACAGAAGCGGTACGCTTTCTGCCTGTGCTGCCTTGCGCAAGTCGGCATCGAGCGTTCCCAGCGGCAATTGGTGGCGGCGGGCGATCTCCAAGTAAGCTGCGTCATACACTGTGAGGCCGTGCCTTTCGCCAAGCGTAAGAACCTCTTTGGCCTGAGCGGTGGTGAGAGCTGGTTCCTTCTCGATGGGCAGCCGCGCGAGTTCTTCCCAGAGGAGTTGAGGTTGTCCCGATTTGATGCGCCTTCTGCGGACTCCCATCAAGAGAGCGTTTGCAACTTCGGTGGGCCAGTGCGCCGGGACAATTATTCGATCGCCCTGCCGTAAGCGTTCGAGGAGCCCTTCGGTCCAAGTTGTCGCTTCGCCTGCAAAACACCACGCCAGAGCCACCGAGGCGTCCACAACGAAGACCGCCATCAGTATTTGTGACCTTCGTGAATGAGGTCCTTGGTTTTCAGATCACCGAGCGTGTTCTGCTTGCGCAACTCGCGGATTCGGTCGATGGCCTCGCCAACGGATTTCTGCGGAGTTTCCCCTTCGGGAACAATTAGCTGTCGGACGAGCATTTCTTCAACATAAACCTCGACCGATACACCTCGCGCTCGGGCTTCTGCCGCCAACTGATCGGGCACATTTACCGTGATTTGCATAAATGCAATTTTAGCATGCGATGAAGAACCTAGGGGGTAGGTTTTGTGGACGCAAGGCCAAACGCGAAAGAGGAAGGCAACAAGAGAAAATAAGACCGTGGAAGGAAGACGGCTTAAGGCTAGTTAGTCTATGTATTAGCTGCTTTTGGCCGCTTTGATTTGGTAAAGGCCTCGACGTCTCGCTCGCCCGAACGCAGAAAATCTAGAAAATCAATGCCTCTGTTTCTACAGGTTTCGCAGATGCTAAGAAGAACGAGATATTCGGACATAGTCTTCGCGCTAGGCGCACCTAGGAACATTACTCGTGACCTTGCATACGCTTTGATCGCGTGTTCAGCGTTGTTATTATTCCAAGGCACGCTGTTGTGTCTGAGGATAGCCACACCGTTGACAGACTAGCATCCCTTGCAACAAGGTCGGCTCTATCGTTGCGCGCCGGTCAACGCATCACGGAGGGTCGCAATATCGCAGTAGTTTGCGCTGAGGCGGCGCGTTCTGCCAAGTGCTTGTCGCGCAAGTGCCGATGCACACGGCGGCCCCACGTCTTGACGAAAGAATAATTGAGGGCCCCGCCAATGGCGGAACTGGCCAGGGGCACCAGGCGCCCGATCCATTTTTCGGCGCTTTCCTCGCCAAGGTGGACAGCGAGGCGCGCAGCGATACGCGGCGCCAATTTTTCGATCATCTGCTTTTCAGCGATGTCCTTTCCGAAATCAACGCCGGCCGCCGAAGCCGCAGCCATCCACATTTGCAGGCGCCGCTCTTCGCCATCGCCTTCGAAACCGTAGAGCAAACAGAGCTTTTGGATCAGGCGGAGCGTGATCAGGGTGAGAAATCCAGTGTCGGGAATAACCGTGATGACGCCACCGAGTCCGAAACCGGCGCCTTGCGCCATGGCCAGGCGCTGCGCATCATGAATCAGTCTTTCGGCGATCGCGTCCAACTTCTCCAAGGGCGCATCCTTCATCCGCCCAAAATGCGGGACCCACAAGCCGTGCTTCTCTGCCAGATTTCGCCGAAAATCTTCCGGGTCGATCTCCACCGAACGCAATCCGCGCAAAACACCGAAGCGCAAAAAACGCCCCACGGCGCGACCGGCCATCGACTTTGGTAACTTCGCCATCGGCTCTAGCATCCTATGACGGATTAGAACCGGTCAAGAGCCGTTCCGTTGTACACGGAAACAGGGGCGTCTTGACTGGCTCGCGACATTAGGACCGCTGTCCTACTTGACGCCGAGAAACTTTTGGGTAAACTGCGTCTTTGCTATGGCGACAATCGCTCCCATGCTGCCGGCCGAAGTGCTTGCGGACTTAGCGTTTCCGCAGCGCGAAGCGGCATTTTTTTACGGATTGTTCCTGCGTGGACATTCGCCGGAACAGTTGCGTCACGACATCGAAGTTCCCGCCGCGGTTTTGGCGAAGTGGCATAGGGACGCAGAGAAAGAACCTCAACTCCGTAACGTGTTTGCGCGAATGGTGGAATATCGCCGCCGCGTGCTGGCGATCTTCGATTCGTTGATTGGCTCAGACCGGCAACATCGACACCTACAGTAAGCGCATCTCGGAAACAAGCAATACTAGTACCAGCTATCTCATCCTGAGAATTCGGGTCCGTTGGTCGATTTCGCTGCCTGCACCGCCCTATTTACAGGCAACTTAGCTTGCATCCGCCTCGTCTAAACCAGAAAGCGGGGAAAGTGTTTTGAATGAGCAACATTCGCGAATTGACGCACGTTGGGCGGGGGATTAGAATCGATTCGTCGTTGGGGTGTCCGTAATGCGAAGCCTACCAAGAAAATTCTCCGCGGTTTTCACATGGTTAGCCCTCCTAATCATTCCGGTGGCTGTTGCGCAACAAGCCCAAGATCCCTTGCCGGATATTCCGCAGAATCAGAAGCTCACCAAAGAACAAAAGCAGAAGATGAAGAAGACCCTCAAAGAGCTGGATACGCCGTACAAGAAATGGCTCGATGAGGACGTGGTGTATATCATCTCCCCGGAAGAACAGACACTGTTTCTCCAGTTGTCAACCAACGAGGAGCGCGAGCAGTTCATCGAGCAATTCTGGCTACGGCGCAGCACCAATCCGGACCTTCCCGACAACGATTTCAAGGAAGAGCACTACCGCCGAATCGCATATGCAAACGAGCATTTTGCTTCCGGTGTCCCCGGGTGGAGGACGGACCGCGGGCGGATCTACATCATCTGGGGCAAGCCGGACGAAATTGAATCGCATCCGACGGGCGGCACCTATGACCGTCCGATGGACCAAGGCGGCGGATCAACCACTACGTATCCTTGGGAAACCTGGCGCTATCGGTATTTGGAAGGAATCCAGGAGAACGTGGAACTGGAATTTGTGGATCCTTCGGGCAGCGGTGAGTATCACCTGACCATGGATCCATCCGAAAAGGATGCGTTGTTGCACGTGCCCGGAGCGGGGCTCAGCATGCTGGAGTCCATGGGTATGGCTTCGAAGGCAGATCGCTTTACGCGCTCGGATGGAACGAACTTGCCGACGTCGCTCGGTGGCACACCCGCCAGCTTGAATGAGTTCAACCGGCTGGAACTCTATGCGAAGGTGCAGCGTCCGCCGGAAGTGAAATATAAGGACCTGGAAGCAATCGTGACCTCGCGCATGGTGCGCGATTCTTTAAAGTTTGAGTATCGTACGGATTTCCTGAAAGTAACCAGCGACACCGTGCTGGTACCGATTTCCGTGCAGATTCCCAATAATCAGCTGTCGTTCAAAGCCAAAGAAGGAGTGCACTCGGCGGAAATCAACATTTTCGGACGCGTCAGCACGTTGACCGGCAGGGTGGTGCAGACATTCGAAGATTCTGTGCTTAAGGACTATCCGGACTCGCTGTTCGCGCTGGCGGCCAAGCAGCAATCGATTTATCAGAAGGCTTTACCGCTGCGGCCGGGGCTGTATCGTCTGGACCTAGTCGTGAAGGACGTGAGCAGCGGTAATGTGGGCGCGGTGAACACCAGGCTGGCGGTTCCACGGTACGACGAGGACAAACTGGAAGCCAGTACGTTGATTCTCGCCGACCAGATTGAACATGTGCCGGCAAAGCAGGTCGGTACCGGCCAGTTCGTGCTGGGTTCGTCGAAAGTCCGGCCCAAGATGGACGCGAACTTTACAACCGCCGAAAAAATGGGAATCTATTTGCAGGTGTACAACCTGAAGCCTGACGAAAAGACGCATAAATCCGATGCGTCGTTTGTTTACACGGTGAAGCGAGGCGACCAGCAGGTCATGCAGTTCAAGGAGACGTCCGCGGAGATGAAGCAGACCGGCGATCAGGTGACCATCGAACGGTTATTACCACTAGCCACGCTCGCGCCGGGTAAGTATACTCTGGAGGTCAGTGCGACCGATAAGTTGGCCCAGACCACGGTTTCGCGCACAGCAGAATTTTCGATTAAGGTTCCGATCGAGCAAAAAGCAGCGGCGAACGTAACGCCGGGGAGGTAAGCGAGTGAAGCACGGACCGCTCCTGTGCTTCGGTGTTTTATTTGCGATGGCTGCTGGTGTGTGCGGCAGCGCCCCTCGAGCAGCAGCACAGGCGCGGCACCAGGCCGCCACGGGAACCATCTCCGGAATTGTTCGTGATCCCTCTGGCATTCCGCAGCTCGGGGCTACTGTAGAAATCCTTGCCGAGGCTCCGGGCGTTCTGATTAGCAGTCAATTGCTCACCAATACCGAAGGTGCGTTTCGCGCGGAAAACCTGCCCGCCGGTTTGTACACAATACGCGTAACGCTCGCCGGGTTCCTGCCATCGCTCGAAAAGCACATTCAAATTACATCGAACTTAACCACCGTGGTGCGTGTGCAACTGGAATCGCTGTTTGCGTCGATAGAAAGCTTGCGGCGCGCGCCAGCGAACGGTACCTCGGAACCGGACGACTGGAAATGGGTGTTGCGTTCGGCGTCGGGGATGAGGCCCGTGTTGCAGTGGCATGAAGAGGATACCGACGACAGCTCCGGTGTGGTGGCGGACATAGTCACGCCAAGGCAGTTGGGACAGATCGAGTTTACAGGTGGAGCGAGGAGACCCGGGTCGGTATCTAACATCGATGCTGCGCCCGGAACGGCGTTCGCCTATGACCAGCGGCTGGAGCGCGATAACCACCTGGTTTTCGCGGGACAAGTGAGTTACGACGGCGACGCTCCCGCTGGCGGCTTAGCAACCGTGTGGTTGCCCATGGGCTCCCAGCTGGATAGTCCGAAAAGCACCATCGTGCTGCGTGAGGCTAAGATTGGACCGGAGGGGCCCGTCTTCCGCGGAGTCCGCATTGACCAGAGCGGTTCGATGAGTTTCGGGGACCGGGTGGTGCTACGGGCTGGCGGCGAGTATGTGCTGGTTGGCGCTCGCGGCTCCGCCTGGGGCATACGCCCTCGTATAAACCTGGATAACCGGATTTCGCAAAACTGGTATCTGGATGCCATTTATGCGGCGCTGCCTGCAGCCGTTACCGATGCAGACAACTCCATCGCGTATCTAACCGAAGTAAACACTCCCAACGTATTGTCTTCAGCCATGAACCAGTTGGACGCGTTTCCGGTACTGCTGTGGCACGACGGCCGTGCCGTTCTGGAGAACGGGCGCCACGAGGAACTGGCAGCGGAGCGAAAACTGGATAATCACAGCGTTCTTCAGATCGCGGCCTTCCACGACGACAATAGCCATGTGGCGCTTTTCGGAAAAGGCTCGGATCTTCCCACGGCAGAATACGTTCAGGATTATTATTCGAACGCGTTTGCCTATGATGGTGGGTCCTCGGTGTCCTGGGGCGCGCGCGTGGCGCTGCGCGAGAGAATCTCCGACGAATTGGAGCTGACCACGATTTATGCGTTCTCCGGGGCGCTGGCACCTGTGATTGTAACGGATGGTGCGCTGCGCGATGCGTTGCGGACCGTTCCGCGGCATTCGGCTGCGGTGAAATTAACCGGAAAGCTCCCGGTAACGGGAACACGATTGACCGCTGGGTATAAGTGGATTAGCGGACTGGCGCTCTCGCGCGTAGACCCTTACGGGGAAGCCATCTACGACATGAACCCCTATCTCAACATTGGAGTCCGGCAGCCACTTCCCTGGCCTTCGATCGGCCATTGGGAAGCGAACGCCGAATGTGACAATTTACTCGCCCAGGGAAACGTGCCGATGAGCACAAGGGATGGCCAAGTGCTCCTAGTGCCGGCGTTTCGGAGCTTTAGGGGCGGGCTGAGCCTCCAATTCTGAGAGTAAAAGAATGTCTGTAAAGCTGTAGCAGGTCTACGTGAAACTGGAAGTAAGGTATAGCCCGCCTGTCAAATTCCTGTAACTTGCCTGATTTTAAAGAGGTTATTTAAAAGCGAGTCTACTAAGATTGGAAGGGGACTTGCTCGCTTGGAACCTGGAGCACGGTATTCCGGAATTTTAGGCATGAAGGAAAGTCTGCGTGTCAGCGTAGGTGCGGTAGTACTGGCGCTAGCCACTCTAGCGGCAGTCATATTCGCGTGGCTGAACTTCCTTCAGCGCTCCCGCTATGACCTCGTGGATGACGGAGTGGCTTGGAGCGACAACGGACCCGCCATTGAGGCATGGAAAGTCACGCCTGGGTCTCCTGCGGCTGCCGCGGGAATTCGCCCGGGCGACCAGTTAGTGGCGATTGACGATGTCCCCGTACAAAACGAGAAGCACGTTGCCCAACGGCTCTTTCGGGCCGGGCTTTGGACGCAGTTGCGGTATCGGCTCTCGCGGAATGGCGAAGAGTTCGAAACGCGCCTGATTACCGCGCCAGCTCAAAAACCCCTGGGGGTAGAAAACTACGAGCGGGTGGTGGGCCTGCTGTATCTGTTCATTGGGCTGTTTATCTTCGTGCGCAGGTGGAACGCGCCGAAGGCAGTGCACTTTTACGTGTTCTGCCTGGTTTCCTTCGTTCTGTATTCCTTCCACTACAGCGGCAAGCTGGATACGTTTGACTTGGAAGTGTACTGGTCGGGCGTGGTGGCGCAGATGCTCGCGCCGACGCTGCTGCTGCACTTTGCCCTGGTATTTCCGGGGCGCTCCGGCACGGATCGCAAGACGCTGCTGAAAATCGCGGCGATCTACGCGTTGCCAGCCGTGTTGCTGACCGTTCACGCGTTGACCGCGTTCAACGCACTTGGGTTCGTGCCCTCGGTGCGCTCGCGAGTCGTGCTCGAGCAGATCGAATACAGCTTCCTCGGCGCATATTTTCTTGCGGCAGGTTTGGTGTTTTATCTGAGCTACCAGCACTCGCGTTCGGGTGTTCTGCGGCAGCAGTTGAAATGGCTGACGGGCGGGACGCTGGCGGGCAGCTTGCCGTTCACGCTGGTGTACGTCTTGCCGTACCTGTTCGACCCGCAACCACGGCCATGGACGCAATACTCGACGATTACGCTAGTACTAATTCCGCTGTGCTTTGGCTACGCCATCATCCGTTATCGCTTGATGGATGTGGACATCATTTTCAAGCGCGGCTTGGCGTATACGGCGGCAACGGCGGCGGTGGCCGCGATTTACTTTGGACTTGTGGCGTTAATTGCGGAGATTTTCCATGCGCAGGCCCCCGGGCCGGTCGCGGGCATGATCGCGATTGTGATCGCGGCATTTTTGTTTCAGCCATTCCGCGAGGGGATTCAGGCGCGCCTCGACCGCTTCTTCTACCGCGACAGGTTGAATTACCGGCGCACGCTGATTGAGTTTGGGCGCACGCTGACGAATGAGGTTCGACTGGAGCCGATGCTCGGCTCGGTGATGGACCGTGTCTCACAAACGCTGTTGGTCGACCGGTTGGCCATTTTCGTGGAAGACCCGCAGCGATTTGGCCAGATGCGCTTGGCGCGTTCCATGGGAGTGCGGTTGGTAGAGCCACTGGACTTGAGTTTCATCGAGCCGACGCGGCCGGAATTCTTAAACGGGCCGATCTTCTTTGAGTCTCCAAAAAGCGCGCGGGATGTCAGCGAATCGGTGCGCCGCACTCTGGAGGAACTGGAACTGAATTATTTCATTCCGTGCCGGATCCGGGACCACACCGTGGCGGTGCTGGGCCTGGGCAAAACCGTGGACGGTGATTACCTCTCGAGCGACGACGTGGAACTGGTGCAGACCATCGCTGGCTATGTGGCCATCGCTCTGGACAACTCGCAGCTTTATACCTCGCTGGAGCAGAAAGCGATTGAGGTCGCGCGGCTCAAAGATTTCAGCGAAAACATCGTGGAGTCGTTGAATGTGGGCGTATTCGCCGTAGACCTGCTCGGCACGGTGGATGCTTGGAACAGCCGCATGGAACAACTGATCGGGGTCAGCCAGAGCGAGGCGGTGGGCAAACCGTATGCCCAATTGTTGCCCCAGGACCTGGTGACGGAAATTGAAGCGCGGGGTGATGAGGACCAGGTAACCGGGATTTATAAGCATCGTTTGGTACACGGCGGCCGCGCGGCGGTATTGAATGTTTCCATTACGCCGCTGGTGAGCAAGTCTGGAGAAAAGATCGGGCGCTTACTGCTGTTCGACGATGTGACCCAACGCGAGCGCATGGAAGAGCAGATGTCGCAGACCGAGAAGCTGACGTCTCTCGGCCTGTTGGCGGCCGGTGTTGCGCATGAAGTGAACACTCCTCTTGCGGTGATCTCGAATTACATTCAGATGCTGGCCAAGCAGATGCCGGAAGGGGATCCCCGGCACGCGATCATTGAAAAAATCGTGAAGCAGACGTTTCGAGCCAGCGAAATCGTGAACAATCTTTTGAACTTCTCGCGTACTGGTGCCGGCGAACTTGGCGACGTGGACGTCAACCAGGTGGTGGAGGAGACGCTGTCGCTGGTGTCACATCCGCTGAAGACCTCGCAGATTCAGGTGGTAAAGCAGCTCGGAGCATCACTGCCCCCGATCCGCGGGTCCGCGAATAAACTGCAGCAGGTGTTCCTGAATCTGTTTCTGAACGCGCGGGACGCCATGCCCGTTGGCGGGATGTTGGAAGTGCGAACCACCGCTCACAATGGCAGCGTGGAGATTGAAGTCGTCGATACCGGCAACGGGATTCCGCGGGAATACATCCATAAAATCTTCGACCCCTTCTTTACCACCAAGCCGGGAGGGCGCGGAACGGGTTTGGGCTTGAGCGTGAGCTACGGAATCATCAAAGAGCACTCTGGAAAAATCGATGTGCGGTCGACACCGGGCCGAGGAACTTCATTCCACGTGGAATTTCCGGCGGTAAGGAAAACTGTTCATGTCTAAGGGATCCATCCTCGTCGTCGACGACGAATCGGAAATTCGTGAAGGCCTGGAGCTTTTGCTGAAGACCGAGGGCTATGCGGTTTCGAGTGCCGAGACCGCACTGTCCGGCTTATCGCGCTTGGAAGAACGTCCATTTGACCTCATGTTGCTGGATGTGAGCTTGCCAGACGGTAACGGCATCGAAATGCTCAAGGACGTGCACCGGCAGGATCCGCACATGCCCATCGTGCTGATTACCGCCTACGGTTCGATCGAGATGGCGCGGGCGGCATTTAAGAACGGGGCGATGGATTACATCACCAAGCCCTGGTCGAATGACGAGCTTCTGGCCCAGGTAGCACAAGCCGTGGAATCGCGACGCTTGCGCGATGAAAACGTGCAGTTGAAGCGGGCCCTCAAGCAGCGATTCAATTTTCCTAATATCGTGGGCAAGGGCGAGAAGATGCTGGTCCTGCTGGATTTGGTGGCGCAAGTGGCGCCATCCCGCTCCACGATCCTGATCAGCGGGGAAAGCGGCACCGGGAAAGAGTTGATTGCTAAAGCCATTCATTCCGCTTCGCCCAGGGCCGACAAAGCCTTCGTGCCCGTAAATACGGGGTCGATTCCCGTGGATTTGTTGGAGTCGCAGTTGTTCGGGCACGTGAAGGGCGCATTCACCAGCGCCGTGAGTTCGAAGAAAGGTCTCTTCGAAGTAGCGGATCAGGGAACGATTTTCTTCGATGAAATCGCCACAGTCAGCCCGGAAACGCAGGCGAAACTCCTTCGTGTCATCCAAGAGCGCGAGTTCATGAGGCTCGGAGGCACCGAACAGCTCAAGGTAGATGTGCGCATCGTGGCTGCTTCCAACGTCGATTTACTTTCGCTGGTCAAGGAAGGCCGCTTCCGCGAAGACCTGTACCATCGTTTAAACGTGATTCACTTACGGCTGCCCCCTCTTCGCGAGCGCCGCGAAGATATTCCACTTTTGCTCGCACATTTCCTTGAGCACTTCTGTAAGGAAAACGCTAAGCCGTTGCGCCATTTCACTTCTGGCGCAATGAAGCTGCTGATGGATTATGATTGGCCCGGCAATGTGCGGGAACTGGAGAATGTGGTGGAGCGTGCGGTAGTGCTTTCTACCCAGGAACGCGTGGACGTTGACCTTCTACCCGACTCCATTCGCAGCAAGGAAATTGTGCGTGGCGTGCGGTTGCAAATGTCAGAGTTCCTGCCACCCCTTCCCGGCGAGCCGGGCTCGCGAACAGCCGCCGATAATCCGAATCCAACACTGTTTCAGATCATGGATGAAGTGGAACGGCGCATCATCGTAGATATGCTGGAGCGTTGCGGATGGAACCAGACCGAGGCCTCTGAGCGATTCTTAGTTCCGCTCTCCACGCTGAATCAGAAGATCAAGCGGCTGGGAATCGATGTGCGGAAACGCGGGCGCGGCGAAGACAACCATGCGACTGCCTTCGGAAAATAAACGCGGCGGCTTTGTGTATTCAGCAGTACATTAAGGGATGCTGCAACTCGACGCGGGGTCTTCCTCAGCAAGTCCCAAAAGGAAAGCATGGTTGTTGATAGATTACGGGCGATCTGGACTTTCGCATGCGTAATAAATAGCTATTCCGGTGCCGACAGCTACTAGAACGGACGTGACGAGCAGGAATCGGGATTTCCCTGCTTTCGCGGGACCCCCTTGCGGACCTTGCGCCGCGGCATCCGGAGGATCCAGCAGCACACGGAATGAGGACCCTTCCGGAACCGCTTGCTCCTCATTTTCGACCGAAACAATGAGATCCCCATGCCGAGCCGTCACCAACAATTCCTTTTCATTGACATAGGTCACGCTGCCGACAGTGGGCGCGTCGGTTCGTGGCCGAATGGCGGCTTTGGAGGCATACAAGGTAAAAGCCCGCGCATTGCCAGTCGAGAATGTGGCGGTTCCGGAAAGCAATCTAGCAGAAGGTGCCCCTCCGCTATCATCGACGATGGCAGCGGAAGCACTCAGAAGTAACAATCTCGCGGCGCCGGCACGAACCTGCATGCTACCTTGAGGTTCCGTACTGACTCTGTCACCTCCGTAGAGTGTCGTCCCCACATCGGCGACGGTCGCGCCAATATGAGCGCCGTTCGCGGCGATAACGATTCCGAGCGGAGAGGTCGACCTCGGAGAAGCGATAAGGGGCACACTCACGAGGTTTAAAGCTATTATGGCCGCGCAGAAAGCCCGAAGGCGTAACATAAAGACTCCTCGGCAGAGCTGATGCAGCATACTTCGTCGCTTCCTTGCAGTCAATGGGGAACCCCTGCTGCCCTGCTATGCTCGGCGCGTGCGGCAACCCCTGACAAGCCTCACAATCCCAAGGCTCGGCACGCCACAAGGTGACGCGAGAGGTCTAGCTACTTAAATGCACTTTCAGGCAAATTATTTTCCAAAAAGTTACAATAACAGCCTATTCGACTGACATGTAACCGCCTTATTTTGAGTGCGATTTAATTGGCATTTGATTTGCTCATTAAGCCGCAGGTAGGTTTGTCTTCCTTGAGGTGGAGCCATGAACCGACTAATATTCCGAAGCCTGATCACAGCCTTGATGCTGGTTGCTTTATTTTGTATGCCATCCATCGCTTCAGCAGATGGCGTACCGGTACCTTGGACATTGACTGGTGTAACCTTTAGTAATGGCGAAACGGCGTCGGGGTCGTTTGACTATAATTCAGTTACGAACATGTTTAGCTCCATCGATATTACTACCACAGCGGGAAACACCTATAAAACTCTTAGCGGTGCCTTTCCCGGTTCCTCTGGCTCCACTGGGTTATTCCTTGGTGCGAGCAGCGGTGATTTTACGGGCCCGTTATTGCTCCTGTTCTTTGATAACCCCTTTGAGTTATCGAACTCTGGGCGGCACGGTTACGGATCCCCTGACTACCGGTCAGGACTTTGGTGGCGGAGAGGGTACCTGTGACAACGCAGATTGCAGCTCGAGTACGGAAGCTGCGTGGATAACGGGAGGTGCAGCAACCTCAACCGGCCCAACCGCAGGAACCCCGGAACCGTCGGCGCTTTCGCTCTTGGGTGTGGGGCTTGCGGGCTTGCTAGCGGGCGCTTTGATACGCAGAGTGTCACAGGCCTAATTTCCTCAACATCGTTTTTCACAAGCAGATTTAGTCAGGCCACTTCTTCCGGGCCGAAGGGTGGCCTTGTTTATTGGTAGGGTCGACCGCACCTTGGTAAACCACCCACATAAGTAATTGCTATGACGACGCGAGAACACGGCGAGCCAGTATCGGGAGAAAGAGCGTGGTCGATACCGTATCCATCCAAATCGCATATCCCGACGCGGGAACGGGCTAGATTCGAACTAGCAACCCTTCGGTTAACAGGTTCGATTTCAAATCCATAAGTCATTGTTCAACCGTCGCTTAGGGTTATTGGGAAGCCAATCTTCTCCCTCAAATGTTCCGAAGTTGTCACTTAGGGCCTTCGGCCCGCGAAACCTCATGAAAATTAGCCAAACTTATCGAGCGGCATGATGTTTACTTTTACTTCTTTTTCCTTAACTTCCGAGCAGGAAACTCCAACGGGAGTTCATCGCCTTCGGCAGGAGGATTTCCCTTGCCCACGCGAGCTAGAATCCGGTTGACCCTTGCCGGATCGGCACGCCGTGCGCGTTCCTCAAAGTACTCTTCCGTGCGCATAGCAGAAACCTTTTCCGCGAGTGCGAGCGTGATCAGTTGGTTGAGAGCCACGCCTTCCGATTCAGCGGCCTTACGCGCTTCGGCCAACAGCGTGGGCGGTACACGCAAAGCAAAATTGCTTCGTCTCATGAATTCGCTCCTTCGCTTGCCATTACTCGGTTTCCTCTACCAGTCCTCGGACGATTTCCCCGGGCCGAACCACCGCACATCGAAAACGCGCCGCCACAGGTCTAAAATCCCGCTCGTTGAAAGTGACGATGGCATCGGCGCGACCATTGATGGCCGTTTCCAGAACCATCTCGTCGTTCGGATCTGGTAGCATCGGCCGTGTGCGAATCATTAATTCGACTCTCTTCCCGACCAAGGCCAGTTCGTCGAGCACAGCAGATACATCTTCTCTGCTCGCTCCGCAGGCAGCAAGGTGTTCTGGGCGAGTCAGAACTGATTCGTATTCCAGCATCAAGGGCACAGACAAAAGCAATTCGAATCGGTGAGCCCGCGCCGCCTCGAGCACTTGGCGCGATGCGCCAGCATCGCTACGGAAGGCCGCTACCAGTACATCCGTGTCCAACACATATGCCCTCATGCAACAATAGGATATTGCCAGCAATATTGCCCTGTCAAGCCTTACACCTCGACCCCACCATAGTGTCACCGCCGAGTTTTAAACGGCGTTTGGCGCCACACGATTTACCACTTCAAAGGCGCGGTACGCGATGGTAGGATATTTTCCTTCGAGGAGTAACGTTCAAGGGGGCAGTTCGACCGCCTCTGCCCCTTTTTCACCTCTAGCTGGATATAAGTCAAAAGCACAGTTAACGGAAGAGGTGTGGACTTCAGCGAACTTATTATAGCGGAGTCGACCGGCGGCTTGGCGAGAGTGCATATTCCTACCAAACGGCAAAGGATTTTTGGGCTTTTTGTGAGAAGTTTCGGATTTTTTGCGACTCTCTGTGGATTAGTGAAGACGCTGCTGGATGCGATAGGTCGGGTTCAAACTGCGGCTAGTCTCATACCCTCATGGTATGGAATGGGAGAGTTTTTTCTTCAGAATTGGATGAGCGTAGTTATATTGGCAATAGGCATATGGATTCTGTGGAAAAATGGTTCGACCGAGCTAGGTAGTTCGTGGTGGCGACGGACGATTTACACGGTTAAGCATCACGAAATGGTCCGTCCACGATCGATAGAGTTACGCTTCCGCGGGATTGTATCGTAAGACGACTAAAGGCAACGGGGTGCCTGTCTATCGGCTATACTCTTTCGAGACTGCACCGGCGTAGGACAACGCTTGCTCCTTTTTTGAGAAGCGTTGAGGGAATTCCGTTGCCAGTCGGTGCGCAATCTGCTCAAGTGAAGCCGTTCCATCCATCAGCTCGAAAGTTCTGCGAGCCAGGCGACCCTCCTCGGAAAGGTCCGGTATGTAGGCTGCCGCCCGTCTGTGAAGCTTCGCCGGAGACAACACCTCGCCGGCCAACTGCGATTGGTCGAAACGGATAGAAGCGCTCGATCCATCCTGCGGTTCGATCCGCGTGGTCCATCGCCAGACGTAATCCTCTTCCATCAATTTCGCCTCGAGGTCTGCCGCTACAGATTGGCTGGGCACGAGGGGCACAGGCTGTGGCCAAGGTAAGAAGAGGGAACCGTAGACTGTCTCGGGACCAGAAGGGCCGCTCGAGAACCCGATACCCTCGGCTAAGTCTGCATCAAACCACAGCAGAATCCCGTGTCCGGTCCCGGCTCGCTCGACCTTCCAGTCCAGATTGCCTCGGACATCGGGGTTTTCCACGCTGTTGTAATCGAGCGTGGTCCAGAGTCGACCTGCTGTCAATAACTGGTCGGCATCCACACGAAACTTGTGGACCTGGTTCACGATCAGTCGCCGGGCCGGGCTCAGGTCTTGGCCGAGCGCATTGTGGTCCCACGGATCCACGAGTTCGCCGTACGGTTTTGGAGCTTCGGCGATTGCAGCCCACAACGTATCCTTTCGCGGGATCAGGGTTCCGCCGGGCGAAAGAAACCGGCGCCGTGCGTCCACGATCGCCGGAATATGGCGTTCCAGGAGTGGCAGCACCCCGCGGAGATCAGAGACGATGACGTCGGCCCGAGTGGGAAGCGTCACGCGATTGGAGAGATCCGCGAAGAACTCGATCTTGTCCGCACAGCCGTTAGCCGCGGCAACCTCTCGAGCCACCTGAATGATTTCGAAGGGCTCGATGGCATACACGCGGCTGGCGCCAACCTGGCACGCAAGTACTGCAAAAATCCCCGGCCCCGTCCCAATTTCCACCACAACGGAACCGACATGAACCGTTTGGCGCAAGGCTTGAGCGTAAGCATCCACGCGAACGCGATCCGCGAGCATGGAGCCGTAGCCGCCTAGGCTATACATGGGATTGTTTAGGCGTCCGCCGAGGTCGCGTCCGTCGGATTGCGTGCCATCGCTCGTCTCGCATCATTCGCTATGACCTCCGAGAGGCGAAAAACGGTAGAGTAATCGGCCGGCCGCCGCACGCGGCGAATGGGGATTCTTACCACTAGCCGAGCGAGCACGTCAAACTCCCGGGAGCGCATGTCGCGGTCGAGGAGATAGTTTACGTAGGTGTTGGTGACAAACTCGGCGAGGGCGTTGCTTCCGGAAAGATAATTTATGACGGGAGCTTCTAAGGTCGCCTCGCCTGCGCCGAGAAGGTAGACTGCACCGAGCGGCAAGGGCTTGGAGGCGAAACCAAAACCGTTGTCGCCAAGCGCCAGGTACCGTTTGTCCCAGGTTGGAGTTATCCGTGGCAAGGCTTCCTCCGAACCAAATAAAGCGCGAACGGAGTCAGACCACAAGTTGAGTCGAGGGTAGCCTGGTTGAACCTGAAAGTTCTTTCCGTCCTCCACGAGCGCCACGACATCATCCGCGATAACCGAAAAGCCGGATTGCGCGAACGCCGCCGCGGTGGTCGACTTACCGGCGCCGGGAGAACCTACCAGGGCAATGGCCTGTCCATCAACCGCAACGGCACTCGCATGCAGACATGTCAGTCCGCGCAGGCGCAACACGAATCCGAGCACTGGTCCGAGCAGATAGGTGCAGGCATCTTCGAGGCTGTAGTTCTCGGGCCAGTCGCCCCAAACCTCGCGGCCTTGGCGTTCAACGGCGAATCGCACTTCATCCCGATAGAAAAAGCCGAAATAATCCCCGCCAGGAAGCACACAGACGCGCAGGCTCGGCTGGCCGGGCACACGGTCTTCTGGACTCGTATAAAGAATTTCGACGGACTCAGGAAATATAGTCGGAAAGGTAGCCCATTCCTTTAAGACTATCCGTACGTCGTACGCGTCTGAATCGGGTCGGAGGGGGAGGCCAGGGAGAGCCATGTTGGCCGCAACTCGCAGCCCATAAACTACGTGTGATGCGAACAAAGAGGGGGTCCTCGGGAGGCGATCGTTCAGTGCAGTTTTCAGATTCATACCGAATACCATCATGCCGTCATTTCTCCCTGCTTTAAAATTGACTGACTCAGTCATGGTTCGGATGTCGCCGTACACCGTGAGCACGGGCTTCTCGTATCGCTTCTTCCCACCCGCTTCAGCTTCAGTGTTCTCTTTCAAGACACTTCTCCCATCACGTTTATAGCCGATGCCTTCTGCGAGTGCAACCAAAAGTTCAAACTGAGCGGCCGTAGATGAATCCACGCAGCCCAGACATCCTTCTCTCCGAACACCTTCGGCACAAAGCGCCGCTCTACATATTGGCCTAATTCAGGAACACCTTCAAACGAATCGACCCACGCTGATTCCGGCTGCTGCAGGAGGGCGATCAGTGGGTCGGCCAGGAGGGGCGATTTGCGCCGCAAACGCACCGCGTCCGGCAGGATGCCGCGTGCGGCCTCGCGCAGCAGCTCCTTGTCGGAACACCACGGCAGCGCAGGCAATGCCAGCAAAAAATCCACCAATCGCAGATCAAAAAACGGATAGCGAACTTCCAGTGGAATGTGCGTCACTCCAGGATCGCAGCCTTCAAACGTGGCTGGCCATACGGGGTCAACCATTGCCTCGTAGGCTACGGGACGAACGGCGGTATTCGGCGTGGAAGCACGGATCAACGATTCCCACCGGGCGCGCAAACCCAGACGTTTTTCGAGATCTGGGTTCAACCAGCCCGGATATTGATACTCACGGCCCTCGGAAGCAAACCATTTTCGCCAACGGGTGCGAAGATACAGCCGCGAAAACCTTCCTTCGGCCGCTAGGTAATCGCATCGCTTCGACCAGCGCGCGGCCAAATTTCCTCTTCTTGAACAAATGCGAGAAATGAACCGAGAGCAGACAGGAAAGGGCGGGATCGGCTCCAAAGCCAGTTAAGGCCACGCGATTCCGAGCGGCAATCTGGCCGCATTTGCGCGCAGCCCGCCATCCGAACCGGGTGAATGGACGGGCTCGGGCCAACGATTGTGTTCGTGATTCCTATGCTTCGACAGTCCCATCTCATCGGCTTGAAATTCGATGGGGATTTTCAAAGCTTCTGCGACGAGCCTCGCATAATGACCCTCTTCGTGCGGAATCAAACCGTTAAAGACTTCCGTGTAGGCGCAAAGCCCATCAGCGGAGCCGTCGCGCGCGAGTATCCGCTGCGCACTGGCCGCCACCGTGGGAGAATCCAGTCCACCGCTCATAAAGACTGCCGCGTTGTTCGTTCTCAACCTGTCGGCGACAGCACGATCGAGAAGTTCCCGGAATTGCTCGACACACTCGCGGGGGTGTTTGTGGTGGATTGGGTCTCTTGCCGGTAGCGTCCAGTAACGGCGAACGGCGATGCCGTCTCGGCTGCACACGAGGGAATGAGCGGGCAGCAGCCTTTGGATGTCCGCGAACGAGGTAGCCCCTGGTTCGCAGGATCATGTCGAAGAGGAGAAAGTCGGCAATCGCGAGATCATTCAATCGTCCGGAAACAGCGGGATGCTGGCGGATGCAATCGAGCGTGTTGCTGAAGATTAGGATCGAGCCGACACTGGCAAAATAGAAGGGTTTGATCCCGAACTGGTCCCGCGCACAGAATAACTGTTTATCGCGAACGTCCCATATGGCGAAGGAGAAATCACCCCGGAGATGTTCTACGCAGGCCGGTCCCCATTTCGCATAAGCTCGAAGGATCAACTCAGAGTCGGGAACGGAAGGAAGGATGCCGTTGCTCGGACGATTCAGTTCCGCCAGCAGCTCTGCGCGGTCGTCGAGCCTTGCGTCCGCCGTGATCCAAAAGCGGCCCTCGAGACCGGCGGGCTGCCGCTCACCAAAGGACTCGCACGTGGTCCGCAACATCGTATGGCCCAAGCCAATCGAAGTATCCATCCAGATTTCGCTGGCGTCCGGACCGCGGAAAGAAAGAAAATCCACGAGCGACTGCAACAACCCCCGATCTATGGGCGCACCGTCCCGGTCAAAAATGCCGACAATTCCGCTCAATCCATCACCTTGCTATCCGGGGGGCTGGCCTGGAATTCCCGAGTCTGGCGTGCAATCTGAAATTCGTGCTGGGCGGTGAGTAGATTCTACACCCACATTGTTCCCAACAACAGTGTCATGTACTGCTAGATTTACTGCTAGATCATTCGAAGTATTGTTCTCAGGTCGGACTGCGAGCCTCATCGCCTGGCAGATCAATGAGTCAAGTCTTTTCCCTGCGGCTCGGGTGGCAAGGACGCGAGGGCTGTGTCGAACGCCGCGAAGTGGTGATGCGGTGTCGCGGTCCCATTCATGGTTGCTCCTCCGCACTCGACCCAGGCATGTGCTTCAAATGTTTCTCCGTCCTTGCGAATGCCCACTCGCAAGTCGGAGGCAATGCCCTGCCGTGCCAACAGCCACCAGAGTACCAGCGAAAACTCGAGGCAGGAGGGATGGCCAATTCCGTGTTGACCTGCGGCGCGCACCATCTGCGTGGTCCGAGCGGCGCGTTTCTGTACGTCGGGATTCTGCGACCCGTGCATAACAGAAAGGAACGGCTCTAGGAATGCTTTGGTCTTGCGGAATCCGCGCCAGCGTAAACTGATGGAAACGAGAGGCAGCAAACAATATGCGCCCAGGAAGAGTTCCTGGTCCCGGCGCTCTAGAGCGTTAAATCGTTGGATCCGTTTCCACATCAGCACAATCGACTCGGAGCAAGCCGAGATCTACCAGCCGCCCGAGCAGTTCCGAAAAATTCTGACGAAGTAGCTCGGCCTCGACATCGAATTCGCTGAGCAACTGCGCATAAGCATCTTCGATGGTCGGCGCCGCGGTAACCACTTGCCACATCCGCGTGCCGATCTCATCGAGGCCGTAATAATTCTCCGTTTCCAGATTCAGAAACACGGACTCCTTTTCGAGAAAGCGCACCAGTACGTGTTTCGGCACCTCCACGCGATCCGCTAAAGAGAGCTTCATTTGGTCCCTCGATTAGAGACAGAAACATGTCACTTCTGTAACGCAAATCGAATACTATTCCCATCGTCAACATTCTACCGGGTCGTCCAAGCTCGTCAATTCCTGCATGCCTTAAGGATGGCGACAGAGGCGGCTTGGATGTAGAACAGACTCGTGGAAAGAAGAAAGCCGCGCGGATCGGAAGAAAAGAGACCCAAGCGCCGACCAGAACGGCGGCAACATCAGTCCTGGCGCGAGGGAATCAGAAAGTCGCAGCGTCATCTCAGGTAACTCTGCCTACTCCGATCATCCGCACTCTTTCGTGAGCGATATTCGCTCGGTCTTCGGTACCTAGGTCGCGAAAGGCAGCCAAGTTAAGTGGCGTGTCTAGCCCCAGGGGCTGAGGGGTGCCGAACGCGCTTCGCTAAACGGAAGCGCAGATGGCGATCATCACATTCGCTACACCTATACGGACTAATGGATAGAGTGTGGTGGAGAAAGGACTCCAAGAGGTTTTTTCTCCTAGACCTATGGATCGATGCGCTGCCACAGTTTGGACAATGCCCCGCATGATTTCTTTCTCGAATGCGCTTCATGATGCAACCTTCCAGGCGGATCCTGCGTTTAGTTCACCGGCGGTCGTGAGGGGCGGGGTTCGAGCAAGCGACGGTTAACCCTAACTGGAGACACAATCCTACTCGTGAGACATGACCAATTTCAATAGAGTGCGGGTGGGCTTTGAGGGCTTTGCGCAGCATCGGGAGTCGGCAGCGCCCAGGCAGGCTAGGTATCCGCGAATCTGAGTGCTTCCTCCCATAGCGCCACTCTCACGGTCTCGGAAATGTCGTGTCCTTTTGTTCTGGTGGATTCTTACTTAGCTATGCTGTCGGCAGTTCCCAACCGAAAGGCTCTTATCCGGCGTGGGCGAAACGTGTGTGGCTGGTCATCGGCATCGGCGTTGTGTTGTTCGGTATCTGGTTGTTCTCGTCACGCCCATGCACCAGTATCTACAATCCCGGCATGAGGAGCCTTGCGCTCACCGTGTAATACGTAATACATGAGCATCGTGAATGGAATTGCTACGCCAGACTGGCCTGAAGGAACAGCGCGCAGATGTTTTCACTATCTACTCGGCGCACTAAGTATCCTTGGTCTCTTAGGAACTGAACGACGTCAGCTGGTGCGACCCCGTCGCGGGCAAGGCACCCTGTGTTTAACTCAGCGATAATCACCGGATGATTGCGCTCAATTGTCTGCAGCGCTCCGCGAAGCGCGTGCAGTTCATTTCCTTCGATGTCTATCTTGATGAGGTCAACTCGGCGCGCAATAGATCTCGAAACAAAGTCGTCGATACTTGTCACCTCAACTTGCACCACGCGCCGTTCGTCCCTCGGCTCTGGGCCACGCTCGAACGCGCAGCTTTCTAACAGAGATCCCCACCCGTCTTCTGCAGAATTCCCACCCAGATAAAGCGGCAGCGTCCCTTGCGTGTCACTGATTGCCATTTGGTGCGCGTAAGCATGCGAAAACGGATTTAGATTTTGTACGAGACAAGCGTAGCAGCTAGGATTCGGTTCGAAGGCGTGTACTTGTCCTCCAGCACCAACTAGTGCCGCCGCGATTGCGGCAATGTAGCCAATATTGGCACCAATGTCCATCACGGTCATGGACGGCTTTAAAACTCTCTTCATTAATGCTATCACCTCACGTTCATAAGCCCCGGCCCACATTAGCCGCTCGATGCGCTGCGAGCGACGTAACTGCACTTTCATCCCGCTGAGGGGATGGCAGCTCAGCACGTCTGCCTTCGTTCGACGAAGAATCTGCTCGGCGAGACGGCCCTTGCCACGCACCGGAAGCGGCTCAAGCGCACGCTGTACTAGACTTAGAATGTCACGCACGAAACTCACCACCAACCGTATGATCGAAGAAAGTGTCACGTTACGCGAGCTGGGCCTGTTGAGTCAATGACGGATGCCAGCTTGAACCAGCTTGCGTAGGAGAGAGGGGTAACCGGCCATCTGACTACTATGAGCCATGGATTGCATAACGCTTGACGATGCTGTGGGTATTTGCCACATGCGCGTACCGATCTCATCTAGGCCATAATAGAAATTCGGCTTGGAGATTGAGGAGACGGTTACCTTTTCGAGAAAGCACACCAGCACATACTTCGGCCCCTCGACGCGATCCGCGAAAGAAAGCATCAACCTAGCCTCTCCACTGAAGCGCAAAGATCGTATTTTCGATCTTCGCGTGGTTGACCCATCTGACCGCTAGCATTCTACCGGGGAACAATTCGTCCGCCACTCCGACTAGTGGGCTGCGTTTGTCTTGGTCTAGCACTCACCGCGGGCTCAGCGTTCACGGAGAATAGGAGCTGTTTTTTTTGGAACGAGCCCCTTCCTTGATACCCGTCAATTTATTCTTGCATCCCCGGAGCGGACTAGGCAGAGTAACTTGGGATGATACTGCGGCTCTCCGATTCCCCCGCGCGCGGACTGGTGGTGGCGACAGCCTTGCTCGTCGGCCTGTGGCTCTGCTTTTTTGGAATACGCATGGCCATTGCGCGCTACGGATCGGAAGGAGAAACGGCGAAGCGGCTGGAGCTTGCCGTGCGCCTGGAACCGGACAATCCCGCTTACTGGTATACGCTCGGGCGCTATCAGCAATATAACTTCGAGCAAGCAGGACTCCGCCCTGGCCGAGGAATCCTATCGAAAAGCGATTGCGCTAAATCCCGATGCTACAGATGCGTGGTTGGATCTCGCTACGGCTTACGAGCTGGACGGGAAGACCGAAGAAGCGCGCGAGGCGTATCTGCAGGCGAAGAAGAGCTATCCTGTGTCCGCGGATGTTTCCTGGCGATATGGAAACTTTCTTCTGCGACAAGGCGAATTGACCGCAGGCGTATGCGGAATTACGCCGTGCGATCGAGGCGGACCGGTCACGCGCAGCGCCAGCGTTTTCTCGAGCCTACCGGTCCAATCCGAATATCGATGAGCTTCTGGCACGAACTTCTGCCCCCGTATCACAGGTGTTTACGTTGATGTGATTGGAGAAGCCGCAAGCGCAAAGCAGTTGGCCGTGGCGAAGACTGTCTGGGCTCGCCTCCTCACGCTTCATCCCCATTTGAGGGTTGAGCCATTTCGAGGGCCTCGTTTCCGAGTTGCAACAAGCAGGCGAATTTACGGAGGCCCGGCGCGTATGGGACCAGGGCACGGCCACCATGAATCTGCCCCCGCTCTTCCAGCCCCAGGGCTCGGTCGTGTGGGATCCCAGTTTTGAATCAGGCGTCAACGGCGCTTCATTCAGCTGGACATTTCAGCCGATCGTCACAAGGCGTCAGTATCAGACTCGACAAGGCCGAAAAGCATTCTGGGAACCAATCACTGCGGCTCTCGTTTGACGGTAAGCACAATCCGAATCTGGAGGCAGCCTGCACACTCGCCGTCGTGGAACCAGGAACGACTTATCGTTTTTCCGGCTGGGTCAAGACGAAAGATCTCACGACGGAACATGGCGTCGGCTTTCGAATTCGATCTTACGGCACTTCCGAAGCCCCGCTGGTGAACACGAAGCAGATTTACGGCAATAACCCCTTCACCCTGATCGAGCAAGCCTGGACCGCAGGTCCCGGCATTCATCGAGTGAAAATCTGCGTCACTCGTGAACCGAGTGATGATCCGACCGTACGTATCTCGGGTACCGCCTGGGTGGATGACGTGAATCTCGTGCCAGAGGTCGCGGAGCACGAGAAACCATGAGATTTGTCCGCGTCGGTATCTGCGTGCTGCTGGCGTTCGCGGTTTTGTCTTTCGGGGCTGTGGAAGAGTGGGCCCAGGCGGTGTTAGAGGTAGGGGCAGCATTCCTTCTGATCGCCTGGGCGATTCGGCAGTACCGGTTCAAAGCGGAACAACTCACGATTCCACCCGAATTCCTGCCGCTCTGCGCATTTGCCTTGGTTGCGGCAGTGCAACTGGTGTTTCATCTGACAGCTTCGCGTTATTACACGCGGATGGAGCTGCAACTTGTGATCACCTATTTGGTGGTGATCTTTTTGATGTCGCAAGCATTCACACGAAGTGGGCACTGGCGCGCATTTGTATGGTTTTTGATGACGCTGGGATTCTCCGTATCCATTTTGGGCATTCTGCAGCATCTGACGTTCAACGGGAAACTCTACTGGTTCCGGGTCATGCGTTATGGAGGGTTGCCCTTCGGACCATACGTAAATCGGAACCACTTCGCGGGATTCGCTGAAATGGTGATTCCCGTCGCCCTGGTGCCGCTGGTCTTGGGGAAGGTGCGCCGAGAGAGACTATTCCTCGTGGCACTTTTCGCCGTGGTCCCGATCGTGGCGTTGCTCTTGTCCGCCTCGCGCGGCGGAATTGTCAGCTTCGCTGTTCAGATGGTCATTCTGTTTGTGTTACTTCTGATCCGCCGGGTCCGTAGTAGGTATGTGATTGCGGGTGGCGCGATCGTGCTGTCCGCGGTGATGGCTGGTCTCTTGGATAGGCGTCAACCAAGTGTTGGCGCGCTTTGCCGGAATTCAGAATCTTGAGGTGTCAGCCGGCAAACGGGCGGCGATGCGACGGGATACCTGGCGGTTGTTTCTCGACCACCCCATAGTCGGAACGGGCCTTGGAACACTTGAGATGGTCTATCCTCCCTACGATTCGGTGTACGACGGAAGGATCGTCAACCACGCCCACAATGACTATCTGGAAGGACTCGCAGAAACAGGAATAATCGGAGGGCTTTGCTGCTTTTGGTTTATCGGTGTGTTGTTACTGAACGCGCCTGAAAGGCATGGAGGCCATAGAGAATTCGTTGGTTCGGCTTTGAACCTTTCCGGGCTCGTAGCATGTAGTGGGATCCTGGTTCATAGTCTGGTAGACTTCAACCTGCATATACCGGCGAACGCCCTGCTATTTTTTGTATCAGCCCACATGGCAGCTGTTCGCCTCCCGCCCACCGGCCCAGTGGCAGAGGATCGCGATCGCACCAGCGCACGAAAACAGTAGTCAGCGCGAAACGAACGACTGTATAATATCGCGAGGGGGTCAGCGAAGTTGAAGGTCTGGGCTACCAGCAGGGGCTATCTGCTACCTTGCATTGTGCTTTTCTTCTTTTTCCACAGGGCATCGTGTGCTTCTGCCCAGGATGTTTCGGTCGTTGGTACTCCACAACAAACCAATGAGCGCATCCGCACGCTCAGCGAAACTTCGAAATCAGCCCCACATGAGTACACGATAGGAAGTGGCGATCTATTGAGCATCTCTGTGTTTGATGTTCCTGAATTGGCGCGAGAAGTGCGTGTCAACCAATCCGGAACCATCGCATCCCGCTAGTTCCTACCCGCCTGCACATTGCAGGCCTCACCGAGACTCAAGCGCAGCAAGTGATCGCGGATGTATTGCAGGCTAACGGATTAGTCAGCCACCCAGAAGTCAGCGTGGTAGTGAAGGAGCACAAGAGCAAGCCCATCACCATTGTGGGAGCCGTCCAGCACCCCATGGTCTACGAAGCAGATCACGGTGTGACTTTGCTTGAAGCGATCGCCGAAGCAGGTGGCATCTCGAATGATGCCGGCGACACTATCCTCGTGACTCGCAGCCACTCCGCCGCCTTTGTCATGGTCCCTATTCCCGATCCCCTTTCCCTTTCTGCACCAGGAACAGCAGCCTCTGCGGAATCCTCAACGCAGGATGCGCCTGTCCCGAGCGAGAAGGACACAAAACCGAATTCGAATTCTCCGGCCTTCCCTTCAGCAACGGAGCTGGCGCAGAACTCTTCCCCTCCCGCCAATCCCACCACCTCAGCGGAAACGTCTGCCCCCTCCGGTAACATCATCACCATTAATCTCAACGAGCTCATTGAAACGGGCGATGTTCGGAACAATATCCCCCTGCAGGCTGGTGATGTCGTTACAGTGCCGCACGCGGGTATCGTCTATGTGTTGGGTGCAGTGAACCGGCCTGGTGGATTTGTGATGACAAACGACCGCACGCAGTTAACCATCATGAAAGTGCTCGCCTTAGCGGGCGGCGTGACCAGGATCGCAAAGCTGGATCATGCCGTCATTATCCGTAAGGACGACCAAGGAAAGCAGACCGAGACCGCAATTGGACCTCAAGAAGGTGCTCGATCAGAAGTCCGAAGATCTGCCAATGCGGGCCAGCGACATCCTATATATCCCGGATAATCGCACGAAGGAGTTCCTGCTTCAGACATTGCAACTGGCCTTGGCCGCCGGTGTGAATGTGGCGTTCTACCGGCTTGCGTACCAGTAGAGAGTGCGAATGATCGACGACTCCAAAATCGTGCCGCGTAACCCCGGTTCGAACGGGAGTGTGGAGATCTTTTCCTCCTCCGCTTCGCGAATTTCTGCAATCGAGCTCTCGCCTCGCGAGCCGCACCTTTACGATTACCTGCTGATCCTGCGCAAACACCAGTGGCTGATTCTTTCGTTTCTGGTGGCGGTTGTCACGATCGTGAGCATCGCGACTTTCCGGATGAAACCGGTTTACGTCTCCAGCGCAAAAATGGAAATTGACCGGGAAAACACAAATATCCTGCCGTTTCAGGGCGCGGATTCCTATGACTACGAGATGGATGTCGATAATTACATTGAAACCCAATCGCGCATTCTGACCAGCGAGACTATGGCACTGCCGACTATCCGAAACATGAACCTTGCCGCCGATCCGGAATTTTCGGGTGGAGGTGAGTCCGAGGCGATTGCCGCGGGATCGCTGAAAAACCAGAAACTGCCGTCGGAAGTTGGAGCATTTCTGGGCAGCCTGAGTGTGAAGCGCATTCCCAACACGCGCCTGATGGAAGTTACGTTCGAGTCCACAAATCCCCAGCTTGCCGCGCGGATCCTGAATGCCCACCTCGAAAACTATATCGCGCAAAATTACAAGAGCCGTTACGAGGCCACGGCGGACGCATCCAAATGGCTTCAAGACGAACTTAACGAACTCAGCGTCAAAGTGCGCCGCTCGGAAGACGCTCGGATCGAATACGAGCGCAATAATCAGATCTGGACCGCTCGATGACAAAAACAACGTCACCACCCAACGACTCGCGGATTTGACAAACAGCTCAGCGACGCGCAGAGCGACAGCCTGAAAAAACAGGCGCTTTACGAATTTGCCAAATCGGGTGCACTTGATGCCGTGCCGCAACTCCGGGACAATCCTGTCCTGCAGGAGATGGCGAGGCAGGCGTGGCGATCTCTCCATCCAGTACACCGATGCCGTGAATCAATATGGTCCGAATTATCCCAAGGTGAAGCGGCTTCAGGAGCAGATGAAGGAGCTCGATAGCGGAAATGGCGACGGAGCGCACAGGCATTGTCGCTCAACTCGAAAGCGACTATCGCGAGGCAAAACAGCATGAAGAACTTCTGAGCAGGGCCCTTGACGATCAGAAGGCCGAAGTCAACGTGATGTCCGGGAAGATGATCCAGTACAACATCCTCAAGCGCGAGGCTGAGGCCAACAAAGCGCTCTACGACAGTTTGGAGACCAAGCTGAAGGAAGCGCAGATTGCTTCGGGGCTGAAGTCCTCCAATATTCGGATCGTGGATCCTGCGATGGTTCCGTCGACACCTTCGCGGCCAGCCAAGACACGGAATATTGCCCTGGCGTTTCTCGTCGGCCTGGTAGGCGGTATTGGACTCGCACTTCTCCGCGAGTATCTGGACAACACCGTGAAGACTCCGGACGATGTGGAGACCCTGGCGCGCCTGCCTTCACTTGCGGTTGTGCCTGCCTTCACGGGTAGCGCAATCCCGATGAAGAAATCAGGATTGTTCAAGAGCCACTTCGACCAATGGCCACGAGAAGCGAATTGAATTGGTTGCCCAGCACCTGCCCAAATCGCAGATGTCGGAAGCTTTCCGGGTACTTCGAACCTCGTTGCTGCTCTCGCGGCCGGACCATCCGCCACAGGTCATTCTGGTGAGCAGCGCGCTGCCGCGGGAGGGCAAAACGACAGTGGCAGCGAATCTCGCCGTTACTTTGGCGCAGCTGGGGGACAAGACCGTGATTGTGGATGCGGACTTGCGCAAACCCGGAGTGAGCCGGTTGCTGAACCTGGGCACGGGAAAGTATCCAGGCTTGAGCTCGTATCTAGCTGGCGTTTCAACGCTTGATCTTGTAACTGTACCTCATCCCACGATCCCAAATCTTATCGGCGATTCCCACGGGCCCTCTCCCACCGAATCCCGCTGACCTTTTGTCGTCGCACAAGCTCGCCGGAGGCCATTGCCGAGCTTCGGAAGAAGTATAAATTTGTAGTGATTGACTCGCCGCCGGTCATGGCGGCGACGGATGCTGTGATTCTTTCCGTTCAGGTAGATGGCGTGCTCTTGGTAGTGCGCAGCGGGGAAACCCCTAAGGTAGCGTTCACGCGCACTCGGGACCTGCTCATCAATGCCAATTCCAACCTGTTGGGGATCGTGCTGAACGCCGTGGATTCGAGCGCACCGGATTATTACTATTCCTATCGCTACTATCCCTATTCCTACGGCTATGGTCCCCAGGAATCCCTCGAACCGGAACACGCGGAATCATCACGCTCGCACTTCGGCCTCCGTCGGGGATTCGGGACGATTCCGACAAACTTTGAGGAGGCTGCCTTGCGATATCTCATCACGGGTGGTGCGGGATTTATTGGTTCTCACCTCGCCGAACGCCTGCTGGAGAAGAATGAGAAGGTGGTTTTGCTGGACAACCTGTCTACCGGCAGCATGGAAAACATCCGTCATCTGAAGAGTTCCGAGAATCTGGAATATCACCTCGACGGCATTGAAAATAAGCAACTGCTTGCCGAACTCGTGGATGACGCTGACATCATCATTCATTTTGCGGCTGCAGTTGGGGTAAAGCTCATCGTCGAGAGTCCAGTGCGCACCATCGAGACCAACGTCGCTGGAACAGAATTGGTCCTGGGAGCGGCCTCAAAGAAAAAAAAACTGGTTCTGCTCGCCTCTACTTCGGAAGTTTACGGGAAGAACACTCAGGTTCCGTTCCACGAGAATGCCGACCTGGTCCTTGGCCCTACAACGAAGGGTCGTTGGAGCTACGCGGCGTCCAAAGCCCTCGATGAATTCCTAGCTCTTGCCTATTGGAAGGAAAGAAAGCAGCCTGTAATTGTTGTACGTTTTTTCAATACAGTGGGACCCCGGCAGACCGGCCGCTACGGTATGGTGCTTGCCGAATTTCGTGCAACGTGCGCTGAAACAAGAGCCAATCGAGGTCTATGGCGATGGCAAACAATCACGCTGTTTCTGCGACGTGCGTGACACCGTCGAAGCCCTGCTACGGCTGTTACCTCTCGAGCGTGCCATCGGAGAAGTCATCAATATTGGCAATACGGAGGAAGTTACCATCGAGAACCTCGCCGAGATGGTCAAGCAGCGCACTGATAGTTCTTCGCCAATTCACTACATTCCTTACGACAAAGCCTATGAGGCGGGATTCGAAGACATGATGCGTCGTGTTCCGTGCATCGATAAGCTTCTATTCTTTGACCGGTTTCCGCCCGCAGACTAGTCTCGCGGATATCATCGACCGGGTGGCGACCTATTACCGGCAAAAAGAAGGGTTTCTGAGCCATGCGGCTTCGGCCCGAGCTCGTTCGGCTGACTTGAGATCTTTGGTGAAGTATACTTCGCTTGTGGACCCCTCGCTGTACAGATAATCTGGAACTGGGGCGTCTGACCACGTCGTTTTTGTTTGGTTGAACAGTGACCGATATGTGTTTCGGACGGATTGAATATCAGTGAATATTCAGCGTCCAATGCAGGAACGCCGATTCGAACGGATCCTGCTCCTTCTCTTTTTGGTGACGCTTCCATTGCTGAACCCCTGGGTCCGAGGAGACGGTGTTGGCTACTACGCGTACGCCCGCGCCCCACTCATTGAACACAATCTGGATTTTACCCATGACTACCAATCCGCCAACGATAGTTTTCGGGAATCCCGCCTGCGACGAGAACGGTCAGCCCAAGGCCAGAATTTCGTACCCGCACTGGCCATCTTGACAATCATTTTACTGTGGGACCGGCGATGCTCTGGTCTCCCTTCCTGCTATTAGCCCATGGCGGGGTTTTGTTGGCGCGGGCGCTTGGGATCCACCGTTGCAGCGGATGGTTTTTCCGCTCCGTACCGCTATGCCATGGCCTTTGGCACAGGCTTGTACGGATTTCTGGCGTCTGTGGCTCTCATTTCGTCTGGCACGCAAATACGTCGGACCAGTGTGGTCTTTCGTCGCCACGCTGGCGATTTGGTGGGGGAGTTCTCTACCGGTTTATATGTACTTCAATCCATCTTGGTCCCATGCCCACTCCGCTTTTGTCGTGCGCTCTTTTTCTGTGGTATTGGGATGCCACGCGAGAGGGCCGGAGCCTGGCGCAATGGCTACTCTTGGGCCTGATCGTAGGTCTGATGCTTGACGTTTATTACCCAAATCTGATGGTTGCCTCCGTGCTTGCCGTCGAAGGCGTGTGGCAGTATGCAAGTATTCTCCGCTCGCGGACGCTCGTCGTCACCGCGGTTTCAGGAACTTTTGATCCGGCACCTCCTCTTTGGGTTTGTGGTCGTCGTGGTGATGATCCCCACGTTTGTCTCTCGCTGGATTGTGTATGGAGGGCCCTTCGAGACTGGCTATGTCTCAATCCGCGATTTTCTCTGGCGCTCTCCGGTCTTTTTGAGTGTGCTGTTTTCCTCCAATCACGGGCTCTTGTCCTGGACTCCGCTTCTGGGATTGGCCATTCTCGGATTGTTCTTCTTTGCCTTTCGCCTGCCCAAGGTCGGAATTCCCTTTTTCACTGCAGTGGTGGCATTCTATCTTTTCATTTCCTTTTATCCGGATTGGGCGGGCATCTCCTCCTACGGCAACCGCTTCTTCGTTTCTTTGACACCGCTCTTTATTCTTGGTCTTGCATACCTCCTGGAGCGCGTAGCCACGCACTTCTCCCAGCCGCGACCGCCCTGGCAGTTTCCTCTGGAGTGCTGGCTTGCTTCGTGCTCTGGAATCTGGGACTCATTTATCAGTGGGGAACGCACCTGGTGCCGGCGCGAGGACCCATCTCGTTCCGCCAAGCCACCTACAACCAGTTCTATGTCGTGCCCGGCCAGCTGACTTCCCACCTTCACTCATATTTCCTTCGCCGTGGCGATTTGATGCGCCAGATCGAGCAGCGAGATATCGAGCAACTTAAAGAAGGCTCCCCGCCATGACCAGCGAAGCGAGCTAGGCTGTCAAACCGTGGCCATCTGTGATGCTCCTTGACCTGTCAGGGCGTGGCTGTCTATCCTAAAATGCGGTAAATCGACTAGAAGAATGTCGGGCAGGTGAAAAGAGTGCCGAACACTGATCTAACTTCAATCAGTGCATGGTTTGGCGAGCCACTGGTTATCCTATCAGCTTGATTCTTTCTGTTCGTGACGGGCGAGTAAGCCGATCGAATCATGCACTTGCTGTGGCTCAAACTTCTGGTCGCAATAAGGTGCTTTGGCCGGCGCTCGTGGAGGAGTGGGGACTGTCCGAGGAAGAGGCGCGGTGTGTTGACCGCCAGCAAGGGCGAACAATCTTGCCTGATTGCAGACGCAACGAAAGCGGAGGCAGCCCGGGTCTTGAGGTACCACTTACACACGCGCGCCGGCGCACGATGATGGTGTCCGACCGCGGCGCTGTTCACCCCAGAACCTTTTGGAAAAAGCTAATCGTAGCGTGCCGGTTATAATCTCGCGGAGGATTGCAGCCTCTGCAATTTTAGAAGTCGGAAGGGTGCGAATGGTCCAAGTACTTGGCTTGCGTACGCGTATCTCTATTCTCTTTTTCGGCATTATTTGCGTCTTCATCCTCGCTGCGGGTTGCGCAAGTCAGAACCCCTTCAGCGTTGCCATCAGCCCGCAAGTCGTGGCCATCGGCACGGGCCAAACGGTGCAATTCACGCCTATTGTAACGAACGACTCGTCAGCAGTCACTTGGTCAGCTACGGCGGGAACGATTGACGCCAACGGCAATTACACTGCGCCATCGGGATCGCAGAGCATGACCGTCACGGTGACGGCCACGGCCGTGAAAGATCACTCCAAGTCGGCCAGCGCAATCGTCAACGTGGTAGCGCCGGGGCAAGTGACGCCACGGCCAACACGCAAGTGGCGAGCTATACCATTGCGCCGGCGGCGGCGGGAAACGTCTCCGTGCAGTTTGGCACCGATACGAACTACGGCTTTACGACCTGGACGCAGCCGGTACCGACAGGGGGCGGGCCGGTGAGCTTATTCGTGGCGGGAATGAAGGGAAACACGCTGTACCACATGAGGGGAGTAGTACAGTTCGCCGATGGGACGCAATATATGGACCTGGACCAGACGTTCACCACGGGGGCCGTTCCAGCTGCGCAATTGCCTGTGATTAACGACCACGACGACGCCGGGCATGACGCCGCAGAGTGGTGTGGAGCTGCTGGATCTTGTCTATGGGAGTGCCTCGGTCGCTCCCGTGGCCGTTACGGATTTGAACGGCGATATTCTGTGGAGCTACAACCCGGGGCCGGGGTTTGCAGGACTTGCTGCGAATCCAATCAAGCTGCTGCCAAACGGGCATTTCCTGATCAATTTCAGCAATTCGGCTGCCGACGGGGCGAACTCGGTCCTCCAGGAAGTGGACCTGACCGGAAAGCTGATTTGGCAAATGACTGCCGCGGACCTCAACAAAGCGCTGGCGGCTGCAACATGTGCGGGCTGCAATATCACAGTAATAGGGACGCACCACGACTTCGTGATGCTTCCTAACGGGCACCTGATCGTGATTGCAGCGACACAGCAAGACATTTCCGGGACGACAGTAACTGGAGATGTGATCATCGATCTGGACCAGAACCATAATCCGGTCTGGCTTTGGAATGAATTCGACCACCTGGACATCAACCGGCGGCCGTATCATGTTCCCGGACTGGACTCACACGAACGCCATCCTCTATTCGCCGGAAGATGGAAATTTGATCATCTCGATCCGGCATCAGAACTGGTTGGTGAAGGTGGATTACGCGAATGGAGCGGGCGCAGGAGACATCCTCTGGCACTTGGGCTATCAAGGTGATTTCACGTTGGTTGGAGGAACGGATCCAACGGACTGGTTCTACGCGCAGCACGGCCCGTCATTTACGACCACGAATACGACCGGACAATTCGGGTTGGCGGTTTTTGATAACGGAGATGACCGGTTTTTCCCTTCCGGTCAGGTGCTGTGCACCGCGCCGTCAGCTAGCTGTTACAGCACCGTGCCGCTTCTCACGCTCGACGAAACGGCGATGACGGCAACACTGACCTTTCATATCACGGCCCCGACCTATTCCTTTTTCGGAGGCAACAACGGCGTACTGAAAAACGGGGACATTGAGTTTTGCGAATCGGCTGAGCCGACTGCGTTGGCGGGAGACGTCTACGAAGTTACGCAGGGTGGAAGCGCGCAAACGGTCTGGCATATGAAGATTACCGGTCAGTATGCATATCGGGGCCAGAGGATGCCGAGCATGTATCCCGGCGTGCAGTGGTAAAAGTCGAAGTTAGATTCGTCATCCCGGGATAGATTACCTGGAATGCTCTTGGACGCACCTTCGAGAGTTGCTAGCGTGCCAGACTGACAGTGTGCCGTTTTGTTTTTCAAACTAACCATTTGCTCGATTTGACCTTTCCACGATCTTGACGTAAGCGAAATCTCTCGTCCGTACGGTTCACAACATCTGCTCTCTGCTTGTATTCCTGTCAAAGCCCATTAGTTGTCTCGTGTCTCGGGGATGACTTGTGGGGACTTGGCCGAACAAACCGAAGTTCGGGCTATCCGCGCTGGCAAAGATGCTTGATTCGGGCAAAGTATGGGCACCGAGTGGCAGAGATTACAAGGATGGGGTCCGGTTCAGTATTCAATGTATGTCAATGTGTATATACCGCTTGGTTATGAGTCACTCCCGAGCCAGCTTGCCTGGATTTCTCGATTGAAGTAACGTGCTACGCCAGAGAGGCATCTTGGGTGTCCGACGACGAAGCTTGAGTGTGGAAACCTCGCCTTCTGATGCATCTTTTCCGCCCTTTCAGTCAAGGTAACTGTTGTTCCAACCTTGCCTCTAACTTACGAGTTTGTCATGTTCCAACGCTGAGGAGGCGTCATGAAAAGAAAGCCCAGTCAATTGGTTTGGCGGCAGTGTCGCTGGTCTGCGTATTGATTCTCGCCGCATGCAATTGTGCTCCGACTTTGCGGTATATCACCATCAGTCCTACCAGTCAAACTATTGCCGTCGGCACAACCCAGCAATTCACAGCCAGTGGGTACTACAGTAATGGAGCCATCACTCCCGGTATCAGTGTTTCCTGGAGTTCTTCTAGTGTCAGCGCCGCTACTATTGATGGCGTCAGCTGGCGTTGCCACCGGCGTGGCCGTCGGTACAACCACCATCACCGCGACTGCTCTCGGCATTACTTCCACGCTGCCACTCTCAATGTGAATCAGCTTAAATCGATTACTATCACCCCACTCAATCAGACCATCGCCATTGCTGGCACAGAGCAATACGATGCCATGGGAACTTTACTGAATCCCGGTGGGCACGACAACCACTTCCGACATTACGGCTCAGGTCACTTGGAACGCGGGCACCGCCACTGTTGCGAGTTTCAGCACCACTACCCCTGGTCTTGCCACCGGACTTGCTGCAGGCACCACCACCATCAACGCTACCCTCGACGGCGTGACCTCTAACACCACCAATCTCACGGTTGGGCCCACATCTACGCTCGTGATTACTCGCCACGGCAAATCACGATCGCCGTTGGCAACTCCACTTCCTTCACCGTCCTAGAGATGATGGCGGAGGCACCACCCATCCGCCGACTAACCCTGTCACATGGTCATCGGCCACGACCTGCGGTCGCGAACGTCATCGCCAACGGCACTGCCGCGCAACCGGCGCCGGTTTTACCCGGGGACAACGGTCATCACTGCCACCGAGAGCTCCACCCCTCCGATCACTGGAACTCTCACGCTTACTGTCGTCACCGGCACTACGCATTACGCTTATGTCTCCAATGTCACCGACGACACGATCAGCGTTTACAATGCCAACGTCACCACCAGCCCGTATCTGACGGAAGTTGGTTCGCCTGTCAATTACCCTCCTGTCCTACCCGAGACAGACGATCCTGCATCCCAACGGTCAATTCGTGTACGTAATCGGACGAGCAGAGCTACTGCTCGGTATACACTATTACCAATGGGATACCTACGTCTATCACAAGCTTCCCAGACTCCATTGGCGGTGCTGCAAACTGGAACTACGGAGTCATCGATCCCTACGGTCGGTTCCTCTTCGATATCGATTCCGGGGATGGGACGGGCACCTATCCGAACGGCACGATCTATGGATTCACGATCAACCAGACCGATGGCACCTCACGGCGGTTCACCGGCTCGCCCGTTCACCACCAATCTAAGTTCCGGTCGGAGCCTTATCATCGATCATACCGGCCAATATCTCTATGCCACTAACAATGGCAATAACACCATCAGCGCGTACCAGATCAACCAGTCGACTGGCGCTCTGACACCGCTCTCTACAGGGGCAACGATCCCGACCGGCACAGGCCCGGAAATTGCCACCTTAGATCCCACGGGAACTCACCTCTACGTTGCCAATAAGACGGCTAACTCCGTTTCCAGCTACTCCATCGGGGCAGGAGGCGCTCTGACCTCCTTGGGACCAGATACTGTCGTTACCGGTGCTGTGTCCGTAATCAATGTCAAGGTCGCGCCTAACGGCAGTTATCTCTACGTTCTGGACGTTGGAAATCCAACAGCCACACCAGCCGTCGCTGGTGCGCTCTATGGCTTACCCTCTACTTCTGGCGTGCCCGGCACAACGCCAATCAGCGGAACCCCGGTCGCAACGGAAGTCGCTCCCACGGACATTGCCATTGATCCGACCAGTTCCCTCATCGCCGTGGACAATTCCGGATCCAATGCCATCTCGCTCTTCACGATTGGCACGGGTGGCGCTTTAACTTCACAAACGCCCGTGGCCACTGGGAATTTGCCACTCTTCGTGACCTTCTTAAACACGCCTCAGTGATCAAAAATCCACGCTGGGTTTCTCCCGCAAGGAACTCGGGTCAACTTGAAAATAAAAGGGGGTGGCGAAAGCCACCCCCTTTTATTGGCATAAAGTGCCGCAGCGATTCGAAATATGTGCCTCTGCCAACGACTCTAGGCCATTTATGCAAGTCGTCGGCTTTGCGCGCACTTCACACAGGTATTCGCCCAACTCCACAAAGCGGACATCCTTTTCCTGCTCTTTGGTTTTCTCCCAAGATAGGATCTCGTCGATCCTGCCGGGCACGAATACAGCCCGCCGTCGATTGATCTCGGGAGTCACCATCAGTCCTCGGTTAATCCATAAGCTCGTCAAGCCAGGCAAGGTCGTTCGCTCCTGCGGCAAGGGTAAGATTGGATTCGATCAGCTTTTGGTCATCGAGACAGAGCCCGAGATGCGCGCAGCTCATGCATCCGTTCTGTGGGAAGCGGATACCACTGTGGGCAGGGAATTGTGCGGCCTCAATCTGGCCAATCGTCGTTCCCACGAGACGGGCAAATTCAGAGCGCTGCTCTTCCGAAATGGACGTCCTCAAGTATTGGATCTCCGGGTGGTGCTTTCGCACGAAGACCACTAAAGCCACATCGGAAATCCCAGTGATCCAGGAATAACAGATCAATTGCGGATCCAGCGTGAGGAGTCCGGCCGGCGCCTCCGGGTAACGGCTGGTCGTGGTCTTCCAGTCCAGGAGGCAGCTCGTTCCATCAAGCTCACCGACGGCGTCGATATAGGCGACAAACTGGCAGATCTCGGACCACCTTCAGTTGAAGATTTTCCTTCGGCTGGGGAATGTGAATCCGGTTCTCTTGGGCAAAACGCTCGAGGAGATGTACACCTTGATGCAGCAGTCGGTCCCAGCTATCTCCCTTTTTGAACGCGAACGCCGTATCGCGGTAAGCGCCCCATTCTCGATGAAGCGCTGCAGCGCAATCGTCACCACAGAAGTAAGACTCGAGGGCTTTCTCAAAGCAGCGGCCAAATATCATTGCCGCGCGAGTCTCCTTTTCGCGCCAGCCGTCCAGATAGCGATGGCGGTAGCTTCGTGGGCACCGCAGGTAGTGGGCAATTTGCGTGAAGCTATAGATCATGTTCACTACTCCGCTGCTCGCTCGATTGTTGCTAGTGCAGGAGAGCGCTTCCCACTCGGAAGCGGGAGCAAAGGAATCCAGATTTTGGTACGAATGTCCGTTGAGGCTGGTAAAGCTGGTCCGGATGACACCGCGAAGATTCACAAGTGCTTTTTCATCGATCTGGTCTCGACTCAGCAGTTCGGAGTCGTAGCCGAAATCGCGAAGAAACCAGCTGAGCTTCCACAGTGCACGGTCGGTGCAGTAAAGCCGCCCCGAGAAGGAAACTGCTTCATGAGAGGTCGGCTCGAGGATGCCGAAGCGTAGCGCAAAGAAGGGCTTTTGAGGATGCCAGCGATAGGAAGCTCGTTCGACGCGAACCAGGAAGATCCCGTCGAGGTTACTTACCAGATCCTGCTGCCCTGAATGCAAACCGGGAATATATCGCCTCATGATGTTGCCTCCACAGTTGGTTGGGCGTAGGAGTTGAGTTTGCAGATCAAAGCATCTCGGTTCTGCTTCGCAGCCGCAGAAAGATGGGAGATGAAGGACTCGACCAACTCACGGCTGGCGCCACTAAGAGTCTCTGTGCCGCAGAAGTCCGCGGCGTAAGCTTTCACGAGATTGGCATCGAGGTTGTACTGGCGGATCAACAAACAAAGCTGATCCCGGAGCCGGGGCTGGCAATTGCCGTTCCCATTTCCATTGGAGGAATAGGAGCCGTTGGACGCCGAGGACGCAGCAGCGGGTCTCGGCGTGCTCGAGGATGCACCTAACTCTTCGACCGAGCAGAGGCCGATCCCGTAGGCCTTGCGGAGCGCGCGATTGACAGCACGCGTCTCAGCAACGCGCATTTCGGCACCGCGTACCATGGAAGAAACGTTTGAAGGATCGGCATCACCAAAGCCGACGAAACCCATCGAAGAGGGGCTCTTGTAGACGGTTGCCTTGAAAACCCAGCGACCCGCCAATGGATCGGATGATTGATCAATCTGCTCTACCTTGATACCAGCACAGTGCTTTCGCGAAGCGAGTCGCAATAGAGCAGAATGTGTAACGTACCAGCCACCATTTAGATGCAGCAATTCCCCTATTGCTAAGGAGAATCCAAAAGTGAGAGTCAAATCGCGGAGTTGGTCTACGGCACTCGGCGATCCTAAGCGTCTTGCCAACTTAACCTCATTGCGGTGGACAACTCCGTTGCTGGTGGGCCTGGTTCCATCTCAACCTTCACAATTGGCTCGGGCGGCACCTTGACTTCCGGACCGACCGTGCCGACAGGGCAAACCCCAGAATTCGTGACCCTTTTCAATGCTCCATGAGGAGTGCAGGTAAGAAAGAAACAATCGTCCTGATTTTCTTGTTAGGGCGAACTACGAGCTCGGAGAGGGTGGTGGCCTGTCCCACCCTCTCATGATTAGGCGCGGTAGTGCGCGTGGAAACAGACTTCTGGCAGTACTGACGGCCGCGATTACCCTGGTGTTAGCGTTCTCTCCGCAGCTTCGCCTCACGCGATTGTTCTTTCCTGATACCGGTGTGTATCAGTGGGGAGGGAATCTACGTTCTCCACAGCTCCTAGCAGCTGCGCGAGCCTTGCCGGTGCTGGGGAGGCTGTTGAGACACGTATCGGACTCACTGGTGCCGTGGGTACTCGGATTTCTCGCCATGATCGTTGGGTTTGCCTTGTTTTGCTTGGTGCTCGCCATTTTCTATCGGGGTGCTGGTTGGAGAATATCTGGACGCGGCGGGTCCTCCGCTGAAAGCGTACACACTGAACCTAGCCGGAAGTCTTGCGGGCACGCTCGCGTTTACAGGACTCGTGTATTTCAATTACCGCCGTGGGTGTGGCTCCTGCCTATATTTGTTGGGTTGGTTTATTTTTCTCCGCGGCGAGTGCAAGACGCGCTTATTCTCAGTTGCACACTTGCCGTAATTGCAGGGATGGAAATCAGCACTCATGTGCTTTGGTCGCCCTATTACCGCATCACCTACACAGCCACTCCCCAAAACAGTTACCGCCTGGACGTGGATCATGATTTTTACCAGGACTTGTTCAACCTGGGCGCATCTGCGGATACCCGCGCCACTGATAATGCGGCAAGGAAGTACTACGATTTCCCCTACGCGATGGTGCCGCCGTGCGGAAGAGTCTTAATAATCGGAGCCGGCACAGGCAACGAAGTGGCCGCCGCCCTGCGCGCGCAGTGCGCCAGCGTGGATGCGGTGGAAATCGACCCTGTAATCGCGCGACTCGGACGGGAACTGCACCCGGAGCGACCGTATGGCTCGGGCAAAGTGCACGTGCACATAAACGACGGGCGCGCGTTCTTCCATCAGGCACGCGCGGCCGGCCAGCACTATGACTTGATCGTCTTTGGGCTGGTGGATTCGCAAACCGCGCTTTCGGTGATGTCTACACTGCGCTTGGAATTCTTTCTGTACAGTCGAGAGAGATCGAGAGAATCGAGAGAGGACAAGAGTGCACAACCCTAGGTTTTGGGATAAACTAAATCCTTTGTGCCCGGTATGTATTCCAGTTCGATTCTCTGTACCTATTTCAAAGCCTTAGCAGGAGTTTGGCTCGCGTTTTAGGCGACTTGCGCTTCATGGCAACGGTGAGTTCCAATCCAACAGTTGCGACCTCCCTGGCAAAGCAGTCAGCCGGTAACAGTACCATCCGCATTGAGCCAACACGTGGCTGGTTCAACGTGCGACTGAGAGAGGTTTGGGAATACCGGGAGCTGCTCTATTTCTTTGTCTGGCGCGACGTCAAGGTACGCTACAAGCAGACCGTCATCGGCGTCGCTCTGGGTCGTTATTCAACCGCTTATGACCATGGGCGTCTTCACTCTTTTCTTCGGCCGGCTCGCCAAGCTCCCCTCCGATGGCCTCCCTTATCCCGTTTTCTATTTCGCCGCGCTTGTCCCCTGGACCTATTTCTCCAGCGCGCTGCAGAGCTGCACCAATGTCGTCGTGAACAATCAGCGCGTCATCACCAAAGTCTATTTCCCGCGGCTCGTCCTCCCACTTTCTGCCGTGTGCTCTCCGGACTGGTGGACTTCGCCATCGGACTTCGTCGTCATGCTTGCGGTCACTCGCCATCTACGGCATCAGGCCCACGCTCGCCGTGCTTTGGCTGCCCGTCTGTCTGCTCCTCGCCGTGCTCACCGCCCTCGGCGTCGGCCTGTGGATGTCCGCGCTCAACGCGCTCTATCGCGACGTCCGCTATGTCGTGCCCGTTCCTCGTCCAGTTCTGGATGTTTGCCTCGCCGGTCGCCTATCCCAGCTCGCTCGTCCCGCAGCGCTGGCGATGGCTCTACGGCCTCAATCCCATGGCCGGCGTCATTGACGGCTTCCGATGGGCCCTCACCGGCCACGGCCAGCCTCCCGGCCCGCTGATGCTCGCCTCCGCCGCCGCGTCATGGTCCTTCTCCTCGGCGGCCTCTTCTTCTTTCAGCGCATGGAGGGCACCGTTGCCGACCGCGTCTAGCCCCGCCTTGATTCTTTGCCTTTGCAGGGGCACAGTCTGCCGTGCCCGTTCGGCTTCAGCCGTTGAGGCCAACGATCAATGAGCACAGTCGTCATCCATGGCGAAGGTCTCGGCAAGAGCTACCATCGCGGCGCTCTTCAGCAGAGCACGCTCCTCCGTGATCATCTCAGCCGCATGCTGAAATCACCTCTGTCCGTCTTCCGCCGCCCCAAAGATGAAACTTTCTGGGCCTTGGAAGACGTCTCCCTCGAAGTCCGCGAAGGCGAAGTCCTCGGCCTCATCGGCCGCAATGGCGCCGGCAAGACTACTCTCCTGAAAATCCTCTCGCGCATTACCAACCCGACCACCGGATGGGCGGAGATTCATGGACGCGTCGGCTAGCCTCCTCGAAGTCGGCACCGGCTTTCACCCTGAACTGACCGGCCGCGAGAACACCTTCCTCAGCGGCGCAATCCTCGGCATGGGCAAGAGCGAGATCACGCGCAAATTTGACGAAATTGTCGCCTTCGCCGAGCTCGAACAATTCATCGATACGCCCGTGAAGCACTATTCCAGCGGCATGTATGTGCGGCTCGCCTTCGCCGTCGCCGCGCATCTGGAACCGAGATCCTCCTTGTGGACGAAGTGCTGGCTGTGGGGGACGTCGCTTTCCAGAAGAAATGCCTGGGCAAGATGGGAGAATGTGGCCAAGCGCGGGCCGCACCGTGTTCTCGTGAGCCATCAACTGAATCAGATCCGGCGATTGTGTCACCGCGTGGTGTGGGTGGACGCCGGTAAAGTTCGGCATGATCGGGGACGACGCATGAGGTGGTGAGCGCGCTATGAGTGCGTCATGGCGCGGGGGGAAAGGGACCAAGACAGCCTGAAGCCGTCGGCACGCAGCTTCAGTAAGGCGCGCTTCTTGAAGTGGGAGATCACTAATCCGACGAGCGAGCCGTCCCATACGCTCCTCAGTGCTGGACCTGTTACCGTAAGTTTCACCATCGAGCTGGCTCAGCCGGTCCGCAAAGCGCACATGGCGTCGCGTTGTTCAATGCCGATCGTCAGTTTATGTGGGCGAACGCCGAACAACAATCTGGCGCTTGAGGCGCGGTATGCACGCTTTGTCTGTTTACGTTCTCGTCTTTGCCGTTGAGGCCCGGCATGTATCAGTGGCAGGTGAGCTTTTGGGACGAGGGCGAGATGTTGGACCTGTGGGATTGCTTGCCGGAGATGAACATCGCTACAGATGTTCAGCAACATCCACTTGACGAGTGGAACGGTATACTGAACTTGCCTTCGCAGTTTTCTGTGGGAGATGACCGAACACCTTACCGCATCCGCGCCAACGATATTTGACCAGAAGCATAACCTCGGGGCTAATTCTGTGGTTTGCGGCGCTCAGGAGTGACGAATTAAAGGATGGGGGAATTATATGGGTGCCAAAAGGTTTGGAGTTCCGAGAGAGCTAGTGCTTTGGCTCCGAGACACGTTCAAGGTGGACGTCTTCGTTGAGACAGGCACAAACCAAGCAGAGACCGCAGTCTGGGCATCGGCAAACTTCGCGCGTGTTTTTACCATCGAGGCATACGGACCTCTTTATCAGCGTGCTGTAGAAGCTTTTGGAGATCGCAAGAACATTCAATTTCTCAAGGGCGACAGTCGCACCCACATCAAGTCTCTGCTCACTTCTATGACCAAGCCTGCGATCTTTTGGCTCGACGCCCATTGGTGCGGGGAGCACACCTTCGGCAAAACGGAAGAGTGCCCGGTTGTTGGAGAATTGGACTTGCTCAACACAAGCAAAGTGGCCCATATAGTGCTGATTGATGACGCGAGGCTATTTCTTGAGCCTCCGCCTCTCCCTCACGAAGCTAGTCACTGGCCGGATATCGCTACTATCTGTGAATTGTTATCTGTGCGTGATACGAAGCGCTACGTTGTGGTGCATGATGACGTGATCATTGGAGTACCGGACGTCGCGAAGCCCCAATTCATGGAGTTCATCCGGGGGGAGGCGCACAAAAGTGCTTTGCACCCGCCGAGCATGGCTGTTCGAAGAACTCCGCTTAGCTGGACACGGTCAATTATTGGAAGGCGTTCAAACGACTCCTGAACTCAACATAGAGATGAATGGCAAAACTGCACTTAAACGGTTCTTTAGAGCACCTTTTCGAGCACTGGGCGTAGATCTGGTACGATGGCACCCTCCCAATCCAGCTGGCATTTCGACCACGGAACTCGAAATGATGGCGGCTTTTGCCCCCAAATATAAGCCAGAAGATCACTGGTTGGTGAAGTCTGGTATCCAAACCATTTTGGATGTTGGTGCGCATATCGGAGAATTCGCTCAGCGTATCCGGGCTATACTCCCCGACGCTGATCTGGTCTGCTTCGAGCCGCTCCGGGAACCATTCTTAGCACTCTCACAACGATTTGCAGGGCACCCGAAATTCCTGGCAGTTCAGTGCGCACTTGGTGAGAAGGCAGGGCAATGTGAAATTCATCACAACGAATATGCCCCAAGTTCATCTCTGCTGCCGATGACCGATTTACACAAGAGATCCTTTACATTCGCCGTGAAGGAGGAAGCAGAAATAATTGAAGTTCGACGGCTGTCTGATGTAGCTCGAGAGCTCAATTTGCGTGACCCCCTGCTGCTCAAGCTTGACGTGCAGGGTTTTGAAGATAAGGTTATTATCGGCGGTGAAGACGTTGTCGCGCGGGCAAAGATCATTATCATCGAAGTTAGTTTCCTGCCTCTTTACGAGGGAGGTCCCTTGTTTGACGACGTCTATCAGCTTCTCAAGACACGCGGTTTTACATACATTGGCAACTTCGATCAGTTACTTAGCCCCGAGGACGGCCGTCCCCTTCAGGCAGACGCAATATTTCGCCGCGCATGAACGGTCGCGTTTAATGAAACTCCGTCTCCTAATAATCTCCAGCGCCTTCCCGCCCATGAGGGCGCCCGAAAGTGGACATGCGTTGTTCCTGTGCGAACACCTAGCCCGAGCAGGTGTGGAAATCCATCTCTTAACAACTAAAGGTAATGCCTTTAATGGCCCACTGCCATCTGGAGTAAGGATCCACTCCGTAATGGATAACTGGGGTTGGAAGCAACTGATAAAGCTCCTCTATTTCATCCGCTCAAATCGTTTTGATACAATCTTATTGATTTACATTGACTGGATCTATAAATGGCATCCGATGATTACATTTCTTCCGACTTTCGCCAGACGTCTGTGCAGGACGAGAAATGTCGTTACTCAACTTGAGAACGAGAGTGGTCTTAGCGGTATGCCGTTGAATAGTCGGGGGGGCCGGTTAACCAGAGCTCTGATTGCATGGTTCGTTGGTCGGAAGGATGTTCATCCTAGCTATGGAACATTGTTGCGCGATAGCAGCCACATCATCGCACTAAGCGCACGTCATTTGGATGCATTTGCAAAAGCATACTCTGGTACTCGCACGAAAGCTGAGATTATTCCTGCCCCTTCATTTGTCCGTATTCCTAACGAAGATGCAGATTCCGCGCGCCGTCGTGGCCGAGAAGTATTGGGCCTCCAAGAACACGAAATTGCGATAGTTTATTATGGTTTTTTATATCCACTGAAAGGAATAGAAACGCTCATTGCAGCATTTGGTCAATTGCCGGGTAACACGCGGTTGCTGATAGTGGGCGGGACGGAGGACGAAGTTTATGCTCGAAGTCTGCGTGAGTTGAGTAATAAGGCCGGAAGAGCGGACCATATACTGTGGATTGGCCATTGTGATGATGAAGAGTCTTCCATTTATTTATATAGCGCTGATATTTGTGTACTTCCTTTCAATGTTGGTGTTCGTCTAAACAATAGTTCGTTTGCGGCTGCCGCAGCGCACAGTCTGCCTATTGTCACCACACGAGGCGAAATGTTGGAAGAGCCCTTCGTCGATGGAGAGAATGTTCGGCTTTGTCCGCCCAAGGACCCCGCCGCGATGACAGAGGCCATAAACGAATTGATTAACTATCCAGAACTGCGCTCACGCTTGCGGTCGGGCGTGCAGCGACTAACGGAACAATGCTTTGCTGCAGATAGGATTATTAACTCCACTTTGCGCTTACTAGTGGACTGTAACAGCTGGAACTGGGAGTGATGCGACGTGTAGGATCGAAGTAGCGCCACTTTCCGGTTTTGGGCAAGATGTTGTAGTGTCGGATGTATTTCATGAGCTTTGTCCGTAAGTCGGGTAATCTTCGCCTCGGAGTGACCAGCGGTAAGCTTAAGGTGTACGACTATACTGAGGCGCGCGATAGAATGTTGTCCTATGCCCGGCCGTTTCCGACCGTTCCCTGCGTTTTTGTACGCTGGGACAATACACCGCGGAGGGGCAAGAACGGTGTGATCATCGTGAATAGCTCCCCGCAGGCATTTGGCCGCGCTCTGGAAACGGCAGTCTCGAAACTCAAGGCCAACTTTGATGGCGAACCTATGTCTGTTTATCAACGCGCGGAACGAATGGGCTGAGGGGAATCACCTGGAGCCTTGCCAGAAATGGGGTCGAGGATACTTGGAGGCAGCGCGAAAAGCTCTGGGAACTCCTGAGAACCGTCGTTTGGAGTGTGGCAGCCGTTAGTATTGGGTGCGAATCTGCAGCTCGCGCCCTTCGATGAAAGCCGCGATCCTATGGATATGAATGCTCGAGCTTCAGACATTTTTCAGAGCACGAATAATGGGCGGCGGGAAGTCGCTCAGCCAAGCGATCCCATCATCCGAGCCGTCGCGTTCCACCTTCCACAATTCCATCCAATCCCGGAGAACGATGAGTGGTGGGGAAAGGGCTTTACCGAATGGACCAACGTCGTCAAAGCCCGCCCGCTGTTCTCAGGGCATTACCAGCCGCATTTACCGTCTGACCTAGGGTTTTACGATTTGCGTCTACCCGAGGCCCGGGACGCCCAAGCTCAGCTAGCAGCGAGCTACGGAATCCATGGGTTTTGCTACTACCATTATTGGTTCCACGGCCGGCAGGTCCTGGAACGCCCAGTGAATGAGGTTCTGAAGAGCGGAGAGCCAGATTTTCCGTTCTGCCTCTGCTGGGCGAACGAAAACTGGACCCGACGCTGGGATGGCACAGAGAACCATCTCCTACTTGAACAGCGCTACAGTGACGCCGACGATCTGGCCCACATCCGCGCCCTGATGCCCTTCTTTCTGGACCCTCGCTACATTCGGGTCATGGACCGCCCCTTCTTCTGCAGTCTATCTGGCGTCGAAGCTGCCCGAACCGGAGCGGACGACCGACCTGTGGCGGCGAGAAGCCGAGCGTGCCGGGCTAAAGGGCTTATTCCTGGTGCGAGTCGAGAGCTGCCTCCAATCCGGCGACCCTCGAAAGCTAGGGTTTGACTGCGCTTTACAGTTTCAGCCCCACTCGTCGATGTCTTGGGACTTACGGCTTTTTCGCAGGAAGTGGTGGCATCGTCACAAACTCTGGACGGGCGAGGCCGTATTTAGCGATAACCTCGTACTTAAGTATGAAGGCCTCGTTCGTGGCGCGCTCGCCGAAGCCCCTCCCCCGTATCCCTGGATCCCGTGCGTCTGCCCTGGTTGGGACAACAGCGCCAGGAAAAAAGTCGAGGCAGCTATCTTTATCGCGTCGACTCCGGAACTTTACGGGCATTGGCTGCGCGAAGTCGTGAACCGGCAGAGGATTCTGATTCCACAGGACTGGCAGTCCGGAATTCCGCCGGAGTCGTTGGTCTTCATCAACGCCTGGAACGAGTGGGCTGAGGGAAATCACCTTGAGCCATGCCAAAGGTGGGGCCGGGCCTATCTTGAAGCAACCCGGAGAGCCTTGGAAACTCCTTTGAATCGGTCCCTCAAGTGTGCCGGAGAGATTGGGATGCAACAGAGATCTGGTGCGGTGACGCCATGATTTCGGCCGCCATTGGTCGTGCTCGGAGGATCGCTAGATACGCGCTGGCTGGCCCGGTCATAGGTACATGTCCGATCTGTGGAAAGCGGACCGTTTTCATCAAAGAAGGGCCCTGGCTCAGAGATCAATTTTTGTGCTATCGATGTAGGTCAATTCCTCGCTTGCGGGCACTGATCCACATCCTGGAAACACGATTTCCCTCTTGGCGCGAGCAGCATGTCCATGAGTCGTCGCCTGACGGGCCTGCTTCCGCGAAGCTTGCTCGGGAGTGCCGACATTACACGCCTACACATTTCTTTCCGGACGTTCCGCCGGGAGACTTCAAGAATGGAATTCGCTGCGAAAACCTGGAGCGACAAACATTTGCGGATGAGTCCTTCGATCTAGTCGTAACTTCCGACGTTTTTGAGCATGTTTTGAATCCGGCGCAGGGCTTCGCCGAGATTGCACGCACTCTTCGCAGGGGCGGTGCCCACGTCTTTACGGTGCCGTGGTTTTGGTGGAAGAAAACGCTTGTTCGAGCAGTTCTCGCCGAGGATGGCAATATACGTAATTTGGAGCCAGCGGACTACCATGGCAACCCAATCGATGTGAAGGGATCGCTGGTCGTGACCGAATGGGGTCGGGAGCTATGTGATTTTATATTCCGATGCTCTGGTTTGACCACAACCGCTATTTTGATTCGCGACAAGCAGCTCGGTCTAGCAGGCGAATTTTGCGAGGTCTTTATCACCACCAAGAGTCAGGGTTCCCTCGTGCCGGTCGAGTGGGAATCCAAAACCAAAGGCTCACGATATGCCGACCGTTAGCGTCATCGTCCCTAACTACAATCACGCACGCTTTCTGCGGCAGCGCATCGATACAATCCTCGCGCAAACCTTCCAGGACTTCGAACTGATACTTCTGGACGACTGCTCGACAGACGAGAGCCGCACGATTCTGCGCGAATACACCTCCGACAAACGCGTGCGCCTCGAATTCAACGAGGTCAATTCCGGCAGCCCATTCAAGCAGTGGAAAAAAGGCCTGGAGATGGCTCTGCGGAAAGTACATTTGGATTGCGGAATCTGACGACTACGCTGACAAACGGCTGTTGGGGAGATTGGTGGGAATTCTTGAGGAGGAGCCGGCGGTCACTTTTGCGTACTGCCGGTCCTGGCGGGTTACTCAAGATGGTCAGCAAGATGGATTTGCAGATTATTACCTGGCCGACATGGACCCCCGAGCGATGGACGGGAGATTTCCGTGCCGACGGGCGTGAGGAATGCCGCAACTACTTCGTTCATGCCAATTCAGTGCCGAATGCAAGCTCGGTCGTCTTTCGTAAGACCATCTATGACCGCGTTGGCGGGGCGGATGAACACCTACGCGCTTGCGGCGATTGGAAGCTATGGGTGTTGATGGCTTTTGAGGGCAGGGTTGCTTACCTGAGCGAGCCGCTGAATTATTATCGAGAGCACGAAGGACCGTCCGAAGTAATATTCGCCAGACGGGATTGGGCGCAGGGGAACATCTTGCAATGGTGCGTTGGATGTTGGAGCGAGTAACGCCGACCGACGCCGTGCTGGAAAAGGCATATTCCGTGGCATCTATCATGTGGATTCCGGCAGTATTGAACCGGCGACTTCCGTTTGGCCTGAGGTGGACACTCCTGAAGAATGCATTGTCTATTGATCCTCGCGCGATGCGACGGCTAATTGCATTTGGCCCTAATCATGGTACGGCGAAAGCTGGCCAAGGAGCTCCGATTTTTGCGGCGGGGGTTTGAAACTCGTGCATCATAGCAACTTGATTCCAAGCGCAGGTGCTGGGGCCCGCCCGTGAAGATTACCCACAAAAGTGCTGGGCCTCAACATCTGGTAGCCATAGTGACCCCTGTGGTGCGGTTTCCCCTTTCTGCCGAAGAAGAGATTTCGCTGCGGCACTTGCGGCAGTATCTTGGCCAGTTTGACCGGTATATCATCGGGCCGAAAAACCTGCCAAAAGAGCTTTCCGATTTCGTGCTGCAACCATTCCCAACCCGCTATTTTACAAGCCGCTACGGCTATAATCGGCTGCTCATGACGGAGCAATTTTACCGAGCCTTCTCTGACTACCAATACATTCTGATATATCAATTGGATTGTCTCGTATTTGCGAGCAATCTCGAGGAGTGGTGTCGGAAAGATTGGGATTATGTTGGCGCGCCATGGCTGAATAGTCTTGACGACCCCGCCCAGGGGTTCTTAGGGGTGGGTAACGGCGGACTATCGCTCCGTCGAGTTGCAAGCGCTTTGGCCGTCTTGAGCTTCCAAGCAGCTTCTGGAGGATCCGAAGGAGCGCGGACGCAAGACCGGACGGCGTTCAAAGCTTCTCTATGAGCATTTAGACTCTGCACCACAACTCAAGCGAACGATCGTTGCGGCAAAAACCTTTCTTCATCGACATGGGTATCATAACAACGTTGGCTGGCTGTGCGACAACTCGCGAAAACCAAGTCCCATGAGGATTTGTTCTGGGCATTTGATGCCTGCAAAGTCATGCCGAATTTCTGCATTCCTGCGCCGAAGAAGCTCTAAAGTTTTCTTTTGAAGTGGCGCCGCGCTATTGTTTTAAGTTAAATTCCGGACGGTTGCCCTTTGGCTGCCATGCTTGGTCCAAGTATGACCGAGAATTTTGGGAACCTTTTCTCCTGAAGTGAGAGTCGTTCTAAGAGTGAATTTCTTTTCAATTTAACAGACTCAGTTTATATGTTGCGCCGCGAGATTTAAAAATCGAGGTTCTGTCTATCGCTACATTCTCATTTATCCGGCCGTCGCGCACACGATGTGCAGGTTGAGAACAGTAGATCCATGGATAGGGCTGGAAAAATTACCCAAGGATTCTGGAAAGTGCCAGCGAATCCACGATTATTATGTGCCCCCGGCCACGCGGCAAGTTTTGACAAATGGATATAATGTTGAGTGGACTGTCGCATCTGGACCACTGCCAACGAATGGTTGGGTGGAAGGAGAGGATAGTTGAACAAATCATCAGCAGGAGCAAAATGGGAAAGAGACTGACGGGTCCTCAACCTCCTTGGACGCGAGCGGGGAACAGGCGCGGTTTCCTCGCATTACCGTTGTTACTGCCGTCTACAACGGAGAGGCCTACCTCGAAGACACCATTCGTTCCCTGGTTTATCAGGGATATCCCAACCTCGAATACATCATTGTGAATGACGGTTCTACGGATCGCACTGCAGAAATTATCCGGGATTACGAACGGCATCTGACGGCCTGGATTAACCAAGAAAATCAGGGACTCTATGCGGCGTTAAACACCGGGTTTGCGCGGTCCACCGGGGAGGTGATGGGTTGGCTGAATTGCAGCGACAAGCTTCACACAGGAGGCCTTGCAGTGGTGGGCAGTGTCTTTGCCACCTTTCCGGAAATCGAGTGGATCACTGGCAGGCCGACAGGCTTCAATGCTCTTGGAATGACCACGCATATTGATAATTTGAAGCGTTGGTCGCGCTACCGCTTTTTAGCAGGTGCGAACCAGTACATCCAGCAGGAATCTACCTTTTGGAGAAAAAGTCTCTGGGAGCGTGCTGGGGGCCGGGTCGATTCATCTTACAGGGACGTAGGAGATTTCGAGCTTTGGGTACGCTTTTTTCGTCACGCCCGACTCTATTCGATTGACTGTCTGATCGCGGGATACCGCTTTCATCCCGACGCTATCAGTCTTGCGGGCAGGGAGGCTTATGACCGGAGATGCAATGAGATTATCGAGCGCGAGCTCCGTTCGACCCCTCGGGGAGCCGCTGTCAGATTTTTTCGGCTAGTTAGTCAGGGGGTGACACGAATCCCGAAGGTGAGGGGGGTATGGAACCGGACGATCATGCGAGGTCTCTACGAACTGCCGGGGCCCGACTGGGCTCCCTTCATACAGAGCGGATCAGAGGGTTGGGTGATGCGGCGGTAACTTCTTGCTTCTTCTTGTACTCCGGTGCGACAAGAAGAAATGCACACATGGCGCATCAAGCGATCGGTTAGGCTTGTGGGCACAACGTGCATTCGTGATTTACGGCACGCGTCTTATACGAGCTTTTGACATTTCTGGAATTGACTTATAGCCTAAATGGGAATTGTCTGGAAATCGTTGAGGCCGAGCAGAAACGCCCTGGCATAGCTGGGAAAGAGCTACTGAAATGCTTACCGTTTTCTCAACCCCCAAGCCATTTCATGGCCACAGCGGCATCATCCAGCGGAACGCCCTCAAGAGTTGGACGCTGCTGCACCCGGACGTGGAGGTGATCCTCTTTGGAGATGAGGATGGCGCCGCCGAGACTTGTCGGGATCTAGGCATTCGGCACGAGCCCCAAGTCCGCCGCAATGAAAATGGCACCAAGTACCTCAACTATATTTTCGACCGCGCCAGGGAAATCTCTCGCTCATAACATTCTCTGTTATGCGAACTGCGACATCATGCTGGCGTCAGACTTTCGCGCAGCACTCGAGTTGACCTCCAGAACCTACAATGAGTTCCTTATGATCGGGCGGCGCTGGGACACGAATATTACGGAGCCATGGGACTTTGAGCAAGCTGACTGGGACCATCGAATTGCGATCCCTTGCCCTTCACAGCGGTAAACGGAATGGGCCGAACTGGGTCGATTATTTCTGCTTCTCCCGTGATCTCTATTACGGGAAAATGCCACCCTTCTTAATCGGTCGTAACGGTTGGGATCCCTGGCTCATTTGGTTTGCCCGCAAGAGTAAGGTGCGATTGATAGATGCGAGCCGGATGGTTGTGGCGGTGCATCAAAACCACGACTACGCTTACTTGAGACAGGGAGCCGCGTCCTTACACGGCAACGCGGAGGCGAGTTACAACTGGAGTCTTGGCGACGACGCAGCATGGCATTACTACACAGTCGATGCTGCGACGGACAGGCTTTTGCGAGGGCACCTAAGAGCAAATCGATTGGCATGGCTTGGCCCAATCAAGTCTCGAGTCACTCATAGCTTCTACTGGATTTGGTTTTCCTTCCTCAAAGTTACTCGGCCGATTCGTCATCGGCTCCGACTGAGGCGGGAGTTCCTTGCAAACAAGACTTAGATCTGTCGGAGATTCCATTGGTGAGAACGAATATGACCTCCCCGGGTTATCGTTGAACTGTTTCTTCAGATTCGCTTTCCACGATTACCCCGCGGATCCTCGCGTTTCCGCCGCCGTTGCTTGAGTTGGATGAATGTCTTTGTCTGAGTGCGCCATCATCGAGAAAATCATTGGAGTGACGAATCCATGAAGGGACAAGAGGGCCCTGATACACCGACGTGTGACGCTCGTAGCTGGAGAATTGCGTGAATGACAACGAGAGAATAGGCCACAACTATGCGTGACGCTATTATATTGTCGACTTGGTCGTGGGACACCTTCAATGTTCCTGAGCGTATCGCACTGGCACTGGCCCTCCGGGGAGCCCGGGTGCTCTACTGCGAGATTCCTGTTTCTCGTTTCAGGCGCAAGGGGCGGGCCATTAGTGAGATCACGAAAGGATTGTACGGCTTTGGTCCTGTGTACGGAGGAGCCAAGTTGAGCGACTTCGCGCTCACAAGGAATCTGCAGTGGAGGATGGTTGGCAAACAGATTCTTCAACAGGCCAATGAGCTCCGATTAAATGAGCCGCTGTTCATTTATTCGCACATAGAACATATGGCAGCACTTTGCAAAGAGATGAGGGCCAACGGACTACCGCTGATTCATGTATGTATGGATTATCCGGAACCATATCAGTATGAACTGATTGCGCTCTCAGACCGCACCATCGTGATACCTAAGGGCGTATTCCATAAGCTGAGAGCTAGATTTGGGGAGAAAGTGTACTCTATTCCACAATCGATTCATCTGCCTCCCGCCGTAATGCAACAGAACGATTCTTGGAGTGAACCGCCGGCATTAGCGAGAGTGTCGCGACCGCGCCTGGGATACCTCGGGCCCCTGTTTGGACGGGTAAATTTGCCAGTGCTTCATGAAGTGCTGATGGCCAATCCGGATTGGCAATTCGTTTGCTTCGGCGGTGCCGGCGCCTTACGTGTAGACAATGCGCATGATATGGGTTGGATGGAGCCTGCAATGTTATCGCCATATGTCGCTTCGTTCGATGTGGGCGTCATGCCTTACGACTGCTTCAACGAGAGGAATCTCCACTGTTCTCCGCTGAAACTTCTCGATTACTTTCTTGCAGGAATTCCCGTTGTCTCGACTCCCGTGATTCCATTGTGGGAGTATTCGGATTTGATTTATTTTGGAGAAACACCGACAGAGTTTGGCGACGCTATCCGTAATGCCTTGGAAGAACCCCGGACGAGCCCCAAGCGCGGTCAAAGGATGGAAGTGGCGCGGTCCCACTCAACTGAGATCCTTGGTCAAAGGCTCGAAGAAGTTTTGAACTTCCGCTAGGTATTAGCCTTGCTTCTCTTCCGTGTTGGATGGTCGATTTCATCAGATGAAGACACAAACGATTCTTGTTACGGGATCCAGCGGGTTGATTGGTTCACAAGCCGTGGAACACTTCGAACGCCAGGGCCATCAGGTCCACGGCATAGACAATAATGCGCCGCATCTTCTTCGGTGAACTCGGCGACTGTGATTTCCGAAGAAGAGTCAGGTGTTGATGTTGATGCCTCTTCTCGTTCGACTGACGGCAATAGCCTCCGCGAACGATCGAACGACTGTGCATTCGCTTTTTCCTGCCCTTCTGCCTTTCCGCTTCCGCTTGGAGTTGCTTCAACAGGCGCTGGAAGCCCTCAGGCTGCGCGTTGCCCATTTCCTCGAGTCTGGGTCTCTCCAGCATTTTTCATTTTTCTGAGGCTCCCATGAGCGCTGCAGCCAGTGTGTATCGGATGCTGACAACCCGAGGGTGTGGGGACCTGTCAAAGATTGCGACTGGTTCGCGGGTCGACAAAGGCACCAGCTAGAGTCTGCGCTCAGTTAAGCAACTGAAATGAGAGACACGCCGGTTGGTTTGTCGGTGCAAAACTGGAGCGAACGGTAAAACTACTCCCAGGGACACGGTCTGCGATCATGTATGTTCGACCGGTTGTCTTATTGCAAGAAACACGAAGCTTGGGCCCCAGCGAGGAATCTTCGATCACCAGAATCTGGCTGTTCGTTGTTACAGCTGTAGTATTCACTCTAGCCGTCGTAGATCCTACCTCTAGGACAAGGCTACCCGCTGGGGCGGAATCACACTTCGCTGGGGAGGTGACCGAACTGCAATTTGACAACGTCCCATAAGATGAGACGACGAGTGGATGCCCTGCGGCATTGCAAATCTGACCTACTTGGCAACTGGTATCAGTCGAATTCATGCTAGACGCGAACTCCACCAGTTCGTTGTCGGACAATGTTCCAGCAGGAATTATATAGAGCGTTGGGCCATACAGCGTCGGTGTGACCTTGTTATTGTAGTGAACGCTTGCACAAACGTTTGTAGCAGGACCAGATGCCACCTTGCCCGCTACCCATAGGTATTGCCACTGGCCATCGCCAACCATAGCGCCAAAGTTCGTCAACCTGGCGCTCATCATCGGTGCAGGATAGCCATTACATTGCGTAAACAAGGCTGTTCCTCCGGTCTGTGCTACGCCTTGCGTCCACGCGCCAGCCACAATCCAATCACCAGCAACGGGGGCGTAAGGATTAAGCGGACTCAGTTGAATGGTTTGTTGTGAAGAATTGCTCCACGCAATCTTAGCCGCGCCAGTTCCGCCAAATGGGTCAGAAATATTTTGGGTAAATGTGCTGCCACCTGAGTAGACCCAACTGGAACTATTTGAGAAGGCTTTGTTGGTGAATCGGGTCGGCACAAGGCCGGCGATACGTCGCGCCACGTCCGTTTGTCCTACCATATAGCCGTTGAAGAAACCAGATTGCCCTTGTAGCAAAGGACTGACTGTTTGATGCGATACAATTTGATTATCCTGATTGATGATCGTAGCTGGACCTGTTACACCCGTACTATTAAAAATCGTTGGTCCCCCGCCGCCAATAGAGCCGTCATTCTCTATGCCATTTGCCGAGCCAGGGCCAGCATCCGCTATCGAGATATTATCGAGTACTGCATCTACGGATTGAGACCAGCCTGTAAACCAAACCGTAGGTGGAATAGCATGAGAAAAGTCGCCTTCCTGAATCACGTTGCGAGCATACAAACTGGCACCGTTTGAGCCTTGTTTGACTTTGATACCTCCGCCAGCAAGCTGAAAATCAGTAATGTAAATTAGGCCGCTTCCTGAGCCGGCCGAGCCATCAAGCAAAACCGCAGCGGAGTTGTCAGACAATGGTGCCCCAGTCGCGTTATAAGCATTGCCTCCACAACCTCCATCTCTCATCCATATCCAGAAAACGTTACTGGCAATGTCCGTACACGGGCCGTTCCCCGCTGTTTGATTAAGCAGTGCAGATACGTTGTCAAGAATTATGCTCTGAGCGCCGCACGTTCCTGTGCGGTCGTTGTTAGAACACTCCCCGATGACTATGGCACGGCCTGGATATTGAATCTGAAAATTGGCAATATATAGACCGTTTGCCGCTGAAATCCAGATCGCAGGGTGATTACGGTCGCTACCGCCGCCAGCTGTAAGCATAATGCGAGGTTTGTGGCCGTTAGGACCACCGCCTGAATTTGCAATGCCGATAACGTTCACCGAGCAGTTGTTGCACTTCAGCCAGCCAGCAGGTGGATTGGCATAATTGGGGTCTTTCGGCCCCATTAGCCAGATACCTGCATTCGTTCTGGGATTTGCTGAGGACGCGTTACCAACATAAACTGTGCCGCTACCCGTCGTTTTTGTGTCGCCACCCGGTAAAGAGATCAATGCCCCGTAAATCGTGTGCTTTGCGGTACCCCATGACAATCCGTCATCCGCATCGCTGCCACCATTGGAAACGTATCGGATTGCAATGGTCTCGGGCATGCTCGGTGTTTCCACTCTCTGCCTCTTAGTACCTTCCGATGTAGTAATCGAGTAAGTTCCGGCATTTTCATGTTGGTCGCGGAGTTCCGGAGGAAGAAAATCAGACGCTGGCTCGGGCTTTTGCAGCGTTTCGATCCTTACGCCACTTGAAGAGGGCATGGCTGACAGGCTGTTAGCTGCGCCCTGACCCACATTCCACGGAGCAACCTGATGCCGGGTAATTGTCGATAAGAAAGGGGTCGCCGTTGCTGTAACTCCAGATCGATGCCGTTCATATTGAGCGCGGGTCGATCCAATTAGCCAAAGGGTGCTAATGAGTCCAAACGCAATCACTTTAAGCATTGGTTCTCCTCAGTCCACTGCTCCAAAATTGCCGGTTTCCCTCAACTCTCCGTTTGACCGATTGGTTCTCGGTCCTGGAAGCGGAGTCATCGATATGAACCGGCCCAAAAATCTACATGAAGAGCGTACATCCGCAAGGCAAACATTAAAGGGAAAAGATATTGCATTAAGGGCCGCCACTAAGTATGGGTTACGGCTCTTTTCGAAACACGAATATGCCATGTGTCGCTAAAGAGGCGGGACAAATTCTTGATGCGGCAGGCTCGACCCAGACTGAAAAAGGAACGGTAATGCGACGCAGTTGCCAATAGACACGATGTGCGACAGAAGATTCCCGCGATAGGGAACGGTGGGAAGCGGATTGTACTTGTTTGACGAGATTGCCCTTTCGTCCGAACAAGGATTGTGCTAAACGGACGAAGACGCGATCAGCAAGGAGAAATTCCTGACCGAACCAGTCGATCAAAGAAGCTCCGCAATGCTCGACTTCGCTGATCCAATCTCGTGGTTGTCGAGGAAAAACGTGTGAATCCTTTTCAATGTGCGGATCCTTTCCACAGATTACCTCCATCAATATCATTCGGCCCCCCGGCTTAATAACGCGAACCATTTCCTGGAGAGCTTTTGACTGAAGCTCGTAAGGGATGTGCTGGACCACGGTGATGTCTGATAAGCAATCGAAAGCAGCATCAGCGAAAGGCAAACTCTGGGCTAGGCCGGTTGATGAGGGGAGTCCTCGTTCCCTGGGCGCGTGCGATTCGAAGCATTCCGATCGTCGCATCGACACCCACAGCAGAAAACCCGAGTTCTCCATAGCGTCGGACCCATCGACCGGTCCCACAACCCACATCCAGAAACCGCGCTCCGAGTGGGACCGCTGCCAGCGCGAGCGCCCGCCGAAGAGCGCGAAATTGCAACTTGTCGATGAGCTGGTTGAACCAAAGGGGAGCAAGTGGATGCAATATGGGCGCGAATCCCGAGACGTCCACCGAATCGCAGGCTTCAGCTAAACTCGACCAGTATTCTTTCGGGGAGTACAATTTATAAGCTGCCTCGATGCTGCACGACTGATTCTATCGTCGCTCGAACTTTGAAAGTACTGACAGATTCTCCATCTCTAGAAATGCTGCCCTGACCACCAATCCGATTAAAGGCTTTACCCAGCGTTCCAAGAGGCCTTGATTTCCAAGTGATTCCCAGAGCGGTTCGGGAAGGCTCAGAAGGTTCCCGCTATTCTCTAGGAAGCGCGTTCAGCCCAAAACTATTTTCCTTGAACGCGATGAGATAGAAGTTCTGTCGCGCTGCGGCCCTCTTCAAATCGTTCCCGAGCCACAGAGAAACTCTTCACTTCTCAGCACTACGGAACTCCGGAGTTTTCGCGACGGCTTGCAGGCGGAATAGGATGCCCAGAAGTAACCAGAAATAAGCACTCATAACGAAATCTTGATAACATATGAATCCATAATAACTTATGGGAATTGCAAGCAGAAACGCATACCAGAAAATCGCAAAAGCAATCGGAAACCAAGGAGAGCCTCTGAGACTCTTGGCTGCTCTCCACGCTGAAAGAGATATTGCGGTCGCCAATGCAATCCATAGGAGCAAACCTAAAATCCCAAGCTCGAGGATCAATTGACCATATCCACTTTCCACGCCAACGCCCACAGGAACCGCGTGCATGATCCGGGCGACATATTGCCCTCCAAGCGACGATGTACCGATTCCATACCCGTAAGGCCATTTTGGGTACTCAAAGGCCAGCAGAAGATTCTGTAGGGGATAGTTACCCGAGCGAGAGAAGAGTTCACTTGCGGGGTTTGTGGGGTCGAGTGTTTCTGAATAGATCGCGAGACGACTTGATAGCTGTTCCGGGAAGACCACCATAAGCACGATGATTGCTGTGCCTACAAAAACGGCTGCACGCTGGATTGTGCGGAGTACTCGAAAGCCCTCACGATTGCGCCACGGCGCACCCCACAAAAATCCGGCAGCAATAAAGAGTGCGCCCACAGAATTCCACAATAGAACCCCCCTAGAAGCTGTCAGCAGAGTACCCGCCGCGAGAACACCGATGCACGTAAATGCGATGAGTCGACCTCTGCGACTCCGGAGGAGAAGAAATCCTGCGTAACCCAAAGTGAGAATCCAGGAGACAATCTGAAAGTTCTGGAAACGCCCGGTACTTACGAATACGGAGGTGGGGCGATATGCAACCAAACCGCTGATTGGAGAGGCTCTGTAGACTGTGCTCAAATCTCGAATATCTTCTTGGATGACCGTCGGATTTAGAAAGGTATGGCCAATTATTGCTTGGGCGACGCCAAGGCTCACGACAACTAGAATTAGAATGGTGTTGAATGCGAGAAAACTACGTAATCTATGTTCTGAATCGATAAAGTAGTAGCCAACATACAGCAAGGGGACATAAAAAAAGTATAGCTTCATTCCCATCAAGCCATAGAAAATACTGGTGGAACTAGGGTTAAACACTTGAATAAGGCCGAGAAAGAAGAAACACAGCAGCGGCACGATGAATGGAGGTCGGAATCGCTCGGCCAGATTGACACGTTGCGCCCTAAAGAAGGATAGATAGAGCAGAAGAGCGAGCACATCTTTAGCGAAGTAAATGGCCATGTTGTTGCCGAGATATTTACGGACGAAATCCTCGAACAAAATCCAGACGAGAAAGAGATAGACCCCCTTTCGCCAATTGTTCAGAACGTTGACAGTGCCAATGGCACCGGCGATCAACAACCCGAGATAAATGAGGAAATTTATTTCCCCGCCGAGGATGAACTGTGCCACCTCATACGCCGCCAGTGCCACCAGGGCGTAAAACACAATGGCGAATACAGGGCTGCGAGGACTCCGAATCAATGCTAGTGCTCTGTGCATATGCACAACCGAAGAGAAGAACTGGACACCAGAACGACGGCGAATGGAGGGTCATCTTGCTTTGCGATGGCGTTTTTCATCTAAGTGTTGGTACGCTCCGGCTTGTGCTTGGGGACCCAATCCTGATCGGGACGGAAGCCTGATTGCTTTACCTATATAGTAACTGCGTATGATCAAGTTATCTGCCGCTGAACTAAATCCATCGCCATAACAGTATACGCCGCAGTGTAGATAGAAGGCAGCTGCGATTGCCTTGAACGCGCGGACATGTCTAGGCCATGCGAAATGGCCGAAAATGAGGGGATCGTAAAACCTAGCTGGACGGATCACGGCTTTGAGTCTCGTGGTCCGACTTCGGTAGCCAGTCCACCTCCTTCTTCCTTCCGCCGTCCCCTCCTGACCTTGGCTTCAACTGCCCGCACACGGAGCTCGTCTTCGGTGAGAGCGGCCTCCAGCGTTGCCCGCTTGTTTGGCTAAGCGGGGCCTTCCAAGCTGGAAAAAATTGAGCGGCTTCTGATAACCACACGGCAAGGTTTTCCAACTCCACCATATCCGGTAAACGAGTGCTGCCCTCGATCCGAGAAATGTCCGATTGATCGTAATTGAAGACATCTGCCACGACTTTCTGAAATAGGTTCATGGCGGGCAATAAACAAGAGTCTCTCTACTTCCTTGCGCCGAGCACCGCTGGTTTTCGTTAGTCGTTCCGAGACTTTACGCGACTGATGTCTCCAAATTGTTGACATGTTCCGTGGTGCATAGTGTTATTCTCAGCTCAGACAAAATGGCAACCGGTAGTGGAAGCAGGCACCAACGGCGGTGATAATAGACGATTCAGTGAGATGTCGCTTTTCTCAAAGCCTCTTGCTATTCTTGGCAATCTGCTTTGTGCTTCAAATCTTCAGTCCACTCCGGCTTAACACGGACGCTACTGTTCTTTTATCTATGGGGGAGTCCGCCGCTCAGGGCGGCGGCTTCTCAGATGGTGGACAGAAGACTGTATTCCCACCGGGGTACCCGACATTGCTAGCTATTCTGTTGAGGGAAGGCTTAGCCCATTCTTGGGTCATCATTGGCCTGAACGTAGTTTTCTTGTCTGCGGGATTATTCGCCGCCTACTCTTTGCTCATTCGTGAGTTCTTTGAGGATCAGGCCGTCGTTCTGATGATCTGTTCATTTTTTCTGCTGTCGTACGTGGTCGTAAAGCACTTCACCATTCCTCTGACCGATGTTCCGTTTTTTTGCATTTCCATGTCTTGTATCGCTGTTACGAGTCAGACAACGAACATGGATTCGAACTGGCGGTTTGCTATCCTCACAGGGACAGCTTGGCTCTTGGCCGTTACAGCGATAACAGTGCGTAGTATCGGTGTTGCACTTTTGCCGCCATTAGTCTTCACGCTTGTAACCAGTCCTCCATTTAAATTACTACTCGAACGGCTCTCGCTCCGGACTAAGATGGTCCTTGTCATGATCGCGGTATTCGTGGGTGCCGGAACTGCGTATGTGTTTGAGAACACATCCTACTGGCGAATTTTCATCAGTAATGCGAAGAAGGCCAACCTATCCTTGATTTTGCAGATTGTCTCCTACAGGCTTAGGGAACTTGGAGAGATGTTCGGCAATTTCCCCACCACAAAGATGCCTGCAAAGCTTCACGTTGTGGTGCCCTGGATGGGTCTGTTTCTATTTGTGCTGATCCTCTTTGGCTTGGCCACGAAACGAAGAAGAATTGGTCCGGCCGAAGTGTTTCTGGTTTGTTACATCGGGATCTTGTTCGTTTGGCCGTACTATGATGCAAGATTCTGGTTGCCAGTCATTCCTCTTTTGATCGCCTATTCAGCATTGGCGGTCAAGAGCCTCAGGTTTCCAAAAGGTGTTGTCGCGATCTACTGCATTGTTTTTGCGACACTCGGTTTTGGCGCAATCGCCTATAGCACGCGAATTAGTTTCGCCGGTTCCAATTTCCCTGACAGATATGGTGACGGCTATCTGAGGCCAACCTACTGTGCGGCATTCCAATCGTGTCGGGATGGTGGTGATCCCAACAAAGTCGATGCTAAGGCCCTGCGCTTGCTTCAGGAGTATAAGTGATAACTTCATAACTTCTAGTTGATTGTAGCGACCATTTATATTCCTGCGGCGTAATCAAGGCGTCGACCAATTAGACAAAATGCAAAACGAATCTGGCGGGATTTTGGTCAGTATGACCAGTGCTCAGACAATTTCTGGGCCGCAGCCACGCATCCGTTCTAAGTCGTAACGCCGATCTTGGTTCTGCCGCCCCGCTCTAGTCGCGAGACGGCACGGTGGATCGCTTCTACGGTCCCGGCGACATTTTCTCGGATTGACCAGGTTTCCATTCGTCGGCGTGCGGCGTGGCCATACTCTGTGAACCCAGTGGGATTGGCAAATAAAACTTTCAATAATTGCGCGAGGGCGCCAACGTTTCCGCACGGATATATGAAAGCCGGATTCACGGGAGCGATTAGGTCTTGTGCAGCACCCACTCGGTCACTTGCTATGACAGGGCATCCACAACAGGATGCCTCGTTGACAACGACTGCGAACGGCTCGTATTCGGACGGAAGAACCATCAGGTCCGAGGCAGTGTAGATAGAAGGTAGCTGCGATTGATTAACAAATCCGAGGAAGTGAATGTGCTCGGCAATCCCGAGCGAGGCAGCTTCAGTTTCTAGCTCGGAACGCAGTGGGCCTTCCCCGGCGAACACTAAGGCCGAATTAGGAATTATAGCAAGAGCGAATGCTCGAAGCAGGTCAAGGGGACGCTTCCAGGGTTGAAGCTTTGCGCAGAAGAGTATGACTGAAGCGTCAGAAGCTATACCCCAAGAACGGCGCACGGCGGCCCGGTCGATCCGAGAAGATTGCTCTTTCCACCAGTCGTTGTCGACGGCGTAGGGCGTCAAAGTAATCCGACTCTCAGAGATACCGAGAGAGCGCATGAGATTGTAAGAGGCTGTTGAAGGAACGACAACTTGGTCCGCTAGGGAGTACAGGTGGGGCCAGAGAAGCCTTTTAACAAAAATCTTCCATGAACGCGAATCACGAGGAGCAAGGCTGTTGGCGTCCGTCCCGAAGAGAAATGCAGTGCCAGCCGAACGTGCGGCGAAGAAGGCAATCCAGAATGAGGCCCGAATATAGCCAGTAAGGCAAATGATTGCGTCAAATCGTCTATGGCGAATCAAATTCCAGACGCCAATATTGAAGAGGCCGAAGAATGCTTCCGAGCCCGACCCTTGATTAGGTATCTCGGTCCATTCATAGCCCTCCAGAAGCGGAATGTCCCACTTGATGGTTGCAGTGAACTCTGGGTCATACGTAGCTTTCGCGCCCCGCAGAGAGCAATAACCCACAGTTAAATCCACTCGAGGATGTTGCGCCATGCGACGCAAAATTGGAGACATGTACTGGACAGGATGCGAGCAAAGAATCAAGATTCGAAAACGGCGGTCAGGCACAAGCCGCTCCCGCCCCCAAGGAAGCCGTAAATGAGCAGAATGGAACGCCCAAAAGGTACATGCTCGTGGGGAAGCATACACGGTTTTGGCTATCGACTAAAGTCCGTGAGAACATCTCGTGAGGAATTGTAGTAGCTTGCGCTTCCGAAACCACACGTTGAGAAGTATTATCTTTATCTATTCATTCACAACGTCGGCGCATCCGAGGTCCAGATCGCTTATGGCTTTCGATTTCTCTCTTAATATTTGAGCGTGAAACTCCTCCTGTATTCCCATTTTTTTGCGCCGAGCGTAGGTGGCGTCGAGACCATCGTTCTTTCACTCGCCCGAGGTCTCGCAGAGTTACGCACGGCCGAGGGTGGTCTGACTGAATTCGACCTCACTCTTGTAACTGAGACACCTGCGGGAGACTTTGACGACCGCTCCCTTGCATTTCAGGTTGTCCGGCAACCCAGCTTTCCCCAGTTGCTGAAGATGATCAGTTCCTCCGACATAGTTCACCTTGCTGGACCATCACTTTCTCCTCTTCTGCTCGGGTGGCTGTCTCGCAAACTTGTTGTCATTGAACACCATGGTTTTCAGTCCATCTGCCCCACGGGCCAGCTTCTCACTGAGCCGAGCGGGGTACCTTGTCCCGGCCATTTCATGGCTGGGCGTCACCTTGAGTGTTTACGCTGTCGTTCTGACAAGAACTGGCTGGCCTCTTGGAAACTTTGGTCATTAACCTTTATTCGCCGACTCCTGTGCTCGCGCGTTGCTGCAAACATCACGCCTACGGTATGGCTCGGCGGGTTAATTCGTCTTCCGGAGGCCGTCTCAATTCCGCACGGCCTCGAAATGGCAACCCGCAACTGGGAGACCCCCCGCTCGGCCGGACCTCCTCGCATCATCTTTCAAGGACGTTTGGTAACTACGAAGGGCTTGCCCGTACTGTTGGAAGCCGCGAGCATTCTTCGTTCAGAGAATCGAGTATTTGAGCTTCTGGTGATCGGCGATGGCCCAGAGTGGACCGCCATCCAAGAACTCGCCGCGAAACTGCATCTCTCTTCGTGCGTGCGCTTTGCAGGACGCGTTGCTACAGCAGATCTCGATTCGGTGTTCGCAGAGGCCAGCATTGTCGTGGTGCCATCGCTTGCAGGAGAAGTCTTTGGTTTGGTCCTTGCTGAAAACATGTCTCGGGGCCTCCCAGTCATTTCATCAAATCTCGGATCCTTCGCGGAAGTCCTTGGTGATGGCGGTCTTACGTTTCGTGTGGGAGATGCAAAAGACCTTGCCCGACAGATAGCGCGTCTTCTTGAGGATTCGGCGCTGGCGTCTGCGCTTGGTGGCCGTGGTCGGGGACGCATATTCGACAAGTATTCTAGAAGTCGCATGATAGAAGCGCACGCGCAGCTTTACCGGCGACTGCGGCGTGACCAACATATCTAATTCGTGCAGAAGACCAACGCCGGAAAATTGTCCCTAATCCAAAAGAGTATGACTTATCGATGTATGAGTAGTTTAGGTAATCAGATTGATCAGTACGGTCGATTTGATTTCTGCGAAACCACATTTCTGAATATGACGCTTTGCGCCATTTGCCCATCTTACTTGGTCTTGGCCAGAGGGCACGATTCGCTGGTTCCGTCAGATCTCAACTTGTCGGAGGACGGGCGCGCTTAGTGAGAGACCTTTTCGTAGATATGATAAGGTTGGACCTGATGTGGCGAAGTTTCCTACCTCGTGCTCTTGGTTTAGTTCCACCTATACTAAGGCGCATGATTATTGGTCGATCTGATCAACCCTCTCGGGTTGCGACGGTTTTTCACAATTTAGTGAATTACACAGTAGCTGATGCTTCAGAAGCATTCCCGTGCCACGGTCCGCTCCAAGGCTTTAAAATGTTTACGGATTGGAGGCGTTATCGCGGTTATATTTATGGCAATTGGGAACCGGTTGCCACTCAGGCCATCCTTAAACATGTCCAGCGTGGAATGTGTGTTTTCGACGTGGGAGCACATCTGGGCTACTACTCTTTGTTGTTTTCGAAGTGTATTGGTCCTGGCGGACGAGTGGTGAGTTTCGAGGCCGCTCAGGGCAATTTCTCCACATTGCAGAGAAATATATCCGTAAACAACATAGGTAACATAGAGCTGATAAACTTGGCGGTGTTTTCCAAATCCGGAACAATCCCGATGTCTCTCTCTTCCGCGGATACTGGTTCCGGGGATTGGTCCATCAGTCGAGCATTGAATAAAGGCAGCATTCAAGTTCAGACAATCTCCCTGGATCAGTTCTGTGAAGCGAACCACGTTCTGCCTGATTTTCTCAAGATTGATGTGGAAGGGGCGGAATATGATGTTCTCCTGGGCGGCCGCAAAACCATTGGCAGGTGCCAACCGGCGATGTTGATCGAATTGCATCACTTCGATGGAAACTTGGCATCCAACCTAGTGCCCGGTTTGCTGCGCGATTGGAATTACCGTATTCAATGGCTCGAGAAATGGCCACAAACTAGCCAAATTTTGGCCCACCCATCTTCCGCGAAGCCCCTCCAAGTTTGATAAAAAACCAGCGTGGCCGTTAGATGGGGATGCAACGGTAGCGCCTGCGCGGTCTGTCCTGAATTAAACCCGCGAGTTGGTCAGGATGCTTTCCAACAGCTGGATGGTCTTCTCCACAGATGAATCCTGTTTTCCCGTCGTTGATCATTTCGCTACCGCAGAAGTCAGGAAAGGTTTCTACATTTTTTACAGTATTAACGATGAGAGCAACGCCAAGAATGCAATGAGCGCGATCGACATCCACCTCAACGTCGGGCCTAGACTGGGCGCAGGCCATGGCACGATATACTTAAAGATTGGATTCAACTTTTTGCGTTTCCTGCATGAAACAACTTGCTATCGCGCTGCTTGGCCGCAAGGACGAACCCACCGATGCTGTTGAAGAATACTGTCGCTACCTGGGTGATGCTTTACAGGCACACGAGATTCAACTGGAAATCCGGCGTGTCCCTTGGGTGACCCGCGGCTGGTCCGAAGCGCTTCGAAGTCTGCGGCTGCAGGCGGCAGCATGGCAGGGCATCTGGGTGCTCGTCCAGTACACGGCGCTTGCCTGGTCGGCGCGGGGCTTTCCGCAAAAAATCGTCCTCGCGCTTAAAATTCTAAAGGCCGCTGGTGCCCGCGTGGCGGTCGTCTTTCATGATGTCGAGCCCTACGCGGGCACGCGCCTGATTGATGCATTACGCCGCGCGATTCAGGTACGCACGATGCGGCGTGCGATCCGTGTTGCCGATCTGGCCGTATTTACCGTTCCGCCAGAAAAGCTGTCGTGGCAGCCAAAGAGCGATTCCAATGTGGCCTTCGTGCCAGTTGGTGCCAATCTTCCCATCCCCCTGGAACTTTCGACACACACAACAAGAGTCTCGGCGCACACCGTCGGCGTCTTCAGCATCACCGGTGGTGACGCAGGCGCACGCGAGACCCGGCTCATCGTAGAGGCCGCCCGCCATGCAGCTCAAAAGCTTGGCGAGCTTCGTCTCTCGGTATTCGGGCGCCACTCGGAACTCCGCGAGCAGGATCTGAAGAACGGGTTGCGCGGCCTGCCCGTCGAATTGTCCGTGGAAGGAGTTCTCGACCCGGCCCAGGTTGTTGCGCGGTTATGCGCCTGTGATGTGCTGCTGTTTGTACGTGGCGGAATTTCCTCACGTCGCGGCAGTGCGATTGCGGGTATCGCTTGCGGCCTCCCGGTCATTGCCTTTTCCGGATCAGAGACGGCAGCCCCCATCACGGACGCAGGCGTGCTTCTGATTCCCGCAGATGCGCCCGCAGAGCTCAGTCCCGCCCTTTTGGGCGTTCTCCGCGATCCTGCACTCCGAGCCCAACTTGCCCTCCGCAGCCGCGCCGCCTATCAAACCTATTTTGCCTGGCCCGCCATCGCATCCCGTCTCGCAGCGCTTCTCCGACAATGATTTCGGGAAATGCCGAACGAAAAGGAAGAGGCTAGGAGTGAACAGCAAAGATGAAGGCCTAGCGACGATGCAGTTGCCGATGACAAGCGGCGCACAATGTTACGAGGTTTTCATCGGAGTCCTCACCGGCCTTGCTCCGCGCTTTGATATGATGGACCTGTAGATCCTCCAACGCCCGCAGGATTGGCGACGCCAGCTATCGCGGCGCAAAACCTTCTTCCACAGCGCGTGATAAGCTGCCCGCGGAAGAAGCTTTCGGGCCTGTTTGCGCAGTGACCGATTCAACGCGCCGTATTCTACCTCTTGGAGAACTTGTTGCCGCTGCTCGGGGGAAATCATGCCCACGATCCGGTGAACGGACAGGAACAAGGCTTCCGAGTTGCCCTCCTGTAAGTTCGCACCTGCGAGGAAACCCGCCTGGAACGTGACAATTCCTCACTTCATCTCCGGCGCTCTGAAAAACAAGCTGGTGGCGCGGCCCAGGCTGGCGAGCAAGTGAAACCGCGGAACACGCAGATAATGGTCTGCCACCCAGGCCAGAAAGGCACGCACCAACAGGAGAAAAATGAGCGAATTGGCCGAAATAAAGAGATACAGGAACGAACGGCGTTCCAAGAGCAGGCTCCAGTCCAAATACTCATCCCAGTTGGGGAGGAAGCGATCGAGGAGTTTCCGGACCTCCGCGCCGCTGAACGGCAAGGCCGCGAGGCGCACGTGCGCGAAACTCTCGTAAGAGTATTCGGGAAGGTAGTGGGGAAGCGAACTGGTCGCCTCCCGCAGTACTTCCGGATTTTGCAGATCTTTGCGGGTCAAGAGATTCCCGCGAGCATCCTTCATGAGTACGCGATAGGCGGGGTCAACAATCACCCAGCGACCATCCAGATGCACCTCCGCGACCACGTGTTTTGCCGTACGCTCCGGGGTGAGGAGCAACAGACGCCGCGCCTCTAGGCCGGCACTCCTCGACAGATTCAGGAACGCGTTTGTGGCGCTGCCACACACATTCAGTAGCTGTCGGTAGTTCAGGGTTTCCTGGGGGTCACGTGGAGAGAGGCTCGCGGGATCATCGGCGCTCAGACGCTGTGGTCCCGCGCTCATCCAGGCAAGGATCGCTTCTACCTTCTGCCGCGGCGAAGCCACCTTCGGCACGATGGCGTCAGAGAAGCCTTTCAAGTATTGACGCACGGAAAATTCCCACGCTCCCGACCAGGCTGTGGCCACCAGAGCTGCAGCGAGCAACGCATTGCTCAACCGCCATACCGGACGAAATAAGCTCCGCGCCCTCACCGCCATTCCTCCTATTCCAGGACCCGGATTTTCCTACGCCTCGGTGTCCCACGCAACTTCAACATGAATCGCTTGCCCGTGTGAAATGCCTATCGTCGAATGCTCAATGCCGAACGAGCGGAGGTGAGAGCTGAGCGATTCTGCCTACAGTTCTCGCGCGTGTTTGCTAGCCCCTTCCGTGTGTCTGCGCGTGACAATCGGCACAAAGCGAAATCAGATTATGCAAAGCATCGTCTCCCAACTTGCTTCGAGCGCGCAAGTGATGCACATGCAAGTCTTTTGTAGATCCGCAATTCTGGCATCGCCAGCCGTCTCTTGCAAGCACCTGTTTCCGAAGTTCTTTGTAGATTTTCGCATTGAGCTTGAGACGGGGCCTCTTGGGGCGGAGTTGATCCATGCGAGACCCTTACGGAAACCTAAGTCCGATCGTTCTGAAGATCGGCTCCTGCCAAAAAATCAGCGCAAATCATCTCCAGGCAATAACCCCTCGACTTATCAGTGCCAAGCATGAGGCCAGCTGTTTCGAGGGCCTTCTCGACCACTGGCAACTGACTCTTGTACACCTTGAAATAGAGAATTTCCCACGCTTCTGTTTCTTTCCCTGTCAGGTGTCGCTCGACCTCCCGCTTGAACTCCTCTCTAGGGAGCACCTCCGCCATGTGCACCCAGGGTGCACTTTCGAACCGCTCCCCCTCCTTCCGCGCCACCTTCGCAAGCTCTCGCGCCTTGGTCCATCCGATCTCCCTTAACTGCTGCTTCGGAACACGCGTCAAATTTTCGTGAATGGCCATGAGGTAATAGGCCTTGCGCCGGGAGTCTGGAAAACGCTTCTCAAGGAAGTCATCGAACGATTTCATCTTATCCAGGCGCCAATATTGGCCGGCTCGCACTTCGCAGAGATAGCGGCCCAAATCCACGAATCGCAGATCTCGTTCCTGAAGGCGTCCTTTGTCCCAAGCGAGGATCTCGTCGATCTTGCCCAGGACAAATGCAGCCCGTTTCAGATTGAGTTCTGGAGGCATCGGTGCCCCTCGGTTAATCCATAAGCTCGTCAAGCCAGGCAAGGTCGCTCGCTCCTGCTGCAAGGGTAAGATTGGATTCGATCATCTTTTGGTCATCGAGACAGAGCCCGAGATGTGCGCAGCTCATGCATCCGTTCTGTGGGAAGCGGATACCACTGTGGGCAGGAAACTGGGCAGCCTCGATCTGGCCAACTGTAGTTCCAACGAGACGACCAAATTCCGAGCGCTGTTCTTCCGAAATGGAGGTCCTCAGGTATTGGATTTCCGGGTGGTGCTTTCGCACGAAAACCACTAAGGCGACATCGGAAATCCCTGTGATCCACGAATAACAGATCAACTGCGGATCCAGTGTGAGGAGTCCGGCCGGTTCCTCCGGGTAACGGCTGGTCGTGGTCTTCCAGTCCATGAGGCAGCGCGTTCCATCAAGTTCACCGACGGCGTCGATATAGGCGACAAATTGATTATTGTTTGGAAGATCCCGGACCACCTTCAGTTGAAGATTCTCCTGCGGCTGGGGAATGCGAATCCGGTTCTCTTGGGCAAAACGCTCGAGGAGATGTACACCCTGATGCAGCAGCCGATCCCAGCTATCTCCCTTTTTGAACGCGAACGCCGTATCGCGGTAAGCACCCCATTCCCGATGGAGCGCCGCAGCGCAATCCTCGCCGCAAAAGAAGGACTCGAGGGCTTTCTCAAAGCAGCGGCCGAACATCATTGCCGCTCGAGTCTCCTTTTCGCGCCAGCCGTCGAGATACCGATGGCGGTAGCTCCGTGGGCACCGCAGGTAGTGGGCAATTTGCGTGTAGCTATAGATCATGGCCACTACTCCTCTGCTCGGCTCTGATTGTTGGTAGTGCAGGAGAGCGCTTCCCACTCGGAAGCGGGAGCAAAAGAGTCCAGATTTTGGTACGAATGTCCGTTGAGGCTGGTAAAGCTGGTTCGGATGACACCGCGAAGATTCACCAGTGCTTTTTCATCGATCTGGTCTCGACTCAGCAGTTCGGTGTCATAGCCGAAGTCGCGAAGGAACCAACTGAGCTTCCACAGTGCACGGTCGGTGCAGTAAAGCCGCCCCGAGAAGGAAACTGCTTCATGAGAGGTCGGCTCGAGGATGCCGAAGCGTAGAGCAAAGAAGGGCTTTTGAGGATGCCAGCGATAGGAGGCCCGTTCGACGCGAACCAGGAAGATCCCGTCGAGGTTACTGACCAGATCCTGCTGCCCTGAATGCAGACCGGGAATATATCGCCTCATGATCTTGCCTCCACAGTTGGTTGGGCGTAGGAGTTGAGTTTGCAGACCAACGCATCTCGGTTCTGCTTCGCAGCGGCAGCCAGATGGGAGATAAAGGACTCGACCAATTCGCGGCTGGCGCCGCTGAGAGTTGCGGTGCCGCAGAAGTCCGCCGCGTAAGCTTTCACGAGATTGGCATCGAGGTTGTACTGGCGGATTAGAAGGCAGAGCTGATCGCGGAGCCGCGGTTGGCCGTTGCCATTCCCGTTGGAGGAATGAGAACCGCTCGACAGAGCGGATACGGTAGCCGCTCTCGGAGCGCTCGAGAACGCACCCAACTCCTCGACTGAACACAGGCCGATCCCGTAGGCCTTGCGGAGGGCGCGATTGACAGCGCGGGTTTCGGCGATGCGTAACTCGGCGCCTCGCACCTAGGAAGAAATGTTTGAGGGATCTGCATCACCGTAGCCAACGAAGCCTTTGGAGCTACGGGATTTTTAGACGATGGCCTTAAGACCCAACGGCCCGCAATTGGATCGGAGAACTGTCGCACTTGTGAACTTGTGAATTCCGTGGCAGCGACTGCGGGCGCAAGCCGCAGGAGGCCAGAGTGGGTCACATACCACCGGCCGTCCAAGAGCTAAGACCTCGCCCGCGAGCAGATCGACGAGAGAATACTTGAAGTCAAGCTCCCGATAGTGATCTGAGAGTGCAATCCGTAGGATTGCCCAAATTGGACGTCGAGCTTGCCTTGAGCGAAAATTCTAACGACATTTCTTCATGAATCCGTTGAAGTGTCTGTTCATACAGATCAGCTCCGTGTAGCGCACGTACGTTATAGTGTTGACAGTTGAAGGAGAATCCATATGATAAGCCCGTTGGTTCGGCACGGTGTTTGAATTCGCAGATCGCGGTCAGTTTGCCTTTCGGGTTGAAGCTCAACGACTGGAACGCTTGATTTGTGTGCTATGGCGCTGCAAGATCTCATTCTGAAACTGGCGAGCTCTAGAGGAGAGCAAGCTTTGAAGGAACAGATAGAGATCCGTTACGACCTAATGTGCCTACTCTCAAAAAGAATACTCTAGAATCGAGAAAGCTCACGTCAGCGCTCGGGCAACCGCGTCGATCAGAGAGAATGAGAAAGCTCAGCCTTAGGTTAGACAGTGGCACTACGAAGATTCGGATCGCACGAGCAGTTCTCCGCCCCAACTTCTCGGCGTGCACAGTACTCGAAGCAGAGCAGATAACGCCAATTGGGCTAGCAAATCTGCGTGATCAGTCGGATTCGACGGATCAGTGGAATGATTCTTGGCGTAGGTCGTCGATTCTGATGATCCCAGGCTGCCGTAAGAATTTTGCCGATGATGGCGCGATCGTCCAGGCATCGGATGTCAGACGAAGGTCCGAGTTTCAGCACGGACAAAGTGACCTGCTGCGAAAAACAGTTGGATCTGTCACTTCAAGTCACCGGAATAGTTACTTACGGGCGAGGAATAGACCCGTTTGAGATCCGCATGGAATACAGAGTGTGGGGCAGGGAAGCGCGAACTCACGTAGCCTGAGCTTCGATCACAAATCTAGGTCATAATGGCTAAGGTCGAGGCCTCTGTTATTGTAATTAATATTGCGATGGCGCGCGGTCTTGCTGGCAACGCCCCAACCTCCAACAAAATTACAAAACACAATTCGTATAATCCCCTTAAATCAAACAGGCCCCCATTTGAGCAGCAGGCTAATTCGCAGGCCTCTCGGGCAGGGTCGGTTCCGACTTGAGCTTGGACACGCCGTATCAGTTCTCCTGGTTCTCAAAGCCCTCTGGCCACTGCCGTGCGCCTCATTTTGCCGGTCTGCTGTGATCTTGGCATAATGCGACCAGATCGGAGATATTGGCTTCGCCCACACACATGACCGTATCGGCGCCGCCCCAATAGATCTTCACGGTTCCATCGGACTCCGCAACGGCGCCGCAAGTGAACACGACGTTGTGAACATAGCCCGTTATTTCCCAGGGATCTTCCGGCTGCAAGATCCACGAGTCGCCCACGCCAATGATCTTTGCCGGGTTCAGGAGATCATGAAGCGCGACGCCCAAGCGGTAGACCGATCCGTCCATCGTCCGGAAAACGCCGTGATAGATGGAAAGCCATCCCTGGTCCGTTTTGATTGGCGGCGCGCCCGGACCGATCTTCATTTCGTCCCAGTGATAGGGTTCGGGCCGAATGATGAGCTGTGATTGTCCCCAAAAACGTAGATCCGGAGAATAGGAAATCCAGATTGACCAGGGGGCGATTTCTGAGTGAGGACGGTCCAGACGCGCATAAAGTCCGTCGAACTTTTCTGGAAAGATCACCACATTCCGGTAATCCGCCTCGGTGATGAGGGAGACCCTTTCCACCTGACAGAAATCCTTCGTCTTTGCCAGGGCGATCCGCACGCCATTTCGCGAGTAGGCGCTGTATGTGATGAGGTACTCCCCGTCCATGTGTGTGACCCGCGGATCCTCGACGCCGAACTCTTCGTAGGCCGCAAAAGGACTGTCCCGGGCAGGAGTCAGAAAGGGCTCCGGATGAGCGCTGAAGTGGAATCCGTCAGCGCTGCGTGCCAACCCAATGATGGACCGTCCCGTGCGTAGATGGGAACGGAACAGCATGATGTACTCGTTCTCATGCTTCACCACCGCCGCGTTGTGAACCGTTTCTACCGGGTAAGGAATCTCGGCTTTAGTGAGGATGGGGTTGTGAGCGTAGCGTCTGACAATGTCCGGCTTCATGATTTTCTCGCCGCTTCCAGATCAAAGATCGTGCTGTAAACCCGTTCGTACGCCTCCACCATGGTTTTGATCGAGAAGCATTCCTGGACCCGTTGGCGGCATGCGATGCGGTCGATATCACCCAGGCGTTTCATAGCCCGCGCCGCCTCGTCAACGTTGTTGACCAGGAAACCCGTCTGCCCGTCTTTGATCACTTCGCGGCACGAGCCGAGGTCCATGGCGATTACGGGCACGCCGGCAGCATTGGCTTCCGCCAGGACCAGTCCGAATCGTTCCGGGATGGTGTTCAGATGCAGCAGCGCTCGGGCATTCGCAAACAACTCGTTCTTGCCCGGCACGTCCACTGGCCCGATGTATCTGATCGTCTGATGGAGGTGGGGCTCGACCTGCTCGCGGAAGTAGGTCTGATCCTGGATAATACCCGCGATGAGCAGCGGCAATCCGCCCAGGCGAGCCGCCTCAATCGCCAGATGGACACCCTTGTCCGGGTGAATCCGGCCGAGGAAGACCAGGTGATCTCCGCCAAGTTCTTGGATCGGGTACAACGACAGGTCGATTCCGTTATACACCGTGGCCAGATAATTCAGGCCCGGTGCGCGATCGGAGTCGCTGATGGAAACAAAATATCGGTCACGATACTTCTCATACATGGGCATGATTTTGGGAGACGAGAATCCGTGGATGGTCGTGAGGACGGGCGTCGTCACCAGCCGTGTATAGGACAGCGCCATGAAGTCGTAGTGGCTGTGGATGAGGTCAAACTCAGCAGCGTGCTCGAACGCTTCGGAGATGTGAAGGTATTCGGCTACTTTGGGATCGATGGCGGGATCCTCTTCATAGCCCCGGTCGACCACGGCATGCAGGTGAGCTCGGGTCACAGAGTCCCGAGTGGCGAACAACGTCACATCCCACCCACGGGACACCAGTCCTTCGGTGATGTTGCTGGCAACCGTCTCCCACGCGCCGTATTGCCGGGGAGGTGTTCGCCAGGCTACCGGCGACAAGACAGCCACTTTTTTGTTGGGGATGGTCATGCTGGTAATGGGGTTTCCTGTTCCATGGCACTCAGAACCTCGGCGAGCGCGACGGTTGCGAAACCGGTGGCGTGATCGGCCAAGCCATAAGGAATGATTAGTTCGCCGTTGTGGATTAGAGCACCGCAGGTATAAACGACGTTGGGGACGTAACCTTCACGCTCTTTCTCGTTCGGCTTGAGCAAGGGTTCGCGGAGCCGTCCAATCACTTTGGCCGGGTCGTCGCGATCGAGGAGGAACGCGCCGATGCAGTACTGTCGCATAGGGCCAACACCGTGGCTGAGGACCAGCCACCCGGCGTCGGTCTCTATCGGAGATCCGCAATTCCCGAGCTGGACCAGTTCCCAGGGAAAGGCCGGTTTGAGGAGCACGCTGCGCTCATTCCAGAAGTGGACGTCGTCGGAAAACATCAGGTAAATGTTCTCATTGTCCTGGCGGGAGAGCATGGCATAGCGGCCGCCTATCTTCCGTGGGAAAAGCGCCATACCTTTGTTTTCCGCGGCGGGACCATTCAGGGTAATGAATCGAAAGTTCAGGAAGTCAGAAGTCACCACCAGTTCCGGCACGATGACCCTGCCATCGAAGGCGGTGAACGTCGCATAGTAGATGTAGGTACCATCGTCGTTCCGAAAGCGAACGAAGCGGGCGTCCTCGATGCCGTTGCGTTGCGAAGGAGTGGCTGGAAACAGTATCCGTTCAGACAACTGCTGCTCCGGCCGGAACCGGACCTCGTAGTTGGATCGGGCCAGCATCCAAATCCCCTGCGCGGTGTTTTGATCCTCCTGCGTCATTCCATCTGGCAGCCGAAACTGCTCCCTTTGGAGCGTGGCGCGAAGATCCTCCAGTGCAAACGACTCCCCGAGTTTGTTTATGACCCGGCGCGTGAATTCGCCGCTCAATCCCAGTTCACGGAGTTTTCGCCCGAACTGTGCCTTCTCGTACTGGGGGTTGGGGATCTGACGCGGCTCCGTAAGAAAATCTGTGGCCGATAACACCTCGATCTGCTGATCGGGATGAATAATACCGGCCCGGAACGTGATGGAAGAAATGTGTCCTTCCCCGGTGGCGCGCAAGCTGAGAACAAACCGCAGCGCGCCCGACGGCAGACCAGTTTGGTCAGGATGGGGCACGATGGAAGGATTGAACAGGGCAGCGGATTCTAAAGAGTATTCGGCCAGAAAATAGGAGCCGATCAGGAGTCGTCTTTGTTCGGACACGCCATCGACCGTCGCCAAAGATTCACGGACCTGTTCGAAGCGCTGCAGGAAGAGATTGCGGATTTGCTGGTGGCGCTGACATAACTCAGCGGAAACTTCTTCCAGCAGCCGGCTGACCTGATCTTCCGGGAGCGCCATGATCCTGCCGATAATCCGGGTCACCTGCTCGGGACCACCCGGACTGAAGGGGCGGAGGAGAACACGGGACTGGTCGGGCTTGAGGATTGTGGCGGTACGTTTGAGGTGCATGGACATGGGGGTTGCCGGCTACTCCTTGATGGCGATCGGTTCTCTAAAACTCGTCCGGATGTTTTGTGCTAATTGCATCTCCACCAATGAAAGTAGGAAGGCCAGGGTTGATTCCGCTCCCTGGTTCCCGTTGACCCGATCTACGTGCAACCCATCCTGGCAGCCGCCTGTCTCAGGAGAATAGAGTTCGAGTCCAAGATCGTTCCAGCCGATGAACCAGTCAAAGGCACTTTGCGCGTGTTCATACCACCAGACATCCGAGGTGGCGCGATAGGCCTCCAAACAGGCAGAAACGGTTGCTTGCGCCTCAACAGGCTGCTGGTCAAAATTGGCGCGCGTGCCGCCTCTGCGATAGAACCCATTACTGCCAATGGGTCGAAAGTGACCTTTCTCGGACATCTGCAATTTTGTCAGCCAGCGTAGGCCATCGAGGCCGCGCTGAAGCACCGCAGGCTGCCCGGTTGCCTCTCCGCTCACAATCAAGGCGTGCGCGAGTTTCGGGTTCTCGTACGAGAGTTCCTCTTCAAACCATTGCCAGTTCGGATGCGCACTCGCTTCAAATAGATCCATGAGTCGGCAAGTCAGTGTCTCTCGAGCTTGGTTGACCATGCTCTCGCCGCTCAACCGACGCAGGTATTCATGGATGCCGATCAAGCCGAACGCCCAAGCTCGAGGAGACGTGAACCCTATCAGCGCGGGCAAAGCCAGCGCGAAGAGCTGTCCCGCCATCATTTGGAAACTCCTAATGGACGATCGCCCCACACCTGTGCCCAGCGCCCAGAGCGCCCTCCCTTGACAGTCCTCTGAACCCTGTTCGTCCAGCCAGTGCCGCTCGAAACTCAGGTGGTTGTGGAAGCGTTTCGTTTTGAGATCGAAGGCGTGTTGGAGGAACGCCCCGGCGGTGGTGGCCAGTGTCCGCACCGACTCCGGATCCTCGCCCAATTCATCGAGCAGCACTGCCAGGATAAACGCACGGGCGTTATCATCGGTGCAGTAGCCTTCCGAAAAATTCGGAACACTGAAAACGGCGTGTTGGAAGACCCCAGTGGAATCGGTCATCCGCGAAAGGTGACTCAGCTTAATCGGCGGCAGTTCCCGCGGCTTTTGGTCGAGGGTCTTGGTGGCAAGAAATTTTCGCGTCCGAGCGGCCCCTTCCAGCCGGGAACACTCGAAGGAACGCATATACATCTGGGCCACGTTGCTCCAAACCATCTCGCGCCCTATCTTGTAGGCATTCTTGCGAATGGCATGCCGGCGGGTGTCGTCGCGGAGCAAACTGATCACCTCGCGTGCGATGGCCGATGCATCGCTAAATGGCACCAGCACACCGCGATCTTCCGCCAGCAATTCCGCTGCGTGCCAGTACGGAGTGGACACTACCGCTTTGCCGGCTCCAAATGTGTAGGCTAGCGTTCCCGACGTGATCTGCGCTTCGTTCAGGTAGGGCGTGATGTAAAGGTCCGCCGCGCCGATGAACTCCTTGAGATTCTCAATATCCACAAACTGGTTGTAGAAAATGACGTTCTTGTCAATTCTGCTCTTCTTAGCAAGAATCTCGAGGCTCAGCCGGTATGCTTCCCCATGATCCCGCAGCTCGTTAGGATGGGTGGCGCCAAGGACGATATATACCACCTCGGGGAACTCCGTCAGAATTTGCGGCAAGGCATTGAGAACATATTCAATACCCTTGTTCGGTGAAAGCAGGCCGAACGTTAGCAGCACCACCTTTCCTTCCACCCCGAACTGATCCTTGAAATAAGTCGGATCGACGAAGGCTACATCCGGAATGCCGTGCGGGATGAGGTCGATCTTCGTCGGGGGTGCTTGGTATATATCCTGCAGCATCTGCCGTCCACGCTCGGCCATGACGACGAGCCGAGTAGAGAGCGAGATTAACCCCTCCATCACGCGTCGCGGCTCGGCTCTCGGTTCCCGGAGCAGGGTATGAAGCGTTGTGACGACAGGCATTCTCAATTCGCGCAGGAGTGCCAGGATGTGACCACCGGCTGGCCCGCCGAAAATGCCGAACTCATGTTGCAGGCAAACGATGTCCACGTTACTGATGTTGAGAAAGTCCGCGGCACGGAGATAGGACGACAGGTCCTGCTCCTCAATTTCGAAGCGAACTACCTCGGGGTACTCGTAGCCGCCCGGAATGTCGTTAACCGACACGGCGAGGCACTGGCTCTGGGGGTGTGCGCTTTGGACGGCGGCAAGCAGGTCGGACGTGAACGTAGCTATGCCGCACTTGCGCGGCAGGTAGTCGCCAACAAAGGCGATCTTACGGACTTTAGAAGGGCCATTCATGAAAGCATTCCTTTGCTGCCTGGCGGGCCCGGCACCGCATCGATCAATCTATTCTCCAGGTGGCGCTACGGACTGGAAATGAATTGGGTCCCTCAGGTTTTGTAACTCTCCTTGATAATCGGAACGTGCTTGATCAGTCGCCCGCCGTCTTCACGAGCGCTGCTGCAAGCTCGTCAGCAACCAAGAGTCGATTCTCTTCAGCAGCACCAGACGACGCCATAGCCCAGATTGTAGGCCAGCAGACTCAGCTGTGAGCATCGTTCATTGGCCCGGAACCGATGACGCGAGAGCCGGGTGCAATGCGTTGTCCGCTTGCCTTACTTGATCCATTGCTCGGCTGTCCCCCCGCTCATTATAGAATCGCACTACCCCCTGGCTGGGTAGGCTCAGGTTCATGACCGATAAAGCCCTATGCCTCGTCCAAATTTCATCTGGAATTAAATCGGCGGCTGTGCAGCTCCCGCCGCAAACATCTGTCACGGGGGAAAAGATCCGCGGGATCCTACATGACCTGTCTCGTTCACTTTACCATTGTAGATGATTTTGTAACTGCGAGAGCACTTGTCTTCACCGCAGCATACAAACTGCGCATTGTGAAGGAAGCCGAAGATGCTGCAGCCACCCCAGGTGGCGTCGGCGCGCTGCTTCGCCGGGAGGGTTTGTATTCCTCGCATCTGGTCAGTTGGCGGCGGGAACGCCAAGCGGGGGCCTGGAAATAAAAATAAAGGGGATCCTGCCCTACATCTTCTCCAGGAGCAGGATGCTGCCCATTCCGGAATCCCAGTCAAATCCGAGTCCGTCAGAGGTGACCAAACTTGCACAAAACTGACACATGCTGTTTTCGGTCGGGCGAGCCCCTTAATGTGCGGGCGCACGGTTTTGCGGATTATCAGCCCAAGGCACAACAGCCGACGACTTTTAGCCATTAGGAATCGGTGCGGTGCCCTTGACAGGATCTTCGCACTTTGCGAAGATTCACCTGTGCGGGTCATTAGCCGGAAGAAAATCCGGGACGCCGGCAAGGACCATCCGGAATGGGAAGCCTCATTGTCTACTTGGTACAAGGTGGCTAGGAACGCCGATTGGTCCCACTTTCCGGACGTAAAGCAAAGCTGGAAGAACTCGGACAACGTCGGAACTTGCGTTGTTTTCGACATCGGCCACAACAAGTGCCGGTTGATCGCGTGGATCAGCTACAGGGGCAAAAAGGTGTTCATCCGGCACATTCTGAGCCATGCCGATTACGACAAGGAGAAGTGGAAAGATGAGTGCGACTGCGATTGAAAGATACAACATCAAAGGTTTCCCCGCGCCCCGACCAATCGTTTCCGAAGCCCAAAATGAACATTACACGGAAGTGCTCTACAACTTGGAGCGCCAGGGCAAGCTCTCGGCGGCGGAAGAGAATTACGCGGAACTGCTGACGGTTTTGATTGAAGCCTACGAACAGGAACACTATCCCATTCGCGCGGCCTCGCCCATTGAAGTACTGACGGAATTGATGGCGGCGAACAATCTCAAACAGAAAGACCTAGCGCCCCTGTTTGGGTCGGAAAGTATCGTCTCCGAAGTCTTGAACCACAAAAGGGAACTGAACAAGCAGCACATCGAAAGGCTCAGCCAGCGGTTCAAGGTATCGCCAGCAGTCTTCTTTTGAAATTCATATTTGCCCGGCGTCAAAAGTTTTTAAGCTCGAGCGGGCAAGGGACAGCCCGATAGCGACCGCGAGCAGGACTTGGTGACAAACGAGCAAATTCGGAGAGGCAAGATGGCGGCGTTTCAGAAGCACATAGATTGGACCGCTTATTGAGATATAGCGCAGCCCTCAATCGCGAATTCGATCGCACCCTGAACCAGCTCGAACGACTGCAGCGAATGCGCAAGGGACAGCCCGTACCCCCGACGCTCAACGTGAAGGTCTCGACATGATCATGGGTGCCCGAATGGGCACGATCCTGCTCCTGGAAAGACGCGGCGCAGGACCCTATTATCAATGTTGGTACACGGTCTTGCTGGCGCTCCCCTCAGTCAAGATCAGAGAATTGCAAACCAAACTCAGCTAGTTCCTCTAAACTGAGCAAGTTTACGCTTGAGGAGTAGGCTGATTTGTGGGCCCTGTGGGCAGTGAGGTTGTCTTCCGAACGAAAGTACGGTCCGCATCAGCTTAGACTTAGAACCCCTCCGGCCACTGTTGCGCGCTGTGGTAGACGGCGAGGATCACGATGCGGGCCTTCTCGATGGCATACGCGGCGATGAAAGGCGTCTTCGAAATGACCAGCTCTCGGGTACCGGGAACCCGGCCAGCCCTGCCCGACATAGGGAAGGCACCTAGCTGTTGAACTCTACCGACGATCTGCATCGTGACCCGTGTGGCAACCTCCTCACTGTTGGAGAGGGCTATATAGTCGTGAGCCTGATCCAATTGGCGGATCGCCTGCTCCGTCCACTCGATCATGGACGTGCGCGTCCCGTCCTCTTGAGCCGCTTTAAGACCTCCTCATGGCTCACGACACGGCCATTCCGCATCTCTTTCAGCCCCTCACGGACCAACGCGTCTTGGTAGGCGTGCAGTTCAATGTAGTTGGTGATCGCCTCATTGATGAGGTAGCTGCGCGGACGGTCTTGTGCAGCGGCCAGAGAATCAAGAGCGTCGATCTTTTCTGCGACGGCACGGAAACTGATGGTTTTCTCGTTCCTGCTCATAATGCCAGAACTATAGCACGTATTATTATGTATTACAAAACCTCATGCCCAGCATTTCATTGGATCGATTGGGCGGGCGGCCTGAGCATTAACATGGGCTCAGGACCTTGTTATTCTAACGTCGCGATGGCAAGCGGTCTTTCCGGCAACACCCTTGGTTCTGCCTTGTGCTTCTGCCTTGACAACAAGCCCACTCAGCGATACATTGAGCCTGGAATTCAAGACTAAATTGCGCTTCGCATCTAGTGGACGGAACAGATTTCAGTCCACTGTGCGGCCTGACTGATGAAGCGCAGCACAAGCTATTAACGCTTTTGCCGGGCCTTTGACCGATACTGGTCTAGGCTCGGCATTTTTTTTGCGGCCTAGACACTCCGGGCGTTTCGGGGCGACTAAGCCTGCGGCCAGCTAAATCCCCTGATTCCCCCGCCGTACTTTTAATTCGACTACTTCTTGGCCAGCTAACTACGGAGGGTAGCTATGAGTACCGAAGCAATTCAAATCCAGCAGTTGTTCGCGTTGGCAAAGGTCGACCTAGCGTGTTTCGCCGTTGCGATGCGGCCTCAGTTCTTGCGAGCGCCCCATCATGAGCTGATTATTTCGAAGCTCGAAGCCGTCGAACGTGGGGAAATTTCGAGATTGATGATTTTTCTTCCTCCGCGCCACGGAAAAAGTCTTCTCGGCAGCGTGATTTTCCCCGGTTGGTGCCTTGGTCGGCATCCCGATTGGCACATAATGTTCGCCAGTTATGCACAAGAACTCGCGGACGATTTCGGTCGGCAGGTCAGGAATTCGGTGGCAGACCCACTGCACCGGGCCATTTTTCCCGGTTGTGTTTTGAGTGCAGATTCAACCGCAGCCCATCGCTTCAACACTCTGCAAGGCGGCGGATATTTTGCATTGGGCACAGGGGGGCCAGCTACAGGCCGCGGCGCAAACGTGCTGATAATCGATGACCCGGTGAAGGACTCGCAAGAAGCTAACAGCGAAACGGCTCGTCGAAGCTTGCACGATTGGTTCACTTCCGTCGCGAATACGCGTTTAGCTCCTGGCGGTGCGATTGTCTTAATACAAACTCGTTGGCACGAAGACGACTTGGCTGGGAGGGTCTTGGCGAATGACGTTGGGAATGATTGGGAAGTCTTGAGCCTTCCCGCAATCGCCGAGCACGACGAATCCTTTCGCCGTGAAGGAGAAGCTCTCTGGCCAGAAAGATATGGACTGGCGGAACTCGCAAATAAACGCACGGAAGTTGGTGGACGCGTTTGGGCCTCTCAGTACCAGCAGAGACCAGCGGCAGCCGAAGGTGCGATTTTCAAGCGGGCGTGGTGGCAATTTTACAGACTGCCATTCGACGGACCATTCATTAACGTCGTTCAATCTTGGGATACTGCGTTCAAGAAGGGGAGCGGAAACGACTACAGTGTCTGTACGACATGGGGCGTGACTGACAACGGCTATTATCTGCTTCATCTTTGGCGAGAGCGCGCGGAATTTCCTGAACTAAAGCGCATTTGCTTCCTTGGCGGAACATTGGAATCCAAACGCAATTCTCGTCGAAGACCGAGCCAGCGGACAAAGTTTAATTCAAGAACTCAAAAACTCGACGCGGACTTCCTATCATCCCGGTCAAGTCGGATAGCGACAAACAATCTCGAGCGCAAGCAATCACTCCGCATTATTGAAGCAGGCAAGGTTTTCTTGCCGGAAGATGCACCATGGCTGCAAGACGTTTCTAGACGAAATGTCCAGTTTTCCGAACGGACTCCATGATGACATCGTCGACTCGACGACACAGGCCCTGAACTATCTGCGGAAGCCCGATATTCTGTTCACCCCAGCTATGGCTCGACTCATGTGCGGCATTCGAGAGCCTGCTGAGGAACTCGACAAGGAAGAATTGTGGAGGAAGGCTATGCTCGGCTATCCGATGACACCGGAAGAAATCAAACGTATGTGAGCGTCAGATTTAGGGAAAGGAATGAGTGACACGCGATAATTTGGAGAAGCTTCTTTTGCTGTGACATTAGCTATGTCGTGGTCAAACGTTCAATGAAGCGGAGGAAGAGAATAATGACAGACGAAAAAGCTGAGAGGCCGAAAACAACCAAGGTGGGTTACCGCAATCCACCCGAAAAGTCACGCTTCAAGACAGGGCAGTCGGGAAACCCGCACGGTCGCCCCAAGGGCGCGCTCAATATGGCCACGATCCTGGAGCGAACGTTGCGCGAGCCGGTAATCATTGTCGAGAACGGCAAACGCAGGACTGTCACAAAACTCGAGGCGGCACTTAAACAGGTAGTCGACCAGGCAGCTTCGGGCGAACTCAAAGCGGTGCAGTTGTTGGCCACGTTGGTGCGCTCCGCTGAAGAACGCGGAATCCAAGCGGCCGCAAATTCCAGCGGTCGAGGCAGCCCTGTCAGTGTGAACATCGACGAAGCGACGGGCTTACGACTCGCGGAAACGTACCTGGCCCGCCATGGAGGACGTCTTGAAAGTGGCAAACCCTGAATAGGATCCTGACCGTGGCTCGAACTGGCGCCGTTCGAGCTTGGCGGCCCATCATCTGAGTCATTGTGGAAAGGCTGGGGGCTGCGGAGCGCGGCCGAGGCTCGCCTCCAATACCTAATCGACGGGACCACTTCAACAGTCTCCTCCCTTCGTTTTTCTGGCGTGGAAACCTCCGACGACGCTTTTGAATATTCTCACCAAAGCTTTCTTCCTTTTTATCGCAGCGAAAATCACTGCCTGGAGTTCCTTGTTGTTTCCCTGTTTTGTGCTCCCTCTTAGACAATCAAAACGACTTAAGTTCTGCCGATTTATGACGTTTGGAGAAGCTAAGGTGGCAGAATTTGAACATTTCCCTGTTTTTTTCCCTGATAACAGGGAATGCGCGTCAAACGTCTCGATCAGCTCCGCGAGCCCATTCATGGTGTGTGAGGGACGCCGCATAGCCACCCAGTGCGGCTGCGGCCAATGCCGCGAATGCGACCGAGGGCAGCCACGCGCGAGCCGGTCATTGAGGCGCGCGGGTTTTCCGCTCCGAAGGGCGAAAGCGGATGAAAAAGCCAAGAAAAATCAAGGGTCGGTGTCCAGCCAACTTCCGGTTGGCTGTTTATTAGCGGCCAATCCTGTGAATCACACCCTTAAAAGGTCACGTACCACTCGGAAAACTAAAAACAGAACGTATGGTCCCCGTGGATTCCTTTGTGTGTGAACTGTCCGACGCCTCCAATTCTTTCGTTCTCTTGATCCGTTGCCCGCCGATGGACGGCTTCTGGCACGTCCGCGCACTAGAGAAGCACTCGTTCGTCAACTCCGCGATTACCTGCATCAGGTCTGTCATGCGCTCGGCCTTCCCAATCGCATCGTCCCGCACCAGTTTCGCCACAGTTATGCCTCGGAAATGCTTCGAGCCGGTGTCGGCTTTCCTGTCCTGATGAAACTACTCGGCCACACTTCTCCCGAGATGACTATGCGCTATCTCGATGTCGCGCTGACGGATCTTCAACGGGAATTCCAGCTAGCTCGTTCCAAACCTCGGCATCTTGCTCCGCAGCCGAGGACACCGTTCACTTCCCGAGCTGGCCTCGATGGGCTGATCGATTCTTTGCTCGCCGCTCAACATGTGCTCGAGATGTTTCGCCGGACGCTGCCAAACGGCACTTCCCGCCGTTGCCTCGACCGCCTCTCCAACCGACTTACCAAAATCCTCAGCGAAGCGCGCAAGCTACGGATACCCTGAAAATGGGCAGACATTGGCCGCTAATGCCGACAATCCGGGAGTAGCCATCAATTAACCACAAGCGCGTTTCTCAGGACTAATCTGACGGGCGAACCGATGGATGTGACTCCTTGGATCAATTTACCAGCGAAACGCTAGGTCGAAACTGCCAGCGCCCGCCCAGAAATTCGACAATTGCCTACAACGGCCTAGCATCGTTTTTCCTAGCCAACCGGGATTTCCTTGCCGGATTTGTCGCACTAGCCGACTTCGACTGGCTGCGGAAGCGCGCGGGAGGAATTGTGAACTCGCGTTTGAACGCCCGGTTAAAAGCGGCTTCGGACTCATAGCCGACCTCGGATGCGATCTGTGCCACCGAATAACTGGTCGAAGCAAGCATCTGCGCTCCCAACTGAAGTCGCCAGCGCGTGAGGTAGGCCATCGGAGGCTCGTTGAGGTAATGGCGAAAGCGCTCTGCCAGCACCGAACGTGACAATCCCGCTTCTTTCGCAAGGGAAGCAATGGTCCACGGATGCGCCGGATTCCGGTGCATTAGCGCCAGCGTCTTTCCGACCTCCGAATCGCGTGCGCCAGCCAACCAACCGGTTTGCTCCGCTGGAAGGTGCGCAATGTAGGCCCGCAATGTTTCAACAAACAAAACCTCCGACAGTTTGGCCAAGACTGCTTCTCCGCCGGCGCGAGAAGCATCAGCTTCATTCACGGAAAAGCGGATCGAGTTCTCGAGCCATCTGCCCGAGGCATCGTTGCGAATGCTGACTTTGAACACCGGCGGCAGGCCGCTAAGAAAAACCTCGCTGAGTCGTGGCTCGCAGGCCATGAAGCCACAGACGAATTTCGTGATTTCCCCTCCACCGCCCAGACACGACCGCTTCAACCCCTGGGAAAAGATTCGGGCTAATTCTTTCGCCATGTCTACAGACTTCGTCGGAGGGCCGTTTTCGAGGATGTGTGCGTCGCCATGGGGAAAGATCACGATGTCGCCAGCGTCAAGAAAGATGCGCTCGCCATCCACCAACCGGGCAGAGGCGCGTCCAGCAGTCAGCAGGTGATAAATGATCACGTGCCCCGCGGCCGGTGCTACGTAAGGCGCGATCGTGCTCGAAGGCGGGGAGCAAAAACTCCACGGGGAAGAAAATTCTCCGTTATAAAACATGGCCCCCTGGAGCTTCACCACCTTCAGCACTTCGGAAAGCACGTCCATGCAGCCTCCCGCAGGACTCCCGGCAACCTTCTCCGGACTCCTGAGCAATCCATCATACGGCAAGTGTGCCGTGAGCAAGAAAGCCAGACGCGCAGGTAAGTATGGGCCGCGATATTGACGCATAGTAAGGTCGTCGAAGCGCTCGCAGGTGTAGAAAGTGCTTCAAGTCAATACAAAGGGAGAAGGAGATTACCAATGCCGACCACAAACGCTGTTCTCAATCAACATCTGAAGTGCTTCTACGAGAACGACCTCGAAGGCGTACTCGCTGATTACTCATCAGATGCCGTGTTGTTTATACCCGGCAACCCTATAAAGGGCCGTGACGCGATCAAGCCCTTTTTTCAGGCTCTCCTTTCGGAATTTGCCAAGCCTGGTGCTTCGTTTTCGATGCGGGAGCAATGCGTTGAGGGTGACTACGCCTTTATCTTGTGGAACGCAGAGACAGCAGACAATTCGTACGAAGCCGCAACCGACACGTTCGTTGTGCGGAACGGGAAGATAGTCGCGCAATTCTTTGCCGCCAAGATCACCCCAAAGCGCAGAACAGCCAATGCAGAGCACGGGTTGGCGTCGCCATACTGGCTCGGGTGTTGGTGAGTAAGAGAGTCTCACCCGAAGGATTTGCAGCGTGGAATGGCGCATCGGCGGGCTGCCCAGACCACCGACCGCCCCTGACTCAGGCAAGAAATAAAACAAAACATACTGGAGGAAACATGAGCACCACTACAACCTCACTGGAAATCGACGGTTTGAAAGCACGGCTAAGAGAGACGTGGATGGCCGGAGACTACGACCGCTTCTCTCGTTATATGGAGCAGGGCGCACGCATTTTCTACGAACAGCTCGACATTCCTTCCGCATGCCAGCTCCTCGACGTGGCTTGCGGCTCAGGTCAGGTCGCGCTATGTGCGGCGCGGGATGGAATAAACGTCACCGGCGTAGACATCGCGCCGAACCTAGTGCAGCGTGCGCAGGCGCGCGCCAAGGCAGAAGGTCTAAACGCCCGTTTCATGGAAGGCGACGCCGAGGCGCTCCCGTTTGAAGATGCCAGCTTCGATGTCGTAATCAGCCTGGTCGGGGCAATGTTTGCGCCGCGGCCGGAACTCGTGGCCCGCGAGCTGCTGCGAGTGTGTAGTCCCGGAGGCACGATCGTTATGGGAAATTGGACGCGCGAAGGATTCATTGGACAAATGTTCAAAACATTCGCAAAGTTCATCGCTCCCTCCGGCATGCCGGCTCCGGTGTTGTGGGGCGACGAGGCTGTGGTGCGCGAGAGGCTGGGCCACGGAGTTTCCGACCTTACCATGACGCGCCGCCACTACACCTTCACCTACCCTTTCCCGCCGGCTGAGGTGGTAGAGTTCTTCCGGCAGTATTATGGACCTACCAACCGCGCATTTGCTTCTTTGGACGAAACCGCCGCGCGAAAGCTCCGCGAAGAACTTGAAGAGTTGTGGAGCGTACACAATCGCGGAGGGGATGAACTCACCGTCGTTTCATCGGAGTATCTCGAAGTGATCGCGGTGAAAGCCTGCAGGTTCGTATTTTCTCCGCGAATCTTTGAACAATAAGGAGATATAAATATGGCTTTAATGCGTCCGGATCCAACTTTTTATCCTTCACCGGGCATGGCGATGCAGGCCCCGCCAGAACGTCTGGCTTATGTCGCGCTGCTCAACGCCGGCAAGAATGGAAAGCGCGACGCCATGGGCGTCATTGACCTCGATCCGAGTTCCTCCGCTATGGCCGGCTCGTCGGGCAGGTGGATTTTCCCCGCGGCGATAATGAGCTGCACCACTTCGGCTGGAATGCCTGCAGCGCGTGTCTTTGCCCGCAGGCCCCGCATCCACACATGGAGCGTCGCTACCTGATCGTGCCGGGCATCGGATCTTCGCGGATTCACATCCTGGATACCAAGCCGAATCCCAAGCAGCCGAAAATCGTGAAGGTGATCGAGCCCGAAGAGTTCATCAAGAAGACCGGCTACACCGTCGCCCCACACCATTCATTGCGGCCCGGACGGCATCTATGGCAGCGCACTCGGATCGGCCAGCGGAGACGGCCCCGGCGGCATTTTCCTGATGGATGCCGAACACGTTTGAGCTGAAGGGCCAGTGGGAACAGGATCGCGGCCCGCAGCAACTGGCCTACGACTTCTGGTGGCACCTGGGACACGACACCATGATTACCTCCGAATGGGGCACGCCGAACATGGTGAAAGACGGCGTCAACCCGGAGTTGCTGCTCGGCCGGCAAGTACGGACACAAGATGCATATCTGGGACCTGGACAAGCGCCGCCATCTGCAGGAGCTGGACTTGGGCGCGGAGCAACAGATGGTGCTCGAGCTGCGGCCCGCCCACGATCCCAAAAAGACCTATGGTTTCGTCGGGGTGGTGCGTTTCGCTCAAAGACCTGTCATCTTCCATCTGGATGTGGTACCGGGAGGAAGGCGGTAAGAATGGTAAATGGGCGGTCCGCAAGGTGATTGAAATCCCCGCCGAGCCGGCCGACCCGGAAAAGCTGCCGCCGCTGCTGCAAGGGCTTCAAGGCGGTGCCGCCGCTGGTAACTGACATCAACCTGTCGCTCGACGACCGCTTCCTCTATGTTTCGTGCTGGGGAACCGGGGAATTCATCCAGTACGACGTCTCCGACCCTGCCAACCCGAAGAAGACGGGCTCCGTCCATCTCGGCGGCATCGTGCGCCGCGCGGCTCATCCCGAACAAGCCCGAGCAGCCGCTCAACGGCGGCCCGCAGATGGTCGAGATCAGCCGCGATGGCAAGCGCGTCTATTTCACCAACTCGCTCTATTCCCCTTGGGACGAGCAGTTCTATCCCGATGGGGTGAAGAGTTGGATGGTAAAGCTCGACGCGAACCCGAAGGGCGGGATGAAGCTCGATGAGAAGTTCTTCGTCGAGTTCGACGGGTTGCGCGCGCACCAGGTGCGGCTGGAAGGCGGCGACGCCTCATCGGATTCCTACTGCTACTCGGAGCGCGCAATGACGCATGCCGGGATGAGTTCGACGGCGTTGTGGCTGATGCTGCTCCTCGGCGCCTACCACGGAATCAACCCTGGGATGGGATGGCTCTTCGCGGTGGCGCTGGGGATGCAGGAGCAAAAGGGGAGTGCCGTAGCGAGAGCGCTCGTCCCTATTGCGCTCGGCCACGCTTTGGCCATCGGCAGCGTGGTGCTGGCTGCGGCCTTTCTCGGCATGGCGCTGCCGCTCGCGGCTATCCGCTATCCCGTCGCTGCGCTTCTTGTTCGGTCTGGGAATCTATTCCCTGGTGCGGCATCACCACCCGCGGTGGGTCCGCATGCAGGTGGGTTTCCGCGACCTGACGCTCTGGTCGTTTCTGATGGCCTCGGCACATGGTGCGGGTTTGATGGTGCTGCCGGTGCTGCTGGGCAGCCGTACCGTCGAAGCGGCTGACCAAATGGCAGGTCACCATCACATGTCTGCAGCCGCCAGCCCTCTCGCAGGCATTGCTCGCCACCGTGGTCCATACTGCTGCCTATCTTGCTGTCACTGGGATCATCGCGTGGGTGGTCTATAGCAAGTTTGGCCTCGCGATTCTTCGCAAGGCGTGGTTCAATCTCGACCTGGTATGGGCCGCTGCACTCGTGGTGACCAGCGTGGTCACTCTCCTGATGTAACTTCTTGCGGAGGATGAAGAGCGGGTTTTCGTACATCTCCTTGTATTTATTCAGTTGCTGAAGTTGCGCCTGGACGGCTTCCGGGCTTGCGCCCGAGGCCTGAAGCTTCGCGATCATATGAGTGCTGTATTTGTCCATGAAGTCGTGCAGGAAGTTGAAGTAGAGAACAGATGCAAGGCAAATTTATCCCAGGTGGGGTCGATCATGCTACTGCAGGGGAACACCAAATGCGGCACTATGCTCAGTGCAAGGGTGACGGGGTAGTGCAGGTGAATGGAATTGCGCCTTTTGTGGTGAATTTCGTTGCGCCAGACGAATTGTGCCGACCAACCGGACTGGCTGTTTCAGCAGGCTCGCCGGGAGAAGAACTAATGCGCAGGCGCGGACGCGAAGCCTCCCACGGGGATTTCTTTCATCGCGGCGTCATCCCACTTCGCACCCATTCCCAGCAGAAAAGTGCCTTTGATTACCGTCACATTTTCCGTCGTCGGATGCCAGTGCGGCGCAATCTTTGTCCCGTCCGTGCAGGAAAGCCGAAGCGTGTAAGAACGTCCAGCCGTCATCGGGTCGCCCTGCAGGACCGCGATCTTTACCGTTCCACCCATCTCCACCGACGGCGTCCCTACCAGCGCTGCCGCGGGAATGTCCATCCATTGCTCCGAGCCCGGCATCACCAGCGCGCTGCGAGCCGCGCCCCCACTCTTTTTTTCAACGGCCATCTGCTTCGCGGGCGGCGTCTGCCCCATTCCCGCAGCTGCCAGCAGCAAGCACACAGCCAGCACACCCATTCGCTGTTTCGTCATGGCTTCATTTCCTCCGTACTTCAAGTCCTGACGTTGTATTTTGTAACCGAACCTCGGGCGGTACTTCCGCTGGGCGGAGATTAGCACTAACGGCGTACTACCTTCAATTCCAGGCGCCGGTGCAGCCAGTGCAAGAGAGCACGGCCGGGGAGAGAATCACGGACAAGCGGGAAGTAATGACAAGGTGAGGTTAGCCGACGATACGCTCGGAATCGTGCCCGGGTGCGAACGGCACGTCTATGTGTCGCGCGCCACACGGCCAGCAGCGCAATACGTGGCCTTATAATGAGAACTCATCCGCACCGTCGCACAGGAGAGGTTGATGTTCTCTGTCACCGCGGAGATTTACGACGCCATTTATGGCTTCAAAGACTACGCCGGTGAAGCAATGAAGATTCGGCAGCTCATCGCGAGGGAACGGCCAGGTGCCAGGACCATTCTGGATATCGCTTGCGGTACGGGTGAGCACGCCAGGCTTTTGTCGCCTGATTTCGAGGTCGACGGCATCGACCTCGAGCCCAAGTAGGCCATCGCGAGAGGGAGCGCGACGAGACCAACGGTTATGCCTGACAAAAGGTCCGCCACGAACAAACGCTTCGTGTAGGGCTTTAGGCATTGCACGGATTTGGGCAGCCAATTATTCATTGGGTTTTCTTCTTGCTCGCCGTCGGTTGGGACAAGCTCCTTCCAGTTGGAATCCGGCTTTTGTTTGCGCGTTCAGTTCAGGCTCTCAGCCGGCCCCGTGAGGAACATGGGGCACTCCGATTCGTCGGCAATTTGGTCCAAGTCTCACACCGCGAAATCGCGCGCCGAAGGGGAAGAATCGGGATTTTGTTCGCTGGCCGTTGATTGGTAATTTGGGTCACTACTCTTCGGATCGGCATGGACTCGATTCAGAGCTCCCTCATTTTCCAGAGCAGCTTTAAGTTCCAAAGCGAGGCGACTCAGACGCGTCATTAGCGCTTTGAGATAAGGATTTTGGATCTTCCTCTCTTCCTGAATGGCCATTTCCGCCAGGGCAGTCAGCACTGCCGGCTCAATTGACTGAAATTCCATTTGCGTCACCGCTTTCCCTTCGCGATCTTCCCAGTAAGGTCATCCATCATCCGCCGTCTGGGTAGCTTTCTTGACTGTCTTTCATCAGAGCGTTTCCTGCGCCCAATCAGAGCTGCTGCCGAACGAGCAGAGCGCTACAGGTGCAGTCATGGTGCTCACCGCAAAGCCCGTGAAACGACTCTTTGCTATTCGTCGCCTCGCTGAATCAGAGGTTTGATTTTGGCCGCCCGTCTCCCTTCCCCCGGGTCTAACTCCTCGAACTCCACCCAATCTCCAACCGCCAGGTCCCGAGGGTCCATTCCTTGGAGCGAGGATTCATCAAACGCGACCAGGCACCCGTCCTCACCTAGGATGTAGCCGGGACGCGGCTTCCTGATCAGTTGCGTGATAGATCCTTTTGCCCTCATTTCTTACTCCAGCTTCGCGCGTAAATTCTGGGGTTTCCGTTCAGCCAATCTGCACTTCGGGCGACGAGCGCATGCTCGGTCCACTGGGCAAATAGGATCGGCGCACGGAGAAAGGGTTAACACGCACCTGCGGATTTGCCTTGAGGATTCGGCGCGACCCTGACGTTCCCAGCTCTCAGGCGCTCGTGTCGAAAGTGTTCCTGATATTCCACCGCCATCCCCATCGAAAGCCCACGGATGCCGATTCCTTCCAGTGAGGAGAGATCGAAATAGGCTTCCAGACCGTCTTCCCCGAGGATGAAGCCACAGCCGAGCTTCTCGTTCAGTCGCGTAACGGAACCACGCATTTCCGCACCTTCGTTTCCCGCCACGGAAGTTCAGTCTTACTTCCATGTTCTGGCATAACCGTCGACTCCGGCTGTCTTCGTGATTCTCACCGTCGACAATGGATGAACTTCCACGGCCTCTTCCCCAAGCCAGGTGTCCCGAATTTGATAGCGGACTCTCTGGCCGGAACAAAGTGCGCGAAACTCAACTCCACTCAAGGCGGATTTTCGAAAAGTCACATGCTCGCCGTGGTCGCCACGGATCATGCCTTTCTCCTGGTTTCGATAGATGTGCCAGACCACGCCTTCCATGTCTCTAACTCCTGTTCGTCCCACGACTCGCAAGCCTGATTTCTCTTCGGTCGTGGTCGGAGAATATCCCTTCCGCTTTGGCTCGGGGCGCCCAGCTGTCCCAGAAAGCGAAAAGTCACTCCTCTCGCCGCGATCGCTCGCGATGCTATGCGAGCCCTATTCCGCCTGCACTTTGTGTAACCTCTTTTTCGTCAGCATATGGCGTCGCTGTCGGTGCTCCGGATGCAGGTTGAACATTGATGGCTGTGGAAAACTTCGCCCCGTTTGCGAAAAAAATCCCGTACGAGACTTTTAGGCCGAGACTAAGCTGATTGTAGGCGAGACCCAGCACAAGCGATTCTCTGTTGAAGGTCACGTCGTATCCGTCATCTCCGTGAATCATGCCGGTGCTTTGCGAGTAAAAGAGTTGCACGATCTCCCCGCATAAACCTTCCCTTTGCATGAGGTCTCTCACTTTGATTCGTCTTCTCATTGGGCCAGCCCGGAGAGAGTGACGGCAGATGCGAAGGGCACTTCCGGCGATTCGAGTCCGCCCTTAGTTTCTTCGTTTGTAGATTCTGCTCGCATCAAAAGCGGATGCCCTGACTTGCCATGCTCAAACTCGATCGCGCCAGCGATCAGTTCCTCGAGCGCGGAGTTCACGATTTGCGCCGTGTTTGTCTGGGCATTTCCTCCCATCATGAGTTGCCGCGTCCGCTGCGAGACCAAAGCGCACAAGAGGAACGGGTTGGAGATTTGCTTAACCGCCTCCGCGAGGAGCCTCGACCGCACGCTCATGTTTCTAATCCTTGCCGGGTTCTTTCACGGGGATTCGCTGCACGATAAATCCCGGCCTCCCGGCCACCAAAGCCACTTCGGAAACTCGAGCGGCTCGCCTCGTGGCGATTGTGGCTGCCATCGTTGACGTTTCGCAAATCGCCTCCACCCGGGAGACCCGAGCTCGGCAAGCGAAGTCCATGCCCACTCCCCACGACCATAACTAGACCTTCCGTGTGTCGCTCTTCGCAAGCCAATGCTCTTCCACTTTCTGAAAAGCTTCGTTCAGATCATTTTTTCCTTTCCGTGCCCAGCGAATAGCGACTCTCAAGCGGTACAGCTGCTGCGAAGAAAGGAACGATCTCCCATCCTTCACCGTGGGCACAAGCGATCCCTTCCTCTGCAGTTCCGCGAGGCGGGCTTCCGTGATTCCCAATGTTTGGCTGGCTTGCTGAAGTGTGTAGTAATCGGCCATGGTTATCGGTCTCCTCGGTCGAACCAAAAAATGAACTCAGAAGCCTAGAGAGAACTCTGCACCTGCGAATATTTGCAGGTGAAGGGCAAATTTTTTTACCCCGGAGAAACCGGTTCCATCTGCTCCAGCAGTTCTCTAACGCCGACCAGGTGATTGTTGAAAATGTCTTTCGCCACGTCGAGAAGGCGGAACAGCGTCGGGTCTGACACGGAGTAATACACATTGCTGCCCGCTTTGCGTCCGACCACAACGTTGCGCACTCGCAGGATCGCGAGCTGCTGCGAAACATTTGCGGGTTCAATTTTCAGAATCTCGCTGAGTTCATTCACGCCCTTCTCGCCGTCACGAAGAGAGTCCAGGATGCGGATGCGGATCGGGTGTGCGAGAGCTTTGAAGAACTCCGACTTGAAGTTGGCTAGCTGGTGTGGCATGCTGATCCTTCTGTACACGCATACTTTAATCTGCGAAGTTTACTATGTCAACCGCATTTGGACACGCACTTAAGACAGTTGGTTCCTTGCATTAGGAAGTAAAGGACTTACGGTTCCCGCAGGAATGGTGCGGGCACGGAACAGGTGGCCACGATGTCTGGCAGAGCCAAGAGTTCGATGCTTCGATCTTGGGGAGAGCCCTCTGTAAAGACAAATGGCGATGCACTACATTTTTCTTTGTCCGTGGCTGACGCGACAGCCGAACGAAAGACAAACCTTAAGCGCGCGTGGTTTTTCATTGGGGTTGCACTTTTGTTTGTGTTTGTAAATCAGCTGGATCGTCTGAAAGATACGTCCCACTAGTAAACCTTCCGCAAAACAAGAGTGCCACCTGTAGCCTCCGTGGCTGAGGGATGTAGAAAATGCATCGGCTATTGAAGCGACGGGATCTTGCTGCGAGGAGTGTTGCTCGTTTCGATTCTGATTTTGCTAGTGCTGGCAATCATAGCGCAGGAGTGGGGGATAAATCGATGGACTTTCCCTCGCCGTTCCTTTCAACGCAGGGAAGGGTGGAAAGTACCGTGTTTTGAAAAATATTGGGCGTGTCGGTACGGGATTCGGAGAAAGACTGGAGTTTCAAAAGGGGTTGCACCCGCCGAGCAGCACTTGCTCAATAGCACTTCTCGCCGGACGCCTCAGCCGCGCGGGCCGCCTTCTCAGCGTACAGAACCTCGTCAGCCCTTTGGACAAGCGTCTGGGGCGTGTCGGTTACCTGATATTGCGCGCGTCCCCGAGAGTAGGAAACGATGACTTTCTGGTGATTCAGGATGACTTCGAACGGTTCGAGGCGCGACAGGATTATGGGTACGTTCTCTCTCGGACATTCGGGCAGGACGACGAGGAACTCATCGCCCCCAATGCGTACCGGCACATCGCACGCGCGAATGGCCCTCTTCAGGCGGCGAGAAAACTCCTTTAACACCACGTCGCCGGCGGCGTGTCCAAACTGGTCGTTGATCTCTTTGAAACTATCGAGATCCATGACGATAACAGCCAGGTCATGCCTATTCCTCTCGGCTCGCGTGATCTCGTTCTTCAGACATTCTTCTCCATACCGCCGGTTGTACAAGCCGGTGAGCGGATCGACGATAGCCAAGCCGTAGAATTTGTCGGCTCGCATGCGTTGTTTTACGGCGACTTGCATCTGTTCGGAGAGGCGATGCCGAAAGAGCTTGAAGTGGCGCTGGTAGTAAAGCATATAACTATTCGACATCAACATCAGGGCGAGCAATCCCCGCACAATCGCGGTTACATCCGGTTGCTGCGGAAGAGTGTTGCGCCCCAGCAGCTCTGGCGCAGAAAGCGCCACCATTGCTGCCAAGAGCAGGATTAACATCACGATGGTATTCCACCAGAAATAGGAAGTGCTCCGGTCCAGGCAGCGCAGGCTCTCCCGGATTTCCAGGGGATCTGTGATCTCCGATTCGGGCCGCTTCGAATTGTCGATCATCGTTTACAGATTAAATCATTCCGGCCGGATTAAATGGTACGTCAGACTTAATTGTGACCAGTCTTCTAATATCCGAAGTTTGTCCGGACTGTGCCGTGTTTCCTGCAACACTTCTCTGCGTACGTGCCTAACCCTCAGCTTGCGCGATTTCGGGCACCGCTAAACAGACGCGGCGCGACCTTCGAGTTTAATAGGCAGTTCGACGCCTAATTGCTGAAATAGGCTAATAGCATCCCAGATGGCCTGGGAATCGAGAATTTTTCCGTCTGCGAGCTGGTGAATTGTGATTCCCGCCACCGAGACCGTCTTGTTCGTTGGCGCGATTCCGAGAAACTCGCCTTTGTGTGTGCCCTTAAGAGTCCAGGACGCCACGATTTTGTCCTTTTCGCAAACGGTTTCCTCGACTGTAAACCGTAAGTCTGGAAAACCCGCGACGAACGAGGCAATCTCTTTTTTGTAAGCGGCCGGCCCCACTGTTGGCCCGGACATGCCCGGACTAACTAGGGCGTGGCTCTGGGGGACCAGTTGATCGATGACTTCGAGCTTTCGCTCGTTCCAGACTTCCTTGTAGAGACGGCGAATCACTTCCTTGGGAGAAACGGACATGAGTGAAACCTCCTCCGGAACGGTTTGCTCCGGCGTCCGCGTGGATGGGGCCGCCTTGGGCCATCGGCGACGGGAAGCAGAAGAGACAACGATTGGGCGAGCCTACTCCCAAAGGTCAAAAGTAGCAAGAGGCCAACTCCTGACAACTCCTGACCAACTCCTGACACTTCGCGATAGATGCAAACGTCATGGACGGCACGGCCAATGAGCCCGCGGGCACCAGCTGATGTCGCCGGTGCCAGATCCATCGGCACTGAAATATTTTGGATATGCACGAGCCTCCCAAGTTTGTCCCGTGGAGCCCTCATTTATCGACACAAAACGGCTGGATGTTTCAGAGGGCGAAGAAGCAGAAAAGTGCGAATTCTGAGCGAAATCTCGGTCAGAAATGACTGCAGAGCAGCTGCAGACCGTGAGTTCGTTTCAGTTAGATTCTGCTTTCGGTGCTACCAGCAGGCCGGACTGACCGGCGAGGCCGCTGACGCGATGGAAGGGACTTCCAACAGCCCGGCCTGTTTTCGCACTTACCAGAACAGAAGCCAGCAAGCGATAATCCAGGGCGATATTCTAGAATCCGCGCACGACTCCCGCGAAGATTGTCCCGCTGCGTGTCCTCGCGGCCAGTTAGTAACTGGCTATGTTAAGAGAGGACTCTTAAAGTTCGTGCCTCTGCCTCGAACTTCAACCGGCTCTGATCGGGGGGGCCTTGCTCACTTCGGTCGGAACTCTCTGGCAGGTCGCCGTTATCTGCCCGCAGGTGCTTTAGATAGTTCCGCCTCAGTGAAGCAATCAGTTCCCGGCGGCTCTTGGACACCACCGGCTTACCGACATGAATCTTGCCCATGCCCTGAAGGATTCTTTCCGGTACCAAACCTGCGAACATCATCAGCGGCCAAGTGAAATTGGGCCCGTTCAATTTGCGGAGACGGTAGAGCCACATGAACAACGATCCTACCCTCCAAGCGATCGGACCCCACCAACTGTACTGGCCAGGGCGCAAGTTGTGCTTCCAACACTTCATCATCAGCTGCCATTGGAGGGGACTTAGCTGGCGGGTGTGAGTGACGCCTGTTTGGTGCTCCATGCGCGTGTCGTGCAGCGGAGTGAAAATCGAAGGGATCAGAAATGCAAATAGTCCACGGCGCTCCATCTCATAGACGAGATCGAGCGTTTCCTGAACGTCCTGATCGGTTTCGCCCGGATTTCCGACCATCAGCGTCATCATGGGGAACCAGTTGTTCTGGTTGGCCACGCGCAGGCTTTCCAGAACGACGCTGGGCCAGTCATCAATGGAAAAGGGAACGCCCTTACTGGGCATGATCTGCCTGGCCATGCGTACGGAGCCTGTTTCAAGCCCGATTAAGGGGATCAAGGCCCTCTTTTGCGGATGAGAACTGAGTAGCGGCAGATGCATGGGACTCTTCGGGAGGAGAACTTCCGAGAGTTGCCGGATCAATTCCGGATCCACGACGAAAGGGGCCATGGTGCAGTGGCTGAGCAAATGGTGTTCGACGCCCGGCGTATTGACGATTTCGGTGTAGAGATCCACCAGCGCTTCGCGGTTAGGAAAGAAGAACGGCGTGTCCGTGTGGACCTGGCCCCAGATAAACATGTCCTCGGTGGCCAGGGAGATCACTTTGTTGCCTTCTCGCACGTTGGCACGCACCGCGTCCAAGATGCGGGCCTTGGGCATGTCAATCTGCGGATTCAAGTCCGGCACGCAGAACTGACACCGGCGACCGCATCCGGTCGTCATCTCCACCACGCCGAACGTAGTACGCTTGTCGGGGAAGAGGATAGCGTCGCGTGAGGTCGGATGCACCAAATTGATTTTTCGCGGCAGCGTTTCTCCCACAATCGCCTTCTGGAACAGCCGAAGAGTGTCTGCGGATTCGCTGCGACCTTCCGCAACGCAGTCAACGCCCAGTTCCTCATAGGTGTTGGTTTGCGTGATCTGCCAGCCGCCTGACCCGCCCACCACCACCTGAAAATTCTTGCGGTACGGGCTGGACCGAATCTTGTCAAACATTACCCGGGTGTAAATCGAATTGAGGGGCTCCTTTGAGGAGCCGTAAATCGAGGTGTAAACGCCTGCGGCAAACGTGACGCCCAAGGGGTTGTGCGTGGAAACGGCCACAACGCGAGTCTTGGGCCCGATGAATTTATCCAGATCGTCAGGGAAGCAGGCCACCACCTCGTCGGTAGCGTATTCGCGTAGCAGGGACTTTTCGAGCACGCGCACTCCGGCAGGCATGTATCTTGCGGAGCCGTCTTCGTTTCGTTCAACCTCGCGCCAGTTGGGATACCTCTTATTCAGAACAAACTCGAGCCATTTGGGCAGGGAGGCCAACGCCATCTGGATGAAGTAACCGGCATGGTCAATCGATTCGGTCAACGGTGCAGTCAGAACAATTAGCTTGCCGCCCTCGGCGGGAGCGTAGCCTGCTGAACTGGTTGCGTTCTCTGCGGCTCGAGTTCGATGGAGGTCTTCCGTCTTGGTGGCCGGTTGCACGAAAACGATTCCTCCTTCTGTCCGGAGCAACGTTGCGGACTGAATGCACTCAGGTGGGCCGGATTATACACTTGATTATGTTTTATTCGGGAGTCCTCGTGTCAGGTGTGAAAATGGGCCTGTCGGGGCAGCCATTATCGTCGGAGCAATGGACAGCCTTTTGTCGACTTTTTATGGCGGGTGTTGATTTAGCGAAATTTGATCGTCGTTATCGAAGTCAAGTCCCGATAAGTCCCGGTGTGGAAATTCCGAATCAGGATGGGATGCAGAGAATAGTGGATCGGAGAGGGATCGGTCAGCAGCTAGCGACTGCCTTCGCTTTTGGTGTCTCCTCCGCAAGTACGGATGGTGTTGGTTGCGTTGCGATGTCGCCCAGGGGACAACGAGGCGCAAGCCAACCCAGTTTCCGTTGGATGATCTCCCGCGAATACTTCGCCATGTAGTGAACAATTGTCTCTACGCGAATCTTTATGCTGCCGCTGGGTTTGGTGGAGTCGAGGTCTCCGAACTTGAAAAAAAGTGTCCCGGTTGCTTCAACGATTTTCTGGGTTGGCGTATACGTGGGCTGGTCCATGCCGCATTCGTAGCTCGATAGCCGGACCACGCAAGTCACCCACGGGCAGCGGGCTGCAAATTTTGCGCCCCACATGATCTCGTTCGTGTTGCTGCTATAAGACGAAGTCCACACATCAGCGATGTCGAATGGACTCCTGATCCGGCCGTCTCTTAGGTCTGCTTGGAACAGCCAGTTCATTAGATCCTCGTCACCCGGCAGGTATTGGAGCCACAGAACCGGATAGCCGTGCGCCTGCAATTCAGCCTCGATTTCATGACCGATGCCAGTGTCCATGTGATACGGCCGGGCGAGCACAAGGATGCATGGTTTCTGGTTTTTCGTGCACCACGTCAATATGTCGCGGCTGTGTTGTCGTGCCCTCGCCGTGAAATTGTCCAGTGCTTTAAATCCCGCCTGGACGGCACGTTCCGTCTCTTCCGCACCCAGCTCAAAGATATCTTTCAGTGAACTGTAGAGTTGCTCCGTGACCATATTTCGATCCCCAAGGCTCACGAATGGTGAGGCGTAAACAATGTCATTCTCGGCAAACACGTCCCGTTCTTTCATGAAGCCGGCTTTTATATTTTCTGGGCCAGCCATCACGCGAGTGCACGTCACCGTATCCACCACGTGCCCGTGAAGGATCGACGGCAGAGAGTGAATCATCGGGCTGAGCAGAATGTTGATCTTTTTCTTTTGCCCGAAGATCAATTCTCCGTAATGACCGCTGATACATTTCACGGGATAGCAGCAATCCACGGTTCCGCGGCCTTTCCCGAATTCGCGTCCTTGCTCCTCCGAGGTATCCGAGCTGAACACGATGTTCTCCGAGGCCACGCCCAAGGCTTTTAGGAAACCCACCCAGAATTGATGAGTCGTCCAAATATTCAGCACCTTGGGAATTCCCACGCGTAGATTCGAGCGATCTTTAGGTGCAGGCGCGGCGGAACGCTTCTTTGCGAACCATGTCGGCAACATTTGGATAGGCATCTTTGGTCCTCTCGATCTCGGCCTTGATGACTTTCATTTCGTTCAGGTCTTCGACGAGTCCCTTCGGACATGAATTGTTCACAATTACCCGCTCCCAGCCAGTACCAAGGGGAACTTTGCTCCACTCGCGGCCTTTCCCTCCGTCCAACTCCACATCAATGAAGCTGCGTTGGCAATTCACTGGACACCAATGGCAAACCGTCTCCACCGAAGTCACCGTCTTGTAGGCGAGCCGCTCGATGGCATCGAATCCCCGAAAATTGGTCTGTCCGCCCTTTTCCCACCATTCCAGGGCCACCAGGGCAGCGCCGATCGCCCCGGCTTCGCCGGAATAGGGGTGCACAACAACCTCAGCTTCCGGGATTTTCGAGAGAATGAAATCGACTTGGGTTTTCACGACAGCAAGATTCTTATGCGTTCCACCTTGCAGGATGTACTTTCGGCCCACTTGTTTGAGGTTGTTTAAGCCGCCAGCATAGATCCATACGTTGAGCGGAAGAATCGCGCAAAGACCAGCAAGAATCTCATCCGCTTGCCATCCTTTCCGCTGCTGATTCACGATATCGCTCTGCAGGAAAACGCCGCATCCCATCGACAATTGCGGCATGGCCTCCGCGAGAAACGCGCGATCCGCCATTTCGTTCATCGGAATATCGAAGCGCTCCGCTACGCCCTGGAGAAATGCCCCGTTTCCCGAGGAGCATTGAGAGTTGAGCCGAAAATCGGTTACCGCGCCGTTGTTGAGGATCATGATCTTGACGTCGACGCCGCCAACATCGCAGATGCAGTCCGCGTCAGGGAAAAAATGCAGGCCAGCGCTTGCATGCGCAATGGTCTCTACAACCGGACAGTCGGCTCCGACGATGCCTTTCAGCAAGTCTTTTCCGTACCCGGTAATTGCCAGACCTACAATTTCGCCCACGCCAATTGCGTCGCGGAGCTGCCGGAAGAGCACTTTGGCATCCTCGATAGGATTTCCCCGGCTCAGCGCGTAGCAGGAATACAGCAGTTCTTTATCCGGCGACAGGCAGACGGCTTTGGCAGTGGTCGATCCAAAATCGCACCCAACAAGCACACGGCCTAGCTTTCCGATGTTGCTTGTCACCTCTGCGCCGGTTGCAGAATGGTGTCCGTTTCCGTTCGCATGGCCGTTCCCATTGTTTTTGCCGTTGCCATCTCCGTTTCCGCCGGCGTAGCGAGCCTTGAAGGACTCCAGTTCCTCCGGGTCCTTCCACAGGCCGCTACGGCCAAGTTTTTTCTTCTCTTCGTGCTGCCCCTGGTCGATCCACCATTGCAGCTTCTCTATCCCGTGGTAGACGCCGGAGGATAGTGGTTCGCCGCGGCCCACTTCAACGCAGCCTTGCGCCGCATAATAGAGCGCATCGTCAGGAACAATGATCATTGACGCGGGATCTTTGTCTGCTGCGATCTCTACCTTGCGCTCCTTCCATACCTTCGTCAGGTGATGGCGCCAGGCTTCCTGCAATCCAGCGAAAAAAAGATTTGGACCACCCAGGAGAAGAATTTCTGGAATCGGCGTGTTCCCACGAGTGAGGGTCGCGAGGTTCTGATAAACCACGGCCTCAAACAGCGATGCAATGATCTCTTCGACAGGTACCCCCGCTTTGAGCAGTGTGTTGGCATCGGCTTCGGCAAAGATGCCGCACTTGCTGCTCACTTTGTGCAATGTGTATCCCGCGTAGCGCATCTTTGAGAGTTTCTCCGGGGGGATCTCCAGCTTGCGCGCTGTCTTCTCGATGAATGTGCCGGTGCCGCCTGAGCACGCAGCCTGCATCAAGACTTGTTTGCTCTTGTTGGTGTTATCACCGTTGAAGAAGATGGTCTTCATATCTTCCCCACCGATTTCGCTGACGAATTTTACGTAGGGATTAAGTTTTTCGACAGCTGCCGCGACCGCCACAACTTCTTGAATGATTTTCCCGCCAACGAGGGGAGCGATAAGTCCGGAGCCGGACCCGGTGAAATAAACGCGGTCTAGCTGGGGTGTGAGGCTATACTCGCGTTCCAGGCGATTCAGAAAGTCCAGAACCTTTTCCGCTTGTTTGGTATTGTGGCGCTCGTACGCCTGTGCCAGTAATTGGCCGTCTTCAGAGACGAGGACAAACTTGCAGGTGGTGCTGCCAACGTCGATCCCACAGGTCTTGCCCGGGCCTGTCGCAACGATTCCCGCGCGTGCGGGAGCAGGTCTGGCGGAAAGAGTTCCCGCCAACCGCTGAATTTGCACGAATCGCTCAGTGGCCATAGAAGATTCACCCTCCTTCGCTAGCAGCACAGTGCGATCAGGCTCTCGCCAAACCTCGGTCCTTTGCGAGGTGGAGCACGTAGTTCGCAGCCACTCCTGCGCAGTCGCGGTGAGGCACGCGATAGGTAGCGCGCCGCAATTCGGGATGACGCTCTTCGTATTTCCGGATAGCCTCCACCGTGAGGCCGGTCTTCTTTAGCGCGCCTTCAAACTCCGCGCTCGCCCGCTTCTTTGCTTCCGTGAGGATCATCTGGCACCGCGAAAGCGCGTGCACCTCCGAATCGCCCTTCACTTCGATCGGGGCATAAAGCAAATCAGGATATTTCCCGAGCACATTGGCCATCGAGCCGACCGACATGGTGTTCGGCATGCACGAATAGGGGGAAAGTTCGCAGGTCATGTGCGCTTTCTTGTGGTGATAGGTGTGCAGCGCTTTACCGATCAACATATGCCCTTCACCGCCACGCAACTCGAAATGATAGAAAGGTTCTGCCAGGTGCCTCAGTTCTTCCTGGTCAGGTAGTTCGTAGGGGAGATTGCCAAGCGCCTTCCGAAAACGGTCATACGTGCCGCGATAGATGCGTTCAAGCGCGTGCAATGCCAGCTCTCGTAAACGGGCGTGCTTGCCTGTGGAGTGCCGATGCTCGAGCTTGCGGATCGTGGGATGCAACAGGTAATGCAACCACACAGCTACAGGGGGAGGAACCACTTCGCTATCTTCCTGCTCCAACCAGCGCTTGATGTTGTAGTTGCCTTCTCCTTCGTGTGTTTGCAGCCAGAACTCACCGGTAATTTTCACTTTGGCCTTGACTCGGAGACGATCCACCTCGATGGTGTCCCACTTCTTGCGGACTTCGCGCAGCGCCCGCGTAAAATAGTTGCTCATCAGGTGCCACGCCAGCGTTCCGTACTTCTTGCCGCGATCTGGCCGCTGCCGAAAAACGTTGTACAAATACTCGACACTCTCTTTCAGCACGCGATCTGTCAGACCCGGATTGACCTCGTACGGCCGGGTCATGTATTCCAGGTCCATCAATTGGTCCGCACACAAAATCCCCCAGATCAATCCAAGACTCAGCGGCATGTTGATCTCTAACCCGCCACCGTCCGCAGAACCCTGGTCCAATTCATCCTGGGCGAGAAGAAACAGCCGAAAATCGCGCAGACCCAGGCCATCCAGCGCCATGGCATACGACTCGTGATACTGGCCGAATCGACATGGCCCGCATGCGCCCGCCGTCAGGAAGATATACTTGTCACTCACTTCCTCTCTTCCCTGCGCCGCAACCTTTTTCTTGAGCAGGCTTACCAAGCTTCCCGTCGTGAAGATGGTCGGGCAGCAGGCGCCCACGTCGATTAATTCCTTTCCGGCATCCAGGTCCTCGCGGGTGACGTTTGGCAATGGCTCCGCGTTGTACTTCAAATTATGGAGGGCGCCCTGCATCAACCGTTCATGCTTCCAGGTCAGCCCACCATACAGAATCGTCACCTTCTCGCGCTCTTCTCTCTTAAACGGCCTGGGCTTGTAAGCCTTGTAATGATTGACCGTGCTTGACGGACTGATGGTGGTTAATTGCCCTGTTGCCATGATTTCCCCTCCTCCATGCCCCAATTTCCTTGCTTCAGTCCTTCCTTCAGAAACGAATCCTTCCGCAAAGTCTTCCGACGGTCACCTAAGTTCTCCGTCCCGGCAGATCTATTGGCTCAGCGCCAAAAAAAATGCCACATCGTAACCTGGGTGGCAATCGGGATGCCCACATTCGTGATCAGGTTGTCGTTCGCCAAGCTCATCTGGTTGGCCCCAGCAAGCTGGAAACCGCTTCGAAGGCCAACGGAGTGGCCGATGATAAGAACAAATCCTCGCGGGCGTGCGCCTCTGACCGTCTCCGAGGTGACTACTGAATGACGAAGTACTTCGGGTCGATCTTGCGGTTTGTGTTGCACAGTATGGGATTCGACCTGTTCGCCCAGCCATCGCCGGCGGTTCCCGGCGCCTTACTGCGGCGGCGGCTCGTAGCGCTTCTGGTAGTACTCGCGAATGTTTTGCCGCTGTTCGGCCGAGAGGCCTTTCAACCACTGGTGGTAGCTGCTTTCCTTCACCGCGGAGGTCACGCCGGGCAACAGGTGCTCCGCCTCCGGCAAGAACTCGCTGTAGAAGATCTTGGCGACTTCATAGAAGCCGTGCCATTGCACGTAGTCGGGCCCGTTCATCGAGGCGCCCATGCGGGCGCGGCGCCCCTGGTGGTGCCACAACTCGAAGTACGTCCACTTGATGGGCGCGTCAAACGGCGTGGGTGAAATCTTTCCGGCCTGCTGGAGTTTGCCCATGATGTCCTTGGCCGGCTTGAAGAATTTCTCGTTGCCCAGGTCCACCACGTTATCGAACTGCGTATAGAAGTTGCTGACCCAGTCCGCTGCGTGGCAATTCGCGCACACGGACTTCATTGCGTCGCGCTTCTTCTCCCAGTCTTTCTGGCGGATGGCGATCTCCGGACGGAGGTTCCAGGAGATGCGCGCACCGACGTCGTGAGTGGAGGCCAGCTCGGAGGTCGCGCCCATGTGGCAGGTGTCGCAGGTGGGGGCCACGCTGTAGTCCTTTCCCAGCACCCAGGAAGGCGAATTCAGATTCATTTGCGCAATGAGCGTGCGGTAGGTGACGCCATGCTTGCTCTCATCGTAGATTTCCGCCTGCGGGTGGTCAGGGCCCAGATGGCAGTAGCCGCAGCTCTCCGGCTGGCGAGCGATGGCCAGCGAGAACGTGTGGCGGCTGTGGCAGACGGAGCAGGAGCCCTTCGAGCCGTCGGGATTCACCCGGCCGATGCCCTCGTTGGGCCAGGTGGCCGGATCGAGCTTGCCGTTGCCGACCACTTTGACGACACTGCCGTGGCACTTGGCGCAGCCCATGGCAGCCGCCGCAGGACCCTCCACGTCCTCGCCGAGCACGTTGTCCAGTGAGCCGAGGATTTGTCCCGCCTGCGCGTGATGGCTGGCTTGGAATTCCTGAGCCTCCTGGGCGTGGCAGGTGCCGCAGGACTTCGGCGTGACCATGACGGAAATCCTTTGGCCGAAGTGCTCGAAACCGTCCGGACGCTCCTTGTCCGCCTGATGGCACTCATAGCAGCCGATGCCGGCCTGCGCATGGCGGCTCCTCGCCCACTGCTGTACGGCGAGAGGCGCCACGCCGCTGCGATGGCAGTCGATGCAAGACTGGCTTTCCTTGGAGGTATCCGCGGCACGCTTCGCCACGTCGGCAGATTCCTGGGCAGAGGCTGAGGCGCCGACAAGCAGGAAGGTGCAGAGGAACAGAGGAGAGAGTCTGGTTTGCATGAACCACTCCTGTTCGGGCAAACCCGCCGGCGATGCTGTAGATTGTCGTCCCCGCAGTCTCGCGGCGCAAGGAATTTCTAAGTGAATCGCAAGGGATGGCTGCCAGCCTTTTCGGCCCCAACGGCAATTCCATGATAGTGACAAAAGGCCGTAACCTTGCGCATTGACGCTCTGTGTCAGGGAGACGCTCAGTGCACTCCGGCTCGCCGACGAGACGCGGAGGCGTTGCGCTTTCACCCAATTCGCTAACCAGGCAAACGTGGCCGATTGCAAACTTGTTGTCCTTTGGTCCACATACGACAAGCGTGACTCCTAACGGGATGTTACCTGCCCAATTACAATCATGGATTTAGATGCGATGCCATGAAGGTGTCACGGGAGTTCCTCCCAAGTCATAACGATTTGATCGGGGTTTTCGGTTATCGTAAGACGAACAGTTGGCGGAGCACGGCAATGAATGAGAACGTTGAAATGGTCCTGCGGAAGACACCACTGTTCGCGGGTCTCACGGAACAAGAGATGCACGCTCTCGCCACGCGAGTAAGCAGGAAGCATTTTCAACGTGGCGCGCTACTATTTGCTGAAGGTGACTCGTGCAAGGGTCTCTTTCTTGTTGCATCGGGCAAAATTCGGATTTTCAAGCTTTCAGTAGCGGGTCGTGAACAAGTTCTAGCCGTGGAAGCACCGGGGAGTTCTTTCGCAGAGCTTCCAGTGTTTGATGGAGGTAATTATCCTGCCTCGGCGTCTGCGTTGGAGGACGCAGAAATAATCTTCATTTCGCGCAAAGATTTTCAGAATTTCTGCCGCGAACATCCAGAAGTAGCGCTCAAAGTGCTTGCAGTAGTTGGTTCACGGCTGCGACGCCTGGTCGGAATCATCGAAGACTTATCATTCACGACGGTGAGACAGCGATTGATCGCCCTCATCCTACGACTAGCACAGGCGAGCGGAACGGCCTCGAAAGAGGGCGTTCGCGTGGAACTCACGAAGACCCATCAAGACCTGGCGGCGGAATTGGGAACAGTGCGAGAACTTGTCTCACGCAATCTGAGCCGACTCCAGGCTGAAGGATTCCTAGAAGTGGACGGTCGCAGAATCATCGTAAAGGACCTCGCGAGCCTAAGGCGCGAACAGGCGATTTCTGAGTAATCGCTCTCTTTTCAGATCCATGCAGCCATAGTGACTTTGGTCACTGCCTCTTTGCGGCTCCCCCTCCAGACTCCGACTAGTGGCGGAGGCAGTTATGAACTTCAATGATGAAACCAAAGTGAAGGATATTGCACTTTCGAATCCGGCGGCCAGGCAAATTCTCGAAGATGCCGGCCTTGACTATTGCTGTGGTGGCGGAAAATCACTGCATGAAGCGTGCTTACATGCAGATGTTCCCGCTGAAGAAATCCTGAACCGTCTGCGTGAAAACAGCAAACACGTAAGTCCCGACGAAGCAAACTGGACATTGGCACCACTCGGTGATCTGACGGGTCATATCCGTGAGAGGCACCATCGGTACGTTCGTGAGGCAATCGCGCGGGTTCAACCTCTGTTGGACAAGGTAGAAGCGAAGCACGGAAAGAGTCACTCCGAAATTGCAGAAATCCGGAGACTCTTCAGCGAGGTCGGGCGGGAGATGATCATGCACATGCAGAAAGAGGAACAGATTTTGTTTCCGTACATCGACGCATTGGAGAAGGCGATAAGTGTGCATGGCTCTGTCGAGCCACCCTTCTTCCAGACGGTGAGGAACCCGATTAACGCCATGATGAAAGAGCATGATGCAGCGGGAGAATTGGTGAAGCAGATTCGCAAAGCCAGTTCGGAATACACGGCTCCGGCGGATGCATGCACAAGTTATAAGGCGCTGTACCGGGATTTGAGGGAGTTCGAAGCGGACCTTCACCAGCATGTGCATCTGGAAAACAACATCCTCTTCCCGCGTGCAGTGGAAATGGAAACTGCAGTCGTCTAAGGTGCCATGTCAATTTCACTCAAAACAACTGAAGGCATTTGTCATGATCTCACACACCTGAAGACGCAGCTTGGTCACTGGAATCGTAATCAATAATCCATTTCGCTCACGGCGGGAGACGAAGGAGACGCATCACTGGGATTGAGCTATCTTTACAGCCTGGCAAAGAGATTTAGTTGAATTTTCTGCTAGATAGCGAGTCGGTGATAAGATATAATGTACGTTATTGGTCCGATATCCCCACCACAACTATCGAGGTGTAGCATGCTCATTGCACCCAGGGCCAAGAACCCAGTCGTTCTGTCATATTTAGCACTCAGAAAAGCTGTTGGGGCAGTGGCGCTCGCGCTTCCGTTTGCGCTGGCGATTCCGTGGTGGTTCTTGCGTGATCGTGCAATCGAAAGCTCGATCAGCAGCTACTACTATACTGGAATGCGGAATCTATTCGTCGGCAGCCTCTGCGCCATTGCCATGTTCATGTTATGTGCCCGTGGTTACGATCGAAAGGACGAGATTGCGGGAATTCTCTCTTCCATCTTTGCTCTCGGCGTTGCTTTTTTTCCGACTAAGCCGGACGTCGGCGCGACCTCAGTTCAAAAGCAAGTCGGTTGGGTGCATTACACCTTTGCCGCGCTCCTCTTTTTCACTCTCGCCTACTTCTGTCTCGTGCTCTTCAAAATGACGGCTAAAGACAGGGTCGTGACGCCACAAAAGGAGAAACGAAACGTTGTCTACACGGTCTGCGGCTGGGTAATCATCGCGTCCATCGCCCTGATCGTGCTCTTTAATTTTGTTCTCAAGATAGACTATGTAATCGGGACCATCGGCCCGGTGTTCTGTTTCGAGACCACGTCCCTTCTTGCCTTCGGACTTGCTTGGCTCGTCAAGGGCGAGACATTCCTGAAAGATCAGATGCCGCAAACTGAAAGGACGGAAACAACCGACGGTCAAGTGCTGATGACGCAACCTGGGCATGACTGAGGGTCGTCCACATGAGAACGAATTGGGCCGCAGCAAAACTAATTTAGCTGCAACGAAACGCATCCTTCTCCTGTTAGTCACTGCCCTTACGCCGAGGTGGAGTGGTTCTTCTCGTGTTTGGCTTTCAGTTTTGTAGCCCAATGAGGAGCCCAATTAAGAGAGGGAGTGCACAGCCATCCGACGCCGATTCAACGCTTTAGATTTATTTGTTCCACCACTCTTGCGGTTCGGGACCAGGAGGTCGGAGGTTCAAACAACTGCTGTCTTGCACTATTTCCGCGTATTTTGGCAGTCCCCGCGGTCTTGTAGGTTGTTGTAAAACCTAATCACGACAGGTTGACAGGGTAGATGTCTGGCGTTCGAGTCCCCCACGGTCCACCATAACGACATGACCAATGCAACTTGTTGATGCACATCGTCGATTTCAGCTTTCGGGCTCGGCGCACGTCTTTCACGTCTTTCCACGGCTCAGTGCCGGAGCAGGCCACTGCTTTCCGCACTGCGCACATACCTGAGCTCGTTCGAAGGTATTGAGTATTTTCCCGCGAATACAGATAGGGCCCACCATGTCGACAGCCTAGCAAGTCGACTCTCTTTCCCTCGGATTTTTCCGCCTGGTGCAGGCGCACACGGAAGTGGACCGTCGCACTGCGGTATTTTCTTCGTCCAAGAGTATTAAGGCAGAAATTTCCCTGTTAATTCCCTGATCAAAGCCTTCACTGAGAATGCTCAGTTGTGTGGAATCCCTTCTTCTGAGGATTTTACCGGAGATCGCTCCCGCGAGCGATTCAGTTTCCCGATCTGTCGGCCAACGCCGCGAATGCGACCGAGGGCAGCCACGCGCGAGCCGGTCATTGAGGCGCGCGGGTTTTCCGCTCCGAAGGGCGAAAGAGGATGAAAAAGCCAAGAAAAATCAAGGGTCGGTGTCCAGCCAACTTCCCCGGTTGGCCGACGATACACCCGGAAACGTGGCGGGCGCGGGCAGCACTTCTACATGTAACCCGTTATGCGCCCACTTGATTTGCTCGGTGCAGCGTGCGCCGTTCGTAAACACTTCGTGACTTAGCGGTAGCCAAGTCTGCAACCTGAGGGTTACTCGGATAGCAACCCGCCGTTTTTCCGCTTGTCCTCGCTCTCGGAAACGCTCGTAAAATCGGCTTGAGGGAATGCTGCTCTGGATTCCCAGAACGAGCAAGTTCGGCCAGAGCGCGCTTCAGCCTTAGTCCCACCCCAGCTTGGCCTTTGCGAATCTGAGAGCTATACATGATCCGTCCGCGATCTCCAAAACATGTTCTTGCTCTTGTCGCCCTGGGCGGAGTCTATCTCGTCGCTGGAAAACTTGGTCTAAAGCTCGCCTTCGTCCACGCAAGCGCGACCGCGGTCTGGCCTTGCACCGGCATCGCACTTTTTTCATTTCTTGTTTTCGGGTACCGCGTCTGGCCTGTGATCTTTACGGGTGCATTCCTGGTGAATTTGACCACCGCAGGTTCCGTCGCGACTTCCATCGGCATCGCCGCTGGAAACACCCTCGAAGGCGTAGTCGGCTGCTACCTGGTAACGCGCTTTGCTGGCGGTCAGCACGCCTTTGAGAGGGCGCAGGATATTTTCAAATTTGCTTTCCTCGCAGGAATGGTCAGCACGACAGTAAGCGCAACGGTCGGCGTCACGACCCTAGCGTTGGGGGGATTCGCTCACTGGGCGATGTACGGGTCAATCTGGTCCACTTGGTGGTTAGGGGACGCCGTGGGCGCCGTAGTCGTCACTCCTTTCCTACTCCTCTGGATGGAGAATCCCCGCCTGAACTGGACCCGCAGCCAGGCCATTGAGCTCGCCGTCTTGTTTCCGGGACTATTTTTCACCGCCTGGATTGTATTCGGCGGCCGTTTTCACTCCGCGTTGAAGAATTATCCGTTGGAATACCTTTGCATTCCATTTCTGATCTGGGCCGCGTTCCGGTTTGGCCGCCGAAAGACGGCGACGGCAATTTGCGTCTTGGCGGCGATTGCCACTTGGGGCACTCTGCACGGGTTTGGCCCATTTGCAAGAGAGTCTCAAAATACATCTCTGCTGTTGCTGCAAGCCTTTGTCGGCATCATGGCCGTATTGAGTCTGGTTTTCGCTTCCGAAGTTACAGAACACAAGCGCTCGGTTGAACGCGTGGAACAGATGGCGAAGAGGTTCGGGATTGCCGTCGAATCCGCACCGAACGCCATGGTAATGGTGGATCGACGAGGCAGGATTGCCTTGGTGAATTCTCAGGCAGTCAAAATGTTTGGTTACAACCGGGAAGAACTAACCGGGCAACCCGTTGAGGTGCTTATCCCGGAGCGGTTCCGGGGCGGACACCCAGGGCACCGGATGGAATTTTCTTCTTCGCCCCGAGCCAGACCAATGGGCGCGGGCCGGGACCTCTATGCCGTGCGCAAGGATGGCAGCGAGTTTCCCGTCGAGATCGGGCTCAATCCTATCGAAACCGATGACGAGCTTCTGGTTATGAGCGCGATTGTGGACATCACGGAGCGCAAACGAGCCGAAGAACAGATCCGTCATCTCGCGGTGACCGATCCGCTCACCACGATTGCCAACTACCGGAGGCTTCTCGAAGTCCTCGACTCGGAAATCAAGAGGCACGGACGCACCGGGCGATCCTTTGCGGTGTTGCTGCTTGATTTGGACGGGCTGAAGAAGATCAATGATGCCCATGGCCATCTCGTGGGAAGTCGTGCGCTCTGCCGGGTGGCAAACATTCTCCGAATTCATTGCCGCGCAATTGATACCGCGGCCCGATACGGAGGGGACGAATTCGTGCTCGTTCTCCCTGAAACCGAGTCCGCGGCGGCTGTCCAGGTTGCGCAGCGCGTTTCCGGGCAATTGAACAGCGACGGCGAGGAGCCGTCCCTCTCGGTGAGCATAGGCATAGCGGTATATCCACAAGATGGGAGGACGGTCGATGCGCTGTTAGGGGCCGCCGATCGTGCCCTATATCGTGACAAGGGCACTTCCAAAAGGAAATTACTTTTGTCGAGTTGATACCTATACTCCCCATTCCCATTCCTCGAGACCCATCTTAAGGCACCGGGATGGCTAGGTGGCAAACTGGAGATGTGTTCCGCCTTGTCATCTTGGCGATTGTTCCCAAGTGACGCTATGCGGAAGTATCCGAATTACTTCCCGTTTGCCGACCATTCGCCCAGAACCTCTCTTTGCTGCAATAGAGGCTTTCGTGGCCGGTCGATTACCACCGAATCAAACGCTGCGCGATTACTCGCCCCTGTAAACTAAGAGGTAGTTTCCGAACCAAGGACTAAACTAGAATCTCTAGTCCTTTTGGACACACGAAATGACTGGCGCAAGAGCCAAGGTGTTTTACGGCTGGTGGGTCGCCTTGATAGCAGCTCTCGGGCTGTTCTTGAACACCGCCACAATCATCGTTTTTCCTTTCGGCGTCTTTGCGAAGGCGATGGGTCAGGAATTTCATTCCGGACGCGCCAAGATTTCCCTGGCGTTCACAATTCACAATCTGACTGCGGCATTGTTCGTCCCTTTTGCCGGCCAGCTGGTCGATCGCTATGGCCCGCGAAGAGTGTTACTTCCATTCACGGTTCTTCTTGGTTTGATCCTGGTTTCCAGCAGATTTTTGTCTGAGGCAATATGGCAGCTGTATCTGTTTTATTTCGCCTTGGGTCTGGTCTCTGGTGGTGCGGGGGCAATGTCGTACACCCACCTGATCTCCGGCTGGTTTGACCGACACAGGGGGCTGGCGCTCAGCGTCATGATGCTTGGGATGGGGGCGGGCGCGATTGTCATGCCATCAATAGCGCAGCGGTTAGTGGCAATGTTCGGTTGGCGTCTCTCGTACAGTATCTTCGGCTTGGCGGTTTTGCTTATCCCTTTACCGATGCTTGTAGCATTCCTGAAGGAGCGGCCCGAGAGTATGGGTCTCCTGCCAGATGGGGCCGCGGAAGGCCCGGTGTCAAGGCCAATCGTGGTGAACGCAAGCGGGCTAACGCTACGCGAAGCCGCGAACACGTCGGCCTTCTGGATCATCGTGTGCGTCCTCTTTTTAATCACGGCCAGCGTTCATGCGTGTTTCATTCATTTGCCTGCGCTCCTAACCGACCGAGGAAGCTCAGCTCAGCTCGCAGCTTTCGCTAGCTCTCTCCTTGGAGTTGGACTGTTCGTCGGACGAGTCGGCTGTGGTTACTTGCTGGACCAGTTCTTCGCCCCTCGTGTCGCGGGGGTGCTCTTCTCGACGGTGGCCACCGGGATTGCGCTTCTTGCCTTGGGCCACGCGATCTCATCTGCGTTAGTTGCGGCCTTTCTGGTGGGGCTCGGCATAGGAGCCGAGGTAGACATTATTGCGTACCTGACGAGTCGCTACTTTGGCCTTCGTTCGTACGGAGCAATTTTCGGGTCGATATGGGCCGTCTTCGGCGTGTCTGGCGGACTTGGAGCTTACCTCATGGGCTTCGGCTTCGACAAAACCGGATCTTATGTTGTGCCCCTAAGCGGATTCTTCTGCGCGGCCGTCCTGGCGGTGCTGCTGACAATGATGCTCGGGCCGTACCGGTATCGAGTAGGGCTTTCGTCGGACGCTACCCAGGAGTAGCGGATTGCGTCTTCCGATCAACCGTTCGGACTGCTCAAGCAAGAGGTGGATCATGACTTCGTCGACCGAAACGCCCATGCGCTTGTTGAGCATGAGTCACGGTCTGATCATCCAACAGGCTTTGTATAGTGCGGCAAAGCTAGGAGTCGCCGACCTGCTAAAAGATGGTCCCCAGACTTCTTCGGCGCTGGCGCATGACCTCAGAGTGAACGAGTCGGCTTTGTACCGTATTCTGCGCCTCCTGGCCAGTCAAAGCGTGTTCGAGGAGACTTCTCCCCGCACATTCGCGAATACCGAGCTTTCCCAATTCCTGTGCTCCGGTGTGCCTGGTTCCGTGCGCTCCATTCTCATTTTCAGGGGAAGCGAATTGTTCTTCGCCCCCTTTGCAGAAATCCTGTACACCGTTCGCACCGGGGAGCCGGCGAGAACGAAGGTATTCGGGATGGATGGCTGGGAATACCTGAAACGGCATCCCGAACAGGCCCGTATTTTTGACGATGCCATGACGGATATGTCCGCCATCGTGGGGCCAATGGTGGCCGTCGCTTATGACTTCGGGCGTTGGGGAAGCGTCATGGATGTTGGAGGCGGGAATGGCGTCCTGCTCGCATCCGTCCTCAAGGCGCATCCCGAAATGCGGGGTGTTCTGGCAGACGTCCCACATGTGCTCGAACGCGCGCAGCAGCGCGGCTTCCTCGTTGGCGAGTTGCAGGCGCGAAGCGCCATGCAGCCCTGCGATTTCTTCCGTGAAGTGCCTTCGGGCTGCAGAGCGTACATGATGAAAAACGTGATCCACGACTGGGACGATAAACACGCGGAAAAGATTCTGACCAACTGCCGGCGGGCGGTTCCCGCGGGCGGAGCACTCTTGCTTGTAGAATGGACCCTACACGAAGGGAACCTCCACCCCGCGGGAAAGCTACTTGACGTGGTAATGCTGGTCATGACCGGCGGGAAAGAACGCACGGCCGAAGAATACCGTCAGCTACTAGCGCGCTCAGGCTTCCGCCTCAATCAGGTGGTACCAACGTCGTCCGATATGAGTATCATCGAGGCCCTGCCGGAGTAGGTCCCTTAGAATTCACTGTACTATCCAAAGCCTTTTCGAGTGAACTTGTCGTGAGGCGATCGTCGATGCGTTGGGAATTCCGGACGGATCACGGCCAACCTTCGATAATCCGGTAAGGGAAGGGTTGCCGACCATACGTCCAGAATGCAGCCTCAATATAGGCGAGGTGCATTGCCCCAACGTCATCCGCCAGGCTGACAAGCTTAATTCGTAGTCAAGGGCGGACACCCGTCTCACAAAAGTGGTGGCCGAACATGCGCACGGATCAAACGCGCTGCCGTTGCCACCAAATCAGCGTTGTCCCGTGCCTGCTTACCGTCGGGCAGCGTCGTGATGTCTTCTAACCCAGTACGGATACCATGCCCTCTTTCGAGTCCACGTCGATTGACTGCCCAACATGCTATGCCGTAACCGTGGTGGACTTGCTCCAGCGTGATGCCCGCGGACAACACAGTGTCTTCCATCTTGGCAGCGTGCTGAACAGCAGCGTCAGGATCGGCGTCAAGCGGCTCGATCAGGACGCGACGACACCGGCCTGCCAAGCCGGAAAGCACAAACGCTCGCGCATCTTCAATGCTCAGCAATCCGGCCTCGATACCGACGCCCCGGGATAGCAGTAACTCACAAAGCTCTACAATCCCCGGTTCGCCCTGATTTGCAGTAATAAGGTCGGGCATTTCCTCCCATGCCTCGACGATACTGAAACGCTTTCGTGGATCCTCCACAATCGCCGCTGACGTCGTTAAGGAAATCGGAGTCTCAGGGCAGAGAGCTCGGATTGCCCGCAAAACCTTAGCGCAAGCAGCGCCATCGAGAGTCTCCCGACCAACATCGTCGAACGCATGAACATGTACCGATTGCGCGCCAGCGTCCACAGCCGCGCGAGCCGCTTCCGCGATAGCAGTGGGAGTACGCGGTGCTGCTGGGTGAATTCGGTCGCCATTCAAGGCGGCCTGCAAGAAAATACTGGTATGTAGGTCAGCCATCTCGGTTACTCGACGTGAGGTGCCTTGGGACCGTCAGCAGCGGGGAGCCCAAGAACCAACCAAGGAATAGTGGCGTCGGGAGATTAAAGGTCCAGATCATAAAGACGTTATTCGTGACTCGCAATCACTGGCGCACTGCGCGCTGTAGCGAGCCCACCAGGCCACCAGTTCCAATCGCCTGCAATGCGAAGGAGCGCCGGACCGATCACAACACGAACGAGTGTCGCGTCAATCAACACGGCGATCGCTAACGTAAATCCGATCATCTTGACCACTAGGAAATCTCCGAAGGTGAATGCCGCAAATACTACGATCATGATCGCGGCGGCGCTCGTAATCAGGCCTGCGGTTCTAGCCAGACCCTCCGGGACCGCATCCATTTCACTCAGTCCGCTCCTTCTGGCTTCGAGAACGCGTGCGACGAGAAATACCTCGTAATCCATGCTTAATCCGAAGACGATGGCAAAGGCGACGATCGGAACAAGTGGAAACACGCTACCGGTTCCCCCAGGAACTCCCAGGAAGCTGCTTCCGTGTCCATCTTGGATAACGAAAACCAATGCTCCGAAGGATGCCGCGACCGAGAACAGGTTGAGTGCGATGGCCTTCACGGCGGCGAAGATCGATCGGAACCCGCAGAGCAGAGCAAGGAGCGTCCCTCCCACTACCAGCGCCATCACGGACGGAAAGCGGTCTCTGATAATTGTTTCATAATCGGCGTTGAGTGCCGGGATGCCCCCAACAAGAAGGGTTGCGCCAGGCACCCCGGTGAGAGCTGGCGCACCGTTCTTACGGAGCTCGCGCACCCAGTTGACCTGGTCGCGCAGGGAGACCGAACTCGTGGGTAACACCTCCAGCAGCGCCGCTCGTCCGTCACTACTCAGGAACGTTCGACGCGTCGCCCGCGAGAGGTCAGGGAGGGAAGACCGGTTGCTCTCCGCAATCGTAGTGATAGAAATCGCGCGGTCACAGCGAGGGTCGCTCGCGAGGCGCTTGGTGAGACCATCCAGCGCATTCCACCCCGCGTCGGTTTGCGCGATGGAATCCGTTGGAAGTTCGACAATGACGCGCAACGATTCAACAACGCCACCCCGATCCATCCGTTCAAGGGTGTGGAGCGCATGGACTGACTCCGCCGCCTGCGGAAGCCAATCCCCTCGGGGGAGACTGGTATCCAGTCGTCTGACCTGCCAGGCGAGCAGAAGCAAAGGAGTACCTGCCACAAAGAGGGCAAGCCAGGGATGCGCGACAATCATCTTTCCCCATTGCCGCCAGCGATTTCCCGTACGCGCGGCCCGATGCGCATCCAATTTTGGAGTAAAGGGCAATCGACCAAGATCAATTAGCGGACCGAGCAACACCAGGGCTGCCGGAACGAGGGTATTTGTAAGCAACACACTCATTCCCGTCACCAGGAATCCCGCGACACCGATGGAACGGATTTCGCTGATCGGGACCGTCAAGAGGGCTAGAAATCCGATGGCTACCGTTGAGCCTGAAATCAAGAGCGTGCGACCTGCCTGACGTGCGCCGATCACCCCGGCCGTGCGTCCGTCGTGCCCCGCGGAAATCGCTTCCCGGAAGCGGCTGATCATGAGGAGCGCGTAGTCGATTCCCAGGCCCAAGCCAAGCATGGTGGCCAAATTCTGAACCAGAATGGACAAGTGCCAGCGCTGGGCCAGGAATCCCGTGATCGCCAGAGTGGTCGCGATGGCAAGCTGGCCAACCGCCAATGGAATCAGGGCGGCGATCAGGCTTCCAAAAGCCACCAGCAGAAGCGCAAGGGTCGCGGGGATCACTAGGATTTCGCCGCGATGCACGTCGGCGGCGCTCGCTTTCCGAATATCGAAATTCAGTGGAATCTCGCCTGTGAGTTCGAGCTTCACCGCCGGATAACGGCCCCGCAGTTGATTTTCAAGCGAGCTCGCCAGTTGGTGAAGCTCCGGAACAAGCGACTCGACTGGATTGCCAGTCGACGTGAGTCCCACGAGTACAAAAGTTCCCCCTCCACGGCCCAGAAAAATCGGATCGCGCAACTCTAGATAAGACACCACTCCTGAAACGCCGGGTTGCTCACTCAGTCCTGCCACGATGGTTTCTAATGCTTGCCCGCCTTCCTGCGAATCCGCAGGTGGAGCTCCCTCGATCACCAGGACAACGCGATCGACAAATGGCGACCGAAAACGACTGGCCAGCTCCTCACGGACGGTTTCAGCTTGGCTCCCTTCGACGCGGGTTGCGGTCTCCAGGCGGCGCTCCGCGTGAAAAGAGAATGGAAGAAGTGCGATGGCTGCTGCGAGAACGATCCCTGACACCCAAAAACGGCGCACATGCATAACCATCATCATGTCATATCAAACGAGATCGTCGTCACCAAAACTGTCCGGTGGCACATAAGAACCACACGGGCGAAAGAGGCGCTCCGTCCGGAACCCGTTCATACGTTTGCGCTTGGTTTCGCGAGTTTACACTTACACAGGACTCACTTACGGAGCTATCTGAATCTGCTAAACTCTGCCCCATCGATGTAGGAGGATCAATTCGTACCTTACTTTTGCTCGGCCTGCTTGCCGCCATCCAAAATGGAGTGGCAGACCCGCGCCTTGGCGGGTGGACGCTCATCTCTGCGCAGTCTAGTCTGGATCCTCCGAACCGGCTCTCCATAACACCTCTGCATGGCGGTGTGCATGTAGTCATGTCAGGCGAAACCCGTCTCGATTTCACAGCAAATTGGAACGGACACGATTCGTCCGCACCAGGCAATCTCGCATTCAATCAAATTGAGCTGCGCAGGATCGATAAGAGGCAGGCGGAGGTCAAGGAGAAAAAGGACGGAACTGTTGTGGCGACGGTTCGCGAAAAAATTTCAAATGATGGGAACGAGCTAACGACCACGACTGCGACCGGCGGCCACGCCGATAAGATCACCGTGTGGACGCGAAGCCGTGGTACGAAAGTCGCCAACGACCTCTTCGCAGGCGAATGGACGCAAGATCTCACCAAGACCCGTTTGCGGCAAGGTTTGGTGCTCAGAATTGAAGCGGACGGAAGCGGTGGGATCCGTTTTCTGGGTGACTTCAGCTATACCGCCCGTTTTGACGGAAAGCAATACGATCTAAAGAACTCGCGCAACGATACCGTGACGCTTGAACTCGTCGATCCTCACACGGTGGATGCGAGCTACCGGCGGGACAATCAAGTCACTCAAGAAGATAAGTGGGTGGTTTCCGCGGATGGGCAGCAGATGACACTATCCACCACAGGTACGTTGGAAACGGGCCAGCGGGTAAGCGAGAAGCTCTTGTTTAAGAAGCAGTAGCGGATATTGCATCTGTGGAGTCCAGAAGCCGATCGCTCGGTGACAACGCGTTGATCTCACGAGCCGCGACCGAAATGATCCCCTTGCGATACATGAATTTCAGAATGCCGTTGACCGTATCTTCCAGAGACGGATCTGCTTTGCCCCACACCGACGCATCGCGGGCCATTTGATAACAGGAGCTGTCATAGCGTTTGAACTCCATCGCGGAGATGTTGTCCACAGAGCCCACCAGAAAATCCAGCAGCGGAAAGAGAAGATCTTCCTTCCGGCATCTCCGGATCAGCTCGGGAACGAAGTCGGGAAGCCCGAATATTTCGAATTGCCGGCCAGTCGCTTTGGTAATAAGCCCGGTGATGTCCATCATGTTGGAATAATCGTCCCGCGTGACATGGTAAGTCTTATTCGCTGTACCGGGAGTGGTAGAGATTGCAACGATGTTGTTCGCCACGATGTCCGCCGGAACAAAGCTAACCTGGTTGAGAGTATCAACGCCAATGCCGTGATTCACCATGAAGGCAACTAAACGAACGGCAATATCGAAGTTGTTGCCTCCGCCCGTGACGGAAGGACTAACGAGAGCAGGCCGGAAAATCCGCGCGGAAAGTCCCCGGTTGCGTGCGTCGACAACCACCTGTTCCGCTACCCATTTCGATTGGCTGTACCCAAAATCGAGCAGCTCCATATTCTCGTTCAGGTCGGTCTCATGCAGGACTGATTTGACCGCCCAGCCAAACACGAAGGTAGTCGAGACATAATTGAACTCTTTGGGCCTTCCCTCGAACGCCAATCTTACGACCTCGTTGGTTCCCAGCACGTTCGCGTCACGCATCAGGTCGTAGTTGAATAGGTAGTTCACGGTTGCACCGTTGTGGAACACCGTGTCGATTTCACTCGCGAGGAAATCCCACACGTCTTGCGTCAGGCCCAGCGTTGGCTGCCCTAGATCCCCGCAGACGGGGATCACCCGAGCTTCGAACATCTCCATCAGACCCGCCCCGCAGGGTCCCATTGACTCCATCGCGGCTCTCAGTCGTTGCCTACCTTGCTTTTCGTGGGAAGACCTGACGAGAACATGGATCTTCGCACGTGTCTGTTCCAGCAAGCTTTTCATGAGGAATGGCCCTATGAAGCCGGTCCCGCCCGTGAGCAGCACCTGATTCAGCATCGGCATCTCCGGCATGGGCAAAGGCACCGGAGGCTCGAAGATGAGCTTCCTGTCGTTGCTCATCATCTGCTTCTCAGCGGCGCACTGCTCTTCACGGAAAGCCGCAAGGGAATGACGCAGATGAACGAGGGCCTCTTCGGGAGCGCGCTTCAACTGTTCGGCTAGTCCAAACAGCTCGGTTACGCTGACACGCTGAATGACACCAATATCAACCTGCCTTGCCAGCATCTCGGCGCCTTTATCTTTCAGGAGTTCCTTTAGCTCGTGCATGAACACAACAAGATCCAGGGAATCCAGGCCGGCTTCGACGAGGCTGTACGATTCCAGACCTGTCAGGCCGTACCTGGCTTTCAATTCGGCGAAACAGGAATGCGTGCCGGAATCGGACGGGGAGTTCCCGGCGTCCTTCTCGCGCGAAAAGTCGGAAAGAACGGTGAACTGAGCTCGCAGCCACATCTGCTTGGTCTTATGGCGCATAATCTTCCCCGAACTCGTTTTCGGGATCGCACGAGGCGCGATGAGGGAAACCACCGCCACTTCCACGTTGAGATAATTCCGGACCGCGGCGGCAATCTTTCGTGCGTCGGGAAGTGCCCTAGGATTTTTGACTTCGGCGACGATTGCCAGTGCCGGTTCGCTGTCCTCCTGAATCTGGAACGCGGCGACGCAGTTGTGCCGGATCAGACCGGATGATTTCTCCACGACGTTTTCAATGTCGTGCGGGTAATAGTTTTGCCCGCGGAGAATAATCATGTCCTTGATGCGGCCGCATACGTAGAGTTCGCCGTCGTGGAAGAATCCTATGTCGCCGGTCCGAAGGTAGCCGTCGTCATAGGGAGTATCGTCCACAAGCCGCGCACGAAACTGCTTCAGAGTCAATTCGGGATTATTCCAATAACCTCGGCACTTACCGCTTCCGGCGACCCAAATTTCGCCGATGCGCTCTGGCTTAAGAGCGAAATGCCCTTCCGGATCCACGATCTTAACGTCGAGACCCGGGAGCGGCCTTCCACAACTGACAATCTGCGTGGCCCCGCCGATTTCAGAGACCTCCGTAGTCATGCGGGCCGTCCCCAGGGCGAGGGCACGCTTGTTGACCGAAACGATGTTGCGACCGCCCAGTGAGACCGCCAGAGTATTCTCGGCCAGCCCGTAGGCGACATAGAAACTCTTGGACTTCAGTCCATAGGACTGAAACGCTTCTAGAAACCGGGTGTAGGTATCCGGCTTTACGGGTTCTGCAGCGCACATCAAAACGCGAAGCGAGCTGAGATCACATGCCTCCAGGCTCTCCTTGGAAAGCCTACTGGCGCGCAGGCAATAGTCGTAGGCGAAGTTGGGGGCAGCCGTCGCTGTGGCGTGGTAGGTCGTCATCGCGTCGAACCACAGGATCGGCCGCTGAATGAAGTCCATGGGAGCGAACCCGTACGTCGTGCCACCTTTCAGTGCTGGATATAGGTAGCACCCGATCAGTCCCATATCGTGATACTGCGGAAGCCAGGAAACGACGACCGGCGCGGGATGGTCGATCACCAGCGGACACGTATTCAGAATGTTTTCGTGCGTCACGATCACGCCCTTGGGCTCCATCGTCGAACCCGACGTATACTGGAGAAACAAGATCTTCGAAGGATCGACAGCCGGTCGGTCCGAAATCGCATCCACGAAATCTTCCGTGGCGATCCACGGAAGACCGGAAATGTAATCTACGTCAACGCCGCACGCCGAGACTCCACTTCTGGCGAGATTCGTCTTGAGGGATGCGTGGTAGTCTCTGCTCGTTAAGATACCAGCCGCCTGGCAATCCTTTGCGATGTGTACCATCTTGTATAATGCGCTCTGGAACCCACGCGAACTGGGGGGATAAACCGGCACGGGGATCAATCCGGCGCGCACGCAGCCAAAGAATACGCAGATCATTTCGAGCCCCGGTGGGTAGGCAAGTAGCAGCCGGTTGCCCGCCGCGAAACGACCGTCTTTCCACAAATGTCCGGCGATCGCCTCCACTCGCTGGAGAAACGACGCGTAGGTGTAGCTTTGGATCGGATCGCCGTTTACATCGAGGTACGAATATAGAAGTTTGTCCGGGTGCTCATCTGCCAGCCTATCCAGGTGGCCTAAAATTGATGCCGTCATCAATCAGCGATCCTCCAATGTTGAATAGAACCCAATCCAGTAAACAAAACATCTCTCCCCAGCAAGCGAGGTGATCGGCGATTGAGTTTGAAAGTGCAAACCTGAAATGCAAGCCGACGGCGAGAATGTTCGCTTAATTTTTTCTCAGCATAAGCGTCGCTCGACGCTTCGGGGAACAGATGTTTTCCTTTTTGGCGCACAAGGACGCGAATGGGAATTGCGGAGCTCCGCCGACCTTCTATGGTCCCTTGCAGGAAGCCCGGTTCGTTACATTTCATTGAAGATTGTATATTAACAAAGCGTTATGGACAATGCCACGAGTCGTCGCTTCCATTGTTCACACGCTGCAACCAGGCACCATCCGTTCCAATCCGTTCCGAATGTCCTTGATTGTCTTTACGGGCCCGCATTAAAATCGTGCTGCGAGGCTGTCGGCACGGCACCAATTTCGCTGAGGGTCAGCACCCCGGATGCGGCGTATGGAACGCGTCGGGCCCAGTTAGCATGACCGCGGAGGCGCCGGTGACGTTCGAATCCGAAGTGTTGATCACTCAAGATCCGGAGACTCCGGATCTTGTACCATCGGAATCCTTAACGGCGTCGATTTCTGAACCCGTCGGTGCATCTTCCTTTCCGAAAGTCTTACGTCGCCGTCTGGATAAGTTTTTTGCCGACCAGAAAATTACCCACAAAGCGGACCGTACGATGTGGGTCAAGATCGCTGTGGGTCTCTCAGTCCTCGTGGGCGCCTGGATTGCTCTGTATGCCCTGCGGCCCGATTCATGGAAGTTTGTTGCCCTCTACCTATCAGGCGGCCTCGCTCAGACATTCCTTTTGCTGAACATCGCCCATGACAGCAATCATAACGCCATCTCGTCCCGGCCGCGCGTCAACAAAACCCTGAACTATGTCTTCGATTTGTGCGGAATCAGCTCGTACATGTGGCGTATCCTCCATCATCGCGGCCATCACTCCTGCATCAATCTCCACGGCGAAGATGATGCGCTTTCGGGACGCGGCATCTTTCGCTTTACCCCCTATGAATCCCGCGCGCCGTGGCACCGGTTCCAGCACATCTATGCGCTGTTCTTTTATGCAATGTTCTCTCTCGACTATGTGTTCTTCAGGGACTTCGAAAGCTTTTTCTTCCCGTCCCACGATTATCTAAAACGCGCCAATCATTCTCTGCGCGAATATGCCATTCTGATCGCCGGCAAGGCCTTCTACCTCACTTACATGCTTGTCTTGCCGGTGATAGTGCTGGGGAAATCACCTCTACTGGTCGCCGGGGCGTTCCTCCTGGTCCATTTGTTCGTCGGTTTAGCCGTAACGCTTGTATTCCAGACGACGCACACCATCGACAGCACCTACTTTCCCACGGACCGGGGCGAGTTTGACAATGGCGTGTATCACATCTTCGCGACAACGGCCGATTATGCGACGGAAAACCCGCTCGTCGGTTGGCTCGCTGGCGGGCTCAACCATCACATCGTCCACCATCTGTGCCCTTTTGTGTGCCATACCCACTATGCTCCGCTGACCAGGATTGTGAAGGAGACCGCCGAAGAGTTTGGGGTTTCCTATCGGCAGCACCCCACCATGGCTCAGGCAATCCGGCATCATCTGATACTCTTGAAGCAACTGGGGAACGAAAACTGATTTTGAGTATTTTATTCTTTATCTGCTACGACTTCCTACAAGTGACATGAAATCACCTGCGCTTCGAAGCGAGTATCAGGACGGCTGGGTATGACCTCATTCACGCCTGTCCCCTTTGTTTCCCGATTTCGCTGCTTTGCGGATTCTCGGGCAATGTTCCGCAACCCCGTGCAGGTTTTGTCCAGGTACAACGAAATCTTCGGCGACACATTCCGGCTCTATTTGGGTGGTCTCAAGGAGGCGATCGTTACGATCGATCCCGCTGTCATTCAGCACGTGTTAAAGACCAATGCGGAGAACTACCAAAAATCCGAAATTCAAGTAAAGCGGATGGGCCACTTCCTGGGGAAAGGTCTTCTCACAACCCACGGAGAAGCCTGGCGCACGCAGCGGCGTCTCATCCAAAAGGGCTTCGATCGAACGCAACTCGATGCGCTGTCCTCAATCATGCAGGACTCCCTTGCCGAGTCGCTGCGCGATTTCGACAAACAGGCCCGTCGCGGCCCCGTCGATATTTACCCCCAGCTGATGAAAATTACCTTCGCGATGGTCGCCCGATCGCTATTTGGCGCACGCTTGAAGGGCGAAGACATCGATCTTGTCAGCCATACCATCTCCACCGTTCAGGAGTTCATTGTTCGGCAAACCCTTCAGCCCTATCTGAATCCCTGGTTCGCCGTTTCGGGGGAACTGCGCAGGCACGAAAACATGCGAACCCGCGCGGACTCCGTTCTGCTCGAATACATTACTAAACGCCGCAATGAACCGCCCGGCCACGACCTGCTGCAGACCTTGATGGATGCGCGTTACAGCGATGGCGAAGGCATGAGCGATAAGCTCGTCCTGAGCGAAAGTATGCAACTTCTGGTCGCCGGCCATGAAACATCGTCGAATGCGTTATCGTGGCTTTTTTATGTTTTGAGCTCGCGTCCGGATTCTCTCGAAAGGGTGAGGCAGGAATTTGATTCCGTGCTCGGCGAAGCGCCTCTGAGGTACACCGACGTTCCAAAATTCGAATTTACGACTCAGGTCATTCAAGAGGGGCTCCGCCTCTACCCGCCATTTTGGATGATCGACCGCATGGCTGTCGCGGACGACCGCGTAGGCGACCTCGCTATACCCCGCGGATCAACGGTCATTGTGTATGTGTACGGTGCGCACCATTCTCCGCGCTACTGGCAGAATCCGGAGAATTTCGATACGCAGCGTTTCACCAAAGCGAACGAGAAGTTGCGCACGCCCTTCACGTTCCTTCCCTTCGGGGGCGGACCGCGAGGCTGTATCGGTGGAAATTACGCGATGCTGCAGATCCTCATGATTTTGAGCGATCTGCTCAGAAAATACGATTTTCAGTTGGCTCCGGGACAAATGATCGAGGCTCGTCCGATGGTCATTCTGCGGCCGAAGCACGGAATCCGCATGACGTTCACTAATATCGTCGCGCCGGCCCCGTGCATCGCATAAGACGCGATCGGGTCGGAAACGAACTTGAGTTGTGATTGCAAAGATACTCGGGGGACAGCTTCCGGATGGCATTGGGACCAGCATACAGAGGTCTGAACCCCGGATGACGGTGACTCGCACGGATTCGATGCCGGAGGCGAAATCGCACGAATTATGTTGCAACTCTAAAGGCGGCGCGCATCGTTCCGCAATCTGTAATCGCGGTTGCGCGCACTCGACTAGCGATAATGCTCACGAGGAAGGCGGCCTCAATTACTCGCTGACAATAGTATTACCGCAAACTTCAGTTTCCCAGAACCGGACTTCGGAACAGCGCGGATAGTCTGAATACACCGAACCTAAACAAGCATTCTGGATAGCTCATCACTAGCCGACTTGAACTAAGCCGCCCGCGCGGCAGACGCTTCGCGTGCGTGTAGGTGAACGATGTCGATGTGATCAGGATATTGTCGGGTCACAAGGAGGTCCCCATGACCCGACTTCGCAAAATGATGCTCGAAGAACTCGAGCGTCGTAATTATTCTGAGGCTACCACACGTTGTTACATCCGCACAGTCGAAGATTTCTCAAAACGATTCAAGCGTTCACCAGATTGTTTGGGTCCAGAACACATTCGTGAATATCAGGCCGAGCTGTTCAAGAAGCGCAAGTTGTCGCCCGGCACCGTTACGCAACGATTGGCAGCTCTGCGATTCTTCTACATCAAAACTCTCAAGAAAACCTGGAGCATCGCCGAGACGCCCTATCCGAAAAAAGCATTTCACCTTCCTTCGATCCTCAGCCGGGAAGAAGTGAGAATAACCCTTCTCGCCTACAGCTTTTACGGGTGTGATTCAAAGAATTGGCCGGTAATAATCGACAATCCAGGAGTGGCCCATCAATTGACCACAAGCGCGTTTACCCGGACTTACGGGACAGACTGACGGTTGGGGGGCTGTGCCATCGCGGGTGGGGCACCCGCTCCTTACCGATTACGAACCCGGCCCTTAACCGCCGCTCACCGCGGGCAGGATCGAAATCTCTGCATTTTCGCGCAGCGGCGTAGCAAAATCCCCGGTATCACGCGCGTTTTCATCGCCAATAAATATATTGATATGCTGCCGGAGCTGCCCCTCCTCATTCACGAGCCGGTCTCGCATGCCCGGACACTCCTTCCACAACTCATCCATGGCCTGTTGCAGCGTTACAGGTGAACTCATGAGCTTCACCTGTTCGCGTCCGCCCGAAAACATCCGAAGTGGTCCGGGGATGTAAATCGTTACCGGCACGCTAGCATTTACCTCGCTTTTTTGCGCGACTCAAACTTTTTTTGTTCCCACGCATAGAACTCGTTCCCTTACTTTCCACGCTCTTCCTTGCACCGGCTCGTCGCGGCTCGCCGATAACAACACTCTTCACACAGACCACCGGCGGCAAACCGCTAAGTATCATCTTCCAGCCTTTGCCTTCGTCGGTTGACGCAAACAGTTCCCCGCTGCGCGTGCCAAAGTAAATTCCCGCGGGATCCAGGCCGTCCGTGCTCATGCCATCGCGCAATACGGTTTCATACGCGCCCTTTTGCGGCAAACCGCGCGTCAGCGGCTCCCAAGAGGCTCCTGCGTTTCGCGTGCGATACACGCGCAGCTTACCATCCGGAGTGCACCGAAACTCGTCCGATTCCACCGGAAGGATATATACGCAATCGGGATCCCGCGGATGCATCATCATCGCAAATCCAAAATCGCTCGGCACGCCATTCGAGATGCTCTGCCAGGAATCGCCGCGATCTTCCGAGCGGTACAATCCCCAATGGTTCTGCAGGAAAATCCGCTCCGGCCGCGCTGGGTGCAACACGATCTTGTGCACGCACTGTCCGAAATCCGGGTATTTGTCCGGTAGATGGACCACGCGAATCCCGCGATTCCGCGCCTGCCACGTTGAACCCCCATCGTCGGTTCGGTACACGCCCCCTGACGAAATCGCGACGAACATGCGATGCTTGTCCGCGGGATCAAGCACAATCGTATGCAGACACAATCCGCCATTCCCCGGCACCCAGCGCGGCCGGTGCGAATGATCGAACAGCCCGCGCACAAGCCCCCACGTCTCTCCTGCATCGTGGGACACAAACAGCGCCGCCGGCTCGACTCCGCAATACATCGTGTCCGGCTCGTCTTCCCGTCCGAGCGTCACCTGCCAGATATTTTTCAGCGACGTTCCGCAATCTTCCGGGAATTTCACGTTCCCTTGCTGGGGATTCGTCCAGATCTTTCCAAAATCGTCGCTGCTTCTCAAAATCGTGCCCCAGAACGTCGACGTAGAAGCCCACAAGCGATGCCGACCCTGGCGCGCATCGTAAGCTAACGAATAAACTACGTTGCCGTGAAAGCAGGGCCCCATAACATCCCAATGCGACCGTCGCGCGTTGGAACGCAGCAGAAATGCCCCTTTCATGGTGCCAACGAGCAACAGCACGTCGCCGTCTTTCACGCCCACATGGCGAATCCCGCGTATCACCGTTGTCGGCGGACCCGCCGTAGGAGCTGACGCAACCGCAGCGACAGCGGAAGCGGACTGAATCGCTTCGAGCGCGGCCTGCACCTCGCTGGCGCGCTGATAACGCTGGTGCAGCTCTTTCGCTAAACAGCGTTGTACGATGGCCCATAACCCGTTCGGGATCCACGCCGGCAACGCCGTGGGCATTTGGTGCAAGATCGCTGCGCTGGTCTCGATCGATGTTTGCCCGCGAAACGGCAACTTCCCGGACGCGACTTCGTAAAGCACCACGCCCAGGCTCCAGATGTCTCCGCGGTGATCCACTTCCTGGCCGCGCAGGAGTTCTGGCGGCATGTACGGCACCGTTCCTGTGAGTCCGCCGGTGCTTTCCTCGGTCACTCCGCCCATGGTTGCTTGCGCGTCTGTGAGCACGGTTTCGTCCAGAACCTCTTTGCGCAAGCGCCGCGCCAAGCCGAAATCCAGAACTTTCACCAGTCCTTCCGGCGTAACCATCACGTTGGAGCTTTTCAAGTCGCGGTGAATGATGTTGCGCCCGTGGGAATGCGCCAGCGCTGCCGCGATTTGCACGCCGTAACGCAGCACCGATTCCACCGGCAAACCATCTTTTCCCATCAAGGCGCTCAGCGGCTTGCCCCCGATGAATTCCATGGCGATGTACTGCTCGCCTTCAGCTTCCCCTACCTGATAAATCGTACAGACGTTCGGATGATTCAGCGCACATGCAGCTCGGGCTTCGTTCAGCAGGAAATCTTTCGCGGATTTTTCCGCGACGGTCCGGGACGACAACACCTTGATGGCCACGTCGCGCTGCAGAACCTCGTCTCGCGCACGGTACACCGCGCCCATCCCTCCCTGACCCAATTTGGAGACCACGCGGTAATTGCCAAGCATTTTGCCAATGTTCATCAACGCGCCTCTTGCTGGAAGCCTATTTCATTCAGCGCCATTTTTCCAAATTGGGAACGTAGGTGTAGACGCGGAGTGTACGGTGCAGTGTGGCGGCGGCGCACATCGAGTCAATCCTGGACGGATTACGGGCAACCCGCAAGTTATCGTTCGTCGGTCGGATTAGAATCGATAAACGCGCTAGCTCATTCATCGGCTGTCGCAGACACACTGAGCTTAGATGGCTCGCACACGCATCGGAATGCCAAATCGCCCGGCGCGATCTTCTTGACAAGGGGTATCACAAAGCCATTATCGGTGATGTAGCAGGCATGGTCCCGGTCGATTTCCGTGCTCGTCCACCAGTAGATCACTTGTGAGTGGACCCTCTAAAGTGGGGAGTCCTTGTCCGGCACCGATCGATAGTGAGCACTATGGAGAAGCGGATCCCACACGCCTCCAGCATTGTTGCCGCGGCATACCAGGTCACGCCGCGAGAGGGCCAGCCGGGTCCCTCCGGGGCCCACATCAGCGTGACGCCATTGCCTTCCACACGGCGCATTCCGTAATTGCCGTCGTCCACGCGATGAATCGTCAGCCACCACGGAGTAATTCCGCAAGTAATCAGAGTAACGATCGGAAGCCCGACCAGCAATCTCCAAGCCCAGCGGCGCGGGTATGCAATCGGACAATCGGACGGGTCACCGCATTTTCTAAGAGTGCCACAGGAAAGACCGATGTATCATTCAACATCTAGCCCGCGTACGTCACGTTTACCGTGCGAGGAATTATCGGGACCGAGGCGCGGACCTTCCGAGGTTGGGTCACCCACAAGTACACGAAATCCCATGACAGATTGGCAAATGCGAACAAAGCGGCCGCTCCGAGGACCGGTGCGCGAGGAAGCGGGGCCGACACTCAAAAACTACATCACGCCCGCCGGGTTGCAGCGGCTGAAAGACGAGCATCTGTTCCTACTGAGTCGCGAGCGGCCCGCGGTGGTGGAGGTTGTAGCGTGGGCTGCTAGTAACGGGGACCGCAGTGAAAACGCCGACTACCTCTACGGCAAGCGACGGTTAGGCCAGATCGATTCGCGGATTCGCTTTCTCACGAAACGCATTGACGCGGCCGTGGTCGTCGATCCCGCCGCCCCGCGGCCAGGGACAGCCGCTACGCGCGTCTTCTTCGGCGCAACCGTGACCTACAAGGACGCCGCCGGCCTCGAACACGTCGTCTCGATCGTTGGCATCGACGAGGTGGACCTCGACCGCGGCTACATCAGCTGGCGCTCGCCTCTCGCCAATGCGCTGATGAAGGCGAGCCCCGGCGACCGTGTGGACCTGCGCGCGCCAGCGAAGACGGAGCATCTCGAGATCATCGAGGTCGAGTACTCGCCGATTCCCATGGATCCTTTCCGCGAACCGCTAGGAGCTCAGTCGAAGATGTCCGGCTCGCAGGTTTAGAGCAGCAAGACGAACGGTGCGGAAAGAACCTCCAGAGTGTCCTGAACTCGCCGTTACTGCTTTGTGGGAGACGGGAACTCCGGGCTTACGTGCCAGGTTGCGCTAGGTGTTGATGAAGCGACTGCCCTGGTCATTACGGACACGCAACAAGCCGGGCTTCAGCCCCCGACGTATGCCTCCGCTGTCGATTCGGCACCTTCTCGTTCGACTATCGGTAGAGCAGCAATTAAGCTCTGAACTTGAACGTCAGACCAACTCAACCCGAAAGGACAAAAAAAAATGCGATTCATGGTCATCGTCAAAGCCACGAAAGACACCGAAAACGAAGGCGCACCCCCCGATCCCCAGCTCATGGCTGACATGAACAAATTCAACGACGAGCTCTTAGAAGCCGGAGTCTTGTTAGGCTACGAGTGGGTCAAGCGATGCCCCAACCCCCACGAAGGCGACACCGACATGGAGATCCACCAGATCTTGGAGCCCGAAGACTTCGCATCTGCCTTCAACGACGAAGAAATTCAGAAGGGAAAAAAAACTTCCGCGCTCAAATGGCAGCTCGAGCAGCCAAGAAATAGTCCCACTTGCACTGACGTATCCGAACTGGTGCGATCGGTAGCACGCTGAATGTTCAAAAAATACAGGTTCGGTCGAAGTGTGAACGGAGAAGTAGAAAACGAAAAAAAACAGGAGGGGTCGATGCGAACGTTTCTCGTCGCCATTCTTCTTTTTGCTGCTTCAAGCGCCAATGCTCAACAGGTTGCGCCGGCCCCGAAGTTCATTCGCGAGAACTCACCAGTGATCGCATTGACGCATGTCCAACTGATTGATGGCACTGGCGCGGCTGCGCAGGCGGACCAGACTATCGTCATCGACCACGGCAAAATTGCTGCGGTGGGTTTCGCGGCAAGCACGAACGTGCCGGCGGGCGCGAAAGTGATCGATGCGAGGGGCAAGACCGTGATTCCCGGCCTCGTGGGGATGCACGAGCATCTTTTTTATCCGGCCACGAATGACGGGGAGCCGATCTTCATCGAGCAGCCCTTTTCTTTCCCGCAGCTTTATCTGGCGAGCGGCGTGACCACGGCGCGGACGACCGGCTCGATCGAACCTTACACGGATCTGCAAGTGAAGGCGCGCGTGGACGGCGGCCGATTGCCCGGGCCGGATCTTTATCTCACCACGCCGTACCTCGAAGGCGCGCCCTCAGCTTTCCTGCAATTGCATCCGCTTAAGGATGCAGCGGAGGCCCGCGCCTTCGTCGAATACTGGCACTCCGTCGGCTTTACTTCGGTGAAAGCCTACATAGACGTGAAGCCCGATGAATTGCGCGCGGGAATCGAAGAGGCGCACAAGCTCGGAATGAAGGTCACTGGCCATCTCTGCTCGGTCGGTTACAACGAAGCGGCGGAGATGGGCATTGATAATCTGGAGCACGGTCCCTACGGCGCGCCCGACGGAGAACTTTACTCGAAAAAGAAGCCGGGCGTGTGCTTGGATGATTTTTCCGGGTACTTCGGCATGCTCGCGGAAATCATCAAAAATATCGACCCGGACGGTCCCGAGCTGCGCAAAACCATCGACACGCTTGTCGCCCATCACGTGGCCGTCACGTCCACGCTGGCCGTATTCGAAGGCGCCGCCCGCCCCCCGATGAATTCGGGGATCATGAAGAGGTCGCACGAATTGATGAGCCCGCAAGCGTGGTCAAAGGTGATGACCGTGCGAGCCAGTATGATGGATCTCGATCCCTTGATTCGGGAGTGGCTTCAGAAGGAGATGAAATTCGAGCGCAACTTCGTCGCCGCCGGAGGAATGCTACTGGCCGGCTGCGATCCGACCGGCACCGGGCAAACGCTGGCCGGCTTGGGCGACCAGCGAGAAGTGGAACTTCTCGTCGAGGGGGGATTCACGCCGGTCGAGGCGATTCACATCGCCACGCAAAATGGCGCGACGTTCCTCGGCGGCGCCGACCGAATTGGGAGCGTGGCGGCAGGCAAGCAAGCGGATCTGGTGCTACTCGATGGCGACCTCGCGAAAGACATCACGGTAATCGAAAACCCGGAGATCGTTTTCAAGAGCGGCGTGGGCTACGACTCAAACGCGATTTACGAAAGCCTCCACGGGCAGGTTGGACTGCAGTAACGGACTAGGAGGCGTGTCCCTATTTTCAGAGCAGCGCGTTTCCCAGGACTTGACCGCTCAATTTGTAATTTTCAGGATTACTTCCGGTTGGCCGTTTATTACCGGCCAATCTCTGCTCGTTTTCATGGCGTCTAGATGATGGACTTCTTGTGGAGTGTTATCCTTTTCCATGTCGCACTTTTGCATCTTGAAAGATCGCCGATTCCTTTTATCGACCTTTTCGTTCACCGCCTGAACTCCAATAAAAGGATTCTTAGCCGAATCGGAGATCTTCCTCGTGAAACAAAAATCGCTGCAAAAGAATAACACTTCTCAGAAAACACCAATCTTTTAAAAAGCGAGATTGAAAAATATTGGCCGGTAATGATCGACGATACAGACGCTAAGTGACCCTCGTCACCACCTCCCTAGCGCGATCAGCGCAGCATTCGCCATATTGCCTGGTTGACACCAATCAATTCGTAGAACAATAATTGGCCGCAACTGGGCGTGCGTTTCACAACCATCTCCTCACTCCTCACAAAGGAGGTAGAGCTTGATGACTACAACCTGTCGGGATTTCTTGAGGCAGCGGCACCGACTAGAGGAGCGGCGATGAACCCAGATTTGCCCCACACGCACGAGCATAAGCACGACCACCAAGCAGTTCCCTCAGACCCTGCGCTGCGAGTGAAGGCGTTGGAATCTTTGTTGGTAGAAAAGGGGCTGGTGGATCGGGCGGCGTTGGATGCGTTGGTCGACGCTTACGAACACAAGATCGGTCCCCGAAATGGCGCACGAGTCGTGGCGCGGGCGTGGTCCGATCCTGCGTACAAGCAACGGCTAGTGAGTAATGCCGATGCCGCAATTGCAGAAATGGGCTACGGCGGGTTCCAGGGCGAACACATGGTGGTAGTCGAGAATTCGGCAAAGGTGCACAACTTGGTGGTTTGCACGCTATGCTCCTGCTATCCGTGGCCGGTGCTGGGGCTCCCGCCGGTGTGGTACAAGTCGGCGCCGTACCGTTCTCGCGCAGTCATCGATCCGCGCGGCGTGCTACGCGAGTTTGGACTCGAGTTACCGGAAGACGTGGAAGTGCGCGTGTGGGATAGCACTGCGGAAGTGCGTTACCTGGTGCTACCGGAGAGGCCGGCGGGGACGGAGGGGATGAACGAGGAAGCGCTAGCGGCGCTCGTTACACGCGACGCGATGGTAGGCGTGGGGAAGGTTTCCTTGTCGAAGGTGGAGAGTGCGGTATGAACAGTGTACACGACATGGGCGGTATGCACGGCATGGGCCCGATCGTTGAGGATAAGAACGAGCCGGTGTTTCACGATGAATGGGAAGGGCGCATCTTCGCAATGAATCTGGCCATGGGGGCGTGGCGGAAGTGGAACATTGACGCTTCGCGCCATGCTCGGGAATTGATTCCGCCGGCCGAATATTTGCGGATGAGCTATTACGAAAAATGGGTAGCGGGGCTGATCGAACTGATTGTGAAAAGTGAACTGGTGACGCGAGACGAAATCGAGAGCGCAACGCCTACGGCGGGCTCCGTGAAAGCGGTTCCGGCGTTAACCGCGGACCAAGCGATGGCTCGAATTGCAACGGGTATCCCTGCGAAGCGGAACATGGATGTGCAGGCGCGGTTCAAAGTCGGGCAGCGGGTACGGACGTGCAACATGCATCCAGTGAGACACACGAGGCTGCCGCGGTACGCGCGAGGGCGATTCGGGACGATCAACCGCGACCACGGTGTTTTTGTTTTCCCGGACACCAATGCTCATTTCCTCGGTGACAAGCCCCAGCACGTTTATTCGGTGTGCTTTGCTGCGCGCGAGTTGTGGGGCGCTCAGGCCGGGGAGAAAGATGCTGTGTATGTAGATATGTGGGACGAGTACCTTGAGCCAGCCTAGTTCTATGCAAGGACCTGAGAAACTCGCCGCGCTGCCACGGCTTCCTCGCGACGAAGGCGGACCGGTATTCGCTGAGCCCTGGCAGGCGCAGGCCTTCGCGCTCGCGGTGAAGCTCTCAGAGCAGGGGCACTTTAGTTGGAAAGAGTGGGCGACCGCGCTTGCCGATGAATTGAAAATTGCGGCAAGCCGCGGAAAGCCTGACGATGGCTCGCGCTATTATGAACACTGGCTCGCAGCACTGGAGCGATTAGTGGCGGCCAAAGGTCTCTCTGATCCCACGGCGATGCTTGCCCGGAAAGAGGCTTGGGCCGACGCCTACAGACGTACGCCCCACGGCAAGCCTGTGGAGTTACCCTCCACGTGAGAGGAAGCCTTCAGAATAACAAGGGACTGTGAAATCCCACCGGAGTTTGAATTAAGTCCGATCCTCTTGCTTGCCGTCCGAATGCGGACAGATTACGAGCAACTCTTACCTAATCGGTAAAGGAAGGTTTGCCGACCATCCTCCAATTGACCGCCAACCTCAGCTTGCGTGTTGACGATCGGGGATGCAAGATCGTGCATGGATCCCAAAGGCGCGTATCGAATCGCGCCAGGAGTAAGGCTTATGAAAGCTGCAGTCGTACCCGCTATGAGTAGCTCTTGGCTGATCAAAGACGTTCCCCAGCCTCAACCTGGTCCTGGTCAGGTGCTAGTGAAGATGCACGCAAGCGGCATCTGCTATACCGATGTGCACCAAACGCTCGGACACCTTCCGGGACAATTTCCTCGAATCCTTGGCCACGAGCCGGTGGGCGAGATCGTCGCCTTGGCTCCTGATGTGACCACTCGCAAGGTAGGCGACCGCGTCGGTTCGGCATGGATTCAGTCCACTTGCGGACGCTGCGAATGGTGCCAGCGCGGCCGCAGGATGTTCTGCCCCTATCTGAAGGGCACGGGGGGCGAAGCGCAAGGCGGTCACGCCGAGTACATGCTGATGAACGCCGACGCTACGTACCTGATTCCCGACAAGGTTTCCTATGAGCAAGCCGCACCGATCTTCTGCGCCGGGTATACCGTTTATAGCGGGCTCCGCTGGGCCGATCCGCAGCCGCACGAGCGCGTGGCCGTACTTGGAATCGGCGGGCTTGGGCATCTGGCGGTACAATACGCGAAGGCTGCGGGCTTCGAGACCTTCGCGATTTCGCACTCCCCCGATAAGGACAAGATGATTCGCGAGCTGGGCGCGGATGAAATTGTCCGTGACGGAAAGAGCCTTACCGCAGCGGGCGGCGCCGACATCATCCTCAGCACCTCCAACTCGACCAAATCCATGGTGGACAGCATTCAGGGTCTGCGCCCGGACGGCAGGTTCATCGTTATGGGCGCCGACGAGGAACCGCTTTCGATCTCGCTGATCGAGCTGCTCTTCAAGCGCATCAAAATCATCGGCAGCCAGCAAAATGGCCCTGAATACCTTTACGAAGCCCTGGATTACGTAGCCCAAGGAAAAGTTAAATCGATAGTCGAGACCTACCCGTTGGCTGAAGCTGCGAAGGCTTATCAACGCGTTGTCGAGGGAACGACCCGGTTCCGCGCCGTCCTCACAATGTAATAGACGATTCGACCACCCACCGCCGGTTTCGGGCGGATCACGAGCTACTCTGAAGTAATCCCAAAGTAAGGTTTGCCGACCAACCATAACGATCCGGCCAAACCATCTCAAAAGTAGGCTTTTATTGAAGATTTGAAAGGATAAGCGCGGTTGCAGTTACTTGCCGATGGGAACCTTGTGTTGCAGTTCATCGGAGAAATTTTCAAGGAAGATGCCCTGGCTTTGCAAGTGCCGATACAAAACAGCTTGAAGAATGCGGGATCGCTCATGTTTTTCAGAGCTGTAAGTTCATGCGGCGGAGTAGGTCTGCGAAGCGCGGGTCGGAGCGCAGACTTTCAAATTTCGGATCGACTTTCAGAAACATGCTCACAAAGGGCGACATCTCGTCACAACTCTTCTGTAGCCATTCGAGGGCCTGATCGCGCTCACCCAAACCCGCGTGAATTGCGGCGATGCCGAAAGGCTCCGAGTACTTAACGTTCGAGAGTCCGATCAGATCCCGAAGAATCTCTTGGGCCTCCACTTTCCTTCCTGCCACCGCCAGGGCGTGCCCCAAGAACCCGGCCAGAAACGACAGTTCACCGCCAGCAAGGTGCAAAGCCTTTTTTGATTCTGTAACTGCTTTCTTGAACTGTCCCGTTTGCTCGTATGCTTGGGCGAGCCACCAATGCAGTAGCGCATAATTCGGTTCAATCTCGAGAGCCTTACAGCAATGATCAATCACCCGGTCATACTGGCTGGCCATGTAAAGGACCCACGCTACGTGGTGCTCGATAACCGGTAGCAGAGGCTCAAGCTTCTCGCCCCGTCGGACTGCTTCGATGGCCTCTTCATGCCTCCCGAGCGCCGCCAAGCATAGGCCGTATGAAATGTGCGCATACCAATAGGCCGGGTCGAGTTGGATGGAACGTTTAAGTTCTCTCTCGGCACCCAGCCAATTCGAATCATGAAGGGCTAAGGAGTTGGCAAGGGCGGTGTGAGCTTCGGCCAGATCGTCATCGAGGCCCACCGCCTTCATGGCCGCCGCCTTCGCCTTTGGCAACCCTTCCTTCGGCGCCACAACGCCCTGCCAAGCCAGGACGATGTAGCAGTCTGCGAGGCCCGCATACGCTAGCGCGTAGTCGGGGTCCTCCTCAACGGCCTGCCGGAAATATTCCAAGGCTTTCTTCAGAGTTTCAGGCGTCCTCTTGGCCCAATAGTAGCGACCCTTGAGATAGAGCTGATACGCCTTGGTGTCCTGCGTGAAGCGTTTGGCAAGTCGCTTCTCCTCGTCGCCGCTCAGCCTGATACGCAGGCCTTCCGAAATTTTCTTGGCAATCTCATCTTCGATCGCGAAGATCTCGGCCATTCTCCGGTTATATCGTTCGCCCCAAAGCTGTGCCTGTTCGACCGTATCGATCAACTCCGTACCGATCACCAACATTTCGCCTCTTTGCAGGACTCGCCCTCCGAGGACGGCGCGAACTTTCAATTCCCGTCCAACCGCTTGCGGGTCTACAGTCTGTCCTTTGTAGCGAAAGACGATGCTGCGAGGGATCACCCGCAGTTTGGGGAGTCGGGAGAGGCTGTTAATAATGCTCTCGGTGATGCCGTCGCTCAGGTATTCTGTCTCCGGATCGCCGCTCGCATTTTCGAAGGGCAATACGGCAATGGAATCGATGACTTCGGCAGAAGGCCGAGAGCGCGGGACCACCTCGCCTGGTGCGGGCACCCGCGCCGGATCCGTATCCCGCTTCAGGCGCACCAGATCGGTTCGCAAGTCCGCCGCACTCTGGTAGCGCAGCTCTCGGTCCTTCTCCAAAGCCTTGTTGATGATCCCTTCCAGCTTCGGAGGCAGTTCTGGATTCAGTTTAGCCGGTGGTATCGGCGCTTTGCTCAGAATCGCATTGAAGACGGCCGCTGAAGTATTACCGGGGAATGGTGATCTGGCTGTAGCCATCTCATACAGGACAACACCAAAGGAGAACAGATCGGTCCGCGAATCCAGCGTTTCTCCCAACGCCTGCTCCGGCGACATATAAGCCATCGTGCCCAGCATCGTGCCGGGGCTGGTCAGGTCCTGTTCCGAGAATCCCACGGTCGGCAGTTGCGAAAGCGCGACCCCTTCAGCCATTTTTGGTTGCGGTTCTACCTTGGCCAACCCAAAATCCAGAATCTTGCTGTGCCCGCGATCAGTAACAAAGATGTTTGCTGGCTTGATGTCGCGATGCACAATCCCCTTGGCGTGAGCGGCATCCAGTGCATCGATAATTTCCCCGCCCAACTCCAGTAACTGTTCGATGGCCAAAGGCTTGCCGCTGATCCGGTGCTTGAGCGTCTGTCCCTGCAATAACTCCATAGCGATGAAGCGCTGCCCGTTGGCTTCCCCAATTTCGTAAATGGTGCAGATGTTCGGGTGGTTGAGAGCGGACGCAGCGCGTGCTTCACGCTTAAACCTCTCCAGCGCTTGTGGATCGCTGGACAATTCGTCAGGAAGAAACTTGAGTGCTACGTGGCGGCCGAGCTTCAGGTCTTCCGCTTCGTACACTACGCCCATACCTCCGCCACCGAGCTTTTCCAGGATGCGGTAGTGGGAGATGATTTGGCCGATCATGGCTGGGTCACTTCGATCTGGTGGGTATTCGGCACTTCAATTCGTCAAACTAGTCCGGCTGGGATCGCCATAGTTTCCCGCAGCGGGGAGTGGGCAGAGTATAACGCGGTCCGGCCGATAGTAGGGAGCGTTCAAGACAACTGCGGGGCCAAGTCCCGAGTCACGAGCAACCCTTCCCTAATCCAGTTATGGAAGAGTAGCCGACCACCTGGGAGGTGACCAGACCAGTCAATACACGCGCGTTATCAGGACCCAGTTTGTCTGTCAAAGCACGCTGTATTTCAACTGCGATGGCGGGGGAGACACCGAGGTGGGAAAGAAAAGGAAGGAGCTGGCGCGAATTATGACGAGCAGACAGCTGCTAAATCCGCTTGATGTCAAATCCGCTTGCATGTCAAATCCGATGTCAAATCCGCTTGATTGACTTGTACGGAGACATATCTCTAAGATACGCCGACAATGGAGGACCCACGCACACCACCCGGCGGACAGCTCCCAACATCGCGATACCGCATTGTCGAGAAGCTTGGTGCCGGAGGAAACGGGGTGGTGTACAAGGCCGAGGACACCCGGCTTGGACGTTTCGTGGCCCTCAAGTTTCTCCCACCTGAAGGACAGCGGGATGCCCAAGTTCAGGCTCGTTTTCAACGCGAGGCACAGGCGGCATCAGCGCTCAATCACCACAACATCTGCACTGTTTATGACATCGGCGAGCAGGATGGCCAGACGTTTATCGCCATGGAACTGCTCGAAGGGCAGACGCTGAAGCAGAAGATCGGATCGCGTCCGCTGCCCGTTGAGACGTTGCTGGACTATGCGATGCAGATCGCCGCAGGGCTGGAGATTGCGCACAAGAACGGGATCGTCCACCGGGATATCAAGCCATCCAACATTTTTGTGACCAGCCGCGGTGAGGTGAAGCTGGCCGACTTCGGCTTGGCGAAACGCGTGATGCTGGATAGCACGCCGACTCGGCGAGTCGCCAACGATTTCAGCTTCGATCACAGAACGCGGCGCCATTGTCGGAACCGTGGCGTACATGTCCCCGGAACAGGCGCAGGACAAGGACATCGACGCGCGGAGCGACATTTTTTCGTTTGGGATTGTGCTCTATGAGATGGCGACCGGGAAGCGCGCGTTCCCCGGAGAATCTCCCGCAACGATCATCGGGGAGATTCTGCACAAAGAGCCGAAACCCATTCGCGAGTTGAATCCCCAGGTACCCGAAGAACTCCAACGAATCGTTGTGAAGACTCTGGAGAAGGATCGGGAGGACCGCTATCAGACGGCGCATGAATTGATGGTGGATTTGCGCCGGCTGATGAAGAAGGAGACGGAACGATCGCAGACCGGCTTGCCGGCAGAGCCGGCAAAGCAAGAGAAGTCGAGGAAGTGGATCTGGATTGGGGCGGCGGCGGTGGTCTGCGCCGTCGCGTGGCTTGCGTTTACCGGCCGCGGCACGCCTGCCGATTCTGCGCCACTGCCGATGGAGCAACTGACCTTTTCGGGCGAAACCAAAAGCCCCTCGATCTTCACGGACGGATCGCGTATTTATTTCGTCAGCGGAAGCACTCCCGTCGAAATGTCCGTAAAGGGGGGAGACACGGCGCCTCTCCGAGCCGCGATCGGCACCATGAGTATCCTGGATATTTCGCCGGATGGCTCTGAGTTTTTGCTGCTGCAGAGCGATCTGAACGACGAAACACAGCGGGGAACAATATGGACCATGCCCGTGCTGGGAGGTGCGGCGAAGCGGTTGGGAAATATCACGGGGCGCGGCGCAAGTTATTCCCCGGATGGGAAGCGGATTGCGTTCAATGAAAAGGAATCGGTCTATGTGTGTGACAGCGACGGACAAAACGTAAAGGAAATCTGGAACACCCACCATATGGTGCCGGGCAATCCCGCTTTTTCGCCGGACTCCAAAAGAATTCGTGTCACGGTGTCGAGAAGCACCCTGGAGGACGATCTTACGAGGATTTGGGAGCTGAACGTGGACGGCAGTAATCCACATCTACTTCCTCTTCCTCAGCATTGGCCAGAGGACACCGGCACTTATAGCGGAATCTGGACCCCGGGCGGAAAGCATTTTGTTTTTAGCTCGTACAAAGATGGATCCAACAATCTTTACGAATACTTAGAGCCAAGGTGGTACGAGTTCTGGAAGAAGCCGTACGCGGTGCGATTAACGCCGGGCCAACCCGAAGTGACCGCATTGGCACCGAGCCGGGACGGCAACGGAATGTTCGTCGTGGGGCGCCTGGCGCAGGGATCGCTGCATTTCTACGACGAAAAGGAAAAGCGGTTTTTGCCGTATCTGGGAGGACTACCCACCACGCAGCTGGTGGTCTCACCGGACCGAAAATGGATGGTATACACGGATTATCCGAGAGGTTATTTGTGGCGGTGCAAGATCGACGGTAGCGAAAAGTTGCAACTCACAAACACTCTAGCGCAGATGCCCACGTGGTCGCCGGACAGCAAGTGGATCGCGTATAGCGACTGGCATGAGCTTTATCGCGTCAGCGTCGATAGTGGCGCACCGGAAAAGCTGACGTCGGAGGGTTTCACGGAAGTACTGCCGAGTTGGTCACCGGATGGGAAATCCATCTATTTTAACGATTACCCAATCGCGGGACACCTGCGCATCCGTATTCTGGATCTGGAGACAAGAAAGGTATCGACCATGCCGGGATCGGATGGCTACTATGCGCCATTGTGGTCGCCCGACGGGGAGTACCTGGCAGGAATTCAGAATCCACCGAAGAGCCTGGCGATTTATTCCGTGAAGACAAAGCAATGGAAACAGTTGAAGGTTTTTGAACACGATTGGGGATTTTTTGTGTGGGCGCCGGATTCGAAGTCACTTTATTTGATGCGCGGCCCGTCGGAAGCGGCGACCGGCGAGCCAACCGGAATCTACCGGCTGACGGTGCCAGACGGGAAGTGGGAGTTATTCGCGAAGTTTACGGGGTTGAACGCATTCCTGGGTGGAGCGCAGGATTTCGTATCCATCACGCCAGAGGGCAATATCGCAACGATGAGCGATACCAGCGTGACTCAGATTTATCAGATGAAGTGGAAAAACGCGGAGTAGGGCCACAGAGGTTTTCCCGGTTGCTTCGGCGAACATCCTCCAGTAAGAAACATCGGTTAAGTCAGGGGCTCATGTTCATGCGAGACAACCTAAAAGCGCGGGAAGCAGCTCTGCAAAAGAAAGGTGTGCGCTTTGCTGAAGGAGCGGTAAGCGTGTGGAGAACTGGCATGACAATTTCGCTTCCGGGGTTGGCGTCGGACGATATAAACCACAGCCGTCCACGTTTAGGAAGGCAATCGGAGGACGGAAAGGATCTAACAAAAAGCCAAAGAGACTATGTTTTTCCTTTGCTAAGTCCTGCTGAGTCAACTTGCAGGAAGTGCTATCCGCGCTTGGCTTCGATTCTGGGCGGACTACGCGAGGCACTCGGTAACTATTCTTGGCCCAAAGTCCGGTCCGAGGACATCACCACAGATCTCCTCGAACGCCCGCAAGAATCGCCCGATCTCCGACCCAGTCAATCCGGTGTCCGTATCCCCCAGGATCTCGGAGAGCGCCCGTAGATTCGCTTCATCGAATTTTGGTATGGCAGCCATGGTATTTCCAAGCGACATCAGTTTCTAATCCTTGTAGGCCATCAATTCCTACAGCTTTTCGCCTTCGAATGCTACTGCCTGATCGCTGCCTTCGAACTCATTGAGCTTGGGGTGAAATCTTCCAGCTTTTGCGCAGGTCGTCGGCGGAGGGCGACTCATTCATCTGGCGGCACAGCTCGGCAAAGTCCGAGTTTTCGGCCAATCGGCATTCTTTCCCGTCTGGCAAGAGCGGAACAAGCGCGATCTTGAGCTTACCGGGGTCGTCGATTTTCCTGACGAGTGTGCCCTCGGAAAAGTGACCGAAGGAAACACGAGTGCCGTAAGGCTCCGGATGCGGATCGTAAGGATCGTTCACCATGGCGACCGGGAAGTAGGGCGGGGTGCTCTTCGTAGCGGAGCCTGCGTGGCTTTGGAGGGAGGTCTCGCGATCGAAGACTCCCTGTCGGCAGTCCCGAGTAAGTAGATTCTCCGTGTCCGCACAGTTCCTTCCACCGCGCGGCGGGATCGGTCACGGCGATCCCGTACCCGTCCCAATGTTCGAATATATCCAGTTGACTGTCCCAGCGGGCGAAAAAGAACCTTCCGGACGCGTCGGTCTGCGTTCTCTCGCTCCGCATGACCTCGACGCCGGGGCGGTGGTCGAAGTTTGCAGGAATGTGCGTCACCAACAAGCACACATTCATCCCCGGCACGGGCCTGCCAGTAAAGGCGTTCACTACGGTTCCGGAGATCCGTGGCGTTCCGATATGGAAGGGAGAGATCCTATCCAAAAGAGTGACGAAATCCCCAGGTGCGAGTTTCCACAAGAGGAAGAGAGCGACCACGATCAAGAGGAGGAGAACGCCCACGATCGAAAGGAAATACGGCACCCACCGGTTAGTTTTCGATCGACGCTCTGGAGGCAGCAACGCGGCCATGCCTGATTAGTAACCCAACTCCCGACCAAGTCAAGATTAACGCCATTCGTGCCCAGTTCGTTCACAGTCGGGACCAAAACTAAGGGATCGGAAAGATGAATCTGATAAGTGCTTTCCAATCAGAGAAGAAGTTGGTGGACGTGGCCGGGATCGAAGCGCCCCCTGCTTGCAAAGATTCGCCACACGAAGAATGAATAGCTTACAGCAATTGCGTCAACGCGCATTCACTTGTGACAACTTGCTACGCGAGAGTGGGTTAGGTGCGTTCATGTCGCTCGCGGTCGGAACTCGGCGGGACCGGTCACATTGACGCAGGCGATTCGGCAGCTGCGAATGAACCGGGATACCCCTCGGAAACCTCCCGACCTAGAGGGCGGGGCAATTGCCCTTAGCGCAGGCGAGCGATCTCACTCTGAAAATACCCTCGGTCTTCTTTGGAGAAAAACCCCAAGCCTCAAAACAGGCAGGGGGCCATTTTTATAGAAAGGGGCCGGGGAATGCGGGCCGCCGATCCCGGCAACTTCCCACAACACGCGAAATGGCCAAGATTTGCCGCTCCCGCCAGATCTCAATTGTCAAGGAGAGAGTGCCGAGCGAGAAGCCGTTCCGCAGATATGATTATGGTAAGGTTGAGTCCATGTGTCGAAAGTTTTTACCTCGTGCTCTCGGTTTAGTTCCACCTGCTCTGAGGCGGAAAATTATTGGCCGATCCGATCAACCCTCCAGAGTTGCGACGATCCTTCACAATCTGGTGAACTACACGGTAGCTGATACTTCCGACGCATTTCCGTGCCACGGTCCGCTCCAAGGTTTTAAAATGTCTACAGATTGGAAGCGTTATCGCGGCTATATTTACGGCAATTGGGAACCGGTTGCCACTGAGGCCATCCTGAAATATGTCCAACCCGGGATGTGCGTTTTCGACGTCGGGGCCCATCTGGGATACTACTCCCTGTTACTTGCAAAGTCTGTCGGTTCCGGCGGACGCGTGGTGAGTTTCGAGCCCGCCGAAGGCAATTTCTGCACGTTGAAGAGAAATATATTGATAAACAGTCTAAATAATATCTCGCTTGTCAATTTGGCATTATTTTCTAAATCGGGAACGATTCGGATGTTTGTCTCTTCCGCGGATACTGCTTCCGGTGATTGGTCGATCAGCCGAGATTCGAATAAAGACGGCATCGAGGTTCAGACAATCTCCCTGGATCAGTTCTGTGAAACAAACCACGTTCTGCCCGATTTTCTGAAAATCGATGTAGAAGGGGCTGAATACGATGTTCTCTTGGGCGGCCGCGAAACCATTGGGAGGAGCCAGCCGACCATGTTAATCGAACTGCACCACTTCGATGGAGACCTGGCCGCCAATCCCGTCCCCACTCTATTGAACAAATGGAACTACTCTATTCAATGGCTCGAGAAGTGGTCGCAAACGAGCCAAATATTGGCCCAACCGTCCCCAACGAAATCTGCTCACGGCTGACAGAAAGAACGCCTGCACTTCTTTCAATTCAGGATGTGATCGTGCGCGCCCTGATCAACTTCTCGTTTTCTGAGCTGAAACCCGCGAGCTGGCCAGGACGCTTTCCAGGAGTTGTATGGTCTTCTGAGCATTATCATCCCAACTGCAGTTCGCCCTAACAAATTGAGCGGCAGTTTCGCCCACAGAAACCTGTAGCGACTCGTCGCCCTGGATTCTGCGGATGACGGAAGCGAGTTCTAGCGAGTCCTGAGGATTCCTCAGGATGAATCCCGTTGTTCCGTCGCGGATCATTTCGCTTGCGCCGGCATTAGAGCTGGCGATTACCGGTAGGCCGCACGCCATAGCTTCCAGGACAGGAAGACCAAAGGAGTCCTCTAGGGATGGTCCTGTATAGAGATCAGCAGCGGCGTAAAAGGACAGGACGTCGTTCGAAGGCTTTTCGAAACGGACGCGTTCTCGCAGGCCGAGCTCCTCGAGTGATGAGCGATACAGATCTGGGTCATCGCTCCCAACAATAAGGGCGGACAGTGGCAGATCTCTGAGCAAAACGAGAGCCTTGAGGAGAACGTCGAGTCCCTTCTTTTTCCAATCATTTCCAATGAGAAGCAAAACAAAAACATCTTCGTTGTAGGAAAGCAATCGCCTGGACGTAGTTCTCTTGGCCATTCTCGCTTCCGGCGTAAACCGGGTTGTATCCACCGCATTGGGAATGACAGCAACATCCTCACGTTGAAAGTGTGATTTGAGTTGCGCTGCAACGAGGGAAGAGACCGCTATCAGATGCACACCGGGGTGACGATAGATTCTTCGTTCTAGAAACTTAATGAGTGTGTAGTACAGCTTACGGTGAATCACGAGCGGCCACACACGAACGGGGACACGATGTAGCGCTAGCTCCGAACGGACATTTTCATAAAATGCGTGAAATACGATGTGGACTGTGATTACGTCGGCATCGACACAATTGATTCCCGGAGAATAGACCAGATCCGGACAAACCCTGCCAGAGCGGTGGTCCCGCCAGCGCTGCCATCGATTGGCGAAGAACCACCATAAGTATTTGAGCAGGTGAGGTCCGGGAACGTCGGAAACTTGATGCCAGCGGATAGCACCGGATATTTTTTCATGAGCCTCGGACGTGGTCGAAACACCGTTAAGTTGGGAAACGTTTTGGGAGTACAACTCAATATTCCAGCCGTACTTCCGGGCCATGCGCTCAATCTGCTCGATTACGCAAAGTTCGGTTCCGTGCTGCCGGTCCAAAAAGGGAGAAACGACCGCGAGCCGCATTCAAGCTCTTCCCCGAATCCGGTTCGGATTCACAGCTTCCGCGCACACCTTACTTGATCTCGGGCGGCCGGCCGTGTCAAGGTCGTGGTTCATCCAATGACTTGCAGGGTGAGCGCACCGTGAGCGAGACATTCAGGCTAATAAGCTCCAGTTGACCAAGATCGCACCCTCAGGAATGTCGTCGAGCGGGTTGTCGTGCAAGAGAATTGCACCAACAACAGCGATAATGCTTAGTGCAACAAAAATAATAATCGCAACCATTCCGATCGCATGGCGATGCCGGTTGAAGAACGTTAAAAAAGTCTGTTCTCCCGCACCTTTAGTCAGCCCCAGTTTGCTCGAACGTTGGTCATTCATACTACTAAGTTTGATGATAATGCATCTACTCAAGCTAAAACAACTGGGTATGTGCCAGCGTTGCGGCCTTGTCATTTCCTGGATTTCGGAATCCGGGATCCGATCCCGAGCTTTAGGCCCTCAGACTCTCGAGAAGACTGTGATTGCAAACGGGTTGATCTCAGGCGTTCACGAGCCGGGCTGCCAATGAAGGTCGGCATGACAATTCGCGCAAAGCGATATTAGATTTTCTAGAGAATCGTCTCCCAGCTTGCTTCGAGCCCGCATGTGATGCACTTGTAAGTCTTTGGACGAGCCACAACCTTGACACCGCCACCCGTCTCTTTCGAGGACTCGTTGGTGGAGCAATTTGTAGTCTTTGACGCTGAGCTTAACTCTCGGGCGCTTCTGGCGGAGGTGCTGCATAGACTTATCTAAACCCGTCTTCTGGCACGTTCGCTCCCGCAAGAAAATCCGCACAGATCATCTCCAGGCAATACCCCCTCGACTTGTCAGTTCCGAGCATCAGGCCAGCCGTTTCGATGGCCTTCTCCACCACCGGTAACTGACTCTTGTAGAGCTTGAAGTAGATGATCTCCCACGCTTCCGTGTCCTTGCCCGTCAGGTGCCGTTCGACCTCGCGCTTGAACTCCTCCTTGGGGAGTACCTGGGCTCTGTGCACCCAGGGTGCACTTTCGAAGTGCTCTCCCTCCCTGCGCGCCACTTTGGCGAGTTCTCGCGCCTTCGTCCAACCGATCTCCCGCAACTGCTGCTTCGGAACGCGCGTCAGATTTTCGTGAATGGCCATGAGGTAATAGGCCTTGCGCCGCGAGTCGGGGAACCGCTTCTCCAGGAAGTTGTCGAACGATGCCATCTTCTCCAAGCGCCAATATTGCCCTGCGCGAACTTCGCAGAGATAGCGCCCTAAATCCACGAAGCGCAGATCCCGTTCGTGGAGCCGTGCTTTGTCCCAAGCAAGGATCTCGTCGATCTTGCCGAGGACAAATACCGCGCGTTTGAGATTGAGCTCGGGAGGCATTGCGACCCCTCGGCTAATCCATAAGCTCGTCAAGCCAGGCAAGGTCGCTCGCTCCTGCTGCAAGGGTAAGGTTGGATTCGATCAGTTTTTGGTCATCGAGACAGAGCCCAAGATGTGCGCAGCTCATGCATCCGTTCTGTGGGAAGCGGATACCGCTGTGGGCAGGGAACTGGGCGGCCTCGATCTGGCCGATCGTGGTTCCAACGAGACGACCAAATTCCGAGCGCTGTCCTTCCGAAATCGATGTCCTCAGATATTGGATTTCCGGGTGATGCTTTCGCACGAACACAACCAAGGCCACATCGGAAATCCCTGTGATCCACGAATAACAGATCAACTGCGGATCGAGTGTGAGAAGCCCTGCCGGTTCTTCCGGATAACGGCTGGTGGTTGTCTTCCAGTCCATGAGGCAGCGCTTGCCGTCAAGTTCACCGATGGCGTCGATATAGGCGACAAATTGATTATTGTTTGGAAGATCTCGGACCACCTTGAGTTGGAGATTCTCCTTCGGCTGGGGAATGCGAACCCGATCGTCCTGGGCAAAACGTTCGAGGAGATGCACACCTTGATGGAGCAGCCGATCCCAGGTCTCTCCCTTTTTGAACGCAAACGCAGTATCTCGGTAAGCACCCCACTCCCGATGAAGCGCCGCAGCGCAATCGTCACCGCAAAAGTAGGACTCGAGGGCTCTTCTCAAAGCAACGGCCGAAGATCATCGCCGCCCGCGTCTCCTTTTCGCGCCAGCCGTCCAGATACCGATGGCGGTAGCTCCGTGGGCATCGGAGGTAGTGGGCATTTGCGTGTAGCTATAGATCATGGCCACTACTCCTCTGCTCGGTCTGATTGTTGGTAGTGCAGGAGAGCGCCTCCCACTCGGAAGCGGGGGCAAAGGAATCGAGATTTTGGTAGGAATGTCCGTTGAGGCTTGTAAAGCTCGTGCGGATGACACCGCGAAGATTCACAAGTGCTTTTTCATCGATCTGATCTCGACTCAGCAGTTCGGTGTCGTAGCCGAAATCGCGAAGAAACCAACTGAGCTTCCAGAGCGCGCGGTCGGTGCAGTAGAGCCGCCCCGAGAAGGAAACCGCTTCATGGGAGGCCGGCTCGAGGATGCCGAAGCGTAGTGCAAAGAAAGGCTTTTGCGGATGCCAGCGATAGGAAGCCCGATCGACCCGAACCAGGAAGATCCCGTCGAGATTACTGACCAGATCCTGCTGCCCTGAATGCAGACCGGGAATATATCGCCTCATGATCTTGCCTCCACAGTTGGTTGAGCGTAGGAGTTGAGTTTGCAGACCAAAGCATCGCGGTTCTGCTTCGCGGCGGCAGCCAGATGGGCAATGAAGGACTCGACCAACTCACGGCTGGCGCCGCTAAGAGTCTCCGTGCCGCAGAAGTCCGCTGCATAAGCTTTCACGAGATTGGCATCGAGGTTGTACTGGCGGATGAGAAGACAGAGCTGATCGCGGAGCCGCGGTTGGCCATTGCCATCCCCGTTGGAGGAATGGGAACCGTTCGACGCTGCTGACGCTGCAGCGGGCCTCGGCGCACCCGAAAACGCACCCAATTCTTCGACCGAGCAGAGGCCGATCCCATAGGCTTTGCGGAGGGCGCGATTGACGGCACGAGTTTCCGCAATCCGCATCTCGGCACCTGGACCAAGGAAGAAACGTTTGAAGGATCGGCGTCGCCATAACCGACAAAACCCTTCGATTTTGAACATTTATAAACTACTGCTCGAAATACCCAACGGCCTGAGGCTGGATCGGAAAATCTGTCCTGCAAGAAGGTGTTGATTCCCGGCAATGCCGCCGTGAAGCGAGCTGCAGGAGACCTGAATGGGTTACATACCAACGGTTGTCGATTCTTGTGATTTCTCCTAGAGCGACCGAGAATTTGTATCTGACCAAGAGAGCGCGGAGATCCCTCAATCGGCGTGCTCCTAAATCAGACCAAGTCCGCTTTGCAACTCTCATCTCAGCTCGAATTGAAATTGGAGTCCGTTTCATTCGGTACCTTCCTCTCACATGCTTAGCCTTAAGCATATGCCTACCGCTAAGCAGTGTCAAGTCTCTTTGTTGCTTTTCGCGAGGGACCGGGATAACTTCTGGAATGAGATGACTAAGAAAAAAGACAAAGATCCAAACGCCGTGGCTTTAGGACGCAAAGGCGGAAAAGCTCGCCGAAACAAACTCACACCTGAGCGACGAACGGAAATAGCCAGTAAGGCAGCTAAGGCCAGATGGTCAGGAGAACGGCAAGGCGGTGAAGAGCCCGGTTAGTGACGTGCGGAGTCGATGACACCCAAACCGTTGTACGAACCTAATCGGGTGTCTGGCTGAGTCATTTGTTTGCGGATAAAGCGAAGCCGGCGCGGAAGTCGTGCCAGCGATCAATCCAGAATTTCGGTAAGTCACTGAAATGGTTGCTTACTAGTTAAAAGCCCTCTGGCCACTGTCGTGCGCTGTGGTAAACGGCTAGGATCACGATACGGACGTTCTCGATGGCATACGCGACGATAAAAGGCGTCTTCGGAATGACCAGCTCTCGGGTACCGGGAACTCGGCCGGCTCTGCCCGACATGGGGAAGGCACCTAGCTGTTGAACACTACCGACGATCTGCATCGTGATCTGTGTGGCAACCTCCTCGCTGTTAGAGAAGGCTATATAGTCGTGAGCCTGATCCAATTGCTGGATCGCCTGCTCCGTCCAATCGATCATGGACGAGCGCGTCCCGTCCTCTTGAGCCGCTTTAAGAGCTCCTCATGGCTTACGACACGGCCATTCCGCATCTCTTTCAGCCCCTCGCGAACCAACGCGTCTTGGTAGGCGTGCAGTTCGATGTAGTTGGTGATCGCCTCATTGATGAGGTAGCTGCGCGGACGGTCTTGCGCAGCAGCTAGAGAATCAAGAGCGTCGATCTTTTCTGCGATGGCGCGGAAACTGATAGTTTTCTCATTCTTGCTCATAATGCCAGAACAATAACACATATTATTCTGTATTACAAACTTCATGTCCTGCGCCGCTTGGCTGCACGGCCTTGACCTATAGGAGGAAGGGCCCGCGTTTTTTGCATCGCCTACTTTCTGGATAAAAGAAAAATTCGTAAGGTTTGCCGAGGTTTTTCCCCCTCTCGGTATAAATACGACGTAACTCTTGAATTCTAAACCGGACAATCGGACCAGAGGTTATCCAAATTGCCTTTTTGATTTATTTTCGCCTCTAAATTACAATCTAAATGCAGCGAGCGTCACGCGAATCGAGCGATCGTCAACCTGGTTGCACAAACGTATCACGTCGTGTCCAGCGGGCTGAATTGCTTAACGTCGGATTGTGGTAAAAGCATGTGCAGGTCTCAGGCGTGTGGAATTCCCGCCACGTGCGCGAGACCTAAGACTTATTTTTTCTGGGCGAATTAGAGGGATATACGACCTGAATTTCACGTTCGGGCTGTTGGCCAATCGTCAGTGAAGCTTTCGTGGAAAAACCAATTTGAAATTTATGCGCTGAGGGGGAGCAATGACAGAACGGACACTTAAACCTACTGACGAGGCGCTCAAATCCTCTCAGGAAGTTGATTCTTGTCGTAGCGGAATACCTATCGAAGAACCGAATCCAGAACCGAAACCTCCAGTCCAAGTGCGCATCACTACGATTCCCAGATACCTCCCGAAGAAGAAAATCGTTGACTGAAATTGTGGCGACAACGTACGCGGCCATACCCGTGCAGCCGCGCATGTCAAGGGTTCGCAAGCGCCCGCCCCCGAGACCCTTCCCGACGTGCTCTCCGAAGAAAAACGACCAACGACGGTTTGTGGCGCGACGGCGAATGTCTGTAATCCAATATTGACACCTGCCCGTGAGTGCGATAGATAAGAGGGTAGTGGAACGAGTCTCGTGATGGGTATTGCGAGACTCGAGCATTTTGCGAGTTTCGCGTTAGAGTCTATCCGCGTATTTGATTTCACGCCTGAGCCTACGTAGTTTATTTCAAGCCTGAGCCTGAGCCTGACCTACATAGATATTTCTGTTGTTCTGGGTGTGTCTTTTGGAAGCATAAGTCCAAAGACAGGCCGGCCGTAGCCGTAGTACAGAATGGAGGCAAAGATGCACGACGACTCGATAGATCTAGCCCTTCACAAACCAGCCACGCGCGTCATGAGTTCCGAGCCAACTCAAACCCAGAAGTTGCTCGCGTTGGCGCAGCACGACCTAGCCTGTTACGCCGTTGCAGTGTGCCCTCAGTTCACGCGAGCCCCTCATACCGAGCTCATTCTTTCGAGACTCGAAGCTCTCGAACGGGGTCAGATTTCGAGACTGATGATTTTTCTCCCGCCGCAGCATGGGAAGAGTCTGTTGGGCTCCACGATTTTCCCTTCTTGGTATCTTGGACGCCATCCCGACCGCCAGGTCATCCTTGCAACGTATGCGCAAGAACTTTCTGACGATTTCGGAAGGAAGGTCAGGAATCTAGTTGCCGACGATTTACATCGGGCCATCTTTCCTCGCTGTGTTTTGAGCGAAGATTCAACTGCAGCTCATCGTTTTGGTTTATTGCCGGGCGGGGGGTATGTCGCCGCAGGTCGTGGCGGACCTATTACAGGTCGCGGCGCGCATCTCATCATAATCGATGATCCGTTAAAGGACTGGCAAGAAGCCCATAGCAAAACAACTCGCCAAGGCTTGTATGAATGGTTCATTTCGACCGCTTACACGCGATTGTCAGGCAATGGCGCAGTTGTTCTCATTCAAACTCGATGGCATGAGGACGATTTGGCGGGGCGGCTCCTTTCGGACCCTGCAGGCGAGCAATGGGAAGTGCTAAGTCTACCCGCCATTGCTGAGCACGATGAATCCTTTCGCAGAACGGGGGAGCCATTGTGGCCGGAGAGGTATGGCTCGACGACGCTCGAGAGGATTCGCGCTATGGTGGGCGAGCGCGTTTGGGTTTCTCTATATCAGCAAAGGCCTGCCGCAGCAGAGGGTGTGATATTTAAACGCGATTGGTTTCAGTATTATACCCCACCGTTTACGGGACCGTTTTCGCGAGTGATTCAAAGCTGGGACACGGGTTTCAAGGCGGGAGAGGCAAACGACTTTAGCGTAGGCACAACCTGGGGTGTGACCGAGAACGCTTATTACCTCTTGCATTTGTCGCGCAGCAAGGAGGAATTTCCCGAACTCAAACGGATGATGACTGTACTCGCCGAGGAATGGAATCCGACGGAAATTCTCGTCGAGGACCGGGCCAGCGGGCAAAGCATAATTCAAGAGCTCAAAAGCTCAACACGCCTGCCGATCATCTCGGTCAAGCCTGACCGTGACAAGCAATCGCGAGCACAATCAGTCACTCCTATCATTGAGGCAGGCAAGGTTTTCTTGCCAGAGAATGCCGCATGGCTAGAGGATTTTCTGGATGAGATGACCAGTTTTCCGAATTCAATTCACGATGACATTGTCGATTCAACGACACAGGCCCTGAACCGCTTGCGGCAGACTAGTTTCAAAGCGAGTGAGCATTTGAATGAGCTTATGTGCGGTATTAGTAGTTCGCGTGAACTCGATCGAGAACAGCTTTGGGCGAAGGCCATGAGAGGATTTCCGATGAGTCCGGAAGAAATCGCCCGCATGTAAATGGCTGTCCTGTGAATGACACTCGATAAGTTGGCGAATTTAAAGGAGCAGAACAATGACGAATGGGGATAACTCGGAGTCGCCGAAAAACAACAAGGTGGGATACCGCCAGCCACCCGAACACTCACGCTTCAAAGCAGGGCAGTCGGGGAACCCACATGGACGTCCCAGGGGCGCCCTTAATCTGGCCACCATCCTCGAGCGGACGCTGCGTGAGCCGACCGTCATTGTCGAGAACGGCAAACGCAAAACAGTTACAAAACTCGAGGCCGCGATTAAGCAAGTGGTCAACCAGGCAGCTTCGGGGAAGCTCAAAGCGGTGCAATTGTTGACCACGTTGGTGCGCTCCGCGGAACAAGCGCCAGGAACGAAGATCAGCGTCGCTAGCGTGAACATCGACGAAGCGACGGCCCTGCGGCTCGCGGAAACGTACTTGGCCCGCCATGGCGGACGTCTGGAAAGTGCCAATCCCCAATAGGTTGCTGGCCGAGGATTGGTCGATTTCAGCTTCCGTTCGTAGTGAATGCCGGGAAGCCCAAATCCGCTGGGATTCGACTGTCCTTCCGCAGACTCGCGTTTGAGGGCCCCTCGCTCCACAGCCTCCTAGGTTTCCACAATACCAAGTACATTCTTTTTCTTGTTCATTAGCCTGTGATTCCTTGTTCGCACCTTGTTTGCTCAGTCGCCGTAGACCATCCATAGCAACTTAAGCCCAGCATTATATGGGAGTTTAGAACAATTGAGGCGCATCGGAATTTGAGCATTTCCCTGTTTTTTTCACTGTAAAACAGGGAAGCCTGCCTTATATTTTTGCAACCGCATCCGTATATGAAGGTGCTCGGCTGGAACAAGTCAGGCCAGGGGTACAGCGGTAAACTATACGTATAATCGTCAGGTAGCTAGCTGGCCGCTTGCGGCGCAGTGCGTCTACGGCATCGTGTCGACGCGCCGCTTCGACTTGCCGCATCACGCGCCGCAGGTGGCTTTTCATGGTGAACTGTGAAGGGTACGGAACTCGGATTAGGATTACTCTTGCGCGCACGGTTTCCCAGCCGAACTCTTATTACGTTAAAGTTCCAATCGTTTTCCTTGGGCCATAGACACCATCCTTACAGGTCAGTTTTAGGATGGTGTTGCATCGGCCTAGTGAATGCACCGCGTTTATCGGGACTTGAGCCGATTCGATTTTGTAGGTTTCCACCGCGAGACGAGCTCTCGGTCAAATCCAAAAGTTAGAGGCTGGACATTGCTGATTAATTCGACGAATGTCTCTCAATTTGCTGCGCTTTGCGAACCTTCTTTGCAATTTTTGGTGACCACGTACCACTCGGCTGTGGGTGTCCGTAAGTATTTCAGCCGGACCTGGGCTTTCGCGGTGCCTTCAGGATTGTTCAATTTCTGTTGCGCCATGATCAACTGCTGCACAACTAAAGGTGAGTGCAAATCGGAGGTAAGTTCGTCCACTGCATTGGCGTAATCGCCGTTCGCGCTCATCGTATAACCGCGAGAGGACTCGTAGATGCTCTCGACTTTTTGGTCGCGTGAGGTAGCCGCCAATTGATCGAGCTTCTGGATCAGCGCGTCGGCCTCGGTGAAGTTGTGGCTCGCCACCGCCAGTCGCACCTGTTCACGAAGCACAGTGGCATATTCCTGGTTCAGCTCTGCTGTAAGCATGCTATCGGGCACATGTGCCAGCCGGTCTTCCATGGCCGCGAGGAGTTCACTGGCGCTTTTTGAGTCAGACGCCAGAAGCGCACGTGCATAGTCAATTTCGAATTGCGCCATCGTGTCTTGCGACTCCGCCGCTTTGTCAGAGAGTTTGGCGAGTTCGGCGCGCCCCGTCCCGGCGTCACCCTGCCAGAAATACACCAGTGCCTTCTGCGTTTCGATGTGCAGGACATCGTGTTGGTTCGCGGCTATCTTTAAGGCCTTGTCGTACTCGGCGCGGGCCAGCGAAAATTTGCCCATCAGCGTATAAGTGTCGCCCCGTCCGTATTGGGAAGTAATGAAGGTTGGCGAAATATCTAAAGCTGCTGCGTAACGCGCTAGGGAACCCGAATCATCCCCGGTCATGCGCAACACCTCGCCCAAGGAATCCTGCGGATTGGGGTCGTTGGGCAGCACGTCCGCGTATCGACGCAACAAATCGATGCCTTTGGCAGGTTGTGGATCCAGCGATTCCACGTAGGCATAGCCGAGCGTATTCAATGCCGGGGCAAATTTCGGATCATGCTCTAGAGATCTTTCCATCAGCTGCCGTCCGCGCACATAGTCTTGTTGGAAAAACAGCCATTCCCCGGCGAGGTACAGCACGTGCTTCTCTTTCGGATGTTTGTTCACGAGATCATTCATTGCCACGATGGCAGGGAGAGCATCTGCTTGCTGCGTACCGACCATGAATTTGACCAACAATTGTTCGTCGGCTGTGCTCTTGGTCGACAAGAGCTGTGCCTTCTGTATTGCTTCGGGCGCTGGGCCGATCCACCGAGCCGCATAGGACCATAGCGCAAAAGCTAGCGCGCAGCCTGGATCCTTCGCGGCGGCCTTCTTGGAATGCAGGATCGAGTCGGCATACTGCGCGTTCTCGTATCTGTCCAGCGCGATTTCCAGTTCCTGCCGCGCTTCTACCGATTTGGTCGCAATCCCGAGCGAGCCGAATATGTGCTGCGACGCCGGCGTCACTTTCACCGCCGCCTTCGTATCCTTAGTTGGGCCTACCTGCTGTGCCCAGCCTGGTGCTGCAAGCAATCCCGCTAGAACCAGCAAAACTCTTTCGGCTGCCTTGTGTCGCATAACCATTCGGCTCCCAAATCGTTTTCGAACTCAGCGAGGGATACCTGTCGAGAGTATCGGTTGGCGACTACCTCTCGATACTGGACTGAGGAACAGGTGTGCACAGTCTCCAAGCAGATCGCGCTCCTCAGTGGGCTTGGCGGGAGTCATCAGGTTAGACACATTGTCCGTAGGAGTCACTTGTGCCCATTCCTGCCAATCTCGAAAATAGCTTTAACCCTACCCCGGAAAGGTTGTGTGGGAGGATGAACGACGGTCACTGCATTCGATTGCGGCAACTGGCTACAGTTGCGTGTCTGCTGTTCGTTTTTGCCGCACCCCTACTTCCCGCGGTCAGGAACTGGGCCCTCGTTGCCCCGGCCGCCAGCAAACTCCAGGACGTTTCTCTCGCGGACTTGGTGAGACTTTGCAAAGGTACTCAGAAGGCTTGGCCGGATGGCAAGAGCTTCACACTCGTTATACGTAATCCAGAATCCAACGAAATGCGTGCCGCCGTACAAAAGCTGTTCGGCATAGCTCCCGCCGAGGTCAAGCCTCTTGTCGCCAAACTGAACGAATCGCGCCCGGTGATAAGGATTGTAGACAACGAAGAAGACCTGATGCGCGCGGTCGAAGCTACTCCCGGCGCAGTCGGGCTCGTCGATGTCTACGCTATCAACAGTTCTGTTAAGGTGCTGCGCATCGACGGCAAGCTTCCCTTCGACGCCGGCTACGCCCTCAAAGGCAACTAGAAACTCCCGCGTCAACTTCTGATAATTCGTCTCAACCCTACTCCACAAGGGGCGTCCTTTCATATTTCGTGTATTAATGCGGCGGTGGGCATGAAAACAATATCGGAAGGGACCCTCTCTTAGTTCACTCGACTTTGCCGCACGATCCCCGACCCTGCTGTGCCGATCCGTAATTCCAACGAAATCTCCTCCGGTCGCTTGCCCCCCTTAACGCTAATCAGTTATTGACGGTCGCGCGACCTTGGGACCGCCGTACTACATACACCGCGAAGAAGAAAACCCAGAATTACTGAAACGGACAGGAGTTCTTGCATGCACATTCCACCCAAACGCTTCGGCTCTTGGTCTACGCACCCAAGGCCTGTCCTGCCACTCCTCAACCTCATTGCGCTAAGTCTTGTCCTGGCATTGCTTTCCGGTTGCGCGGGAGGGTGGCAAGGACCAAGGTCTTCATCATCCACTGCGATCGTCGTCTCGTCGCCAGAGAATCAAACCGTTACCGTCGGCCAAACCGCAATCTTTGCTGTTTCCGTCAGCGGCGGTAGCGGCCCATTTAGCTATCAGTGGTACAAAAACGGTGCGCCTATAAACGGTGCCACCTCCAATTCTTATACAACCTCCCCCACCTTAATGGGCGACACCGGCTCGGTCTTCACCGTCTCTGTATCCAGCGCCGCAGGCACCGTCACGAGCACACCCGCCACTTTGACAGTTAACGCGATCAAGCCCGCCATCACCGTCCAGCCTGCCAGCCAAACCGTAACCCTTGGCCAGCCTGCCACATTTACCGTAACTGCCACGGGCACCGGCCCCCTTGCATACCAGTGGTACTTGAATGGTGTCGCCATCTCCGGCGCCACTTCCAGCTCCTACACCACTCCTTCGACAACATCCAGCAACAACGGCAGCATCTACACAGTCACGGTCTCTAACTCTGCCGGCTCCGTCACCAGCATCTCAGCAACATTAACTATACCCAATCCTCCTCCCGTTGCTGCCAGCCTCGTCCCTAGCAACGCCACGCCTCCTTATGACGGCACGGTTTTTCTAATTCCAACCTTTTCCGGCGGCACCGCGGCCATCGGCTCCGCAGGTGTTGGTAGCTCGGACATCACCGCCTCGGCTGTGAGTGGCACTTCCTACCCCACGGCAGCACTCACTTCCGGCAAGACCTACACGCTCACGGTCACCAGCCCCACCGGCAGCGTAGTCTCGACTTTTTGCATCGTCACGCCGACCACCGTCGCAATTTCTCCCATAACTCCTGCGAACCAAATTTTTGCTCCGGTCCCTACCACGTTTGTCGCCACCGCCACCGGCGGGCTAACTAACAATCTCACTTGGACTGCGTCAAGCGGCACATTCACCGGAAATGTCTGGACCCCGCCCGCCGTCGCGGGCACATACACCATCACCGCCACCAGCGTCGACGATCCCTCCGTGTCCGTCACCACCACCGCAACGATTGCTCTTCCTGCTATCGCGACGCAACCTACCAACCAACGCGTTTGCTCGGGCGGTATTCTGTCGCTCTCGGTCGTGGCCAACTATGCCACCAGTTACCAGTGGAATTTCAATGGTGCCGCTATTCCAGGTGCTACGACGGCTAGCTACTCTGTCTCTGCGGCCACGTCCGCGAACAACGGAAATTATTCGGTCACTGTCACCAACGCTTTGGGTAGTGTCACCTCGACCGTCGCTTCCGTGGTTGTCGGCTCTTCGATTACTTCGAACCCCACTAGTCTTTCTGTCTCCGCCACACAAACAGCGACGTTCTCCGTCTCCGCCTCAGGTTTAAGTCCGTTCGTCTATCAATGGTTTCAAATCCCCCCCGGCGGTACGACCGGGACCGTTATTCCCGGGGCCACTTCCAGCATCTACACCACGCCTGCGGTGGACTCTTCTTACGATGGCTCGCAGTATTACGCCACCGTCACCGATTCTTGTTCGACGATGACCTCCACCAACGCTTCTCTCACAGTTACCGTCAACAATGTGCCGCCGACGATCCTCACACAACCCGTTGGCGAATCTGTCGCCCCCGGTGGTACCACGAGCTTCAGTGTCGTCGCTTCCGGTTCGCCGACGCTCGCCTATCAGTGGTATCGCATTCCTGCCGGCCAAACCACCGGCACACTCATTACCGGCGCTACCTCTGCCACCTATTCCGTTCCTGCCACGGCCACCCTTACCACAGACGATCAAGATGCCTATTACGTGATTGTGACGAACCTTTATGGACAAGCCGTCTCTCAATCGGCTTCTCTCGCCGTTGGGAATGGTATCCTTCTTCAAATCACGGGCCAGCCCGCCAACGAATTCGTCAACGTCGGCGATCCCGCAACCTTTACAGTCACCGCCACTTCCAATCTTCCTCTCACTTATCAGTGGTACCGCGCGGATCCTGGTAGCTCTGTGTTCACAGCAATCCCGGGCGCAACCACTGCCAGCTACACCATCGATTCCACGGCGCTGACCGATTCCGGCTCTGTTTACGATGTCGTCGTCAGCAATGGCACCACTTCCTCCGTCACCAGTAATGAAGCCGCTCTTTTTGTCGGTCCGCTTGCCGGCATTGACGATCTCTGCAGTTCCAGTTGGATCGCGCAAGGCACGGCCGTCGCGCAACCCGGCTGCGCTTTCCAGTTGACCGACAACTTGACGAATCAGCGCGGCGCGATCGTCTGGCCCAGCCTCGTATCCACAGAAAATATTCAGCTGAGCTTCACGTTACAAATCTACGATTCCACCAGCACCCCCCCAGCCGATGGTTTCGCCGTAGTGTTTGGCGATCCATCCCTTGGCGCCACTTCTGCCAGTGTAGGAGCTCCGGGTCAGGGCTTGGCCGCGGAAGGAATTCCTGGGTTCGTAGTGGCTATCGACGACTACCACAATGCTGGCGAGTACCCGGTGCCGTACTTCGCTATCGGCAGAGGCGAAACTACGTTATGGGAGGCGCCTTGGGACGCCGTTAATACCACCATTCCTCCCGTGGCGGTCGTTGGCAGTACTGTTTCCCACGACTACACTCTGTCGCTGGTTCAAGGTAATCTCACGGTTACTATGGACGGCGCCCAGATTTTCTCCGGCGTCGTTACCGTTCCGCCCGTCTCGTATTTTTACGTCACGTCTTCTACCGGGGGCAAGTTCGAACAGACCATTATCAGTAACTTGTCAGCAACGGTTTCCGCCCCATCGGAATGATTGGTGTTATCTCTGAGGAGTTTTCAATGCGATCGTTTCTACTTTTAGCCACTCTGCTGCTCGGCAGCGCAAGTTTAACGATGGCTCAGGAAGAAGCCTACACGGGCGACGCCGGCGTATCCTATCACTGGATGCGGACCAACGCCGCTCCCGGCGATTGCGGCTGCTTTAGTCTTAACGGCCTCGGGGTTTCCGGTTCGTGGAATATTCACGGCGCTTGGTCGCTCGCCACTGAATTCGGTGCGGAGTTCCGGGCCGTCGCGTCCAGCCAGAACTCTCTCACCGTCACCTCTTTCGTCGCCGGTGCTCGCTATCGTATCCCGCAACCCTGGCTCAAAGGTGCTCACAGCCCCCAGCCGTTCGCTCAATTTCTGATCGGACCCGCGCACGCCAGTGGCGGCGAAGCTGGTGTCGCCGATGGAACCTACGCTTTCGCGTCTCGCTTCGGTGGCGGCATCGATATCCCGCTCAAGTCCCATTTTGAAGTGCGCGCCCTCCAAGTCGAGTGGTTTCGTACGCAATTCGCCAACACCAAAAATGACCGTCAGAACAATCTTCTGATCTCCGCTGGTCTCGTCTACCATTGGTCCCACCCCAAATAATCGTATATTCCTGATATTCGTCACCCAATTGTCCAGTCGATTCAATTTCTCTCCGGTCGACTCTTCAGTTCTGGTGGACAATTCTTTCGTAGCCGGTTCTGACAGGCGAAGAGTAGAAGATCTGGCGCAGCTTTTCGTCCGTGACAGCTTATGCTGCCACGACCGTCCCTCGCAGCAATGTGCGAAGATGAACGAGCGTTGCTACTTTATGTGGCAATGTGGCAGTTGGCATGGTCCGAACGGCCACCACCAAGTCCGCGGCTATCCATCGAAGAAGTCAGGTTATGGAGTCGCATTTCACGGAAATTACAAAACGAACTCACGGAAGCCTCTTGTTTTTAGTGGGTTGCCTATTTTGTGCCCACTTCGGAAACAAGCTATAACGGTGAAAAGGTCGCCGCAGTACCGGCGGTCGGTCGCAAGATTGGACGCGACTCAGTTCGGGACCGCTAGACTCCTTTTATTTCAATTGAATCGCGAAGACACTAACGCGTTAGCGTCTCGATGAGCAGTTCCTTCTTTTGCTCTGCCAACCCGTTCATCGCGTTGAGGGAGGCCGCATAGCCTCCCAATGCCGCTACTGCTAATGCCGCGAAGGCCACGGCCGGCAACCAAGGATTGCGGGTCCACTGTCCAATGAACAGCACCAAAGCGCAGATGCCGCCTAATACGATTTGTACGCCAAAGGCGGTCCACACCGCGACGCCGGAATTTCGCTGGCCCTTCATTTTGCCGATTTCCATTTTTTTGGGGAAGCTCAGCGACGACCAATTCGCGATCGGCAATTGACCTAGTACCGCGAAAACCCCAGCCATAATCGTCGATGCGAACATAGCCGTGCCCGGCCAGCCTATGCGCCAAATCAGCAGCGCGAACGAGAAGATCAGCTCAAAGCTCACCAGCGTTACCAAAAAAAGATTCTTACCCAAAAGCACGTCGCGAAAATGAACTGGGGCCATAAAGTAGCTCTGAATTCCTCTGCCTTCGAACGCGAATGAGTTGTACGCCGGGGATATTAAAATTAAAACCAGATACGCCAGAATGCCCGGAAAGAACAATGCTGGCTTGAGCGAGTGCTCTTTCAAAAGAGAGCCTGGCCCAAACTGAAAAGTAAAGAAAAACGCCATAAACGGCGGCAGAATCAGGGTCAGAAACGCAAATCCGTTTCGCGTAAGATAGTGAAATTCCTTGCCGAACATCGCCGCGACTTGCGGGGGGAGCAGTTCTGCGCGTTCCTGACTGTCCGTTTTCCTCGGAATCCGTTTCCTCGCCGCCATGGGGGCCATGCTCTCGCTAATCACTTCTCCGCTATACAGTGCAGCGTAGCGGCGCCACAAAAGCGCACTGACCGTAACGGACCAGGCAAAAAGTCCAGCCACAGCCAACCAGTAACCTTGATGGTTCACGGATGCGGCCCGGGCAACTGCATTGCCTGCCAACGAACCAGGGAGCCAATTCAGGTACGGAATCCATTCCAGGAATTTTGGCTTGCGCCCTTGCCCCCATCTCTGAAATGCCGGATTCAAGAAATTGAGAGACACCATGGACATGACAAATATGCCAATAAACACTTCGCGTGCTTTGCGCTTGGCGAGCAACTTTTCGAGCCAGGAGCCAATCAGCCGCTCCAAGCTCACGTTCATCACCACAAACAAAACGATCACCGCTGCCATGGCTGGCAGCAGAGACAATTTGGCGGTGGACGCACCTGCCATCATGGAAATCAACCAGCAAATGGAAGATAGCGCGGCGAAGTCCGACAAGCCGTATCCCAAACCGAGCAGGTAGAACGCTCGCAAACTTAAAGGAAACCGCAACAAGGTGGCAAAATCAAAGTTGGTGCCAAACCCTGCGATCAAGATCGGGAAAAATTGCCACCACAGGAAAATCGCCCAAAAAAGAAGGGCCATCCACTCCACGCGATTCTTAACCACAAACTGATACCCGCCTTCGTAAAACGCAAAGGCCAGGCCGATTACCGTCAATCCGCTGAAAATGCCGACCCAGATCATTCCGATCAGGTCCCAGACGTTGTTCTTTCTTCTCAGCCCGTGTTTGAGGATGGACCAGCGCAAACTCGCGACCAGCCATACCTGTTCGAAGACCCCCGGCGGGCGAACTACGTCAGCCATGTCAATTCCTCAAGGCGCGCCTGCTCCGCGCCACTCTGGCCAACCACCGAAAGGAAAATTTGCTCCAGGGTGGTGTTTTCACCTGCCTCACCGGGCACACCCGCGCGCAATTCCTCCATGGAACCCTGGGCGACCAGCTTGCCTTGATGAATGATGCCAACGTGGCTGCACAGGCGTTCCACGATCTCCAAAACGTGGGATGTGAGGAAGATGGTTACTCCCCGTTCCGTCATCCTTCCAAGGAGAGCCTTCAGCGCGCCTGCGGCAAGCGCATCAACACCCTCAAACGGTTCGTCTAGGAACAATATACGAGGCCGATGAATGACTGCGGCAGCCAACGCCAGTTTCTTCTGCATGCCGTGAGAGTAGTCGGCGATCATGGTCTTTTCGCGATCGGCCAACTGCATGAACTCGAGCAACTCTTCGGATCGTTTGCCGGTGGTCGCCCGATCGAGCCCATACATCCGCCCCACAAAAAGGAGATATTCCATTCCCGTGAGCCGGTCGAAAAGCCCCATTCCTTCGGGAACAACTCCGATTTGACGCTTCACCTCCACGGGATTGGCTTGAAAATCAAATCCCAGGAGCTCCATACGTCCGGACGTGGGCGCCAGCAGCCCGGTCAACATTTTGATGGTGGTAGACTTGCCGGCCCCGTTGGGACCGAGGAATCCGAAAAATTGTCCGGCTTGCACGCGCAGATCGACGGAATCAACAGCCGTAAGACTGCCGAAACGGCGAGTCAGCTTATCCGTCGCAATCGCAATATCCGTCATGCGGCAACCTTTTCGCGGAACTCCCGCGCCACTCTATCATGAGCCAATACGCAGCCTGCGTGTGCGAATTTCGGGCCGTCCGGTTGCTCTGGCGCGCGCAATTTATTTTGTCGAAACCGGAGTGGTGCCGCTCTGAGGCACGCCACGTTGGGGCAAGACGGCCAGAACCGCGGGAAGCTCGACGCGAAAAACGGCACCGCCGGTCTGCGCGTTGTAGCAGAAGATTTTTCCACCGTGCTCCTGAACGATCCCGTAGCAAATACTCAACCCAAGGCCGGTGCCTTTTCCCACAGGTTTGGTGGTGTAAAACGGATCGAATACGCGGTGGGGTTCACGCAGGCCCGGGCCAGTATCCGAGAATAGCAGCACGACATTGCCGCGATCCCGCAGCGTGCGAACAATCAGTTTACCGCCACCGGTAGGCGCCATGGCGTCGAGCGCGTTGCTTATAATATTGAAAAATACCTGCATCAATTGATTGTTGTCACCGCGCACGCCGGGAAGTACGGATTCCAGCTGCAGTTCGATGGTGGAGCCGCCGCTGTGCAGGTCCAAGGCTCGCAGTTGTACGGCGTTGGTCACTACGGTGTTGATATCCAGCAGAGTGCGCTCCGTCGGCACTTGTCGCGCGAAACTCAAAAGATTCTGGACCAGGCTTTTGGTGCGTCGTGCTTGTTCGCGAATTTTGATCGCTGTAGCCCTGGCGCGATCCGGCAACGCTTCATCTTCCGCCAGAAGGTCCGAGTAGCCAAGAATCGCTGTGAGTGGATTATTGATTTCGTGAGCAGCTCCTGCCGCTAATTGTCCGAGAGACACCAACTTTTCGGATTGCACCATTTGGGCCTGGAGTCTCTGCAGGTTTTCGACCGAGCTTTCGGAGCGTGCCAATAGTCTGGCACGATCCACATCCGCCAAGTGGGTGCGAAGGAAAACGACCAGGGCCAAAGGCAAAGCGGCCACCAGCGTAACCATCAATCGAAAATCGCGGACCGCCGGCGTATCCTGTTCCACTCGCAAGGCATACAGAGCGAAGAGTGGAAGAGAGAGCACCGCCGCCATGGCAAATCGTGTAGCCCACATGTATTCGCGTGCGGACCTATCCTGATCGCCCTCTGCCGGCGTGTCTAATTCCTGGCGTTTGCGAAACGCGATCAGCCCTGCCATTCCGTACCAGAAAAATGCCGTCATGATCGGCAGGTCGTACCAGCTGCCGGTGTAATAAGCATTCCGTGCGATCGCAATATTGGTGGCCAGCGAATCCAAGGTATAGAGAGCAGTGGGCGCAAACAGGTGGAAATAGACCGTGCGCCACGCTCCCCGGTTGCGCAGCCAGCAAATACCGAATCCCACGGTAATGAAGAAATGCTGAATATAGTTCAGCGTATTGTAATTTGTGTTGTAGACATCCAGAGTCGGCGTGGCGTACATCCAAGGCAGCACAATGTACACGTAGAGAAAGGTCCACCAGGTGATCAGCAGTCCAAAATCCAGGTAGCCCAGTCCCATGTGCAGTTCGCCGCGTCTGCGATGAGGCCGCAGAGCCAAAGCCGCAATCAACGGAATGCCACGGAGATAGAAGATAATGTCGCCGGCAAACAGTCCGGGCACTTCGCGATGAAGGTAGACCTCGTAATAGGTCCACTGGAACTGGCCAACCATCCACATCGTGCAGCTCAGCGCCAGAAGCATCCAAAAAAGATTGCGCCGCCAATGTGGCGTGCCGGCATTGATCAGCAAACCAGCGTTTGCCAGCAGCGGTACGAGGCACTGCACAATATCTCCAAAAGCGGAGAGCTTCGTTCCTGGACCTAAATGGTGGGCAACGGCCGCATACAGCGCAAGAAACGCCGCCCAGGCTGCCAGCAGCCAGATTGTTTTCCCAAGTCGGGGCATACCGGAACTTCCCTGACTTATTCTAGGCTGCGCGGTAGCACAAATACCGGAGCCACTTCAAAGCGAATAGCCAAAGGGTTACCGATTCTGTAGCAATCGTGGGAAGGGGCTGACTAACCGGGCTCTTCGTGCATCGTACAGACTGATGCTCAGTTACCTGCTACGTTGGTTATGGCACTGTGGGACGAAGGGCTCGTTTATGGCTGGGATTTTTATTACGGCCGGACTATTCGGCTTACTTCCCGGCAGCGTCTCGTCTGACGCGATGAACTTCACTTATACGGTTGGCAGCGCACGAGTCGACGTCCATCGAGAGGAAGGTCCTCTGGGAGTTTCCAACGAGGATGTGACCCAATGGGTGCACTGGGCGTCGGACTCCGTGACCACATACTTCGGCCGGTTTCCAGTTCCCGTTGTGCAATTGCGGATTATTCCCACGGGCGGAAAAGGAGTCCGGGGAGGTCGAACGTTTGGGAACAACGATGGCGGCTCAATTCGCATTCACGTTGGCAGCGACACGGATATGGCGGCCCTCCGCGAGGACTGGATGTTGACTCACGAGATGGTCCACCTCGGGTTTCCTTCCGTGGCCGAAAATCATCACTGGATCGAGGAAGGGATGGCCACCTACGTGGAGCCCATCGCGCGTGTTCGCGCCGGCCATCTGGATGTCCGCGAGATGTGGTTCGAACTAGTGCGCGACCTTCACCAAGGCTTACCCGCACCGGACGACCAGGGGCTGGATAATACCCACACTTGGGCGCGCACCTATTGGGGAGGTGCGCTGTTCTGTTTTCTTGCTGACGTCGAGATTCATAAACAGACCGACAACCGCAAAGGCCTGGATGACGCGCTGCGCGGCATCTTGAATGCCGGCGGCGACATTCGCCACGATTGGGAATTGACGGAAGCGCTGCGTATCGGAGATCAGGCTACGGGCGTATCGGTTCTGATTCCGCTCTACAACAAAATGAAGGACCAACCCTATGAGGTGGACCTTCCAGCGATGTGGAAGGAGTTAGGTGTCGAAAGGACCGGAGACACGGTCAGTTTTTTGGATAACGCTCCGCTGGCAAAAACCCGCGATTCCATCAGTTTTGGAGAGGCGCGCGCAAAGCTGCCTGCCGATTAGGCCACGAACCGCGGTTACAGGTGCGGCGCCCAGCCGTGCTCATAGTCGCGCGACCACCGTTTCATCGCCTCTGCATCGTTTTGGATCCGTCCGTCGGAGGTGTCGACATGCAACTCACGATTCACGTCCCACGCGATGTTCGAAAGCTGCAACATGGTGACAGAAATATTTCCGACGGATACGGGTGCGTTCAGCTTTTCACCTTTTCGGATGGCCGCGATGAAGTTCGCAAAATGCGCATCGGTCATGGAGTCTCGTCCGATGGTGTCGGCCGATGAAGTGGTAGTGCCGACCTTGTATTCGTTAATCTTTTTGCCGGCTAAGTCGTAAATTTCGTACCCATCACGGTCAATCAGGACGCTGCCTGTTGTACCCATAACGACCGAGCCGCGATCGCGACCATAAAATTTCATGCCCTGGCAGCTCTTACCTTCCCAGGCGATCAGCTTGTCATCGTATTCGAAGCTGGTGACCAGCGTGTCATAGAACTGCCAATCGTCTTTGAACTGGTATCTGCCTCCAGAAGCTGTCACTCGCTTGGGATAATCCACGCCGAGCGCCCAGCGGCAGACGTCTACCTCGTGCGTTCCATTATTCAGAGTTTCGCCGGTGCCGTAAATTTTGAACCAGTGCCAATTGTAGGGATGCACATTCGACCGGTAGGGGCAACGTGGGACTGGTCCTTGCCACAAATCCCAATCAAGCTGGGCGGGCACGGGCACTTCCTTTCCAGTGCCGATCGATTTGCGAACATTGCTGTACCACGCTTTGCCGAAATAGGGTCGGCCAATGACGCCGTTGTGAATCTTGTCGATGATCTCAATGGAGTAGACGGAAGAGCGCTGTTGCGTGCCCATCTGCACCAGCTTGCCGTACTTCTGTTGCGCCTGAACCAGCAGCGCGCCCTCAGCGGGATTGTGACTGCACGGCTTCTCCACGTAAACGTGTTTGCCGGCCTGCAATCCCGCAATCGCCATCGGTGCGTGCCAGTGATCCGGGGTTGCAATGGTGATGGCGTCCACATCTTTGAGCGCGAGGATTCGCCGAAAATCCTTTTCGGCTGTGGGAGCTTCGCCGGTCTGCTGCTGCGTGGCGTCCGCGAATTTCTTCAAAATCGTGCTGTCCACATCGCACACATGGGAAATGCGCGCCCCAGCCTTGTTGGCGTTGAGCGAGGCCAAGTGAGCATACCCGCGCCCATTCAATCCGATGATCGCGAAATTGAGGCGATCGTTCGATCCCAGAATCCGGTCGTAGCTCCTGGCCGTGGTAGCGACCGCCATTCCCGCCGTTCCTACCGCAAGCGCGTCAATGAATTCGCGTCGAGTAATCATGTTTCCCTCACCAAGCAGCGCAATGTTACATCTGCGCGCCCGCCGACAGCATAGCTCGCGAGCATTAGCAGAATCCAGCATCGAAACATGTATACAAGAAAGAAGTCAGACCGGGCATACGCTCGCGCTGGTTCGGCTTAAAACGCACTCGGCGCGGAACTGCCCAGCGGCTCCGGAATCGCCTCGACTCGCTCGAGCAGAAAGACATAACCTGCAATGCCCACGGCCAAAAATATAGCCGCTGCGGCAAATGCCCAGAAGAAAGAATGCGTGGTCTGCGCGATGTATCCCGTCGCAATTGGCGCGGCAATCGCAGAGATCTGGTTTCCAAAATTGAGAATCCCGCCGAGAGTTCCCACGCTTTCTTTGGGCGCAATCAACGAAGGAAGCGACCAGCCCACCGGGGCCGCCGCGGAAAGTCCTCCGATGGACAGGCTGATCCACACAAGCGCTCCAATCGTAGTTTGCGCGTACGCCGCTCCAAACACTCCCAGACCGAAAGCTGTGCCTCCGATGAGCACCGCTCGTCGGACGGATGATGCATCGGCTCCTCGCTTCACTAACCTGTCCACTAGCCATCCACCGACCGCAAGGTCCACAATCGTGGCGAACAGCCAAGGCGCGCCGGTGTACATAGCCGAGTGGAACAAATCCATGTGATGCTCCGACGACAGGTACGACGGCAACCAGGTCAACAACAAATAAAATGTGTAATTGTACGCGGCAAATCCGAGCACCAATCCCCAAACTTTTTTCTGCCGCAACAAATATCCCAGCGGCGCTCCTCTTGCGGCGCGCGCCTGATCCTCCAACTGGGCGCCGCCAACGCGGATGAACTCACGCTCAACGTTGGAGAGCCGTTCGTCTTCGCTAGGGTTTCGGTAATACAAATAAAACAGGATGAAATAGAGAAAGCTGATTACCCCCGTTGCGGCGAAGCTCCATCTCCATCCGAACTCCACCATGAGTAGCCCTAGAACCGGCACGCCAATGGCGGACGCAAACTTGGCCATCGAATCGAATAATGCGGTCGCCAGGCTGCGCTCGGCCGTCGGAAACCAGTAGCCAGTTGCCTTTGAACTTGCGGGGAACGTGGGCGCCTCGCCCACTCCCAGCAACAGCCGGGCGCTCAGAAATCCCGTCAGTCCGGACGAAATGGCCGCGGCAAAGGAAGCTACACTCCACAAAAGAGTGCTGATTCGGCCAACCAGTTTGACGCCAAAACGATCCAGAATTAAGCCGGAGGGAAGCTGAAGCGCTGCATACGTCCAACTATAAGCACTGAGCAAGTATCCGAAGGTTACCGTGGAGATGCCGAAGGTTTGGTGAAGCGCGTCTTGCGAGACCGAGAGATTTACGCGGTCAAGATAATTCACCAGAATGCCAAATGCCAGCAGACACCCGATTCCCCAGCGCCGGTGCGGCACACTCGCGCGTTTGAAATCCATTGTCGGAGTCACAATGACCCTGCGCACGCTGCTTGTATGACTGGCATGTGGTGGCGGCGCGGTTTCACAAGCTCACGCAGGTCGAGCGAGCAGTTTGAACGGCATATACGAGTAAGCCTTCACATCGAGGTTCTCGCCCTTGAGACGAAAAGCAAAGCTAAGCAGGTGAGCCTGTCCACAGATCAGCAGGGCTATATTGAATTCTTGCGCCTGAATAAATGGGAGCCAAAAGCGTTCTCGCTTCTCGTGAACGTCGATGAGCTCTTCTCTGCTGTAACCCCAATGATTGGTATCGAAATTAACTCTGCCGATCCGATAATCTTTGCTGGTGCCAGAGCCAATCCCAAGCCTTTGGCGCTCCTGTGCACTCGGATCAATGTCTTTATAGCGATATGGTCCAAGTCTCTGCAAGGCGAATCTCTCCGCGAAGGTAGGGCCGAGACCGCTGGCTTCCTCGAAAATAAATTCGACCGAATAGGAATCGCAAAGTTGCTTGATCAGCGTGCCGTAATCCGGGTCTTCGATGTTGCAGCTGCCCTTCTCTGCCCCTTGCAGGCGATGCGCTGTTCCGAGAAGAATCACCAGTTTCGCCACAGCCAGGCTCCCTTCCGATAGCGCCAATTCGGCGCAAAGAGAATATCAGGATATCAGCGGCCGGTTACCGGCAGAGCCAAAGCGGTAGCACTCGATTGCGCCACTATTGGTCTGGCTGTTATGGGCTTCACGAGCTACCCGGAGTCGACGAAAGCTACCAAGTTGAGCACTGATACGTGTACGGTTTCCGAACGTAGCCGCTGGCGCGTCGGACACTTCGCCTGCTATGCTCCGCACGTCGTGCCCCAGCGTAAAGCATCGAATTGCGGTTCTCGCACATCCCTATTTTCTAAGTACTCCAAAACCAATAGCTTGCGGATAAGAAAAAGATTGAATTCCCATAACCACTAGCCCGCATCCGCCGCAAACGCCAGCGGCCACCTTCAAGCGGATCAATCGAACGCGCGCGGAACATGGTGCCCAGTTTTACGTTGCGGTGAAACGCGCGTCCGATTGATCACTAGCGATTATCAGGAGCTAGTGGCACCAACCTCTTTCTAAGGGGTTCGATCAATCGGGATTCGGTAACCTGCTTTACCCCTTTCTCCCGATTGCAGAAGCAAAGCGTTCGCCTTATTATATTTTTCGCCGGTGGTGCTGCGAGAAGCAACAGCAATTCTTTGTGGAGTTACTTTTATGAAAAGAAATAAGCTGTTCTTGAGCGTTTTATCTTGTACGGCTCTAATTTGCGGAAGTGCTTTATTTGCGCAAAGACCCGCGACAAATATCGATCCTAATAAGCATCCTAATCTTGCTGAAGCCCAACACTTCATCCAACAGGCCTACGACAAGGCCGTGGAAGCCCAGAAAGCAAACAAGGACGAGTTGGGAGACCATGCCGAAAAAGCAAAACAGCATCTGGTCGAGGCCGACCAGGAACTGAAGTTAGCCGCCGAGTATGCTAACCACCGCAAGTAAGGCACAATCTCTTGGAGATCTGGGCCGCGGAAGCTTATACGCAGTCGGCAGTGAGGCGGTGCTATTTCCGTCAGCAGGCATCATCTTCTCGCGCCGTGCAGTGCTCTTTTCCCCGACGTGAAGATTATTCCGGCCGCTAATTGCATTGCCGCCGTGACGGCAGCTAACCACCAGTGGGGAGAGTGCCCAGCTCGCAAGATTGATGACGAACTGCATTGCTGGCAGTCCGATGATCGAATCCGCAAAGCTCTCCTGGAGATTATCCAAAGCAAGGAGGCAACGACGGGTGAGCGGCTTGAGGCTTATAGGCTGCTGTGGAAGATTCGGGCCTCGAGTTGGAAGTGCGGGTAGAACGCGTTTAAGTCTTACCTAGGTCGTAAGTGGGGGTGACAATCCGGTCCGAAGCCGGATGTACACCACTACATTCAATACCAACATTTGTCAGTCGGTTTCAGCGGAGCATACATAAGAATGGCTCCTTCCTTTCGGAAGGAGCCATCTATTTGCGATTCCACCCTGCCGATTCACCTGTGCAGTGAATCGCATCGCAAATTCTTTCCCAACCTTTTGGACTTGACTAGATCGCCACGCAACTGGGGGAATCCCTAAGCGGGACAATCGCCGGGGACATTCAAGGATTCATCGAGATTAGTCCCTGCTTCAGAGCAAATGAGACAACATCGGCGTCGCTACGGAGGTTAAATGCTTCCTTGATTTGTTTCTTGTGGAACTCTACAGTTTTCTCGCTAAGGTCTAGGTGACCGGCAATCTCCTTGATGGCGCGGCCCTCACCTAGCAACTGAACAATCTGTTTTTGTCGCGGAGTCATTGTCCTTCGAGTGCTATCTGCCTCGCGTATCGGGGCATTTAACGTCACGCTTCGAGAGCGTACGTGGGATGCACCCGGTTCGCATGGCTAATTCAGGTCTCTTTCTTTTCCTGCTCAGCGGCCAACCGCAGATAGTAACGTGCTCCCCCCACGCTCATTTGCATGTCCTCCGCAACTTGATGCTTGAAATCTCCCTCGGCATCTTCTGGTTTGGGCTTCCTTCCGCAGAGTTTCTCGAAAGCTTCAATGAATCTTTGGACGCGCCTCGTATCTTCTTCCATTTCAACCCGTCCCTTGACCGCTGGAAGATATAATACGCAGTTCGCAGAGCCCTTGTGGATGAAAACCAAAGAAGGTCCCAACCTCCTTACAACAACCCCTTACAAACGCGGTTTCTCTAACGAGGTCGGCCGTTGCAAGAGCTTTTTTCTTGGGTGTTGGCTCCTCGGGACACACTCGTAAGGTAGCGTGTACAAGAGCATCGATCGTTGGCCTTCGTGTGTTCACCCTCGCGCTCGGCTCTGTGTCGCGTTCATCGTTTCGGTGCTGCCCACCAACCATCTCTTCGGTCACGGCGGACCATGATGACTTATGCGAACTCCCTTCCCAGAAGGGAGGCGGGTAGCCTAATCAACCGGACGGTGACGATTCGCACCAAACCGCGTTTCAGGCATCCCCGCACAGGCGGCACCGCGGCCATACGTCGGTCCGATATTTCTGTTGGCTGACACGAGATGCCCCAAGTGCTAGAGTGCGCTCATGCTGGAACACGGCTATTGTGCGGAAATCCTTATTGGCAAAGAGCATCTCCGGTTGTTCTCTGAAGATGGTCCGCTTGGGGTTCAAGCATCTGTATACAACGTTGCCGCTAAGAACTGGGTCTCACCATCCGAATCAGTCAGAGATATTGAAGAAGGAAAAGACCGCGCGGCCGCTCATGCCGCTGCATATCTGCGTCGAGTCCTGAATGTAGAACTCCCCAATCGCGTTTGGAAGCAAGCACGCTTTGTGTAGAGCGGAATGCTCGTCTCCTAATAACGCGGTATCTCTAACGAGGTCGGCCGTGGCAAGAGTTTTTTCTTGGGGAAAAGTGAACGCGCTGAGCGGGATGACGCTGATCGCTCAAGAAATAAGCGTCGCCGTCGGATTCTGGCACGGAGTGCGCTTCGTGCAGGGAGAAACAAAGGAGGAAGTAAATGAAGCGTCTATCAGCTATCGCAGTCGCCGCAATCTTGTGCCTGACCGTGTCCGTTTCACGCGCTCAAGATGCTGCGAATGGGGAGAAAACCTTCAAGGCTAAGTGTGCCGGTTGTCACGGCGCCAACGCGGAAGGCAAGCCAGCAATGAAGTCGCCCTCGATCAAGGGCAAGACTGCCGACGAAATCACGAAGGCGTTCTCGACTTCGCCGAAGCATGCTGGCGTAAAGAATCTGGCGCCGGCGGACGTAAAGGATCTCGCTGCTTATCTGGCAACGCTGAAGTAGTTAAACACTTGCGATGATGCGCCTACCTCTGCAGGCGCACGATTGGTAATGCCGTGCGGCCTTGACGGATACTTCGCCGCGGGAAAAGAGGTACAGCGCGCATGAGTCCACAAAAGACTCTCAAAGATTGGGCGAGGCTGCTCTATTACTTCGGCCAGAATCCGTTGAGCCTGATCGGCGTGGTTCTGACTACCAGCAGTGCCATCGCCCTCATTGGTTTCTGGCTGTACGACTTTGTGCTGCCCGGCCCTCCTCATCCCTACGTCGGTATCCTGCTTTTCCTCATTCTTCCTGGTGTCTTTGTTCTCGGCCTGCTCTTGATTCCCATTGGAATCAGCTTACGGCGCCGGAAATTGCGACAGCAGGGCGAATTACCCAATGTTTATCCGGCCATCGATTTGAAAACGCCGATGGTGCGCAGCAGTGTTCTCTATTTCGGAGTTGCAACCATTCTGAATGTCATGATTTTCGGATTTGCATCCTACAAGGGTGTGTCGTACATGGACTCCAAAGAGTTCTGCGGGTTATCGTGCCACACTGTGATGGCACCCGAATACAGCGCCTACGAAAATTCGCCGCATTCCCGCGTTGAATGCGTGCAGTGCCATATTGGTCCCGGAGCGGGGTGGTTCGTACGCTCCAAGCTGTCCGGTTTGCGTCAGGTTTTTGCGGTCACTTTTCATACCTATTCGCGACCCATTCCTTCACCGGTGAAGTATCTGCGTCCGGCGCGTCAAACCTGTGAGGAATGCCATTGGCCTCAACGTTTTTCGGGCGACAAATTCATTTTAAAGACGAATTACAAAGACGATGAGAAAAATACACCGATGACCACAGCACTGGTGATGAAAATTGGCGGTCGGGTCTCGTCAGGTTCCGTGGGCATCCACGGCAGGCATTTGGACGAAGGCTCCCGCATTCACTACATTTCAACCGATGAACGTCGCCAGGTGATTCCCGTGGTTTATTACACTGACGACAGAGGCAAAACCGTGGAATACGTTTCTACGGACATCAAGACCAGCAAGCAGGAGCTCGAAAAGGGGGAAAGCCGCACCATGGACTGCATTGACTGCCATAACCGGCCAACCCACGCGTTTGAGTTGCCAGTAAATGCAGTTGACCTGCGGATGTCCCGTGGATTGATCAGCCCGGAGCTTCCGTATATCCACAAAAAAGCCGTGGAATTGCTGAAAGGCGATTATCCGGATCGCGATAGCGCACAGAAGCAGATCGTGGAAGGGATTGAAAGCTACTACCGCACTTCCTACCCCGACGTTTATTCGAGCAAGCGCTCATTGATCGACCAATCCGCCAAAAACGTCGCCGGAATTTACCTCCGCAACATTTTTCCAGACATGAAGATGAGCTGGGGGGTGCATCCGAACAATCTTGGTCACAATGACTTTCCTGGTTGCTTCCGATGCCATGACGGGTCACACACCAGCGCGGACGGCCAGACGATCTCCAACGATTGTACCGCCTGCCATAATCTGCTGGCGGTACAGGAGGAAAATCCCAAAATACTCGTTGATCTTGGCTTGCAGTGAGAATTTGAAGACCTGGCTTACGACGTCGCAACATAAACGCCCGTAGAAACTGGGGCAAGGATTCCTCTCAGTTATGCTTGCGCGGAAGATATGAGCCGCCGTTAAATCTGGTTTACCGTCGCCGTTGTGGCTACGGAACCTTGAGCGCGGTTGCATGAGGCTTCAGGTGATCGTAGATCCAGCCGTAAACCTCGTGGCTTCCATCGCCGGAGTCCAGGTCTGTTGCAGGATTTTCATCCAGCAGTCCAGGTCACAGCGTGTGGCGGGAATCGTTCCTTCAAAGTGGATTCGGCCACTGCCGTCTTTCACGTAGTAGCTGATCTTGCGCTTGTGAACATCCAAGCCGATGTAATACATAGCGCTATTACTCTTGACATGGACCGGCCTTCTCATGGAAGGAGTTGACGCTTGCATACGCTCCGATTTCCAGGGACATGATGCTTTACTTCCCCAGGCTTCCAAGCTGAAGGGATGAGGCTTTACGTTAGAATGCGGACGGAACAATCTCTGACTGCATAAATGGAAAACCTACAGCCCTCAACCGCGAAGCAATTCAAATCCCTTTGGAAGTTGGGAGGTCTTACTCCTTGGCAACTCGTTCGCAACGTTTTCGACGAGATCGACACGAATCATTCCCTCGGACGGGCCTCCGAACTAGCATTCGATTTCTTATTCGCGCTCTTCCCGCTGATTCTGTTGATGGTGACTCTTTTTGGTTTGTTCACCTCACGCAGCCTCGAACTTCAAAACCATTTACTATCCTATTTCGGAGACTTACTACCACCGGCGGCTTTCCAACTTTTGAGAGCAACTGCTACCGAACTGGCTGCAAACGCTAGCGGCGGAAAGCTGACCTTTGACATCGTTTTTGCCCTCTGGTTTGCTTCCGGCGGCCTAAATTCAATGATTTCCGCGCTGAACTTAGCCTATCGCGTCCGCGAGGCTCGTTCCTGGTTTAAAGTTCGTACAATAGCACTCGGATTGACGATCATTATTTCGATTCTTCTTTTTTCCGCCCTGTTTTTTGTTGTCGTGAGCAGTCATTTTGTCTACTGGTTAGGGACAGAACTTCGATTGCGACCGATGGTCATCCTCATTTGGAAGACTATTCAGTGGCCAGCTGCTATACTTTTCGTTACTACGTCGTATTCGGTGATTTATTACTTCGGCCCTGATTTGAAGGCGCGACAATGGCACTGGATTACGCCTGGTTCGGCATTTGGTGCGTTTCTATGGCTCCTGGCCTCGGTCGGATTCCGCACATATCTGCACTTTTTTAATACCTTCAGTGCTTCGTACGGATCACTGGGTGCGGTCATGCTTCTTTTGGCCTGGCTCTATGTGACCGGATTGGCATTCCTGATCGGAGGGGAGATCAACGCTGAAATCGAGCGGCGGCAACGGTAGGGCTCTCGGAACGGAACCGGACCAGTTGAAGTTCGCAGATAAGATTGCCAAAGTGAAATCAGTTGGGTTTTACCACGGCGGCGACGAGCTTTATGAACTCGAAGGGATACTCAACAGTTCAGGATCGATCCCGAATTAGAAAACCAAATCCACAAGCGGTGCGTGTGGGAGTGCTGCTTTTGGTGTTTCCGAACACCAGTCAATAAAGGTGAGCTACAGTCGCGGCGCCTATGTCCGCTTTGGTGGCAACTTCCAGAACGTTTCAGCAGCTTGGCAGTATACGAGGTAAGCCACAAATGCCCCGAGAACATTTCCCACTTCCTCATCGTTCGCTTGTGACGAGCGCCAGACCTTCAGACGCCAGGCGGCGCAAGAGGCGGCCTGCTGCGGCAGCCAAGTCGCCAGGTAGCTCCGCTGAGACGGGCTCGCTGGTTCGGACTACTTTTGTATGGACCTCACGGTCGGTCCCTGTGACCTGAAACTCCACAGCTCCGACCAGTCGCGTCTCCCCCGCAGAATCGAGGTCCCATATGAGGAGCGTGGCGGCTAGCGTTCGTGCGCGGCCGGTATCGACGAGGCGCAGATCTGGACTCGATGCCAATTCCAAGCGCAATGCCGTGTCCAGATAGCGGTCGGGAGCAGACGACCATCGCCAGACGGCGTCCTCGGTCAACTCACCATTAGGTTGCTGGTGCAGAACACGGCGGCCGATGTGTCCGCGTGCTTGTGTATCGAGCAGCCGGACGGGAGTTGCGTTGGGAGCCTTAGTCACTTGCGTCGCTGGTTGTGGAAGTTGTGGCTCTAGCAGTTGCGGCTCAAGCATGTGGCTCGGTGTCGTAGCGGGGCGCCGCAGGCAAGCGGCTTCACCCAGGCAGATGATCGTAAAGAGCAGACAGGCGCCTGAACGGGAGACGCGCGTCATCGGTGTTTTTCCTTCGGGGGTCGTGGACCATAGACCAACGACTCGGGCTGCTCCCCGAGCATTCGCGAGAGCTCGCGCAATTCTTGGAGCGAATCCCGAATGGCCGGCAGGGTGCGTCGGAGATCGTCCGCCGCCAGTCTGGAATTGTCCGCCGCTTCGCGCGCTGCTTGGGTCGCGGCCGGAAGGTCTGCGGCCTTGATTGCGGCCCGCGCCTCTTCAGAGAACTTGACCAGTGACCCTTCGCTGCCGCCTCCATGTCGGACCTGATCTGCTCGATCTGCGCACTTGTCGTCGCAAAGAATTTCCGGGAGTCGGCGCTCAGCGTCGGTAGCTCGCTCTCGCGCATGATGCGGTCAGTGTTGTCGAAGAATCGGTCGCTCCGATCGAGGCTATCGGGCATCCGCGCGACAATCTCTCTGAGGGTCTCCAGCGTCGCATTAGCGCGGTCCAAAAGCGCAGGCAGCCGATCTTGCGCCATCTCGAACGGCGAGGGCACCGACGGAACGTAGGGCCGATTCGGTTTGAACCCAAGCTCCATCGGCGGGGGTGGGTTCTCGGGTTGTTCGAGCAATAAGTACGCCTCACCCGTTATTGGGTTACCCATGAGTTGGGCCCGAAGGTGGGGCAACACGCCTCCAACATCGGTAATCTTCCGGAGCAGGCTGACGTCCAGGCCAATGGTGTCAAGGCGATCAAGGAACACATCGAAGTTGATTTGGACGATCGTGCCGTGTGGGTTCACACGTATGTCTGTGACGCGGCCCACTGGCACGCCCCTAAGCCGAACGGCGCTAGAGACGTCCAGGCCGAAGACATTGTCGGTGGTGTAGGTGACCATGCCGATTGCGGGACGCTGCTTCAGTCGTTGAATGAAGAAAACCGCCGTTACCAAGAGGAGGACCAGTGTTAATACTATGAAGAAGCCAAGGCGCGCGTAGCTCTTTTCGACAGCCATTGGGTTACCCTCCCTTATGCGCGGACATGCCAGGCGCTGACCGCGTGAAGAAATTGTGTACGAACGGGATCTTTGATTCGTCGCGCAGTTTGCGCGGGTCGCCCGCTGCCACGACGCCTTTGGCGGCTTTGTCCAGCACGATGCACTGGGCGGCCACAAGAAAAATGCTCGGCAGTTCGTGGGTCACAATAACGACCGTGATGCCTAGATCGTGGCTAAGCGAAAGGATGTGCTGGTCGAGCTCGACTGCCGAAATCGGGTCGAGACCGGCAGACGGTTCGTCGAAGAACAACAGATCGGGCTCGAGCATAAGAGCACGAGCAATGCCGGCGCGTTTTTTCATGCCGCCCGAGATTTCGCCGGGTAGATGCTCGGCGAACGGACCGAGCCCGACGAGGTCGAGCTTGGCCTGGACGAGCTCCCGCGCGGTCGCGCCGCGTATCGCGGTCCATCTAGTCAAGGGGAGAGCGAGGTTTTCCGCGAGCGTCATCGAGCCAAAGAGCGCGCCCGACTGAAAAAGCACTCCGAAGCGCGGCACGCCCTCGTAAAGGTGCGGCTCGCCGACGCCGTCGATGTCGATGCGCCCGGCTTGGGGCCGCTCGAGTCCGATCAAATGCCGCAGCACCGTGCTCTTGCCGCTCCCCGATCCGCCGAGGATTGCAAAAATCGTTCCGCGCTCGACTGGGAAGGTGATGTGCTCCAGGAGTACCCGCGTCCCCCAACCTACCCGCAGATCGTCGACGGTGATGTGTGGCCTTGATAGAGGCATGTTCAGATACCTATGAGTGCGTAAAAGCACGTGAACAGGGCGTTGATCACAATCACTGAGAAGAGGGCCAGCACCACGGCGTTCGTCGTCCGGGTCCCGACAGCGGCCGCGCCGCCGCGTGTGAGCAGCCCTTGACCACATGCGATCAATCCGATTGAGAGCCCCAGAAATGGAGTCTTGACGAGACCCGAAAAGAAGTTGTCGACACTGATCGCATTCAAGGCCACCTCGACAAAGGCGCCTGCTGTCATATGCGAAACGGCAATCGTGGCCCCCAATCCGCCGACAAGGGCCAGTACGTCGCCAAGCCAGGTCAAAATCGGCACCGTGATGGCAAGAGCGAGACAGCGTGGCACGACCAACCATCTCACTGGGTCGAAGCCCATCGACTGCAAGGCATCGACCTCTTCGGATACCTTCATTGTGGCGATCTCCGACGCAATACCCGCGCCCGATCGTCCGGCCATAATCATTCCGGTGACCAGTGGTCCAAGGTCTCGGAAATGTGCGACAACTACCAACTGGGGGACAAGGGCGATTGTTCCAAAGCCCGCGAGCTGCGAAACGCCGAGAAATCCGATGATTGCGCCGATCAGCAAGTTGGCAGCACTCGTAACCAGCAGCCCGTCTGCGCCGATCTCTTGGATCAGCCTCGGCAACGAACGCCAATCGACTGATCTCGGTGTGGCCGCAGCTTTTGGAATCGCGACGGCACAGCGACCGGTGAAATCAAATGCTTCGTTTGCCTTGCTGGGCACTTCAGCCGCTAGAGCTCCGATCCGCTTCAGCGGATTCATCACACGTGTCGGGCGCTCTGGGAGCCCCGCCCGGCGCTCGCGATAACTTGCGATTAAGCGTGCCGCTTCGCGGTTGGGGCCTTCAATGACGCGCGCGTGGCGGCCGCCCGCATCCAGCCGATCGAGAAGCCTCGCCAGCAAGACTGCACCGGCGCCATCGATTCGTTCAAGCTGCGCTAAATCGACATCGACCGAGCCACAGCCAGCTAACAATGCCTCCGCGTTCTCCACTGCTCGTGCTGCCATCGTTGCATGGGCTAGGTCGAACGGACCGGTCGTCACTAGACGGGCGTGGTTTCCTTCTCGGTCGGCTCGGATGGCGACACTCATGGGGCAGGTCTCTCGGGTTCAGTTCGACGCGTCAAACAACGGAGCCAGAAACGATTTTCTCATTGACGTTGCAAGCAATCACGAGTTGTGTGAGCTTGTCACCAAGCGCCATAATCTGAAACCCGGCGACCAGTTGATCCTTGCTGATCTCGATCCTGCCGTTCTTGCTGTCGTTCTTGGTGATTTTGATTTCCGGATGAGTCTGCGGCGTCTTGAGTGTTTTGTCGTACACGGCAGTGGGAGCGGCTGCCAGTAGTACGATAGCCACCTCGTAACCGCCATTCCGGGATTTCTGATTCATTTGCTGAATGCGGTTTTTCGCGGCATGAGGCGCCATCACCCACTGCGCTTCCACGCTGGAAAAGTGCGGCAACACGAACAGGACGATCACCAAAAGCATCCACGATTTGGTACGGTACATTGGCTAGCCTCCAGAAGAGACGCGTCGGGTCTCCAGTCACAAGTATCGATGGGCGAAGCGGAGTGGTGGGCGGACGGAACATCGTACGCCGGGCCTGGACCTGGTGCAATCAGGAAATGGCCCAGCGGGACGGCGCCATAGCGATTAGCACAAGAGAGATGTGGCTGCTGGCGCGATGAAGCCGATGGGTTCCGATTAACGGGGTCACCGGAGAAGTCCTATAGAGCCCGCGTTCTGCCCCCAAAATTTCAAAGTCGTCTTCAGCTTAAACGAGTAGAATCGTGCCGGGGACGTGCAGAACATTCGTGAGGCGCGAAGCGAGCGATCTGAGGAAAACGCCATGAGGAAGGCACCGACGAGAAAAGTGGCCTCTTACTTTCTGTTGATTCAAGGAATTGCCTCTCGACCTCGACAAACTCTACGCTGACGAAAGTCACTGTCTGGTGAGCCCTGAGATTCGCAGCGATACATACAACCCAATTCTCCGCTTTTGTGGGGATGCAATTGCGGATGCCCGGTATCTATATTTTACCCAAAAGCGAGTTTCGCAATGAATTTCGCGGTTATCGATGCTGGACTCATGGTGAAGCTGCTTCTGCTTCTGCTGATCGGTATGGGTCCCAAGGTCGCTCTGGTGCCGTTCCTCGAGAAGACCAAGCAACTCGATGCGGAGACGCAGCGGGCTGTCGGCCGGCGGATGGTCGTGACAGCCGTGGTCACAGCCATCGTGCTGTTCGCCACTGGTTGGTTTCTTCTGCGCCTGCTCCACATCAGCGGCGGCGCCGTTGCGGTCGGCGGCGCGATCGTGCTTGCAATCCTCGCCATCAACATGGCCACCGCGCCGACCAAGAAGGTCGAGGCGGTGGTGGAGATCCCAGAGGATCCGATGCAGATCGCGGTTTACCCGCTCGCGGTCCCCTATCTGCTGAACCCGGTCGGCATCACGATCCTCATCATTGTATCCGGCGAGATCGTCTCGGTCGCGAGCGCCGCCTTGGTCCTGGGACTCGTCATGCTGGTCGGCGCGGTCGATTACCTGATCTTCGCCAACATCGACAAGCTGTCCAAGCGCCTGAACCCCGTCGCCCTGGGCATCTCCGAGATCGTGTTCGGGATCCTGCTTACCGCAGTTGCTGTCCAACTGATGGTGTATGGGCTGGTTGCGCTCGGCATCATACAGGCGGCCACTCACTAGCAACGGCGAGCCGTTGGCCTTCGTGTGTTCACCCTCGCGCTCGGCTCTGTGTCGCGTTCATCGTTTCGGTGCTACCCACCAACAATCTCTTCGCTCACGGCGGACCATGATGACTTATGCGAACTCCCCAGCGAAGGGAGGCGGGTCATCGTAGGACGCGTGAGGCGCGAGTCAAGGCGGGGGGTAGCCGCAAGACGACGGCGAAGAAGAACCGATGACGGTGAATGAGTGTATAGCGCCGGAAATTCACGGTCTGGGTGGTCAGCCCGGTATCCCTTCTCAGCCTTCAGCCTGTTGGCGCTAGTTGCCTCGAATAACATTCCCTGACAAAATGTCTTAGGGGTATATAGTTTTGTTGCCGTTAAAGCGCATCGGGCTTTGTTCATGGGTAGACTTAGCCAGTTGGTACGAGACCACCATTCCTCAACTCGTTTGGAGTACACTCCCTGACCCCGCGGTAAGAGTTCCGCAATCAACATTGGCTTGAATACACAGGAACAAGTGCTAGGTTCGGGGCGGATGGAAGCCATTCATTCCGAAAGATATGGATGAGTTGATAGTGATTGATTGTCATCGCCTGACTTTTGGCATCATCCTTGGGTGTCACGCGGTGGTGGTTGCGATTGGGTGAGACGACATGATCCAAACTGCTGAAGAAGGGACGGTTGCGCCACACGCGGTCGGGAAATACCTTGCCCAGATTGCAATCGTGTTTGCCGTGGAATTTGCGGCAGGTAAACTCGGCGATACTCTTGCGATTATCAACAGCGGTGGCATCGGACCTGTGTGGCCCGCATCGGGAATTGCTCTCGCCGCACTCTTGCTCTTAGGCTATCGAGTTTGGCCCGGAGTCGCGGCTGGGGCTTTTCTCCTCGCGTTTTTGAGTCCCATTCCTCACATCGCTGCCGTCGTTTACGCGGCTGGAACCACACTGGCGGCATTGATTGGCACGCTCCTGCTCCGTCGCGTTGTTAACTTCGACAATTCGCTCTCCCGGTTGCGGGATGCGCTCGGGATGATTGTGTTCGGCGCATTCGGCAGCAGTGTGGTGAGCGCCACAGTTGGGGCTTCAGTTCTTTACACAGTCCATGTGCGGGGGTGGTCCGGATTTGGCAGAGCTTGGCTGATTTACTGTCTGGGAGACAGCATGGGCGTACTACTGGTAACGCCACTCGTGTTGACGTTCCCAAATCTGCTGAGGATTCGTCCTCGGGTTCGCATCGCAGAATTTGCTGCCCTTCTACTTCTTCTCACTGCAGCGTGCTTCATCGTCTTTGGCGATCTGCCGCTTGTCCCAGTTAGGCTGCATGCCTTGGCTTTCGCAGTGCTCCCCTTCGTAATGTGGGCGGCCATTCGTTTTGGAATGAGCGGAGCCACACTGGCGACTCTCTTTGTCGCCGCCATAGCCACGGTAGAGACCGCATTTGGGTTCGGGCCGTTTGCGCAGAACAGCCCATTCACCAACGCTGTTCTGTTGGATGTGTTGTTTGCGGCGCTTTCGGTGTCAGGTATGACATTGGCGGCGGTGATTGCCGAACGGGAACAAGCTGAGCGGGAACGAGAGCAGCTTGTCAGCGCACAAGCAGCGATGGAGGCACGGCTCCGACTGGCAACCATTGTCGAATCGTCCAAAGACGCGATCATCGGCGCGGACATAGACGGAATGATTGCGGATTGGAACAAGGGGGCGGAGCGACTCTTCGGCTACTCGGCAGGCGAAGTGATCGGGAGGTCAATTTCTCTCCTATCGCCACCCGACCTCTCTGGGGATTTTCCAGAGATTATGAGCAAGATAAAGCGCGGCCACAGCGTCAGCCATCACGAGACCGTATGCCAGAAGAAAGACGGGACGCGCGTTGAGGTATCGCTAACGGTTTCTCCAATAATCGATGCCGAGGGCCGAATTGTCGGCGGGTCAGGAATTGGTCGTGACATCACCGAGCGCAAGCTGGCGGAAACTGCGCTCGCAGACGTGACCCGCAAGTTGATCGGCGCACAGGAGCAGGAACGTACTCGAATTGGCAGAGAGCTTCACGACGACATCGGTCAACGTCTCGCCCTTTTGGCTCTCCAGTTGCAGCAACTCGAGGAAGACACTCTCATTTTGCCTGAAGTCCGCAGCCGTATGGGCGAATGCCAGAAGCAGATTTCGGAGATAGCCACCGATATTCAATCCTTATCACACGAGTTGCACTCGGGAAAACTGCAATACTTGGGCATTGCTGCGGCCATGAGAGGCTTCTGCCAAGAATTCGCCCAGCAGCAAAAGGTGGAGATTGACTTCAAAGCCCACGATGTGCCCGGCCCCTTGTCTCCGGACATTTCTCTGTGCCTTTTCAGAGTTCTGCAAGAAGCCCTCCACAATTCGGCGAAACACAGTGGAGTACGGCAGTTCGAAGTACGCTTGTTGGGAATGTCGGATGAGATTCATCTCACGGTTAAGGATTCCGGCGCGGGGTTTGACCACGAAGCAGCAAAGCAGAGCCGAGGTCTTGGTCTCATCAGCATGCAGGAGCGGCTGAAGCTGGTGAAGGGCACGCTTTCAGTCAACTCGCAACCGAAACGTGGTACCACCATCGACGCTCGCGTACCTCTCAATTCGGGGAGCGCTTCCATGCGGGCGGCAGGGTAGGAACCACGGGCTTCCCACAGGGTTCACCAAAGACTCTCACCGGGGGTAAATGGCTAAATGCTCTGCACAGATTCACCAGATTCGCGTCGTAAAGGCCCCGACTAACGGCGCACGCCTGTATGTTGACGGTGAGTTGCTCCAGCGTCCACTGTTCGTCGATACCGTGGATGGAAAAAAAGCTCTCGGGACACATCCCCAATTACCACGCGTCAAAAAATGTAGTCGATGCTAATCGGTGTGTCCTAACATAAGAATGGCTCCTCCCTTTCGGAAGGAGCCATCTCTTTGCGAGTTTCGCACTAACGATTCACCGCCCCGCGAATCGTGTATCGCAAATTCTTTGCTAACCTTTTTGAACCTAATCAGGTCTCTACGTAACTAGGGAAATCCCTAGCTTGCCAACCGCCGGGGAAATTCAACGATTCATCGAGACCAGTCCCTGCTTCAGAGCAAATAAGACGACATCGGCGTTGCTTTGGAGGTTGAACGCTTCCTTGATGTGTCTTTTGTGAAACTCTACAGTTTTCTCGCTGAGATCTAGGTGACCCGCAATCTCCTTGATGGCGCGGCTTTTTGGGCGGTTGGCAAAAGGTACTAACAGAATCCACCGGGTCTGGCTGATTGCATGGCGACCAGGCAATCAGGGAAGTGAGACAGGCGGTATGAGCGATATGCCATGCAAATTGTGCGGTTCAGTTGGGATAATCCCTAGATGGCCGTTTGCTGCGTGTTGTATGTTTTTGGCCTGGGCCATCCGCTATTGCGAGCGCTTTTAGTTTGTGGTCCTAAATTCTCACACTAATTCGCAAGGGTCCGCCTGACAACCCGGGCGGACAATTACTCCGTTGGGGGGCGCTCACTGAACGGCCCCTCAAATTCCACAAGAATCTCCAAATCCGGGTGCAGGACCCGTACGATTCAATTGAACGAAGCAGAAGTGAATGGCGGGCTCGAAGCCGCAAGAAGTGTCCCATTTTGCTCGTCCCCTTGAGTGGACAGTGACACGGCCCGGCTTAAGGAGTAGTGGGCATTCCGATGAGGACGAACTTAAAAAGCGTGTACCAACGCCGCCATTACTTTCCTTTTGACTCGTTCTTGGGCGACTTCGCAGTCAGTACCGCGAGCAGTTCCTTCGCCGAAGCGGGAGGTGGTCCGGCTTGGCCGCTAATGATCTCTGTGGCAGTCACTTTCTTGCCATACAGATCTTTATTTGCGTCGTCATCAGGTCCGAGCGACGATCCCTCTAGAGAAACGCCAGCAAATACACCCTGCGCTCTGGAATAAGAGAGCATCTGTGCACTCATCGCCGCATTCGTCGAGGCTTCCGCTTCCCGCCCGACTGGACCGGCGGCGATACTGGCATCAGCACCGAGCTTAGCTTTCCCATTCATCAGGGCGCGCGCTCCTTTGTCATTCATTACTAGAATGATGAAGTCGGTAGCTTGGCCGCCAGCCTGAAGACCAAAACTTCCGCCAGCCGATTGCATCATCGTTGGGGCGCTCCACGGCCCGTCAAAATTTTCTCCTCCCCGACACGTCATCACACCTTTCCCATATTGGGCCGCAATAATGAATCCAGCCTTCTTCACGGACGGGAGAACGATAACGCACTCCGCCTTATTCAGCACGCTTATGGGAACACCGCTGGATGACGAAAGAAGCTCCTTCATTACATTGCCCGATTCTTTTACTCGCTCCTGCTCGTTCTTGTCATCCGCTGCAATCGCAACGGTTGGAATACGTAGCCACAGGACGGCAATGGCCAGCAAGGCTATTCCCGTTAGCTCTCGGTGTCGATTCAACATATCTCCGCTCCTTTGGTTTTCCGCTCAGAACTCTTCGAACGCCCATGGTGAGAATCGCACAGGCTTTCATCGCATGACCTGTTTAGACCTGGCGCCGCTATGTAACAACTGGGGGAATCCCTAAATCCTCTTTTGCTGCGCCAAGTGCGACCCTTACCTGTACTTCCTGAAGCGATAGTTGACATCTTCATTCCGGCGTCCTAAGTTCCTGGCTTGAAAGGCGCCCCGGAACCTGACTGGCGCCCTTTCGCCTAGGGGGTCGCTTACCCATACCGTGGCGGCCCCTTTTTGATCGATCCAGCAAATGCCCACCTGAATGCTCCAGAGCAACCTCCTGAATGCCGCAGAGCAACGACAGCCAGCTCCACAGCGGCCATAATCTTCTCAATCAGTTGTCGCTGGGAGGACGGCTCCTCGTCTCATGAACGAGGACGCCGGGACGAAGTTAGTCCGCCTGGCACCGGGCCGGCCCAAGGCCGGCCCTTCTATAATTTAGGGTACACGTGAAGTCAAACCGTAGAAATGTTGTTTCCACGTCGAGGGACCGTTGGCGACGGGATGGTGTGGCTGGGTGCCGGGCTATTGATCGCTGCGGTGATAACGACCATCTGGATGGTGCTCCATGGATAAGCCGTCCGGAACTTCGCTGCAAATGGGCCACGGCGCGTTCGTAACGTTTTGCATCTATACGAAAATAGGTATATTTTCACAGAGGCCGAGCTAGCCGCCCAGCCCGGCCCGCAAGGCAAAAGTTGACCAAATCGTCTCCAATCGCGAAGTTCACGTGAACATCTCAGGAGTACCTACCTAAGTTTGCAGAGGCACGTCACTTAGACGAATATCAACGCCGCTCTGCACACTTGTGCAAATCACTGTCACCCACAGCTGCGCTGGGCAGATTTCTGAGTGAGGGATGCTGTACGGATCATTTCTCTAGAAGAAGTTTCGGCGGATCTGCAGATTATATGGTGTTGCATCGACCGGTTGAACCCGACCGACTAATCAGGGGTTAGGCTCTTTCGACTGGAAATCTAATGGGGGCGGCTGATTCGACCCTTCGCAGATCTTCCTCGGTGTTTATCTGACAAGCCCTATTGAGCGGCAGTGTGGCAGTCACGCAAGTTCCCGTCGCATCGCACTGGATTCTTAGGCTCCCACCCAAATCTCTGAGGCGCTCCTTCATACCGCTTAAGCCGACCCCTCCCCCCATTTGGTCAAATTTTGTAAGCTGTTCTGCGGGAATACCTCTGCCGTAATCTTTGATCAATAGAGCGGCATTGTGACCATCGGAATGAATGCGGACCTCCACTTTCTTACTGCCCGAATGCCGAAGAACATTCGTCAGACTCTCTTGTAGCACTCGAAAGAAAGCAAGCTCTGCTTCTTTGTTGAACTTGGGGAGTTTAGCGCATTCTAAAGTTGACTCAATACCACTGCGCTTTCCGAAACCCTCGACATACCAACTAGCAGCAGCGGAAAATCCCACCTCATCCAACAGCGGTGGATGCAATAAATGCGAAAGACTTCTCACCTCTTGCAAAGCTTGGTCTGCAAGTGTAGTGATTTCATTGAACTGGTCGGGTGCCTTCGAGATCTCGCCACCTGACCTCTTGAATGAAGCCAATGCCATCTTCAGCGCAGTGAGAGTCTGTCCCGTGGTGTCGTGTAAGTCCCGGCCAATGCGGCGACGCTCTTCATCTTGAAGTCGGAGTATATGCACTAGAAACTCCTTTAGAACCTGCTCTCGTTGTTTGCGCACTTCTATTTCGCCCCTAAGCTTCGCCAAAGAATCGGCAAGTGTGTGCGTGCTTTTTTTAAAGCCTTTTTATTTGAGTTCTTTGATGAGACTTTTTAAACGATTCCTCTTTCTCTTTGCGCTCGGTAATGCCGTTGCCGCGCGCGCCTGACATTTGCGTAATTGTTAGACTGAGAGGACTTCCGCATCAACAGGGGAAATCCCTAGTAGAAGAAAGGTCCGAAACGCTATGGATTTAATTCGGGTTGATCGAGATCAATCCTTGCTTCAAGGCAAACAAGACTATGTCGGCGGTGCTATGAAGGTTGAACGATTCCCGGATATGGCGTTTGTGGAACTCCACTGTTTTTTCGCTTAAAGCTAAGATATCTGCGATCTCTTTGTTAGATCGCCCCTCAGCTAGCAACTGAACAACTCCCTTTTGTCGGGGAGTCATGTCCTTCGAGTATTGCCGCGCCCTAACCTTCGCCGCTGCCCAGTCTTCAGTTCTCAGCTTGGGCGTTAAATATGGCTTGTAATGCAAGACCTGATCTATCGCCTTTAACAATTCGTGTCCCGCAGAGTGCTTTAGGACGAACCCGATTGCCCCAAGTTCAGAAGCAGCAGCAGCCAGATTTGGGTCGTCTCGCATCGTTAGAAAGACGAATTTGATGTCGGGGACCCGTTGTTTGATTTCCCGTGCCGCATCCAGCCCATTCAACAGCGGCATACCAACGTCTACCAGAATCACATCCGGGCGGAGTCGTAAGGCTTCCGCAACCATAGCGCGACCATCCAGTACTACCCCTAAAACGGTGTAAGTCTTTTCCAGATAGACCCGCAACGTTTCGGCGAACATCGCGTGGTCATCTGCGATTAGGAAACGCGGACCGCTGCTGCGCGCGGATACACTTTGCATATTGATCCTCTCTGGGGAGTATGTTCAGGGCGGCAGTCAATCAGGCGATCGGGGCGGGCGAAACAGGACTTCTTTTAGAGCGACCTATATGAATGACTGTGAGTTGCGAAGAGTCTATCAGAGTTGATGATAAGCGTGTTACTGCTATGTTGCCGTAGCGTTAAAAGCTGCCACTCAATTGCTAATCCAAGGCGCTAAGTCATAAATGACGCAAATCGGAAAAGTCGTTAGTGATGCCGGGCATTGACACGTTACTTTGGTAGTGATGTTCTGGGGACGTTACAGGACTATGAACGGTATGCCATGTAAGTTGTGCGGGTCAGTTAACCAGAAGAAATTCAGCGCGGAGATGGGCATCCATTTCCCCGAACTGAAAGATATTGGCAAGCCAACGGTGTGGGTGTTCCCGGAGCTCACTATCTGCTTGGATTGTGGTATGGCGGAGTTCTCCGTGCCGAAAGATGAACTGCGCCAACTCGCGAAGGGAGACGCCGCCGCCGCAGGTTAACCTAGAGTTGAGTCTTACTGCTCACTGAGAATAAACGGCTGAGTGTTCCGCACAGATGCTCTGGAAAACGTGCTCGTCTTCCTTGCCGTGAAAGCTGCTCAATGAATATGCACACAGGATATCTACCTTGTGCGTTTTGGCTAGGTCGTTGCCGAGTTGTTCGTAGCGAATAGCCGCATCCGCGTTGCCTTCCGCCTGCAAGAGCGCCACTGCTTCACCGAACACAACAATCCGAGGCTCTTCTGATTTCGCTGCTCTAGCACCTGCTTCAATGAAGCCGCCAATCCGCTCGAAAAATCGAACCGGGTCGGGTAGATCATTCACCATGATCGCTGAGAGCGTGTCGGCAGCATCCAATGAAATGTAAGTGCCCTGGTGAAGGGCGCCATCTGTATCCACCCCCTCGGCTTTCAATCTCTGGAGAAGGCTATGCCGGTGCGATTTCGTAGCGAGTACAATAGCGGCGTGACCGGCTTTGAGAGCCTCAGCAATAAAATGGGTAACCCTGTCGAGAAGAACCGTGTCATCAGAGTAGAACAGAACCTCATGGCAATGAGGGGATTTCTCCTGTCCCGGCGAGGCGCTGAATTCGTGGCCGTTCACGTCGGTGAACTCGCGGCCCTTCAAACTGCTACTGACAAATTGCTTACCCCCGAGAACCGCATCCATGGCAGGCAGTAGTTCGCGTCCGGCATCTATTTTACGAACGTAACCCAACGCGCCCGTACCCAAAGCTGCCCCGACGACATCGATATCACTGTTCTGACTTAGGAATATAATTTTGGAGCCAGGCGAGAGTTGACGGATCTGCCGGGCAGCTTCGATTCCATTTAATTTGGGGAGACCGACGTCCAGCAGAATTAAGTCCGGCTTCAGGTCTTCGGCCTTCTGAACGGCTTCCGACCCATCCGACGCTTCAGCGACAACCTGACATTCTGGGCGGGATTCAAGTAGCAAACGGACTTGGCGTCGCCAATCCTTGAAATCGTCAACTGTGAGAATACGAATTAATGACAAGTCGCTACTCCATTCTGTTCTTGTGGAGCGCTGCAACGCAAATTTGTTGCGCGGAATCTCTGAGTCCCTGCTATGAAGGAAATCGTGTGAAGGAGTAGTTCGGGATAAACCAACTACTTTCGCATTGCACCATTCACAGCAACTCTTTTACCGTCCAGCACCGGTGAACGGAATACTGGCCTTCCCAAGGTCCTTGACAGTTCCAATGAGGGAGAAGCTCCCTAAATTGCAGCAGCATAACCATCGCATACGAGACTGGTTGCCGTCGTTGCCTGCGCGCAACCTTGCGCTTGCTGTAGCGCAGTTTCGCACGTCGGTTCATTAACAGGCGAGCTTTTGATAAATGCGGAATTAGACGGGGCTGAAGAAATGTTGTCAGGCTCACGGCAGTTGAAAAGGTAGGTGAGTAAAATCCGACAGCCCACGCCTACCGCAGCGTGAGCGTAGTCTTTAATTCTGTCGGCCGCAAGCACTGCCACCAAGGCATCAGTAAAATGCAAATCTCCCGAACACCAATAAACTACTGTATATGAACTCACCTGGAGAGTGCTTAGGCTCGGCGTGTGGTTGCGGTTGCCTCCACTGTTCTTCACCGCCGACAGCAGAACGTCGACGAAGTCAGGCAGTTAAGTCTCTATCATGATGGCAGTGTGTTTCGAGTGTGCGAGGAGATTCAATCTGCAAGCACCTACAGGATGTTCCAACAGCTCGCCGCTGGTGATGAAGCCCACATGAAATTCCATTTTCTGTTGGAGATCGAGAAGCTTAGACAGGAAGGCTACGCTGTGCTGGGTGAATGCGGTCCTACGGTCGCCTAAATGTTTGCTACGTCGGATGACTCCAGCAAAGAGTTAGCGCGAGCTGTGGGTAGCTGTAACCACGAGCTGCGGGATTGTCAAGATATAGGTGACCCGCATCACATACCGGATGTCCGCCTGACCGTACTGTTTCACCGAGGCCTCTACTGTAATCAAGGACAGACTCGCCTTCTCACCTTCCCTCATCCTCTATGGGGCCTCTTCTCACAATTGCGAGGGTGCTGTGATAGGTCAATACGTCTGCATGACTGTTCCTCCGTATTCAATGGGCACAATCAAATCTGCTCGGTTCCACAAAGGGGAAGCCAACTTTCTGTTCCAGCCGGACAGCCGCTTCTCTCGCACAATCCCGGAGCTATGGCTGCTCGACTCGGAACTGCAACAATGTCAGCGGCCCGGGGACGACTATGTAGCAATGATGAATCGGAAGGCAACCGAAGGGTTTCGCTGAGATTTTGTGGACGCCGGAATTTGAGCAGTTAACGAATATTGAACGATTGAGATAAAATCTAGTTTCGTAAGGCGCATAAGCAGAATTCGCGGGAGCACAACTAAGTTTGAAATCCCGGCTGACCCGGAGCGGGCCGGTCGAACGATTCGGCTTGTTGTGGTTCCGGTTCAATCCTCACAGCGACATCCGAGTCCTGCAAGAGCTTGAAAAGCTCATGAATTAGTTGTGAGCGGACTGCGTACTCGGTGGCTGCCGTAAAGTCCAATTTGCGATTCATTGCTTCAATCTGTTTGCTAATCAAACCGTGAATTTCGTTGAGAATTTCTTCGCGTTTCATCCTCTTGCATCCTCTTTTCAAAATCGCAAGCCGAGCAGGATTCGGAGAATGAGCGAGGAAGGGATATAGCAGGATTCTGGCTCACAACACTTGCAATTCGGTAGATTGGACAGAGCTGATGGGATTTGGGTTCACCAACGGGAGCGCCAACAGAGCAGGGAAGGAACAGCCCGGTCTACCGCTCCGCGAGGCTAGTCTTTAGTTTTGTCCGCTTCAAGCACTATTATTAACCGACAGTTACGTACGAACCTTTCAACACGTATGAACTCACCTTCTGAGCGCCTACGCACGCCGGGCCGGTTAGGGTTGCTCTCTTCCTGCTCAGCGGGTGTATACTCCGGCCCATTCGGGCTTTTCATGCTGACGCAGTATGCTCATACGCTCCTGTTTGCTTGCCCCGATTGCAATCGCGCTATCGCTGTGTCGGTGATTAGCGACGAGAGCAGTCTCGAAGGAGAAGTGCGACCGGTCCGGGTAGACTGCGAAAGCTGCAAGAGGTCGTTTGACCTGCCTGCGTTGCTTGCGAAGATGCACGTCGTAACTGAGTGGACCGATTACAAGGTGTGAGTGGGAAGTGCGGAGACGGAAGGCATTAGGAGGGGGAAGGGCGCGTTCGCTCTTATTGCCATTCTTGAACGAAGTGCCTCCTTGCAGTGACCGCGATTACGTCAGATGACTTTCCACAATAGCTGCACGTAATGTGAAGACATTCCGCGTCGACTACCTCAAGAGTCTTTTTTTTGCTGACGCGGCTAATTGCAACTGGAAGATTGCAATCTGGACATATGAACAAAAGGATATGCACGTATCGGGCGAGCATTGCGCCTCCAAGGAACTCACTGCACAACCTCAGAAGCACGCACCAGCGCAGTCTGGTCCTTCCCATAATCCACCTGTAGATGAATCCCGTCTGTGCGCTCCACGATGGCGCGGATGGTTGCGTCCACGATGTGGCCGAGCGGCAAGGACACCTTCACGCGGTCTCCGACTCGGATCTGCCGAGGGGCTGGCTGGGTTTTCTTCGGCACGGCGGGAGTGTACGTCGCCCAGAAAAGCCCGCACAACCTCTAATTCTGGGGCACCTCTAGGTGAAGAGCATCTAAGTAGTGTAGTAAGTGGTAGTTAGGTGAGGTCAGTAGTGTCCCAAACCGTGGGACAGTGGGACAGCAAAATGGGACACTTGCGGATCCGCTAGAAGACAAAATGAAAACGGGGGCCGCTTCATCCCCACGCGACCCCCGTTACAGGAGAGGGCTAGTCATGGTGCCTATCCTCATAACGCCGTGAATTTAGAACCGCGGGGATGCGAATGTCAATACAGCAGACGCACGACTCCCAGACGCGCAGCAAACAGGCATTAGGGGGGTCACCTCTCAGGCGCAGGAGTGCACCGCCTCTTCGATCCTCATCATGTCGTCGTGGAGAAAATAGAAGCCGATGCGCCATTCCTCGCTCCCTTCGCCTTCGAATATGCGCACCACGGCAAAACTACCTTCTGAGTTGTGATCCGTGCTTGGGAATTGGTGCCCGACGTATTTGGCAGAGTGTGCTTTTAAGAGCCATCTGGCTTTTTCTGACGACAAGATCGCACGCAAAACACCCGTCCGATTGTCCGAATAGGAATAATAAATGTTGGCCACGGCCCGGTATCCAGTCTGGACCCACGCTCAGCTGCCCAGCGGCTTCATCGAACACGTAAGGCATTGTCACGGAAGCCAGGAGAAATCGGCAATGCACAGGGAATAGACTGGAGGTGAACTGGGTGCACGCGCCGCCGCTCGCTCGAAGGTCAGTACGCTGTACTCACCACCGGGCGAAATTTGACCTCAAGGACAGTACCCCTCGTTTTTCAGGTGCGCGTAAACTTACCAGCAAATGGTCGTCATCACGCCAGCGACGCGATATGTACACATCCTGCTGTTCGTCTGCCCCGACTGCGACCATCCCATCGCAATTAGCCATATCAGCGAGAAAAGAAACTTCGAAGACATTGACGCCGAGTCTCTTCGCATATTTTGCAGCTATTGTTACAACTTCTCGAACGTGACTGCAGTGAGTGCGAAGAAACACTACGTTGAAGATTGGCCTTAGCAGAGGGCCAAGGGGAATGCCAACCTCGCGAGTAGGTCAAGGTCGGACCGGACGATGTGAAGAGCTTTTCCACTTAATTACTGACGCTGTGTGCGGCCAGGTTGCAGCCCCTTTGTGTGCCGCGAGAACCTCGCACTGATGGATTCGGGTGCAGTGCGTTCCCATCGTCTTTCGATGGACGACGCAATTCCCCCTTGGGGGTATTTTTGACAGTTCCCAACTGGTTTCGGCGGCCCTATACTTCAAACAACTGCAATCTACGGGAGGATCATCCGGTGCAAGACACCCGACCCCGGAAGAATCAGGCCCGATTCTTTCACTAAAGTCGACGGGATCGTCTTCCCTGAGCCGCCCATGGAGGAGGGACTCTGCCCATTTATCCACTGAGGAACGCACCTATACCTGCCTTAGGGACTGCTGCCGTTTCCCTGGGCCTGAGATCGCAATTCCTCGACGGACTGACTCCGACTGATCGCGATACCATCCTGGCAGCTGCAACACGACGGCGATTCGAACCCAATTTCGTGATCACAAGTCAGGGTCACCCTGCCGACCACTTTTTCCTGCTGACGAAAGGTCTTGTCAGATTTTTCTTCGTTACAGAAGAGGGCAAGAAGCTTCTCTTTCAGTGGCTTGGACCAGGAGATCTATTCGGCGGTCGGAGTATTTTGTCGAACCCTTCTTCTTACCTCTCCAGCACAGAAACAGTAACGAACAGCTCTGTGTTGGTGTGGGATCGCCCCACGATCCGAGGCTTTGTCGAACGGTATCCGAGGTTGCTGGAGAACGCGTTGTTAACTGCGTCAGACTACGTGGCTTGGCAGCTTGCCTCCCACATAAGTTTAGCCTGCCACACGGTTCGGCGACGAGTTGCTGAAGTACTGTTGACTCTTGCCCGCACTATCGGCAAGGAAACCTCCGGTGGGGTTGAACTCCAGATCACAAATGAGGAGTTGGCTAACGCGGCGAACATCACGCCATTCACTGCAAGCCGCCTGATGAGTAAGTGGCAACGCGACCGCGCCTTAATAAAGCGTCGCGGCAAGGTTCTGCTCCGTTCGCCTAAACGATTGTTCTTGCGTACGCGATGTGACCCCGACTTAATTTCCATTCAGGTTTCCTCTGCCGTCGCCATCCCGTAATTGCCCCTGAGCAAGTTCAAGGATGTTTGGAAGCAACGAGACCTTTCGCTTTGCACAAATCGTTGAACAAAATCCGATCGATCTGCCCAACGACGCCAACGTTTGCCGACTACAACCACACTTCCTACAGCGACAACCTTGCGCAGTCTTGAATTGATGGTACTGCTGTGTTTTGGCGAGCGCTTCCCTCTTCTGATCTTCATTCACGAATCGCATAGGGCAGCCTTCGTCCCGCCAAAGTTAGGTAGGTGCTTGCTGAGTTTTCAGGAAAAATTTGTCCACGCAGGATAAGCCTACGCTGACCGGCTGGCGGTTTTTGGGTGCTTGGGTCATTGGCCTATAATCATCAGTGGAGGAGTGGGTGAGCGGTTGAAACCGGCGGTCTTGAAAACCGTTAGACTCGAAAGGGTCTCGGGGGTTCGAATCCCTCCTCCTCCGCCATATCACAGGAACACAGGCGTACATCGCCGCGATGTGGTTGCTGCATCTTCAAACACCCGGGAGAGCCACCTTGCCGGGAGAGGCGGTTGATTTAGGCGACATCAGAGTGGTGAAGGAGAAGACTTGGGAGCGGGATACGCCTTACAGTCTGGCGCGACCGGATGGGGAGGGTCAATGACACGGAAGCTTACCTTAGTGATTTCCAGCGAGAGGTTGAGAAGCTCCAACGGGAGGGTCGGATGCCAACATTGGAGCAGATGTTGGCCGCGGTTCAGGATACGCGCGAACAATACAGGGAGAAGGAGCAAGTGAGGGGAACGCTCAGCAAAATCGGGCAGGCGCTGGTGCAGTTGGGGGAAGCAGTTGCCTAGGGATTCTCCCAGTTGCAAGGAAGCGCAGCAAAGTCTAAAGCTTAAGCACAGGTAACTCGCGGTGACCTGCGCCCTACGAAGTAAGAACGCGCCAAATGGAGCGTTTACCCGATACCGTGTACGAAATGGGTCGCTGTACGTTGGCGGAATGCCCACTGTTCTTCGGGGGGTACAGGTTGTTGTCCCTGATTCGCGTTCTGGTAGTCGATGATTTCGAAAATTGGCGACACCGCGTCAATGCGAAACTTCAAGCGCGGCCAGAATTCCAAGTCATCGCCGAGGCATTAGATGGACCCGAAGCGGTTCAGAAGGCGGAAGAATTGAAGCCGGACTTAATTCTGCTAGACATCGGTCTTCCCAAATTGAACGGCATCGAAGCCGCCCGGCGGATACGACAATGCTCCCCACACTCCAAGGTTATCTTCCTAAGTCAGAACAATAATCTCGACATTGTCCGGGCAGCTTTGAGCACAGGCGCGCTGGGTTATGTTCGTAAGACAGATGCCGGGCGCGAACTACTGCCTGCGATTGACGCGGTTCTTCGTGGTGAGCAATTTATCAGCAGCTCGAATGACACCAAGTCCGCTGCCTAAAGCTTCTATGGCCAAGAGGGTTCGATTCTGTTGTGATGGCGGGAATATTCCGTTCCACGTCACCCTGCACCAGCAGAGTCACTTTGTTGGAGTTGGCGCAGTTCATCTTTCGGCACACAGAACTCCGCCATGCCACAATCCAAGCAGACAACAATCTTGGGGAACACCCACACCGTAGGCTTGCCAACATCTTTCAGGTCGGGGGAATGGATGCCCATCTCCGCGCTGAATTTCTTCTGGTTGACTGAACCGCACGACTTGCAGGGCATACCGCCTCCCATCGCGTCGGGATTGACGCATCACTTTGGTGGTTTCGTTTCATCAGACGTAATGTACACGCAGTCGCTTACTAGGCTGGTATTATGCAATTTCGTGAAGCCCAGTTCATGCAACGCGTAGTATTCGGCATCGGCTTCGCTTCCGGCGATTATTAATGCAACAGTGTGCCCTTGGGGGTTCAAGCCCATTACAGAAAAAAGCACATGTTCCTGTTTACTGCCCTGTGTAGGAGGTAGTGCCACGGACGGCCTCCTTGCCATTCCGTCGTTGATAGCAGTCTCAGCCAGCCTCGTATATTGTCTAAAGTACTAATACAGATGGTGGCTTGGGCTTTGAGCCTCAACCTTCCGGTCATAACTTGCTTCGGCGGTTATGGCGTTTATTAGGAGACGAGCGTTCCGCGCTATACAGAGCGTGCTTGCTTCCAAACGAGATTGGGGAGTTCTACATTCAGGACTCGACGCAGATATGCGGCGGCATGGGCGGCCGCGCGGTCTTTTCCTTCTTCAATATCTCTGACTGATTCGGATGGTGAGACCCAGTTCTTAGCGGCAACATTGTATACAGATGCTTGAACGCCAAGGGGACCATCTTCGGAGAACAACCGGAGATGCTCTTTGCCAATAATGATTTCCGCACAATAGCCGTGTTCCAGCATGAGCGCACTCTAACACTTGGGACATCTCGTGTCAGCCAACAGAAATATCAGAACGATGTGTGGCCGACGCAATATAAAAGGGCGCCCTTTGTGGAGTAGGTTTGGTTTCTCAACTTCTTTACCGGGAATTGCTTAGTTGTACCCTTCAACCGCGCTGCGGGTCGGTTTGGGTATCTGCCAAAGAATTTGGGAATCCGGAGCTTGATTAGGATAGAACCGCACCGACTCGGCGTTGCCAGGCATGAGAACGATGTCAACGCGGCGATTGTAAGCCAGCCAGGTCGCACGGGAATCGCGCACCCGCTTTTCCGGAGGCTGGTTTGGATTCTGGGTTTGCAGGTTGCTAACCGTGGCCTTGTCCAGCGGTTTCTGCTTGCCGTACGCTGAGGTATCGATTTTTTCTGCGGCGATTCCCTGCGAAACCAGGAATTCCTTGACGCGTTGGACCCTGAGTTCGGATAAGGAATCGTTGTATGGATCCGCGCCGCGCTCGTCCGCATATCCGCCAAGCGACAACTTCGCGTCAGGGTCGTATTCGAGATCCTGTTTGAATCCGGTGGCGAGGGTTGTCAATATTTCCTGCTGACTGCGAACGAGTCCCAGCGTCGGGTCCTCCTTGGTGGGATAGGCGGTCGGGAAAAAAACGCTGCGGAGAAGCACGGTCGGAATGGGGTCGACGGAGCCTTTCAGGTGTACCGCTATTGTCTTGGTGTCCGTGCCACCGCACGCGTTCGTCGACTTCAGCGTGTATTTGAACTCTTCGTCCACCGGGCCGGTGGCGCTTTGCGTTGGGCTCAGGGTGATGGATTTCGTCCCGCTAGCATCTACGGAGCCACCCGGATCCAGCGAAACCGCGTCGGAGTTGGACGACGACCAAGTCAGAGTAGTGCTCCCTTGTTCCATGATCTTGTCGCCGATGCGACGGTACTTGACCTCGATCGGAGAAGCGCTCAACGACGATTGCACCACCGGGTTGACTTCCACCGTCGTGCTCGGCGTTACCACGCCACCTGGTCCTGAAGCTGTAAGCTGATACACGGTGGTTTGCCGAGGCGAGATTGTTTTCTCGCCCGACGTCGGCACGGGGCTCATGCCGCTCATGTCGGCTTCGACAGTTTCGTTGGAAACCCAGGCTAGCTGCGTACTTTGGTTGCAATCGATTTTCGGCGGATTGGCGGAGATCGTCCCGCTGACAGGAGCCACAACGACGGTGGCGCTGGCAATACCGGCTGTAAAGCGTGGCGCCAGTTTAGGCAGTTCACATTGGGGGCGATATGTTGGGCACGACGAGCCACGTGGCCAAGGCTTGGTCTTTTCTTTTCCATTCGAGATATCAACAATCACGCGCTGGTCCGCCGCGACCGTGATCGGGCCGGACCACAATTCCTTACCATCCCGAGTGACCGTCACTTGGTGCGTCCCTGGCGGCACAATCAACTCCTGGCGCCAATTAAAGTCGTTATCGAACTCATCCACGTGGCCTACGAAGTACAGAGGCTTCTTGCCGTTCAGCAGAACGGCAGCGGCTGTTGCCCCGTGGTGCCATCCTGCTTCAATCTGGATGCGACCACGCGGGCCTGGCACGGGTCCGCCGACGGGTTCCAGCTTTATGTCCACCGGCAACGTCTTGTCCGAATCCAGCGAAACATCTTGCTCGACAAACTTGTACCCGTAGTTGGCCACAACCACATGGTGGGTGCCGACATCGAGCTTGATGACCCGATTGCCGGGACCAATGGCCTTGCCATCAACAAATGTGTAGGCCTGCTTGGGGCTTACCGACATCTTCAATTTTCCTGGCTTTGCGTTTTGCGCAAAGGCAACCGAGCTGAGCAAAACCGTTGCGCCAAGCACTAGGCAAAAAGCTTTGATTCTTTGAGCGCTCATAAAATTATCTCCTGCATACCTCTGCCCGTGTCCTCAGGCAGACTCACTTGATCGCGGGGCGGCGTAGACGTCCAGTGGCGGGCGCACAACTGGTGACTCTGACAGAGGCCGCGCAGTCACCCACGCGGTTCTGAAAAACACGCTTTAAACACTGTCGACGACCGTGGAGTGCATGAGGGCAACGACAAGATCGCCGCGAGTGTTGATCGATTATGTAACTCCCTGGCGACTGCCCTGTCAAGGACGCAAGATACCCTGGGTTCGCATCACGACGATTCCCACCTGCGTGCCCAAGGAAAAAAAGGGCTCCTAGATTAGAATGGCTGAGCTAGCGCTTCCGAAACAACTCCCCAACTCCGCAGAACTGACACATAACGGTCAATAAGGGTGTGTTTATCAGGCTCGAAGTACATGTGTTCGAACCGCTCCGCGCGGTCATTAAGATAAGCACAACCGGGCCAACTCGCATCCTTATGCAAGGAGTGATCCTTCTCCAATCGTCTCCGATGTCAAATCCGCTTGGGTGAAGTTCTAGCCTCAAACAGGAAACGTACCAAACTGTGGCGTTGTCCGGCTTCTGGAGTTGAAACTCCGGTGTTGAATAACTCCTCGTTGAGGTAAAGGTCCATGCAGCCGGGAAGCGAACGTGAAGACCTCTTTAGCCCGGTGAACAGCGGTCGGCTTTGCCGGAGGCGTCGCCTCCCTGGCAAATCCTGCGGACGCTATAATGAAGATTTCTGGACGAAGTGCGCGTGACAGACAGGAGCAGGGCATTCCAGTGCAGACCGCGTTTCATCTCGCTCACGAAGTCCGGCGGCTATCACGGGCCAATTTGCCAAGTGACACCGTTGAGCTGGCCCAATACCTCATCGGAAAAACCATTGTGCGCCAGATCGGGCAAAACAGAATGAGCGGTCGTATTGTCGAGACAGAGGCCTACCCACCGGGTGACCGGAGTGGGCATGCTTACAATGGACCCACGGCCCGAAACCAATCCCTATTCCTGGGCAGGGGGTTTGCTTATGTGTACTTCATCTATGGGAACTCATACATGCTCAACGTAACGGCTGAAGAACCGGGGGTTGGCGCAGGAGTGCTGCTGCGCGCCATGGAGCCTCTTGAAGGAATCAAGGTGATGAAACGGCTGCGCAAAACCGACAAACTCACGGATCTGGCGAGGGGGCCGGGACGGCTTGCGGCTGCATTGCAAATCGACCGGCGGCTGGATGGGGTTGACCTGTGTGCCAAAGGTCCGCTTTGGCTTGGAACCGCGGTTCGAGAGACTGCGCACATGAGCACAACTGTGCGCATCGGCATCACTCGTGAGGTGGGCCGGCTGCTGCGCTTTTTTGAGGCGGGCAGCCCGTTCGTTAGCGCCCTCTCAACGAAACAAGAAATTCGGTAGGTTTGCCTCGAAACGATTCGAATCCGCAATAGTTCCCAATCACAGAAATCGACAGGCAAACGGGAGCATCACAATGAGTCAGACATTCAGCCAACATCTTGATCAGCGTTGCATCACTGCAGCCCGGGGTTCTCCCGGAGACATAAGCAAGAAAACTCGCTCGGGTCATCCCGGATTGGATTGCAGCAGTTGCTGGCAAGTCTCCCACCGCAACATCTTGGAAGCCAGATTTCAATGGGTATAGTATTTCTCAACGCTTCTCACTAGAATACGGCCCGTTTCGCCACTTTCTAGAGAGTCAAGCTGAGACATCCTCGGTGCGGATCGCTGACCTTATCCTACCTGTATTTGCAGTGATCCTAACTGGCTGGATCGTTGGCTATACAGGCTATCTGTCGCGGGCGTTGTCTGACGCACTGATCCACTTCTCCTATAACATTGCAATGCCGGCGTTGCTGATCGTTACGATCGCACAAGAACCGGGTCGTTCGCTGATCAACTGGCGCTTTATTGTTGCCTTCGGTGGTGGCTCCCTCCTCTGCTTCATCCTGGTGTTCGGCATCCTGAGCATTCAGGTTTGCCGAAGTCTCGCAAGCCGAACGATGTACGGCATGACGGCATCGATGACCAACACCGGTTTCGTGGCGTTACCCGTCCTGGAGGCGATCTACGGTCCGCGTGCCGTGTTGCCGGCGGCGATCGCCACCGTATTCGTCGCCGTTGTGATGTTTCCAGCAGCGGTGATCTTGCTGGAATTTGGCCAGCGGGACACAGACGGGTCACGAACGGCGCCAATCGTCACCGTTAAGCATGTCGTGCTTAACCCGTTGGTCCTATCAACCCTGATCGGCATGCTCTGCTCGGTCTCCGGTCTCCGCATGCCCACGCCAGTCACCGCTTATTTGAGCATATTGGCCGATGCGCTCACGCCTTGTGCCCTGTTCGCGATCGGACTGGGGCTGTCGATCGACGGATTGCGCGCCAATATTGGCCCAGCTGCGCTGCTCTCCGCCGTCAAGCTCGTCATCATGCCCCTGATCGTGTACGGATTAAGCATATCCTTGCGGCTCGACCCGCTCTACACCATTGCGGCCGTAATCTGCGGCGCTGTACCCACGGCCAAGACAGTCTACATTCTTGCAGGAGAGTATCACTGCGAGGAAATGATGGTGGCGTCCACTGTGTCGATGACAACTCTGGCTTGCGTTATTTCGCTCGTGGTCTGGCTTTATGTACTATCCGGGCTAGCAACACGCATTGCCGCCCTATGAGGGCTGAAGCGATCAGAGGCTGTGGCAGTTCTAGGCGTTCTGGCTTACAGTAGTATTTGACCAGGCCAGAAGTTTTGGCTATGAAATCGGCTTTTGCAGCAGACGCAGAGTTTCTTCAGAGATGCCTGAAGACAGTCAACCTTCTCGCTGACATCAACCGTCCGTTAAATTAAGTGCCAAAAGTCCGGCCACCGAATCTAATCGCGACAGGAAAGGACGTGTCATGGAGAGAGCAATACAATCTCCCCCACAATTCCAGCCGGCAGTCGAGGAAGCCCAGAACGATCTCGGGCTGATTTCCAGTGAGTCTGTACTTGATATTTTGAAGTTAATTTTTGCCGGAGCCCCGCTGCCCGATGTCCTGACGATCATTGCTCACCTGGTCGAATCTCAGGGCGAAGGCATGTTCTGCACGATCTGGCTTCCGGATGAGAGTGGACGGCGGCTTCATTGCGCAGCGGCTCCGAGTCTTCCGGGATTCAGCGCTCACGTAGGGGCAACGAGTATTTGTCCGAAGGGCGCATCCTGCGGCACAGCGGTATATCGCAAGCAGCCGGTTTATGTGAGCGACATCCACACCGACCCGCTCTGGGACGACTATCGACACCTCATGGCGCCATACGGGATCCGCTCGGTTTGGTCGCGCCCGCTGTTCACCAAGGAAGGTACAGCGCTCGGCACTTTCGCCATCCTTTACCGCGAACTCCGTGACCCCGGTGTCACTGACGTGCAGTTGATCGAGGATGCCAGCTACATCACCGGGATCGCCATCGAGCGCCACATAAACGAAGAAGCGTTACAGCACGAGCGCGATCGGCTACGCTTGCTTCTGGAGATTACGAACAACACCACGTCGAAGCTAGACCTTACCCATGTGGTTGAAGCGCTATCGACGAATCTGCTGAGTGTAACCCGCTCTGACTTTTGTGCCTTGCTTCTGCCGGACGCCGACTGCGGGGAATTGCGCCTAACCACTCTGTACAACCCGGAGGCGCGACGTTTTCTGTGCGACGGGACGTTGATACCAATCCATGGTTCGCCGTGTGGCAAAGCTTTCTCGACTGGCAAGACTCAATATTGTCCGAATTTCGAGGAAGCACGCTCCGACCCGGCGGGTTTCGGCAGCAGTGCAGGCCAACCTGTCTATCAGTGCATAAGGGCGGAAGGTTTGGTGTCCGGCTGCGATCTTCCGCTGATCGGCCGGAACGGAGTGGTAGGGGTGTTAGCCGCTCTAAAGCGGACAGAGCGGGCATTCGAGGAAGATGAGCTTGCCTTTCTGGAACAGGTGGCACACCAGGTAGCCATTGCTGTCGAAAACGCATTGGACTACGAGAAGGCGATAAAAGATAGAGATAAAGAGACCAAACAGAGAATCTATCTCGAAGAGGAAATTCGCGCCGAGTTTGGCGAGATTGTCGGAGAGAGCCCGGCGTTGAAGACCGCATTGAACCTGGTCTCGGTCGTGGCGCCTACCGATTCGAGTGTGCTGATCCTCGGCGAAACAGGCACCGGCAAGGAGCTTATTGCCCGTGCCATCCACAATCTGAGCAACCGGCGGGAACGGGCGTTTGTGAAACTGAATTGCGCTGCAATCCCGCTTGGGCTGCTGGAAAGTGAATTGTTCGGGCACGAAAAAGGCGCATTCACCGGAGCAATCGCGCAAAAAACCGGGCGATTTGAGCTTGCGAACAAGGGCACGCTCTTTCTCGACGAGGTCGGCGATATCCCACTGGAACTTCAAGCGAAATTACTACGGGTCCTGCAAGAACAGGAATTCGAGAGACTCGGCAGCAACCGCACGCACAAAGTTGACGTCCGCCTGATTGCAGCCACGCATCGTGATCTGGCGAGTATGGTGAAGCAGCTCACATTTCGCGAGGACCTGTATTACCGGCTGGAGGTGTTTCCCATCCACGTTCCGCCCTTGCGGCAACGCGCTGAGGACATTCCAGTGCTGGTGCGGCATTTTGTAAGCACCTACGCCCAACGAATGAATAAGCGCATCGACCAAATTCCAGCTGAGACCATGGATGCTTTGGTGCGGTATCGCTGGCCCGGAAATATTCGTGAGTTGCAAAATTTTATAGAACGAGCGGTGATTCTTTCTCCTCACTCTGTACTTCGCGCGCCGATTGGCGGGTTAGAGCCCTTCCATCCTCGCCAGGGGCAACATGTGGCCATAAGTGGCCTCGCCGAGGTGGAGCGAGACCACATTGTCCGCGCGCTGGAAGCGAGCAACTGGGTGGTTGCTGGTCCAAATGGCGCGGCCGAGCGTCTGGGGATGAAGCGCACATCGTTGGTTTACAGGATGCAGAAGCTTGGAATAAAGCGATCCGCAACGGCGCCGCAAGAGAGCCTGCCCAAAAGTCGCGCAGCACACGGTTGACAGGATTCCGAGCTCGCAAGCCAGAGAGGCCTATTGTTTGCCGGTCAACGGGGGCAGCTCACCCGAACGGTCCGGAATAAAGATCCGGAGTAGAAGGAGAATGACGAAGGCGTAACCCAAAACATTCAACACGAAAAACAAGAGTAGTTCGGAGATGAGGTTATCCGCGTACTTCCACGGAATCCATTCGAGGAATCTCTGAAAGAAAAGCTGCATTAGATAAGCGCCTGGATACGTCAGATAGGGAACTGGGCGGTGGATTCCGGCGGCTCGCAGGGCGATCGCGAGAAGCGTGATGAAAACTCCGCCAAAAATGGAATACCAGATGAGTTTGCGGCGCACGTGCGTATCTAGCGAAGGCTCTGGTGGAATCAAAGCGCTCGCTGCGATTTGAGCTTATCTGGAATTTGCCACATGCGCGAGTTGCTCCCGAGCAAAGCGCACCGGACGTGGTGTCCTGCACGGCAGCCATGGGCCTTAGCCTGACCACGCCATGACCGGAAGCCGTCATTGTCGGGCATCCGTCAAAAATTCGTCAGCAATGCTCGAAGCGTTTGCGGGTCTTACGAACGCATCTAGCTCCGCTAAAACAAATTAGTTCCACCACCTCTGCTCTCAATACATCCTCCTGACTGGTCTTCCACCTGCATTACCCCCGATCTGTCTGCCGTGATTACAACTTGGCGGGTTGCAGAGTGGCAATGATTCCAAAAACGATGAGGAGGAATTTCATGAGTAACAATCTTGCGGCACAAGCGGGAAGCCGCGACGCTCAGTTCGGTGTGCCTCTGACATCCATTCGCAGGGTTGAAGCGGATGGTATTCGCGTTTTCTACCGATCGGCTGGGGATCCGAGTGCACCGGTAGTTCTCTTGCTCCATGGGTTCCCGTCGTCGTCCTTCATGTTCCGCGAGTTGATTCCGCGGCTCGCCGATCGTTACCGGGTGATCGCGCCGGACCTGCCAGGCTTCGGATTTACGGAAGTGCCGGCTGAACGAAAATATACGTATTCGTTCGACTCATTGGCTTTGACGATCGAAGCTTTCACGGAAGCACTCAAAATCAAACGCTACGCACTCTATGCATTCGATTACGGCGCTCCCACAGGTTTCCGCCTGGCGATGGCGCACCCCGAACGAGTGGCAGCAATCATTTCACAGAACGGAAATGCATACGACGAAGGTCTGGGCGATGCATGGGGGCCGATTCGGAAATATTGGGCGGCCCCCACAGCAGAAAACCGCGAAGTTATCCGGCAAAACGTTTTAACACTGGAAGGAACGAAATGGCAGTACACGCACGGGGTAGCGGTTCCGGAGAGTGTTGCGCCAGAGTCCTACACACTGGACACGGCGCTGATGGAGCGGCCGGGGAATAAAGACATCCAGTTGGATCTATTTCTGAACTATGCCTCCAACGTAAAACTCTATCCGAAATTTCAAGAATACTTTCGCAAATCGAAACCAGCTTTGCTGGCGATCTGGGGCAAAAACGATCCCTTCTTTATTCCCGCGGGAGCGGAGGCATTTCGAAAGGACCTCCCGGACGCGCAGGTTCAGTTTCTGGATACAGGACACTTTGCGACGGAGACACACGTCGTCGAAATTGCGGCTGCGATGCGAGAGTTTCTCGACGCGAACGCCACTGGGCACCAGGGCAAAGAAAGCGCAGCTTCCCGGTGAATGCCTTGCCTGAAAACGCTGCAATCGTTTTGGTGCATGGCGCGTGGGCAGACGGGTCTTGCTGGAGCAAGGTCGTTCTCCCATTGCAGCAGCAGGGCCTTCAGGTCATCTGCGCGCCGATCCCGCTAACGTCCCTGACTGACGACATTGCCGCTTTGAGCCGTGTGCTCGAACGAACCAGCGGCCCTTTGGTCCTGGCTGGCCACGCCTACGCTGGCGCGGTGATCGGAGCAATGCACGAGGAGCGAGTGAAATCGCTTGTTTATGTCGCAGCGCTCGCGCCGGATGAGGGCGAAACGGTCGCGAAAGTGTTTTATCGCGAGGCACCGCACCGGGATGCCCCGAAACTGGCACCCGATTCGCACGGTTTTCTGTGGATGCCAGCGGAAGCCTTTCGCCACGTAGTTGCCCACAAAGCTTCGGTCGAGCAAACGAGCATCATGGCTGCGGTGCAACGACCAATTGCGCTCCAGTGCATTCAAGAACCGGCCCCTGCTCCAGCGTGGAGAACGAAGCCGTCGTGGTATCTGCTCGCGGAAGAGGATCGCATGATTCACCCGAAGACGCAGCGATTCATGGCGGACCGTATGGGCGCGACTGTCCGATCAGGGCCGGTTGACCATACGCCAATGCTGACAGCGCCGGATCTGGTGGTTGAGCTGATCTCGGAAGCCGCGCGTGAAAGCCTCTCGCAGCAGAAGTTCGTCGCACGGTGAACTCTGCGCACAACTGAAAACACGTTAATAGCGGGCCCCTGCGTATTTCTTCACGGTAATCGAACAGCTCCGACCCGTGATTTTAGGTTGAAGGAGATAGGAAAATGAAGAAATGGAAAATTGCGATTCCGATAGTCGCGATCGCGTTGTTTGTCGCTTGGTACGCATTTCGTCCAGAGCGGCTGGTGGTGAATCGACATGTTGAGGAAGCAATGCCGGCCGCACAAGGTAGTTCGTCGGCACAGCCGGTGGAGTCGGGACAGTTCTACAGCATTTTGCATCCAACGGAAGGTACGGCGACCATCTACCAAATGGCAGATGGCGCTCGTGTTCTTCGCCTTACAAACTTCAGCACGTCCAACGGCCCTGATGTTCACGTCTACATGGTTGCCGCCGAAGATGCAAAGGACGTAGCAACAGTGGAGAAGGCCGGCTTTGCTGATCTGGGGGTCATCAAGGGAAATATTGGCGACCAAAATTACACACTTAGCAGCAACTTGGACCTGGCGAAGTACCGCGCAGTGTCTATATGGTGCAAACGATTCAGCGTGAATTTCGGAGCCGCAGCGCTAAGACCCACCGAGACGTCACAAAACCGCTAGCACCGGGTGGGCAGACGCTGGTGTGGTGTCGCTGCACGAAAGACTGGCGTACACATCTCGCCATTCGAGACAATTTGGGAAGGAACGCATATGAGCACCAGGACCAGCGTCGAAGATTACGATCTCGTGATCCTTGGCGGCGGTACCGGAGGGACCGTCGCTGCCTGGACATTTGCCGCGCAGGGGCAGCGCGTTGCGGTGATCGAGCGCAAATACATCGGTGGCTCGTGCCCGAACATCGCCTGTTTGCCCAGCAAGAACATCATCCACAGCGCCAAGGTCGCTTCGTACTTTCGCAGAAGTGACGAGTTCGGCATCGCCAAAACGGACTTTACCGTGGATATGCGCGTGGTTCGGCAACGCAAACGCAGGATGGTTTCGAGCTGGAACGACGTATATCTGGAGAACTACAAAAAGAGTGGCGCCGAACTCATTCTCGGTTCCGGCCGCTTCGTCGGCCCTAGAACGCTCGAAGCTGTGCTTCCTGACGGAACGACGCGCCAACTGCGGGGAACGAATGTGATCGTTAACACCGGAACACACGCGACACTCGAACCCATACCTGGCCTTGCCGAGGCACAGCCATTGACACATATCGAAGCGCTTGAGTTGGACGAAGTTCCCGCTCATCTCGTTGTGCTTGGGAGTGGCTATGTTGGTCTGGAGTTTGCCCAGGCGATGCGACGGTTCGGCAGCAAAGTCACGGTATTAGCGCGGGGTTCACGGTTGCTCAAAAACGAGGACGAAGACGTGAGTGAAGGCTTGCGAAGCCTCCTCGAAGACGAAGGCATTGACCTCCTACTCAATGCGAAGGTCAAACAGATCTCCGGTAAATCCGGCGAGGGAGTAAAAGTCCTTCTCGAAAAGAATGGCAATGGAGCCGAAAACACGTTGGAGGGCAGTCACCTGTTGACAGCAACCGGACGCACCCCTAACACACAGGCGATCGGATTGGAGCTAGCCGGCGTGGAACTCACCGATGGCGGATACATTAAGGTGAACGAGCACCTGCAGACCACGGCGCCCGGCGTTTGGGCTATCGGCGAGGTAGCCGGCAGCCCTCAGTTTACCCACGTGAGTGTAGACGATTTTCGCGTGGTACATGCCAGCCTCACAAACGGCAAACGCGTGACCACTGGAAGGCAAGTCCCCTTTTGTCTTTTTACCGATCCGGAATTGGCCCGCATCGGACTCAATGAAAGGGAAGCGAAAGCACAAGGAATCGCTTATCGTCTGTTCAAGATTCCTATGGGAGCGGTAATGCGCGCCACCACGCTGTCGGAAACACGAGGATTTCTCAAGGTTCTGGTTGAGACTGAGGGCGAGCGCATTCTTGGCTTCACCGCTTTTGGCGTGGGGGCGGGCGAAATCATGACATCCGTGCAGATCGCGATGGCCGCCGGACTGCCATACACCGCTCTACGTGACAGCATTCTCACTCACCTAACTCTGGTTGAAGGACTGATTGCATTGTTCTCTTCTGCCGCTTCGATACCGGAACCGGCGGGTCTGGATACTCGCCCCAGCCTCAAGCAAAAGACAGTCTCACGCTGAGAATGAAGCTTAACGATGTCGACGATGACCTAGGTCTACAGGATAAGTTCCGAGCGAAATGGCCCAACTGCTATCGGTGAACGTCGGACTTCCGAGCGACATCCAGTGGATGGGTCGCAGTGTGCATACCGCGATCTGGAAAAATCCAGTGCATGGTCGTTGTCACGTCGGCCGGCTAAATCTCGATGGAGACGGTCAAGGTGACTTGGCTGGCCACGGGGGTGAGCAACGAGCGGTCTTCGTTTATCAGATCGAATCCTACCAGTATTGGCAGGAGCACCTAAAGAGGACCGACTTCGTCCATGGACAGTTCGGCGAGAACTTCACGGTCGGCGATTTGCCCGACAATCGAGTGTGCATTGGCGACCGTTATCAGATCGGCAGCGCATTGTTCGAAGTAACTCAACCCCGGGTTACCTGCTATCGCGTCGGCATTCGTTTGAACGAGCCTCAGATGCCCGCATTGCTGACGTCCAGCAGCCGGCCTGGGTTCTACTTTCGGGTACTGCGCGAAGGCGAGGTGGATGCAGGCGACGAGATCGTGAAAGTCGGAGAGGCGGGAGAGCGCATGACCGTTGCGGAGATCAATGCGCTGCTCTATTTACCCAATCATCCTCGCGATCGGTTAGAGCGTGCGTTGCGGATCGAAGCGCTTTCGCCCGGATGGCGCGGCTCGTTTCAGGCGTTGCTGCAGAACCAAAATACTGTCGCAACGAGCGGCAATGCCGGGCTCGTGCCAGCCGCCGCCGCGCATTCGGTCGCACCCGGATTTCGACCGCTCGCGGTGACGGCAATCCATCGAGAGTCCGCGGACGTTCTCTCGTTGACGATGCAGAGCCCGGATGGCCATGAACTCCCAATGGCTTTGCCAGGTCAGTACGTGGTCCTGCGTCTTCGGGTGAAGGCGGACGGCCCGCCACTGTTTCGCAGCTACTCACTGTCTGGTCCACCCTCGACGGAACGCTATCGCATCAGCGTGAAAATCGAGCCGAACGGCGCGGCAGGAACATACGTCCGCGAGCATGTCCAGGTCGGCGATGCTCTCGAGGTCAGCTCGCCGCGCGGAAGCTTCCTTCTTCAGGCCGGAGAGCGGCCGGTCGTGCTGCTCAGCGCGGGAATCGGAGCAACGTCGGTCCTGGCGATGTTGCACGCACTGGCGGAGGCTCGCTCGGCGCGTCAGGTCTTATGGGTGCACGCGGCTCGCGATGAGGAGCATCATCCCTTCGCCGAAGAAGCCCGCCGGCTGATACTCGCGCTCACGAACGGCCGCAGCCATGTTTGTTACAGCAAACCGGGATTGAACGACAGGCGGGGTGATCACTTCGGCGCGAGTGGTCACCTCTCGCGGGCAATTTTCGATCTGATCCAGTTACCCCGAGATGCAGATGTTTACCTCTGCGGGCCAGCTCGTTTCATGGCCGACATGAGAGAGGCGCTCGCAAGTTTCGGAGTCGGACCCGAGCGCATTCACATCGAAATGTTCAACGGCAGCGAGTCCATGGCCCCAGGTGTTGTTGGCGAAGGCACGCGAGTTCCTCATGTGCCCGAGAACGAAGCCGATACTGGGCCGCTGGTATCGTTCGCTCGGAGTGGCATCGCCGCACACTGGAACGCCTCGAAGTACCAGAGCATTTTGGAGCTTGCCGAGGCCTGCGACGTGCCCGTTCGTTGGTCCTGCCGCACCGGTGTTTGTCACAGCTGCGAGAGCGGTTTGGTTTCAGGCGCGGTCGTTTACGGGCCCGAGCCACTCGAAAAGCCGGCTGACGGGAACCTGCTCAGCTGCTGTTCGCAACCGAGTGAAGATGTTGTCATCGATTTGTAAAACCCAATCTGTTTCGGTCAGACGGCGTTCGAACGCTCATGACGTAGCGCAAAGCCGCCGAATTCAGTTTCCGCCACCGCCAATCACGTGTGGATCGAACTGATGCTTGCCATTGTTGCTGTCCGTTATGGTGATGTCGTATTTGAATACGGTCAGTTCATCGAAGTGCGGTAGCGGGGGTGTGATGTTGTGAGTGCTGTCGAACTTCGTAAGTTGCGGACCAAACGGCAAGTCAGGGCCGACAAATTGCACTTCGAAGCTCTTGACCTGGGTCGATTCGGCTTCCCAGATAATTTTATAGTTTTCGTGAAGATAGACGGCTTTGTGATCTACGCCGGTTGGGTGACTCCGGTGATGTACTTTGATGTGGATGTCCGATTTGGGGAATGGTTCCTGCTTCCTTACTGGCTTGGTAGTCATGCTCCCTCCTTACTGTTCCAGGACTAAGGCGTAAGCGGAATGGGCACTGGTGGAAGTGATTCCAGGCTTTTCAGGCTGGATGTTAGGTCACGCGAAAATACAAGTCAATCGAGTTGGGCATTCGTGGTGGGAATGAAAGCCACAAAATCGCGAACCGTGCCTGGTACCTGGAACAGCTTCGCGGAATCACGCTACGGGCCGGGTCAGACGGCTCCGGCACTCTTGAGCCTCTGCGTGTGATCCGCAACGATCTGGCGAAAAATCTCGTCAAGTCCGACGGTGACCTTCCAATTCGGGTAATGCGATTTGAACTTGGACAGATCCGAAATGTAGCAGATGTGGTCGCCCTTGCGATTCTCATCGATATACTTCCAATTCAGCTTTTTGCCCGACACTTCTTCGGTCTTCGCAATGGCTTCCAGCATGGAGACGCTATTCTCGCGGCCTCCGCCCATGTTGTACACTTCACCGGGCCGCGGATTTGCTGCGAATTCCTCCATGGCGCGCACCACATCATAGCTGTGGATATTGTCGCGGACCTGCTTGGCCTTATAGCCGAACACCGAATACGTGCCACCGGTTATGGCCACTTTCACCAGATACGAAAGAAACCCGTGCAACTCCACTCCGGAATGCGAAGGTCCAGTAAGGCAGCCGCCCCGGAATACACAAACATTCATTCCGAAATAACGGCCGTATTCCTGAGCCATGAGGTCCGCCGAAGCCTTGGAAGCGCCGAACAACGAATGAAGGGTGCGATCAATCCGGCAATTCTCCGTGACGCCGTTGTAATCCTCGGGCCGCGCATACTCCCAACGCGTTTCTAATTCCTCCAGGGGCATCTCGTTCGGCGCGTCACCGTAAACTTTGTTGGTGCTAAGCAAGATAAATACCGCCTCAGGACAATGAAGCCGGGTGGCCTCCAGGAGATTGACGCTGCCGAGAGCATTCACTTCAAAATCAAGGATTGGAATATCGCGGGCTTTGTCGTGCGATGGCTGAGCCGCGCAGTGGATAATCAAATCGAACCGCTGCGAACGAAACAAGGTTTCCAGTCCGATGCGATCCCGGATATCGAGATTGTGGTGTGTGAAATTCTTCGAAACGCGCCGAAGACGATCCAGATTCCACGTGGTGTCTCCCGCTTCCCCGAAAAACACCCGGCGCATGTTGTTATCGACGCCATGCACCTGATGTCCCTGGCGGTCAAAGTGTTCAACGGCCTCCGACCCAATCAAACCACTCGAACCGGTGATCAGTGTGCGTTTTGAAGCCATGGTATCCCGTATCCTTTAGGCGAAGTATAAGACCCTACGAACAATATCGAGAACGAAGTTCCGAGTCATTCTCGCGAATCCACTCGAAAATAACCTCAAAACCCGCCACCACTGCGAACAGTGCAACTCGTTTGACGATAGACGCTGCTCTTATGTCGACGTTCCAGTGCGCTGCCACTGCGCAGAGCAGCAGGCAACAACAGCCCCAGAATCGTGGCTCGCGACAAATGGATCAGTCCGACCAGGAACAGCAGGGTTCCCAAACAACCGAGCCCCGCCAAGAGAACCGCTGCAAGCCGGTCGACGCGCCGAAAATCTACTGGCGAAAAGCGGATCACCAGGCGGCCTACTCCAAACGCCGCCACAACAAGAAGAATATTCGCCACCACGGCGGGCAACAGTCTCATCGCCAATGACGGTACCATTTCAACAGGGTTTCGGCCGCCTGGGAGCCAAGGATGCGGATCACGAAAAAGGTCACCAAAATCCAGACCATCCAGATTTGCATCAGCCAAGCTGGTATGCAGCGCCAAGCCCAGGAATTCTCAATGTTCAAGTCTGGATCGTCCATCGTTCTCGTCCCTTCAGCGGCCAACACCCCGGCACAAGGGCCAAATTCTCGCTGATCCCAAGTGACAGTGCAAGGCGGGGACAATTGCACGAACAATCGCGTTCAGAATCTGTTTGGAAGGAATGAAGAGGGCATTCGAAAGCTTCGGCGATCGGGTTTGCGGGACTCGGCGTCGCTCCCGCGCTTACTGCGTTTTATCAGCCCGATCCAGGTTGGCGCCGTTTTGCGCCACAGCGAACTCAATTCCCCAAAAGTGGGGCGCGGGTGTGAGGAATTCCACGCCCACTCGCGTGCCCCGCTTCCCGAGATCTCCCAGAAACACCACGCGGCATTCCTGTTCTTCCTGTGTTTCCGGATTTACCAGCACCAGCATTTCCCCGTTATCCACTTCATTGCGCAGGTTCAGCAACCCGCCATGCGCGCTCACTACCAGTGTCTCGCAGATTTCCCGGAATTTCCGCCCGTCATGGCTGCGACCAAGCGCCTGCAGCCGCATCTTATGAAAGACGCGTTGGCTGCGGCGTTCTGCGGAGTTGGCAAGTTCAACCATGGCCTCATGATGGCTTGGGCCTAAATCTGGGTCAATTGCCCTAAAGGACAGGTGTTCGCGCGTGACAAGGCCTTTTCGCGATTCCCGCCGCCTTGTGCGCTACCCACCCAGGTCGTAGAATATTTTTGCGGCTTCGGCATCCAGTCCTTGCTCCAAATCCATTCCGCCGCCGCGCATTTCTGGAAATCATTGAGCTGTTCATATTTGGCACAGAACCTTTGTGCCTGAGGGCTTGCCATGAACTTTACTGAAATCATCGAAGGTCGGCGCGAGCAACACCTCGCCGAGCTTTTCGAATTCCTGCGAATTCCGTCCATTAGCGCGAAATCGGAGCACAAGCCCGATATTGAACGAGCGGCCCAGTGGGTCGCCGAACATCTGCGCAGCGCAGGCTTCCATACCGTCGAAATCGTCCCGACAGATCTTCATCCATTGGTTTATGCCGAATCTTTGGAAGCCCCAGGCAAGCCCACCGTGTTGTTCTACGGCCACTATGACGTACAGCCCGCGGAGCCTCTCGATCTCTGGACCTCGCCTGCCTTTGAGCCGGAAGCGCGCGATGGAAACATCTATGGGCGAGGTACTGCCGACGACAAGGGTCAGGTCCACATCCATCTGAAGGCCTTGCAAGCTTTGCACGAAGCCGCCGGAAAATTTCCCGTCAATATTAAGGTTCTGATTGAAGGCGAGGAAGAAGTCGGAAGCGTCAGCTTGTGGGACTATGTTCAGGCCCATAAGCAGAAGCTCAAGGCTGACGCGTTAATCGTTTCGGACACGGCCATGCTCGGTAAGGGCGTGCCCTCGATTACCTACGGGCTGCGCGGCCTGAATTATTATCAACTTGAGATTACCGGTCCCGCGCGCGACCTCCATTCAGGCGTGTACGGGGGAGCCGTCCCGAATCCACTTACGGTACTCACCGAGCTATTTGCCAAGCTTCACGACAAGAAGTTCCGCGTGGCCGTGCCTGGTTTTTACGACGACGTGGACAAGGTTTCTGCCACCGAACGGAAAGCCCTCAACACGCTACCTTGGAAAAAGAAGGATTTCGAACGCGCCGTCGGAGCCCGCGGTTATTTTGGCGAGCACGGATTTACAACCGTCGAGCGTTTATGGATCCGTCCCACTTTGGAACCCAACGGAATCTGGGGCGGCTATCAGGGCGAAGGCGCAAAGACCGTCATCCCTTCCAAGGCCTATGCCAAGTTCTCCACGCGTCTAGTGCCCAGTCAGAATCCCGCAAAAATTGCCGGGCTCGTCGAGCAGCACATTCGAAAGCTGCTCCCCAAAACGGTCACCTGCCAATTCGAAACGCTCAGCACTGGCAAACCATGGGTTGCTTCCTATCATGATCCGATCTTTCACATCGCTCAGGTGGCCTTGCAAAAAGGGTTCGGCAAGAAAGGCGTGTTTATCCGCGAAGGCGGCTCGATCCCGTTCGTCACTCAAATGCACGACACCTTCAAAGTTCCCTGCGTCTTGATTGGTTTTGGATTACCCGACGAGAACGCTCACGCGCCCGACGAACATCTGGCACTCGACAACTACTATGGCGGCATTAAGGCTATCGCCCACTTTTACGAAGGCCTGGCCTCTCTTTAACTAATTTTTACAGTGTGGAGAGCTGTTCTCGTCGGCCCTTGGCGTAATCGTTCAGCGCCACATTCGCGCTGGCAATGGTTCGCAGCGCCTCCGCTACTGCCCCCACATCCTTCCCGCGTAGCACCACGTACATCTCGTCCTCGCCCAATCCGGTGTAAACGCGATTGCCGATGCAGCCCAGGCTCGTGATCGCGCCATGCTGCAATGAAGCGGGCAGCGCCATGCACGTTGGTCTGCCCAGCGCCGGCGCACCGCTGCCCACCGCAGCACGATTTGCGGCCTCTTGCAACAACATGGCGCCAGATGGCTTGGCCGCAAACAGCACCACGTCCGGCACTCCTGTCGATTCTCCCAATGGAGAATAGAGGATCGCATTTGGAGCGTTGGCCAGCCGTGGAATCTGCGGTACTTCTTCGGGCTTTACGTAGCCCAAATCGAACATCATCTTCAGGGTTTGTTCGGTTTCCTTTTCACGGTCGGGCGACAGCGCTATATTGTGGGTATACGCCCCGACTGCGCAATTGAAGTGGTTTTCAGGCACGGTGTAGAAAGTGCGTCCTTCCGCGGCTAGGCGCCAGAAGCTGCACCCGGAGGGCTGCGTCCCCTCGAATTTTTGTTCGGACGCAGGAATCTCTTGCAAGAATGTGACCGCCACCGGCCTGCGCACTGCTTTGGTCACTAACATCAGTTCCCGTTCCAGTTCTTTGCCGTTCCACGTCGCGCTCATCTACTCTTCTCCTAGCAATGATTGGGGTTTAGCAAGGATAACACGTGCGTTATACGTCTTAGCCGGGGTTCCGATGTGTCAAGACCCGCATGAAATCAGGGGTTTTGCACATCCTGGCAAAAAAATCTGCATTTTTCCCTTCATTTTTGCGGTTTCGCCCTTGCGTTCTCTGTTCCCGTTCGTTTATAGTTCCTTCCGGCCCGAGTTTTCCATTGAAAAATAGGGGTTTTTCGCTCGTGCTGACCTCGATTCATTCGGGGTGGAGAGACAATTCCAGGAGGATAAGCAGACTAAAATGGCAGCTAAGCCACTGAGCAAGACCAAAATCGTTGGACACATTGCCGAGAAGGTGGGCACCTCGAAGAAGACGGTTGCGACTTTCTTTGAAGAGCTTCACAAGCTCGCCGTCAAGGAAGCCAAGGGCGCAGCCGGCAAATTCGTCATTCCCGGAATCGGCCGTGTCGTGAAAGCTCATCGCAAGGCGCGCATCGGTCGCAATCCTCAGACCGGCGAACAAATCAAGATCAAGGCCAAGACGGTGGTTCGTCTTCGTCCGGCCAAGGTCCTCAAGGATGCCGTTCTGAAGTAGTTCGTGGCGGTTTTTCTCCCAGCCCGGGAGAAAAGAAGATTCGAAATCCCCGGAACGCCTGAGTTCATCAGGCTCCGGGGATTTTTCTTTACATGCGGGCATCCTGAGCCCTGCGAAATTACAGCGTCTTCACGTACGCGATGACATCCTTGATCTGATCCGGTTCCAGCACGTCTTTGAACGGCGGCATCAACTGGTCGCCATTTTCAATCCAGGTTTTCAAGCTCTCATCCGTGATTTTATTACCATTCACGCTGAACGTTCCGCGCTTGGACAGCCCCTTGAGTCCCGGTCCGATCTTCTTCTGGTCGCTGGTGTCATAGTGGCAAATCGAGCATTTCTGCTGAAACAGCGATTTGCCCCGCGCAACCGCCGCCGCATTGGCACTCGTCTTTTTTCCAGAGCTTTGCGCCAGCAGCATCCCGGCGGTCAGCATCGAACCGCACACCGCTAATCCCCAAATCCTCCTGATCGTACGATTCACTTTTCCCCCAATCTCTCGGTGAGTACGCATTCTCTTGCCCGTTCATTTTCTCCATTCTGTGGCCGAATTTCCACCCCGCCCCGTCAGAACGGACAGGTTGTGCTTTTGCACAGCTAGAACTTCCGTACCTTTGACCTTAGGCGATTCTCCCGTTCACAATGGCGTCATGAATCAGGAGACCCTGACTCGCGCGTGGGAGGTGTTGCAAGACGCCTATCAAGCGCAGATGGAAGGCGACTACGATCGCGCTGTCGAACTCTACCAGTCGTCCCTGGACCTTCATCCTACCGCCGAAGCCCACACATTTCTCGGCTGGACCTATCATTTTCAGGGCAAACTGCTCGATGCCATTGCCGAATGCAAACGCGCCATTGAACTCGATCCCGATTTTGGCAATCCCTATAACGACATCGGCGCCTACCTGATCGAACTGGGCCAGTTTGACGAGGCCGTTCCGTGGCTGCAACAAGCCGTTGAGGCCCGCCGCTACGAACCGCGACATTTTCCTCACTACAACTTGGGCCGCGCTTATTTGGGTAAAGAAATGTACGGCCAGGCCATGCGTTGTTTCCAGGAAGCCCTCAACATTGAGCCCCGTTATTCCTTGGCGCGCCAAGCCCTCGAATCCCTGCGTCGCATGGTCAACTGAAAAGCAGTTTTCTCTTGTAGTGGCGGGTCTTCTAGACCCGTGCCGTTTCCCGCAATTGTTGTCGGCTGTCATCCCGAACGGAGTCCGCGAAGTGAGGGATCTCTCTTCATGTCAACGCGCCACCGACACTCCTGCCTGTGCGTATCCGCGTAGGGGTCGAGCATGCTGGACCCCATCTCGGCACAATCTCCAGTACAGACGGCTTCACCACCCGATCGTAAATCCACAAAAGCGCGGTTGTCCCCATACCGATCGCCGTCAGTGCCCACAAAAACAGCGCCGGGCGGTGCTGTACCTCACCAAAATGGTGCAGCAAAACTCCGCCAATTGGCCCGGACGCGAAAGCGCCGATGCCCAGCGGCAGAAACGCGAAACCCATGTACGTCCCTTGCTGGCCCGGCGGCGCAAGGCGCGAAATATAATCGTAGTAGCGCGGCTGCTGAATCAGTTCGCCCACAGCGATCACCACCAGCGTGCCGTACGCGGCGGCGATGGTTCCAACCATCGCAAGCACCGCAAATCCCAACATGGAAATCAGCGTGCCCAGCACGACCGCGCGAAACGCGGACATTCTCTGGGTCATCACGCTGAACACCACCGTAAACGCGATCACGATCAACGGTCCGGTCGACAGCATTCTCTCCGTATCCGCCGCGCGGTTCACGTAATCGTGTACGTAAATGGGAAGCGTGACGAATTCCTGCCAATACACGATCCAGTAGCCCGAGAAAATCAGCAGAAACAACATGAATCTCGGATTCCCCAAAACTCTAAGAAAGTTCTTCACTGTGACGCTCAGGCTCTCCGTAGCCACGTCACCGGATTTGCGCGGCTCGCGAAAGAAAAGCAGCACCACAAAGAACATCACAAAAACGCTAAGCGCCGAAACCCGAAACACATTTTCCACGCTGAGGTTCTTGTGCACCCACGACGCCACGAATGGCCCGAGCGCCCCGCCGATGTTCACCAGCGTGTAGTAAATCGAATAGCCAATCGAACGCACGTTCTCGTTGGACGCTCGCGCCGTCGTTCCCACCACGCTCGGCTTTACCAGCGCGACCCCCAGGGCCGGCAACATCAAAACCACCGTGACCAGCGCAACCAATGGCACCGCCCCGTATAACGGCCGCATCCAATTCGAACCGAGCGAACCCAGCAGGAAGTACGAGCCCGCCAGAATCAAGTACGCCAGCGAAAGCGCGCGACGGAATCCCAGACGGTCGGCAATCGCCCCGCCGAATATCGCCAGAAACCAAACCAGTCCGCCGAATAGACCGGCAAGATTGGCAGCTCGCTCCAATGGAAAACTGAGCGTTTCATGCAGGTAGCGCGCCAGAGAGGCGAACGCGGCGTAATACGAAAGCCGCTCAAACAGTTCGCTGATATTTGCAACCCAAAATGCCCGCTCGAACCCGCTCTTCACCTCATCCAGCCGCCGCGCAACACTCATCCACCCTCCATCCGCCTTCAATTCGCGAATCATACTACGCCGCCATCTCGGAGTGCGGGAGCCCAGCTCCCGCTATTCGCAATTCGATGCGCCAACTCCATCACTACAGCGGCAGCCCTGCTGCCGCCACTAAAAGCGTTAGCACCTCCTGGCCTGTCCTTTAGTATTGCTTCGAAGGCCGTCCCAATTCATTTGCTCTCGCCCCCAACTTTCGGCGCGGTGTTCCACATTTCCTGTTGAATTTTCCACTCCCCGCCACGTTTTTGCGAAGAATCAGCAGAATATTGCCACGCCCCTCCACGGTTGGCTTACCCTCGGAAGATTCCAGCACCTGGTGCTCCAGTCCCCATTCGTAAGCCCAGTCGTGCATGGTCTGAATCTGTTGAAAGTCAATCTCCATCGTCTTCATGTGATAGCCGCCCAGGTGCGATACGGCTTCATCGAAAAATTTTCCGATGGTCTGTTTGCCTTTCAATGGCGCCATTTGGGGCAGCAAGCTTACGCCGTCATCAGCCCACATCGCCAAGACCGCGGCATTATCCATTTTCAAATGAGCGGCGATGTATTTCTTGTTGAACGCGTCGATCTCGCTGCGAGACGTATCGGTGTCTATGCGGATATTGCAAGCTATCAGTGTCGAAATTGCGATCACCGCTGAAACCAATAGCAATACAAACGAAGCGCGTTTCATCATTCTCCTCCTGGCCAGCTTCCATGCGGTCACAACGATACCCCGGAATGCCGCGTGCGCACACACTCCACGAGAAATTGAATCATTGCCGAGATGCCGTGCTCAGGCGTAAGGTGTCCCTTTGCGCATGCGGCCTGGTTCAGCTGCCTTCATGGAAGCAGGGAGGGACGCCATGGGGTACCTACTGGTACGTCATAAAGTGAGGGAGTTCCACGAGTGGAAGCGGGTCTTTGACAGACACAAGGATGCCCAGCGCAATGCTGGACTCCGCGTCGAAAAAGTAATGCGAAACTTGTACGAGCCGGACGAAGTATTCTTGTTTTTCGAAGTCCTCGATCTCGCGAAGGCCCGCGGCTTTATAAACTCAGCCGACGTTTCGACCGTCCAAGAGGAGTCGGGTGTTGTCGATAAGCCCGATATTTATTTCTTAGCTTGAACGCTGCAGCGCGTCGCGTCCCGCTCGTTCCCAAAGCTCAACGGCGTTGCCTTCCATCAGCCACGATTCCTTCAATTATGGCCCGGTTTTTCCACTTCCTGCCGCTGGCGCTCCTCGGTCCATGGCGGAACGACTCCGATCGAGCGTGCGTAAGCGATGGACTGGCCCAGGTGTTCCCCAAGCTGCCCGGAAATGATGAAGAACATTCCACGCATCGTGGTCTGCCCGCGCGGCGTCCTCATTTCCTTGTCGAGCTCGGAATCCTTCAGCGCAATAACAGCGGTCCGCAGCTGCGCAAAAGAGTCCTTCAACGACTTGAACTACTTTCGGCTTGTCCGTCACGTAAGCCATCATGGCCTTGGTGTCCACACCCGCTGGCATCGGGGTGCCCAGCATTTTCGCGATGTTGTAATTCATCGCCACCACATGCAGGTACACTTCACCGATGGTGCGCACGCCCTCCGCCGGACGCCAGCCATATTTCTCTGCTGGAACTGCATCCGCCAACCGTTCGAATCGTTGTTCGAAATAAGAAATTTCGTCCAGGAATTCCATCCGCGGACCGGACGTCGGAGCGGTTGGCGGCAGATTCGAAAGATGTTCAGCGGGCTTCTGTTGCGCTTGAACGTTGCTGTTGAACAGTATCAGGAAAGAGCAGAAAAGGAACGTGGCTCTAGCATCGCTCACCCCCCATGGGCCGCAATTATTCTATAACGAAAACCGCAACGTCAGTGGGCGTCGGCGAACGCGTGCGAGGCAAACACCAGGGAAGCCGGAAGATGCTCAGCAAAATATGTGGCATCGTGTCGTCCGGGGTAAATATGGAATTCGTGTGGGATGTGCCGTGCCGTTAAGACC